>NZ_JAUEUV010000002.1:0-1401595 GCF_032487775.1 Bradyrhizobium sp. SZCCHNR3119 | reverse complement strand
GCGTCGGTGTCGACGGCGCGCTGCGACAGCTGCCACAACGGCTCCTACACCGGCCAGGGCACCAAGGGCGCGATGGGCACGGCGTCCTATCCGAACCATGTCCCAACCGGCGGCCAGGACTGCATCACCTGCCACGCCAAGGCAGCGAGCGGTGGGTTCGCCAGCTGGGGCGGCGCCGGCTACAAGCATGCGGCCACCGACACCAACTGCGCGACCTGCCACAACGGCAAGACCGCGATGGGCATGACGACGCCACCGCACATCCCGGTGACGGGGGTGCAGTGCTCGAACTGCCATACGAACACCGCGGCGAGCTTCGCCACCTACACGATGAACCATGCGGCGGTGTCGACGGCGCGCTGCGACAGCTGCCACAACGGCTCCTACACCGGCCAGGGCACCAAGGGCGCGATGGGGACGGCGTCCTATCCGGGTCACGTCGCCACCGGCGGCCGGGACTGCGTCAGCTGCCATACCAAGGCAGCGAGCGGCGGCTACACCAGCTGGGCAGGCGCCGCGTTCGCCCATACCGCGGCCGACACCAACTGTTCGTCCTGCCACAACGGCTCGACGGCAAAGGGCATGACGACACCGCCGCACATCCCGGTGACGGGCGTGCAGTGCTCGAACTGCCACAGCAACACCGCGGCGAGCTTCGCCACCTACACCATGAACCATTCGGCTGTTCATGCGACCAGGTGCGACAGCTGTCACAACGGGGCGTATCGGAGCCAGGGGCGAAGGGGCGCGCAAGGACCTGGCCACAGTGCCAAAGCGCAGGATTGCGGCTGCTGTCATCAAGGCGCCGCGGCCAACTTCTCGACCTGGGATGACGATCCGCGGGAATCGGCTGGTGGCTGCTCGACCACGGCGAAGTCGCTCACCCCGGCGAACCCGACGGCCAAGTCGGCGACAGCGGCCACTGCCAATCGGACCATGACCACGGCTCCGGCGAACGCGCCGCAAGCAGCGACTGCGCCGTCCGCGACGACGCCAGCGGCAAAGCCTGCCGCAACGGCTGCGGCGCCAGGCGGGAACGCGGGCATTCTGCTCAGCAACAAGCCGGTCGCGAATGCGGCGAATCCGATGGCATCGGCACCGGCAAACGACAACGTCGGAGCGGGTGGCGCGGCCAAGCCGGATGCGGCGCCGAAAGCCGGAGCCTTGCCGACCTTCTCGACGGCGCCGCAGTCGGCCAATCCTCAGGCTGCTGCTCCGGGATTGGGACAACTCCCCTCGACAGATCCGCGGACAAGGCTGTCGCCTGCGTTCGGCCGGCCAGCAGCGGACCAGTCGGAGACTTCCGCAGGCGGACTCTCGTCGCTGGATCCAACCAAGCAACTCAAGCCTGGCCTCACTGGTTTGGGGACGCCGAGCCTTGGCGCGAGAAAGTTCGATCATCTTACGGCGAGGGGACCATGCGCCTCCTGCCACAACGGAAGAGACGCCACCGGAAAGCCCCAGAACCATATCGCGACCAATGCGCCCTGCGACACTTGCCACAAGAGCACGGCCACGTTCGCCGGCGCGCGGTTCAGCCACACCGGCACGACGGCGGCGTGCAGCTCGTGCCACAACGGCACGATTGCGATGGGCAAGCCGCAGAAGCACGTCGTGACCAATGCGCCCTGCGAGACCTGCCACAAGAGCACCGCAACGTTCGCAGGCGCGCGCTTCGATCACGCCGGTACAACGGGGGCGTGCAGTTCCTGCCACAACGGCACGATCGCGATGGGCAAGCCGCAGAAGCACGTCGTGACCAATGCGCCCTGCGAGACCTGCCATAAGAGCACGACAACGTTCGCCGGCGCGCGGTTCAGCCACACCGGCACGACGGCGGCGTGCAGCTCGTGCCACAACGGCACGATCGCGATGGGCAAGCCGCAGAAGCACGTCGTGACCAACGCGCCGTGCGAGACCTGCCACAAGAGCACGGCCACGTTTGCCGGCGCGCGCTTCGATCACGCCGGTGCGACGGGAGCTTGTAGCTCCTGCCATAACGGTATGACTGCAACCGGCAAGCCGCAGAAGCACGTCGCGACCAATGCGCCTTGCGAGACCTGCCACAAGAGCACGGCCACGTTTGCCGGCGCGCGCTTCAATCACACCGGAGTCACCGCACCATGCGCCAGCTGTCACAACGGGGCGGTCGCAACCGGCAAGCCGCAGAAGCACGTCGTGACCAATGCGCCCTGCGATACCTGTCACAAGAGCACGGCAACGTTCGCCGGAGCTCGTTTCAATCACACCGGAGCCACCGCACCATGCGCAAGCTGCCACAACGGGGTGACCGCGACCGGCAAGCCGCAGAAGCACATTGTGACCAACGCAGCCTGCGACACTTGCCACAAGGGGACGGTCTCGTTCAGCGGCGCACGAATGGATCACGCGACCTTGTCCGCGCCGTGCGCGAGCTGTCACAACGGGACGACCGCAAGCGGAAAAAGCCCGCGGCATTTCGTGACCAACGCACCCTGCGAAAGCTGTCACCGAAGCGTTAGCTGGACCTCTGTCACCTACCAGCACATGTCGGCCAGCTTCCCGAACCATGGCGCTGCGATCAGCTGCGTCGGCTGCCATGCCAGCAATTCACAAGTCGTTCCCTGGAAGTTCGCGGCCTACAAGCCCGACTGCGCCGCCTGTCACGCCGGTGACTTCCATCCGCAACAGCACGCAAAGTATCTCAAGCCCGTACCGATGAACTACACCGCTGCCGAGCTCCGGGATTGCACCGGCGCCTGCCACCTCTATGCCGATCAATCCCAGACGACGATCGTGACGCGGCGACCGAAGGCGCATCGCGTGAACGGAGGCGGATGGTGAGCATGTGCAGCTTCCTCTCGCTCGCCGGCCGTTCGGCGAGCGCCGCCGTGCGGCTATCGTTTGTGCTGTTTGTTGCCGGCGCCTGCCTGTTCGGCTCGAGCGTCCGGCGCGTAAACGCCCAGCCGGTCATCGACCAGTTCGTGTCCTCCGCCGACGTCACGACGATCGGCAATTGCAGCCTGCTGCGGATCAATTTCCATGTCCGCGTCCGCTATACCGGACACTTTCCGCAGGATCGCGGTGACCAGCTGAGCATCAACCTTCAGCTGGTCGATCGCGAAGCGGTTCTGGCGCGGCGTCTGGTCAGGCGCGAGGGTATCAGGATCGAGAGGGCGCAGTCGTCGGGAATCCAGGATGTCTACCTCGCCCTGGATGAAGCCAAGGGCCCGGTCCTGGTCGCCCAGTTTGCGGGCCCGGTTGCCTATCAGGTCGTGCAATCCGGAAGCTTCGAAACGATCGCGGTGGTGATCGCACGGAAGGGGCCCGTCTCGGCCTGCAAGGTGGGGGCGCTGTTCCCAACTGCTCCTGCCCCAGGTGCTCCGGACGTCCGCAACCCCAAGCAGAAGGGCTCTGCCACCGCTCCGACCTCGGTGCGTAAAGAGGGACCTCAGCAAAGCCTTACGGAAGCCGACATCAGACTGATCGAGGGGTCGATGGACGAAGCGCGGGCTGCGGTCCGGAAAGGCAATTTCAGCAGCGCGATCGCCATCCTGCGGCGGGTCTTGAAATATCCGGAGAACAGCGCGAGCGCCGAAGCCCAGGAGTTGCTCGGCGTCGCATTCCAGAAGTCCGGGCAGACCGCTGCGGCACAGGCCGAATACGAAGACTACCTTCGGCGCTACCAGAGCGGGGAGGGCAGCGAGCGCGTCCGGCAACGTCTTGCGGCCATTCTGACTGCGACGAGCAGCGCGCCCGAGCGGCCCCGCGACATGCCGGCGGGCTCGCCCGATACGCTTCCGGTCAAGGCCGGGACGCCCACGGGCGAAACCCGTTGGTCGGTGTCAGGCAGCGCCTCTACGACCTTCATCACCAATGACAGTACGAATGCGGTGAAGGATCTGTCGACCGCTCCCAATCCGAATGCCGATGCGGACGCGCACCGCGTGCACCAGAACACGCTGCTCACCAACATCGACGTGTTCGGGACGGCCGACAATGACCGCGTCAGAACCAAATTCAAGCTGGCCTTCACCCATGAACGGCAGTTCGACACCAGCACCGACAAATACGGCGTCTCGACCGCACAGGTCGACTACACCCTCAAGGAAGCCGACGTGACGCTCCGTGTCGGCCGCCAGTCCCGCAACACGGGCGGCGTGATTGGCCGGTTCGACGGCGCGGTGGTGAGCTGGCAGCAGAGCCCCGCGTTCCGCTTCAACGTGCTGGCAGGTTCGCCAAATTGGAGCCGGTTCGACGCGCCGTTCAAGGACAACAAGTCTCTCTACGGCGCCAGCATCGATTTTGGCAAGATCCTGGGCGGCCTGGAGACGAGCGTCTACCTGATCACCCAATATGATCGGAACGTCATCGACCGCCAGGCAGTCGGAGCTGAATTTCGCTACTTCGACAGCAACAAATCGATCCTCGGCACGATCGATTACGATACCTATTTTCGACAGCTGAATGCGGCGATCTTCTCAGGGACCTATACCCTGGAGGACAAGTCGGTGTTCAATGCCTCGGTGGACTACCGCAAGGTGCCGTATCTGTCGACGTGGAATGCACTTCAGGGCCAGCCGTTCCTGACGCTTTACGACATGATGAAGTTCAACACCGCGGCGGAGATCAAGCAGTTTGCGATCGACCGCACGCCCACCTTCGAGTCGGCGATGATCAGCTACTCCAAGCCGTTGAACGATACGTGGCAGGTCAGCACCGATGCGACGGTCACGAATCTGACGGGAACGCTGCCCTCGGGCGGCGTCGATGGCACGCCGGCAAGCGGGCTGGAATATTACCTCTCCGCACAGTTGACCGGAAACAACATCTTCACGCCCGGAGACCTGTTCATGGGGGCGGTGCGCTATGCGAGCCTGGCGGATTCCAAGATCTATGTGCTCGATCTCAATTCGCGCTATCCGATCACACCCAATCTCTCAGTCAGTCCAAGGGTGCGGCTGGGCTACAGGACGGGGACCCGGACCGACCTGAAGGAATACACGTTCCTTCCATCGTTCCTTGCGACCTATCTCTGGTCCAATGAGATCAGTACGGAGGCGGAGATCGGCTACAGATACGTCGACAGCACGCTTGCCAATATCAAATCGACGACCAAGGACCTGTTCGCGACCGTGACGTTGAGGCGTGACTTCGGCGCGGATGGCGTCACCAAATGTCAGGCTTCGATGGTTAGCTGCGCATGGGCTCGCCCGGCGGCGATGGCCGCCGGCCAGAGCCCTGGGGCGGGTTTGCCGGTCAAGTCGTCGTCATCGCCGTTCGCGTCCTATGCGCTCGAGGCCGGATTGCGCTACTGGTACAGTTCGGGGCAGAACCGATACCGCTATTTTGCCGATCAGACCGGGACCGCGCAGGTATCGCGCCTGGCCTACAGCGGGCTGACCGGGCACACCGGCGAGATGTTCTTCAGGGTGGACGCACTCGATGGTCCGTTCACGAACATGTTTCTGAAGGGCTACGTTGGTGCAGGCAAGATCAGCTCAGGCAGCCTGGTCGACGAGGACTTCGCGCCCTTCGTCAATCCGTCATCCAAGACTTTGAGCAGCGCCAGCGGCCAGCTGCAGTACGCAAATCTCGACGTCGGCTTCAATCTCCTGGAGATGGAGCGATTTCGGCTCGGCGCCTTCGTCGGCTATCACTATTGGACGGAGACTGTCGATGCGCGAGGCTGCACCCAGGTCGGCGCCAATCCGGTGATCTGCGCGCCTGCGCTTGGGCCATCGGTCAAAGTCGTGACCGAGCAGGATCATTGGCACACGGGACGCGCCGGCATTACGGTGGATACGCGGCTGTGGGACCGGTTGAGCTGGCAGGCCGAGGTCGCCTATGCGTGGACCCGCCAGAACGCGGTCGATACGCACTACTTCACCTTTGGACGCGATCCCGCCTCCGGCAGCGGCAGCGGCTTTCAAGTCGAGACGGTGCTGAACTATCAACTGACTGACAGCTTTCGCCTCGGCATCGGCGGGCGCTGGTGGCATCTCAGCACGGATTCCGTGGACTCGTTCAATCAGCTCCTGAGATACACGACCGAGCGCTACGGCGTGTTTGTGCAGGGGTCCTATAAATTCAACTAATATTGGTCCAGATCTGGAGGTCTATGTCATGAACTATCAAGCAAGGGCGATCGGCCTCGGTATTGATTACGACGCCTATTTCGATCGCGCCCTTGGTCAGCTGCATCAGGAGCGCCGCTACCGGGTGTTTGCCGATCTCGAGCGCCTGGCCGGCCGCTTTCCCCATGCGATCTGGCATTCGCCGGAGGGCGAGCGCGACGTCGTGATCTGGTGCTCGAACGATTATCTCGGCATGGGCCAGCATCCCAAGGTCATCGGCGCCATGGTCGATGCGGCGACGCGGATGGGGACCGGCGCAGGCGGCACCCGTAACATCGCCGGCACCAACCATCCGCTGATCGAGCTCGAGCGGGAGCTCGCCGATCTCCACGGCAAGCAGGCCGCGCTGGTCTTCACCTCAGGCTATGTCTCCAACGAGACCGGCATCTCCACCATCGCCAAGCTGCTGCCGAACTGCCTGCTGCTGTCGGATTCGCTGAACCACAATTCCATGATCGAAGGCGTCCGCAAGGCCGGCACCGAGAAGCAGATCTGGCGGCACAACGACACGGCGCATCTGGAGCAGCTCTTGCGCGCCGCCGATCCGGATCGGCCCAAGCTGATCATCTGCGAAAGCCTGTATTCGATGGACGGCGACGTCGCGCCATTGCACCGGATCTGCGACCTCGCCGAGCGTTATGGCGCGCTGACCTATGTCGACGAGGTGCATGCGGTCGGCATGTACGGCCCGCGCGGCGGCGGCATCGCCGAGCGCGACGGTGCCATGGACCGGATCGACATCCTGGAGGGCACGCTGGCCAAGGCCTATGGCTGTCTCGGCGGCTATATCGCGGCCAATGCGAACCTGATCGACGCGGTGCGCTCCTATGCGCCGGGCTTCATCTTCACCACCGCGCTGCCGCCGCCGGTCTGCGCGGCGGCCACCGCCGCGATCCGTCACCTGAAGACCTCGCAATGGGAACGGCAGCGGCATCAGGATCGCGCAGCGCGGCTCAAGGCCGTGCTGCATGCGGCGGGCCTGCCGGTGATGCCGAGCGACACCCATATCGTCCCGGTTCATGTCGGCGATCCCGAAAAGTGCAAGCTGGCCTCCGACCTCTTGCTGTCGGAGCACGGCATCTACATCCAGCCGATCAACTATCCGACCGTGCCGCGCGGGCAGGAGCGGCTGCGCATCACGCCGTCGCCCTATCATGATGACGGCCTGATCGATGCGCTCGCCGAGGCGCTGGTCGAGGTCTGGGCGCGTCTTCAGCTACGAAGGTACGAGGATCGAGGCCTTTAGTCGTCGACCCGATTCCCGCGCGACGTCGATCGGCGTTGCGCCGAGGAATCTGACGAAATCGCTCCTTGCGCTGCTGGCGGCGCGGCGCCAGCCGGGGAGCGTAGATCCATTTCCTTTTGGGGCGCCGGCATAGAACCGGCACCCCGCCACAAGCACAAATTTGGATTTCCATTTCATTGATTTCATGGGCGGCGCGGGAGATGACCATGCCATAGTTCTGAATTCCAGGAGAGGCTGAGGTGTCGTTTCGTTCCGTTTTCATGCTCCCGACCTTGCTCGTGGCCTGGTCGGTGGGCGCTTCAGCCGAGACCATCAAGGTCGGCGTGACCCCGGGGCCCCATGCGCAGATCCTGGAAGCCGTAAAGCCGATCGCCGCGAAGAGTGGGCTCGATATCCAGCTGGTCGAGTTCTCGGATTATGTCGTGCCGAATGCCGCGCTTGATGCGGGCGACATCCAGGCCAACTCGTTTCAGAACCAGCCCTATCTCGACAACCAGAAGGCCGATCGCGGCTACAAGATCGAGTCGGTCGGGTTGACCGTCAATTTCCCGATCGGGGTCTATTCCAAGAAGTACAAGACCTGGGCGGACGTGCCGGAGGGCGGCAAGATTTCGATCCCCAACGATCCGACGAATGGCGGGCGGGTGTTGCTGCTGCTGCGCGACAAGGGTGCGATCAAGCTGAAGGATGGCGTCGGCTTCAAGCCGACAGTCCTAGACATTTCCGACAATCCAAAGAAGCTGAAGTTCATCGAAGTGGACGCAGCGCAATCGCCGCGCGCGTTGGACGACGTGGACGCCGCTGCGATCAACACCAACTACGCGACCCAGGCAGGACTTGATCCGGTGAAGGACCCGATCCTGCGGGAGGACCCCAAGGGCCCCTACGTCAATCTGATCGCCGTCCGCGCCGCCGACAAGGACAAGCCCTGGGTCAGGATTCTCGTGGACAGCTACCACGCGCCAGAGGTCAAGGAATTCGTTCTGACGAAGTTCAAGGGCGCAGTACTGCCGAGTTGGTGATCCGATCGAACCGGTTGCCTGACGCTATCCCTGCAAGCACAGTTTGAAGCCGGCAGAGGCTGCGTGCCTCGTGCTTGCGTGCGTCGATTTGACGGGACGATGATCTGCGCGCAAACTTGCCGGACGGTGGCGAAGCCGGACAAGCCCGACCGGTGGGTTTCAAGCTAAAGGTCTTCATGAACCGTTTTGCAGAACTTAAGAGATTGGGATTCTTCACGCGTCTGCTCGATGATGCGGCACCGGCTGAGCGCTACCGACTGGCAACCGAGCAGATACTGCACGCGGAAAAGGCAGGTCTCGATTCAGCGTGGATTGCGCAACACCATTTCCATGAAGGCGAGGGTGGGCTTCCGTCTCCGTTCGCCTTTCTAGGATTCGTCGCCGCGCGAACCTCGCGCATCCGCTTGGGGACGGGCATCGTCACGCTCCCTTTGGAGCATCCGGTGCGCGTGGCGGAGGATGCGGCCGTTCTTGACTTGCTCTCCGGCGGGCGGCTCGAGCTTGGCGTCGGGACCGGCGGAAATCCATCCGCCTTTGCCTCGTTCGGGCTCGACAGTGCGCAGCGCGCGGAGATCTTTGCCCGCAATCTCGACATTGTCCGCAACGCACTCGGCGGGATGACGCTCCCCGGCGGCGACATGATCTATCCGCCAGGACCGCAGCTTTGCGATCGGATCTGGCAGGCGACGTTTTCGGTGAGCGGTGGCGCGAGAGCAGGCAGGACGGGTGACGGCTTGTTGTTGTCGAGGACGCAGCCCCGATCCAAGGACGCGCCACGTGCCTCGCTGGCCGAGATTCAGGACCCGATCATCGATGCCTATCTCGAGGCCCTGCCGCGGGGGCGGCAGCCAAGGATCATGGCCTCGCGCAGCGTGTTTGTCGCGGACGGTCGCAAGGAGGCGCTGCGCTTGGCCGATATCGGCCTGCGGCGTGCCCGGGAGCACTTCATCGCCGGTGGCCACGCCCCGCCCGGAGATACGCTGAGCGAGATGATCACCGCGTTCGATGTCCATGTCGGCACGGCCGACGACGTGATCGATTCACTTCGTGCCGACAGCACCCTGCAGCGGGTGACCGATCTGGTGTTTCAAGCGCATTCCATCGACCCGCCTCATCCGTTCATTCTGCGATCCATCGATCTGATGGCGAGCGTGGTGGCGCCGGCCTTGGGTTGGACGAGAGAGGCTGAAGCCGAAGCGCCAGTGGCGAACTGATGGGCACGAGACCAGCGAACGGGACCAGCGTTCCAGAGCAGAATGAAGAATGAATGGAGCCGCACATGAGCAAGATGAACCGTCGGACCGTGGTCAAGGGATCGCTCGCAGTGGCCGTGATGGCCGCAGCCGGGGCCCGCAATGCCCTGGGGCAGTCGTCCGAGCCGATCATGCTCGGGGTGAGCGGACCGCTGACCGGGCCGAATGCGCAATATGGCGCGCAATGGAAGCAGGGTTTCGACCTCGCACTGGATGAGATCCAGGCGGCCGGTGGCATCAATGGGCGCAAGCTCGCTTACAGGTTCGAGGATAGCCAGAGCGATCCGCGCCAGTCCGTCGCTATCGCCCAGAAGTTTGTGTCGGACCCGAGTATCGTGATGGAGCTCGGCGATTTCTCCAGTCCGGCATCGATGGCGGCCTCGCCGATCTACCAGCGCGGAGGCCTGGTCCAGTTCGGCTTCACGAACTCTCATCCGGATTTCACCAAGGGTGGCGACTTCATGTGGAGCACCTCGGTGAGTCAGGCTGACGAGCAGCCGCTGCTGGCGCGTTACGCGGTGAGCAAGCTTGGGCTCAAGAAGCTCGCCATTCTGCACCTGAACACCGATTGGGGGCGTACCAGCCGCGACTATTTCGCCAGCGCCGCCAAGGAGCTTGGCGCTGAGGTGGCCATCACGGAAGGCTATATTCCCGACGAGCGCGATTTCCGGTCGACGCTGGTACGCGTTCGCGACGCCAATCCGGATGGCCTCATCCTGATCTCGTATTATTCGGATGGCGCGCTGATCGCACGTCAAGCGCGACAGCTCGGCCTGAAGCAGACGATCTGCGCTGCGAGTTCGGTCTACTCGCCGAAATTTTTGGAGCTCGGTGGAGAGGCGGTCGAGAATGTTCATCTCGGCACCAGGTATTTTCCCGAAGATCCGCGGCCGGAGGTGCGCAAGTTCATCTCGGGCTTCAAGGCAAAATACAACGGCCAGGAACCCGATGCGTTCAACGCCTATTCCTACGATGCGATGAATGTGGCGGCGGCCGTGCTGAGAATTGGCGGGACCGATCGCCGCGCCATTCGCGATGCCTTCGCCAAGGTCCACGACGTCTCCACGGTCATCTTCGGACCGGCGACCTTCGATATCCAGACCCGCCGCGTCAAAGGCGCCATGAATGCAGAACTCGTCGTCAAGAAAGGTCAATTCACGCTGTGGGATGGCAAGCCGAGCTGATGTTCACTGGCCGGCTTCAATAGGCGCCGGCGCTTTTGATTAGGAATCACGCGTGTCTTCCTGGCTCGACTACACGATCAATGGGCTGATCGTCGGCAACGTCTACGCACTCATCGCGGTCGGGCTTGCCCTGATCTTCGGCGTCAGCCGCCTGATCAATTTCGCGCAAGGCTCGATCTACCTTGTCGGCGCCTATATCGGCTGGGTCGCGGTGGTCGGGCTGCGCACGCCGCTGCTCCTCACCATCTTTCTGGTCGTGGCAGCCTCCGCGCTGGTCGGATTGATCATCGAGCGCTTCGGACTGCGCCCGCTGCAAAATTCGGCCCGTATCGCGCCGCTCCTGGCTACGATCGGCATCAGCTTCGTGCTCGATCAGCTCGTCATGCTCACCTTCTCGCCCAATCCGCGAGCGCTGCCGAGCCAGCTGCCGGATATCCGTTACCAGATCGGCAACGGAACGATCGGTCCGCTCGACATCTTGATCGCCGGCATTGGCATCACCAGCGCTGCTCTGCTCTTCGTTTTCCTACGCTACAGCAAACTCGGCTGGGCCGTGCGAGCCACAGCGCAGGACCGCGAGGCTGCCATGCAGATGGGGGTTGACGTCAACCGGGTCAATCAGACCGTGTTCGGGATAGCTGCCGCGCTTGGCGGGCTCTCCGGCATGCTGGTCGGCATGTATTACAACCAGATCGATACAGCGATGAGCCTTCAGGCAACGCTCAAGGGCGTCGTCGCGGAGGTGGCCGGCGGGGCGGGCAATGTGCCCGGCGCGGTCGTCGGCGGTCTCCTGCTTGGGCTGGTCGAAAGCTACGGTGTCGCGCTGTTCGGCACCAGTTATCGCAATCTCTTCGCGTTTCTACTGCTGATCCTGGTCCTCGTGCTGCGGCCGAACGGCCTGTTCGCGAGCTCCAAGCAAACCCCTCCGGAGCCGCTGACCGGCACTTTCGTTGCACCCAGCCGTCCGCTCCGGATTCCGCGCTGGAGCTTGGCGATCGCGGTCGTGGTGTTCGCATCGCTGCCGCTGCTGCCACTCTCGTCCTACGTGCTTCAGGTTCTCACCAATGCCTGGCTGTTCGCCATGCTGGCGCTCAGCCTGACGCTTGTCGCCGGCACGGTGGGGCAGGTTTCCCTGGGCCATGCCGCGCTGCTTGCAATCGGTGCCTACACGTCGGCGCTGCTTTCGCTCGAGCTTTCCGTGCCGGTCGGAATTGCGATCATCTGCGGCGGACTGATGAGTGCTGGGCTCGGCACGGCTCTTATCTCGCCATCTTTCCGATTGCGCGGTCACTACGTCTCGATTGCAACATTGGCGATCGGCGAGATCGTATCCTTGGTCATCTTGAACTGGGAATCGGTCACGCGCGGACCGATCGGCATTTCGGGCATTCCGCCACTGTCGCTGTTTGGCTACGAGCTGGTCAGCCCTGCAGCAGTCTACTGGTTCAGCTTCGCCGTCATGGTTCTGCTGGCGCTGCTGCAGACGAGGCTGCTTGCGTCGCATCTCGGTCGCAGCTTCCGTGCCATCCGCGACGACGACGTGGCCGCGCGCAGCTACGGCCTGGGATTGAACCGTTACAAATCGCTGGCATTCATTTACGGCGGATTCGCTGCCGGCGTGAGCGGAGGCATCGCTGCCCACCTGTACTCCTATATCAATCACGAGACCTTCAACACGCAGCAATCCATCCTGGCGCTCACTATCGTGATCCTGGGAGGATTGGGCAACGTGGTGGGCGCTATCGTCGGATCGGTAGCGCTGGTTGGTCTGCCCGAAGTGTTCCGCGTCGCAGCCGAGTACCGCATCCTGATCTACGGCATCGTCCTGTTGCTGCTGGTGCGATTCAGGCCGCAGGGCCTGCTGGGGACGATCTGATGGCCGCACCCAGCGCAGCGCAGACGAACGCGACCGGCGGTGGCCCGTCAACCCTGCTTTCCTTGCGCGGGCTGACCCGGCGCTTTGGCGGACTCACGGCGGTGGACGGCATCGACCTCGATCTCGCCGAGGGCGAACTCGTGAGCATCATCGGCCCGAACGGTGCCGGCAAGACGACCTTGTTCAATCTCGTCACCGGGCTGGATGCGCCCGGCGCAGGTCAGGTGTTTTTCGATGGCCGGGACATCACAGGTCTGTCGCCCGAGAGGCTGGCCGCCGGCGGCATGGCGCGCACATTCCAACTGGGGCGCGTCTTCGGCAATCTCAGCGTGATGGACAATGTCCTGATCGGTGCCCATACGCGGCTCCGCGCCGTCAGGCCGCCGGCGATCCTGGCCGCGCCGTTGCTCGAGCTCGGCTTGGCGCTGCTGCGGCCGGGCAGCGTGAAGCTTGAGGAGGAGCGGCTGCGCGAGGAGGTGAGGGGGATTCTTGCCCGGTTCGGCGAGCGTCTCCTGCCACGGATCGACCAGCCAGCTTACAGCCTGTCCTACGCCAATCGCCGGCGGGTCGAGATCGCACGTGCGCTCGCGCTCCGGCCGCGGCTGCTGCTGCTCGACGAGCCGACCGCGGGGATGAACCCGACCGAGACCAGCGAGATGCAGGAGCTGATCGCCGAACTGAAGGCGGAGGGTCTGACGATCCTTCTGATCGAGCACAAGCTCGACATGGTGATGCGCCTGTCCGACCGTGTCGTCGTCATGGACGAGGGCAAGAAGATCGCCGAGGGGACCGGCGAGGAGGTGCGTAACGATCCCAAGGTGATCGAGGCATATCTCGGTCATGGCCTGTCGCAACCCGCGGACGACGAAGAGACGGTGGCATGAACCCACCATCCTGCTCCGATCCGCTGCTGCGACTGTCTGCGATCAATACCTTCTATGGCCAGGCGCAGGTGCATTTCGACCTCTCGATCGAGGTGCCGCGCAGTCATATCGTGTGCCTGCTTGGCGGCAATGCCAGCGGGAAGTCGACCACGATGAAGATCATTCTCGGCCTGGTGCGGCCGCGCTCGGGCGAGTTTGAGTTCGACGGAACCTCGATGCTCGGTTTGACGACGCCGCAGATCGTGCGCCGCGGTATCGCGTCCGTGCCGGAGGCGCGCCGGCTGTTCGCGGACATGAGTGTTCGCGAGAACATCCTGATGGGCGCATTCGTGCGCACGGACGGTGCGGAGGTCGGGCGTGACCTGGATCGCATGCTGACGCTATTTCCAAAGCTCGGAGAGCGGCTGTCGCAACGGGCCGGCTCGCTGTCCGGTGGCGAGCAGCAGATGGTCGCCATGGCCCGTGCGCTGATGAGCCGCCCCCGATTGATCGTCATGGACGAGCCCACCATGGGGCTGTCACCGCTCTATGTCGATCGTGTGCTGGAGCTGATCCGGACGATCAACCAGGAGGGCGTCTCGATCTTCATGGTCGAGCAGAACGCAAGCCTTGCTCTCGAAATCGCCCATGAGGCCTATGTTCTGCAAACCGGCAGGATCGTCCTGTCCGGTCCGGCGCGCGAGCTCAGGCAAGACCCGCGCGTGCGCGACGCTTATCTCGGCGGTGCCACCTCTGAATGAGAGGGAGCGGCGGCCTGCGGGCGAGCGCACCTGCCACCCCGGTCGGCCAGGTGGGTCAAACCCAGCCGCCGTCGACGATGTAGTTCTGGTTGGTGCAGGCGCCGCTGTCGTCCGCAGCAAAGAAGAGGACGACGCGGGCGATGTCATCCGGCACGAGCTTGCGCTTGAGGCATTGGCGCTGCATGATTTCGGCCTCACCCTCAGGC
The DNA here is from genome assembly GCF_032487775.1 of Bradyrhizobium sp. SZCCHNR3119. Classification (NCBI taxonomy): domain Bacteria; kingdom Pseudomonadati; phylum Pseudomonadota; class Alphaproteobacteria; order Hyphomicrobiales; family Nitrobacteraceae; genus Bradyrhizobium; species Bradyrhizobium sp. SZCCHNR3119. The sequence continues at coordinate 1,387,068 of NZ_JAUEUV010000002.1, read as the reverse complement.
GTTAACCAGAGATCCTGCTGCCGCTGGGTCATGATCCATCCGGGCAGGATGGAATTGACGCGCACGTTGTTCGGCCCAAGGTCGCGGGCGAGCGCACGGGTCAGGCCTTGAATCGCTGATTTGGCGGTGGTGTAGCAGGGCATGTTGCCTTGGCCGATCACCCAGCTCACCGAGCCGATGTTGACGATCGAGCCGCCGCCTGCCTGGGTCATGTCCGGCGCGATCGCCTGGGCGGCAAAGAACTGGTGTTTGAGATTCACTGCGATCCGCTCGTCCCAATATTCGGGCGTGACCTCCTCGATGGTGTGACGGTCGTCGCGAGCCGCGTTGTTGACCAGGATGGTGATCGGCCCCAGCGCCTCGCGGACGCCGGCGACCGCGCGCCGCAGGGCGGCGATATCGCGCAGGTCGGCGGGCTCGAAATGCACCTTGGCATCGGCTGGCAGGTCGGCCAGCAGCTGATTTGAGGCTTTCACATCGATGTCGATGAAGCCGACCCGCGAGCCTTGGCCGACGAATTGCCGAACGATGGCCTCGCCGATGCCGGAACCGCCGCCGGTCACCAGTACGGTCCGGTCCTTGAGACTTGGATAGATAGCGCCCAGCATTGGCGTCCTCTCGATGTGGCGCCTGAAGGGCGTCGGTTGCACGGCTGCAGCTCGAACAAGGGCCGCAGCTTCCGGTGTTCACTCGCTGCTTTCCATGTGGGTCCGGTCCACCACACGCAAGGTCCGCCGCACCATGCCATCGACGATCGCCGCCGACTCGCAGGGACGCACATAGATCGCCGTGGACTTGAGCAGCCACGGCAACACCGCCTGCGCGAGCCGCTCCTCATAAGCGTGGCGCATCATGTCAAATCCCTGCAGGCCGGGGCCGGCCAGGATGACATGGTTGGGGCGCAGCACTGAAATCGTTGCGGCAACGGCCTCCGCAAGCGCGTGGCCTGCCTGCTGGAACAACTGCTCGAAGCGGGGATCGCCGCCCAGTGCTCGCTGGCGAAGCAAGTCCATCTGCGCCTCCGACGGCTGCTGCGATGCCGCAGGCGGCAGGTCGAGAAAGGTGCGGGCATCGCGATAGAGCGCATAGTCGGCGAGGTAGGCCTCGACGCAGCCGCGCTGGCCGCAGCGGCACTGCGGACCGTTCGGCGCCAATTTGATGTGGCCGATCTCGCTGCCGGCGCCCCAGCGCGCTTCGCCGTCGACGACGACGCCCATCCCGACGCCGTGGCCGACCATGATCGTGGCCGACAGGCCCTCTGCCAGTGCCGGTTCGGCGGCTGCCAGCGCCAGCGCGACTGCGACCGCGTCGTTCGCCATCACGACCTCGACCCCGAACGCCTGACGCAGCGGCTTCGCCAGATCGACATCGGTGACCGACAACGCGGGACTCCACAGATGCCGCCCGGCGTCGGCATTGACGATGCCTTGCAGCGCAATTCCGATTCCGAGCAGCCGGTGGCGCGGCGTCGCGGTCGCGTCAAGCATCGCGTCGATCTGCGTGATTACGAGATCGCACAACGCAGCTGCATCGAGAGCGCGCGTCGCCAGCGTCAGTCGCGATTGCGCCAGACCGGAGCCACTGAAGTCTGCGATCAGCGTCTCGATCAGGTTCATGCGCAGCGAAACCGCAATGATGCGGCCGAACTCCGGATTCATGGTCAGCAGCACCGCCGGCCGGCCACGGCGACGGCCATTCAGCCCGTCAGCATCCTCTTCATCGGTATCGTCGGGCCACGATGTCGCTGCCCCGGCTTCGGTCTCGGCCTCGCACAGCAGTTCTTCCGACATCAGTTTCGACGTGATCGCCGAAATGGCCGGGAAGCTCAGCCCCGTACTCCGCGCGAGCTCCACGCGCGGCAACGGCCCTTGGCGCCGCAAGACCTCGACGAGGCGGCCGCGATTTGATCCGCGGGTCACACTCGCAGCACGTCTCGTCGGTTCGGGTTCGTCATCCATGCCAGTGTTTTAATTCGATAGGTGAAGTTAATCAACGTGTGCGGTGCGGCCGTGAAGAAGTGACGCAGCGAAAGTCTGCCTGATTGTACCTCGTGCACTATTTTTGCGGGAGCGAAGGAGCAAGAACATCCTTGACCTGAGGTATTCTTCTCCATAATTTATTCGAAGCGTAAATAAAATAAGGCGCAAGAAGCGCCGCGCATGAATCCCCTCATAACGGGGGTGACATAAGGGAGAGGTGCACATGAAGGGCTCAATGAAGCTGATCGTGCCACTGCTGGCGAGCGCAGCTGTGCTCGTGACGGCCATCGGGACGGCGCAGGCTCAGCAGAAAAAGACCATCGCGCTGGTGACCAACGTCGCGGCCGATTTCTGGACCATCGCCGGTCGCGGGCTTGAGAAGGCGCAGAAAGAACACCCGGATTACAATATCGAGTTGATCGTCACCAACGAAGGGACCGCGGCGGGCCAGCGGCGGGAACTGGATGACTTGCTGGTGCGCGGCGTCGCCGGCATCTCCATCTCCGTCGACGATGCCCCACATGCAACGGAAGAACTCAACAAGGTCGCCGCCAAGACCGTGTTGATCACGACCGACAGCGACGCGCCGCAGAGCAATCGTCTTGCCTATATCGGCACCGACAATGTCGCGGCCGGGCGGCAGGCCGGCGAGGAGATCAAGAAGGCGCTGCCGAACGGCGGCAAGATCGCGCTGTTTGTCGGAACGATGGACGCTGACAATGCTCGCGAGCGGGTGCAGGGGATCAAGGACGCGATCGCCGGCACTAAGGTCGAACTGGTCGACGTGTTCACCGACCAGGTGGATTTCGCCAAGGCCAAGGCGAATATGGAGAACGTGCTCGTCAAATATCCCGACATTGCGCTGTTGTCGGGTCTGTGGAGCTACGAGACGCCGCTGATCTATGACGCGGTGAAGGCGGCCGGCAAAGCCGGCAAGGTGAAGATCGTCGGCTTCGACGAGGACCAGCGCACGCTGCGGGGCATCTCGGACGGCACCATCGAATCCACCGTCGTGCAGCAACCCTACGAGTTCGGCTATCTCTCCGCCACCAACATCATCAAGACGCTGAATGGCGACAAGTCCTGGATCCCGAAGGACAGCAAGCTGATCGTGCCGACCAAGGTGATCGACAAGACCAACGTCGCGCAGTTCACCGCATCGATGAAAGAGCTGCTGAAGAAGTAACATCAGCGGTGCTTTACCGCCTGGCGGCCACCGCCGCCGGGCGTTGTGCGGGAGGAAACGCCGAATGGCGGAGACGTTGCTGGAACTTGCCGGGATCAGCAAGACCTATCCCGGTGTCAGGGCCCTCGACGATGTCAACCTGCGCGTCGAGCGCGGCGAGGTGCTGGGACTGATCGGCGAGAACGGCGCCGGCAAATCGACCTTGATGCGCGTGCTGGCGGGCGTGATCGCGCCGAGCGCGGGCGTGATCCGCATCGGCGGCAACGATCATGCGCGCATGACGGTGAGCGAGGCGACGCGGGCCGGCATCGCCTTCGTCCACCAGGAACTGAACCTGTTCGAGAATCTCGATGTCGCGGCCAACGTATTCATCGGGCGCGAGACGCTGATCGGCGGTCCGCTGAAGCTGGTGGACAACACGAAGATGCGTGCCCGGGTGACGCCGCTGCTGGAGCGGTTGGGTGCCGATTTCATGCCGGATACGCCGGTCGACAACCTGTCGATCGCGCAGCGCCAGATGGTGGAGATCGCCAAGGCGCTCTCGATCGACGCCCGCGTCATCATCATGGACGAGCCGACCTCCAGCCTGACGATCTCCGAGACCGAACGGTTGCTGGAGGTGATTGCCGACCTGAAGGGGCATGGCATTTCGGTGATCTATATCTCCCACCGGCTTGGCGAGATCACGACTTGCGCGGACCGCGTCGTGGTGCTGCGCGACGGGCGCACGGTCGGCGAACTGGCGCGGCACGAACTCAGCCATGCCGCGATGATCCGGCTGATGATCGGTCGCGACCTGAAGGCGCTATATACGCCGCCGGGACGGCCGCCGCAGCCGGGCGGCTGCGATATCGTCGGCCTCGTCACATCAGCGTTTCCCGACCGGCAGATCAATCTTTCCGTGCGCCGTGGCGAGATCCTCGGCCTGGCAGGGCTGGTAGGTGCGGGCCGCACCTCGCTGGCCCGCGCGGCCTTCGGCATCGACCCGCTGCTTGGCGGGGAGATCAGGATCGACAACGAGCCGGTCGGTGTCGCTTCCCCGCGCGATGCGATCAGGCAAGGGATCTATCTGGTCCCGGAGGACCGCAAGAAATCCGGGCTCGTGCTGGATCTGCCGATCCGGGAGAACGTGACGCTCGCGAACCTTTTGAACTATGCGCGGATGTGGCTGGTGAGCGGCACAGCCGAACGCAAGGTCGCCAAGGAACAGATGAGACGTCTGTCCATCAAGGCGCCGAGCGCCGATATGGAGGCCGTGACGCTCTCCGGCGGTAACCAGCAGAAAGTGGTGCTGGGCAAGTGGCTTTCGATGCAGCCACGGGTAATGTTCTTCGACGAACCGACCCGTGGCATCGATGTCGGTGCCAAGAGCGAGATCTACCTGCTGATGCGCCATCTCGCCGATCAGGGCGTCGCGATCGTGATGATCTCCTCGGATATGGAGGAGGTGATCGGCGTCTCCGATCGGGTGGCGGTCATGCATGAGGGCTGTGTCAGCGGCGTGCTGCCGCGCGAGCAGCTCAGCGAATACAACGTGCTGCGGCTGGCGATCGGCCAAGCGCTGGAAACCGTGGAAGCCGCTGCGCCATGATGAAGAAGGAACTCGGCCTGCTCCTGCTCCTGGTCGTGATTTCCGCGATCACGGGCGCCATCAATCCGGCCTTTCTGTCGCTGGTGAACTTGCTGAACATGGCCAATCTGATCGGCCTGTTCGGTGTGTTCGCGCTGGGCGAGGGGCTCGTGATCATCACGGGAGGCATCGATCTCTCGCTTGGCTCGATGTTCGCGCTGCTTGGCGTGGTCTTCATCGACCTTCTCACGACTTATGAGATCTATTGGCCGCTCGCGCTGCTGCTTGTCCTGGCGGGCGGGCTGGCTCTCGGCGCGATCCAGGGTTTCCTGATCACGCGGCTGAAAATGCAGCCCTTCATCGTCACGCTGTGCGGGTTGCTGATCTATCGCGGCGCCGCCCGCTACTATACCAGCGATTCGACGCGGGGGTTCGGCTACGGTGATGAAGCCAAGACATTGAGCGACATCGCGTCCGGTAGTATCGCCGGCATTCCGAACACCTTCATCTTCCTGATCATCCTTGCGCTGATCCTGGGCGTGCTGCTGCACCGCTCGGTCTACGGGCGCTGGCTCTATGCGGTGGGCAAGAACGAGGAAGCGGCGCGCTTCTCCGGTATCAACACGGACCTCGTGATCGCGACGGCCTATATCATCAGCGGCGGGCTCGCGGGCGTCTCAACCGTGCTGTTCGTGTTCTATACGAACTCGGTGTCTCCGAGCTCGTTCGGCAATTTCTACGAACTCTACGCCATCGCAGCTGCCGTTCTGGGTGGGTGCAGCCTGCGCGGCGGTGAAGGCTCCATTCTGGGCATCGTGCTGGGAACGGCGCTGCTGCAGGTGCTGCAGAACCTCGTGAATATCCTGGGCATCCCCAATTCCCTCAACTTCGCCGTGATGGGGACGGTGATCTTGCTCGGCGTGCTGGCGGACCAGCAATTGCAGGCGCGCCGGCGCCGCCAGATGGCGCTGGCCGGGCCGGCCCGCACGACACCGAGATCGACGCTTGTGCAGGGGATGCAGAGCGCATCACCTGGCGGCGCGGCTGCGTTGCCGACGAGAACAGGTGATCAGGCATAATGGCTCTCACGTGCTGACGCGGCGGGAGTTGCCTTGGTCAAGCACAAGAAAGATGGAACATGCGGTCTGCGGCCCGCCGGAAGGCCCTATTAATGCCTCGTCCCACAGGTGCGCCGGTTCTTGTCAGCGACGAGCGGTCAGCTGCTGGCGGTAGCGCTCGGCGTCCCAATTCAGAAGAGCTTGTTCATTCTCGGCGGTGAGATAAGCGACTTCGGCGCTTAGCGGCAGGCGCGCGGTGACCAGCGCAAGGCAGCTCAGCATGGCTTCGGCGCCGGGACTGGCATCGGTGCGAATGACGGCACCCTTATCTGGTACGAGAACAGCCACGGGCGGCGGCAGTCCGTTTGCGCTGGCGCGCGCCCCCATCGCGAGAAGGTCCTCGCCTTGGCCCAGCATCGGCAGGCCAGGCCCCAGAAAGACGACGTGATCGGGATAAAGCGAGCCGCTCGTTGCAACGGCACGACTGAAGCGATCGGTGGCGATGGCATGGCAAAGCGGATCTGTCGGCAAGCGATAGTCCGTCCCTCGACATAGTTCGTGAAGCGCTTTCTCGTCCGCTGCCGGCGCAGCACGGGGCACGAGTGCAAGGCGCTCTTCGACCTCGTGAACAAGCGCTTCTGCAGCACCGCAGCTCGGTGCACCGACGACAAGGCCGTGATTGCCGAGGATCAGGACGTCGATTGTGTCCTGTGCGATGACCGCGCCGACGGCGCGGGCCAGCGGCAGTCCGGGGTGATAGTAGTCGAGGTGACGCCAAGCCAGCCCATCCAGTCGCCTGGCAAATTCCTCGGGCGCATCGGTTCGGACCGCCCATGCGATGGTGTTGACGGAATGCACGTGCAGCACCACCGGATGTGGCAGAAGCGCGTGGAGAGACGTCTCGATCGAAGCGCGCAGCGCGGTTTGGCCATGATCGGCGAGGGGGATGCGCTCATCGCCGCGTGCCAGCGCCGCCTGCGCCTGTTTGAGCAAGACCGGCACGAAGATGTCCTTGTGCTCGGCATCGGCAAGCCAGGTGCCCGAGGCTTTGACCCATAGCATATCGCCATGCTTGATCGAGGAGTTGCCGCCTGCACCCTGCACCAGGCGAATATCGCGGCCGACCCGGGCCGACATCAGGCGAAGCTCGTGGAGGTCTGCAGCGTCTTGCATCAACGTCCCTCACCAGGTCAGAGCGCCCATGATCCAATTCGGCATGCGGTCGCGCGAGCCGGCCAGCTTTCGTATCGGCTCATCGATATCGCGTGTGGCGAGGAAATCCCGGTGCACGCCCGAACTCAGGAGCAATGTCAGCATTCCGGCGGCGCGCCCTCCGGCGACATCATGGTCAAGGGAATCGCCAACCATCAGCACGCACCTTGGATCGGGGTGGCCGAGGCGCTCCAGCGCCGCCTCAAAGATCGGGGCATGCGGCTTGCCGACGAACCTCACGGCGCCGCCGAGCTGCTCATAGACGCGCGCCAGCGCGCCGGGCGCGGGGACCAGCCCGGCCTCGCCGAACATCTTGAGGTCGGGATTGGCGCAGAGCATCGGAAGCCCGCGCGCGATGGCCAAGCTGAAGCATTCGCGCCAGCGGTCGGGCTCCGCGCGCTTATCGTCGACGCCAGCAAGCAGGACGAAATCGGCTTCTCTCACATCCGCGACGATCGCTAGATTAAGCCCGTCGACAATGGACCGGTCGCTCCCTCGGGTGATGAGGAAACAGGAATGGCCAAACTCGGTGAACGGCTTGTGCGTCCGATTTCGCAGGCCCTGCCAGGTCACTTCTCCCGAGGTAAGAATGCCGTCATAGGCCGACGGCGGCAGACCGAGCCGGGCAAGCCGTTCGGCATTGCTGCGTGCGCGCTTGCCCGAATTCGAGAGCACCAGGACGTGCTTGCCGGCTTCCCTGAGCTTGGCCATGCAATCCCGCGCAGCCGGAAAGATCCTGCCGCCTTCGTGCAGCGTGCCCCATTGATCGAGCAGGACATGGTCGAACCGGTCTGCGATCGCTGAGAGCCCCGCGATTGCGAGGGTTTCGCGCGTCATGGCCGACCACCTCGCAACGCGAGAAGCGCGGCGCCATAACATGCCTCGGTCTGCTCGGCGACGCTCACGGGCACACCAAGGATCCGGCGCCGGATCTCCGTCCAGACGGCGTTCTTGGCGCCACCGCCGATGCTGATCACGCGGCGGAGCGGTGGCGCTCCGAGTTGCGCCAGCCGTCGGTAAGCGAGCGCTTCGACCGATGCGATGCCTTCGAGAAGAGCCTGGAAGAAGCGATGATCCTCGGACGGGCGCGGCGCGATCCGCGGCGCGAGAGCAGGATCGGCGATCGGGAAACGTTCGCCCGGTTTGGGAAGGGGATAGTAGTCGAGGCCTGTCGGCACATCGGGGGTGAGCAGCGGAGTCAACCGATCCATCTGTTGCGCGGTGAAATGCGCCAACAAAGCCCCGCCGCCTGAATTGGAAGCCCCACCGGCGAGCCAGCGATCGCCGAGCCGGTGCGAATAGACGCCCTGGTCCGCGGCAAAGATCGGTTGCGTTGCAAGCAGTTTGACGACCAGTGTCGTTCCGAGCGACGTCACGGCGTCCCCCGGAGCATCAGCGCGCGTCGCAATGAAGGCTGCAACGCCGTCGGTGGTGCCGGCCGCGACGTGGGCTGAACGCGCTATACCAAGCGCGGATGCAACCTCCGGATCGATCGCAGCAAAGGACGTGCCGGGCACCAGCACTTGAGGCAAAAAGCCGCGGCTGACGCCGAGCTGGTCGAGCCACGCCGGCCAGGCGCGCGCGACCGGGTCGTAACCCAGCTTCAGCGCGTTGTTTTCGTCGCTGATGCCGTGACGGCCGGCAATGCGTCCAGCAATCCAGTCTGCTTGATGCACGGCAATGCGTGCCTCCTTGGCCGGCGCGCGATCCAGCAGGAAAAGCAACTTCGCGAGCGCGCTGCTTGCGCCATGTGCTCCGCTTTCCGCTGGCGCGATCGCTGCGATGCGGGCGGCTTGGTTGATCGCGCGCGCGTCATTGTACATGAGCCCCGGCGTACAAGGCCGGCCGGTCGTGTCGATCAGCAGGAGAGTGCCGGAGGTGCCATCGACCGCGATCCGTTCGACACGCTTGAGGTCAACTGTGCGGCCGAGTCCTGAAATCGCCGAGGTCGTCGCCTGCCACCAGAGTTCCGGGTCCTGATCGATCGCGTTGCCGTCCTGGTGCGGCGGAGGGAGGTTCGCCGATTCGATCCCCTGGATTTCGCCGCGCGCGTCGATCGCGCAGGCGCGGACGCCACCCGTGCCGACGTCGATGCCGAGAAACAGACCCGTCATTGGACTCACCATCTGGCAGCCGCCTCCGAAGCGAGGCGCGGATAACGTCACAACGCGATCCGGGCTCGACTGCACCGCAGCACGTTTGGGGGATTGACGATCGTCCGCGCCTCTGCAATTTTTTGCAAGGTGTGAAGAATTTTGCAAGCGGGCTTTTCGGCGTGGGGACACCAGACAGGCTGCCGACGGTTGATGGCGAAGCTTCGCTTGCGACGCGCGCGGCGTGGCTGTACTTCGCCGCCGGGCTGACGCAGTCCGAGGTCGCCGAGCGGCTGAACATCCAAAGCACCAAGGCGCATCGGCTGATCGCGCGCGCGAGTCGCGAAGGCATGATCCGCGTCTTCGTCGAGGGGCCGGTGGCCGAATGCGTGGCGCTGGAGAACGCGCTTGCCGAACGCTATGGCCTGTCCTTTTGCCGCGTCGCACCCGACCTCGGCGAAGGCGAGTTGCCGCTGAAAGCACTCGCGCTCGAAGGCGCGAGCTTCCTGCGGCAGATCCTTGAGCGCGGCGAACACAAGATCATCGGCGTCGGGCATGGGCGCACGCTCGCGGCCGTCGTCGAGCAATTGCCGCAGACCCCCGCGCGCGATGTGCAGTTCGTGTCGTTGCTCGGTGGCCTGACGCGGAAATTCGCTGCCAATCCGTTCGACGTGATTCATCGTCTGGCCGAGCGAACCGGCGCGGAAGCCTATCTGCTGCCGGTGCCGGTGTTTGCGAATTCGGTCGCCGACCGTGCCGTGCTGATGAAGCAGTACGGCATCGCCGATGTGTTCGCGCTCGCGCGCAGGGCGTCGCTCCTGGTCGTCGGCATCGGCCAGATCCACAGCGACGGCTTTCTGGTCTCGAGCGGCATGATCAAGCCCGACGAGGTCGTGGAGTTGAAGCGGGCCGGGGCCTGCGCCGATCTGCTCGGCCATTTCTTCAATGCCAAGGGTGAGATGCTCGACATCGATCTCTCGGCGCGCGCCACCTCGATGGAGGCCGCGGATCTCAGGAAACACCGCATTGTCGCCATTGCCGGCGGGCTCGCGAAAGTGACGGCACTGCTTGCCGTGCTGCGCAGCGGCCTCCTGCATGGCCTCATCATCGACGAAGCGACCGCGCAAGCGCTCGCAAGCGAAAAGCCGGAGGCAACATCCGGCAAGACCAAGACCAAAAGTCGGAAGGGCAGGTAACGCCAACATGGGAGGCTTCAATGTACGATCGCGAGAAGAGTCTATTCGAATCCTACGCCGCCAAACGCATCAGTCGGCGTGATCTCCTCGACGGCGCCGCCAAGCTCGGCATCGCCGGTGTCGCGGCCAATGCCGCATTCGCATCAGCGATGTCGCGTGCGATGGCGGCGGACTTCAACTGGAAGGCCTATAGCGGCAAGTCCATCAAGCTGCTCTTGAACAAGCACCCTTACGTCGACGCGATGATCGCGGATCTTGACGCGTTCAAGAACCTTACCGGGATGAACGTCGCCTACGATATCTTCCCGGAAGACGTCTATTTCGACAAGGTGACGGCGGCGTTGTCGTCGAAGTCGGATCAGTACGACGCGTTCATGACCGGCGCCTACATGACCTGGACCTATGGTCCGGCGGGCTGGATCGAGGACCTCAACCCCTACATCAAGGATCCCGCGAAGACCAATCCGGCCTTCGCCTGGGACGACGTGCTGCCGAACCTCAGGGCATCGACGGCGTGGGACGGCGTTGCCGGCTCCGAGCTCGGCTCCGGCAAAGCCAAGCAATGGTGCATCCCCTGGGGTTATGAGCTCAACAACATCACCTACAATCGCAACATTTTCGACAAGGTCGGGGTGAAGCCGCCGAAGAACCTCGACGAGATGCTCGACGTCGCCGCGAAGATCACCAAGGACGCGGGCGGATCTTACGGCATCGGTGTCCGCGGTTCGCGCTCCTGGGCGACCATCCATCCGGGTTTCCTGTCGGCCTACTCGAACTTCGGCCAGAAGGATTTCGTGATGGAAGGCGGCAAGCTAAAGGCCGCGATGAACACCAAGGCCTCGAGGGAATTCCACGAGAAATGGGTCAAGATGATCCAGACCTCGGGTCCGAAGAACTGGTCGACATACACCTGGTACCAGGTCGGTACCGATCTCGGCGCCGGTGCTTCCGGCATGATCTTCGACGCCGACATCCTCGGCTATTTCATGAACGGCGGCGACAACAAGGAGAAAGGTCACCTCGGTTACGTTCCCTTCGCCGCCAATCCGGAAGCCAAGGCCCCGACACCGAACGTCTGGATCTGGTCGCTGGCTCTGTCGAGCTTCTCCAAGCAGAAGGATGCGGCGTGGCTGTTCATGCAATGGGCGGCCTCGGTCGAGCACGATCTGTTCGGCGCCCGCAAGATGGACTTCGTCAATCCAGTGCGCGCGTCGGTGTGGAAGGACCAGGAGTTCCGCGACCGGATTGCAAAATCCTATCCCGGTTATCTCGAGCAGTTCGACGTCTCGTCTCCCGGGGCGAAGATCTACTTTACCGCGCAGCCATTGTTCTTCGACCTCACGACCGAATGGGCGGCTTCGCTGCAGAAGATGGTAGCCAAGGAGGTCAGCGTCGATGAAGGGCTCGACAAGCTCGCCGACAGTATCAACCGCCAGCTGAAGCAGGCAGGTCTTGGTTGAATTCGCCTCGGTTGAAGCCTGGTGTTCCGGGCGCTGACGTTCGCATCCCATCTACGATGCTTGCGAATGTCGGCGCCAAAGCACCGCATGGCAGTCATGTTGATGCTGGCGCAAACGAATGAGCGATCTCTTATCGTCATGAGCATGGTTCAACTTCTTCAGGCCAATGCGCTACCACGCGGTGCGACAAAGCTGCGTGGCCGCATCCTGCCTTACCTGCTGAGCCTGCCGGCGCTGCTCGTCTGCATCGCCATCTTGGTGCCGTTCATCACGGCGGCAGTGTATTCGTTGCAGCGCTACCGCCTGAATTTGCCTTACCTTCGCGGCTTCATCGGGATCGACAACTATATCGACTTCCTGTCGGACCCCGCATTCTGGAACACGCTTCGAATCTCGCTCGTCTACACGGCCTCGACGGTGGTCGTTGAGCTGCTGCTCGGCCTCTGCATTGCGCTCTTGCTGCGACGGCCGACACGCTTCCACAATGCGGTCTCGATCATGCTGCTGCTGCCGCTGATGACGGCGCCGGCGATTGCCGCGCTGATGTGGAAGCTCATGACCAATCCGAGTTTCGGCATCCTGTCCTATCTCGTCAGCCTGTTCGGGGTCCATGATTTCAAGTGGGCCTCCGATCCCTCGACTGCGCTGTTCACCGTGGTGCTGGTCGACGTCTGGGTCTATACGCCGTTCATCATGATCCTGCTGCTGGCCGGATTGCGCTCGCTGCCGCGCCAGCCGTTCGAGGCCGCCGCACTCGATGGCGTGCCCGCGAGCTTCGTGTTCTTTCGGATCACGCTGCCGATGCTCGCGCCCTATATCATCACAGCCTCGCTGTTCCGGCTGCTCGATTCCATCCAGCAGTTTGACATCATCTACGCCATGACGCAGGGCGGACCCGGCGACCGGCTGATGGTGTTCCAAGTTCAGGCCTATCTCGAGTTCTTCCAGTACACCAACGTCGGACGATCGGCGGCGCTGCTGATGATCCTTTGGCTGATCACCAACATTCTGTCGAACATCTTCATCAAGAACTGGCTGCGGCTGCGGGCGCGCGCCCACGGTCACGCCTAGGCGAGGGGAGGCGGCGATGGATCACTCCAGTCTGGCGGGACGCATCTTCCGGGGCGTGGCGCTCACGGTCGTGCTCGTCTTCTTCATGTTCCCGATCGTCTGGATTCTGTTGATGTCGTTCCAGACCAACGAGCAGATTTTGCGGATTCCGCCACGTCTCTTGTTTGAGCCGACTCTCGCCAATTATGAGGCGCTGATCTCGGGCCAGCTGCATACGGCAGCTGGGAATCTCGAGATCTCCTTCATGCGTAACCTCTTCAACAGCTTCGTGCTGTCGAGTGCGGCGGTGGTCCTGGCTCTGCTGCTCGGCATTCCGGCAGCCTATTCGTTTGCGCGGTTCAAGTTTCGGCTGGGCGAGACCATTGCGTTCACGCTGTTGTCGTTCCGTTTCGCGCCGCCCTTGCTGGTGCTGCTGCCGCTGTCGCTGTACTATCAGCAACTCGGGCTCAGCGACACCTATATCGGGATCGTGTGGGTCTATCAGCTGATCGCGCTGCCGCTCATTCTGTGGATCGTGCGCGGGTATTTCGAGGATATCAGCCCGGACATCGAGCATGCTTATCGGCTCGCCGGGCATTCCTGGCGCGAAGCCTTCACGCGGATCGCGGTGCCGCTTGCCGGGCCGGGAATCGCGGCTGCGGGCTTGCTGTCCTTCATCTTCTGCTGGAACAATTTCGTGTTCGCGTTGATCCTGGCCTCCGCCGACAAGCAGCCGGTGACGGTGGGTGCGCTCGCCTTCGTCACGGCGTCAGGCATCCAATATGGCCAGATTGCTGCGGCGATCGTGCTCTCGGTGATGCCGACGCTGGTGCTTGCACTTTATGCGCAACGTTACCTCGTCGAAGGGCTGTCGCTCGGGGCGGTGAAAGGCTGAGAACGTATGGCACGGCTCGAGCTCAATTCGCTGATGAAGACATTCGGCACAGTGCGCTGCGCCGACGATGTGTCGCTCACCGTTGAGCCCGGCGAGATCGTGGCTGTCTTCGGCCCGTCCGGCAGCGGCAAGACGGTGCTGCTGCGCATGATCGCGGGGATGTTCGAGCCGGATGACGGAGACATTTTGATCGGCGGACAGTCGGTCGTCGGCGCGCCGCCCGAGCGGCGCGGCGTCGGCATGGCGTTTCAGAATTTTGCGCTGTTTCCGCATATGACCGCCCGGGACAACATCACGAGCGGGCTGCGTGCGAAGCAGGCCGATACTGACCGCGCCGCACGGGTCAAGTCGATCGCCGGCCTTCTGAAGATCGAGCATGTGCTCGGCCATATGCCGCGCGAACTGTCGAATGGGCAGAAGCAGCGCACGGCGTTGGCGCGCGCCCTGATCGGCAATCCCGAGGTTCTGCTGCTCGACGATCCCCTGCGCAACGTCGATGCCAAGCTGCGCTATGAGATGCGGCTCGAGCTGCCGAGCCTGTTGCGGCGAGGCACCGCGGCGGTCCTCTATGTGACCCAGGATTATCGCGAGGCGATGGCGATCGCCGATCGCATTGCGGTCCTCGTCAACGGGCGGCTCGAGCAGGTCGCTCGTCCGGATGAGATCTACAGCCGCCCTGCGTCGGTCGCGGTTGCCCGGCTGTTTGGCGACCCCAGCATCAATCTCGCCGAAGTGACGCCACGCGCGGAGCAGGGGGCAGGGTTCGCGGAGATTTCCGGCTCGCGCGTGCGGCTTGCCCCGTTTGAGCAGCAGCTGGACCATCACGGAGCATGCTGGCTCGGCATCCGGCCCGACGATCTCGTGATCTCAGGGGAAGGTAGCGAAGGCGGAATCCCGGCGCGGATTATCGCGGTCACGCCGATCCATGAAAGAGCCGTCGTGCTGCTCCGCTTTTCCGACGGTACCGAATGGCTGGCTGCGCAGCCGCCGGAGTCGCGGAGTCTCAGCGCCGACGAGAATGTGCTGGTCCGCTTCGCGCCGGAATCGGCCCTGCTGTTCGACCGTGCGACCGGGCTTCGCGTCGGCCAGCCGCACCGGCGGCACGCCGCGTGAGGGAGGGAGCTTGGTGATGGGCATGCTCGAACTCGGAAATGTCGACAAATTCTATCGCAGTGCCGGTAAAGCGCCCGTTCACGCGGTGCGCGCGCTCGACATGCAGGTTGCGGAAGGCGAGATCGTCGCGCTGTTGGGATCGTCAGGTTGTGGCAAGACCTCGACGTTGCGCATGATCGCAGGGTTCGAGGACGTGAGCTCGGGGTCGATCGTGTTGGGAGGCCGGCAGATCCATCGGCTGCCGCCGGCCCAGCGCAAGGTGGCGATGGCGTTCGAGGGCTATTCGCTTTATCCGCCGCTGACAGTGCGCGAGAACATCGCGTTTGCGCTGAAAGCGCAGCAATTGCCGCGCAGCGAGGTCAACCGCCGGGTCGACACCGTCGCGCGATTGGTCGAGATCGAAGACATTTTGGACAGCTTTCCCCGCACCATCTCGGGCGGCCAGCAGCAGCGCGTCTCGCTGGCGAGGGCGCTGGTGCGCGACGCCGATCTCTATCTTCTGGACGAGCCGATGGGACAGTTGGAGCCGCAGCTCCGTGCCGTGCTGCGCGGCCGGATCAAGGGGCTGCTTGCCGAGCGCGGCATGACCGCGATCTTCGTCACCCACGACCAGACCGAGGCGAGTGCACTGGCCGACCGCATCGCGGTGATGGAAGACGGAGTCCTGCAGCAATTTGCCAGTGAGCGGGAATTGAAGGATCGCCCGGCCAATCTGTTTGTCGCGAGTTTCATCGGCGAGCCGCCCATGAACCTGCTGCAGGCGGAGGTCATGCGCAGCGACGGTGGTTTCGGCCTGTCGGTTGCTCCGGATCTTGTTTTCCAGATCCAGGGCGCCACGCTAAACGATACCGCACAGAAGGTGTTGGCGGGGAGTGCGCGCCTGACGGTCGGAATCCGGCCGCATAAGATCGCGGTGGGAAGGGGAGACGTGCGCCTGCACGTTGTCTCCAATCAATGGCTGGGAGACCAATCCCACGTCGCAGGCGACTGTGCCGGCAAGCTCCTGATTGCAGTCACGTCGAACCGGATTGCGGCGCGGCCGGGTGATGTCGTCCCGTTCGCGATGGAGTCGCGGCATCTTCATATCTTCGCCGCCGACGGCGCCTGCATTCATCATGCGGAGGCCGCCTGACCATGCAGAGCCGCGACGTCATTATCGGCATCGATGCCGGCACCTCCCTGATCAAGGCTGTGGCGTTCACCGCGAGCGGCCGGCAACTTGCCGATGTCTCGCTGCCGAATGCCTATGACGCGGCTGGCGCAGGGCACGTCGAGCAAGACATGACGCGGACCTGGACTGATACTGTCGCGGCGCTTCGCGGTCTGAGCGCGGCCGTTCCTAATCTCGCAGCGCGCGTTGCGGCGATCGCGGTGACGGGCCAGGGCGACGGCACATGGTTGATCGACGACAACGGCCAGCCGGTCGCGCCGGCGCTGTTGTGGCTCGACTCTCGCGCCGGTGCCATCGTGGAGGAGATCCGCGCGAGCGATCGCAATGCTGCGCTCCATCGGCGGACCGGCTCCGGATTGAATGCCTGCCAGCAAGGACCGCAATTGGCCTGGCTGCAGGCGCACGCACCAGAGATCATCTCACGCGCCGCGACCGCATTCCACTGCAAGGACTGGCTTTACTTCCTGCTGACCGGCGAACGCGCAACCGATCCCTCGGAAGCGAGCTTTTCGTGCGGCAACTTCCGCACGCGCGGCTTTGATGCGGAGACTGCGCGGCTGATCGGCATCTCTGACCTCGTGCGGCTGTTTCCCCAGGTTGTCGACGGCGTGACCGCCACGCACCCGCTCAATGCGGCCGCGGCTGCCGAAATCGGCCTGCCGGAGGGCGTCCCGGTCGTGCTCGGCTACGTCGACGTGATCTGCACGGCGCTCGGTGCCGGCCTGTATGATCGAGCCCCCAACGTCGGCTGTACGATCATCGGTTCGACCGGGATGCATATGCGGCTCGCGCGAAGCGCTGGCGACGTGACGCTCACCGACGAGGCAACGGGTTATACGATGCCATTCCCGGTGCCCGGCCATTATGCCCAGATGCAATCGAATATGGCCGCCACGCTCAATATCGACTGGCTGCTTGATCTCGCACGAGACTTGCTGGCCTCCGCAGGCGTGACGCGCTCGCGCGCCGACCTGATCCGGGGGCTGGACGAAAACGTGTTGCAGGCCAAACCATGCGAGCTGCTATTTCATCCGTTCATTTCCGATGCCGGTGAGCGCGGTCCCTTCGTTGCCCATGAGGCCTGCGCGCAATTTCTGGGGCTACGCTCGCGCCACGGCTATTGGGATCTGATGCGGGCGGTGATGGAGGGACTCGCATTTGCGGCGCGCGATTGTTATGCCGCGATGGGCTCGCTGCCTGGCGAGGTGCGGATGACAGGCGGCGCTGCGCGGAGCCGCGCACTTGGCGCCATTCTGGGCGCCACGCTCGAAAGCGATATCAGCGTTTGCAGCCGCGGCGAGGCCGGCGCTGCCGGAGCAGCGATGATGGCTGGCGTCGCGACCGGCCTCTATCCGGACATGGCGGCCTGCGCGGAGGATTGGGTGAGGCCCTATTTGAACACGCCGCAAGCGCCGGACAGCGCGCTGGCTTCGCGTTACAGGCAGATGTTCCCCGCCTATGTCAACGCCAGACTCGCCGCGCGTCCGGTCTGGAAGGAGCTCGCAGCGCTGCGCGCGGGAGCCACTCATGTCTAGCTCGATCAAGTCTAGCTCCATCGCCATCGTGGGTGACCGCTTCATGCTGCCGTCGGTGTTCGCCGAACGGATCACGGCGGCCTGCGGCAACGACGTCGAGATCCGCATGCTGGAGCAACCGTGGCCGGATGAGCCGATGGAGCACGGCTACGCCGGCTCGAAGCTCGACGGGCTGAAGGAGTTCATGGGCGATCCCGACGAGGTCGTCGATTTCATCGGCGACGCATCGCTGCTCGTGACACATTTGGCGCCGATCTCGCGGTCGATGCTGCAGCGGCTTCCTCAGCTAAAGTTCATTGCGGTCTCGCGCGGCGGTCCGGTCAATATCGACATGCAGGCCGCGCGCGAGCACCAGGTGCTCGTCGTCAATACGCCGGGGCGCAATGCCAGCGCCGTGGCCGAATTCACGATCGGAGCTATTCTCGCCGAAACGCGCCTCATTCGCAGCGGACATGAATCCTTGCGCGGCGGCGGATGGCGCGGCGATCTCTATCGCGCCGATCGCACGGGACGCGAGCTCAGCGAGATGGTCGTCGGCATCGTCGGCTATGGCGCGATCGGCACGCGGGTCGTGAAGCTGCTCAAGGCGTTCGGCTGCAAGATCCTGGTGACCGATCCCTATGTTCAGCTCAGCGCTCAGGATCGCAATGACGGGGTCGAACATGTCGCCTTGCCGGAGCTGCTGGCGCGTGCCGACGTGATCAGTCTGCACGCCAGGGTCACGCCCGAGACGACGGGCTTTATCGATCGCGAAGCGCTCGCACGGATCAAGCCAGGCGCGGTCTTGATCAACACCGCCCGGGGACCGCTGGTCGACTACAATGCGCTCTACGAGGCGTTGTCCTCGGGGCGAGTTGGCGGGGCCATGCTCGACACGTTTGCAGTCGAGCCGGTACCGCAGGATTGGCCGCTGTTGCAACTGCCGAACGTCACGCTGACGCCGCACATCGCCGGTGCCTCCGTGCGCACAGTCACCTTCGCCGCTGATCAGGCGGCGGAAGAGGTTCGCCGCTTTCTTGCCGGCGAGCCGCCACTCAATCCGTGTTGAAGACGAAAGGTATCTCAGATGACCCGTGAAGAACGACAATTGCGCGAAGCCATCATCGCCAAATGTCGATGGATGAACGCCTCGGGTCTGAACCAGGGCACGTCCGGCAACATCTCCGCGCGCTACAAGGATCGGATGCTGATCACGCCATCGGCAACGCCGTACGATTCGATGAGACCGGAGATGATCGCGTCGATGCCGATCGAAGGCGAGTACGGCTCGTGGGATGGGCCGCTGCAGCCCTCCACGGAATGGCGCTTTCATCTCGACATCATGCGCGGACGACCGGATGTCGGCAGTGTCGTCCACACCCATTCAACCTACGCCACCGTGCTCGCGATCGCCCGCAAGCCGATTCCGGCCTGCCACTACATGATGGCGGCGTTCGGCGGTGACGAGATCCGCTGCGCGGGCTATGCACGTTATGGCACGGCGGAACTGTCCGAGCTGGCGCTGAAGGCGCTGGAAGGCCGCAATGGCTGCCTGCTCGCCAACCACGGCATGATCGCGGTCGGCGCCAATCTGGACAAGGCCATGTGGCTCGCGGTCGAATTGGAGACGATTGCACGGCAATACTACCTCTCGCTCGCGCTCGGCACGCCGCATATCCTCAGCGCCGAGGAAATTGCGGAAACGGCCAAGGGGTTCTCGACCTACGGCCTGCAGGCACCGAAACCGAAGCCGGCGAAAGCGCGCGTGACGGCCGCCGCGGCCCGGAAGCGGCCTGAGAAGAAGCGCAGCAGAACGCGATGACAGGGACTGCGCCGGACGCGGGCAGGGATCACGGTCTGGTCGATATCGCCATCATCGGCGGCGGCATCAACGGAGCCGGCATAGCCCGCGATGCCGCAGGCCGCGGCCTCAAGGTGTTGCTCTGCGAGAAGGACGACTTTGCTGAGGGCACCTCGTCGCGCTCGGGAAAGCTCGTTCACGGCGGACTGCGCTATCTCGAATATTATGAATTCCGCCTAGTCCGTGAGGCTCTGATCGAGCGCGAGATCCTGCTGGCCTCGGCGCCCCACATCATCTGGCCGATGCGCTTCGTGCTGCCGCATTCGCCGGAGCAGCGGCCCGCCTGGCTGATTCGGACGGGCCTGTTTCTCTACGACCATCTAGGCGGCCGCAAGCAGCTGCCGGCAAGCCGCGGGCTCGATCTGGCGCATGCGCCTGAAGGCACGCCCCTCCGCACTGAGTTTCGCCGCGGCTTCGAATATTCCGACTGTTGGGTCGACGATGCCCGGCTCGTCATTCTCAACCTGATCGATGCGTCGCGCAACGGCGCCAAGGTCCTGCCCCGCACGCGCGTTGTGAGCGCGCGGAGGGAGGGCGAGGTCTGGGTCCTCCAGCTGCAGGGCGAGGACGGCGGGGCGCAGGTCGTGCGGTCGCGCGCGCTGGTGAATGCCGCAGGGCCGTGGGTTCAGGATGTTCTGCGCGGCGTAGCGGGAACGAACTCTGCCCACAATGTGCGGCTTGTGAAGGGCAGCCACATCGTGGTGCCGAAATTCTGGCGTGGATCGCAGGCCTATCTGCTGCAGAACACGGATCATCGCGTCATCTTCGTCAATCCCTATGAGGATGACCTCGCACTGGTTGGGACCACCGATATCGCCTATGGGGGTCGCGCTGAGGACGTCGCGATCGATCAGGCCGAAATCTCGTACCTGCTGCAAGTCCTGCAGCGCTATTTTCGGGCGCCGCCACAGCCGCACGAGATCGTGCACGCATTCTCCGGCGTCCGTCCGCTCTACGATGACAACGCCGAGAATCCGTCCGCGGTGACGCGGGATTACGTGTTCGAGATTCACGGCGCCCAGGATACGCCGCCACTGCTCTCCATTTTTGGCGGCAAGATCACGACCTATCGACGGTTGGCGGAACAGGCGCTGCAGCGACTGCAGCCGTGGTTTCTGAAGATGTCGCCGGGCTGGACCGCTGGGCAGCCGCTGCCGGGCGGCGATATCGGCGACAGCTTCGATGGCTTCACGGCACAGCTGGCGCGCGAGTATCCCGATCTACCTCGCACGCTGATCCATCACTACGCCCGTCGCTACGGGACGCGGGCGCGGCAGCTTCTTGGGGCCGCGCGCAGGCTTCCCGACCTCGGCCGCCATTTTGGCGGTGATTTCTATGAATGCGAGGCGGTGTTTCTGCATGAGACGGAATGGGCGAGCAGGGCCGCGGATTATCTGGAGCGGCGGACCAAGCACGGCCTGCATCTGACACCCGCGCAGCGGGAGGCATTTGCGCGCTCTATCTGATGCCGGATGGTGTCTGCCGTACTCGCCCCGTCGTCGATGTGCATTCGTTCATGAGGAGGGAGGCTGAGTGCGGCTGCTCGGCGTCATCCGGCTAAAGCACCTCGGCCAGCGATTGTCCGTGCAGTTCGATGTCCAGTCCCTGCATGCC
The DNA here is from genome assembly GCF_032487775.1 of Bradyrhizobium sp. SZCCHNR3119. Classification (NCBI taxonomy): domain Bacteria; kingdom Pseudomonadati; phylum Pseudomonadota; class Alphaproteobacteria; order Hyphomicrobiales; family Nitrobacteraceae; genus Bradyrhizobium; species Bradyrhizobium sp. SZCCHNR3119. The sequence continues at coordinate 1,366,096 of NZ_JAUEUV010000002.1, read as the reverse complement.
GAGATCGTTGATCTCCCCTCCCATCGCCTTGAGGCTTTCCTCGCGGATCAGCGACATCAGCCCGCGCCGCAATGCCAGGAATTCCGAGGACATCATCATCGCCTGCTGTCGGGGGCGCTCCAGCGGAATTGCAATTTCGGCTTTGATCGAGCCGGGACGCGCGGTCATGCAGTAGACGCGGTCGGACAAGAAGATCGCCTCATCGATATCGTGGGTGACGAACAGAACCGAGATCTTCAGCCGTTGCCACATATTGGTGAGGATCTGCTGCATGATGACGCGCGTTTGCGCGTCCAGTGCGCCGAAGGGTTCATCCAGCAGCAGCACTTTCGGTCCGGTGGCGAGCGCCCGCACGATGCCCACGCGCTGCTTCATGCCGCCGGAGAGTTTTTCGGGATAGTGCTTCTCGAACGCTTCGAGACCGGCAAGGCCGAGCAGGGTGCGGGCGGCGCGTTCGCGCTGCGAGCGCGGCATGCCGCGCATCTTCAAGCCGAATTCGACGTTCTCTCGCACAGTCTTCCAGGGAAACAGCGAATATTGCTGGAACACCATGCCGCGCTCGGCGCTCGGTCGGCTCACGGCCTCACCGTCAACGGTGACGACGCCGGTCGTCGGTTTCAGGAATCCGGCGACCGCGTTGAGCAGCGTCGACTTGCCGCAGCCGGAGGGCCCCACGATCGAGACGAACTCGCCCGGCTCGACATGGATGTGGGTATTGGTGACGGCCTCGACGGGTCCTTCGATCGTCTCGTATCTCAGCGAGAAATCTCTGACCTCGATATGCCCCCGGGGCGGGTTGGCCAGGCTCTCGTTCATTGCGTCCTCCACGGCATCACCAGATGTCCGGCGCCGCGGATCAAGAGGCTCGACCCCAACCCGAGCACGCCGATTGCGATCATGCCGAGCGCAATGTCGGCGTACTGAACCAGTGAATAGGCTTCCCAGGTGAAATAGCCGATGCCGTATTGACCCGAGATCATCTCGGCTGCGATCAGCGACACCCAGGCGACGCCCATGCCGACGGTGAGGCCGGTGAAGATGTGCGGCAGCGAGGCCGGAAAGTAGACCTCGCGGAAGATCGATCGCTCCCGCGCGCCAAGGCATTGCGCCGCCCGCACCAGCACCGGATCGACCAGGGACATGCCGTGCAGCGTGTTGACCAGGATCGGGAAGAACGAGCCGAGGAAGGTGATGAAGACAATGCTCTGCTCGTTGGTCGGCCACAGCATGATCGCCATCGGCACCCAGGCGATCGCTGGAATCGGCCGCAGCACCTCGGCCACCGGGAAGACGATCTCGTGGATCAGCTTGAACCGGCCCATGATCAATCCGAGCGGCACACCGATCAGGGCTGCCAGCGAGAAGCCGATGAAAATGCGCCGGCAGCTCAGCACGACATGCAGCAGAAATTTCGGATCATGGATCGCCCTGGTGAAGCTTGCATAGACCTCCAGCGGCGCGGGCACGTTGGTGAAGCGGACGAAGAACACGACCCGGTAGGTCGTGAGCAGGTGCCAGACGATTAGGAAGGCGACCAGGGAGACCACGCCCATGGCGGTTGCGCGCAGCCTATCCTGGTTGAGCCGGAACCAGCGCACCGCCAGCTCGCCAAATGAGCGCGGCCTCGGTGGCGGGGCTTCGCTCGACGCCTCGCCTCGCTCGGCGATCGCAGGCGCAGCCGGCATGTGGTCCTCCCGATGACGCAACGCGGCGGGTGTGCTCACGTCTTGCCTCCGGTCACAGCCGCCTTCACCGCATCGTCAAAGCCGAGCACCTTGCCGCTGATCTTCGCCGCGTAAGCCTCGGCATCCCTTTTGAGGAGAAATGGCGCAATCTCGTCGCTTCCGACTGCAAAGAACGCCTGGTCAGCGAACAATTTGATGCCACGCGTGGTGTCGAACACGTAGGCCACATTGATCTTCTTGCCCTGCGCCTTGAGGGCGGCATAGGCACCGAGCGTACAAGTTGCGCTCGCATAGGAGACGATACCGACCTCATCGACCCAGATCTCGCCTGCCTTGCGCGGATCCGTGATCGGCTTCTTGCAGAAGCTATCCTCGCCTGAGACCTCGTAGTTTTTCGTGCTGTGGAGCTCGGTGTCATAATCGAGTTTCATCTCGGCGTAGGCTTTGCGGACATAAGTATCGTCGACCCATTTCTTTGGATCGAACTCCTTCATGCGACCGAGGCTCTGCAGCACCTTGACGTCGGCCGCCGCGGCATCGATCAGGGCCGGCTTGATGGTGGGATCAGTGATCATATTGCCGCTTGGTCCTAGGAAGATGTAGACCACCTCTTTGTTGATCCCAGTCCATTCCTGGATCTTTTCCGCTGCAAGCCTGGGATTGTCGCGCAGCCACTGGTTGGCGGCGATCAGCGCCTTCAGATAGGCGACGACGACCTCGGGGTATTTCTCGGCGAAGTCGGTGCGCACCACAATGCCGTGAAAGGTCGGCAGGTTGGTCTCGACGCCGTCGAAGATCTTTCGGGAAAATCCGCGAAACGGCAACAGTTCGGCGAATGGAACGAAGTCGGCATGGGCGTCGATCTTCTTTTCCTGCAGATTGGTCGAGCCAACTTCCGGGCTTTGGCTCACCAGCTGGAAGAAATCGGCAGGATAGCCGCGGTCCTGCAGCGCCTTCAGCACCATGCCGTGCGCCGCGGAGCCGAAGGGCACGCTGACCAGCTTGCCCTTGAGATCGGCGAGGTCGTAGTAGGAGGAGTCCTTGTGCACGACGATGCCATTGCCCGAGCCGGAGGGACTGTAGGCCGCGATCGCGATCAGCCGGCTCTTGCTTTCGGGATTGTTCTCGAAGGTGAAGCCGTTCACGATCAGGGGATAGTCGCCCATCATGCCGATCTGCAGCTTGTTCGCCATCATGGCATTCGTGACCGGCGGACCCGAGGTGAAGTTCTGCCAATCAAGCTCGAACTTGGCGTTGGCGTATTTGCCATCCTTCGGCAGATATTGTTCGAGAAGATGAAGTTGCCTGATGACGACGCCGGCCGTCACGGTGTTGGTCGTGGTATCCTGAGTTCCGATACCGATCGTGACCGTTTCCGCCATCGCTGGCTGCGCAATGAGGAGCGCCAGCGATGTCACCGACATCGCGATCGAGTGGGGTGGAAGATGGCGGACCATTTTCATCCTCTTGCGGTTGGATGTGCTGTGGTTGCCATGATTGGGCGCGGGACCGGACAGGGCAAATCCGCATTGACCGTTGCAGTCGATTAGTTGCCCGCAAACGCTTGTTGCATACTCCTTGGGCATTTTTGCAGGTGAAAGCCGCTTGCATGTGCAGTGACGTCATTCGGTGGCATGGCCGCGCATTTCCTCCAGGACGTCGGCGCGGCGGATCACGATCTGGGAGCGTTTGGTCAACACGATCCCTTTCTCCTGCATCCGCTTCAGGCTGATCGTGACCCACTGCCGCGTGGCCCCGACCATGTGGGCGATATCGGCATGGGTGAAAGCGGCGGCGATCACGGTGCCATCGGCATCCTTGATACCGTAGAGTTCGACGAGGTGAAGCAGGAGATGCGCAAGGCGTTGGGTGATCGAGCGCGTGCCCAGCATCTGCGCTAGCGCCGAATAGCACTTGCCCTTGAAGGTCAAGCCTTCGATCAGGCCGATCGCCAGGTTCGGGATTTCGGCGGCAAGCGTCCGCAGCTGTTTGCCGGGCAAGTGCACCACGCTGCTATTGCTGGAGGCGACCCCCGACCATTGATGGATGGTGCCTTCGAAGACTTCGGGGCCCCCGACGAAATTGCCGGCATGCCAATAGGCGAGGGTGATCTCGCGGCCCAAGGGCGACGTGTAGAACACGCGGATGCGTCCGCTCTCGATCAGCCAGATACCGTCATGCTTGGCGCCCTGGCTGAACAGCGTCTGGCCGCGATTGAGCACCTTGCGCCGCCCTTGCTTCAGAACCAGCTCCCGCTCGCGCAACGTCAGCTTATCCATCAGCGGCGGTGGACCGCCGATGGCCTGCTGGTTCTCCGTGAGTAAGAGCGAGGTACTGGCGGCGGATCGTGACGGCGAGGGTGCCGTTGGAACATTGCCCCGAGCCGCATTGGCCGCCTGCAGCATCATCATCCGCCTCCGGACTTTTCGAATTGATCCAGAAGGCAGCAATGTTTGTGCCAGCCGCGGACTGCAGGGCTGGACCAAGTGCTAGCAGCCGCCATGCCGCCGCCACGCCCTTCATCGGGCGGGAAGCCTGGGGACGATCGTGGCGGGCTCGTGAGGCCTAGGCAGTCGCGCCCTTAGCGGCGTCAGCGGGCGGCCAGACTCAGCAAATATGGCTTCGGATAAATCCCGCGATCGTGCCCGTCCGAGAACGAGATGTTCAGTCCATATCCGAGGTCGCCGATGCCCGTCATCGCAATGTCGGGAAAGCGTTCCGGGAAGTGGCCGTCGAATCGGGCGCGGGTGCAGCGGGCGCATTTGCAGGCGAGCCGTAGCTGCTCGGCGGCAATCTTAAGCTCATCGTTCTGAGCGGTTCTGACGATGAGCGCCGTGCGATCCGAGTTCGGCTCGTAATCCGTCACAGTTGGCGCAACGAATGCGGTCGTAGCCATGACGCACCTCCGCTCATGGCCTAGACCGGGACAGGCACCGTTCGATAGCAACTAATTGCCAATCCTGAGCGGAAATTCCTGGCATCGTCCGCCTCCAAGTGCCTGTCGTGCAGGCGCTGCACCAGATTGGGAAACTAATCGACGGAGAACGGCGAGCCGACGTTGCGAGATCGACTGGTCTGCGAAACGTTCCGCCGCGACATGCTTCGGACAAGGAGAGAAGAGAATGAACGCTTTTCAGAAGGAAACGGTCCTGTCCGTCAAGCATTGGACCGAGTCCCTGTTCAGCTTCACTGCGACGCGCAATCCCGGCTTTCGCTTTCAGAATGGGCAGTTTGCCATGATCGGCCTGGAGGTGGATGGCAAGCCCTTGATGCGCGCCTACAGCATGGCAAGCGCCAACCATGAAGAGGCGCTCGAGTTCTTCAGCATCAAGGTGCCTGACGGTCCGCTGACCTCCAGGCTGCAGGAGATCAGAGAAGGCGACATCATTCTGGTCGGCCGAAAGGCGACCGGCACCTTGGTTACGGGTAATCTGCTCCCCGGCAAGCGGCTTCTGCTGCTCTCGACCGGCACCGGGCTAGCGCCCTTTGCAAGCCTCATCAAAGATCCGGAAGTCTATGAAAATTACGAGACGATCGTGCTCGCCCATGGGTGCCGGCAGGTCTCAGAGCTCGCTTATGGCGAACAGCTGGTCGAAAGCTTGAAGAGCCACGACTTCTTCGGTCCGCTGATTCGGACCAAGCTGGTCTATTACCCCACGGTTACCCGCGAGCCATTCCGCAATCGCGGCCGCATCACCGATCTCATGGCGTCGGGTGAGCTGTTCTCCGACATCGAGCAGGGCGGCCTTGATCGCGACACCGACCGCATCATGCTCTGTGGCGGTCCGGCGATGCTCGAAGAGCTGCACGCGATGTTCACGGAGCGCGGATTTATCGAAGGCAGCCACAGCGAGCCCGGGCATTTCGTCATCGAGAAGGCGTTTGTCGAACGGTGAGCCAAGACGACCAAAATCCGCGTGCGGCGACAACTAATTGCTATCGCTGAGTATCGGTCTGAACAAAGCTGACGCAGAGGCGCCGGATATGCCGGCGAACCAGGAGCAAGTGATGGCACTCGATCGGATCGTCGATGGAATTTCAGAGGTTCCCTGCGACGTGCTGGTGATCGGCGGCGGAACCGCCGGCCCGATGGCGGCGCTGAAGGCCAAGCTGAAAAATCCGAAGGCCAACGTCGTGCTGCTCGAGAAGGCCAACGTCAAGCGCTCTGGCGCGATTTCGATGGGCATGGACGGGCTCAACAACGCGGTCATTCCGGGCTATGCGACACCGGAGCAGTACACGAAAGAGATCACGATCGCCAATGACGGAATCGTCGATCAGAGAGCGGTCTATAAATACGCCCAGAACTGTTACAAGATCATCGAGGAACTCGATGGTTTCGGTATCCGTTTTCTCAAGAACGAGAACGGCGATTATGCCGTCAAGAAGGTCCACCACATTGGTACTTACGTGCTGCCGATGCCGAATGGCGAGACCGTCAAGAAGGTGCTATATCGCCAGCTCCGCCGCGCCCGCATCCTGATCTCGAATCGCTACATGGCGACGCGGTTGCTCAAATCGGCCGACGGCCGCGTGGCCGGTGCGATCAGTGTCAACACACGTACGGCCGAGTTCCTGGTCATCAAGGCCAAGGCAGTCATCCTCTGCATGGGAGCTGCCGGCCGGCTCGGCCTGCCGACCTCGGGCTACATGTTCGGCACCTATGAGAATGCCGCCAATTCCGGCGACGGCTATGCCATGGCCTATCACGCAGGCGCGGCGCTCGCGAATCTCGAATGTTTCCAGATCAATCCGCTCATCAAGGATTATAACGGACCTGCCTGCGCCTATGTTGCCGGTCCGTTTGGGGCGTACACCGCCAATAACGAGGGCTCGCGCTTCATCGAATGCGACTACTGGTCTGGGCAGATGATGCTGGAGTTTTATAACGAACTGCTGTCCGGCAAGGGCCCGGTCTTCCTGCAGCTGAAGCATCTGCATGACAAAACCATCGAGGAGATCGAGCAGACCTTGCACAAGGTGGAGCGGCCGACCCGCGGTTTGTTTCAAGAGGGGCGGGGCGTCGACTATCGCAACGAGTCGATCGAGATGCATATCTCCGAGATCGGCTTTTGCTCCGGCCACAGCGCCTCGGGCGTATTCGTCGACGAAAATGCCCGTACCACGGTGTCGGGCCTTTATGCCGCCGGCGATATGGCGAGCGTGCCGCACAACTACATGCTCGGCGCCTTCACCAACGGTTCGTTCGCCGGTATCGATGCGATGGAATTCGCAGACAGCCACGACTTCGCGGATTTCGATGCCGAGGAGGTCGCAATGGAGCGCAATCGTGTCCTGGCACCGACCAAGCGCGACGACGGGATTCCGCCGAACCAGATCGAATACAAGACCCGCCGACTGGTCAACGATTATCTGCAACCGCCAAAGGTCACGCGCAAATATGAGCTCGGCATGCGGCGGCTCGCCGAGGTGCGTGAAGATATGCAGGAGCGCATGATCGCGCGCAACGCGCATGAGCTGCTGCGTACGCTCGAAGTACAGTCGATCATGGATTGTGCCGACATGGCGGCGCATGCCTCGCTGTTCCGTGAGGAAAGTCGCTGGGGCCTCTATCACTGGCGCACGGACTTTCCCGAAAAGGACAACGAAAACTGGTTCTGCCACACGCTGCTTAGCAAGCAGGACGGCAAGATGACCAGCGAGAAGCGCGCCGTCGAACCTTATGTGGTGCCGATCGCGGACGACGAAAAAGATCTGTACGACAAGCAGCGCATCCGCGTCAGCGTCGTGAACGACGACCGGCCACAGATAGGAGTTTGAAAATGCCGCTTGCAACATATCAAACCTCGGTGCCGGTGGTCGTCGACGACGCCAAGTGCATCGCCGATAAAGGCTGCACCGTTTGCGTCGACGTCTGTCCGCTCGACGTGCTCAGGATCAGCGATATGACCGGCAAGGCCTACATGGCCTATGACGAATGCTGGTACTGCATGCCGTGCGAGGCCGACTGCCCGACCGGTGCTGTCACCGTCAACATTCCCTATCTGTTGAGGTGAACATGTCGAGCCCCTTCGAGTCTTATGACAATCTTGAGGATGCCGACGAGCGGTTGCAGGCGGCCGATCCGGCCGAACGGCGGGTCGCCATTATCGCGCTCGGTCATTCCGGCGATCCCGCCGCGGTCGCTTACCTTGCCAATATGGTATCCGATCCCGACTCCGGCGTGCGCCAGCAGGTCGCGATGGCGCTTGGGGAGTTCGACGGCCCGGGGGCGGCAAGCGCGTTGGTGAAACTGCTGGTCGATCCCGAAAGGATCGTTGCCTCGGTCGCGGCCGATAGCCTGGCCGAGTTCAAGGACCCGGCCTCTGCGGACGTCATCCTGCCCCTCGTCAAACATCCTCACGCGTTTGTTCGCATGGGGGCCTTGCGGGCGTTGAAGGAGTTGCGCCGCAAAGACACGCTGAAGCCAGCGCTGGAAGCGCTCCAGGATCAGGATGCGGCAGTGCGTGTGCAGGCGATCGGCGTGATCGGGTTTTTGAAGCTTGAGGAGTCCATTCCCGCGCTGACCGCGCTGATCCACGATCCTGACGCTCATGTGCGGCGCGGAGCGGTCAGTGCGTTGGCGTTCTCGCAGATGAAACCCGCGGCGGAAACCATCACACGGGCGCTCAAGGACGAGGACTGGATGGTGCGGGAGATGGCTGCCGAGACACTGGGACTCAACGCCAACGGCGCATTGGCTGCCGATCAACTGATCGCCTGCCTTGCCGACACGTTCTGGCAAGTGCGGTTGAAGGCCATCCGCAGTCTCGGCCGGATGAAAATCGAGCAGGCGGTGCGCCCAATAGGTCAATGCATCACGCATGAGCAGGCGAACCTGCGCAAGGAGGCGGCCGCCGCGCTCGGCGAGATCGCTCATGCCGAGGGCGGGGCGTATCTCGCGCTGGTTGCCAACGATGCCGATCCTGACGTCCGCAAGAACGCGCGCTGGGCGCTGCAGCAGATCGCGGCGAGGACGGCGAGAGCAGGATCCTGATGAGTCGTGTTTTGGTTTCTGCGGGCGCGCACGGCGTCAGAGAGCGTTGATCGGTACTTTCAAGAAGGTCTTGCCGCTTGGGTCGGGCGGAGGCAAGTGGCCCGCACGGATGTTGACCTGAAGCGAGGGGATGATCAGCCGCGGCATGGCCAGGGTCCTGTCGCGCGCCTCGCGCATGGCAACGAAATCATCCTCGGTCACGCCGTCCCGGACATGGATGTTGCGCGTCCGCTCTTCGGCCACGGTGGTCTCCCAACGGACCTCGCGCCCATTCGGCGCATAGTCGTGGCACATGAACAGCCGGGTTTGCTGCGGCAACGTGTGCAGGATCTTTCGGATCGAGCGAAACAGGATGCGGGCGTCGCCTCCGGGAAAGTCAGCCCGTGCAGTCCCGCCATCGGGCATGAACAGAGTGTCGCCCACGAAAGCAGCGTCACCGATCACGTGGGTGGCGCAGGCCGGCGTGTGTCCCGGTGTGTGCATAACGAAGCCGGTCAGGCTGCCGATCGCATAGGTCTCGCCGTCCTTGAACAGCCCGTCGAACTGGCTGCCGTCCCGGCGAAACTCCGTGCCTTCGTTGAAGACCCTCCCGAACGTGTCCTGGACCGTCAGGATGTGGTCGCCAATTCCGATTTTTCCGCCAAGGCTTTTTTGGATGTAGGGCGAGGCCGACAAGTGATCGGCATGCGCATGGGTCTCGATCAGCCATTCGAGCCGCAGGCCGTTGCGTTTGACGTGATCAATGAGGATGTCGGCAGATTTGAAGCTGATCCGTCCGGCCGCGTAGTCGATGTCCATGACGGGATCGATGATCGCGCATGACGCCGATTGCGGATCCTTTACGACATAGCTGATCGTGCTGGTGTCCGGATCGAAGAAGCCCGTCACCGTCGGCTTCACATCGGTGGCGATGGGATAGGACATGGTCTCCTCCAGTTCTGGGTCCGGCAGTCGGGCCGGCTGTGGCTTTGCCATAGGGTCGCAAAGTGGTCCAGCGCGGCAGCTCGTCTCGGGGCGGCGAGCGATGAGCTGTCAGCCGAGCACGAACTGATCGATCCATCACAGCGATTGTTCCAAATCAATGCTCGGCACGGGCTGCAGGGCGAGCATTGAAGGCCTCAAGAGTCGCTTTCGAAATCCGGAGAATGACACATGCTCAAGGTAGCTAGTCTCATTTGGATCATGCTGGGTACGGTGCTTGCGGGCAGCGCAGTCACCGCGGTGCTGGCGATGCAGGGGCTCGGCGCAAATCCGATCAAGATCATACCTCTCGCGGCGTTAGCCGGCTTCGTGATAGCCATGCCGCTCGCCTACCTCGTTGCCACGAAGATCGGCGGCGGCAGCGAAAAGCGAACTGTGTAGTTCGGCTGCCGGCTGCGCAGAGCGCGGCGCCCCGGCGCGCCGGTCATGCGGGGGCACAACATCCGGCGCGGACTTCGGAGAGCGGTACGAGTGTTCCGTCTCCGAAGCTCGTATTGTCTCAGGGCAGGCTCGCTTGCGGCCTTTGGAAGCGAATAATTCCGGCAATCCATTGATTGTATGTGATTTTTAGCTCTGGTGTCTGATGAGGAGGCGCAGACCATTGCTCGGGGAACTTCAAGTTCGCCGCACTCGCCGTGGGAACTTCTGACGCGGTCCGCGCCACGCGTTTCCTGCGGCCTCCTCATTTTGAACATTTTTTCGGAACGAAACGCGGTCCTTCCGCGTTCCGGGTGCTTGGGGTTGCCGCTCGCTGGAAGGTCACCGTGCTCGGTCGAAGATATCTTGCCCATCAAGTTGCAATGCTCTTGCAGTTCGCGAAGTCCACCAGCGATCCGGGGCTGTCGGCTGTCCTTGTTGAGAAGGCCGCCGAAATGAAGGCTCGGATCGATGAGAATCCGCACGCAGACATGTCGGCGACAGCGCCCGACGTGCTGCGGGGCGGGGACGGGCGATAGCTCCCGAGGTTCGGACCGGAGGGGGCTGGCAGTGACGGACATCGGTGTCACCAGGCGAGGCCGCTTCGTCGGGTCGGGGGAGCAATCGTGGACGAGTTGCCTGTCATTTTGCTGGTGGAAGACGAAGAGGCCTTGCACGACTTCCTCAAGGACGCCCTGACCGATGCCGGGTTCGACCTGACGGTGTCCGTCGCCGCGGATGAAGCGCTGGTGCTGCTCACGAGCGGCGTTGTGAATTATCGTGCGCTCGTCACGGACGTGAACCTCAAAGGCCCAATGAGCGGATGGGATCTCGCAAGGCAGGTGCGTGAAATCGCTCCGGCGTTTCCTGTCGTCTACATCTGCGGTGATGCTGCCGATCAATGGGGCTCGCAGGGAGTCCCCAACAGCATCCTGGTGCAGAAGCCCTTTGCGCCGGCCCAGCTCGTCACGGCCATATCCCAGCTCCTGAACGTCGGCTCCGCCGGTCTCTCGCTCTGAAAGGACGGCTTCTCTGTCAGGTCTGGCGCGGCGCTGCAGCCGCAACGGCAGGCACTCCCGCGCCGCTCTTGCCGGCGGTCGGGCGTTTCTTTGCCGGAGCCGCGATCAGTCCGTCGCGAATGGCCTGCTTGCGCGCAAGCTTGTGGCGTCGCCGGATGGATTCGGACTTCTGTCTTGCGGTCTTGTCAGACGGCTTCTCGTAGAAGCGCTTGCGGCGCATTTCCCGGAATACGCCTTCGCGCTGCATCTTCCGTTTCAGAATACGAAGCGCCTGATCGACGTTGTTGTCTCGAACAAATACCTGCACGCAAATTGCTCCCTAAAGTTGGATTGACGCTGAACAAATCAGTCGAACACAAATCAGTCGAACCTGGTGTCCGGACTCCGAAGTTCGATCGGCTTTGCGGTGATCGCCACCGAAAGGCCGGCTTTAGTGCATCAGGTCTTGTCGTCGAATCCGCTCGTCCGTGCGAGCTCCCGAATATGATGCTCGGCACCGGCAATCTGGCGCTTGACAAGATCGGATTGAGCGTTGGCGATATCCTGCAGGCTGTCGGTCGAGGCCACCTTTCGTGCGTGCTCGAAGCCGATCCGCAGGCTTTCTTCGGAGAACGCAAGCACCTGGCGTGTGAGCTCAGCCGTCGATGTTGCGCTCGCTGCCGCGGATCTTCGCGCCGCATCGAACAACAGCGCGAAGGCTTGTTCGGCCTGTTCGATCGTTTTCTCCGCGAGCGCGCGCAGCTCGGCGGGAACCTCCAATTTCGGTTCAGTCATCGTCGTCCCGCCTGTCAGCCTATAGACATAAGACCCGGACCGGCGCTTGAACAGGGGAGGCTGCCTTCTTTTGATCTTGAGCTCGCTTGCACACCTCAGGTTTTGTTCCCGGCGCACTTGTTCTTTATCGCGAAAGCGCCTACATTGGCAGCATTCGATTAGCCGCTGTGCCTTTTTGAATGCGCCTGCGGGCCCTTCCCGAAGACATCCGACCAGTTGAATCTGAATCGCGTGACGTCGCGCGATTGCTCTTTGGAGAAGAAAATGCCGACAGGTACTGTTAAGTGGTTCAATGGCCAGAAGGGCTTTGGTTTTATCCAGCCTAACGATGGTGGAAGCGATGTCTTCGTGCACATCTCTGCCGTCGAGCGGGCTGGTCTTTCCGGCCTCGCCGAGGGCCAGAAGGTCTCGTTCGAGCTCAAGACCGACAAGATGCGCGGCAAGGTCAGCGCCGAGAATTTGTCGCTGGCTTAAGCCGCTACGCCATTTCACGGATGTACTGAAATGGCCGTGTTGCCCGCTCGATCCCGGGATTGAGCGGGTTTGGCTTGTTGCGAATCCGGATGAGCGATGAGTGGCAAGAAGCCGAGCGAACCCTCTGCCCAAGCGATTGCACGCGCCGACCGGCAGCGTTTGGCGCGTGAGGAGGGGGCGCGAGCGATGGCTGACGTGGAGAAGCGCGCCGTCGAGATTCGTCAGAACATGCAGCGTCTTCGCGCGTTGCGGGAGGCAAAAGAGGCTGAAGAGGCCCAAAAGCCTGACGCGCTTCCCAAAGCCGTAAAGAAGCGACGCAAGACCCGAATTGTGACATAAGACAGCGCGGGACTTGACGACAGTCTGCCCGCAACTGGAAGCCGACACTCTGTCGCAAGCTGAGGAGACGGCTGCATGACGAAAACGGTGCGGATCGTGCCGGAGGTCGAACGTGGCGCGCAATCGATCAGCTTCGTGCTGGCAGTAGGTTCCGTCCGGCAAATGTGCCGCCTCAAGACCACGTTCCAGACGCAGCAGCAGGCGTTGAGCTATCTTCACAAGCATCGGACGGAGTTCGAGCGTGCTGCGCGTGAAAGGCTCTCGCGTGGTGAGGTCGAGGACGGCATCGTTCATCTCACGATGCTCTAGGCCGCGCTTGCGGCTGCCGCTCGATGTCTCCCGCCTTGGCGCGATCGAAATCGTTCTCCCAGAGCGCGACCACGATGGTGCCGAGACTATTGCCGATCACGTTGATCAGAGCGCGGGGCGGGTTCACGAACCGATCGACGCCGAGCAGGAGCACGATGCCCGCGAGCGGGATCGTGTTCATGGTCGCAAGCGTCGCCGCCAAGGTGACGAAGCCCTCGCGCAGGTTGCCCATGCGCGCGATGCCGACGACGACGGTGAGAAAGATGACCGGCGCAAGCAGCATCCGGATCAGCTTGACGAAACCCTCCGCAAGCAGTGCGGTGTCTGCGGCGGCCTTCGGCGCCGCGATGCCGAACAGGATCCCGATGACGGCGCCGACCAGGACCTGCAGCCAGAGCGGACCGAGGATCGGTTGGCGTGCCGTCCCTGCTTCAACTGAGATCGCCGACATGGCGTTTCCTTCCTTTGGTGTTCTTATGGTCATGCTCGAGCCCGGCGCCGGGGCAGGGGGATGTCAGGCGCTGAGCTCGGACATCACCTGGTAAAGATCGGCCTTGCCTTCGAAGCCGATGCCGGGCAGCGGCGGCAGGGCGACGTGACCGTTCTCCACCCGGACATTGTCGGGGAAGCCGCCGAACGGCTGGAACAGGTCGGGATAGGATTCATTGCCGCCGAGACCCAAGCCCGCCGCGATGGCGAGCGACATCTGGTGGCCGCCATGCGGGATGCAGCGCGACGCCGACCAGCCATACGACTTGAGCATCTCCAGCGTGCGCAGATATTCGACGAGGCCATAGCTCAGCGCGCAGTCGAACTGCAGCCAGTCGATCTCCTTGCGCATGCCGCCGTAGCGGATCAGGTTGCGTGCATCCTGGTGGCTGAACAGGTTCTCGCCGGTGGCCATCGGCTTCGCATAATGCTGCGCGAGCTCTGCCTGCAGTTCGTAGTCGAGCGGATCGCCGGCCTCCTCGTACCAGAACAGATCGTAGGCCGAGAGCGCCTTGGCGTAGTCGATCGCGGTTGTCAGGTCGAACCGGCCGTTGGCATCCACCGCGAGCCGGCAGCCTGCAGGCAGTAGGCCGAGCACGGCTTCGATGCGACCAAGATCGTCCTTCAGCGGCACGCCGCCGATCTTCATCTTCACCACCGTATAGCCGCGGTCGAGATAGCTCTGCATCTCGTCCTTCAGTTTGCTGTTGTCCTTGCCGGGATAGTAGTAGCCCCCGGCGGCATAGACGAAGACCTTCGGATTGGCCGCGCGGCCGTGGGCATCCGCCAGGTATTGGAACAGCGGCTTGTTCGCGATCTTCGCGGTCGCGTCCCACACCGCCATGTCGATGGTGCCGATCGCGACCGAGCGCTCGCCATGGCCGCCCGGCTTCTCGTTGCGGAACATGGTGGCCCAGATCCTGTGCGGGTCCAGATTGTCGCCGGCCTGGTTCAGCAGGCTCGCGGGCTCAGCTTCCATCAGGCGGGGGATGAAGCGTTCGCGCATCAGCGCGCCCTGGCCGTAGCGGCCGTTGGAATTGAACCCATAGCCGACCACCGGCTTGCCATCGCGGATCACATCCGTGATGATGGCCACGAGGCTCAGGGTCATCTTGCTGAAATCGATGTAGGCGTTGGCGATGGGCGATGCGATGGGATAGGTCCGTTCACGGATGTCGACGATACGCAAGGTGAGCCTCCGGGTTGCAAACCTGGATGTGGCGGCAATCCGCTGACGATGCCAATGCCGATTTCCTATCAGGCGAGGTGCAAACGGCATCAGCCGTGACATGCGCTCAGGAACCAACCATGGAGCTGATCTGGCTCGAGGATTATCTCGAGCTTGCCCGCACCGGCAATTTCTCGCGCGCCGCCGAAGCGCGGCATCTCACCCAGCCGGCCTTCAGCCGCCGCATCCGCGCGCTGGAAGAGTGGGCCGGGGTGACGCTGTTCGACCGCGCGACGCAGCCGGTGCAGCTGACCGCGGCGGGGCGTGAATTCCAGCCGCTCGCGGCGATGCTGATCCGGCGTATCGCCGATGCCCGCGCGCATGTGCGCGAGGCGGCGGCGGCGGAAGCGGCGACGATCCGGATCGCGGCAACGCATGCGCTGTCGCTGATCTTCTTTCCGCCCTGGCTGAAGCGGCTGGAGGCCGCAGGCCTGATCTGCTGCGTGCAGCTGACCTCGGACACGCTGAATGCGGTCGAGACGCTGCTGCTCGACGGACGCGCGCATTTCATGCTCTGTCATGTGCATGACGAGGTGCCGCTGCGCCTGCCAGCGAGCGAATTTGAATCGGCGGTGGTCGCGAGCGACCGGCTGATCCCCTGCGCGGCGCCGGGCCTGATGGCCGGCCGAGCAGCGCCACTCTCGGAGGCGCCGCGGCTGGCGTATGGTGCGGGCTCCGGATTGGGACGGATCCTGCGCGGCGTGCTCGGTGCGCGATTGCCGCGGCTGTTGACGGCACCGGCACTGACCGCGGATCTCGCCGGCGCGCTGCGCGCCTTGTGCCTGGATGGACGCGGTATCGCCTGGTTGCCTGCGACGCTGGTGGAGGATGATCTGAAGTCCGGCCGGCTCGTCCCGTTGGCCGATGCATCCTGGGAGATACCAGTGGCGGTGCGGCTGTTCCGGCCGCAGATGCGGCTGACGCCGACGGCGGAAGAGATGTGGCGGCTCGCGCAAGGGCAGGGGAGCTGAGATGCGCTGAGTCACGGCGCTGACGTCGTCGTGTTGAAAGCTCTGGGAAGTAAGGTCCTGGGAAGTAGAACCTTGAGAAGGAGTGCCTTGGGAATTCGAGTCCGTGCACGCGCGCCAGAGCTTGTCCATCCGAAATCCTCTTGGCACGTTCGCCGGGCGTGACGCCGCGGCCTCGCGGCGCGATCGCGTCCGAGCTTTGCCGATCGGCTTGGCCCTCGAAAGGCGAGGGCGCAGGGAAGGCCGGATGCAAGGCCTGCACCCATGGCCCGCCTGCAGAAAAGAAAGCAGGCGGCAGTCACCACAGGTACGGCCGTACACCGGCCTTCCCTGCACAATGGTTTTAACGGCTGCTTCGCGTTCTCCCTGGTGCGCCGGGCTTGTTGGCCACCTCCGTGCGAGGCAAAGCCTCGTCGCCTACGCGACAACGCGTTAAACGCGTTGCGCGGTGATACCAGCGTCGGGGTATCGGGACCGCGCGACTTGACCGTGCGCATCGATGTTGTTCGTGGGCATGAAAGACCATGCTGCAACACCGACACGCCCATCGCATCCCGCGCTCAACGTTCGTGACGATCGCGATACGCCCCTCGAGCGAGGCGGGACGGCGCTATACAAGCATGATTTCTGATAAAACGAAAGTGAAAAATTGGCACCGGGAGGGCACGCACGCGCGATCCGCTTGAGCCGGCGTGCGAAATGAATTTTTCGGCGCACGCGCGGCTGGCGGTTCGTGCGTCGACAAGCGCACGGATGGACAGCGTGATCGCGCACTTGCGCGGCCGTCATCATGAAGCCGATTTGCCCGACGGGCGGTCGGCTCGGCGCCAAAGGCGGCATTGCCTTGAACATCCGCCGTGAGAAGGGCATCGAGGCGCTTCCGGCGTGGCGGGACGGCGGTGCTCGCTGCTTCGCAGCAAGCGCAGCACGGATGAGCGTAGCGACATCCGGGATTGCATCCCCGCATGTCGCTACGCTCATGCTGGCTACTTGCTGCGATGCTCAGCCAACCGGTCCCGGGGTCCAGTCATCCCCGACAAGCGGCCTCACTGTTACGTCACGAATGACTCCGCGCTGCAGGCTTGGATCGAAGTGGCGCATTGTTCGCTCGTTGAGATCGATGATGCGGCCGGGCGTGAGTGGCCCGACGTCATTGATCTTGACGATGACCTTCTTGCCGACAGCTTCAACGAGCGCATATTTCGGCTTGGTGCCATAATGGACCCCACCAAATTTCTGACGCAGGCTCGTCTTGATAGCAGCCGCCCACGCAGACGGATTGTAGCGCTCGCCGGAGGCCGTGTTCCGGCTGCCCTCCCGCCATCCGGGCCGGAATGGATTGTACATGGATGCTGCGCCAACGATCGCATCCCCGGACGCGGCGTTGACAACGGCCTTTGAATGAACTGCACCGATTTCATCGCTTCGGGCAGTGGTGACGGAAACGGCAAGCGCCACTACGGCGCCGCAAATGGCGGCGCTGGAGCGAAACACCATCAGAACTCCTTGACTGTTTTTCTTGATCGTCCGGTTCCGAGTGCCGCAAAACAGGAGCGAGCGAACGCGGGAGCGTTGTCGGACTCGCACTGTTCTTTTTGCGCATTCGCCAGTACAGGCGATGGAACCGTTGTGGGAACCTTGGGTGGTTCGCGCACGGGTTCTTAGTTCTCACCGACTAAGACAGCGAATGCGTCAACAGCATGACTGATCGGGGTTCCCTGCCACCGGGTAAGTACGGGTTTACATGCGTCTAGCCGATGTTTGCGCGACGTGAAGAGGAACTCGGCGCATTTCCGATTGCGAGATCGTCAAGTCACGGGCGAATACGTGGCGGCGTGTAGATCAGATCGGCGTTGCGTGATCCACCGTCAGTACGCAGTCGATCGTCATATGCAAAAGCTCTTCCATCTATCATGCTTGCGTGCGGTAATCATGAACCGCCCGTCGGTGTTGATGAAATTCGATCTCCGATGAATACTCGATCTGCCAGCCGTCGGATGATGCTGTGTTCACCCGCTCGACGTCGCCAATGCGCAAACCCGTTTGCGCCGCACTGACGGAACGGCGTTACATCCGAGAGGCCTGCGGAACGAAACGGGTAGTTAGTCTTTCTCTGACTTTGGGAGGTGCCCATGAATTCTCACGCAGTGGAAGGAGCGTGTGCGTTCGCGTGGCGGAACTACTTGCTGCTGCATAGCGATATTGACGAGAACGACAGCGTGCGTTCTGCCCTCTATCGCTACATCGCCGACGTTCGCGATGCCGGCGCAGAGGATTTTGAGGTCCTGCAAATCGCGGCAGTCGCTTACTTGAAGAAGCTGGATGAATTTCATGAGGACGGATTTGCGAGAGTGGCGGCGGATCGAATCCTGGCCGAGTGCCTGGAATCACGCAGCGCACAGCTCGACACGTCGAGTGAGGTCACACCACGGAAGGAGAGGAGCTAACAGCATGGCAGACAATGCGCCCCAGGCAAACCGCTTCGCGCTCGATCCACAAAGGCGCATCGCCGCAGTCGCGGCAGTCGGCATGAATGTCTTAAAGCCAGTGATGCACTTTCAAATCGCGATGCTGAGAATGTGGGCCGACAGTATCGAGAGATTTGCGGGCAGTTACGATAAAGGGGTGGAAGAAGCCGCGGCCACCGTACAGGAAAACGCAGAGAAGGACCGGGCCGCGTAGATTGGCGCAAATGGGCAATTAACTCCGCTCCGGTTCACGAGCAAGCGTAGCCCGGATGAGCGGAGCGACATCCGGGATTGCATCCCCCGCATGTCGCTCCGCTCATCCGGGCTTCTTGCTCATGCAGGCTGCTGGTCGAAGTGTTTCTTTGCCCATGGAGAATTCCTCACATTCGCCCAGAGATCGGCAAGCTGGCCGCTTACGGCGGGCGCGCGCATAGTATGCGTTTCAGGGGGAGGGGCATAAAATCGGAATTAGCTAGATAGTGCCTACCCATAGGCATCGCTGTCGATGCCGTATTCATCGTAGATGGTCAGCGGGTCGCGGCCGGGACAGAGTCGGCACTTGGCCTGGGCGAGACGCAGCTTGACGGCGTCGGGTGTGCGGCCGTTGGCCAAGAGCTTCCGCAGCTCGTCCATATGCACCCGCGGTTGGTGCTTCTCCGGGAGCTGCTCCAGCGCAACGAGTGCGGTGGCGAGCGCTTCGGTGACGACCCAATCGTCGTGGCCCGTGATTCCCGGTCGCGGCATCGGCGCACCTCTCGTCCATCTGAGCTGGAAGGCGTGACGGCGAGCCATTGTAGCGCGATCATGTCGCGTCGGCCATCGCGCGCTGCGAGGTCGCTTTGACAAGACCGCGTCAAGAAGAGGTCCCGAAGAGGTAAAGCCGCCTCACGCCTCGGCGTCGCGGCTTGCAATCCGATGCAGCTGTTCGAACAGGTCGGGCGTTTCGCTGGTGCAGAGGCAGACGCCTTGCGCCGAGTCGGCTTCGCCGGCGTTGAGGTAGGCGTGGCCCATGGTGCTGTCGATGTAGATGCCGTCGCCCTCGTGCAGGATCTCCGGCGCGTAGAACTCGGTGTGCACCGCGATCATGCCGCGGGTCACCATGAAATATTCCTCGCCGCTATGGCGCAACAGTGGGCCGAACTCATCCAAGGTGCGGGCGCGCACCTCGGCGAGCATCGGCACCATGCGCTTTCCGATCAGGTCGGTGCATTGATAGGTGTAGGTGTAGAACTTTGTGTTGACGACCTGGCCCTGGCCGACGCGGCTGATGCTGCGCCGGGCAGTCACGGCACGGCCG
Organism: Bradyrhizobium sp. SZCCHNR3119; assembly: GCF_032487775.1. NCBI lineage: Bacteria > Pseudomonadati > Pseudomonadota > Alphaproteobacteria > Hyphomicrobiales > Nitrobacteraceae > Bradyrhizobium > Bradyrhizobium sp. SZCCHNR3119. Next base: position 1,346,651 of record NZ_JAUEUV010000002.1, on the reverse strand, counting down.
GGCTCGGGCCGCGGCGCCACCGGGCTGAACAGTTCGGCGATGTCCATCTTCAGGCCGGAGGTGAGCTGCAACAGCTTGTCGTAGGTCAGCGACATCAGGCCGTTTTCGACCTTGGACAGGGTCGAGAGCGCCATCCCGGTCTTTTCCGCCACCTGCTTCAAGGTCAGCCCCCGGGCCTGGCGCGCCGCCTTGAGGCACTGCCCAAGCTGGGAATGCGGACCCTCGGCCGCATTTGGCTCGTTCACAGCGGTATCTGCCATATCCATCTTTCGGAAAAATCGTTTAGCGGATCGTATCTTGGTCGGCTCTTGGATTGCGTCGCTTGCCCGGTCCGACTCTCGCGCGAATCTGTCGGAATTTCAATCAGCTGCCGGACTAGCCTCTTATTCATGCAGAATTGCCGGCAGGATGCGGCATTTTCGTGCCATGCATTTCGTTTCGCTTATGCTAAATAGTTTTCAGTTTTGGAAAGAGAAGTGCCGTGGAATCGATTTGCGATCAAACTGCCGTCGATCTGATGCAGCAGCTCAAGGGCCGGGCCGTGTCGCCGGTCGAGCTGCTCGAAGCCTGCCTGGCGCGCATTGCCGCCATCAATCCCGCCATCAATGCGGTGGTGACGCTGGATGAAGAGGGGGCGGCCCGCGCCGCAAAGGCGGCGGAAGCGGAGCTGCTCAAGGGCGAGGATCGCGGGCCGCTGCACGGCCTTCCGGTGCTGATCAAGGACACCCAGGACACCGCGGGCCTGCGTACCACCTACGGCAGCCCGCTGTTTGCCGACCATGTTCCGGCGGCCGATCAGGCCTCGATCGGGCGGCTGCGTGCGGCAGGCGCGATCATTTTCGGCAAGACCAACACGCCGGAATGGGCCGCCGGCGCTAATACCCGCAATCCTGTGTTCGGTGCCACCGGCAATCCGTTCGATCCGATGCGCTCATCGGCCGGCTCCTCCGGGGGCTCGGCGGCCGCGCTCGCCTGCGGCATGGCGCCGCTGGCGTCCGGTTCGGACACCGGCGGCAGTCTGCGTAATCCGGCTGCCTTCTGCGGCATCGTCGGCATGCGGCCATCCTATGGCCTGGTCGCAAGCGAGAAGCGCGCCCATGGCTGGTCGTGCCTGTCGACCGATGGACCGATGGCACGCAACGTCGCCGACGCCGCGCTGATGCTGGCGGCGATGGCAAGCGACGACAGCCGCGATCCGCTCGCCTACACGCTGCCGAACGAGCCCATTCGCGGCGTGCTCGGGCGCTGGACGCCGCCGGCGCCGATCGATCTCGGCAAGCTGCGACTCGCCTTTACCGAGGATTTCGGCTTTGCGCCAACGGAGAAAGCCGTTCGCCGCGTGCTCACCAAGCGCGTCAAGCGGATGGCGCCGCTGTTTGCAGGTTGCGAAGAGGCTTCGCCCGACTGCACCGGCGCCGACGAGGCTTTCGCGGTGTTGCGCGCCTCGATGTTCCTGACCAACCACGGCAAGAATTTTCGCGAGCGGCCGGAGATGCTCGGCCCCAATGTCCGCGCCAATGTCGAAGAGGCGTTGCGCTACAGCCTCGACGATTACGCCAAGGCCGCGGCCGTCCAGACCCGGATCTATCGCGCCTACCAGAGCTTCTTCGAACGTTTCGACGTGCTGGTCAGCCCCGCGATCACGCTGTCGCCGCGGCCGTGGTCGGAGCTCTATCCGACCGAGATCGACGGCGCGCCGACGCGGTCTTACTTCCACTGGCTCGCGCTCGCTTATGCGGTGACGCTGACCGGCCATCCCGCGCTGTGCCTGCCGCTCGGCGTGGACGAAGCCGGCCTGCCGTTCGGTCTGCAGATCGTCGGCCCCCGCGGCGGCGATGCGCGCGTGCTCAGCGTGGCCGCAGCGCTCGAAGCAGCCTTCGCTGAAGATCCCGAACTGGGCCGGCCGAAGCCGGACCTCGCGAAGCTCGCCGCCGCACCGCCGCTGTCGTCAGCGCCGGGCTTCAAGTCCTGGGATTGATCCCGGGACCGATCTGGGACTGACGGCGCGCGGTGCCGTCGCCACATGGATGACGCGTGCGCTCGCGGCATCCGCAAGACTGACGAAAGACACATAGGAGACAAAGATGTCCGTTCCGCCCTCATATCCGTTCTCGCTGGTGCGCCGCGCCGCGGGCCTCGTGTTCCTGTCAGGCGAAGTGCCGCGCGCGGACGACGGCACGATTCCCGAAGGGATCACCGCGCAGACCGACCTCACGCTGCAACTGATCGGCGAGACGCTCGCGGACGAGGGGCTGTCGCTGCAGGACGTGGTGTCCTGCACCGTCTACCTGGCCGACCGCTCGGATTTTGCGGCGTTCAATGCGGCCTATCGCAAGCATTTCCAGGATCCGCTGCCGGTGCGCACCACGGTGGAAGCCAAGCTGATGCTGGATGCCAAGATCGAGATCACGATCATCGCGGCCGAACGGAAATAAGCGGGAGTTTCGACCATGAAAAACGCGATCGTTCTCGGCGGCGGCATGGTGGGTGTCGGAACGGCTTTGCATCTGCAAAGCCGCGGCTGGTCGGTCGCGCTCGTCGACCGCAAGGAGCCCGGCCGCGAGACCAGCTATGGCAATGCCGGCATCATCCAGAGCGAGGCCGTGCGCCCCTACGCGATGCCGCACGACATCAGCGGCCTGTTCGACATTGCGACCGGTAGCACCAATGACGTGCATTACGAGCTGCTGGCGCTGCCGTATCATATGCGTCCGTTGCTGCAGTATTGGTGGAACTCGTTTCCGAAGCGGCACGAGCAGATCGCGCAGACCTACGCGCGGCTGATCGGGCGCGCCGCGCCCGAGCATGAGCCGCTGATTGCGGCAGCGGGTGCCGGCAATCTGGTGCGTCGGGACGGCTTCCGGGTGATCCATCGCCAGCAGGCGCAGTTCGACAAGGAGGTCAAAGAGGCCGAAGCGGTGCACGACGCCTTCGGCGTCAAGTTCAGGGTGCTCAGCGCGCGCGAGCTCGCGCAGGCCGAGCCGGGGCTCACCGACAGCGGGCTTGGCGGGCTGCAGTGGCTGGAGCCGTGGACCGTGTCAGATCCGGGCGGGCTGGTCGCATCCTATGCCGATCTGTTCATCCGCCGCGGCGGCAAATTCATTCACGGCGATGCGACGAGCCTGGCACAGACCGGTAGCGGCTGGTCGGTGCGGACCAGCGAGGGGCAGATCGATGCCGAAGCTGCGGTGGTGGCGCTCGGGCCATGGTCGCCCGAATTCCTGAAGCGCTTCGGCTACGACATTCCGATGGTGCGCAAGCGCGGCTATCACCGGCACTACGCCGGCGGCGCGCCGCTCGATCTGCCGCTGCGCGATGCGGCCTTCGGCTATCTGATGAACCCGATGGTCAAGGGTGTGCGCATCACCACCGGTGCCGAGCTGTCGGGCCCGGACGCCAAGCCGACGCCGGTGCAGCTGGCCAAGGCGGAGCGCGCTGCGCGGCAACTGATGGATCTCGGCAAGCCGGTCGAACCGGAGCCGTGGCTCGGCACAAGGCCGTGCATGCCGGACATGTTGCCGGTGGTCGGGCCGGCCGCCCGGCACAAGGGCCTGTGGCTGCATTTCGGCCACGGTCACCAGGGCTTCACCTTGGGCCCGGCGACCGGGCGCATCCTCGCCGAGATGATGAGCGGTGAGTCGCCGGGCGTCGATGTGGCAGCCTGCGCGCCCGAGCGTTTCGCGGCGTAAGCCTGCCAACGAAGCTACGCGTCGCGCGATCCTGACGTGCTCAATGCACCAAAGCCGCAGTCCTGAAGGCTGCGGCTTTGTCGTTTTGCAAGCCGCGAGCGCAGGCCGCGCGCGTTTGTCTTCGATCCGAACGAGTTTACCGCAGATTTGTTCACCTGATCGTGTATAGAACGAGGCAGCTTCGCCACTTCAAGCACCAGCGCCAGGACGAGAACGATGCGATTGCTCGCCATCATTTATCGCGCCATCTCCAACTTCGCGTTCCTGGCGATGGTCTATCTGAGCCTGAACTTCATCGAGAAGTACCACGACCGTGCCGTGCTCGCGATGTTGATCCTGCTCTATGCGGGCATGCGCAGCGTGATCGTGCTGCGCTCGTTTCATTTCTACACGCGGGTCGAACGGTTGGAAGTCGAGATGCGCCGGCTGATCGGCATGATCGGGGAGGGGCCGAGCGGCTCGGGCGCGCGCAAGCAGGTGGTCGCCGACGTGAGCGTCTTGCGCCGCGATGGCGAGATCAAATCCTATATCGACCTGTTCTTCCTCGCCGCTGTCGTCATCCTGTGCGTTGCCAAGATCGTGACGGATTGATCGGCCGTTATTGCCGGCGGCAATCGCGCAAGTCGTAGTGGTCAGCGCTTCCGCAAGCTCGCCAAACGAACCGCGCGCGAAGCCGGCTTGCCTGCGGACTTTGTTGAAGCCTTCGCTGCAGACTTGGCTGAAGTTTTTGCCGGGGTCTTTGCTGCGGATTTGGCTGCTGGATTCGGCGGCACAAGCGCCATGCTGGCGAGATGGCGTCGAGGCGGCGCGACCGGCATCGGCGCGGGTATCGCGAACAGGTTCGCGGCGGGCACCGGCAGCACGGTCGCGAGCTTGCCCGGTGAGGACGGGTTGTCCGCTTGCGGCCAGGACGCCTCGCGCCGGAGCGACGAATCGTCGGATGGTCCGGCAGACAGCAAGTCGAGATCCGCAGCCGTCGCGCGCGAGTGGGTGACCGAGCCGGCGAAGTTGAAGCTCGGGAGCGCCGGCCATTGCGCCACCGGAACCTCGCCGGCGTGCGGGTGCACCAGCCATTCCTGCGGCTCGGTCGGCGTTGCCGGCCGGTCGGGCGTCGCCGGCACGACCTGGACGATGCGATAGCCGCGCGCCTTCAATTCGTTCAGGATCTTCGGCAACGCGGCGACCGTGCGGGCGTGAATGTCGTGCAGCAGCAAGATGCCCTTGCCGCGCGCTTCCAGCCGCTTCATCGCGAGCTCATAGACGCGATTGGCGGAGATATTGCGCCAGTCGTCGGCGACAAAATCGGCGCTCCAGACCTGCAGCCCGAGCGAAGCGGCATACGTCTCTACGCCCTCGCCACGCGAGAGGCCGGGCACGCGGAAGAACGGCGTCAGGGCCGAGGGATCGGTCAGCGCGGCCGACACCGAGGCGATGCCCTGATCGACCTCGGGCTTCGACTGCTCGACCGTCATCTTGTTGAACGAGAGCGGATGGTTCTGGCTGTGCGTGCCGATGGTGTGGCCCGCGGCGGCGAGCTTGCGCACGCCCTCCGGGCTGGCCTTGGCCTGGCGGCCGATCGTGAAGAAAGTCGCCTTCACGCATTGATCGGCGAGAACCTGCAGCACCTGGTTGCTGTATTTCGGCAGCGGACCGTCGTCGAACGTCAGCACCACCTCGTGATCGTGCAGCGGCAACGTCTCGCGATACTGCATGGCGCCGATGCGCGGATGCGCAAGCGGATCGACGACCAGCACGCGCGATGTGCCGAGCGCATCCGGATGACCCGGGCACTCCGCGGCCGCTGCCGCGCTGGTGCCGAGCAGCGCACACACCAGGACGGCGCTCCAACGCCGCTTGCCGAGGCAAACCGAACGATTGTCACTCATCACGCAGCTTGCATCCTCATTCCAGCGCCGCAACCTCAAGCGGCGCAAATTCTAGCAGGGATCAGCCATAGCTGCGACCTGCGATCGGCGCCACGGGCGCATTTGCATTTCCGTTGTGGCGCATTTGCAGGCGGCGCAGCTTTACAGGTGGCGCAGCGCGCGCGAAAGACTAGCCATCGCCGCATGAACGACGCATTAATCGCGAGCGGCGTGGATATCCGGCTGCGCAGCCTCGTCCGATTGCTTCGTCGCTGGCGGCACGATGTGGACCACCTTGTAGCCGTGCTGCTTGAGATAGCGGAGGAAGGCGGGCAGCATCGCATCCGTGCGCGGCTGCGGGTCGTGCAACAGGATGATGCCCTTGCGATCCTGTTCGAGCCGGCTGGTCAGAATCTTGAGTTCCTGCTCGGGCGATATCGGGTTCCAGTCCCCGGCCCACAGATCCGCGCCGAACACGGCGATGCCGCGAGACTGCAGCAGCTGCAGCGTCGCCGGGGTCGATTCGAAATAGGGAAAACGGAAAAAGGGCGTCGATGGCGTGGTTGTCGACACCCCGTGCAGCGCCTTCTCATCGGCGGCAATGCCGCGGTCGATCTCCTGGATGGCCTGTGCCGGTGTCAGGTGCGCAAGATTGGCGTGGGTGTAGGTGTGATGCCCGATCGTGTGCCCTTCGGCGGCGATCTTTTGCACCACCGAGGCTCGTCCCGAAGCCGGCTCGCCGACCAGGAAGAAGGTCGCGCGCACGCACTCCTTGGCCAACTCGGCCAGTACCTTGTTGGTCCTCGGCGGCGAGGGGCCGTCGTCAAAGGTGAGCACGACCTCGTGATCATGGAGCGGCAATGTCTGCGGGAAGCTCTTCAAGCCGACGCGCGGGTAAATCTTGGGATCGACGGTGAGCACACGTGACGTGCCGAGCGTGCCCGCGCGCGGACATTGGGCCGACGCGCCGGTCGCGGACGCCGTTGCCGCTGCGGCCACGCTGTGGGGCAGCCCAAGCCAAAGTCCGAGCCCAAGCAGAATGGCCGCTGCGTTCACCCAAATTCCGATCTGGCTCTTCATCTGGCGCCTCGGCAGCATGTTTCTGATTGCGTCGCGTGTGGCCCATTAGGTAATGCGTCAAAGCACGTTTCAGACCAGTTTGCGTGATCTGTCAAACCCGCGAGGCCCGCCATGGATGAACAATTGGACGTGGCCCATGATGCAGCGGTTCTCGACCGCGCTCCCATGCGGATGGACAACGGCGAGATCCGGCCCGAGTTCATCGAATCCATCACCGCAGCCATTGCGTCGGAGGACGAGGCGTTCCTGCGTGCGGAGATTGCGGAACTGCATGAAGCGGATCTCGGCGACCTCATCGCGGCGCTGGCGCCGGAGGATCGGGTTCGGCTGGTCGAGCTGACCGGCACCGATTTCGATTTTTCCGCACTGAACGAGGTCGACGATGCCGTCCGCGAGGAAATCCTCGAGGAACTGCAGCCGGAGACCGTCGCAGAAGGCGTCCGCGAGCTGGAATCCGACGATGCCGTCGAACTGCTCGAGGGGCTCGACGAGAAGGATCAGGAGGAAATCCTCGACCGGCTGCCTCCGTCCGAGCGCGACGTGCTCGAGCGCAGCCTGGACTATCCGGAGGGCTCGGCCGGCCGGCGCATGCAGAGTAAATTCATCGCCGTGCCGCTGGATTCGACCGTGGGCCAGGCGATCGACTACATGCGCGAGACGCCGAACCTGCCGGACCGGTTCTACGAGATCTATGCGGTCGACGGCGTGCAACATCTGCAGGGGGCGGTCGCGCTGGATGCGCTGTTGCGGGCGCGGCGCCCGGTGCCGCTCGCTGAGCTGATCGATGAAGACCGCCGCCGGGTCTCGGTCACCGATGATCTCGCCGAAGTGGCGCGCCTGTTCGGCAAATACAATCTGGTCGCGGCGCCGGTGGTCGATGCCGACAACCGGCTGGTCGGCGTCATCACCATCGACGACGTCGTCGACGTGATCGAGGAGGAGGCGGACGAGGACTTCAAGGCGCTGGGCGGCGTCTCCAGCGATGAGGAGCTCTCTGACAGCGTCTGGACCATCGCCAAGGGCCGCTTCAACTGGCTCCTGATCAATCTTGCCACCGCATTCCTGGCATCCTCGGTGCTCGGACTGTTCGAGGGCCAGCTCGAGAAGATGGTCGCGCTTGCGGTGCTTGCGCCGATCGTCGCGAGCCAGGGCGGCAATGCCGCGACGCAAACTATGACGGTTGCAGTGCGCGCCTTGGCCACGCGCGAGCTCGGCTCCAACAACGCCTTTCGCGTCGTCTTGCGCGAGGGACTGGTCGGCCTCGTCAACGGCGTTGCCTTCGCCCTGATCACAGGCGTCGCTGCGGTCGCCTGGTTCAAGATCCCCGGGCTTGGCATCGTGATCGGGCTCGCGATCATCTCGAACCTGGTGGCCGGCGCGCTCGGCGGCATCCTGATCCCGATGGTGCTCGATCGGGTGAAGGCGGATCCGGCCGTCGCGTCCGGTACTTTCGTCACCACCGTGACCGACGTGGTCGGCTTCTTCGCCTTTCTCGGCATTGCGACATTGTGGTTCGGGCTTAAGTGACCGGATCGAATAGCTGAGAGATTTGAAGGGCTTTTATCGTTAATCCGACCTTAACGCGGCTGCGCGAGAGTGGCGCACCGAGACGGAGTCGGATCATGCAACGTTTGCGCTTGAAGGCAGATGGACGGATCGTGGAGCTGCGCGACGGCCAGGAATTTCCACTGGCGCCGGCTGCGGCACCCACCGCGCCTGCCGAGGTTCGCGACCTCAGGCGCCGCGCCCATCTCACTCAGCAGGAATTCGCCGCCAAGCTCGGGGTCCCCGTCGAGACGATCCGGAACTGGGAGCAGGGCAAGCGCATGCCGCGGGGGCCGGCCCGCGCACTTCTGACAGTGATCGCGCACGCGCCGGATACGGTGTTCGCTGCCTTAGCCAAGACTTAAGCTCAAACCTAGTCTCGCATGGCACCATCTGCAGATGCGGACATAATGCCTCCCATCGGAGGGCGCGGCCATGCAAGCGATCGAGGCCAACGGCGCCAGCATCCCGGCGATCGGACTGGGAACCTGGGAATTGCGCGGGCGGAGCTGCGCCCGCATCGTCGAGCAGGCCTTGAAGCTCGGCTATCGCCATATCGATACCGCCCAGGTCTATGAGAACGAGCGCGAGGTCGGGGAGGGGCTGCGTGCCTCGGGCATCCGCCGCGATGCCGTCTTCCTGACCACAAAGGTCTGGACCACCCACTTCGCGCCCCATGACCTCGAACGCTCGGCGAAGGAGAGCCTGGCGCGGCTGCGCGTCTCCGAGGTCGACCTGTTGCTGCTGCACTGGCCGAATCCGCAGGTACCGCTGGCGGAGACCCTGGGCGCGCTGGCGCATGCAAAGGCGCTCGGGCTGACCCGCCACATCGGCGTGTCGAATTTCACGGTGGCCCTGGTCGAGGAGGCGGTCGCGGCCAGTTCCGAACCCCTGGTGTGCAACCAGGTCGAATATCATCCCTATCTGGACCAGACCAAGGTGCGCGAGGCCTGCGCCCGCCACGGCCTCGCCGTGGTCGCCTACAGTCCGGTGGCCAGGGGCAAGATCAAGTCCGATGCGACGCTGATCCGAATCGGACGCGCGCACGGCAAGACGCCGGCGCAGGTCTGCCTGCGCTGGCTGGTGCAGCAGAATGTGGTCCCGATTCCCCGCACCTCGCGCATCGAGCGGCTGTCGGAGAACATCGCCATCTTCGATTTCGCCTTGTCGGATGCAGAGATGGACGAGATCTTCGCGCTCGCTAGTCCTGAAGGACGGCTCACCAACTTCGCCTTCGCGCCGAAATGGGATTGAGGCCCGACCGCGGCTTGCTATGCTCGGGCTGAGATGGCACACGCGATGGCCAGCGCGCCGCGTGGCGGCGCCAGGGCCTCGGCGATGACCGCGCGGACGCGCGAAGAAGCAGCATGGAACGGTGGCAGTTTATCCGTTGGGGCATCGCGGCGTCGGTGCTTGCGCATATCGTCATCGCGGCCCTGATTTTCCTGTCGACCGGCGTGCGGCGCTTCGAGCCTCCTGCACCGGAGGTCGTGGCGGTCGACATCGTCGATCCGGATGAGCCTGCGAAGGCGCCTGAACCCGCGCCGAGCCCTTCACCGACGCCTGACCTCGCCTTGCCCAAGCCGGACGTCTCGCCGGCGCCCGCGGCGGCCGCACCCGCTCCGGCACCCGCACAACAGCCGACCCCGGCGCCAACGCGCGAAGCCAAAGTGCCACAGCCGCCCGAGCCGCAGCCAGAAACGAAGCCGTCCGCGCAGCCGCAAGCTCCGGCCCCGTCACCGGCAGCACCGAGCTACGTCCCCGCGCAACCGGACCTGACGGTCAAATATGGCGTGATGCTGGGGCTACCGCCGCCCTTGCCGCCTTTATCCGCGTCAGGGGACGGTTCGGAGGACGGCAAGGATGCCGGACCTTCGGCGAACACCAATCTCTCTGCCAATCTCGTGGCGCCGTTCCGGCAGCATCTGAAAAGCTGTTCGAAATTGCCGGCTTCCGTGTCCCGTTCCGACAACATCATGGTCAAGCTTCGCGTGGCCATGATGCCGGACGGTCGGCTCGCGGCGGAGCCCGTGCTGATCGCGGGCACCGCCTCGGTCAAGGCGTTGGATCTGAAGCAGAGCGCCGTGCAGGCGCTCACGGCCTGCCAGCCTTACGGGATGTTGCCGCCGGACCGCTATCGCGAATGGAAGGTCCTCGAACTGTCGTTCACGCCCCAGGATTTCGTGGACTGAGGGACGCTGCTCCCACTCAATGGCCCATGGCCTCCCAGGCGCTGGAGGCGAATTGCCGGCGCCAGGTCACGATGACGACGGCCGCCGTCGTGACGAATAGCGCCCAGGGGCTCACGAACCACCCGAGATAGCCGAGCGCGAAAAAGAAGGCGCGCTGGCCGCGATTGAAATGGCGGCCGCCGGCCTCGAACAGGCGCGTGGTTCGGATCACATGGGCTTCGGCCTCCGGCGTGCCGCGCTGCGGCGCCAGCGGCATGCCGCCGATCAGGATCGCGACATAGTTGAACAGCCGATAGGCCCAGGCGAACTTGAAGAAGGTATAGATGAAGATCAGGACCAGTCCGACGCACTTCACCTCCCACAGGGCCGGGTGCGGGCTGAGGTCGACCGGGAAGGTCTTGAACACGGCGAGCGCATCGCTGGTCGAGCGCAACAGCGCAAGCCCGCCGCCGATCGCGATCAGGCTCGAGGAGGCGAAGAAGGCGGTGCCGTTCTGCAGGGACGACATGATCTGCATGTCGACCATGCGCGCGTCGCGCTCGAGCAGGCGCCGGATCCAGACCTCGCGGTACGCATTCATCCGGGCCGAGAGGCTGTTCCGCCCATAGGCCGTGTGCTCCAGGGTGATGGCATAGACCACCCATTCCAACACGAAAAAAGAGACCGCAGCGATATCGACGGTATACGTGCTCATCCTGTATTCCTTGCCAACCGCGAGTGTCCTGAATCCGAAGCTTGCTTCAGCCGTGGCTTGGCTGCGCGGGACCAAGGCAGACGCCGCGCGGCTCGGCATCGCAAGACGACGTCGCAATGGAGACAGGTTCGGACATGACGTTGAAGCTCGTAATCGGCAACAAGAATTATTCATCCTGGTCGATGCGGCCGTGGCTGGCGATGCGCGGCTGCAACATCGCCTTCGAAGAAATCTTCGTGCCGCTCTATACCGACGACAAGGCTGACAAGGATCGGCTGTTGAGCTTCTCGCCGGCGGGAAAAGTGCCGATCCTGATCGACGGCGACATCACCGTGTGGGATTCGCTTGCGATCATCGAATATCTCGCGGAGCGTTTTCCCGACGCCGAGCTGTGGCCGAAGGACCTCGCCGAGCGCGCCTATGCGCGCGCGATTTCGGCCGAGATGCATTCCGGTTTCGTGCCGCTGAGGAGCGCGTGTCCGATGAACTTGCACCGGCCGGTGCGGGCAATCGCCTTGTCGGAGGAGGTGAGGGCCAATATCGCGCGCATCGAGCAGATCTGGCAGGAGTGCCGCCTTCGCTATGGGACGCGCGGACCGTTCCTGTTCGGCGCATTCAGCGCGGCTGACGCCATGTTCGCCCCGGTCGTCCACCGCTTCCGCACCTTTGCCATCGACGTCACGCCGCAGGCGCAGGCGTATATGGATACCATGCAGGCGATGCCCGCCTGCGCGGAATGGACCCGGGACGGGCTTGCGGAAACGCTGGTCATCGACCGGATCGAGCAGATCTGAGCGCACAGCAAGATGACCGCGGGGAGCTTGGGCCTGCCCTGTGCGTCCTGGTATGCTTGCTGAAGTGGATGTAGCGGACGGAGCGGTAGCGATGGGATTCCTCGACGAACTCAAGAACTCGCCGGCCTTTCGGGGCGCTCTGGGGCAATTGGAGGCCGCCGTGCTTCCCGTCGTCCTGAACGAGGTCTTCGGCCAAGGCGGGCAGGGCGGTTTGAGCGCGATCGTCGCCAAGCTGGAGCAGGCCGGTTACGGCGCCCAGGTCAAATCCTGGCTCGGCAACGGCCAGAACCTGCCAATCTCGGCCGAGCAGCTGCAGCAGGTGCTCGGCAGCGACGTGGTGAAGCAGCTCGCGGCCCGCTACAACATTCCCGTCGACCAGCTCTCCAAGGTGCTTGCCGAGCAATTGCCGCTGGCCGTCGACCACGCGAGTCCGGACGGGAGGCTTCCCCATACCGCCTGATCGGCCGGATCGCCGGAATGCGGGGCGCGCTGCCGCTCCCGGCGGGCATCATGCTGAAAAGGTTTGCAAAATTGACGTATTCGCCATGCGCGCTTCGCTGGCCAGGGAGCGGGCCTGCGTGCTATAGACGCCATTAATATAAGAGAGCCGGATGGCTCCGCCGCGGGGGACCGTTGGCGGCCCGGCGTTCAAGCAGGAGAAGGCGTTGAAACACAAATTCCCCGTCGGGGCGACCGTCACCTTTACCGCAAGCAGCGTCTCGCGCCCGGCCGCCAATGGTACCTATGAGATCATCCGCCAGCTCCCGACCGAGGGCGACGACTACCAATACCGCATCAAGAGCTCGACGGAGGCGTTCGAGCGCGTTGCCAAGGAAAGCCAGCTGGCGCAGTCTTAGCGCGCACTCTGGACTGAGGCGGCGAGCAGCTTCGGCCAGTGCGATTTATTTGACCCCGTTGCCGCGTGGCTGCGGCCCGATGGAACAAGGAGGGGAACAACCGCCGCTGCGCTGCTGTGCTCGCTGGACGCCGCGCAGAGGAGGGGCAGAGGGGGTAACGACGGGACGTTCCATCCGCTTGCGGATGGGGTGGGGATAGCGGGTCGCCTTGAACCACTCTCCGCGCGCACAGCGGTCGGAATCGGCCTATGGTCGGGTGGCTGGGCCGCCTGAGGTCTGTGTTGCATTTGGCCATTGCTGATCGCCTATCGCGGCCCCGCGCTCCGGGCGCGACTATCGCAATCGATCGCCGGCTCGCCAAAGGGACCGTTGCGCATGAACTTGACCTTGCCCGACCAATTCTGGAGCTCTCCGGCCTTCCCGATGTGGCTCACCTTGGCGGCCGCGGCCTTTTTCGGCCTGGTCGTCCTGGTCACGCTGTTGCGCGCCGAGAAGTCGGTTGCCAATGGAGCGCTCACGGTCATCACCCTGTTGGCCGTCGGGATCGCGGTTGCGTCCACGATGCGAAGCCTGGATGAGGGCGGCCATAGCGAAGCCAGCGAGAACGTGGCCATGCCGGCGGGCACCATGCTTCCCGCGCTCGCCTGCGTCGACGATCTCGCGGGCGATCTCGTGCTGTCGAACTGCGAGAAGAATCTGTTCGGGGCGGCCGACGCCACCGCGGCCGCGGTGAGCTATGCGGGCGCCATGATCTCCCGCTTGACCGCAACCGGCGACGTGACTGCCGCCAACAAGATCATGACCCCCGAACTGCTCGCGCTGCGTCGGGCGATCGAGCGCGACCGCTACGGATTGATGGCCTATGTGCTGCTCACGCGTGACCGCTGCACCCCCTCCGACTGCTACGCGTTCCGCTCCGTGACCGACCGTCAGCAGCTCGTCAGCAATATGGAGGGGCGAACCTATGAGGGGTTGGTGACGCGCTATGCGTCGCAGTGGAATGTCCCTCAAGCGGCCCCCGGCGCGCAATCGCAAGCGGCGACCGGCAGCTTTGCCGGACTGGCGCCGTCCATGCCGACGGGCAAGCCCACCAATGCGGAGTTTCCGAGCGCGTCCTCGACGCCGCCGGTCAGCATCATGGTTCCGGAGCCGACCGCATCGACCTCGCGCTCGGCCGCAACCGGGGGCGCGGCTTCGGCCGCTCCCGCGCCGCGGGCGCCGTCGCCTGCGGTCGCGGCGAGCCACGCCCAGGCGCCGGCCAAGAAGCCTGCGGCGCCGAAACCAAAGCCGCCTGCATCGACGCCACAGGCCGCACCCGAGGCAGCCGAACCGGCGCCGAGCAACGAGTAAGCGCTAACCCCTCTGTAAGGCCATGTCCCTCCATTTGATCAAGCTGGCCGTCGGCTGCGAGTCGGTCAACGAACTGAAGGAATGGATCGCCGAGCGCATGCAGGCGGCCAGGAAGAAGGGGCTGCCGGAGCACCACGTGCATGTGACCCGGATGACGCCGAAGCGGATCGAGGAGATCCTGGCCGGCGGATCGCTCTACTGGGTGATCCGGGGCGAGATTGCCGCGCGCGAGAGGATCATCGCCGTCGAGCCGTTCCGCGATCGCGACGGCATCGGACGCTGCCGCCTGGTGATGCAGCCGAAGGTGATCTCCGTCTCGCCGCGGCCGATGCGTCCGTTCCAGGGCTGGCGCTACCTGAAGCCGGACGATGCGCCGCCCGATCTCGGCAAGGCGAGCGCCGACAGCGTGGCCGCCATGCCCGAGCCGATGCGGCGTGAATTGCGCGATCTCGGGCTGCTCTGATTCGTCGGTGGCACCTCAGCCTGCCGGGCTGCGTAGACTTACGCCCCGATGTTGTCGATCAGCCGGGTCTTCCCGAGTTTGGCTGCCACCAGGATACGCCAAGGTCCGTCCTTGGCCGAGGCGAGCGGGGCGAGCGTCTCCGCGTGGCGAACCTCGAGGTAATCGAGCACGAAACCGGCGCTCGTGATCAATTCGGTCCCGCCCGCAACTGCGGCTTCGATGCTGCCTCCGGCGCGCAGCCTGCCGGCAACCTCCTTCATGGCCTTATAGAGCGTCGGGGCGGCGCGGCGTTCCTCCGCGGACAGGTAGACGTTGCGGGACGACATCGCGAGGCCGTCGCGCTCGCGCACGGTGCGTGAACCGATCACCCTGACGCCGAGATCGAGATCGCGTGCGAGTTGCGTCACCACGCGCAGCTGCTGATAATCCTTCTCGCCGAACACAGCGATGTCGGGCCGGCATTGGGTGAAGAGCTTGGCGACCACGGTTGCGACCCCGCCGAAGAACTGCGGGCGGTAACGATCTTCGAGGCCGGCCAGAGCTGCCCCCTCCGGGACAATGCGGGTTGCAAAGCCATCCGGATACATCGCCTTCGCGTCGGGATGCCAGATCAGGTCCACCTTCTCGGCGGCGAGCTTTGCTACGTCCTCCTTCCAGGTGCGCGGATAGGATCCGAAATCCTCGGTCGGTGCGAACTGAGTGGGGTTGACGAAGATGGAGACGGCCACCTTGTCGGCGCGCCGCTTTGCCAGTCGCACCAGGGACACATGCCCGTCATGGAGCGCTCCCATGGTGGGGACCAATGCAAGCGACGCCTTTCTTGCGCGCAAGCCATCGAGCGCACGACGCAGTGCGGACAGGTTGCGGACGATCAGGGGACTTCGTGACATTTTTGCTCGATCTGCAGACTGAAATGATGAGGTCGTGTGTTAGTTCTTGACCGGTTGACGGCCGACCTTATCAAGGACGATGCGAGACCACCAAGCGTACTTAGCACGTCTGCTGCTGCTGCCGCACGCATCCGCGTCGCAGGCCGCTCGGTCGTGAGTCAGACGCCGGCGCGTCGCGCATTGCGATGCGGGCTTACAATACGCGCGCATTTAACTTGACCGCAGACGAGCGTGACTCGAAGATGATCGCGAGGGGTCGTTGACATGCTGGTGCAGACGAGCCAGGGGCAATCGGGTTCGGCCCATGTGATCGTGCTCGGTAACGAGAAGGGCGGTTCCGGCAAGTCCACGACCGCTCTGCACATCGCCGTGGCCTTGATGAAGGCCGGCCAGCGCGTCGCCACCATCGATCTCGATTGCCGGCAGCAGAGCTTCACCCGCTACATCAACAACCGCAGCGCCTGGGCGCGCCGCACCGGTCTGCCGCTCGAATTGCCGACGCACTACTGCATCAAGCTCGGCCAGACGATGCAGATCGCCGAAAACGAGAACGCCGAATTCCAGCAGTTCATCGAGGCCGTCGCCGCGGTCGAACATGCCTTCGACTTCATCGTGATCGATACGCCGGGGACGGACAGCTACCTGATGCGGCTCGCGCATTCGATGGCCGATACGCTGGTGACGCCGATCAATGACAGCTTCCTGGATTTCGACGTGCTCGGCACGGTCGATCCTGCCACCTATGCGGTGACCGGCGAGAGCCATTATGCGGAGATGGTCCGCGACGTCAGGCGCAAACGGCGGCAGGTCGACGGTGCGAGCACCGACTGGATCGTGGTGCGCAATCGGCTCTCGATGCTCGGGTCGCGCAACAAGCAGTTGGTGGCGGAAGGGCTGAGGGAGCTGTCGTCGCGGCTCGGCTTCCGTTCGATCGACGGCTTTGCCGAGCGGGTGGTCTATCGGGAATTCTTTCCGCGCGGCCTGACCGCGCTCGACGATATCGACGAGGCGACGCTCGGGACCCGTCCCAATCTCGGCCACGTGACGGCCCGGGAAGAGGTCATGACCCTGTTGCGGCAGCTCAAGCTGCCGCTGGACGAGCGCGGACGGCGCCGCGCCGCGAACCGGGCGGAATGGTTTGCCCAGGTCGATAAGCCGCTGGATGTCCACGACATCATCAGTGCCTGAGACGTCGGGGGCAATCGCTTCGGCTTGCCTAAGGTTCAGCTTGCCTAAGGTTCGACTTGCTTAAGGTTCGACTCGCCTGAAGTTCGCCTTGCCAAAAATGTCCGGATCCGGCGAGGGGTCCCGCAAATCTACGGATTTGTCGCCGCGCGACCCGGGAACCCGAATTGCGCGATCCGCTTTACGGACAATTAGGCATCGGATTGAATTCTTCCATTGCCATCCAGCGCCCAAAGAGAGCGGGCGCGTGCCCCAGGTTATGCTGCACAGCAGTTAGCTGCAACGCACAACGATGAGGCGGCCGATACACAACATTTAGTCTTCCGGTCACAGGGCCGTTACATATATTAAACACAAGGGGCAGTCAGAGTTCGGTTGCAACCGCTAAGGGCTGAGGAGCCCGAGGACGAACATGAAACGTGGAATCAGCGTTCTGTTGTCTGTCAGTGTTCTGGCCGCGGCCGGCTACGTGACCATGAGCAAATGGGCGATCCGGCACGAGACGCTTCGTTTCCATGACGCATCCCGCGACAATCGCCTGGTCGAGGTGGATGTGGCCGTCCGGCGCGACAAGGAGATGCAGGCCGACGCCGGGATGATCAAGCTGCCGGTCGCGATCCTCAATCACGGAAATACCGTCAAGTTCACCGAGTATTCCTTCCTGGCCAACGTGTTCGCCGCGCGCGGCTACATGGTGGTCAGCATCCAGCACGACCTGCCGACCGACCCGCCGATGGTGACCAAGGTCGGCGAGATCTATGTCGGCCGGCTGCCACAGATTCAGCGTGGCGTCGCCAACATCAAATTCGCCGTGGAGGAGATGCGCCAGGTCGAGCCCAACGCCGATTATGGCCATCTGACCATCGTCGGCCATTCGATGGGTGGCGACATCTCGATGTATTTCGCCAAGCAGTATCCCGATGAAGTTCGCAAGGTGGTGACGCTCGATAATCTGCGCGTGCCCTTCATCACCCAGGGCAGGTTCAAGATCCTGTCCTTCCGCTCCAACGATCCGCAGTTCAAGACCGATCCGGGTGTGCTTCCGAGCGACGATGTCTGCGAGAAGGAAGGCATCACGGTCGTGAAGACCGACTTCCAGCATAACGACATGCGCGACACCGGCCCGGAAGAGGCCAAGGTGTCGATTCAGGCCATGCTCGACAAGTTCCTGGCGGATAGCGACAGCGCAAGCGACGTATCGCCGGTCAAGACCAAGTCACCGCTGACCGATCCCGGCCCGGTCGCGCCCTATGCACCGGTGGCAAAGCCCGCCAAGCCGCTGACCCACTAACAAGGGAGCGCGCCTGCCGCCGGGCCGCCTTCCGAGCCCGGGAGCGCATTGCAGGTCCTGCCGCGGCTGCCCACATCCCAGGGGCAGCTTCGTGAGCGAGGATGACGACCGACCCCACCAAGATACGCCCCGACGAGGCGACCTCGACCAGCGCCGAGACGCGACACGGCAGCGTGCCGGAGGAGGCGCGCTCGAGCGCTTCCGCCATTGCCGACTTCGTCGCCAAGGCCCGCTCCATGGCGCCAGCGGCGGGCACCCGAGGCCGGCTGGTCTTCGCGCTCGACGCCACCATGAGCCGACAGCCGACCTGGGACATGGCCTGCGCGTTGCAAGCCGACATGTTTCGCGAGGCGGCTTCGCTCGGCAGCCTCGATATTCGCCTGATCTATTATCGCGGCTTCGACGAGTGCCGGGCCACGCGCTGGATTTCCGACAGCGCCCAGCTCGCGCGCTTGATGGGCAAGATCGACTGCCGCGGCGGCAACACCCAGATCGGCAAGGTGTTGAGTGAAGCCCGCCGCGACGCCACCGCGTCCGGTGTGCGGGCTCTGGTTTTCGTCGGGGACGCGATGGAAGAAAGCGTCGACGAGCTCTGTAACAAGGCCGGCGAACTCGGCATCCTCAAGGTGCCGATCTTCATGTTCCAGGAGGGACATGATCCCACAGCCGAACAGGCCTTCCGTGAGATCGCGCGGCTCAGCGGCGGCGCCTGGTGCCGCTTCGATCCAGGTGCTGTCGCTCAGTTGCGCGAGCTGCTGCGCGCAGCAGCCGCTTATGCCGCCGGCGGCCGGGAGGCGCTGCTGCAGCTGTCCGCACGCGAAGCGGGCGCGGCGCGGCTGCTTGGGCAGATGAAGTAGCGGCACGGCCGGCGTCGGGCGAGGCGTAATCTCCGTCCTGCTTTTTCCGGAGCACGCGACTATATTCGGCCCATGACTCTCGTTGCAGGCGCCGTCGCCGTCATCACCCTTTATTTGCTGCTGCAGATGTTTCGCGCCGCGAACCCTGCCGTGCTCGCGCGCGCGATCAAGATCGTGGGCGGCATCCTGTGTCTGGCCGTGGCGGCCTTTACCGGAATTCGCGGCGAATTCGTCGTGGCCATCCCGATCGGGCTGTTTGGGGCCGGTCTGTTGGGCTGGGCGCCGTCCGGCATCGGCAATTTCGGAAATATCTTCGGACTGGGGTCGAAACGCTCTGCGGGCAACAGCTCGCAGGTGCGCTCGCAATTCATCGAGATGATGCTCGATCACGACAGCGGACGGCTGGCGGGTCGGTTCGTCGCCGGTCCGCATACCGGCCGTTCGCTCGACGATTTCGATCTGCCGCAGCTGGCGGCGATGATCCCGACGCTCGACGTCGATAGCGTCGCGTTACTTGAAAGCTATCTGGACCGCCGGTTTCCCGCTTGGCGTCAGCACGCGGATCGAGACGCGGCAGGGGGGCAGCGCCGCGCGGCGGCGAACGGCAAAATGACGGCGGAGGAGGCCTATCAGATCCTTGGCCTGCAGCCGGGGGCGGGGCGGGACGAGATCGGGCGCGCCCACCGTGCGCTCATGAAGAAACTGCATCCCGATCAGGGGGGGTCTACGTATCTCGCCGCCCGGGTAAACGAGGCCAAGGATACTCTGCTTCGCACGCATCACGGCTGACTCCGGCAACGCCACTCACGCCACAAGACCGAAACCGCTTCCATCGCTTGCTCTGCCGACGCCGGCAGTCGCCCGCCGTTGACCGGCGCGATCGATCGTTCATGGTGAAGAAGTTCTAGCCCTAAATTCTTGACGAGAGGTTTGCGCGGCGGCTGTTGGCGGCCGCGGTCAAGGCGAGACAAACAAAAAAGGCCCGTGCGCGTGGCGCACGGGCCTCATGGTTGCAGGATTTGCCGTTCTTAGTTGTGCACGGTCATGCAGGAGATGTCGGCGCGCTTCAGCTTCTTGCAGACGGCTTCGGCTTGATCACGATCCAGACCGGCGAAGCGGGCGCGGATCAGCGTCTTGTCGCCCTTCGACACGGTTTCAGTGAACGGATCCGCCTTGCTGAGCAGGCCTTGGGCCTGGCTCCGCGCGGTTTCGATTCGCTTCTGGGCTTCCGCTTCGCTTTCCAGGGCGCCGACCTGAACGATCCATCCGCTGTGAGTGACGGTGACTTTCGTGGCAGCTTCCGAGGCCGGAGCGGCGGAGGCCTGCTGCTGCAGCGGGGCCGGAGGTTGCGGCGCCGGCGCGGCATAAGCCATGGCCTGCGAGGAGGCCGGCGGCAGGCTCGAGGCGGGCAGGACGCCGAGGATGCCGTTGCCCGTGCCGTGGCCGGGCGGCTGCGGCGGCAACTCGGCCCGCTGCGGCTCGGGCCGATAGCCGTCATTCCGGGCGGCTTCGACCGGGGCTACCGGCTGCGGGGAGGCGGAGGCGAGCTTGACCGGACCGGCCTTGACCTGAACGGTCTTCACTCTGACCGGCTTCATCGGCTCGGTGGAGCCGGGCATGATCGACATCGGCTGGCTCTCGATCACGCCCGAGGTCATCGGAGCCGGTTCGCTCTTCGCCTCGAACTTCTTGTTGTCCTTCGGCTGCGTCGGCGGCAAGGCGGCGGTCGCCTCCGACAGCGCCGAGAAAACCCTCGCGGCGCGGCTCGGTGCCGGGGCGTCGGGAGCGGCCGAGGCGACCTGTGTCGCGCCTTGGTCGGCCGTCTCGGGGGATGAATCGGAGCCGCTGCGTTCCGTGATCGCCGCGACCGTGCGCCTGGACGCGGCCTTATCGAGATTCTCCGCCAGCAGGTTGCGCATGATGGCGTCGCGGGAGCCGCCGCTGCGGCCGCCCAGCACGACGCCGACCAGGAAGCGGTTGCCGCGATGAAGCGAGGTGACGAGATTGAAGCCCGACGCGCGCGTGTAGCCGGTCTTGATGCCGTCGACGCCATCGACGCTGCCGAGCAGGTGATTGTGATTGCGGATCGACTGACCGCGATAGTTGAAGACCTCGGTCGAGAAGTAACGATAGTAGCGCGGGAAGCGATCCTGGATCGCGCGGCCGAGGATCGATTGATCGCGCGCCGTGGTGATCTGGTCATCGTCCGGCAGGCCCGAGGCGTTCACGTAAGTGGTGCGGCTCATGCCGAGCGCACGCGCCTTGCGGGTCATCATCTTGGCGAAATTGTCTTCGTCGCCGCCGATGGCCTCGGCAATCACCACTGCGGCGTCGTTGGCCGAACGCGTCACCAGGCCCTTGATGGCATCCTCGACGCGGATCGACTGGCCCGGGCGCAGGCCGAGCTTGGTCGGCGATTGTTCGGAGGCGTGCTCGGAGACCGACATCTCGGTGTCGAGCTTCATCTTGCCGGACTCCAGCCGCTCGAACAGCAGATAGAGCGTCATGATCTTGGTCAGCGAGGCCGGATGCCGCAGCGCATCGGGGTTGGTCGCCGTCAACGTCGCTCCGGAATTGCCGTCGACGATGATCGAGGCGAAGGCGGGACTGTAGCTGCCCTCGTCATTACGCGGCGAGTGGCGCGATGCGTGATGGTGCCGATGATGTCGACGCGCTTCGGCGCTGTCGACCGTGAACACCGCCGCGGTCGCGAGCGTGAGCATCCCGTAGATGCCAACCCGCACCAGGCGCGAGGAAGCCAAGTTTTTGCGAAGCATGAAATCCCCGTCCAATTTCTGACTTGATCACCGGCTCGTGAGGCAAAATTGTGCCGAACGCTCCCGTGACCTTGAGCCTGCCGGGCTGCCGATTGGCCGATAACGGTGACCACAGATCGAAAGACCGGAACTGAGGTTTTGTTAAGACGCTGTTTCCGAACAGCTTTTGCTGGATCCGCCGGCTTTTTTTGCGGCAGGACCATAGGAGAGGTTAGGGCGGGCGGGTTGCCAAAAGATTAAAGAACTCTTGCGGAGATCTCCGGGATATCCCTCTAATCCCACCTGTTGTGCATTGCACAAGATTCTTGCTTTCATTGTGCGGTGCAGTATATATGGCCTACGCCTCAGAAGAGCGAAGGCCTTCTGAGTTGCGCTTCGTCAGGGAAAGGGATGCCATGTTTAAGGTTGAGGACTTTCAGAACTACGGCAAGGAGCAATTCGAAACCGTCGTGAGCTCCGCGACGTCCGTACAGAACGGCCTGCATGCGATCGCCACCGCCTACGGCGACTACACCAAGAAATCGTTCGAAGACACCAAGTCCTTCGTCGAGAAGCTGTCGGGTGTAAAGTCGCTCGACAAGGTGTTGGAAGTTCAGAACGAATACGCCAAGTCAGCCTACGAGACCTTCGTCGCCGACTCGCAGAAGATCGCGAGCCTCTATTCGGATCTGGCCAAGCAGGCATTCAAGCCGCTGGAAGGTTTCGCTGCCAAGTTCACCCAGCCGGCCGCGACCCACTAAATCGGCGTTCGCCCGCTGTGGGACGACAAAAGCCCGGCGATCGCCGGGCTTCTTTTTTGGCTGATGTTCGACATCAGTTTTGCTTCGATTGCCGACGCCTGCGCGGAACCATCGCCTTCGTCCGGCCAACGATCCTCCATTTTCAAGGGGCAGGACAATCAACGGCAACGGGCGCGACGATGATGACGGGCTCATGGATCGCGGCAAGCGCTGTTGGCGGCGATGTCCATCGTGATCATCGCGGCCTACGACCGGTCGTGTCGGTCACGAGCAGGAGGAAGCTACCGACGCTTGCGAGAAGCGCGCCGTTGAATGCCGGTCACGCGGATCATAAAAACTGAGGCAAAGACTTCACAGCCCGTCATTGCCTGCGGGGACCGGTTCCTCGTTGATGTCCACTGAATCCGCTTTGTAAAATCCGGACGAATTGATTAACCTCTTCCACCGTCGCCTGGGTGGAGAGTCGGTCCTTGCGGCGAGCGTGGTTGACCGCGATGCGTGCTTGCGGCGAGCCGGCAGCTGACCCATATTGCCGGTGTCGGTCCAGCCGGACCGGTCGGCTGGGAAAGGCGATCTGGGACGCTGGTCCGGGCAGCCAGAGTGGCTCCGGCGGGGACAAGGCAGAAAACCCGTTGAGGGATTCTGCCGTAATATCTAACGCGTGTACCATGTCGCAGCTAACGTCCAGATTTGACCTGTCAGCGCCTCTGCCACTGCCCAATATGAGCAGCAACGAGAATCGGCCCGGCGGAACCGGCGGCGGCCCCGTCACGTCCGTCATCACCAAGGTCAAGCCGAAGACCAAGCGTCCGAACCTCTATCGCGTCCTGATCCTGAACGACGATTACACGCCGATGGAGTTCGTCGTTCACGTCTTGGAAAAATTCTTCAACAAGGACATCGAGGCCGCGACCAAGATCATGCTTCACGTCCACCACCACGGCATCGGGGAATGCGGGGTGTTCACGTACGAGATCGCCGAAACCAAGGTGACTCAGGTGATGGATTTCGCCCGCAAGCACCAGCACCCGCTGCAATGTGTGATGGAGAAGAAATAGGCAGGGAAGATAGGGCCGGGCCGGTCTTGCCGACTGCTGTCTTGACCGACGCGTCTTGGCGGACGTGGTGGCTGGAGTCGACGGGTTCGCAAGCCGGCCTCTTTCGATTTCGTAGCCTTTGATCTGCAGCCCGCCATCTTCGCGCGACATGCCCTCACGCGATCGTTTCGCAACCGATCGTTCTGTGGAATAGGCGCAAGAGCAGACTCCCCGGACCGCAAAATCCATCCAACTCGGCGTCAGCGCCGGTCCGCCACGGTCGGAACGGGTTTTGCATTGACGATCCGGTGAACGCGTAATCGGGCGGCTCTGCCGGTCTTTTGTCGCACTCGATTATAACTATATTTGACAAAGGTTGTTGTTGCCTGACCGGGCGGCGGCGATCATGATGCCAGGGGGCCATAGAGGACGCGCATGCCGACTTTTTCTCAAAGCCTTGAACAATCCCTGCATCGTGCGCTGGCGATTGCCAACGAGCGTCATCATCAATACGCGACACTGGAACATCTCCTGCTGTCCTTGATCGACGACTCCGATGCAGCGGCCGTGATGCGCGCATGCAGCGTCGATCTCGACAAGCTGCGCGGCAGCCTCGTCAACTATCTCGAAACCGAATTCGAAAATCTGGTCACGGACGGCAGCGACGATGCCAAGCCGACCGCGGGGTTCCAGCGCGTGATCCAGCGCGCGGTGATTCACGTCCAGTCCTCCGGACGCGAGGAGGTGACCGGCGCCAATGTGCTGATCGCGATCTTCGCCGAGCGCGAAAGCCACGCCGCGTACTTCCTGCAGGAGCAGGACATGACGCGCTACGACGCCGTCAACTACATCAGCCACGGCATCGCCAAGCGGCCGGGCGTCTCCGAGGCGCGCCCCGTGCGAGGCGTCGACGAGGAGACCGAGACCAAGGGCACCGAGGACTCCAAGAAGAAGGGCGAGGCGCTGGAAACCTATTGCGTCAACCTCAACAAGAAGGCGCGCGACGGCAAGATCGATCCCGTCATCGGCCGCAACTCGGAGATCAACCGCGCCATCCAGGTGCTGTGCCGCCGCCAGAAGAACAACCCGCTGTTCGTGGGTGAAGCGGGCGTCGGCAAGACCGCGATCGCGGAAGGCCTCGCCAAGCGTATCGTCGATAGTGAGGTTCCAGAAGTTCTGGCCGCTGCCACCGTGTTCTCGCTGGACATGGGCACGCTGCTCGCCGGCACGCGCTATCGCGGCGATTTCGAAGAGCGCCTGAAGCAGGTGCTGAAGGAACTCGAGGCGCACCCCAACGCAATCCTGTTCATCGACGAGATCCATACCGTGATCGGTGCGGGCGCCACCTCCGGCGGCGCGATGGATGCGTCCAACCTGTTGAAGCCGGCGCTGGCGTCCGGAACGATCCGCTGCATGGGCTCCACCACCTACAAGGAGTACCGCCAGCACTTCGAGAAGGACCGCGCGCTGGTGCGCCGGTTCCAGAAGATCGACGTCAATGAGCCGTCGGTCGAGGATGCGATCGCGATCCTGAAGGGATTGAAGCCGTATTTCGAGGATTATCATCGCCTGAAATATACCAACGAGGCGATCGAGGCCGCGGTGCAGCTCTCCTCGCGCTACATCCACGATCGCAAGTTGCCGGACAAAGCGATCGACGTGATCGACGAATCCGGCGCGGCGCAGATGCTGGTGTCCGAGAGCAAGCGCAAGAAGACGATCGGCATCAAGGAGATCGAGACCACGATCGCCACGATGGCGCGGATTCCCCCGAAGAGCGTCTCGAAGGACGATGCCGAGGTGCTCAAGCATCTTGAGCAGACCTTGAAGCGGGTGGTGTTCGGTCAGGACAAGGCGATCGACTCGCTGTCGGCCTCGATCAAGCTGGCGCGCGCCGGCTTGCGCGAGCCGGAGAAGCCGATCGGCTGCTACCTGTTCTCAGGGCCCACCGGCGTCGGCAAGACCGAAGTGGCCAAGCAGCTCGCGGCTACACTCGGCGTGGAGCTGTTGCGCTTCGACATGTCCGAATACATGGAGCGGCACACCGTATCGCGCCTGATCGGCGCGCCTCCGGGCTATGTCGGCTTCGACCAGGGCGGTCTCCTGACCGACGGCGTCGACCAGCATCCGCATTGCGTGGTGCTGCTGGACGAGATCGAGAAGGCGCATCCGGACCTGTACAATGTGCTGCTGCAGATCATGGATCACGGCCGGCTCACCGATCACAACGGCAAGCAGGTCAATTTCCGCAACGTGATCCTGATCATGACCACGAATGCGGGCGCCGCTGACCTCGCCAGGCAGGCGTTCGGCTTCCATCGCTCGAAGCGGGAAGGCGACGATCACGAGGCGATCAACCGCCAGTTCGCGCCGGAATTCCGCAACCGGCTCGATGCGATCGTGTCGTTCGCGCATCTGTCGGTGGACGTGATCGGCATGGTGGTCGAGAAGTTCGTGCTGCAGCTCGAAGCTCAGCTCGCCGACCGTGACGTCACCATCGAGCTGTCGGAGCCGGCCAAGGCCTGGCTGATCCAGCACGGCTATGACGAGCAGATGGGCGCGCGCCCGATGGGCCGCGTGATCCAGGAGCACATCAAGAAGCCGCTGGCGGACGAGGTGCTGTTCGGCAAGCTGAAGGGCGGCGGCCATGTCCGCGTCGTCCTGGTCAAGGACGAGGCCGATCCGGAGGCCGAGAAGATCGGCTTCGAGTTCGTCGAAGGCCCGGTCACGCCCAAGTCGGAAGTGCCGGCGGCCCGCAAGCGCAAGCCGAAATCGGGCGGATCCGGCGGCTCCAAGGGGCCGGCCTCGAAGGGACCGCTGGTGAAGGCCTGATCGGCGCGAGCTGGAAGATCATTCAACTGAAAGGGCCGGCTCTCGCGCCGGCCTTTTCTTTTGCCCTTCCGCGGAGTGGCCATCGCGGCCGCTCCGCCGGTTCACTCGCCCTTCAGCCGCTGTCCGTCCCGGACCCGGACATGCTCGGCGCCTCTGGCTCCGGCCGGCGACAGGCGGAGCATACTGAGCGCCGCACCAAGCAGCGCGAACCCCACGCCGGTCGACAGTGAAAACCGCGTCCCCTCGGTCGGACTGATCGCCAGGAACATCGCAACCAACGCCGCGCCCATGGTCTGGCCCAACAGCCGAGCGGTGCCCAGCATGCCGCTGGCGCCGCCGGCGCGCTCGCGCGGGGCTGCCGCGATCATGGTGCGATTGTTCGGGGTCTGGAACAGGCCGAAGCCAAGCCCGGCCAGCGCCATCCGCCAGACCACGTCCAAGGCCGAGGGTTGGGGCGGCAACAGCGCCAGCGCGCCAAGGCCGCAGGCGAACAAGGTCAGGCCGACACCGCCGAGCAGGCCCGCCGGAACACGGTCGATCAGCCGGCCCGAGATTGGCGCGGCGATCCCAACAGCAATCGGCCAGGGCGTGATCAACAGTCCCATCTGCACGGCCGAATAGCCGAAATGACTTTCCAGATAGAAGGGGATCGCCACGAAGGCGAGCATCTGACCGCAGAAGGAGGCGATCGACGTGGCGATCGAGAGCCCGAAGATCGGAATGCGCAGCAGGTCGAGCGGCAATAGCGGCGAGGCCATGTGGGTCTCGCGGTAGAACAGCGCCACGCCGGAGATGCCGGCGACGGCGAATTCGATGGCGCAGGTCAAGAGCGCCTCGCCATGTCCGAGGCTGTCGATCGCGGCGATGCCGAAGCCGAAGGTGAGCGCGCTCAAGGCTGCGCTCTGCCAGTCGAACATGTGCGGCGAGCGCAGCGTATGCGGCAGACAGCGTATGCCCAGCGCGAACGTCAGGAAGCCGAGCGGCACGTTGATCGCGAACAGATAGGGCCAGGTCCCGACCGAGAGGATGCCGGCCGCGATGGTCGGGCCGACGGCCGCCGAGACCGCGACGACCATCGCGTTGACGCCGATGCCCCGGCCGAGCAGCGCATGCGGATAGATGAAGCGCACCAGCGCTGAGTTCACGCTGAGGATACCGGCGGCACCGAAGCCCTGCAGGATGCGGGAGAGCGTCAGCAACAACAGGGTGTGCGACAGCGCGCAGGCTGCGGAGGCGATGGTGAACAGCACGAGGCCGGCGAGATAGACGCGACGGTAGCCGATGATCTCGCCGAGCGAAGCCAGCGGCAACAGCGAGATGGTAACTGCGAGCTGGTATCCGTTGACGATCCAGATCGAGAAGGCCGGGCTGGCGTTGAGGTCGCGCGCGATGGTCGGCAGCGCGACATTGGCAATCGCGCCGTCGACGACGGCCATGATGATGCCGAGCGCGATCGTGACGATCGCCCAGTTTCGCTGCGGCAGAGGAAGGCCATCGGCGTGGACGACAGGCGAGTCCGGCATCACTCGGCGGGCTCCGGGGTCGACCGCGGTTGCGGTCCGTGTGGGGGACGGCCTGCGACAACCGTTCCGGCGGAACCCCGTTCCTCGAGCAGCCCCCTCAGGCGCCGGTCATTTCCGCTTCGGATGGACCTGGATCGCCTTGAGGTAATTGACCACGGCCTCGGCGTCGGCGCGGTCGAATTGGAAGGTCGGCATGTCCGGGTGGATCGTCGACAGACCGCTCTGCAGACGCTGGGCAAAATCTTCGTCGTAGAGTTTGGGGTCGCCAAAAGTGCGGAAGGGCGGGGCATCCGGGTGCGGGCTGGCTCCAGTCTGACCTACCGCATGGCATCGACTGCAAAGCGTTTGCAAGAGCGCTTTTCCTCGCGCCTGCTCGCTGTCCAATGCATGGCTGGGACTGCCGACGACCCAGAGCAGCACGGCGAACAGGATGAGCTTTTTCATGCGAGCATTCCGTCGCGCGAGATGGCGGGGGCCGACGGCGGAGCTTCGGGCACGGCCTACCAGCGTCCGGTCAGCTTTTCATAGACGTAAAGCGCGACCAAGCCAATCGTGACCAGGGTCGAGACGACGGCGATCACGCGCCCCCAATCGAAGCGCGTGTTGTCGCCCTTGTTCAGCATCAGCAGGGCAAACAGGGCTTTGGGTGCAAAGCGGCGCATAGCACGGTCCTGCTGCGCCGGACCTGCGGAAGTGGCCCGGCGCGTTGCTGGGAGCTTAGCGTGTTTTGGCGCTGCGCCGCCACTCGCGCGGTGACAGGCCGAACTGTTCGCGGAACGCGCGACCGAAATGCGAGAGGTCGTTAAAGCCCCAGCTGAAAGCGATCTCGCTGATCTGACGATGTGTATGCGTCGGCGAGCCGAGGTCGCGCTTGCATCGCCTGAGACGCTCGGCGAGCATGTAGCGCCGGAACGAGGTCTCCTCGTCGGAGAACAGATCGTTGACGTAGCGCGCGGACAGACCCAGCTCGCGCGCGACCTTTGGCAGTGACAAATCGGGATCGGACAGCCGTGCGCTGATATACGCCCTGATGCGATAGAGCAGGGCCGCGCGATGGCTGGAGCTGGGCAGGGGCTGCGTGCGGAGCCGCTCGGCCAAGGTCATGGCCAGCAGGTCGGCGGCCTGCTCCGACAGGCGCTCGGCATGCTCGGCCCCGATGTGATCGGCGCGCTCGCATAGCTTGATGATGAAGTCATAGGCGAGCGGCTGCAGCGGGCTGTCGGCGCCGAAGGTAATCGCCGTCACCGCTTCGATCGCGCCAATCCTGCGCTGCAATATCTGGCGGGGGAGCTTGAACACGGTCTGCCTGAACGCGGCATCGAACTGCAGCTCATACGGGCGCGTCGTGTCGTAGATCGCGAACTCGCCGGGCCGAATCACCGTGTCGCGGCCATCCTGGACCACGCCGCCGATCCCCTCACGTCCCAGCGCAACCAGGACGAAGTCCGCGTCAGCGCGGGAGATCCGCTGTGACGTCCGGTATACGCGTTGACGGTCCGAGCACACCTCGGAGCAGACGGCCCGTCCGAACGCGGTGTGCGTCACCGAGCCACGAAAGGCGCTGCCGAGATCGGACGTGCAGTCGAGGCCGACATAGACGTCGCAGACGATGTCCTGCCAGAGCGCCAGCCTGCGATGGCCCGGGCTTCCGTCGGTGGTGAACAGGATCGGCATCGGTCCGTCTCCTTCTGCACCTCTGTCGAATGGATAGCCTCAAGGCAGCAAATTCCGGGCCGGCTGGGCGATTGGCCGCCCCGCAGTCGAATTTTCGTTCCCTGCAAGACGAGCGCGAATACCGCCTGGGGTCAATAGTGCACGCGAGCGTCGAGGCGGCGGGGCGCGCCGCGATGTGCAACAGGGAGCAACAGCGATGGGAATCGTACATCCGAAATACAAGGTGGCGGTGGTGCAGGCCGCACCCGCCTGGTTGGACCTCGAAGCCTCGATCAGGAAGACCATCGCGCTGATCGAGGAGGCGGCCGACAAGGGCGCCAAGCTGGTCGCCTTCCCGGAGGTGTTCATCCCCGGCTACCCTTGGCACATCTGGATGGACGCGCCGGCCTGGTGCATCGGCCGCGGCTTCACGCAGCGCTATTTCGACAATTCGCTGTCCTATGACAGCCCGGAGGCCGAGGCGCTGCGTGCGGCCGTGCGCAAGGCGAAGCTCACGGCCGTGCTCGGCTTATCCGAGCGCGACGGCGGCAGCCTCTACATCGCGCAATGGCTGATCGGTCCGGACGGCGAGACGATTGCCAAACGCCGCAAGTTGCGGCCGACCCATGCCGAGCGCACCGTGTATGGCGAGGGCGACGGCAGCGATCTCGCCGTACACGAGCGACCCGACATCGGCCGGCTCGGCGCGCTGTGCTGCTGGGAGCACCTGCAGCCGCTCTCGAAATATGCGATGTACGCCCAGAACGAGCAGGTGCACGTCGCGGCCTGGCCGAGCTTCTCGCTCTACGACCCGTTCGCGCCGGCGCTCGGCGCCGAGGTCAATAATGCGGCCTCGCGCGTCTATGCGGTGGAAGGATCGTGTTTCGTACTGGCGCCCTGTGCGACGGTGTCGCAGTCGATGATCGACGAGCTCTGCGACCGCCCCGACAAGCATGCGCTGCTGCATGTCGGCGGCGGTCACGCCGCGATCTTCGGTCCGGACGGCAGCTCGCTGGCTCAGAAGCTACCGCCGGATCAGGAAGGTTTGCTGATTGCCGAGATCGATCTCGGCATGATTGGCATCGCCAAGAATGCCGCCGATCCCGCCGGGCACTATTCGCGGCCGGACGTGACGCGGCTGCTGCTCAACAAGAAGCCGTTCAACCGGGTCGAGCAGTTCGCGCTGCCGGTGGACGGCATATCGCCGACTGCTCAGGCCGGCGAGGTTTCGGCGGGGCGACCCGTCGAAGCCGCCTGAAGGATGGTGTCACGGAGTCCGCGATCACTGCGCAACTCACCGTTGCGCGCTCTCGCGATCGCTGCGTCGATGGCGACTGCACGCCGCCTTGTCCATCCGTACGTCGCCCGCCACAAGCCGAGCGTCTCCGCGTCGTGACGGCTTGGTTCGGCGTGCAGTATCGCGGCGAGGGACCGTGGCGTTGCCGCCCTGGTGTCCAGCTTTCTGAAGTCCGCGTCGGACGAGGACGCTTAGGTGCCGGCTTCCGGCTTGTGCGACGGAGCAAGCTTGCGAGGCCGTGCGGGCCGCGCCGGTGCCGGGGCACTATGCGGCTGCAGCGTGACGATCACGGGATTGGGCTTGTGGTCGGTGGCTGCGCCGGTCGCGGCATCGACGCCCATGCCGATCAGCCCGCCAGCAAGGACGTTGCCCGCGAAGCCGGCCGCGCCCGCGGCCGGAATGTCCTTCGTCAGCGGCACGATCTGGGTCTCGTAGCCTTCCTTCGCGATGGTGACCGTGACGTCGGCATTGCGCTTGGCCACGAACGCACAAGGCGTCATGCACGTCATCGGTGCTTCGAGACCCGAGACCGTCGCCTCCGCGCCCGATGGCGTCGATGCGACGCTGATCGTTTCCGTTGTCCCTCGCGTCACCGACGCGCAGCCGCCCACCATGGCGCACAGCGCCAAGCACCCCAAAACACGCATTAAAACTGTTCCCCCAGCACCCTGCGGCAATCAAGCGCAACCGGGGAGGCGGGGCAAGGACAAAGCCCTATCGGAAAGGGAGTTCTCTGGGAATTCTGTTAGCTGTTGCCCTCGCGCAATCCCTTGGCCACGGCCTTTTGCGCGTCGAATTCGGCGCGCCGCCGCGCCAATTCCTCCGGGCTCAGCAGCGCGGGATTGCTGTAGTCCCGCTTCCAGCCGGCATCCTCGCTCCAGCGCAGCGGCGACTGCATGGTGGTTTGCGGGCCAGGTGCGCTTTCCAAGAGCTGCAAGGCCAGCTCGAGCGTCAGGGCTTGCGAGGCGGCATCGTGCGGCTTGCCGGCGGAATTGCCGAGCGGAAAATCCGAGAACAGAAAGCGCGGCACCGCGACGTGCTCGACGATGTCCTTGGCGCAGCCCATGATGACGGTGGCGATGCCGTTCGCTTCCAGATGCCGCGCCACCAGGCTGACGGTCTGGTGACACACCGGGCAGTTCGGCACCAGCACGACGGCATCGACGTCGTCGGCACGACAGCGCGCCAGGATCTCCGGCGCATCGGTCTCGATGGTGGCGCGATGGCTGCGGTTGGTCGGTGCGCCGAAGAAGCGCGGCGCGACTTCGCCGATGCGGCCCTCGCGGGCGAGCCGCATCAGCTGTGGCAGCGGAAACCAGGTGCCGGAGTCCTCGGCCGAGGTGTGCACGCGGTCATAAGCGATGTGGGAAATGCGCAGATCATGCGTCTTCGACGTATCGCCATCATAGACCGAGTAGAACTTGGCGCCGCCATTGTATGGCGCACCGGGGCCTTGATTGCCCTTGGCGGGATCGTAAGGCGCCGCCGTCGTGACGATGGTGACGCGCGATTGGCGGAGCGGCTTCTTCAAGGGCTGGAATGGCGCGGATGTGTAGTGCGCCCACCGATAGGGCGTGTCATAGCCGATTGCGAGATAGTAGTCGCGCGTACGCGCCATATAGGGCAGCGGCACATCGTCGTCCGGCGCGAAGCCGAACCGATCATCGGCGTCTGTCATGCCTGACGTTCCTCGGTAAAATAGTCGTTGCGTGAAATTGCTGACGTTGGACGCGGTGTGTCAAGCTGCCGCGTCGAGGAACATGCAGCGGCCTCACGCTTTGAGGGGAGGGAACGCCGACCGGTTCCGACTGGATCATGCAACCTTTGCAGATGCTTGCCGCAATCCGCCTCTTCTGTATGGGCCTCTGCCTGGCGTTCGCAGCGCCAGCTGCTGCATTGGCCGAAGAGACGGCCAAGCCGCCGGTCGCCGAGCCGCCGCCCGCGCCACAGGCTTCGTCGCCAAGCTCCGCTCAGCCGGCCAAGGATGACGCGAAGCCGGATGCGCCCCAGGAGAAGGCGGAGGAGAAGGCCGCGCCTCCGGCCCCTGCCGGGGCCGCCGCGCAAGCCACGGAGCCCAAGCGGGAGGATCCGAGAGAAAGCGACACCCGCGAAGCCATCTGCCTGATGATCGAATCCGCGGCCCGGGCGAACAACCTGCCGCTCGAATTCTTCGCCCGCGTGATCTGGCAGGAGAGCCGCTTCCAGGCGGACGCGGAGGGACCGGTCACCCGCAATGGCCAGCGCGCGCAGGGCATCGCGCAGTTCATGCCGGGGACAGCGGATGAGCGGCGGCTGCTCGATCCGTTCGACCCAGTGCAGGCGCTGCCGAAATCGGCTCAATTCCTGGCCGAGCTGCGTGACCAGTTCGGCAATCTCGGGCTGGCCGCAGCGGCGTATAATGCCGGCTCGCGCCGGGTGCAGGACTGGCTCGCCGGCAAGGGCCAGATGCCCTATGAGACGCGCAATTACGTCTCGGCCATTACCGGGGCGACGATCGACGATTGGGCCACGGCGGGCAAGGGCGGCAAGCCGCCACCGAACTCGCCACCCACCTCCTGTCATCAGCTGATGGCGCTGCTCAAGCGCGCGCCGAATCCGTTCGTCACCCAGCTCGAACAGCACGTCGCGCTGGCCGCGGCCAAGCTCTGGGGCGTGCAGCTCGCCGCCGGCTTCGACCGCAACAAGGCGTTGGCGATGTATGCCCGCGCCATCCGGGGACTCAGCGCGATCATCGGCGACCGCGATCCCAGTCTATTGTCGTCGGTGATGCGCTCGCGCGGCTCCCATCCGTTCTACCAGGTGCGGATCGGCGCCGACACGCGCGCTGAGGCCGACGACCTCTGCAACCGCATCCGCCGCGCCCGTGGCGCCTGCTTCGTGCTGCGCAACAGAGGCGTGTGACGACCAGCCTCGGCGGCCGATGGGGGCGGTGAGATTGCGCGAGCGCAATTGCGGTGTCCGGGCAATTGGGTAGACTCCGCGCCAGACAATTGGACCTTGCTGATGACCACAGAGACCGATCTTCGCCCGGGGGAAGTCACCGTCGAGGCGCCGCCGCCGCACGATGCCCAGCTCTATTTCATCGGACGGATCCGCACGCCCTGGACCTCCAGGCTGGAGACGCCACGGCAGGGCAGCCATGAGGGGCCGGTGTGCCGGCTCGAAATCTTCGAGCCGTGGGTGCCGGCGCTGAAGGGCGTCGACTTCTACACCCATCTGGAGGTGATCTATTGGCTGCACCGCTCGCGCCGCGATCTCGTGCTGCAGAGCCCGAAACATCACGACGAGAAGACCCGCGGCACCTTCTCGCTGCGGTCGCCAGTGCGGCCCAACCCGATCGGGACCTCAACGGTGAAGTTCGTCGCCCTCGAAGGCAATACGGTGCTGGTGCGTGGGCTCGATTGCCTCGACGAGACGCCGCTGCTCGACATCAAGCCGGACCGCTGCGTGTTCTCGCCGCTCTCGCAGCAGCAGGTGGTGGGTGTCGGCGGCAAGTAGCAAGCGCGACACCGTCATTGCGAGGCGCGCATGCGCCGAAGCAATCCAGAATCTTCGTTTGGCTCAGGATTGCGTCGTTTCGCTCGCAATGACGGAAGCAGCAGTAATCAGCCCTTCAGGGCCGCTGCCAACTTCGCCGCGTGCTCTTCCAGCACCTTGGGGTCTTCCTTGCGGCTCGCGGGCGGCAGCAGGGAATCGCCGGTATGGCGGGGCATCACATGCACATGCAGGTGGAACACCACCTGGCCGCCGGCGTGCTCGTTGAACTGCTGGATGGTGATGCCGTCGGCATTGAATGCCGACTTGGCGGCGCGAGCGATCTTGCGGGTCGCGCGCGCCACATGGAGATAATCCTCTTCGGTGATGTCGAGGATGTTGCGGGCAGGGGCCTTCGGGATCACCAGCGTGTGGCCGGGCACGCGCGGCATGATGTCGAGGAAGGCCAGCACATGGTCGTTCTCATAGACCTTGTAGCTGGGGAATTCGCCGCGCAGGATTTTTGCGAACGGATTGTTGGGATCATAGGCGGTCATTGCTGCACCTCGGGGCTCCTCGGACGGCGCTACTTTCCTCGCCGTCCGCCAAAGGTCAAGGGCCGGTCAGGACGGCTCGTCCATCGCTTTGCGGAACGGCCCGGCCTCGGTGAGCTCGCGGCCGACCTCGTCGACATAGGCGCGCTCGCGCTTCAGATAATCGTCGATGGCGCGGCGCAGGCCGCGATCGGCGATGAAGTGGGCGGAATAGGTGGTCTGCGGCAGGTAGCCGCGGGCGATCTTGTGCTCGCCCTGCGCGCCGGCTTCCACGACCCTGAGCCGGCGCTCAATCGCAAACTCGATCGCCTGATAGTAGCAGACCTCGAAATGCAGGAACGGGTGGTGCTCGATCGCGCCCCAATTGCGCCCGAACAGCGTGTCGGAGCCGATGAAGTTGATCGCGCCTGCGATCCAGCGGCCCTCGCGTCTGGCCATCACCAGCAGCACGTCGTCGGCCATGCTCGCGCCGATCAGCGAAAAGAATTTCCGGTTGAGATAGGGGCGGCCCCATTTGCGCGAGCCGGTGTCCATATAGAAGTCGAAGAAGGCGTCCCAGGCCTCTTCCGTGATGTCCTTGCCGGTCAGCCGGTGGATCGTGATTCCATTCGCCAGTGCGTCGCGCCGCTCGCGCTTGATCGCCTTGCGGTGGCGGGAATTCAGCGTCGCCAGGAAATCGTCGAAGGTTGCGAAGCCCTCGTTGTGCCAGTGAAACTGCTGGTCCGTGCGCTGCAGGAAACCCTGCCGTGCCAGCAGCTCCCATTCATGCTCGCGGGCAAAGGTGACATGGACGGAAGAGGCCTCGCTGATCCCGCATAGCGCAATCAGCCCCTGCGCGAGCGCATTGCCGATTTGGGCCCGGTCTTCGCCGGCACGGATCAGGAGGCGGGGACCTGTGGCCGGGGTGAACGGAACCGAGACCTGCAGCTTCGGGTAATAGCGGCCGCCGGCGCGCTCATAGGCATCCGCCCAGCCGCGGTCGAAGACATATTCGCCTTGCGAGTGCGATTTCAGATAGCAGGGCACGATGCCGACGATCCGCTCGTTGACCTTGGCCACGAGATGGCGCGGCGCCCAGCCGGTGCGGATCGTGGCGCAGCCGGAGGCTTCGGCAGCAGACAAAAATGCGTGCGAGACGAAAGGGTTATAGGACTGGCTGAGATCGTCGCACGAACTCGGCAGCTTTGCCGGACCTCGCGGATTGGCGCAGGCGTCCCAGTCGGCGGCCGGAATCTCGCCAATCCCGGGCAGAGCTTCGAGCGTGATCTCAGATGATGCCATCGAACCCTTGGAAGCCCTTGGAAGAGGTGGAGGGACGAGCGCTTCCCGTCAGGCCCCTCGCTTTAAGATCGTGCATCGCAGCAGCAACTGCAAGGTCGCTCTCAAGCCTCCGGCACAAAGCCTTCGAAAATCATCTGATCTGCGTAGCGGGCGGCGGCCTGGCGCTGCTCCGGGGTACGCACCGTCCAGGCCAGCAGCGGGCAGCCGAACACATTGCGCGCGATCCAGGGCGCGGGCGCCGGCAGCTGATTGACCCAATAGGCGACGAAATGCGGCTGAGTGCGGAACCCGTGCTTCAGATGCAGCATGCTGTCGCGCTGCTCACGCGTCAGCTTGTTCCAGTAACCGTCCTCATAGTTCCGCTGGGCGACGATGCCGCGCGGCAGCTTCGGCATGATCTCGCGCAGCGCCATCACCTGGTCCGGGTCGAAGGACATCCCCACCACGGGACCCGAATAGGTGGCCAGCACCTCGGCCATCCGTTTCACCAGGCGGCGATCGCCGTTGAAAAAGCTTTTCACCTCGATGACCAGCGGCACGCGGCCGGCGACGAGGTTGCAGAGATCGGCGAGCGTCATCATGCGCTCACCGGTGTTCTTGAAGGGGAGCGCTTGCAGCTCGGCTGCGGTCTTCTCGATCAGATAGCCGGAGCCCTCGGTGAGCCGGCCGAGCTCATGGTCATGATGCACCATGGCCTCGCCATCGGCCGACAACTGGATGTCGCATTCGATGGCGAAATTGCCGGCCACTGCGGCGCGCGCCGCGGCCGGCATGTTCTCGACCACGCCGCGGGCGATGTCATGCAGCCCGCGATGGGCGACGGGGCGGGCGGTCAGCCAGTCAGGTGCACGCATGTTGGCCCCGTCCGCTCTGCCAAGCTTCAGGCGATTTCGAACACGCCTTCGACTTCCACCGCCGCATCGGCCGGCAGCGCGGCGACGCCGACGGTGGTGCGGGCATGGCGGCCCTTGTCGCCGAACACGGCGACCATCAGGTCCGAGGCGCCGTTCAGCACTTTCGGGCCGTCCAGGAAATCCGGCGCCGAGTTGACGAAGCCGCCGAGCCGAACCACGCGCACGACCTTCTCGAGGTCGCCGACCGCAGCCTTCACCTGGGCCAGCAGGTTGATGGCGCAGCCGCGGGCGGCCGCCGCGCCGTCTTCCACCGAGACGCCAGCGCCGAGCTTGCCCTTGGCGATCAGCTTGCCGTCTGCGCCGAAGCAGACCTGGCCCGAGACAAACAGCAGATTGCCTGATCGGACGAAGGGGACGTAATTCGCCACCGGCGCCGCGGGCTGAGGCAAGGTGATGCCCTGAGCCGCCAAATTCTGTTCAACCGTACCCGCCATGGATATCCCCGTCTGGTCATGAATGGCCGATCCGACGGTCGGACCGGCGGCTTTCTTTGGCGTATCGCACCGTCACTTGCAAGTCGGCCGCAGAGCCATAACCAGCTGCCGAAATCTGCAGCAGCGCCTCCAGTCGCGGTCCGCGTGCGACTGGATCATTCGCACGTTTACGTGAGGCAGCCCCAGTTGCGACGCAATGCCACGATCTCTAATGTGACGGTTCTTTTATCGGCCTTGGAAAGACTCACATGGCTCATTCGTTTCGACCGGCGATCGGTGCGCTGGCTATTGCCGCAATGTCCTTCGGCTCGGCGCAGGCCGCGGCCGGAGCGCCGTTCCTGCCGCATCAGGCGCTCTACGATCTGAGCCTGGTGAAGTCGCGCGGATCGAGCCCGATCAACAGCGCGCGCGGCCGGATCCTTTACAATTTCTCGGGCAATGCCTGCGAGGGTTACACCTCCGAATTCCGCCAGGTCTCCGAACTCGACGTCGGTGAAGGCAAGGTGACGTTGAGCGATTTGCGCTCGACGGCGTGGGAGGACGGCGCCGGCAAGAGCTACCGGTTCAAGATCGACTCGCGGACCAACGACACCGACTCCAATCCGGTCGATGGCATTGCCGAGCGCACCGGTGATCATATCACGGTCAAATTGAAGCAGCCGGAGCCTAAGACCTTCACGCTCGACGGCAAGACGGTGTTTCCGACCGAGCAGATCCAGCGCATCATTGCCGCGGCTCGCGAGGGTAAATCGTTGCTTGAACTCACCGTCTACGACGGCTCGGACAATGGCGAGAAGGTCTACAATACGTTGTCCGTGATCGGGCAGCCGATTCCCGCCGACAAGGCGGTTTCCGCGCCTGATCCAGCGACTGCGAGCGAGCAGATGAAGGGGCTGACCCGCTGGCCGGTTACCGTGAGCTATTACGACAACGAGGCGAAGAAGACGGAAGGCGAACAGACGCCGATCTATTCAATGTCGTTCGAGCTGTACGAGAATGGCGTGTCGCGTTCGCTGGTGCTCGACTACAATGATTTCGTCATTGCCGGCGCGGTGAGCAAGTTCGACATCAAGGACAACAAGGACGCCAAGCCCTGCAGCAACTGACGTCGTCGAGTCGTCGGTCTCTTGGCCTTTCCGGCTTCGATGTGACGTCTTTGGCGGGCCTGCGCGCTTCGGTTACGATCCCGCCTCAGCCGGTCTTTTCCGGGCCGTCGTAGGCGATGCCGCGGATCACGGCGCTCAGGCCGAATTTCTTGCGCAAGGCGTCCATCGCGCGCTCGGCCTGCGCCGAGCGGCGGTCGAGCATGTCGGCATCAGCGGCTTCCGACCCCGGTCGCAACGCGCTGACGCCGGCGCCCATCAGACGGAAGGCGGTGCCGTCGGTCTCGCGCGCCAGCATGTCGCGGCAGACCGCAAAGATCTTGCCGGCCAGCTGGGTCGGTGCGCCCACGGATTGCGAACGGGTGCGCTGGCGGAAATCCGCCGTCTTCAGTTTCAAGGTGATGGTGCAGCCGGACAGATCGCTCGCCTTCAGCCGGTGCGAGACTTTCTCTGAAAGCCGCCACAGCAGCTTTTCCAGGGTGGCGTAATCGCGGATATCGTCCTCGAACGTGGTCTCGCTGGAAATGCTTTTGGCGCCGCGATCGGCAACGACCTTGCGGTCGTCGATGCCGCGCGCCAGGCGCCAGAGCCTGCGGCCGTCGCTCGGAAACTGCTTCATCAGCTCGATCTCATCGGCCCGCTGCAGGTCGGCGATGGTGCGAAAGCCACGGCTCGCCAGCCGCTCCTGGGTGGCGGGGCCGACGCCGAAGATGAAGCCGACCGGCTTGTCCTTGAGCATGTCGCAGGCTTGTTCCTGATCCAACGTGGCGAAGCCGCGCGGCTTGTCGAGATCGGACGCGATCTTGGCCAGGAACTTGTTGCAGGACAGCCCGACCGAGACCGTGATGCCGATGTTCGTCTCCACCTCCTGGGCAAAGCGCGCCAGCACCTTGGCCGGGATCATGCCGTGGACGCGTTCGGTCCCGGACAAATCCAGGAATGCCTCGTCGATCGACAATGGCTCGACCAGCGGCGTCAGGGCCTGCATCGCCTGTCGCACCTCGCGGCCGACGCGGACGTATTTTGCCATGTCGGGGCGGATCACCACCGCAGACGGGCAGAGCTCGAGTGCCTTGAACATCGGCATCGCCGAGCGGACTCCGTAGGTCCGCGCGATGTAGCACGCCGCCGAAACCACGCCGCGCTTGCCGCCGCCGATGATGACGGGCCGATCGGCGACCTCAGGATTGTCGCGCTTCTCGACCGTCGCGTAGAACGCGTCGCAATCGATATGGGCGAGCGTGAGCGCGGGCAGCGCGCGATGCCGGACCAGGCGCGGTGAGCCGCACGCGGTACAG
Organism: Bradyrhizobium sp. SZCCHNR3119; assembly: GCF_032487775.1. NCBI lineage: Bacteria > Pseudomonadati > Pseudomonadota > Alphaproteobacteria > Hyphomicrobiales > Nitrobacteraceae > Bradyrhizobium > Bradyrhizobium sp. SZCCHNR3119. Next base: position 1,306,982 of record NZ_JAUEUV010000002.1, on the reverse strand, counting down.
CGCCTGGCCTGTGCGTCGAGATCGCTCAGACAGTCCCGACAGAAGCAGGCCGGCCCGGTTGCCGCGCGCGGTCCTGCATCCGGCGGGGGGGCGCTCACGGCACGTCGCGCTCCCATTTGCGGTCCCCCAATACCTCCCGCGCCGCCATGATGTTGGTCGGATGAAGCTTGGAGGCGGCCGCGAAAGCCTTAACGCTCTCGTCGTCCCGCAAAACGAAATCGAGCACATTGACGAGGAAATTCGGGTCGGTCGCCGCCGAGCGCAGCGTCTCCGGGCCGATGCCGGTGTCGGCCAGGAACCGGCCCAGGCGCTCGGGTTCCCCCGCCAGGAAGGAAAGGGCCTGAACCGCAACGATTTCAGCCACTTCGCGGGGATTCTGAACAGGCTTTTTCAACGGCCGATTTGCCTTTCCGTTAACTTCTCGTCTCTACTTTGCGATCATCATGCCCGAGTCTTCGGAATCTGTTCAAGCAAGTGGAAACCATCTTCCCGAAGATGGATGATCAACTTTAACGGCTTTACGCGAATCTAGGGCGAGTTTGAATTAGATGACACGGCGGGCAGGGGCGTCCGCCGGAGGGCAGGCCGGTGTCAATGAATGGGAGGGACGGATGGGAAAGACCGTCCTGATCGTGGAGGACAACGAGCTCAATATGAAGCTCTTCCGCGATCTTCTGGAAGCGCATGGCTATCAGACCGCCGGCACCAGCTCCGGTGTGGAGGCGCTCGACATCGTCCGCAAGACGCGCCCCGATCTGATCCTGATGGATATTCAGCTGCCTCAGGTCTCCGGCCTCGAAGTGACGCGCTGGATCAAGGATGATCCGGAGCTGCGTTCGATCCCGGTGGTCGCCGTCACGGCATTTGCGATGAAGGGCGACGAAGAGCGCATCCGCGAGGGCGGATGCGAGGCCTATCTTTCAAAACCGATCTCGGTCGGAAAATTCATTGAAACTGTGCGACGATTTATCGGGTAGGGAGTCTTCGATGTCCGCGCGTATTCTTGTGGTCGACGACGTCCCGGCCAACGTGAAGCTATTGGAAGCACGGCTGTCTGCCGAATATTTCGACGTGCTGACCGCGGCCAATGGCGCCGAGGCGCTGCAGATCTGTCAGCGCGCCGAGTGCGACATCATCCTGCTCGACGTAATGATGCCGGACATGGACGGTTTCGAGGTCTGTCGCAGGCTCAAGACGAACCCGGTGACGCATTACATCCCGGTGGTCATGATCACCGCGCTCGACAGTCCCGCGGATCGTGTCCGCGGACTGGAGGCCGGCGCCGACGACTTCCTCACCAAGCCGGTCTCGGACGTCGTCTTGATCGCGCGTGTCAGGTCACTGACGCGGCTGAAGATGATGACCGATGAGTTGCGCATGCGCGCGCTCACCTCGCTCGAGATCGGCGTGCAGGCGCCGGAGCGCAATGCGGTCGCCGATACCGGACGCGGCGGGCGGGTGCTCCTGGTCGATGACCGGCCGTCGTCCTATGAGCGCTTGGCCCCGCTGCTTGCGACCGAGCACACGGTCGACGTGGAGCCCAATCCGGCGGAGGCGGTGTTCAACGCCGCCGACGGCAACTATGATCTCGTCATCGTCTCGCTCGATCTCGACAACTTCGATGGTCTGAGGCTGTGCAGCCAGATCCGCTCGCTGGAGCGGACCCGCCATGTTCCGATCCTGGCCCTGACGGAAGCGGAGAACAACACGCGCCTGTTGCGCGGGCTCGAGATCGGCGTGAACGATTATCTGTTGCGTCCGGTCGACAAGAACGAGCTGATGGCACGGGCACGCACCCAGATCCGCAGGCGCCGCTACACCGATCATCTGCGCGACAATGTGCAGAACTCGATCGAGATGGCGATCACGGATGGGCTCACCTCGCTGCACAACCGTCGCTACATGGAAACGCATCTCGCCACGCTCGCGGAGCAGGCGGCAAGCCGCGGCAAGCCCCTGGGGCTGATGATGCTGGACATCGACTTCTTCAAGGCCATCAACGACACTTACGGTCACGATGCCGGTGATGACGTGCTGCGCGAATTCGCCATGCGCGTACGCCGCTCGATCCGCGGCATCGATCTGGCCTGCCGCTATGGCGGCGAGGAGTTCGTGATCGTGATGCCGGAGACCGATCTGCATGTCGCGGGCATGGTCGCGGAGCGGCTGCGCCGGTCGATCGCCAATGAGCCGTTTGCAGTCCATAAGGGCGTGAAGCGCATCGACGTGACGGTCTCGATCGGACTGTCCACGCTCGAGCACAAGGGCGAGCCGATCAGCGACGTGCTCAAGCGTGCGGATACGGCGCTCTATCGGGCCAAGCACGACGGCCGCAATCGCGTCGTCACCATCGCGCCGCCGAACCAGGCGAGCTATCTGCCGCAGGTGGCCGGACGAAGCCGCTGAGGGGCAGGGCGGTGCTGCGGCTCGGTTGCCGCGAGCGCCGACGGCGATGCGTGCTCGCATCTCTCTCCACCTGTCATTCCGGGGCGCTCACGACTTTGTCGCGCGCGGAATGACAGCGAGTTTGTTGTAAGAAACATCCCGACATAAATCTCGTCCTCGCAACGCATTTTGCGATCGAGCTTTGAAGTTCATTCCCTCTTCGAGACGGAACGTCTGAAGACGACTTCACGTCGGCTCGGGAGAGCTCCTGGCGAGCAACGCGGTACGTGCCTTGATCTTGCACGACCTCCGTGGTATGCATGTAGCATGATCAACGTCGTGCGCAATCGTACCCGTAAACACATGACCCGCTCTCGCTGGGCCGTGGAAGGAGTCGTGCGCTAGGAATTCGACGACGCGATCTTTTCACCAGGCCCCGCCGGCATCGGACGGGGCCTTTTGTTTGGCCACGCTCTCTGCCGGCACAACAGCAGGAGCATCCGATGCCACCCCAACAGACGAACAGCACGTCCGAGATCGAGCCCAATGCCGCAGGGCTCGGCCTCGATCCCATCGCGCTGACGAGAAACGCCGCAGGCCACGCTTTGGCAGCGGCGCGCCCCGATGCGTCCATTGCCGCGCTGAGAGACGCCTTGTCGGAAAAGGACGCTGCCGGACCACCGGCCGCATCGACGCGGAGTCTGTTCAGCTTGCTCGAGCGATACTGGCGCGCGTTTCAGGAAGGTCGCCGGCGCCGGAGGGGGAGAGCGAGCTTGCTTGAGCTGAGTGAGAGACAGTTGATGGATATCGGCCTGACACAAGGTGACATCGACTCCATCACCGCTCACCAAGCGATTGAGAGGCTCAAGGACAGCACGACGTATCTGTTGCTGTCCCGAGGTGTGATGTAGCTGATGGCAAGTCGCCGCGCGTTTGACTTGGCGCCGTCATATGCGGACATGTGCGTTGCGAGCGATTTGGGCCCGCAACGCGCTTCAAGAAAATGAGATGTCACGTAGAGAGAGCGTGTCCATGAGCGCCGATGTCATGATCCGACGCCTAAGGCCAGACGACGCGAATTCGTTCAGAGCCATTCGCTTGGAGGCACTGACGGTGAACCCGGAAGCGTTTGGGAGCACCCTTGCGCTTGAAGATAAGCTCGACGTGCCGTGGTTTGCGAGCCGACTTGAAAACTCCCACGTTATGGGTGCGTTTCGAGATGACGAACTTGTCGGGACGGCGGGTTTCGCTGTTCAGCAGGGGCAGAAGCATGCTCATAAGGGCAGGCTTTGGGGGATGTATGTTCGACCGAGCTCAAGAAACATCGGCGTCGGACGCTTGTTGGTGAGCGCCGTGCTGGATGTCGCGCGCGAGAAAGTCGAACTGATCCAATTGACCGTCGTCAGGGATAATCGACCTGCCCGGAGGCTCTATGAGAGTGTAGGTTTCGTGGAATTCGGTATGGAGCCGAAAGCCTCAAAGCTTGGCGAAAAATATTACGACGAAGCACATATGGCGCTCGACTTCAGTCAGTCAGGGCGGATCAGCGAAGCGTGATCCGCCGCTCTTCTACAATCGTTGTGGAATCCGCCCCACGGGCTGGTTCGCGCGTCAAACTCGCCGCAGCGGCCGTGGCGGCTGCGATGCGGCTCTGGCCCTGGGCCGTCGATACAAAACGGCCGGCGCGGGACCAATTCCCGGCCGGCTGTCGATGTGTCCGGATGAAGGGCTATTACGCCGCGCGCACGCCCTTGAGAAACTTCTCGAGTTCGTCCTTGAGCAGGCTGCTGTCCTTAGAGAGCGAGTGCGCTGCGGCCAATACCTGCGCGGATGCCTTGCCGGTCGCGCTGGCACCCTGACTGGCGTCGCCGATATTGCTGGCGACGCGGCTGGTGCCGCTGGCGACGTCCTGCACGTTGCGGGAGATCTGTCCGGTGGACGCGCCCTGCTGCTCCACGGCCGCGGCGATGCCAGCGGCGATCTCCGAGATCTGCTTGATCGTGCCGCCGATCCGCTTGATGGAGGCGACCGAAGTCTGCGTGGCGTTCTGGATGCCCTCGATCTGCTGGCCGATCTCCTCGGTCGCCTTGGCGGTCTGCGAGGCCAGCGCCTTGACCTCGGACGCGACGACGGCAAAGCCGCGGCCGGCGTCGCCGGCGCGGGCGGCTTCAATGGTCGCGTTGAGCGCGAGAAGATTGGTCTGGGCCGCAATCGAAGTGATCAGCTTGAGCACGTCGCCGATCCGCTCGGCCGTGCGGGAAAGCTCGCTGATGCCGGCATCCGTCTGCTCGATCTGTCGCACCGCTTCCTCCGCGATGCCGGTCGACTCGGTGACTTGCCGGCCGATCTCGTTGACGGAGGAGGCCATCTCTTCCGTGGCGGAAGCGACCGACTGCACCTTGGTCGAGACTTCGGTCGAGGCGGAAGCCGCACTCGACGACAGCACCTGGGTGTTCTCCGCGGTCTTGCTCAGCGTGGTGGCGGACGCCTCGAGTTCATGCGAGGCCGTGGAGACCTTGTTGATGATCTGTCCGACGGTGGCTTCGAACTCGTCCGCCAATTTGCGGACCGCAAGGTGCTGTTCCTGCTTGGCGGCGTCGAGATACACGGAGATCGCAAGATCCATGTCGAGCATGGCCGCGCGCGTGATCGCCGCCTGCAGCACCGCCTTCTTCTCCCGCGCGCCTTGACCGGCGAACCAGCCGTTTGCCATTTCGGTTTCGATGGCTTTCTGCAGACCGGTTACGATCATCGAATAGCCGGCAATATACCAGCGCGGTTCGATGCCAAGACGGTTGTGGGTCATGCCGATCCGCGTCACCGACTGCACATAGGCGTCGTCGAATTTGGCGGCCGCGAGCGAGCTCCAGTGATCGATCTGAGCCTGCTTGGCGTGGCGAATGACGGCCGGGTTGGGAAACAGCTTGGCGAGCTGGGGGTACTTGGTGACGTGGGCGTAGAACTGGTCGAGGATGCCGGGCAGGACGCGGCCGATCAGCGGGCGCAGCTCGCGTAGAGCTTCGCGGGTGGCGTTATCGATACCGATGAAATCGAGGCGGGACAAAATGGCATTTGTGTCGTTCATCGGCGAATCCATCGGTCAAAGCAAAACAGCAGGCCGCCCCTATCAGGGCCCCTATGGTGCTAAGCGTGAATTGCAAATGTTTGGTTGACGTTTCCCTAAGCGGAGAGATGCTCCGGTATTATTATCGGGTGGCGAGGTAGGCTGAGGATGGTGAGCGGGGAAGAGCCGACGCTGTGGGACGCGGGGCCGTTCACCGTGCGCCCCTGATCGTGATCCGTCGAGCCCAAGCGACCAAAAGTCAAAACCCAAATAAAAACGGGGCCTTGAAGGCCCCGTCAAAGTCGGCAGATACCCGCGATCTTACTTGATCTTGGCTTCGCGGAATTCGACGTGCTTGCGCGCAACCGGGTCATACTTCTTCTTGACCATCTTCTCGGTCATGGTGCGCGAATTCTTCTTGGCGACGTAATAGAAGCCGGTGTCGGCCGACGACACGAGCTTGACCTTGATGGTGACCGCTTTGGCCATGACTTGAACCTTTGTGGACGGAATCGGTGGGAGTGGGCGCCGGCCAAAGAGGGGGCGCAGTTGGTGGGCAACCTACCCAGCCAGCCTCCAAAGTCAAGGTTTCCGGGCCGGATTCTCCGGCCTTTAGCCCTCGAAGAAGCGGTTTTTCGGCCGGGGCAGGCCGAGATTTTCCCGCAGCGTCGGCCCCTCATACTCTTTACGGAAGATCCCGCGCCGCTGGAGTTCGGGAATCACCTTATCGACGAAGTCGTAGAGCCCCTGGGGCAAATACGGGAACATGATGTTGAAGCCGTCGCTGCCGCGGCTGGTCAGCCATTCCTCCATCTGGTCGGCGATGGTTTCGGCCGTGCCGACGAACGACAATCCGCCGTAGCCGCCGACCCGCTGGGCCAGCTGGCGCACCGTGAGGTTCTCGCGGGCGGCGAGATCGACCATGCGCTGGCGCCCGCTCTTGGATGCATTGGTCTCCGGGATCGGCGGCAGCGGCCCGTCAGGATCGAAGCCGGAGGCGTCGGTGCCGAGGATCACCGACAGCGAAGCAATGGCGCTGTCGTAATGCACCAGACTGTCCAGCTTCGCGCGTTTCTCCTTGGCCTCATCGACACTGTCGCCGACCACGACGAAGGCGCCGGGCAGGATCTTCAGATGCTCCGGATCGCGGCCGACCTTCTCCATCCGTCCCTTGATGTCGGCGTAGAGCGTCTTTCCGTCGGCGAGGTTGCCGCCGCCGGTGAAGACCGCTTCGGCGGTTTCGGCCGCGAGCTGCTTGCCGTCCTCGGAGGCGCCGGCCTGCACGATCACCGGCCAGCCCTGCACGGGGCGCGCGATGTTCAGCGGCCCGCGGACCTTCAGATATTTGCCCTTGTGATCGAGCACATGCATCTTGGCGGGATCGAAATACAGGCCTTGGTCGACGTCGCGCACGAAGGCGTCATCGGCAAAGGAATCCCACAGGCCGGTGACGACGTCGTAGAACTCCCGCGCCCGCTTGTAGCGCTCGGCATGCTCCATGTGATCGTCGAGGCCGAAGTTCAGCGCGGCGTCCGGATTGGACGTCGTGACGATGTTCCAGCCGGCGCGGCCGCCGGAGATATGGTCGAGCGAGGCAAAGCGGCGCGCGACGTGATAGGGTTCGTCGAAGGTGGTCGAGCCGGTCGCGATCAGGCCGATATTCTCGGTGACGGCCGACAGCGCCGAGAGCAGCGTGAACGGCTCGAACGAGGTCACTGTGTGGCTGCGCTTCAGCGCATTGATCGGCATGTTCAGTACGGCCAGATGGTCGGCCATGAAGAAGGCGTCGAACTTGCCGGCCTCGAGCTTGCGGATCAGCTGCTTCAGATGGGAGAAGTTGAAATTGGCGTCAGGCCACGCTCCAGGATAACGCCAGGCGGCGGTGTGAATCGAGACCGGGCGCATGAAGGCGCCGAGCTTGAGTTGACGTGGGGCCATAGGCTGCACTTTCCTGGATGTTATTTGCAAAGACATGGGAACGTTTGGTTCGTGAGTCATCGGCCGTCTCGGGGAGGAATGTTGCCATTTGCATTCCGTATGGGGAATATCGTTCCCCTGGTCGAACATGTCCGATGCATCGAACCGTCCAGCGGAGTCGCCGACAAACTGCCCAGTCACTGAGAGTACCTCATGGCAGCTGCAGCGGAAGCTGACATCATTCGCCTCGAACTACCGATGCCTTTGCTTGGGCGGGCGATCGCTTTGCCGCTGATTGCGGCCGGCTGCTACCTGCTTTGGAATGTGGCGGTTGGTCTTGGCGAGGTGCTGGCAAGCCCCAGCTATCCCGGGGGAGATTGGGCAGCAATCGCCATTTTTGCCGGACTTGGCCTCGCGGTCATCATTCCGGGTCTCCTTATTGCGACGTTTCGCGGGGCGCCACGGTGAGTCCGAGCGCTGGCGAAATCGTCATCTCGAGGAGTTTCGGGCCATTCCAGCTTCGGAGTGTCCGACGGCTCTCGAACTACAAGCTGATCAGCATTACCGATGATGGCGACGCCAACGCACGCGGTGTACGAAGTCAATTTGTGCGGCGGCAAAGGCGCTGAGCCGCTCAATGTGCGCGGTTTCAGCCGTTGCGAGGACGCAAACGCCTTGGCGCGGCAGTTCGCCGGCGCGCTCAAAATCCCGGTTAAGGACTTTGTCGATACCGAGCCTGATGCGGACGATGTCGACGGCTGATTATGCCAGCACGTCCTTGCATCTTGCCGCCGTCGGAAGTGGAAGAACGACTGACGCCGAATACTCGGAATGGCGTATTTGCCGAAGCGGTCGTCGTCCAATCCGCCACGGATACGTCATTTGAGACTGATCGACAATCGCGAAGAAGAGACGTGGACATCGTCCTTTGCACGCAAACTCATGCTGCGGAAGAGAGGGAGCAGTTGGCGGTTATCGCCCTTCGTGCGACTGCCCTCGCTCCGCGATCTCGAAAAAGTTCAGCCCTTGCTGGTGGCCTTGACGAAAGCGCCGATTTGGGCGGAAGCCTCGTCTGGATATTGATGATGCGGCCCGTGTCCGGCTCGCGCATAGGTGATCAGATGAAGGGTCGGCAGTTGTCGATTCAACGCGTACCAGTTCTCGATCGGGAACACGATGTCGTGGTCGGCTCCCAGGTGCAGGATTGGAACCGACGTCGTCTTCAAGAGCTGCAAAATCTGGTCTGACGGAAACACAGGATTGCGCGGCGTGTTGCCGATCTGCGCCATGGCCCAGTCGGCCGGAACGTCGGGGCTGCGGTCCTGCTTTCGCGCCATAATGCGATCGAACGAGCGCTTTGAAGCCGCCCGGCTGCCTGCGTCCGCAGGTTCGAAGAACACAGTCGTGAACTGCTCCAATGCGATGCCGGGGATTGCCGCGGTATCATAGAAGAGTTGCTCGCCCGTCTTGACCAGCGGGCCCGGAGGCGTCGTGGCCAACAGAACCACATGACTTGCCATCGGACCGGTCATTGCCAGCAAGATCTGCGCGGCGATCCCTCCGATCGACCATCCACCGATCGCGACGTCCTTGAGGCCGAGTGCCTCGATGAGATCCTTGCCATCCTTGGCGAGCGACATCGGATTGTAGGATTTTTCGCCAGTCGACTGGCCAAGACCTGAATAGTCGAAGGTTACGACCTGAAAGCCCTGTGCGGCCAATCCGTCGATGAAGGCGGGATCCCAAAGATCGAGGACGCCGCGAAAGCGGTTGCACAGGACCAGCGGCTTGCCCGTACCGACGGATCGATAGGCGAGGCGGCGTCCGCCAACGTCGACGAACTGGGTGGGGGCGGTCACCGAACTGGCGGCGGCCTGCGCCTTCAGCGGCAACGCAAGTGCCGCAGCGCCCAGCGCTCCGGCAGTGATCATCGTGCGACGAGATTGAGAGTTCATGTCCGTAATTCCTGCTAAGGCAGCATCGAGGCTGCTGGCTGGATCGACGGGATGGTTACGCGTTTCGAGATGAGGCTGGAGTACCGATCGGCCGGTATCGCCGACCGATCGGAGCGTTGGGACTAGGCGCTGGCGCACGCGCGGTAGCGCTCGGCGGGCTGCGCACCCAAACCTGAGGGCAGAACCGCGCGTGCGCCCTCGAACGCCTCCCAGAGGCCAAGGTCCGAAAGGGGCGGTATCGTCACGGCTTCGCGCCGATCGAAGCCGACCAGCGCCGCGTCGACCAGGTCCTCGACGCCCATGAGATTGGGAATTTTCGAGAGATCGGCACCCGCCCGTTCCCAGATTTCGGTCCTGGTTGCCGCCGGTACCACGGCCTGGACGTAGACGCCCTTAGGCCCGACCTCGGCCGCCAGCCCCTGCGAAAAGGTGAGCACGTAAGACTTGGTTGCCGAATAAATCCCCGGGAAAAACGCGGGCATGAACGACACCACCGAACCGAGATTGATGATGGCGCCGCTTCCGCGTTTCACCATGCCCCCGATCGCCGCCGAAGCCAGCAGGGTCGGCGCAGTCACATTGAGCTTGAGCAGTTGCTCCATAGCGGCGGGATCCGCCGCTTCGAACGGGCCGAGCAGCGCCGCGCCAGCGTTGTTGACCAGAATCTCGACTGGGCTGCCCGAACGCAGCCGGTTCGCCACCATTTGCAGCTGTGCGGCATCTGTCAAATCCGCTGTCAGGACTTCGACGGCAATCCCGTGCGCCTTGTGCAGTTCCGCCGCAAGGGCCGCCATTCGCTCCGTCGCGCGAGCGACGAGGACGAGGTCATGGCCGCGCGCGGCAAGGCGCCGCGCATAGACGGCGCCGATGCCGCTGGAGGCGCCAGTAATGAGTGCAGTGGACATGTCTTCTTCTCCATGGGAGGGGCCATCTGTCCCCAAATGTAGATGACGATCATCATCTAATTGCAAAGATGATGGTTGTCATCTACATTTTTTTGAACTGGGGGAGATTTATTTTGGCGAGAAGCCGGGAGCAGAAGGCGGAGAGCAGGCGGGCGATCGTGAACTCGGCCGCTAAGTTGTTCCGGGAAAAGGGAGTTGACGGTGTTACCGTCGCGGAGATCATGGACGCAGCGGGACTGACGCACGGCGGCTTTCCAAGGCACTTCGCGAGTAAACAGGAGCTCGTGACCGAGGCCCTGGCGGACATTTTCGAGTCCAGCAATCGTCAACCCTTGCTGCCGACGGATGTCCGTGGCTTCGCCCGCGCGTATCTGCGGCCAGAACATCGGGATGCGGCGGGGGCGGGATGCGTCTTCGCGGCGCTCGGGCCCGAGATGTCGCGGGCGCCGGCGCCCACACGCCGCGTCCTGACCGAGGAGATGCGACGGCAGATCGAACAATTCATAGCCTCGGCGCCTGGTGACGATCCGCACCAGAAGCGTGTCGCGGCCATCGGCAGTTGGGCAGCGATGATTGGGGCGATGTTGCTCGCGCGCATCTCCGATTCAGAAGAGCTGTCGGACGAAATCCTACAGGCGACCCGCGCCTTTCTCGGCGCGGAGCCCTGAGAGTTGCCGATATCGGAGCGCTTCGACAAGTAAGCGAATGCCTGCGCCTGCTGCCTGCGGCTCGGTCAATGCAAGTGATAGCCGGAAATTGGTGGGCACCAATCCTCCAGCACGCGCGAAGACGCCCCTGCGCGCGACCTCGGCCTTGACCTGTTCCTCGGGAGGCAGGCAAGTCCGAGCCCAGCCCATAGCCACCACCGCCCGCGGAAGTCTTGGCCGATCCGCACTGCGATCATGTCCTTCGCGACTTGCTCGCCGAGGCGGACCCCGGCGTCGATGGAGACTGACGTCTACGCGCCCAGCACGTCCCTGTGCATCTTGCCGCTGTAGAAGTGGAAGAATGGCACCGGCGCATCGTGGCGCAGCGGACCGGTGGCAAGGCGCCGCTCCAGTTCGTTGAGCACATTCTTCGTCATCGGGTGCAGATCGGCGAGGGGTTTCGAGCCGAGCTCGACCCACACGAGCTCGACGAGCTCGGCATCCGGATGCACCACACCCTCGACGCGATGGGTGATCGAGGAGGCGTCCGCCGTGAAGAAGCGGGTATCGAAACGCTTGATGCGGCCGGGCGGAGTGATTGCGCGCGCGATCAGGAACAGGCTGGACGGATCGGGCAGCAGGCCCGCTTGAGCAAATGGGGCCCAGGGCCCATCGAGTGTCGGCAGCGCGCCGTCGATCCGCCGCCCCAGGCATAGGCCCGTCTCTTCGCAGGCCTCGCGGATGGCGGCGACGGCGAGCGACTTCGCGCGCGATACGCTCGTCTGCGGCCGTCCCTTGAACAGATTGGCTTGTAGCTCCGGCGGAATAGGAGCCGCCACGGGCACGCGATGGTCCGTCTTGTCGACGCGTCCACCGGGGAAGACGAACTTGCCGGGCATGAACACCACCTTGTCGTGGCGTTTGCCCACCAGCACCTTCGGCGCATGTCCGCTGCGGTCGATCAGGATCAGCGTCGCCGCGTCCCTCGGCTTGGTGTAGGGATGATGATCGGCCTCCTTCTCGGCGGGCTTGCCCGCCGGCGCTCCCGTGGTCTGTGCCGTCTCGCTCATGTCCTCCCCATTTCCATTCGTTTGTTGGCCGTTCACACCGGCGGGATGCCTTCCGCGGGATTGTCGTCGAAGCCGTGCATGCGCAAGGCCCATTGCAGGCCGACGACGGTGCCCTTGACGGGTTGCAGCAGCGCCAGCGAGGCGAACAGCGTCAGCGGCAGATAGATCGCCAGCTGCAGCGGGACCGGGGGCGAATAATTGGTTTCGATATAGAGCGCGAGCGGCACCACGATGTGACCGACGATGACGATCACGAGATAGGCCGGCAGGTCGTCGGCGCGATGGCCGGAGAAATCCTGGCCGCAATTGTCACAGCTGTCGGCGACCTTGAGAAAGGCGCGAAACAGCTTGCCTTCGCCGCAGCGCGGGCAACGGCCGCGACAGCCGCGCTTCATCGCGCTCCAGACGTCGCGCGTCTCGACCAGACCGGTGTCGCGCGTCCAGGTCGTCGGGCGCACGCTCTTCGGGGTCGTGCTCATGGCGTCCATGATTTGCCTTTCTTCGATGTGCCGGACTTGCGTTTAGTCTTCGGCTTCGCGTTTTTCTGACGTTTGGTCCGTGTCCCAGCCTTCGCGCGCTTCGATGTCGCCTCTTTGCCCTTTTTGGCTTCCGATTTCAGCCTGCCTCTGACGCTCTCGCGCGCCTTGGGACCTTCACGCCGCCGATGGCGCGGGACCAGCACGTCGGCCTCGGTCAATAGTTCGAACCGCAGGGCGCCGGCCACGGGCTGAGCTTCTACCAGACGCACGTCGACGACGTCACCCAGCCGGTGCATGGCGCCGCTGCGCTGGCCGATCAGCGCGTGCCGCGTTTCGTCGTAATCGAAATATTCCGTGCCGAGGGTGCGGATCGGCACCAGCCCGTCGGCTCCGGTGTCGTTGAGCTTGACGAACAGGCCGGCGCGGGTGACGCCGGAGATACGGCCCTGGAAGGTGGCGCCGACGCGATCGGCGAGGTGATGCGCAATGAGACGGTCGGCGGTCTCGCGCTCGGCCTTCATGGCACGGCGCTCGGTCACCGAAATCTGCGCGGCGACTTCCGCGAGATGATCTCCCGTCTCGCTGTCGGGCAGGGCGCCATCGCCGAGGCCCAGCGCCCGGATCAATCCACGATGGACGACAAGGTCGGCATAGCGGCGGATCGGCGAGGTGAAATGCGCATAGCGGCGCAGGTTGAGGCCGAAATGCCCGTAATTCTCGGCGGAATATTCCGCCTGCGCCTGCGAGCGCAGCACCACCTCATTGACCAGCTGCTCGTAGTCCTGCCCCGCCACCAGGGTCAGCACGTGGTTGAACAATGACGGACGCAGCGCGCCGGACTTGGCGAAGGGGACATCGAGCGTCTTCAGGAATTCCTGCAGAGCGTGGACCTTCTCGACCGCGGGCTCGTCATGCACGCGGTAGATCAGCGGCAGCGATTTCTTCTCCAGCATTTCCGCCGCTGCGACGTTGGCGAGGATCATGAATTCCTCGATCAGCCGATGCGCATTGAGCCGCTCCGGCACGACGACGCGGTCGACCGTGCCATCGGGCTTCAACAGGATCTTGCGTTCGGGAAGATCGAGATCGAGCGGATCGCGGGCGTCGCGGCCGCGCTTGGCAACCTCATAGGCGGCGTAAAGGGGCTTCAAGATCGGCTCGAGCAGGGGGCCGGCGACGTCGTCCGGCCTGCCGTCGATCGCCGCTTGCGCCTGTGCATAGGCGAGCTTGGCCGCCGAGCGCATCAACACGCGATGGAAAGTATGCGAACGCTTGCGGCCGTCGGCGCCGAGCACAATGCGCACCGCGAGCGCGCCGCGCGGCTCGCCCGGCACCAGCGAGCAGAGATTGTTGGAGATGCGCTCCGGCAGCATCGGCACGACGCGATCGGGGAAATAGACCGAGTTGCCGCGCCGAAGCGCGTCGCGGTCGAGCGCCGAACCTGGCCGTACATAATAGGCGACATCGGCGATGGCGACATGGACGATGTAGCCGCCCTTGTTGTTCGGATCGGGATCAGGCTCGGCGTGGACCGCGTCGTCGTGGTCCTTGGCGTCGGGCGGATCGATGGTGACCAGCGGCAGCTCGCGCCAGTCTTCGCGTCCCTTCAAGCTTGCAGGCTGGGCGTCCTCGGCCTCCTGCACTGCAGCGGGTGAGAAATCGAGCGGGATTTCATGCGCGTGGATCGCGATCAGGCTGATCGCCTTTTCCGTCGCGATCGAGCCGTAGCGCTCCTTGACGCGGCCGGCGGGCAGACCGAAACCGCGTCCGCGCAAAAGGTCGACGCTGACGAGATCGCCGTCCTTGGCCTCGCGGCTGTCCGCGGGGGCGATGCTGAGCTCGCGTCCGGCCTGCTTCTTGTCGACCGGGATCAGCCGGCCGCCGCCGCCGGGCGATGCGCGGAAGATGCCGAGCACACGATGCTTGGCATGATCCAGCACCTTGATGACGCGGCCCCGATAGGACACGCCTTCGGCGGTTTCGCTGGAGTCGATCCGTAACAACGCGCGGTCGCCGACCCCGGCGGTGGCGCCGGGGCGGGCATGGCGCGGCGTGTGAATGCGGATGCGCGGTGGTTCGGATTGTTCGGCCTCGTCCCATTCGGCCGGGGTGGCGATCAGTTCGCCGTCGCTGTCACGACCGGTGATGTCGGCAATGAGCGTCGCCGGCAGGGACGCGGCCTCCGTGATCGCTCGTCGGCCGCTCTTCTTGACGGCGCCCTGATCGACGAGATCGCGCAAAATTCGTTTCAGCTCGGCGCGATCGGCATTCTTCAGGCCGAATTCGCGCGCGATTTCCTTGGTGCCAACCTTGCCCGGATTGGCGCGGATGAAGGCGACGATGGCCTCCCGCGAAGGGAAGCCGATGTCGCGCTTTTGGCTCATTTTCTCATCCGCGGGCCTTGCCGGCGCTTTTCTTCGCAGGCGCCTTCGCGCCGGAGGACGGTTTGGCCGAGGTCTTGACGGCCTTGCCGACCGGCGCGCGCGCCTTGCTGGTGGACTCTGAGTTCGATTTGGCTGCGGCCTTCTTCACCGCTGCTTTCTTGGCTGGCTTCTTCGCAGGCTTTGGCGTGTCGCCATCCTCTCCTTCGGCCTCGGCGGCCTTGGATTTGGCGGCCTTGGCTGCGGTCTTCCCTGGCGTCTTGGCCTTTTTCGCAGCCTTGCCGCCACCCTTCGCGGCCCGTTCATCGAGCAACGCAATGGCCTCGGGCAGCGTGATCGTATCCTTGTCCTTGTCGCCGGGGATCGTCGCGTTGACGCCGCCGGCCGTGACATAGGCGCCATAACGCCCGCTCTTCACGGCAACAGCGCCGAGCGAGGGATGGTCGCCGAGCGCCTTGCCGGGATCGGCGCCGAAGCGCTTGCTTGGACCCTTGGCGACCTTCTCGGCGATCAGCGTGACGGCGCGGTTGAGGCCGATGTCGAACACCTCGTCGCCCGCTTCCAGGCTCGCATAGGTCTTGTCGTGCTTCACGAACGGGCCGAAGCGGCCGATGCCTGCGGTGATCGGCAGGCCCGTCTCCGGATGCCGGCCGATTTCGCGTGGCAGCGACAGCAGCTTCAGCGCGAGCTCGAGGTCGACGTCGGACGGCTGCGTGCCCTTGGGAATGCCCGCGCGCTTGGGCTTCTCGCCTTCCGCATAATCCTTCTGGTCGCCGAGCTGGATATAGGGGCCGAAGCGGCCGGCCTTGATCGTGACGTCCAGACCGGACTCCGGGTCCTGCCCGAGCACGCGATCGGCCGCAGCCTCGCTGTCGGCGGCGAGCGGCCGTGTATAGCGGCACTCCGGATAGTTCGAGCAGCCGACAAAGGCGCCGAACTTTCCGGCCTTCAGGTTCAGCCGTCCGGTGCCGCAGGTCGGGCATTGCCTGATATCGCCGCCATCGGCGCGCGGCGGATAGATGTGCGGACCCAGCATCTCATCGAGCGAGTCCAGGACCTGCGCGACGCGCAGGTCCTTGATGTCGTCGACGGCGCCAATGAAGTCGCGCCAGAAATCCTTCAGCACCTGCTGCCAGGAGATCTCGTTGTTGGAGATGCGGTCGAGCTGCTCCTCGAGATCGGCCGTGAAGTCGTATTCGACGTAGCGGCGGAAGAAGTTCTCCAGGAACGCGACCACGACGCGGCCCTTGTCCTCGCCGTGCAGACGCTTCTTCTCCAGCTTCACATAGCCGCGGTCCTTCAGGACCTGCAGGATCGAGGCATAGGTCGAGGGCCGGCCGATGCCGAGCTCCTCCATCCGCTTGACCAGCGAAGCTTCCGAGAAGCGCGGCGGCGGTTCGGTGAAATGCTGGGTGACGGAGAGGTCCTGCCGCTTCAACGGCTCGCCCTGGCTCATCTGCGGCAGACGGCGGCTGTCCTCGTCCTCCTCGTCGTCGCGGCCTTCCTGGTACAGTGCCAGGAAGCCGTCGAACTTGATCACCTGGCCGGTGGCGCGCAGCTCCAGCGCGCGCGAACCTGCCTTGGCTGATATGTCGACCGTGGTGCGCTCGAGCTCCGCCGATTCCATCTGGCTGGCGATGGTGCGGGTCCAGATCAGCTCATAGAGCTTGGCCTGATCGTCGTCGAGCCGCCGGCGCAGGTCGGCCGGGCGGCGCGACAGATCCGTCGGGCGGATGGCTTCGTGCGCTTCCTGCGCGTTCTTGGCCTTGGTCTGGTACTGGCGCGGGCTGTCCGGCACATAGGCGTTGCCGTAGATCTCGCCGATCACCTTGCGCGCCTGCGTGATCGCCTCGGGTGCGATCTGCACGCCGTCGGTTCGCATATAAGTAATGAGGCCGGTGGTCTCGCCGCCGATATCGATGCCCTCATAGAGCCGCTGCGCGATGCGCATGGTGTGCGCCGGCGCAAAGCCGAGCTTGCGGCTCGCCTCCTGCTGCAACGTCGAAGTCGTGAAGGGCGCTTGCGGATTGCGCCGTGCGGGCTTGGCGTCGACGGACGTGACGGTGAAGGTCGCCGCGTTCAGCGCCTGCTTGAAGTCTTCGGCTTCGGCACCGGTGCCGATATCGAGGCGCTGGATTTTCTTGCCGTCGGCCCCGACCAGACGCGCCTCGAAGGTTTCGCCGCGGGGCGTCGCCAGCGTCGCGATCAATGACCAGTATTCGCGCGGAACGAACTTCTCGATCTCCATCTCGCGGTCGCAGACCAGCCGCAACGCCACCGACTGCACGCGCCCAGCGGAGCGCGCGCCGGGGAGCTTGCGCCACAGCACCGGCGAAAGGGTGAAGCCGACCAGATAATCCAGCGCACGGCGCGCCATATAGGCGTCGACCAGCGCGCCGTCGATCTGGCGCGGATGCTTCATGGCTTCGGAGACGGCCTGCTTGGTGATGGCGTTGAACACCACGCGCTCGATCTTCTGATCCTTCAGCGCGCGCTTTTCCTTCAGGACCTCCAGCACGTGCCAGGAGATCGCCTCGCCCTCGCGATCAGGGTCGGTGGCGAGAATCAGCCGCTCCGCTCCCTTCAGCGACTTGGCAATCTCGTTCAGTCGACTGGCGGCCTTGGGATCGACCTCCCAGATCATCCGAAAATTGTGGTCGGGATCGACGGATCCATTTTTTGCCGGGAGGTCGCGGACATGGCCGAAAGAGGCCAAAACCTCATAGGAGGAGCCCAGATATTTATTGATCGTCTTGGCTTTCGCCGGCGACTCCACGATGACGATATTCATGCAGTTCCAGTAGCTTACGGGAAAGATTGAAGCCAGTTTCGCGGATTCGCCAAAGGCCTCGTTGACCCGAACATGGGTGGTGAGACGGTTCCTGTCAAATCGAAGCGTGTTGAAAGCCGGGGCGAGAAGGCTACCGACGTATAAGCAGGGTTGCAGAGAGGTGCCCTGGAGTTACGCTCGCACCAGGAGTACTTTTACAACGATGCACGTAATTTGATCAATTTGATTAAATCAGCGCGAAAGCGAAACATGTCATCCACCGGCGCAGGACGGCGCTCTTCCCATGAAGGCGTGGAAGAGATCGGAGTGGACGAGGCGATCGCGTTCATTGCGGAAACGACGGAGAGCTTGGCGCGGCTGGCACGTCGCCACGACCTCGACATGCTTGATTATATATTGCGCATGGCCCGCTTGGAGGCGGAGGAACATTGGCGGCGTCGCGATCGCCGCACCTTATCCTGAGCTGTGCCTCCCCTGAACGCGGTATGCCTTCAACTCGGATGGCGCGAGCCTGGATGCCGCGGCCGCAGGGTCGTATCGCCGACGGCCAGGAGCTGTTTGTAGATGGCGGCGCAAGCGCATCGCCGGCCGGCGCGCCGATCTATCGAGGCTAGCTAAGCAGAAGGGCGCAGGGAACTTCAGCTCAGAGTGCGCGTGTCCGCGGGCACTCTGAGCTTTCCGCTGAATTTGCTTCTCACTTGAACCTTTGTCGCGGCCGGGCAGACCCCCAAGGGGGACAAGGGAGGACAAGCAAGGGGGACAAGGGGGAGCGGAGTTCATTTGACATATTCATATTCGGAGAGTTGCGATGACAAAGCTTGCGCGCGTCTCTGCATCAGTGCCCGTTTCGGCTGCTCCATCCAACAAGGCGACTGCAAACAAGGCGGCAGCCGCACGATCTGACTGGGACAGTTTTCTCTCGATTCTGTTGTTCTGCGCGCTCGGCCTTCTGGTCTCGCTGGGCGCTTTGCTGCTCGGCGCGCCCTTGGTCTGGGATTGACCGGATCGACTGTCGCGGAACGGCTGCCGCCTCCGGCGAGGCAAGCGGCAGCCGGATATTGTCAAGCCGCCCGCAAGCTGCTGGCAGCCTCGAGCGCGCTCTTGACCGCCTGCTCGCGGTGCTCGGGGCTGACCTGGATGCCCTCGGCCGCAATGAATTCGATGTCCGTCACGCCGAGGAAGCTGAAGACCCCGCGCAGATAAGTCTCCAGATGTTCGAAGGCCGCCATCGGGGTGTCCGCGCCGTAATAGCCGCCGCGTGAGATCGCGACGATCACGCGCTTGCCTCCGGAGAGCCCTTCCGGGCCCTGCGGGCCGTATTTGAACGTCTTGCCCGGGACCGCGATCCGATCGATCCAGGCCTTGAGCTGGCTCGGGATGGAAAAATTGTACATGGGGGCGCCGATCACGACGATATCGGCTGCCAGGAACTCCTCGAGCACGGCCTGTGCCGTCGCAAGGTCCTGCTGGATGGCGGGATCGCTCGGCGAAATGCCCTGAGCCGCGGCCAAATGCGCGCCGGACAGGTGGGGCAGGGGCACAGCCGAGAGGTCGCGATAGGTGATTTCAAGGCCGGGAGCCGTTTGCCGCAGCCGTTCGACGACGGCTGCAGAGACCTGCCGGCTGACGGAGTGGGGGCCGAGGACGCTTGAATCCAAGTGGAGGAGTTTGGGCATGACAGTCACCTTGTGTCGGTTTAAGTTTGTAACCGACGCTATATGAGTGACTGCTGGCGCAGCGCACAAGAACGCACAATTTTCAAACCTGAGCACATCCGTGAAACCAGAGAACATGGAAGTTGCCGCCCAACGGCCACAGCCCGAGCATAATGATTGCCGCGGCGCTGCCTCGATTCTCGCGCGGGTCGGGGACAAATGGAGCGTGTTCGTCATCATGATGCTGGGCGACGGCCCGAAGCGCTTCAACGAACTCAAGCGGCTGGTCGGCGGCATTTCGCAGCGAATGCTGACCTTGACCCTGCGCGGCTTGGAGCGCGACGGCCTGGTGACGCGAACGGTGTTTCCCACCATTCCACCGCGCGTCGATTACGAACTCACCGATCTCGGCAGGGGCCTGTCGCAGCCGGTCAAGGCGCTTGGCGAATGGGCGATTGCGCACCGCGACCAGATCGAAGACGCGCGTATGCGATTTGATCTGCGCAGCGGGAGCGACTGATCGCTTCGGTTCGGCTCAGCTGAGCGACACCAGGCTGCCGCCGTGGCGCTCGAGCCTGCCGGCAAGTTCGAGCTCGAGGAGCACCGTGCGCAGCACGGCGGGCGCGAGGCCGCTGATCCGGATCAGGTCGTCGATCGAGACAGGGGTGGGCCCGAGCAGAGCGAGGATCTGATCGCGATCGTGGCTCTCCGGATCGGGCGCGAATGGCTCCTCATCATCTTCGTACAAGGGAAGCTGCAGCGGCCGCTCCATGATCGGTTCGACCGCGCGGATGATGTCGGCGACCTCGGTGACCAGCGTCGCGCCCTGCTTGATCAGATCGTTGGTGCCGGCCGCGCGCGGGTCGAGCGGCGAGCCCGGCACCGCGAACACTTCGCGGCCCTGTTCGCCGGCCATGCGTGCGGTGATGAGCGAGCCGGAGCGGTGTGCCGCCTCGACCACGACGACACCGAGCGCGCTGCCTGAGATCAATCGGTTGCGGCGGGGAAAATCGCGGGCGCGAGGTTCATGGCCCAGCGGCATTTCCGAGATCGCCGCGCCGTGCTCCGTGACGATGGCCGTGAGCAGGCCTTCGTGTTCCGGCGGATAGATCCGGTCATGACCACCGGCGAGCACGGCAACCGTGCCGCTCGCCAGGCTGGCGCGATGCGCGGCCTGATCGATGCCGCGGGCAAGGCCGGAGATCACAACGAAGCCGGCCTCGCCGAGCTCGCGGGCGAGTTGGCCAGCAAATTTCAACCCGGCGGCCGAAGCGTTGCGAGACCCGACAATGGCGATGATCGGCCGCATCAACGCCTCGCTGTCGCCGTGAATCCCGAGCAGGGGCGGCGCATCGTCCAGCATCGCGAGCCGTGGCGGGTAACCGGCTTCTTCAGGCGCGCGCAGGCTGATGCCGAGCTTGCGGCAGGCGAGAAGCTCGGCGCGCGCTTCGTCCGCATTGCAGATGCGCGCCGAGGCTGCGGCTCCTCCCCGCCGCGCCAGCTCCGGAAGCCGCTGCAGCGCCGCCCGCGCGCTGCCGAAATGGAGCAGCAGCGAGCGGAAGGTGCGCGGGCCGACATTATCGGAGCGGATCAACCGGAGACGGTCGAGCCGCTCGGCTTCGCTGAGTTCGGTTGTCGTGCTGACTGCGTCCACGCCTGCTCTCCGGTTCGGTGCAGCATGGAACAACCGCAGCGCGTGGGGAAGAGGGTAGCTGGGTGCCGCGCGGCCTTTGAGGCGAATCCCAACACGCGAATTAGGCCAGCACGTCCTCGATAGCGTCCTCGGACGGGAAGGCCGGGCGCGTCTCTTGCGCAACGAGCGTTGTGCCGGCCGGCGCCCGCTGCAGCCAGCGCTCGCAAGCATCGCGACCGCGCTGATGCAGCATTGCGATGAAGCTGTGTCCGAGGTCGGTGGCGCTGTGCTGGGCGAGGCCGTCGATCTCGTCCTCCGCGGCCAAGCGATGAATCCGCGGCGGATGCAGGCCGTCATGGCGGGCCCATTCCAGCGCCGCAAGCTCCGCATTGAGCACGGCATTGGCCGTGATCTGGTCGAGCCGCCGGTCGATCGCGGCTGATGTCACGGGGATATAGTTGTTGCGCGTCGGGGTCACCTGGACCACGAGCAGATCGGCGGCGCTGGATTCGTGCGCGACGCTCACAACCGGAGGATTGGCCCCGTAGCCGCCGTCCCAATAGGCGTCGCCATCGATGTCGATCGCGCAGTGAAGTTGGGGCGGGCAGGTCGAAGCCAGCAGCACGTCCGGCGTGATCTCGGCATTGCGGAACAGTTGCTGGCCGCCGTCGCGGACCCGCGTCGCCGCAATTATGAGCCGCGGCGCGGCAGCGCTCTGCAGCGCGCCGAAATTGATGATGCCCGCAAGCAGATCGTGCAGCGGCTCGATGTCGAGCGGATTGAACCGTCCCGCGCGCAGATGCTGGCCGAATGCGACCGAGCTGCCGGCCGGCGAGAAGCCGCCGAGCAGCATCACCGAGCGGAACGAGGCTTCGCTGGCCATGCCATTCCAGAAACCCGCGAGCAGTTCTCGCGCCCTCTCGCGGCCGCCTTCAGCCAGGCCGCTGGCGAGCAGGGCGGCATTGATCGCGCCGGCGCTGGCGCCGCTGATCGTGTCGAAATCGCAGGCAGGCTCCTCCAACAGGCGCTCCAGCACGCCCCAGGCAAATGCCGACAAGCTGCCGCCGCCCTGCAGCGCCAGCGAGAGCTTGCGCGGCGGCCAGATCCGCGGTGCCGGCGAGAGGGCCGGGGTTGCGATCGTCTCGGCGAGCGATTTTTCCGGCGTCGCCGCGGGTTTGGCGTCCGTTGCGGCCGATTTCGGTTCAGCCGCGAGCGCAGGCTTCGCACCCGTCGCCAGGATCATTTCGGCGACCACGGTCTCCGGCTGCGACGGTTGGGATGATGGTGGCACGTTGGTGGCCGCAGCCGGCTCCGTCACTTGCGCGGCAGGGCTCGTGGCGTCCCCGGTCGACCAGATCTGGGCGGCCGAGAGAAGCGCGCTGGCGCTGGAGCGCACGGGCACCGCCTGCTGCGGCACCGGCTCCTGCTCTGTGCGGTGATCGGGTGTGGCCGATGAACCGCTGGAATTGGGCTTGCGAAACCACATGCGTGAATCATGACAGGCAATGATGATTCCCGCCAGAGTCCCGCGCGGATTTGAGTCCGGATCTGCTATGGGTGTTGCTGCGCTGCCGCTGTGATTTACGGGGTCAAATGTACGTCGCCCGTAACAATGCGGGTCACTGTTTCTTTGCGCCGATCTTGCTTTCGGTGCCGGCCTGCAGACGCCTGATGTTCTCGCGATGCATATAGATCAACAGCAGCGTCAGAAGTGCAAACAACGCTGCGAGTGCGGTGTGGCCAAATGCCCACAGCATGATCGGCGTGAGCAGGCTTGCAACAAACGCCGCGAGCGACGAGTAGCGAAACGCGAAGGCGGTTGCGAGCCAGACCAGGCAAAAGAAAATTGCGCCGGGCCAGAACAGGCCGAGCAGGATGCCGATATAGACCGCGACGCCCTTGCCGCCGCGAAACTTCAGCCAGACCGGGAAGAGGTGGCCGAGGAAGGCGCCGAGACCGGCGAGCATCGCCGCATTGGGGCCGCCCAGATAGCCCGAGATCACCACCGCAGCCGTGCCCTTCAGGGCATCGCCGAGCAATGTGGCCGCGGCGAGCCCCTTGCGCCCGGTGCGCAGCACGTTGGTTGCCCCGATATTGCCGGAGCCGATGCTGCGCAGGTCTTGCGTGCCGGCAAGCCTCGTCAGGATCAGCCCGAACGGGATCGAGCCCAGGAGGTAGCCGATGACCAGGGCAACGGGGAGAAACGCCTCAGCTCCCATGACACAGCACTCCCTTGTTCAACGCTCCTGTGCAGGCTCTCGTGTCAGACATGCTCGTACACGGTGCGGCCGCCGACGATCGTGCGCACCGCGCGTCCCGTGAACCGCGCCTCGTCGAAGGGGGTATTCTTGCACGAGGATTTCAGATCGGCGGGATCGAGCACCCACGGCACGTCCGGATCGATCACGACGATATCGGCAGGCGCCCCCGCCCGCAATGTTCCGCCGGGCAGGCCCAACAGTTCCGCCGGCCGGGTCGACATCGCGCGGATCAGCGCGGTCCAGGTCAGTTCGCCATTGTGCACGAGGCGCAAGGCCGCCGGCAGCATGGTTTCCAGCCCGATCGCGCCGCTCGCCGCTTCCGCGAACGGCAGCCGCTTCACCTCGACATCCTGCGGATTGTGGTCCGACATGATGACATCGATGAGGCCGGAGGCCAGCGCCTCGACCAGCGCCCGCCGGTCGGTTTCGGAGCGCAATGGCGGCGACAGCTTGAAGAACGTGCGGTAGGGGCCGATGTCGTTCTCGTTCAATGTGACGTGGTTGATCGAGACCGAGGCGCTGACGGCAAGCCCGGCATCGCGGGCGCGTTTGAGGACGTCGAGCGAGTCGCTCGAACTGAGCGAGGCCGCGTGATAGCGGCCGCGCGTCAGTGCGACCAGGCGCACGTCGCGCTCCAGGATCACCGCTTCGGCGGCTGCCGGAATGCCCGACAGCCCGAGCCGCGAAGCGAATTCGCCTTCGTTCATCACGCCTTCGCCGACGAGATTGGGATCCTCGGTGTGGTGCACGATCAGCGCATCGAAATCACGTGCGTAGGTCAGTACGCGCCGCATCACCAGCGCATTGGTGACGCTCGTCTCGCCGTTGGAGAAGGCGACTGCGCCGGCCGCCTTCAACAGGCCGATCTCGGTCATCTCCTCGCCGTGCAGGCCTTTGGTCAGCGCCGCCATCGGTTGGATGTTGACGATCGCGGTGTCGCGGGCGCGGCGCAGCACGAAGTCGACCGTCGCCGAATTGTCGATCACGGGTTCGGTGCCGGGCTGGCAGATGATCGTGGTGATGCCGCCGGTCGCTGCGGCCTGGCTCGCGCTGGCAAAGGTCTCCCGATGCACATAGCCGGGCTCGCCGACAAAGGCGCACATGTCGATCAGGCCGGGCGCGACGATCTTGCCGGAGCAGTTGATGACATCGGTCCCTTCGGGAACGCCGGCCGCGCCGATGCCGCGCTTGAGATCGCGGATCACGCCGTCGGCGATCAGCACGTCGCCAAGACCATCGAAGTCGCGGGATGGATCGATCACGCGAGCGTTGGCGAGCAGGATCGGGCGACGGTCGGTCAGCATGGCATTTCGTCCGATTGAGCTGTTACGCGTTGGGCAGGTTGCGGGCGAGTGCTTCCAGCACCGCCATGCGCACTGCCACGCCCATTTCCACTTGTTCCCGGATCAGGGATTGCGCGCCGTCGGCGACGATCGAGTCGATCTCGACGCCGCGGTTCATGGGACCGGGATGCATCACCAGCGCGTCGGGCTTGGCGTAAGCGAGCTTGCGCTGATCCAGCCCGAAATACTGGAAATATTCCGATGATGACGGCACGAAGGAGCCGTTCATCCGCTCACGCTGCAGCCGCAGCATCATGACGATATCGGCGCCGTTCAGGCCCTCGCGCATGTCCCGCGCGACCTCCACCCCCATCCGCTCGATGCCGGATGGCAGCAGCGTGGAGGGGGCGACGACGCGGACGCGCGCGCCCATCGTGTTGAGCAAGAGGATGTTGGATCTCGCCACGCGCGAATGCAGCACGTCGCCGCAGATCGCGACCACGAGACCTTCGATCCGGCCCTTGTTGCGGCGGATCGTGAGCGCGTCGAGCAGCGCCTGCGTCGGATGCTCATGCGCGCCGTCGCCGGCATTGATCACGGAGCCGTCGACCTTGCGCGCGAGCAGTTCCACCGCGCCGGAGGCGTGGTGGCGCACCACCAGAATATCCGGATGCATCGCGTTCAAGGTGACCGCAGTGTCCATCAAGGTCTCGCCCTTGCGCATCGACGAGGACGACACCGACATGTTCATGACGTCGGCGCCGAGCCGCTTGCCCGCGATCTCGAACGAGGACTGGGTCCTTGTCGAGGCCTCGAAGAACAGGTTGACCTGGGTGCGGCCGCGCAGCACCGTGCGCTTCTTGTCGACCTGGCGGTTCAGTTCGACATATTCCTCGGAGAGATCGAGGAGACCGGTGATGTCGGTAGCGGAAAGGCCCTCGATGCCCAGCAGATGCCGGTGTCCGAGGACGAATGTGGATTTCGATGAGGCTGTCATTAAAGCCAGAGCTATAGGCGCGGTTTCCACATGGGGCAAGGGCGAAAGCCGCGGTTCCGAGTTATCCCCGGTTCGGTTCGTGCGCGGCCCCGACGGCTCGCTTGTTGCTTCCTGATGGCGGGTCCGAGCGCGGCTTCATGCTCACGCCCAGTCGCTCGGAAAGGCGACGGTCGACCCGGGGCGAGCATGCCCATGCCGCGGCAAAAGGTATCACGCTGTCGCAAGCCGCGCCGGCGAACCACGCTCGAGGGCCGCGATGGCGCGGCAAGGCTTTGTGAACTATGCCGGTGTTCCGGCGCCAACATTCGCGTCCGGTCTGGTAGGCATTTGCGAGTGTCTGCCACGCCGCAATTGATCCGATCGAGGACACGGCCATGACCCAGTCTCCCTTCGCGACCCATGAGGTCTTCAACCAGTCGCCGCCGTTCGAGGACGTGAATTTGTATACTGCCGACCAGCCGCTCGTCGCGGCGGTCAGGGCCAATGGCGGTATCAGCGCCGAGCAGGAGCTGTCGGATTTCGGCCGTCACTGGGGTTCGGCTGCGATGGCTGAGCGCGGCCGGCTCGCCAATGAGAATACGCCGAAGCTGCGCACCTATGACTCCAAGGGCTTTCGCCGCGACGTGGTCGAGTTTCATCCGGCCTATCACGAGGTGATGGCGCATTCGGCGCATGCGGGGTTGCACAATTCGACCTGGACGGAACAGGGCCGGCCGGCGGGCGGCGCGTCCGAGGTCATCCGCGCGGCCAAGTTCTACATCGCCTCGCAGGTCGAGAGCGGCCATCTCTGCCCGATCACGATGACCCGCGCCGCGGTCGCGGCGCTAGGCTCGCAACCGGACCTTCTGGCTAAAGCGATGCCGGTGATTGCGACCCGCAGCTACGATCCAAGCTTTGCGCCGTGGTGGGGCAAGCGCGGCATGACGCTCGGCATGGGCATGACCGAGAAGCAGGGCGGCACCGACGTGCGCTCGAACATGACGCGGGCCGAACGTGCGGGCGACGGCTATCGCATCACCGGGCATAAATGGTTCATGTCGGCGCCGATGTGCGATGCCTTCCTGGTGCTCGCTCAGGCGGAGGAGGGGCTGACCTGCTTCTTCATGCCGCGCTTTGCGCCCGACGGATCGGTGAACGCGATCCAATTCCAGCGGTTGAAGGACAAGCTCGGCAACCGCTCCAATGCCTCCTCCGAGGTCGAGTTCGTCGGTGCTTATGCGCAGCCGGTCGGTGAGGCGGGCAAGGGGATCAGGACCATCATCCAGATGGTGCAGCTGACGCGGCAGGATTGTGCGATCTCCTCAGCCGGCTTGATGCGCTCGGGGCTGGCACATGCGCTGCATCACGCGCGACATCGCAGCGTATTCCAGAAGCATCTTGCCGATCAGCCGCTGATGCAGTCGGTGCTGGCGGATATGGCGCTGCATGTCGAGGCGAGCGTTGCGTTGGTGATGCGGTTGTGCCGCGCGTTCGACCGCACGCCGGCGGACGCGACCGAGGCGGCCTACATGCGGCTGCTGACGCCGGCGATCAAATACTGGGTCTGCAAGAGCGCGCCTCCCTTTCTCTACGAAGCGATGGAATGCCTCGGCGGCAACGGCTATGTCGAAGACGGAATTCTTGCTCGTCATTTCCGGGAGTCGCCGGTCAATGCGATCTGGGAAGGCTCGGGCAATGTGATGTGCCTCGATGTCCTGCGCGCGCTGTCGCGCGAGGCTGAGGCTGCCGCTGCGATCCTCACATCGCTGGCCGGCGAGACCCATGGCCTTCCCGGCACTGCGGAGGCCGTCGCTTTCATCGCGCAGTCTTTCCGGCGGCCCGATAGCGAGCGCGTGGCGCGGCTTGCGGTGGAGAAGCTCGCTCTGCTGGCGGCCGCCGCCGCGCTGAACCCGATCAATCCGCGGCACGCCGAGCTGTTCGCCGCAACCCGCCTTGCCGCCACCCATCCCAGCATGTACGGCGCCATCGATCTCGATCCCGCCGATATCCGCGCGCTGCTGGAGCGCGCGCTGCCGTGATGAATACGCCCGAAAGTGCTGTTATGGATTCACTCACGCCCTCGAATGAGCCCGCCATCGTCGCCCAAGCCGAACGGCAGCCGCGGACGCTCGGCTTCTGGCTCACGGCATTGTGGGGCGTCGCGATCTTCGTCGCGCTGTTTGCCGGGCAGGTCGCTGTCGTCGGCTATTTCCTGCTGGTGCAGGATGGCCCGGTCGACAGCAGTGCGCTGATCCATGTCGTGAGCCGCGGGCTCACCATCTCGCTGTCGGTGATCATGGGTGTGCCGGCGGTGCTGCTCGCGGTTTATCTCGCGGTTCGCCACACCCGAACGCGGTTCGCCGATTACCTTGGGCTGCGCCGGACCTCGTGGAAATATCTCGCGCTCGGCATCGCCGGCATGATCGCCATCGTGATGGGCTGGGACCTGATGTCGCGCGCCACGGGTCACGAGGTCTCGCCGGGCTTCATGCTGGACGTCCTGAAGACGGCGCAGGGCGACGGCACCGTCTGGCTGCTGGTGATCGCCTTCTGTATCGCCGCGCCGATCTCGGAGGAATTGTTCGCGCGCGGATTCCTGTATCGCGGCTGGACGGATTCTGCGCTGCGCGTGCCAGGCGCGATCATCCTGTCATCGCTGGTGTGGACGGCACTGCATCTGCAGTATGATTGGTACTTCTTCTTCGAGGTGTTCTGCCTCGGCCTGTGGTTCGGCTATCTGCGCTACCTGAGCCATTCGACCTTGCTGACGATCGGGCTGCATGGGCTCAACAACTTCGCCGCCGTGGTGCAGACCATGTGGCTTGCGAGCGGCCATAGTTGAGCCGCGGTCCTACAGCCCGGAGTTCCGCAACTTTGCGAGGCGGTCGAGCGCGCCCTGCAGGATGAAGATCGCCGCATGGGTGTCGATCACCTCGGCACGCTTGGCTCGGCTGACGTCCATGCCGATCAGTTCGCGCTCGACCGCCGCGGTCGATAGCCGTTCGTCCCAGAGCCCGATAGCCAGGTCGGTGAGGCCAGCGAGGTTGCGGGCGAAGGCCCGGGTCGATTGCGCGCGCGGGCCCTCGCTGCCATCCATGTTGATGGGCAGGCCCAGCACGAAACCGACCACCTTGCGCTCGGATGCCAGGGCGAGCAGCCGCGCCGCATCGGCCTTGAAGGCCTTGCGCTGAATGGTCTCGACGCCGGTGGCGAGCTTGCGATCCGGATCGGACACGGCGACGCCGATGGTCTTGGTGCCGAGATCGAGACCGATCAGCGCGCCGCGTTCGGGCCAGAGCGCGGCGGCTTCGACGAGGGGGAGAATGGGAGCGGGCATGACGATGCGCTTAGCACGCAGGCGCGTGGCGAGCCAGCTTGTACGCCGCCCGGTTGCTCCAGTATCCGGATCGGCTTACATTATATGTCGAACCCTGAAGAGGAGTGGTGCCGTGGATATCCGGATCAACATCGCAAGCCGCCTTGTTTGTTCCGAACCCACGGTCATCCATGCCAACCTTCCTCACGCTCGAGGCGGTCGCCGCCGCCAGCCCTGACCGGCAAGCTCTCTTCGATCATCTCACGCTTTCGATCGGCGCCGAACGCGTCGGTTTGGTCGGCCGCAACGGCTCCGGCAAGTCGACCCTGCTGCGGATCATCGCCGGATCGGCAGAGCCGTCGGCGGGGCACATCGCCCGTTTCGGAACCATCGGCTCGCTCGCGCAAGGCTGGGAGGAGCGCTGGACCATTGCCGAGGCGCTCGGCGTCGCCGACAGCCTTAAGGTGGTCGAGCGCGTCCTGGCCGGACAAGCACAAGACGCCGATTTGGATGCGGCGGATTGGATGCTCTCGACCAGGATCGAGGCCGCGCTGCGCGATGTCGGCCTGGCCGCGATCGCTCTCGATCGCGCGATGGGAACGTTGAGTGGCGGCGAGCGGACGCGGATCGGCATCGCTCGCTTGCTGCTGGAGGCGCCGGATCTGCTGCTGCTCGACGAGCCCACCAATAATCTCGATGCGGCCGGGCGCGCGGCGATCCAGTCGCTGATCCGGAGCTGGCGAGGCGGCGTGCTGGTCGCAAGCCACGATCGCGAATTGCTGGAAATGATGGACCGCATCGTCGAGCTGACGCCGATCGGCGTACGGATCGTCGGTGGCGGCTGGTCGATGTTCGCAGAAGCGCGGGCTGCGGCCCGAGCGCGTGCCACCGGCGAACGTGAGCGGGCCGACACGCAACTGCGTCATGCCAGGGAGGAAATTCAACGCCAGCGCGAAGCCAAGGACAGGCGGGATAGGACCGGACGCGCGGCCGCCGCGCGGGGATCGGCGCCGCGCATTGCGCTCGGCGCCCGCGCGGAGCACGCCGAGAACAGCGGTGGCCGTGCGCAGCGTCTTGCCGAGCGGATCGTCTCGGATGCTGCCGAGAAAGCGGAGCAGGCGCAGGCGAAGATCGAAATCTTGACGCCACTGACCATCGACATGCCGCCAACCGGTCTTGGCAGATCAACCGAGGTTCTGGCGATGGAGGCAGTCACCGTAGCGATCGGCGATCGGACCTTTGGTCCGTGGACGTTGAGCATCACCGGCCCCGACCGGATCGCGGTCAGTGGACCCAACGGTGCCGGGAAGACCACATTCCTGAAATTGGCGATGGGTCGGATCGTCCCCGCAGCCGGGACGGTACGCCATGTCGAGGGACGAGGAGCGATGTTGGATCAGCACGTGGCGCTGCTTGACGGGCAGCAGAGTATTCTCGCCAACGTCCGCCGGCTCAATCCGGCCCTCGACGCGCAGGCTGCTCACGCCGCGTGCGCGCGGTTCGCCTTTCGCAACGCCGATGCGCTGCAGGCGGTCGGCACCTTGTCCGGTGGCGAGCGGTTGCGGGCGGGATTGGCCTGCGTGCTCGCAGGCGAACGGCCGCCATGGCTGCTCCTGCTGGACGAGCCGACCAATCATCTCGACATTGAGTCCATCGAAATTCTCGAGCGGGCGCTGCGCGACTTTGACGGCGCACTCGTCGTCGTCAGCCACGATCCGGCATTCCTGGCCGCGATCGGGATCGACTGGACGTTTACGATCGCGACCTAGCGGGCACGGCGATGTGCCATGCCCGCCAAGCAAAGTGGGATTGAGAGGATCAGCGGATCGCGATCGGGTTGATCATGGCCTGCACGCCGCCGCGCCAGCGTGGCTGCCCCAGCACGAACAGGAATTCGTAGCCCTTGTCCTTGGCGAGCGCGGCGGTATCCATGTTCTCCAGGATGTAGGTCCCGTTCATGGCGAGCAGGATCTGGTGCACCTCGAAGATGTTCGGCGATTCGAACGGTAGCACCTCCAGCGCCCAGGTGTCGGCGCCGATCGCCACCACGCCCTTGGAGGTCAGGTATCTGGCGCCGTCGACGCCAAGCCCGGGCTCGCCGGCGCTGTAGCGCTTGTCGTCCTTGCCGACCAGGCCGAGCCAGCCGGTGTGGAAGATCACCACATCGCCCTGGCGGATCTCGACGCCTTGCTTCTTCGCGACCTCCTCGATCTCCTTGCTGTTGAAGGCGGTGCCTTCCTTGACGACGTCGGTGTTGTAGTAGGCCGCCATGTCGAGCAGCACGCCGCGGGTGACGATCGGCGGTATCTTCTCCACACCGAGCTTCTTCAGCCCGGTCGGGTCGGCAAAATCGGCAAGCTTGTTGCCATTGTAGTAGACGTGCTCGACGCCGAGATGGCCGAGCCCGTCGATCTGGCTGCCGATGCCGACCCAGGTGTCGATGATGTCGTCGTTATAGGTCGCCTTGTTCGGTCCGAGCCCGGGGCTGCCGGCCTGTCCCGGCTGCACGATCGTGATCTTGAAGCTGCGCGGCGGATAGGCCGGCGTCTTGGTGTCGACGATCATGCCGAGTGGGTAGGTCTTGCCGGTTTTCACCAGCGAGGCCGCCTTGACGACGAGGTCCGGCGTCATGTTGTTCGCGGCGCCGATTTCGTCGTCGGCGCCCCATTTCGACTTGGTCCAGTCTTGTGCTTTCTCTTGCGCGTTTGCCGTTCCGACCGCAGCCAACAAGGCGATCGAACAGCACAACACCAACGTGTTGCGCATCGCTAATCCTCCCGATGTGGACATATGCTTGTGGTTCGCGCTGGCCAGCGCTGCATCCTAACGTAGTGTCGGAGCGCGAGCCAAAATGTTTTTAGCGTGTGCGTTGCACTGCGCTGGAACGCCGCACGACACACGCATCGGCGCGTCACAAAACTGTCGGCGGCATTTCACGTTGCGGAATGCCAGCCTCATTCTCCATGTGAAGTCGTTGCCGCATGCGTCACGCCGCAATCTCGTGATCCCTGTTGGCCAGGCCGGCCATGAAGGCCGCAAGCGCACTCGACGGATGGGCGGCGCGCCGGCGGATGAACAATGTCTCGACCCGCGCATAGGCGGGCTTCAACGTGTGCAGGCTGATATCTTTGATGAGCTCGCTGTGCTCGACCACGGCGCGCGGCAGCAGGGTCACGCCCATGCCGGCGGCGACGCAGCCGATCATGCCGTCGAGCGTGCCAAGCTCGAAGCGGGCGGCCGTTGGCCAACCGAAATCGTTGAAGATCTGCTCCAGCCGTTGCCGGTAGGTGCAGCCGGTGCGGAACACCAGCGCGGTCGGACCTGAGGCCGGTGTGCCGGCGCGCAAGCTTGCGAGGCTGTCGAACTGCCTTGGTGCCACCATCACCAGCTCCTCGCTGAACGCGGTCACGCTGGCGAGTTCGGGATGATCGATCGGAGCCACGACAAAGGCGCCGTCGAGCGCCCCCTCGATCACCGCCGTGACGAGGTCCGCAGTCGTGGCCGTCCGCAGGCTGAGAGCCACTTCGGGATAAGTGCGATGGAAGGCGGCGAGCAGCGTCGGCAGGCGGACCGCCGTGGTGGTCTCGATCGAGCCGATCGCCAGCGGGCCTTTGGGCGTGCCGTCGTCCCGTGCTGCGAGCAGCGCTTCGCGCGCGAGCGCGGCCATCTGTTGCGCGTAGGGGAGCAGCCGCCGTCCGGCTGGGGTCAGCGTCATGCCGCGGCTGTGACGTTCGAACAGCACGGTGCCGATCTCGGCCTCCAGCGCCTTCACGCGCTGGGTTACGTTCGATTGCACGGTGTTGAGCGCCTCTGCGGCTCGTGTGATGCTGCCGGTGCGGGCCACGGTCGCGAAAGTGAGGAGATCGTTCAGTTCCATGGCGCTCGTTTTCTTTTCGTGATGGCAGCGTTCTCAACAATTCATTTATTGAGAAGGCTAAACCCGCCTACACTTGGCGTCCAGCGCAGGCTCGGTGCTCCGGCGTCTCACGCCGTGCCCGCCAGCCGCGACCTCAGCAGCAGGATCAGACCATGTGGCCCGACCGCCGTCTCCTCGACCTTCTCAAGATCGAACATCCGATCGTGCTGGCGCCGATGGCCGGCGTCATGGATGCCGAGCTGGTGATCGCGGTCGCCGAGGGTGGAGGACTTGGGTCTCTGCCTTGCGCGATGCTCTCGGCCGAGAAAGCGCGCGAGCAGATCAACATCATCCGCCAGCGCGTTTCTGCCCCAATCAACATGAACTTCTTCTGCCACCAGGCGGTGGCAGCGGATCCGGCGCGCGAAGGCGGGTGGAAGCAGCGGCTCGCGCCATATTACCATGAGTTGGGCGTGGATCCGGCTGCGCCTGTCAACGCTGCCAACAGGGCGCCCTTCGATGCGGCGATGTGCGCCGTGGTGGAGGAGCTGAAGCCGGAAGTCGTCAGCTTTCACTTCGGTCTGCCCGAGCGCGCGCTGCTCAAGCGCGTCAAAGCGGCCGGTGCATTGGTGCTGGCTTCGGCGACGGTGGTGCGTGAGGCTGTATGGCTGGAGCAGAACGGCGCCGACGTGATCATCGCGCAGGGTGCGGAGGCCGGCGGCCATCGCGGCATGTTCCTGACCGAGAAGTTAGCCGAACAGGTCGGCACATTTGCGCTGGTCCCGCAGGTGGTCGATGCGGTGAAGGTGCCGGTGATCGCGGCGGGTGGCGTTGCCGATGGACGCGGCATCGCGGCGGCCTTGGCGCTTGGGGCAGCCGGCGTCCAGATCGGCAGTGCTTTCCTGCGTTGCCCCGAATCCAAAGTCAGCGTGCTGGCGCGTGCGGCCTTGGCTCAGGCGAGCGATGAAACGACCGTGATCACCAATGTGATGACCGGCCGTCTCGCACGAGGCGTGGCCAATCGCGTCATGCGCGAGGTGGGACCGATCTCGCCGGATGCGCCGGCCTTTCCCTATGCAGCGACTGCATTGGCGCCGCTGAAGGCCGCGGCCGAGAAGCTCGGCCGGGTCGATTTCACCAATCTTTGGGCAGGGCAGGCGCTGCCGCTCGGTAGCGAGCTGCCAGCGGCTCAATTGACGCGCAAATTGGCCGCCGACGCGCAGGCGCGGATGCGCCGGATCGCGGGCTGACGCCAGGGCGACTCGCGCGCGATCTCGCCTGCCGCACCGGCCGGCGCGGTTGCGGCGCGAAAGCGGCCTCTGCTATACGGCGGGTTCCTAATTCCCGCCTGAGGCCTTATATAATGTCCGTCGATGCCGCCACCGTCCGCCGTATCGCCCATCTGGCGCGGATCGCTGTCTCCGAGGCAGAGGTTCCGCACCTGCAGGGCGAGTTGAACGCCATGCTGGCGTTCGTCGAGCAGCTCTCGGAGGTCAACATCGAAGGCGTCGAGCCGATGACCTCGGTGACTCCGATGGAGATGAAGAAGCGGCAGGACGTGGTCACCGACGGCGAGATCGCCGACGACATCGTCAAGAATGCGCCGGCGACCGAAAACCATTTCTTCCTGGTGCCGAAGGTGGTGGAATAGCCGCAACGCCGTAAGGAACCGACGAGTCCAGCCATGTGCCTGCTCTGCGACGACGAAAAGGCCTATCAGGCCTACATGAATTATCTCGACGCGATGGAGCGCCAGGGCAAGAATGTTGACCCGGACAAGGCGGTCGATGCGGTGCTCGACGAACTCCAGGCGGCCGACAAGGCGCGGGCCAAGAAGAATAACTTCTTCGCCGACGACCCGGCCGACGACAAGACGCTTTCTCCATTCTTCTGCAGCCCGATCAATAAATGACCGATTTGACTTCGCTGACGCTCGCCGAGGCCCGAAAGGGTCTTGCGGCCAAGACTTTCACCTCGCTCGAACTCACCGACGCCCATCTGAAGGCGATGGAAGAGGCGCGCGCGCTCAACGCCTTCGTGCTGGAAACGCCGGACCAGGCGCGCAGCATGGCACAAGAGGCCGACGCCAAGATCGCCAAGGGCGAGGGCGGCCCGCTCGCCGGCATCCCGCTCGGCATCAAGGATCTGTTCGCGACCAGGGGCGTCCGCACCACGGCCTGCTCGAAGATCCTCGGCAATTTCGTGCCGACCTACGAGTCGACCATCACCTCCCAGCTTTGGCGCGATGGCGCGGTGCTGCTCGGCAAACTCAACAATGATGAGTTCGCGATGGGCTCGTCGAACGAGACCTCCTGCTTCGGTCCAGTCGGCAACCCCTGGCGCCGTGAGGGCTCCAACACGACGCTGGTGCCGGGCGGCTCGTCCGGCGGCTCGGCCTCGGCGGTGGCGGCTCTGCTCTGCATGGGCGCGACCGCGACCGATACCGGCGGCTCGATCCGCCAGCCCGCTGCCTTCACCGCAACCGTGGGCATCAAGCCGACTTACGGCCGCTGCTCGCGCTGGGGCATCGTGGCCTTTGCCTCCTCGCTCGATCAGGCGGGGCCGATCGCACGCTCGACCCGCGATGCCGCGATCCTGTTGCGTTCGATGGCCGGGCACGATCCGAAGGATACGACCTCGGTCGATCGTGCCGTGCCGGACTACGAGGCGGCGATCGGCAAGTCCGTGAAGGGAATGAAGATCGGCATCCCCAAGGAGTATCGCCTCGACGGCATGCCGGCGGAGATCGAGAAGCTGTGGAGCGAGGGCGCGGCCTGGCTGAAGGCCGCCGGCGCCGAGCTCGTGGAGGTGTCGCTGCCGCACACCAAATACGCTCTGCCGGCCTATTACATCGTGGCGCCGGCGGAGGCGTCGTCGAACCTCGCGCGCTACGACGGCGTGCGCTACGGCCCGCGCGTGCCCGGGCGCTCGATCGGCGAGATGTACGAGAATACCCGCGCCGAGGGCTTCGGCGACGAAGTGCGCCGCCGCGTCATGATCGGCACCTATGTGCTGTCGGCGGGCTATTACGACGCCTATTATCTGCGGGCGCAGAAGGTCCGCACGCTGATCAAGAAGGATTTCGAGGACTGCTTCGCCAAGGGCGTCAACGCGATCCTCACGCCTGCGACGCCGTCGGCCGCCTTCGGCATCGGCGAGAAGGGCGGCGCCGATCCGGTCGAGATGTATCTCAACGACATTTTCACGGTGACCGTGAACATGGCGGGCCTGCCCGGCATCGCGGTGCCCGCGGGCAAGGATGCGCAAGGCTTGCCGCTCGGCCTGCAGTTGATCGGCCGCCCGTTCGACGAGGAAACGCTGTTCTCGCTCGGCGAGGTGATCGAGCAGGCGGCGGGACGCTTCACGCCGGTCCGGTGGTGGTGAGCCTCACCGAATTCAAGGCAAGTTTGGCGGGCGATGCACCCGCGCCGACGCTCTCGCCTCCGCTCGCCGGCCTGTGGTGGATGGCGAAGGGCGATTGGGACCGGGCGCACAAGATCGTCCAGGACGATGATGCGCGCGAGGCGGCCTGGGTGCATGCGCATCTGCACCGGGTCGAAGGCGATCTCGGCAACGCATCCTACTGGTACCGGCAGGCCAGCCAGCCGGTCGCAAAGGACGCGCTGGATATGGAATGGGAGCGGATCGCATCCGCACTGCTTGGGAGTTTAGAGCCATGACGGCAACCAGCGGCAAGCTGATCAAGGGCGCAACCGGCGACTGGGAGGTCGTGATCGGCATGGAGATCCATGCCCAGGTGACCTCGAAGTCGAAACTGTTCTCCGGCGCCTCGACCGCGTTCGGTGGCGATCCCAACAGCCATGTCTCGCTGGTCGACGCGGCGATGCCCGGCATGCTGCCTGTGATCAACGAGGAATGCGTGCGCCAGGCCGTCCGCACGGGGCTCGGGCTGAACGCGAAGATCAACCTGCGCTCGGTGTTCGACCGCAAGAACTATTTCTATCCCGACCTGCCGCAGGGCTACCAGATCAGCCAGTACAAGTCGCCGGTGGTCGGCGAGGGTGAGATCACGGTCGAGCTCGACGGCGGCAAGACTGCGACGATCGGCATCGAGCGGCTGCATCTGGAGCAGGACGCCGGCAAGTTGCTCCACGACCAGTCGCCGTCGATGTCCTTTGTCGATCTCAACCGCTGCGGCGTCGCGCTGATGGAGATCGTCTCCAAGCCCGACATCCGCGATTCCGAGCAGGCCAAGGCCTATGTGACCAAGCTGCGCTCGATCCTGCGCTATCTCGGCACTTGCGACGGCGACATGGAGAAGGGCAGCCTGCGCGCCGATGTGAACGTTTCCGTGCGCAAGCCGGGCGGGCCGCTCGGCACCCGCTGCGAGATCAAGAACATGAACTCGATCAATTTCATTGGCCAGGCGATCGAGTACGAGGCGCGGCGCCAGATCGAGATCATCGAGGATGGTGGCACGATCGACCAGGAGACGCGGCTGTTCGACCCCAACAAGGGCGAGACCCGCTCGATGCGCTCCAAGGAGGAGGCCCATGACTACCGGTATTTCCCGGATCCGGACCTGCTGCCGCTCGAGTTCACCCAGACCTTTGTCGATGAGTTGAAAGCGCACCTGCCGGAACTACCGGACCAGAAGAAGGCGCGCTTCATCGCCGATCTCGGCCTTTCGCCCTATGACGCAAGCGTCCTGGTGGCCGAGCGGGAGAGTGCCGCCTTCTATGAAGCGGTGCTGGCGAAGCTTGCCGACCGCGCCCGCGACGGCAAGCTCGCCGCCAACTGGGTGATCAACGAGCTGTTCGGCCGTCTCAACAAGGAAGGCCGCGACATCGCGTCCTCGCCGGTGTCGGCCGAGCAGCTGGCGGCGATCATCGACCTGATCGGAGAGGGCACGATCTCCGGCAAGATCGCCAAGGACCTGTTCGAGATCGTCTGGACCGAAGGCGGCGATCCGCGCGCGCTCGTCGAACAGCGCGGCATGAAGCAGGTGACGGACCTCGGCGCCATCGAGAAGGTGGTCGATGAGATCGTCGCGGCCAATCCCGACAAGGTCGCGCAAGCCAAGGCGAAGCCGCAGATGGTCGGCTGGTTCGTCGGTCAGGTGATGAAATCGTCCGGCGGCAAGGCCAATCCGCAGGCGGTGAACGACCTGCTGAAGAGCAAGCTCGGCATCTGAAACGAGATCACGCCGTCTTCGTTCCCGCGGTGCGCACGGTGCGCGCCGCGGTCTTGGCACCGCTCCGGTGCGAATCGTTTTCGCGCAATTCTCAAAAAAGCCGCCTTTGACAACGCTCCGATCAAGCCCGGATCGTCCGCGCGGACGCTATCAACGAAATTTTTTTTCACCGCCAAAAATCCCGACTCGGAGGCCGTCCGACGCTCCGTTCGTCTGAGTCCGTCGATCGCCGTCGTGTTGCGCGCGCTGCCTCGGCATTTTGATCGCGTGCAGGAAATGCCTGCAGCGAAGGCCTTTCCTGCGCACTTTATTAGTTCGATCGTTCGGCATTCATGCGCAGCCCGCATCATCGACGGTGTTGCGCGTCGGCGCATCCGGCGAACTGCGTCGCGCGCGTGCGCGTTCGCGTGTCAACACTTCCTTAAGCCGGAAGCTGTTTTTTTTCGTCCGTTGGTGTATTCGAGAAGGAGTGCATCTCGATTCCCGAATGCACGCAGCGACTAAGCCAAACTCATCGGAGGGCAACATGGCGAAGAAAGCGAAGAAGGCGAAGAAGGCAGTGAAGAAGACCGCGAAGACCGCGGCCAAGAAGACTGCGAAGAAGACCAAGAAGGTCGCCAAGAAGAAGTAACTCTCGCGCCTCGCGAGATGAGCCGGCAGCTTGATGCCGGCACGTCGTTGGAACGTCCGGCCTGTTTGCTCGTTATGAGTGGTTCAGGCCAAGGTGTCCCAACTGGCGAAGAGGGTGTCGGCGAGACATCAGGTCGACGGCCGGATCGAACTTTCGGGAGCGTTATGCGCTTCGGCAGGCCGGTCCGGTAGAAGAAACGAGTTTTCTTCGTTCGGTGCAGATCCGTTGTTCGGTCTGCAATCTCATGGATGGCCTCGTTGCCAAGGTGAGATCCGGTCCTGACGTGTTCGCCGACGCCCTCGTTGTTTTTTTGAAGACGCGTTTGCGGCGTCGCCCGACTGTCCCCCCATTCACTTTTTTCTCTTCGACCCGACCTGCGCGGTCGCCTCATGCGATTGGCGGAGCACGCCGCGCTCTTGCCGCGATGGTTAGGGGTTCGCCAATCGGTACGGTGAAGCAATCCTGATCGGCTCTGAAAAGCTGAATAGAATCAGAGATCTTTGATCTGCTGCGGTCGCCTGCGGGCGAAGACGGTTCAGTTTCCGTTCAGCACGATGCTTAAACTGCCTTTCAAACTTGATCGGTCATCCTGCCTCCATAAGCCGGCAAACGGCATGGGGACGACGAACAGTGGACGGGGGCCGCGCGCGGTGACGCAACGCCTCCAAGGATGGAGAGCGACAATGTTTCAAGGACAACTCAATCTCGATGACGTGACGGCCGTGGAGCAGGCGGCGAGCGGCGATGTGCTGTACGAGCTGGGCTTGCTGTATGCGAGCGGCCGGCTGGGGTCGGTCGACCTGGTCGCCGCGCACAAATGGTTCAATCTTGCCGCGCTCAAGGGCCGCAAGGATGCGATCGAGATGCGCCGCGAGATCGCCGAGCAGATGTCGGCGGCTGAGATCACCAAGGCCCTGCGCGAAGCGCGCGCCTGGATGACGGCGCACTGACGGCTTTGGCGCCGCCGGCACTCTCGCCGGCCGCCGTCAAATGACCTATCTGTGGCTCGATGCGAGCGCGCCACGGACGTCGAGCGGATGGGACAGAATAAACGTCGGGAGCTGATCGGCTGCCATGATTGCGGGGAGCAGGTTTCGTTCTCCGCAGCGTCCTGTCCGCATTGCGGCTCGACCGAGCCTGGCGGTCCGTACATTCAGAATGCGCGCGAGCGCCGTAAGCTGCGGGCCGAGGCGATGAACGATCGCCGGCTCGTGACGGTCACCCTGATCTGCTGCGCCATCGGCGGCGCCTATGGCGCGGTGATGGCGCCGGGTGGCATCGCCTCCTGGTGGGGCGCGCTGTCCTATGGCTTCATCGGCGCGGTGATCGGCGTACCCGCGGCCTTCATCGTCAATGTGAGCCGCAGCCTGTTCGATTGATATCGCGCCGAGCCATTCGTCGCGGATATTTGGCCGGCTACGCGTAACGCCGGGCGAGGGCGACGCAGAGAACCACGAGACCCGTCGTCAGGATCATGGTCCAGGCCACCGGCTCGCCGAGCACGAGACCTGCGAGCGCGAGGCTGAGGAAGGGCTGCAGCAGTTGCAGCTGACCGACGCTCGCGGTGCCGCCGACGGCAAGCCCGCGATACCAGAACATGAAGCCGATCAGCGAAGAGAAGACTGAAACATAGGCGAGCCCGGTCCAGGCGCCGCCGCCGATCGCCTGCCATGAGGCAGGCCGCGCCGTGGCCGCGAGGACCAGCATGACCGGCAGTGCGAGCAGCAAGGCCCAGCACATCACCTGCCAGCCGCCGAGCCGGCGGGCGAGCGTGGCGCCTTCGGCGTAGCCCAATCCGCAGAGCACGACCGCCGCCACCATCAGGAGGTCGCCCGTGATGGAGACCGTGTCGTCGCCGATCAGCGCGAAGCCCACGACGACGGCGCTGCCGAGCATGGAGAACGGCCAGAACAGCATTTTCGGCCGCTCACCGCCGCGCAGGACGCCGAAGATCGCCGTCGCCAGCGGCAACAGGCCGATGAAGACGATCGAATGGGCCGAGGTGATGTGTTGAAGCGCCAGCGCGGTCAGGAGCGGGAAGCCGATCACGACACCGAGCGCGACGATCACGAGCGAGCCGATGTCCCGCTTCGCCGGAGTCTGCTGGCGCAGCAAGTGTAGCATCGCCGCGCCCAGCAGCGCCGCGATCACCGCTCGCGCGGATGTCAGGAACAGCGGAGAAAAGCCGGCGACGGCCACGCGAGTGGCCGGCAGCGAGCCGCTGAAAATGATCACTCCAAGGAGACCGCTCCTCCATCCGTCCGTCGTGCTCGTCATGTCGTCGCCTCGCGCGTTCCGAGGCGATCGTGGAGTCTGATGAGTGGCGGGACCAGCCACAATTCAGTACAATCTGGCAGAACTGTATTGATATGGAAGCCAATACACTTTCGATGAGCAGCATGGACAGGCGAGGGCGGGGCGGAGCGCGCACCCTCGAAGTGATGGAGGTGATCCGCTCGCGTGTGGCTGGCCGCACATTGGCGGCCGGCGATCGGCTGCCGTCGGTCCGCCGCTTCGCCGCGACCATGGGCGTCTCGCCCTCGACCGTAGTGGAGGCTTACGAGCGCCTGGCCGCGGAAGGATTGATCCGCGCCCGCCGCGGCTCCGGCTTCTACGTGTCAGCGACGGCGGCTACGCTGCCGCTGCAGCTTGCCGAAACAGAGTGGCGTCGCGATCGCGCCGTCGATCCGTTCTGGGTCTCGCGTCGGTCGCTCGAGGCGGAGCCTGCGGTTCTCAAGCCCGGCTGCGGCTGGCTGCCGCCAGAGTGGATGCCGGGTGCGCTCTTGCGCCGAGGCCTTCGCACCCTCGCGCGTGCCGAGGATGCGCTGCTCCTCGACTACGGCGGCACGCGTGGCTCGCTTCCGCTCCGCCGCTTGCTGCTGGCCCGCTTCGCTGAAGAGGGGCTCGACGTTTCGGCCAACCAGTTGCTGCTGACCGGCTCGGGCACGCAGGCGATCGATCTGATCTGCCGCTTCCTGCTTCGTCCGGGCGATACGGTGTTGGTCGACGACCCCTGCTATTTCAATTTCAGGGCGCTGTTGCGCGCGCATCAAGTGACGATCGTCGGCGTGCCCTACACGGCATCGGGGCCCGACCTCGCGCGTTTCGAAGCGATCCTCACCGCAGAGCGGCCACGGCTCTACGTCACCAATTCCGCGCTGCATAACCCGACCGGCGCAACGCTATCGTTGCCGACCGCTCATCGGCTTCTGATCGCGGCGGCCGCGCACGATCTCACCATCGTCGAGGACGATATCTTCGCGGATTTCGAGCCGGAGTCTTCGCCGCGCCTTGCGGCGCTCGATGGGCTGAACCGGGTGATCCGGATCGGCAGCTTCTCCAAGACGCTCTCTGCCTCGCTGCGGTGCGGCTATATCGCCGCGCGGGCCGATTGGATCGAAGGGCTCATCGATCTTCAGCTTGCCACCAGCTTCGGCGGTCCGAGCCCGGTCGCAACGGCTGTCGTCGCCGATGTGCTGGCCGGCGGAGGCTACCGCAAGCACATGGAGGAGCTGCGGCGGAAGCTTGCGCGCGCGCAGCGTGAGACCACGCGCCTGCTGCACGCGTTCGGCATCGAGCCCTGGCTCACGCCGCGCGGCGGTTTCCACCTCTGGTGCCGTTTGCCCGATGGATATGACTCCGCCGCCCTGGCAAAGGCCGCGCTCACGGAGGACGTGCTGCTTGCGCCCGGCAATGTCTTCAGCGTGTCGCAGACCGCCGCTGCCTTCCTGCGCTTCAACGTCGCGCAATGCGGCGATCCGCGCGTCTGGGACGTCATGCGCCGGGCGATGGGGAAGCGACCCGCTGTGACAGGCACGGAACCTGAGCCGGCTGACCTGCGCTCAAGTTTTCGTTGAGTGACAATTCAACGAACTCGGCATTCGCTCGTGCATTGGATGTCCCGGTCAACACGAGCAGCGGAAGGTCTCGCCATGGATTATGTTCCCCTCGGTCGTTCCGGTATGAAGGTCTCGCGCTACATCTTGGGCACGCTGACCTTTGCAGTCACCCATGGCTTCGAAGCCTTGCGCAATGTCGACGTTGCGAACGCGAGGCGCCTGTTGGACATGGGGCTCGACGCCGGCATCAATGCGTTCGATACCGCCAATCTCTATTCGAAGGGCGATGCCGAAAGGGTGCTTGGCGAGGCCTTGACCGGCCGGCGCGACAAGGTGCTGCTGTTCAGCAAGGGCCGTTCCGAAGTCGAGGAGGGGCCCAATGGCGGCGGCGCCTCACGCGTTCATCTCACGCGCCATCTCGATGGATCACTGTCGCGGCTCAAGGCCGACTGGGCTCGACCTTTATTTCATCCATCAGTGGGACGGCGTCACCCCGATCGAGGAGACGGTCGAGACGATGTCGAGCTTCGTGAAGGCCGGCAAGATCCGCTATTGGGGCGTCTCCAACTACAGCGGCTGGGCGCTGGCCAAGACGGCCATGGTCGCGAAAGAACCGGGCTTCGTGCCGCCGGTTGCGCATCAGATCTACTACACCCCGGAGGCGCGCGAGGCCGAATATGAGCTGATCCCGGCCGGTGAAGATCTCGGCATCGGCGCGATGATCTGGAGCCCGTTCGGCCAGGGGCTGTTCGGCGGCAAGGTGAAGGCGGACGGCTCGGCGCCGCAAGGCACGCGCCAGGGGGCAGAGGGTTGGAAGGAGCCGTTCGTCTCCGACTGGGATCGTTTCGCCCGTGTGCTGAAGGCGGTCGAGCAGGTGGCGGCCGAAACCGGGCGCTCGATTCCGCAGGTGACGCTGGCCTGGCTGCGCGGCCGTTCCGGCGTCAACTCGATCGTGTTGGGCGTGCGCACCGCCGAGCAACTCGCCGACAATCTCGCATCCTTCGACCTTAAGCTTTCGCCGGACCAGGCGGCGCATATCGAGGCGGCTGGCCGGCCCTGGCCGCTCTATCCATTCTGGCACCGCGCCATGTGGGGCATGGATCGGCCGAGCCCATCGGAGCGCATCTATCTTGAAGGTCATCGCCGAACGGTCGGCATGTAGACGGAATATCGGGCTCCGTTTCGGTGCGGCG
Organism: Bradyrhizobium sp. SZCCHNR3119; assembly: GCF_032487775.1. Classification (NCBI taxonomy): domain Bacteria; kingdom Pseudomonadati; phylum Pseudomonadota; class Alphaproteobacteria; order Hyphomicrobiales; family Nitrobacteraceae; genus Bradyrhizobium; species Bradyrhizobium sp. SZCCHNR3119. The sequence continues at coordinate 1,263,590 of NZ_JAUEUV010000002.1, read as the reverse complement.
CTGCGTCCCGGAGGATTTCCGACCCTCGGTTCTTGGTTGCACCTGCCATGCGGCGGGTTGTGCGGCTCGCCGCCCTGACGGCCATGCTCCGGCGCGCTCGGACCGATTGGGAGATCGAGGAAATCGATTTCGTCCACAATCTGCCGCTTGCGGCGCGGCGCGGGGTCGGGCATACCGACCGCAGCCGGAGACGTGGCCGAGTGGCTGAAGGCGGCGGTTTGCTAAACCGTTATAGGGTTGTAAAGCCCTATCGAGGGTTCGAATCCCTCCGTCTCCGCCAGCTCCCCGTCCGACCAAGGTCCTCTTGACCCCCGCTGTAGGTCGAGTTCCGGGTGAATCGCGCGGTATTGCATCACCCTGCCACTGGCGCTTTGGATGGTCGAAGGCGACCGATTCCGGCCTTTAGTCATGGATGGCCTTGAGCGCCACGCGCCGTCCGGGCGACCTCGAGAAAAGCCGTGACGACCGACGACGGATCTGCCCAGGGCCATGTCGGCGCGCAGTGAGGCGGGGGCGGGATCGCAGCGGCGGTAGACCACGCCGGGCTGATGCAGGTGGCGAAGCGAGGCGGGCACCAACGCAATGCCGAGCCGGGCCGCGACCATGCTGACGAGCGTATGCATCTCGGTCGCCTCCTGCGCGACATTCATCACGAACCCTTCCTCCTCGCAGGCGGAGATGATCCGGGCGTAGAAGGCCGGCGCCTCGCGCGCAGGAAACATGACGAAGGGTTCGCTTGCCAGTTCGCCGAGGCCGATGACGTCGCGCGGCGAGAGTGGATGTCCGTCGGGCAGGGCGACCAGGAACGGCTCGCTGTCGATGATTTCGAAACGCAGGTCGGGGGCTTCCGGCACCGGCATCCGCACCAGGCCGATGTCCGCTTCCCCGCGCGACAGCGCTTCGATCTGTGACGCGGTCGTGCGTTCGGTGATGTCGATCGCGACCCGCGGAAAAAGCGCGCGATAGGAAGCGATCAGGCGCGGCAGCAAGGCATAGCTCGCGGTGCCGACATGGGTGAGGCGCAGGATGCCGGAATGTCCGTCGGCCGCGGCGCGCGCCTTCGCGGCTGCCCGCCCGATCGCATCGAGGATGAGGCGAGCTTCGCCAAGGAATGCGTGCCCTGCCTCGGTGAGGCTGACCTGGCGGCGCGAGCGATCGAAGAGCTCGACGCCGAGCGCAGCTTCCAGCCCGGCGATCGATTGCGACAGGGGTGGCTGGGTCATGCCGAGGCGGGTCGCGGCACGCCGGAAATGCAGCTCTTCAGCCACCGCAATGAAATGGCGAAGGTGGCGGAATTCGACGTTCGATATGTCTGCCATATCAAACAATATGATCCAGGATGTAGATCGGATCAATTTGGAAGACCAGTTAGGTCGGGAATTGGTTTGATGAGGTGCGGCATGCGTCGGATCTGCTTTCTGGCTGTCGTCTGTTGCGCGCTGGGCACGGCCGGTCCAATCGAGGCTGGAGGCATTGAAGTGAGAAGAAACGATTTCAAGGTCGCTAGCGATGCCGGGATAACTCTCGCGGTGCGCGAGGTCGCATCGTCCGACGCGGCGCCGGCGGGGCCGCCTCTGATCCTCGTCCACGGTGCGCGCGTGCCCGGCATCGCCTCGTTCGATCTGGACGCGCCGCATGGATCGCTCGCCGCCGATTTTGCCGCCGCAGGGCTGGATGTCTTCATTATGGACGTGCGTGGTTACGGCGGCTCGACGCGGACGGGGCAGGAGGGTGATCCGGCCGGCCGGCCGCCTCTCGTCCGTTCCGGCGAGGTCGTGCGCGACATCGCGGCGGTCGTGCAAGATGTTCAAAGGCGAACCGGCGCGCATCAAGTCGCCCTGCTCGGATGGGCGACGGGCGGCCATTGGGCGGGAATGTTCGCAAGCCTTCATCCGGACGCCGTAAGTCACCTCGTCATCCTCAACAGCCTGTATGGCGGGCATGTCGGCCACCCGACGCTGGGGCCGGGCGGTCCGCTCACCGATTCCGCCGACCCGTCGCGCCTTGATGGGACCAAGGTCGGGGCCTTCGGATTCAGCACGGCGGCCTCTCTCACACCGTCATGGGACGCCTCGATTCCGCTTGCCGACAAGCCGGCGTGGCGCGACCCGGCGGTCCTGCGGGCCTATCAGGCTGCTGCGCTCGCCTCCGATCCCACGAGCGCGCAACGCGAGCCGCCATCGTTCCGCGCGCCAATGGGGGCGATCGCGGATTCCTTCGAACTCGCGTCCGGGCGAAAGCTGTGGAACGCCTCCGCGATCACTGCGCGGGTGCTGGTCCTGCGGTCCGACCATGATTTCTGGAGCCGGCCGGAGGACCTTGAGAATCTCCGTCGCGATCTGACCCAAGCCCGGTCGGTGAAGGCGGAAACGCTGCAGGGAGCGACCCATTACGTCCATCTCGACCGGCCGGAGCGCGGGCGCGACAGGTTGTTGTCCGACGCGATCGCCTTTCTCCGAGACCGTTCTTGATCGAAAGGCGCCGCCCATTCCGACGTTGACGAGGGGCGGTGTCGGCCCAGCTGCATCGCTTCCGCCGCGACGTACCATTGTCGCTCGGGGCAGGATTCGGAAAAACGAGTGTAGCAGAAGTCCTTAGCGCCAAACGCGACCGCGTCGGCGCGGTGACGATGCTCGACTAGCTAAAATCTGAATTGGTGTGTGCGATCGCGCTTCGCCGATCGCAGCTTGCGTCGGTCCTCGTCTTGCTGCGCTGCGGCACGGGCGCGCTGGCTGCGAGGTTTCGAATCCAACCAAGGTGTGGCGGGCGGCGGACGATTCTCGCCAAAAAAGGAACGTGAGAGCGGCGAGACGCGCGCGGTGGCGGATCGACCCAAAGAGCACGGTCGGGCCACAAGGACTTCGGTCGCTCTGCCGAAGTGAAAGAAAAACTAAGGAAAACAAAATCTTGTCAGGAGCCCTCGCGGAAACGGCCGAGTGCTATTTGTGCAACACCATTTCAAAAACGAGCCGCATTGCCTTCACTGTGGCGGTTCCTTTGTTGCGTGTGCAATGGGGTTCGGTAATTCTGGCGATGCGACGGAGGGGGGCATCCCTGCGTCGTCCCGTTTAGGTCGTTCGCTCAAGTTCCTCGCGTTCACGCGGGTGTCCGAGTGCGCGATGCGGCTGAGCGACGGGTCGAAGGGGATCGGGGTACGAAATCCAAGGGTGTCTCACACCCAGCGGAGGCGGAACCTTCCCTGACTGAGCAACTTGGAGGTTTAACATTATGAACGTGATCAAGAGCCTTGCCCTGGGCTCGGCGGCGACTCTGCTTGCCGTTGCTGGGGCTCAGGCAGCTGACCTTCCGATCAAGGCCAAGGCGGTCGAGTATGTGAAGGTTTGCTCCCTCTACGGCGCCGGCTTCTACTACATCCCCGGCACCGACACCTGCATCAAGCTCGGCGGCTATCTGCGCGCCGAAGTGTCCATGCGCAGCGGCGGCGAGTACAACAGCGCGCTCTCCGGCGCTCCTGGCGCCAACAACCGCCTGAGCAACTACTACTACACCCGCTCCCGTGAAGACCTGAACATCGACACCCGCACCGCGACCGAATATGGCGTGGTTCGTACCTATTTCGATGCGACCTTCACCTGGACCACCGGTAACTTCACCGGCACGGGCGGTGGTGCGACCGGTTACGACGTCATCTCCGGCACGACCTCTTCGGCCCCGGGTAACGCGAGCGGCGGTACCGTTGCTGGCGGTTCGCTTGGCGTGTACTACGCCTTCATCCAGTTCGCCGGGTTCACGATGGGTAAGGCGGTGTCGCAGTTCGACGCGCCCTGGACCAACTATCCCGGCAATAACTTCGATGGCCTGTGGGGCGGCAGCGGCACGGTCACCGGTGTGAACCAGTTCGCCTACACCGCTGACTTCGGTCAGGGCATCACCGCCTCGATCTCGGCGGAGGATCCGACCGGCTACTATCAGACCAACCTCTGGAACACGTCTCTCGCGACGGCCGGTGGCGTGCTGGGCGGTTCGTACGGTGGCAATTCGTACGGCGGCACCCGCTCGCCCGACATCATCGGTTCGGTTCGTGTCGACCAGGCCTGGGGCCTGTTCCAAGCGTCGTTCGCAGCGCATGACAACCACACGGGCTATTACGGCGCGAGCGAGGTCACTGGTCATCCCAGCGACAAGTGGGGCTGGGCTGGTCAGCTCTCTCTGTCGATCAAGAACATCCCGACCGGACCTGGCGACACCATCAACGTCCAGGGCGTCTACACCAACGGCGCGAGCCGTTACAACGCTCAGAGCCTCGTGCCGACCGCCATGGCCGTTTACGGCAGCAGCGGCAATGCGCTCGCCTATCAGAGCCTCGGTATTGCTGGCCTGGCTGACTCCGTGTTCGGTGTCGGCACTGGCCAGGAGCTGACCACCACCTACGGCTTCCGTGGCGCCTACACCCACAACTGGAACCCGTACTGGAACACGGCGATCTACGGTTCGTGGGCCGCTGTGAGCTACAGCTCCACTGCCAAGGGTCTGATCTGCAGCAGCCCCGGCATGCTGGCGATCGCCGGTCCCGGCTTCGCCTGCAACCCGGACTTCAACATCTCGTCGCTGGGTATCATCACCCGCTGGACCCCGGTCAAGAACCTGACCTTCTCGGGTGACTTGGTCTGGACCAACATCGACCAGAAGTACTCCGGTCTGGCCACCAATGCGGCCACCGCCACCGGCGTTGCCAAGCCGGCTGGCCTCTACGAGATGAAGGACCAGAACTCGATCAGCCTGCTGCTGCGCGCTCAGCGCAACTTCTGATCTGATCCTTTAAATACGTGATCAAGAGCCCCCGGCAGGCGACTGCCGGGGGCTTTTTTCTGATGTGCGACCGTTGAACTCTGTCGTGCTCGTTGAGGTTGTTAATGTAACTTATTGTATTGTATTGGTTGTTGCGTCATTGCGCGACGAACCAATAGTCCGCCGGCGAAGACAAGCAATACCACTGGCGTTTCAGGCTTTTTGTTCTTTACCTGGCGCGCAAGGCCTTGCAGGATGGAAGTCTAAAAACGCGGCCGCGTGTGTTTGCAGACAGGCGGATTTGGGAGGACGATGTTCGAATTGGTTCCGGCGACATCACCCGTTTCGCCATCGCAGTCAGCGCACAAGGTTCGGAACTGGATTCTGGCCACTCTTCCGGAACCGGATTTCGCGCTGCTCCGTCCTCATCTCTACGCCGTGCCGTTGCGGCGCAACGATGTCGTGTATGACGCCTTCCGCTGTCCGAATGCGGTCTATTTCGTCGAGAGCGGTCTGATCTCGCGGGTGATCCGCAGCCCAAAGGATGGCGCGGTCGAAGTCGCCAGCATCGGACGTTGCGGCTTCATCGGCGTCTCGGTCGTGCTCGGGACGATGATTGCGATCCAGCGCACGGTCGTGCTGGTGCCGGGGCTGGCGCTTGGAATCGAGGCCGAGAAACTCCGCGCGGTGATGGTGGAGCGGCCGTCCATCAAGGAGCATCTGCTGAGATATGTGCAGGTGCTGATGGCGCTGAAGGCGCAGATCGCGATGTGCAACGCAAAGCACGAACTGTCCGAGCGGCTCGCGCGATGGCTGCTGCTTGCGCATGATTTGGTCGAGACTGACGTGCTGCCGGTGACCCACGGTTTACTCGCGGACGCCTTGGGAGTCCGGCGGCCGGGCGTCTCCGTTGCTCTTGCGGAACTTGAAGCCCAGGGGATTGTGGCGCGGACGCGTGGCGCGCTGCGAATCCTGGATCTGGATGGATTGAGGCGATGTGGCTGCGACTGTCATCGCTTTGTCCGGGACCGCTTTCGGCTCTTTACCGACATGCCCCGGCACGAGCACTCGCTCTAAGTGAGTCGCGGTCTCACCAAGATTGAACCGGATTAAACTGCGCGAAGTGAAGCTGATCCAAGTGACGGTGAGGGCGTAGCCTGTCGCCGTGACTTGGCTCTCTGCCACAGCCCCCTGATGGTCGCGGGTGGGAGAGAAAAGCGAAAAAAAGTGCCGGCGTCTTCAAAAAAGATATTGAAGACATATGAGTTGATAAGCTAATTTGCTGTGGTATCGTGGCTCACCGAAGAGCGGCAACTGGAGAGACATAACCTCTCTAATGTTAGACCTCCGAAACCTCCGGCGATGCCCCGCTGGAGGTTTCTTCGTCCAGTATTGTGCGTTGCTCTCAAGAGAGCTCGTTGACATTCTTGAGAGCGTTTGTTCCCTGCGCTTGTTTTTGATTTCATTTGCATATGAGCGCTCGGTCGCGCTGAGAGCGCCCAGTTCGAGCCGTCGATTTCTGCGGCCTTCTGTCTGATATCGTACCAACAAAGGGCGGTCCGTTATCTTGACGGGAAATTCTCCCGTCGGTCACTCTGCGTCAAAATATCTCAACATGACGTGGGGAACCGCCTAGCGGGAAAGTGGTCTTCGATGAGGACGGAAAACATCTTGAGGCGTGCGTGGAGCCTCTGGCCGGGGAGGGAGTATCTTTCCGACGAGTTCGCGCGGCTCTTGGGGAGCCTGCCCGGTGGTGGCGATGATATCGCCGAATGCATGGCGACGGCGGGCCGCATCGATATCGCTGACGACGATTCCTGGTACCGCGAATGGATGCGGATCGGCGATCAGGCGCGTTTGGTTGCGGAGACCTCTGCCGAGTGCTGCGGGGAAGCGGCCCGTAGCGGCTGGCTCCGCGCAATCAACTACTACGAAGCTGCGGCCTTTCCCTTCGACGGCTCGAGCGATCGGCACCAGGTGGTGCTCGCGCGCTTGCGGGCCTGTGCTGAGGCTTTTCTGCGCGCTAGCGACCCAAAGGGCGCGGTCGTCACGATTCCCTGGCGCGTGGATTATCCGCTCCAGGGCTATTTTCTTCCGGCGAGAGGGGAATCCGGAAAGGCGGCAACGGTCGTCTGTTTCGTTGAACCGGGGCGCCGCAAGGAGCCGGCGCTGTTGAAGCATGCCGGCTACGCCATCGATCGTGGCCTCTCCCTTCTGGTCGTCGATCTGCTCGGCGCCGACCCAGGTGGTCGGTTCGAGGAGCTGGTGGGCAGCCGCGATCTCGAATCCGCGGTCGGCAGCGTGATGGATTATGTCACCTCCCGCGACGATGTTGACGACGCGCGGATCGCCATCCTGGCCGACGATTGGGGATCCTCCTTCGTCGCGCGCGGGATCGCGCTGGATCAGCGCTACGCGGCGGCTGTCTGCGACGCCGGGCTATGGGACATGCATGAGCGGGCGTTTGTCACGCGGCGGTGTATGCCGGGCGGAAGCGCAATTGCGCTGAGTATGGGGGCGAGCAGGGTGACGCGCCACATTATGTGTCCTGTCCTGATTGCGCTGCCAAAACGAGGCTGGCTGCGCCCCGATCATGCCACCGATTTGGTCGCGCAGATGAAACGCGAGCACCCGGACGTCACGCTCAAGATCTTCTCCGGCGAGTCCGGCAGCGCCGAGTTTGCGGCAGTGGCCAATGAGTTCGCGTTCGACTGGATTGCAGCACGCCTTCGCGACTGCAAGCGCCTGCAAAGCTGATTGCGCGGAACTGGTCAGCTGGTCCGGTTAGAGACCTAGCGCCAGCTTCATGCAGGCTTTTTCGATTCGCTCCTTGAGAGCAGCGAGCTTGTCGGTGAAGGCCGCCAGGTCGCGCTTTTCGAATTGCTCGAAAATGAAGCTGTGGATCTCGTCCTGCTGGGCGGCCAGGGCGGCGAGTTGCCCGTAGGTCTTTTCGGTGAGCGACATCCTCACCACGCGTGCATCTTCCTGCGCCGATTTCCTGCGCATGAAGCCTTTCTTCTCCAGAAGCTTCGACTGGGTGGTGACGAAGGAGGGATCGACGTGCAGCATTTTTGCAACGCCGTTGACCGGAATACCGTCGCCCTGATCCAGGTCAGCGATCGCCATCAGAATCATCCATTGCGGTCCGCTGACGCCAAGCGCTTTGGCCCAGAAGTAGCGAAGCTCCTCCAGATGCACGCTGATGGAAGCGATCTCCCAGGTGAATCGGCGAACCGCATCCTGATTCTTGTCGGCTGTTACGAGAGATGACAGGGGAGCCGTAGTTGGCGTCTCGCTTTTGGGTTTCCTGATGGGCGCCATAGCTCGCAATCATCCAATTTTCCCTCACGACCCTAGTTTAAACAAATCCATAACAAAATCACTTATCTAGGAGATGCGCGCTGGCCTGCCATGCACTGCACCATGGCCCCACAAGTGTTGCGGCCAGGACACATCATCCGCTCATTCAATTAGCTGATCTCATAAACTATTTTGATTACGGAATGAGCGAAGGCATAGTTCCTGACGACGGTGGGGGATACTCGATCGTCCCGCGACAGATGTTTCGCTGAAGTCCCTCGCGTGATGCGGGTGTGTCCGATGGCGCGAGGCGGCTGGAGCGGTTTTTCGGGATGGGAAAGGCCGGAGCGTCCTGGGGGATCTTGGTTCGGTTCTTTCTCAGAGAGCAACTTGGAGGTTTAGCATGAAGACGGTTAAGAGCCTTATCCTCGGCTCAGCGGCGGCCCTGGTCGCCATGGGTGGGGCTCAGGCGGCCGACCTTCCGATCAAGGCCAAAGCGGTCGAGTATGTGAAGGTTTGCTCCCTGTATGGTGCGGGTTTCTACTACATTCCCGGCACCGACACCTGCATCAAGCTCGGCGGCTATCTGCGCGTCGAGACGGGCATTGCTTCGAACGGTATCTACAACAACGCGGTCACGCTTCCTTCTGGTGCGAAAAACCGCCTCAGCAACTATTACTACACCCGCTCGCGTGAAGATCTGAACATCGACACCCGCACCGCGACCGAATATGGCGTGGTCCGTACCTATTTCGATGCGACCTTCTCCTGGACGACCGGCAACTTTACCGGCACGGCGGGTGGTGCGACCGGTTACGACGTCATTGCCGGTACGACCTCTTCCGCACCGGGTAACGCGGGCGGCGGCAACATTGCCGGCGGTTCGCTTGGCGTGTACTACGCCTTCATCCAGTTCGCCGGCTTCACCATGGGTAAGGCCGTGTCGCAGTTCGACACGCCTTGGAACAACTATCCGGGCAACAACATCGACGGTCTGTGGGGCGGCGGCGGCACCGTCACCGGTGTCAACCAGTTCGCCTACACCGCCGACTTCGGTCAGGGCATCACGGCCTCGATCTCGGCAGAAGACCAGACTGGCTACTACCAGACCAATCTCTGGAACACCTCTCTCGCGACGGCTGGCGGTGTCGTCGGCGGTGCGTACGGTGGCAGCGCGTTCGGTGGCACGCGTTCCCCGGACATCATCGGTCAGGTCCGCGTCGACCAGGCCTGGGGCCTGTTCCAGGCGAACTTGGCTGCGCATGACAACCACGCCGCTTACTACGGCGCCACTGAACTCACTGGTCATCCCAGCGACAAGTGGGGCTGGGCCGGCCAACTGGCTCTGTCGATCAAGAACATCCCGACCGGGCCTGGTGACACCATCAACATCCAGGGCGTCTACACCAACGGCGCGAGCCGCTACAACGCGCAGAGCCTCGTTCCGACCACCTATCAGATGTATGGTAGCACCGGAAACCCGCTGGCCTATCAGAGCCTCGCTTTCGCGGGCGTCTCTGATGCGGTCTTCGGTCTCGGCACCGGCATGGAGCTGACGACGACCTACGGCTTCCGCGGTGGTTACACCCACAACTGGAGTCCGTACTGGAACACGGCGATCTACGGTTCGTGGGCTGCTGTGCGGTACAGCTCCACCGCCAAGGGTCTGATCTGCGGCAGCCCGGGAATGTTGGCGGTCGCGACTGCCAGCTTCACCTGCAACCCGGACTTCAACATCTCGACGCTGGGTCTGATCACGCGCTGGACCCCGGTTAAGAACCTGACCTTCTCGGCCGACTTGGCCTGGACCAACCTCGACCAGAAGTATGCCGGTCTTGTCGCAAATCCGGGCGTGACGCCCGCTGCCAAGCCGACTGCCCTCTACGAGATGAAGGACCAGAACTCGGTCTCCTTGCTGCTCCGCGCTCAGCGCAACTGGTAATCCCGGTCGCCTGACAACGATCCAAGAAGCCTCCGGCAGGAAACTGCCGGAGGCTTTTGTTTGCGTTGATCGCTTCGAGGGTATCGCAGCGACGGCCACTGTTCTCTCCGATTGCGCGCTGTCTCTTCCGGTCAGCGAACTCGAAATCTCACTGGAGAGCGTCGCTGCCAAATCGTCCAACATTGCGGAGAGCTCGTGGACGGTCCGTGCTGATCTGATTTTGCTTTCGCGTTGACCTCGTGGCAGCCAAGCCCAGCATGTGGCGGGGCGGGCCAAACCTTTGTCACGCCCGCGGCGAGCCGGGGCGTTCTGCTCGCCAACTCCTTGTCGCAGCAGCTTTGAACTATGTCCGGCAACGAGAGCCTCGTGCCGCGAGCAGCCTTAAAGGGCCGATCACGCTCGTCGCGGGATGAGACGCGCTGTTTCGTCGCGGCCACACCTATTTGGCGCAAAGCGGGCGATCGGGATCAACGGCGACAAATCCGAGGATTATTGAAGTCTCACGCCGGGCGAGACCGTGTGCGTGTCCGAAGCGCAACCCGAGCGCCGTTGGGGCTCGTCACGATAATGGTCCGATAAAACACGAAAGGCGCCCCATCATTGTTGCGACTGCACCTCTAATGGCGGTCACCGTGTCTCCGGGTGATCGGGTTGGCACTGTGGGCAGAGAAACTTCGGATCGTGATCAAGGGTCCTGAGCAAGAGAGCAGTTTGGAGGTTGGAATGAATATGGGGAAGAGCCTTATTCTTGGCTCGACGGCGGTGTTGCTCGCGGTGGGGGGAGCACAGGCGGCCGATCTGCCGATCAAGGCAAAACCGGTGGAGTATGTGAAGGTCTGCTCTTTGTACGGCGCTGGCTTCTACTACATCCCCGGCACCGACACCTGCGTCAAGCTCGGCGGCTATCTGCGCGCCGAAGCTGCATTCGGCACTAACGCCGTCTTTCAGAACGCGACCAACGGTCCCGGCGGCGCAAATAACCGGCTGAGCAACTACTATACGACTCGTTCGCGTGCCGACCTGAACATCGACACCCGCACCGCCACCGAATACGGTGTGGTGCGAACCTATTTCGATGCCGTGTTTCAATGGACGACGGACAGCTACACCGGTAGCGGCACCACCCCCGGAGCCACGGTCTATTCGCAGCTCGGCGCTACTGGCGCCACTGCGCCGAACAATGCCAATGCGGGCGCTATCGCAGGCGGCACGCTCGGAGTCTTCTACGCGTTCATTCAGTTCGCCGGATTCACGATGGGTAAGGCCGTGTCGCAGTTCGACGCGCCCTGGACCAATTATCCCGGCAACAACTTCGATGGTCTGACCGGAGGCAGCGGCACCGTCACCGGCGTCAACCAGTTCTCCTATACGGCGGACTTCGGGCAGGGTATCACGGCTTCGATCTCGGCCCAGGATGCGACGGCGTATTCGCAGTCCAACATATGGAATACCTCGCTGCAGACGGCTGCTGGTGTCCTGACCGGTGCATACGGTGCCAGCGATTTCGGCGGCAACGTCGCACCCGACATCGTCGGTGCGGTCCGCGTCGACCAGGCCTGGGGTCTGTTCCAGGCGTCCGTTGCGGCGCACGACAATCATGCCGCCTACTACGGTGCGAATCAGACCACGGGCCATCCGGCCGACAAATGGGGCTTTGCCGGTCAATTGGCCCTGTCGATCAAGAACATCCCGACAGGCCCTGGCGATACCCTGAACATTCAAGGCGTCTACACCAACGGTGCGAGCCGCTACAATTTCCAGAGCCTGGCGCCGATCAACTACGCAATGTACGGCGGCAGCAACGTCGCCGGCGCCTTCCAGAGTCTCGGCTTCGCCGGCGTGTCCGATTCCGTGTTCGGCGTCGGCACCCAGCAGCAGCTGACGACGACTTATGGCTTCCGCGGCGCCTTCACCCACAACTGGGATCCCTATTGGAATACGGCGGTCTACGGATCCTGGAGTGCCGTCAAGTATAACGCCACCGCCAAGGGACTGATCTGCAACGGGGCCGGCATCGTCGCGCTGGGCATCACACCGGCGAACTGCAATCCGGACTTCAACATCTCCACGCTGGGTGTGATCACCCGCTGGACGCCGGTGAAGAACCTGACCTTCTCGGCCGACGTGGCTTGGACCCGCTTGGATCAGAAGTTCACGGGAAATGCGACGGCTCCCGCTGTTGGCGCGATTGCCAAACCGGCCGCCGTTTACCAGCTGAAGGACCAGGACTCGGTCTCGCTCCTGATGCGCGCTCAGCGCAACTTCTAGAGGCGAGTAGCCAGTAGGGAGTGGCGAATAGGCTTGACGGAAGAACCCCATCTTCCATCATCCTATTCGCTATTCGCTATTCGCTATTCGCTATTCGCTATTCGCTATTCGCTATTCGCTATTCGCTATTCGCTATTCGCTATTCGCTATTCGCTTATTTTATTCCACGATCGCGCCGCGATGCAGGTCGGCCTCGATCTGCAGCCTTGAGCCGCCGCCGAAACGGGCGCGGTAGACCTGCAGGTTCTCCATCACCCGCTGCACGTAGTTGCGGGTCTCCGAGAACGGAATCAGTTCGACCCAGTCGATCGCGTCGACCTTGGGATCGCGTGGATCGCCGTAGCGTTCGACCCACTTCTTCACGCTGCCGCGACCGGCATTGTAGGCGGCAAAGGTCATGATGTAGGAGCCGCGATAATCCTCCAGCAGGCCGCCCAGCTCAGCTGCGCCAAGCTGTGCGTTGTAGACCGGGTCGGTCTTCATCCGCGTGAGGTCGAAGCCGACGCCGGCGCGCTTGCAGACATAGCGTCCGGCCTCCGGCGTCACCTGCATCAGCCCGTAGGCCTGGGCCGGCGACACCACGGCTGGATTGAATGCGCTCTCCTGGCGCGCGATCGAGAAGATCACGCTCTGCTCAACTTCGGGGCCGATCGAGCGAAACGCAGGGACGCCATTGACCGGATAGGCGTAATGATCGAACGGCAGCCCGCGATTGAGCGCGGCCTTGCCGACCAGGAGCATGGCGCGGGCATCGCTTTGCCGTGCTGCGATCTCGCCAAGCCCCACCAGCGCATCGGGATCACCATTGTCGCCCAGATCGGCAAAGATCGGGATGGCGAACTCGCCCTCGTCGAGGTCGTAGAGCAGCTGCACGGCGCGCACGATTTCGAGCCGCTCGATACCGCGGCCCCGGCCGCTGGGGGTAGGATTAAGCGCAAGCTGCGGCAATCCGAGCTTGGCCCGCGCGAGTTGGCCGTAATAGCTGGTCGATTGCTCCGCCGCCGCGGCATAAGCCGCGCGCGCCTCCTGCATGCGCCCCATCGCCTCGGCGGCGCGGCCCTGCCAATAGCCGGCACGGGCGAGCGTGGTCGGGTTGACGCTGCCGATGCCGATGCGGGCAAAATGCTGTGCAGCGGTCGCGGGATCGTTGAGGAAGCGCAGCGCGATCCAGCCCGCCGTGAACTCCTGCTCGGTCTTGTAGATGTCGCGGGTGGGCAGCGCCGCATCGCGTGCGATCAGATAGGCGGTGCGATACCCGCCGGCGTCGATCATCTTGCGCGCCAGAAGGCGCCGTTCGATCCACCACTCGTCCAGATTATAGAGGCGGCCCGGATCCTTCGGTGCGCTCAGCATCAGCTGGGCGGCGTCTTCGAATTTCTCTTCGCGGCGCAGGAGCTGGATCTTGCTGAAGAGGTAGCCGGTATCGCCGTGCAGCTCGTGCGGCACCGCCTCGAGCAGAGCGCGACTGTTCGGCGCCTTGCGGTAGGTTGCGATTCGCGCTTTGGCCAGGGCCACGTAGCCCGTGCCGAGCCGTTTCGCCGCCCGCAGCGCCGCTTCGTGCTCGCTGCCATAGAGCAGCGTGTCCATCCGCGCCTTGTGGTCGCCGCCGGACAACAGCGCGCCGAACTGATCGAGCACGTTGTTCTCGGTTTCCTCCGACATCGCGTCGTTGCGCCAGGCCTCGCGCACCAGCCGCTCCGCATTGGCTCGGTCGCCGCGGTTGAGCAGCACACGCGCCAGCGTAAACCGGCCCTTGGCGGACAACGGCGATTCGTTCTCGAACCAGGACCAGACGACGGCGTCCTCGCGCTTGTCGTCCCACAGTGCGGCTTCGAGCCGCCTTCGCAGGAACGTCTGCGACGGCCAACTCGGATTGGCCGTAATGAAGGCGCGGTAGCGCTCGGCGCTGGCGTTGTTGTTGTCGCTGCGCAGGACGATCCATTCGGCGAGCTTGCGCGCGACCGGATCGGAGATCGCCGCTTCGACCTGGGTCGCATCGTCCGGCTTGTGCTTGCGGACCAGCTCGATCACGTTCTCGAGCGCGTCCCGGTCCGACTGCGAGGTCGACGACGTCGCGGCCACGGCAGCGGGTGTTATCGGCTTGCGCGGCGGGGGCAGGGCGGCGTGCTGGCGCGGCGCCGGGGGGATGCTTGCGGACGCTGAAAGCGCGTCCTTTCCCGCCTTGTGGTTCGTGATCGTGGTCGTTTTGGGCTCGGCCTTTGCCTCCGTCTTGCCCTTGGTTCCAGTACCGGCCGCGGCGGCCTTGGGGGCTGCACTCGGCGCGATCGGCCGTGCCTTTGGCAGGGGAACTTTGGATAGGGCGGCCTTGTCGCTCGCCCCGGACGCGCCGTCGAAGGCAACCAAGCCGAACAGAAGCGTCAGGCTGGTCGCCAGGGCGGTCGATCGCAATGCGGCTGCACGGGCAAAATAGGGCACGGCGTTCCTTTGCGGCGGATGACTTCGACCCCACTCCTACCGTCTCGACCTGACATTTCTGGGGGCGGGCTGTGCCTCGCGCGACCACCTTCAAATCGACGGTACTGGTCTTGGTCTATCGAAAAGGTGAACAAACACTAAATGTACCGCTCACAATTGCACTCTGCGCCAGGAGCACGGCAAAATCACGACCGGGAAAAGGCGGGTGCCTGTTGAGAAGGCATCTCAGCGGGTGGCGGCCCTTCCGCGGCGTTCTCGGACCCGGTATGAGTGCCTTTTCCGTGGGAAGACCACAACCAGCGTTGGGGAGGGAGTGTTATGGCGGCCAAGACGAATTTCCGGGGCTCTTTCACCGCGCTGGTGACGCCGTTCAAGAACGGTTCCCTCGATGAAGCCGCGTTTCGCAAGCTCGTGAGCTGGCAGATCGACGAGGGCACCCATGGCCTGGTGCCGGTCGGCACCACCGGGGAGAGCCCGACGCTCAGCCATGACGAGCACAAGCAGGTGGTGGAATGGTGCATCGCCGAGGCGAAGGGACGGGTGCCGGTCATCGCCGGCGCGGGGTCCAACTCGACCAAGGAGGCAATCGAGCTCGCCCAGCATGCGGAAACGGCGGGCGCCGACGCCGTGCTGGTGGTGACGCCCTACTACAACAAGCCGACCCAGGAAGGCCTCTATCAGCACTTCAAGGCGATCAACGATGCGATCGGCATTCCGATCATCATCTACAACATCCCGCCGCGTTCGGTCATCGACATGTCGGTCGACACCATGAAGCGGCTGTTTGATCTGAAGAATATCGCCGGCGTGAAGGACGCCACGGCAAGCATGGTGCGGGTGTCGCAGCAGCGCGCGGCGATGGGCGAGGAGTTCAACCAGCTTTCCGGCGAGGACGCCACCGTGCTCGGCTATATGGCGCATGGCGGGCACGGGTGCATCTCGGTGACCTCCAACGTGGCCCCCCGCCTTTGCTCGGACTTCCATGCCGCCTGGCAGAAGGGCGACATCGCGACCGCCCTGAAGATCCATGATAAGCTGATGCCGTTGCACACCAACCTTTTCATTGAGTCCAACCCGGCGCCGATCAAATATGCGCTGTCGCTGCTCGGCAAGATCGAGGAGAAGTTGCGGCTCCCCATGGTGCCGGTCTCCGAGCCGACCCGCCGCGCGGTGCGCGAGGCGATGGTGCATGCGGGCCTGATCAACTGAGCTCGGTCGTTGGTGGCGTCGCGTGGCGCCAAATCGAGGGGAATCGGCATGTTGAAGGAGTTCCGTGACTTCGCGATGAAGGGCAATGTCGTCGACCTCGCGGTCGGCGTCATCATCGGCGCGGCCTTCGGGGGCATCGTCAGTTCGCTGGTGGGCGACGTCATCATGCCGATCATCGGTGCCGTCACCGGCGGTCTCGACTTCTCGAACTACTTCATCCCGCTCTCCAAATCGGTCAGCGCCACCAATCTTGCCGATGCGAAGAAGCAAGGCGCGGTGCTGGCTTACGGCAATTTTATCACCCTTACTTTGAACTTCATCATCATCGCCTTCGTGCTGTTCATCGTGATCCGCTTCATAAATCAGTTGAAGCGGCTGCAGGAGACCCAGCCGGCAGCTGCGCCGAAACAGTCGCGCGAGGTCGAGCTGCTGACCGAAATTCGCGACCTCCTGAAGAAGGCCTGACGTGGCAGAGAAGAACGAACGCGCCATCAAGGTCGTCGCCGAGAACCGCAAGGCGCGGTTCAATTATGCGATCGAGGACACCGTCGAAGCGGGGCTTGCGCTGACCGGCACCGAGGTGAAGTCGATCCGCAGCGGGAAGTCGACCATTGCGGAGTCCTATGCCGATAGCCGTGACGGCGAGATCTGGCTGATCAATGCCAATATTCCCGAATATCTGCAGGCCAACCGCTTCAATCACGAGCCGAAGCGGCCGCGCAAGCTCCTGCTGCATCGCAAGCAGATCAACAAGCTGCTGGGCGCGGTCGACCGCGAGGGCATGACGCTGATCCCGCTGAAGCTCTATTTCAACGAGCGCGGGCGCGCCAAGCTCTTGCTGGCGGTGGCCAAGGGCAAGAAGCTGCATGACAAGCGCGAGAGCGAGAAGAAGCGCGATTGGGGCCGCGAGAAGGGCCGTCTCTTGCGTGCCCGCGGGTAAGCGATCGGCAGGACGGAGTCCTATGAATCAGAAGAACCTGCTCGAAGTCGACTGGAGCAAGATTCCGGCGCCGACCGATGATGGGGCCGCTGACCACCTTGAGGGAATGCAGATTCCCCCGGTCAGCCTGCGCGCGACCGACGACACCCTGGTCACGCTGTCGGAACTGCCGGGGCGCGTCGTCATCTTCGCCTATCCGCGCACCGGTGAGCCCGGCAAGGTGTCGCTGGTCGAGGATTGGGACATGATCCCGGGGGCGCGCGGCTGCACGCCGCACGCCTGCGCGTTCCGCGATCTGTTCGGCGAGCTCAAGGCCGCGGGTGCCGCTTCCGTATTTGGCCTTTCGACCCAAAGCAACGCCTACCAAACCGAGATGGCTTCGCGCCTGCACCTGCCGTTTCCGGTGCTGTCGGACGAGAAGCTCGAATTGACCGAGGCGCTGCACTTGCCGACGATGGAGATCGCGGGGCTCACCATGATCAAGCGGCTGGCCTTGATCGTGGATGATGCGCGCATCACCCACGTGTTCTATCCGGTCTTTCCGCCGGACCGGAATGCAGCCGATGTGCTGGACTGGCTCAAGGGCAACCCGGTCTAACCTACCGGTTCGGAATTCTTACTCCAGCGTCGCGCCCCCTGCGCGCCTGCAGTGTGCATCAGCCCAGATCGGCCCGCACCCGTCCGAACACGGCGTGAAACATCTCGGTCGTGAGCACGCCGGTGTTCGTGTTGTAACGCGAGCAGTGATAGCTGTCGTAGAGCTTGAGGGAACCGGCCTGATGCACCGCGCCGTGCGCGAACGGGGCCGCCGCGGCTCGCATGCCGAGTGTCTTTAACAGCGTATCATGCGCGATGCGACCAAGCGCGACGATACCGCGCAGGCGCGGCATCGTCGCAATCGTCGCGTTGAGAAAGGTCCGGCACTGATTGATTTCGGCCGGCAGCGGCTTGTTCTGCGGCGGCACGCAGCGCACGGCATTGCTGATTCGGCAGTCGATCAACGTCAATCCGTCATCGGGCCGCGCCTGATAGTGGCCCCGGGCGAAACCGTACTGCAGCAGGGTGCCGTACAGCAGATCGCCGGCATAATCCCCGGTGAAGGGGCGGCCGGTGCGGTTGGCCCCTTGCAATCCCGGCGCGAGACCGACGATCAGGAGCCGCGCGTCGGCATCGCCGAACGACGGCACCGGCGCGTTGAACCAGGACGGCTCTCGTGCGCGCTGGGCGTTGCGGAATTCCGCAAGGCGCGGGCAGAGTGGGCAGTCGTGGTCGGGATTGCTCGGGGGGAGGGCGCCTGGCGCGGCCTCGGCGCGGCTTGCGGGCGCGCCCTTAATCCTCGAAATCGTCATCGCTCGTGTTACGCGGCGCCACGGGGCTCGTCCGCTGCAGGAATTGCGGGGCATGGTGGCGAGGCTCGCGCGGAGCGGGGCGCTCGGAGGGGTCGCGGCCGAGTTTGGATTGCAATTCGACGAGATCGGTGAAGACGTCGGCCTGACGGCGTAGTTCGTCGGCGATCATCGGCGGCTGGCTGGAGATGGTCGAGATCACGGTGACCCGAACGCCGCGGCGCTGCATCGCTTCGACCAGCGAACGGAAGTCGCCGTCGCCGGAAAACAGCACCATCTGGTCGATGTGCTCGGCGAGTTCCATGGCATCGACGGCAAGCTCGATATCCATGTTGCCCTTCACCTTGCGCCGGCCGCTTGCGTCGATGAACTCCTTCGTCGCCTTGGTGACGACGGTGTAGCCGTTGTAGTCGAGCCAATCGATCAGCGGGCGAATCGACGAGTACTCCTGATCTTCGATGATGGCGGTATAGTAGAAGGCGCGCAGCAGCGTGCCGCGGCTCTGAAACTCCTTGAGCAGGCGTTTATAGTCGATATCGAAACCGAGCGTCTTGGCGGTTGCATAAAGGTTGGCGCCGTCAATGAAGAGCGCAATCTTGTTGGTCGAAGATGACATTCAGTTTCTCGCGTTCAGTTAGATTTCTGTTCTTGGCGCCGCTCTCGAAAGGCCGCGCATTCCATATCCAAGGCACTACTCCAAGGCATTGCCGATGCTCGAGCGGACTCGTCCGGTAGTGACGCTCCCGCAATAGGAGTAGTCAGGGCAACAAAGCCGCACTTCTGACGAGGCAATGAAGCGTTTTGTTGGCCAAAAGCTGCATTCCAGCGATCCGGAGGCCCGGCAGGGGTCCGGAATCCGGTACTTTTAGCTCGATACGGAGACTGGACGCCAGATCGGCCTTGCGGAAACCGGTCAGTCTCTATAACTAGCCCTAGATAATCAGCCCATTAAGCACACAAAAGACCGGAGCGACAATCGATGGCGCGCGTCACTGTGGAAGATTGCATCGACAAGGTGGACAATCGATTCGACCTCGTCCTGCTCGCGGCGCATCGCGCCCGTATGATTTCGTCGGGGTCACAGCTTACGATTGACCGGGATAATGACAAGAATCCTGTTGTCGCACTCCGGGAGATTGCGGATACGACGATTTCCCCCGAGGATTTGAAAGAAGAGCTGGTCCACTCGCTGCAGAAGTTCGTCGAGGTCGACGAGCCGGAGCCGGACACCGTGCCGCTGATCGGTTCGGCGGGCGCCAGCGTCGATGCCGACGACACCGAGGTGGCGGTCGAGCGGATGACCGAGGAAGAGCTTCTCAAGGGTCTCGAGGGGCTGGCTCCGCCGGAGCAGCAGCCCGAAGAGGACGAATAAAATCCGCGCGGCAGGCGATCGCGGGCGGAGATCACGCGACGCTGCAGATGCGTAAACCACCTTTTCGGAATGTTAAGGCCCGGACCATGTCCGGGCCTTAACATTTGCGGCCTTTGCATTTGATCGTGCTTTCGTGGTTACCATATGTTGTGGCGAGGGCGCCGAGATGGCTCGCCCGCCCAGCTCCCAATCCACGACGTGGTCGAAGGTTTCTCCCATGGCGGCTTCGCGCCCGAGTCCACCACAGATGCAGGCGGCGGCCGATTCGGCCACGCTGGCGACCGTGGCCGCCGCACCGAAATCGCACAAGCCGCGCTCCCGGATGATGCGGCAATATGACCTTGTCGAGCGTGTCAGGTCGTATAACCCCGATACCGACGAAGATCTGCTGAACCGCGCCTATGTCTACGCGATGAAGGCGCACGGCTCGCAGACCCGCGCCTCCGGCGATCCGTATTTCACCCATCCGCTCGAAGTGGCGGCGATCCTGACCGACCTCAAGCTCGACGATGCGACGATCGTCGCTGCGCTGCTGCACGACACCATCGAGGATACCGAGGCGACCCGCGCCGAGATCGATCATTTGTTCGGCCCCAAGATCGGCGCGCTGGTGGAGGGGCTCACCAAGCTCAAGCGCCTGGAATTGGTCTCGCGGGAGGCCAAGCAGGCGGAGAACCTGCGCAAGCTGCTCCTGGCGATCGCCGACGACGTGCGTGTGCTTCTGGTAAAACTCGCTGACAGGTTGCATAACATGCGCACCCTGGAATTCGTGCCGGAGGCCTCGCGGCGGCGAATCGCCGAGGAAACGCTCGACATCTACGCGCCGCTCGCCGGCCGCATGGGTATGCAGGAGATGCGCGAGGAGCTGGAGAACCTGTCCTTCCGCACCCTCGATCCCGATGCCTACAATGTCGTGATGCAACGGCTGGACGCGCTGGCCGACCGCAACCGCAACCTGATCGGCGAGATCGAGGCTCAGCTTGCCAAGAAATTCCGCGAGAACGGGCTGACGGCGCGGGTCATCGGCCGCCGCAAGAAGCCATTCTCGATCTGGACCAAGATGGAGCGCAAGTCGGTCGGCTTCGAGCAGCTGTCCGACATTTTCGGCTTCCGCGTCGTCATGCCCGATCTCGCATCCTGCTATCGTGCGCTGGGTATCGTGCATACGACCTGGCCGGTCGTGCCGGGGCGCTTCAAGGACTACATTTCGACTCCGAAGCAGAACGATTACCGCTCCATCCACACCACGGTGATCGGTCCCGGCAAGCAGCGCGTCGAGCTGCAGATTCGCACCGAGGAGATGGACCAGATCGCCGAACTGGGCATCGCCGCACATGCCTTCTACAAAGACGGCATCGGTTCGCCGACCGAACTCCTGAAGCGCGAATCAAACGCATTTGCATCGCTGCGCCATACCATCGGTATCTTGTCGGAGAGCGCCAATCCGGAGGAGTTCCTCGAGCACACCAAGCTCGAGCTGTTTCACGACCAGGTGTTCTGCTTCACCCCGAAGGGCAAGCTGATCGCGCTGCCGCGCCACGCCAACGTGATCGATTTCGCTTATGCCGTGCATACCGATGTCGGCAACAGCGCGGTCGGCTGCAAGATCAACGGCAAGTTCGCGCCGCTCTCGTCCGAGTTGCAGAACGGCGACGAGGTCGAGGTGCTGACCTCGGAGGCGCAATCGGCGCCGCCGTCGGCCTGGGAATCGCTCGCGATCACCGGCAAGGCCCGTGCAGCGATTCGCCGCGCCACCCGGACCGCGATGCGCGACCAATATGCCGGGCTCGGCCGGCGCATCGTCGACCGCCTGTTCGAGCGAGCCAAGCTCGAATATGCCGACGACAAGCTCAAGGGCGCGCTGCCGCGGCTGGCGCGCGCCTCGATCGAGGAGGTGATGGCGGCGGTCGGACGCGGCGAGATCAAGGCCTCCGATGTCGCCCGCGCGATGTATCCGGACTACAAGGAAGAGCGCGTGGTGCGCTACGGCGCCAAGAAAGGCCCAACTGGCAAGCCGGCGGCCGAGCCGGCGCGCGCGCCTTCGGCAATTCCGATTCGCGGCATCAATTCCGGCCTGCCGGTCAAGTTCGCGCCCAATGGCGGCGCGGTGCCCGGCGACCGAATCGTCGGCATCGTGACCCCGGGCGAGGGCATCACCATCTACCCGATCCAGTCGCCCGCGCTGAAGGATTTCGAGGAAGAGCCGGAGCGTTGGCTGGATGTGCGCTGGGACGTGGATGAAACCTCGCCGCGGCGCTTCCCGGCGCGGATCCGGGTCGAGAATGTCAACGAACCCGGCAGCCTCGCCCAGGTCGCGACCGTGATCGCCGAGCACGACGGCAACATCGACAACATCAGCATGAGCCGTCGCTCGCCCGACTTCACCGAGCTCACGATCGATCTCGAGGTCTACGACCTCAAGCATCTGTCCGCCATCATCAACCAGTTGCGCGCCAAGACCATCGTGGCCAGGGTCGACCGGGTGAATGGCTGATCTGTGGGTTTTGGCGCAGCGTTCTGCGCCGCGATGGGTTAGAGCTGCCTCGGCCGTTGTCTTTCGAAGTCTTGCGAGTCCGCCATGTCCAAAGCCCCGAAGCTGCGTCTCGGCGTCAATGTCGACCACGTCGCCACCTTGCGCAACGCCAGGGGCGGCAGCAATCCGGACCCGGTGCGTGCCGCCAAACTGGCGATCGAGGCAGGTGCGGACGGCATCACCGCGCATCTGCGGGAGGATCGCCGGCACATCCGCGACGAGGACATGGCGCGGCTGAAAGCCGAGATCGACAAGCCGCTCAATTTCGAGATGGCTGCGACGGACGAGATGCTGCGAATCGCGCTTGCCACCCGGCCGCATGCCTGCTGCCTGGTGCCGGAGCGGCGCCAGGAGCTGACCACTGAGGGGGGCCTCGACGTGGTTGGCCAGCACGACGCCCTGGCGCCGGCCATCGCCCGCCTGAACGACGCCGGCATCCGGGTCTCGCTGTTCATTGCCGCCGATCCCAAGCAGATCGAGACGGCGGCGAAACTGCGCGCACCGGTGATCGAGATCCATACCGGGACCTGGTGCGATGCGGTGGCGGAAGGCAACCGGGAGAAGGCCGAGGCCGAATGGCAGCGAATCGTGAAGGGCGCCGCCTTGGCCTATTCGGCCGGGCTCGAAGTCCATGGCGGCCATGGCCTGGATTACGATACGGCGGAAAAGATCGCCTCGCTGCCGGAGATCGTCGAGCTGAATATCGGCTACTTCATGATCGGCGAAGCGCTGTTCGTCGGCCTCGGCGACACCGTCAGGGCGATGCGGGCGGCCATGGACCGCGGCCGCGGCCTGTAACGGGGCAAGCCAATGATCATCGGCATCGGTTCCGACCTGATCGATATCAGGCGTGTCGCCAAGGTCATCGAGCGCCATGGTGAGCGGTTCCTGGACCGCGTCTTCACCGAAGCCGAGCGCGCCAAGGCCGAGCGGCGCGCCAAGAACGAAAAAATGGTGGTTGCAACCTACGCCAAGCGCTTCGCGGCCAAGGAGGCTTGTTCCAAAGCGCTCGGCACCGGAATCCGGCGTGGGGTCTGGTGGCGCGATATGGGGGTGGTCAATCTGCCCGGCGGCCGGCCGACGATGCAGCTGACCGGCGGGGCGCTGGCCCGGCTGGAGGCGCTGACGCCGCAGGGCTATGAGGCGCGAATCGACCTGTCCATCACCGATGATTGGCCGCTCGCCCAGGCCTTCGTCATAATTTCGGCCGACCGTCCCGACACATCCTGACACGCTCGGCTCAATCTCCGGTAAAATTCATCAAAAAACTAAAATGTCATATCTACCAGTGGCTTAGTTGGTTTTGATCGGGCGATTGATTGCGCGCGCGAGAACAAACGTCTAAAACCAGCGCAGATCGAGCGGGTAGGTTTGAGGCTTAGCCAAGGGCGAATTCAGGTTCCGGCCGGAATTGGCCTTAATCACCAGAATCAGGACAGAATCCTCAAAGCCGCGAACCGATCAGCTGTTCGCGGCGGGGTGTTCTGCCGCGGCGCGGGCGAATCACGAAGCGATTCGTCAGAGGGACAATGAAAGAGCGATGAGCGTGACATCCGGCACCAAGACTGAGAGCGGCCTCGGCGAAACCGTTCGCGTCGTTGTTCATGCGCTGCTGATCGCGCTGGTCATCAGAACCTTCCTGTTTCAGCCGTTCAACATCCCCTCGGGATCGATGAAGGCGACGTTGCTGGTGGGCGACTACCTGTTCGTCTCGAAATATTCCTATGGCTACAGCCACTATTCGATTCCGCTGTCGCCGCCGCTGTTCTCGGGCCGCATCTTCGGCTCCGAGCCCAGTCGCGGTGACATTGTCGTGTTTCGGCTGCCGAAGGACGACACCACCGACTACATCAAACGCGTGATCGGGCTGCCCGGCGACCACATCCAGATGCGCGACGGGCTGCTCTACATCAACGACAGGCCGGTGCAGCGCGAGCGGCTCAGCGACTTCATCGGCGAGGATCCCTGCGGCTCCGACGCGACGGCGCGGGTCAAGCGCTGGAAGGAGACTTTGCCGAACGGCGTCAGCTACGAAACGCTGGATTGCGTCGACAATGGTTTTTACGACAATACTGCGGTCTATACCGTGCCGCCCGGCCATTTCTTCATGATGGGCGACAACCGCGACAATTCGACCGACAGCCGCGTGCTCTCGGCGGTGGGCTACGTGCCGTACGAGAACATCGTCGGTCGCGCCCAGATGATCTTTTTCTCCGTTGCTGAAGGCGAACATGCCTGGGCGTTTTGGCGCTGGCCGCTGGCGGTGCGTTGGAATCGCCTGTTCAAAATCGTACGATGATTGACGACAAAGCCGACATCCAGACAACACAAGCGGCCGCAGCGCCAAGCCTCGAGTCCGATCCCGGTCCTGCGGGCATGACGGCGCGCGAGGCGCCGAAGGCAAAGCGCAGCCGCGCCGGCACCAAGGGCGCAAAGGCGACCGAGAAAGCGGCCGCCGCCGCGATCGAGGCGCGCATCGGTCATCAGTTCAAGGATGCCTCGCTGCTGGCGACCGCCTTTACCCACGTCTCCGCACTGAAATCCTCCAAGAAGCGCGGCGACAGCTATCAACGGCTCGAATTCCTCGGCGATCACGTGCTCGGCCTGATCGTGTCGGACATGCTGTATCGCGCCTTTCCGAACGCGGACGAGGGCGAGCTGTCGAAGCGGCTCGCCGATCTCGTGCGCAAGGAGAGCTGCGCCGACGTCGCGAAGTCGCTCGGCCTGCTCGATGACATCAAGCTCGGCGCGGTCGGCGCCGGCGCCAGTGCGCGCTTGCGCAAATCCGTGCTGGGCGACGTCTGCGAAGCCGTGATCGGCGCGATCTTCCTCGACGGCGGCTATGCGGCAGCGTCGGCTTTCGTCGAGCGCAACTGGACCGAGCGGATGCACAAGCCGCGGCGGCCTTTGCGCGATCCCAAGACCGTCCTGCAGGAATGGGCGCAGGGCAAGGGGCTGCCGACACCGGTCTATCGCGAGGTCGAGCGCACCGGCCCGCATCACGATCCGCAGTTCCGCGTCGCCGTCGACCTGCCGGGCCTGGAGTCGGCCGAGGGCGTCGGCGGCTCGAAGCGCGCCGCCGAGAAGGTTGCGGCGTCCGTGATGATTGCGCGCGAAGGCGTCAGCGGCGGCAGCAATGATGGATGATCCGAAGGTGGAAGGCGCCCCGCCGGCCGACACCCGCTGCGGCTTCGTCGCGCTGATCGGCGCTCCCAATGTCGGCAAGTCGACCCTGGTCAATGCGCTGGTCGGCTCCAAGGTCACGATCGTCTCGCGCAAGGTGCAGACCACGCGGGCGCTGATCCGCGGCATCGTCATCGAAGGCCGTTCGCAGATCATCCTGGTCGATACGCCCGGCATCTTCGCGCCCAAGCGGCGCCTCGACCGCGCGATGGTGACGACCGCCTGGAGCGGCGCCCATGACGCCGATCTCGTCTGTGTGCTGCTCGACGCCAAGAAGGGCCTCGACGACGAGGCCGAGGCGATCCTGGCCAAGGCCGAAGGCGTCGCGCATCAGAAGATCCTGGTCCTCAACAAGGTCGATCTGGTGCCGCGGGAGAAGCTGCTGGCGCTCGCGGCCGCGGCCAACGAGCGGCTGGCTTTCGCGCGCACCTTCATGATCTCGGCGCTGTCCGGCGATGGCGTCGACGACCTCCGGCAGACGCTCGCCGCAATGGTGCCGCCCGGGCCATTCCACTATCCCGAAGACCAGATGTCGGACGCGCCGATGCGCCACCTCGCCGCCGAGATCACGCGCGAGAAGATCTACAGCCATCTGCATCAGGAGCTGCCCTATCAGTCGACCGTCGAGACCGATAGCTGGACCGAGCGCAAGGACGGCTCGATCCGGATCGAGCAGACGATCTTCGTGGAGCGGGAAAGTCAGCGCAAGATCGTGCTGGGCAAGGGCGGCGCCACCATCAAGTCGATCGGGGCGAAGGCGCGCGAGGAGATCGCCGACATCACCGGCGTGCCGGTGCATCTGTTCCTGTTCGTCAAGGTGCGCGAGAATTGGGGCGACGATCCCGACCGCTACCGCGAGATGGGGCTCGACTTCCCCAAGGAATGACGATGAACCTGCCCCGGAACGTGCTCTGGTTTGAGATCCTGTTGTACATCTCGCTGATGCTGGATGCGTTGTCGGTGGCGGTGCAGGACCGGACACCGACGACCGAGATCACCGATGGCATGATCATGGCGCAGAGCATCTTCAACGGCGCCGTCATCCTGCTCATGGTCTATTTTGTTTATCTGGCGGCGCAGCAGCGTAAGAACTGGCCGCGCTGGGTGCTGCTGGCGGCGCTGCTGCTGTCGGCCTATTCGCTGGTGATCTTCATCGGCGAGAAGGGCATGACGCTGGATGCCGGCCTCGAGATCATCTCCTGCGCGCTGACCACGGTCGGGCTCTATTACTCCTTCACCGGCGATGCCCGCGGCTGGTTCAATGCGTGAGACGGCGCTGGAGTGATTGAGGGTAGGGTGGGCAAAGCGAAGCGTGCCCACCATCTTCCGCCATGCTACCCTCACGGTGGGCACGGCGCGTCGGCGTAGACCAAGGCGGAGGAGCCGTCGTGAGCGCGCCTTTGCCCACCCTACGAAGCTCGCCGATTGTACGTGGATCCTCGTAGTTGCGACGCGCAAGGTGTGTGGAGACGACGAGCCCGATGGAATGGACCGATGATGGCATCGTGCTGGGCGTGCGTCGGCACGGCGAATCCGCCGCCGTGGTCGAGCTGTTGACGCGCGAGCACGGCCGCCATCTCGGGCTGGTGCGCGGCGCGAGCGGCGCTCGCATGCGCCCCGTGCTGCAGCCCGGCAACAGCGTGCGCGCGGTCTGGCGGGCCCGGCTCGATGAGCATCTCGGCATGTACGCGATCGACGGGCTGATCTTGCGCGCCGCCGGCCTGATGTCGGCCTCGCACGGTGCCTACGGCGTCACCCATCTGGCCGCGCTGGCGCGGCTGTTGCCCGAGCGCGATCCGCACCAGGACATTTATCTCAGGCTCGAGCACACCCTGGATGATTTCGAGGATGCCGGCGGCGCTGCGGCCCATATCGTCCGGTTCGAGCTTGCGATCCTGGCCGAGCTTGGCTTCGGTCTCGATCTCGAGACCTGCGCCGCCACGGGCGAGACCACGGAACTGATCTACGTCTCGCCGAAGTCGGGTGGGGCGGTGTCGCGCGCGGCGGGCGAGCCCTGGCGCGACCGGCTGCTGCCATTGCCGCCATTCCTGCGCGAGCACGAGGAGACGCATGACTGGACCGATCAGGACCTGCGCGACGGTTTCCGTCTGACCGGCCTGTTCCTGTTGCGCCATGTGCTGGAGCCGCGTGGGCAGGGCCATTCCGACGCGCGCGAGGGCTTCATCAACGCCGTGACGCGGGCCAGGGCGCGGCTCGCCCAGGCGTAACCAAGCGTGAGCCGCGGCTCAGTGGAGAATGAATATGGGATTGCTCGTCGACGGCCAATGGCACGATGTCTGGTACGACACCGGGGCGACCGGCGGCCGTTTCGTGCGCAAGGACTCGATCTTCCGCAACTTCATCACCGCGGACGGCAGCGCCGGCCCAACCGGCGCAGGCGGTTTCAAGGCGGAAGCCGGACGCTATCACCTCTATGTCAGCCTGGCGTGTCCGTGGGCGCACCGCACCCTGATCATGCGCGCCTTGAAGGGGCTCAACGAGCTGATCTCGGTCTCGGTGGTCAACTGGCTGATGGCGGAGCAGGGCTGGACCTTTGCCGACGGCCCCGGCGTCGTGCAGGACAGCATCAACCACGCGCAGTTCCTGCATCAGGTCTACACCGCGGCCGATCCGCATTATTCGGGCCGGGTCACGGTGCCCGTGCTCTGGGACAAGCAGAGGCGCACCATCGTCAACAACGAATCCGCCGAGATCATCCGGATGCTGAACTCGGCGTTCGACGGCCTCGGGGCCACGCCGGGCGACTACTACCCGCAGGCCCTGCGCGGCGAGATCGATGCGATCAACGCGCGAATCTACGACACGCTCAATAACGGCGTCTACAAATGCGGCTTCGCGACCACGCAAGGCGCTTACGACGAAGCGATCGCTCCCTTGTTCGCCACGCTCGACTGGCTGGAGGACAGGCTCTCGACCCGGCGCTTCCTGCTCGGCGACCGATTGACGGAGGCGGACATCAGGCTGTTCACGACCCTGATCCGCTTCGACGCAGTCTATGTCGGCCACTTCAAATGCAACCTCCGCCGCATCGCCGATTATCCGCATCTTTCGGCCTACACGCGCGATCTCTACCAATGGCCCGGCATCGCTGACACCGTGAACTTCGAGCATATCAAGCGGCATTATTACGAGAGCCACCGCAGCATCAATCCGACCGGCATCGTGCCGGCCGGGCCGCTGCAGGATTTCACCTTGCCGCACGGGCGGGAGCGCCTGTCTCGGTCCTGAGGCGGAAGCCGGCGAAGAGGATGGAATGTCGGGCGAGCGTGATCTGGACAGGCTGCTACGGACCATGTCGCCGCAGCTGCAGGACGGCGTTTTCGTGTTCTGCGCGCTTCCGAGCGATGCTGACATTCCGAGCGCGTTGGCACCACGGCTCTGGTTCCGTGAACGGGAAGGTCTCACCCTGGTCGTCCTGCGGGAGGAGGCTGAACGGGTAGGGCTGCCCGCGCAGTTCGCCTCGCGCCTGATCACGCTCGACGTGCATTCCGCGCTCGATGCTGTGGGATTCCTCGCTGCCGTCACCACCCGCCTGGCGCAGGCCGGCATCAGCGCCAACGCCGTCTCGGCCTTCCATCACGACCATCTGTTCGTGCCGGAGGCCAGCGCCGAGGAGGCACTGCATCTTCTGCAGGAGATGTCCGCGCAGGCGAGCTCCAGCTGAGTGGGCGGTTCGCGTCGTTCCGTTGCGGAAGCGCAGCTCATGGGGCCGCCGGAAAATTTTTCCCGGAAGGCTGTCGATCCGGTCCGCCCCCGTTCGTCTTGGAGACATCACGGATGGAGAACCGGCATGAAAATCTACTGGATCAAGGCTCAGGCGCCGCGCCGCGTGCTGGCGCTGGTCAAGCATCTCGGCGTGCAGGCGGAGTTCATCGACATCAGGGGCGGGCTGAAGACGCCGGAGTTTGCTGCGCTCAATCCCAACATGAAGGCCCCGGTGCTGGTCGACGGCGATCTCGTGCTATGGGAGTCCAACGCGATCATGGCCCATCTCTGCATCAGGGAAAGCTGCGACATGTGGCCGGCCCGCAATCCGCAGCAGCAGGTCGAGGTGCTGCGCTGGCTCTCCTGGAACGATTGTCACTGGGCGCCCGCGGTGGGGCCATTCTACTTTGAGCACATCGTCAAGCGGACGTTCGGCCTCGGCACGCCCGACCGCGCGGCGCTGATCGACAAGGTGGCCAACCTGAAGACGTTTGCAGCCGTGCTCGACGGTCACTTGAAGTCGCGCTCTTATGTCGCCTGCGATCGGCTCACCATTGCCGATTTCGCCTTGGCATCGATGGCGACCGATTGGCGCGAGGCGGAGATGCCGCTCGAGGCGTTTCCCAACATTGTCAGCTGGCTCGACGGGCTGATGCGCCTGCCGGCCTGGGCCGAACCCTGGCCGGAGCTGCAATCGGCCGCAGCCTGAGACATGCAGAATCGGACAAGCGGATCTCTCGGCGAGACGCCCGCCGAGAGTCGGCCTATACCCGCGGCATGATCTGCAGCTCGAGCAGCGCCAGACGCTGCATTGCGGTCACGCTGCGCTCGCCGGCCTTGGCGGCGCGCAGCACCGCTTCCGCGAGCAGCGTGACATGGGTCGAACTGACTGGCTCCGGCAAGGCCGCGATCGCGGCGTCCAGCGCCTGCGTCATCAGCGCGACCACCTCCGGCGAAAAAGCTGCGTCGGAAAAATCCTGCATGATACGACGTCCAAAAATGCTGCATGAGCCGCAACGGATTCCGCCGGCGCGGCCAAAACACGGGAGAGACGGCAACGAAGGTTGTCTCGGCCCGTCGATGACGATGACGCAATACGATCTATCGATGAAAACCCGGAAGCACGGTGCGGGTTCCGCGCGCCACTGCGCGATCGGCGGCGCCGACGTGATTTGCCCGACACCCAGCCCTTGCGTTCGATCGCCACGCATCCGCGTTCACAATGGCGCCTCAGATGGCGCAAGATCGCCTGCGCGTAACGGCTTATTTCGCCAACTGCTTCAATGCGATCGGTGATGCCACGTCCATCGCGATGAAAATTCATGTTTCGCTTTTCCAGAAATTGTGCAATCCTTCTCGCGTCCCGCCTCGATAAGAGGGACGCTTCGCGATCGTCACGAACGTTGGGTGCGGGATGCGGTGGCCTGTCGGCGTTGCAGCGCGCTATCAGCGGCGGACGAACAACATCGGCAGGACGGCGAAATCGAGTGGTCCTGGCGCCCCGACGCTGGCGCTAAGTTGCTCGGGTGATGATCCGAGCGGCGACGGTGGCTAACAAGCCCGGACACCGGGGAGAGCTCGTATAAGCCGTAACCCGCCGCGCAGGGAAGGCCGGATGATCCGGTTGAACCTGTGGTGACTGCCGCCTGCTTTCTTTGTTGCAGGCGGGCCGCGGGTGTCAACCGACATCCGGCCTTCCCCGCGCCCTCTGTTCAGAAGAGGGTGATCAACTGGCAAAGCTCGGACGCATGACGCGCCGCGAGAACGATGAGTTACGTTCCAATGGTGGTGGAAGACACTCAGTGTCATTCCGGGGCGCGCGAAGCACGAGCCCGGAATCTATACTCACGATCATGGTTATGGCTTCCGGGCTCGCCCTTACGGGCGCCCCGGAATGACGACGGGGTGCGTGTCAATTGTGGCCGCCATTGCGAGGGGCCGAAGGCGACGAAGCAATCCAGTACTATATCGACGCTGGATTGCTTCTGCCTACGCCTTTCGGGTTTCGGCGGGACACGTCGCTTCGCTCGCAATGACGGCAGCCGCGAACCGCGGCCTATCCTTTGATGAACGCCAGCAAGTCCGCGTTGATCACGTCGGCATGGGTGGTGGCCATGCCGTGCGGGAAGCCCGGATAGGTCTTCAGCGTGCCATGCTTGAGGAGCTTGATGCCGATGCGCGCGGAATCGTCGATCGGCACGATCTGGTCGTCCTCGCCATGCATCAAGAGCACCGGCACGTCGATCGCCTTGAGGTCCTCGGTGAAGTCGGTCTCCGAGAAGGCCTTGATGCAGTCGTAATGCGCTTTCGTGCCGCCCATCATGCCCTGGCGCCACCAGTTGCGGATCACGCCTTCCGAGACTTTCGCGCCGTCACGGTTGAAGCCGTAGAACGGTCCGGTCGGGATATCGAGGAAGAACTGGGCGCGGTTCGCGGCGAGCGCCGCGCGGAAGCCATTGAACACCTCGATCGGCAGCCCGCCCGGGTTCTTCTCGGTCTTCACCATGATCGGCGGCACCGCGCCGAGCAAAGCGGCCTTGGCGACCCGGCCCTTGCCGTGCCGCGCCACGTAACGCGCGACCTCGCCGCCGCCGGTGGAGTGACCGACATGAACCGCATCCTTCAGGTCGAGCTTTGCGGCAAGTGCCGCGACGTCGGCCGCATAGGTATCCATCTCATTGCCATGCTCGGTCTGGCTGGAGCGGCCATGGCCACGGCGATCATGGGCGATGACGCGAAAGCCCTTCTCCAGGAAGAACAGCATCTGCGCGTCCCAGTCGTCGGCCGAGAGCGGCCAGCCATGGTGAAACACGATGGGCTGGCCGGTGCCCCAATCCTTGTAGAAAATCTGCGTGCCGTCCGATGTCGTCACGAATCCTGAACTCATGGGGACTTGCCTTTCTTGCTTGTTTGACTGCCGCTTTAAAGGAGCGGAGTGGCATCGCCGTCGCCTCTGCGATCGCGATCGGCAACGACGAAGTCGTCAGCTTAGCTGAGGTCGGTGACGTTCTCAGCAACAGACGCGTGATCGTGGCGCCATGCCGCAATCAATCGATCACGATCGATTCAAATGATGCCCGTCATGCATTCCTGGCCGCCGCGATCATTCAGTGTGCGACACGCCGGGGACGTGCCCGTTCGGGATGCAGGGCCGTGGTG
Organism: Bradyrhizobium sp. SZCCHNR3119; assembly: GCF_032487775.1. NCBI lineage: Bacteria > Pseudomonadati > Pseudomonadota > Alphaproteobacteria > Hyphomicrobiales > Nitrobacteraceae > Bradyrhizobium > Bradyrhizobium sp. SZCCHNR3119. The sequence continues at coordinate 1,231,427 of NZ_JAUEUV010000002.1, read as the reverse complement.
CCGAGAGCAAATCTTGAGCAGCGGGGTCAAGCGATTCCCGTCCCGGAGGCGCATTCGCGTCCGCCGATGGACCAGCGCGTCACGGGTCCGGCAATGGACGGGGTGGACACTGGCCCGCGATCCCAGCAATTTGGGCGCGCACTGATTCGGGGCATCAAACGGCCCACGCGGGCCAGAGGCGGCGTCAGCGGGGCTTTTTGAGTTCCCAAGGACCCGGGCGCGCGACATTGCACCGCGCCGTCCGATCGCCTAAAGCGTGATCCAAGGTTGATCAAAAAGGCTCATTCGACGAGCTAACCCACTGAAAACGTAGAGCTAATGGGCAAGAAACTGATTCCGCCGGAACCGGCCGACATCCATGAAGTGCCGCTGCGCGAGGCGCTGGAAGAGCGCTATCTCGCCTATGCGCTCTCGACCATCATGCACCGCGCGCTGCCCGACGCGCGCGACGGACTGAAGCCGGTGCACCGCCGCATCCTCTATGGGATGCGGCTCTTGCGGCTCGATCCGGGGACCGCGTTCAAGAAGTCGGCCAAAATCGTCGGCGATGTGATGGGTTCGTTCCATCCGCATGGCGACCAGGCGATCTACGACGCGATGGTCCGTCTCGCCCAGGATTTCTCCTCGCGCTATCCGCTGGTCGACGGCCAGGGCAATTTCGGCAATATCGACGGCGATAACCCCGCGGCCTACCGCTACACCGAAGCGCGGATGACCGATGTCGCGCGGCTTCTGCTCGAGGGCATCGACGAGGACGGGGTCGAGTTTCGTCCGAATTATGATGGCCAGTCCAAGGAGCCGGTGGTCCTGCCCGGCGGCTTCCCGAACCTGCTCGCCAACGGCGCGCAGGGCATCGCGGTCGGCATGGCGACCTCGATCCCGCCGCATAATGCCGCCGAGCTTTGCGACGCCGCGCTGCATCTGATCGAGAAGCCCGAGGCCAAGTCGCGCGCGCTGCTGCGCTGGGTCAAGGGCCCGGACTTCCCCACCGGCGGCACCGTGATCGATTCCAAGGAGTCGATCATCGAGGCCTACACCACCGGCCGCGGCTCGTTCCGCGTCCGCGCCAAGTGGACCCAGGAAGAGGGCAACCGCGGCACCTGGATCGTCGTCATCACCGAGATTCCGTATCTCGTGCAGAAGTCGCGCCTGGTCGAGAAGATCGCCGAGCTGCTCAACGAGAAGAAGCTGCCGCTGGTCGGCGACGTCAGGGACGAGTCGGCTGAGGACGTCCGGCTCGTCATCGAGCCGAAGTCGAAGAACGTCGACCCGGCGCTGATGATGGAATCGCTGTTCCGGCTCACCGATCTCGAGAGCAAGATCCCACTGAACCTCAACGTGCTGGTGAAGGGCCGCATCCCCAAGGTGGTGGGCCTGGCCGAATGCCTGCGCGAATGGCTCGACCATTTGCGCGACGTGCTGCTGCGGCGCTCGAACTACCGCAAGAAGCAGATCGAGAACCGGCTGGAGATCCTCGGCGGCTACCTGATCGCCTATCTCAACATCGACGAGGTGATCCGGATCATCCGCACCGAGGACGAGCCGAAGCCGGTGCTGATGAAGACCTTCAAGCTCAGCGAGGTGCAGGCCGAGGCCATCCTCAACATGCGCCTGCGCAGCTTGCGCAAGCTCGAGGAAATGGAGATCCGCACCGAGGACAAGGAGCTTCGCAAGGAGCTGAAGGGCATCAACTCGCTGCTGGCATCCGAGACCGAGCAATGGGCCAAGGTCGGTGAGCAGGTGAAGACGGTGCGCGAGATGTTCGGGCCGAAGACCCCACTCGGCAAGCGCCGCACCAATTTCGCCGACGCGCCCGAGCATGATCTCGCCGCGATCGAGGAGGCTTTCGTCGAGCGCGAGCCGGTGACGGTCGTGGTGTCGGAAAAGGGCTGGGTGCGCACCCTCAAGGGCCATGTGGAGGATCTCTCCAATCTCGCCTTCAAAACCGACGACCAGCTCGGCCAATCCTTTTTCGCCGAAAGCACCTCGAAACTGCTGCTGTTTGCGAGCAGCGGCAAATTCTACTCACTCGATGTCGCCAAGCTGCCGGGCGGCCGCGGGCATGGCGAGCCGATCCGCATGTTCATCGATCTCGATCAGGACGCCTCGATCGTGTCGATGTTCGTCAACAAGGGCGGCCGCAAATTCCTGGTGGCGAGCTCCGATGGCCAGGGCTTCGTCGTCACCGAGGAGGATTGCGTCGGCACCACCCGCAAGGGCAAGCAGGTGTTGAACGTGACGGCGCCGGCGGAGGCGCGCGCGATCACCACGGTCGCCGGCGACCAGGTCGCCGTCATCGGCACCAACCACAAGATGGTGATCTTCCCGCTCGATCAGGTGCCGGAGATGGCGCGCGGCCGCGGCGTCCGGTTGCAGAAATACACCAGCGCGCAGCTGTCCGACGTCGCGACCTTCGACCAGAAGGAAGGGCTCGGCTGGAAGGACTCGGCGGGCCGCGACCAGGGCCTTTCCTGGAAGGATCTGGCCGACTTCCGCGGCAACCGCGCCGATGCCGGCCGCATCGCGCAGGGCCTGCCGAAGTCGAACAAGTTCAGCCGGCCGATCGAGTAGCGAGGTAATAGTATCCGTCCGGCGTCGGCCTATATGCTTGAGCGAAAGCGATCGCGCGGTTGCTGTCGCTGATCGGGGCGAGCTCGGATGGCGCATTCTCATTCCGGCGATCATTCCCATGGCCACTCCCATGCGCACGGCCATGCCGGCCACAGCCATGCGCCGGCGAGTTTCGGCGCGGCGTTTGCGATCGGCGTGGCGCTCAATACCGCCTTCGTCATTGCCGAGCTCGTTTTCGGCTATGCCGCGCATTCGCTGGCGCTGATCTCGGACGCGGTCCACAATCTGTCCGACGTGATGTCGCTGCTGCTCGCCTGGGGGGCGCTTTGGCTCGCGCAGAAGCGGCCGACCGACCGGCACACTTACGGGTACAGGCGGGCCTCGATTCTCGCCGCGCTCGTCAATGCCGGCCTCCTGCTCCTCGTGGTCGGCGGCATTGCGGTCGAGGCCATCGACCGGCTGCAAAGCCCGACACAGGTCGCGGGCGCGACCGTGCTATGGGTGGCCAGCCTCGGCATCGTCATCAACGGCGCCACCGCGCTGCTGTTCATGCGCGGCCGGCATGACGATCTCAACATCCGCGGCGCCTATCTGCACATGGCCGCCGACGCCGGCGTGTCCTTTGGCGTGGTGGTTGCCGCCATCATCACCATGGCGACCGGCTGGCTCTGGGTCGATCCGGTGGTCAGCCTTCTGATTGCGGCCGTGGTGCTGGTGAGCGGCTGGGAGCTGGCGCGCGACAGCGTCAATCTGGCGCTCGATGCTGTTCCCCGCGACATCCAACTGCCGGCAGTCCGGGATTATCTTGCCTCGCTCGAGGGCGTCAGCGAGGTCCACGACCTGCACATCTGGGCGATGAGCACCAACGAAACCGCATTGACGGCCCATCTCGTCCGGTGCGGCGGCGCCGACGATGACTTTCTGCACAGGGTTTGTGGGGAACTGTCGCACCGCTTCAACATCCAGCATCCGACCCTGCAGATCGAGACCGATGGTTGCGCCTGCAAGCTCGCCCCGGCGCATGTGGTGTAGAGCGGTGGCCCGGCGAGCCCCCGGAAATCCGAGCACGACGGCCACGGTGCCGATGCCGCGCGGCGGCAGCGGGTCGGAATCCAAGTTCTGTCGTGATAATGTCAACGGCCGTGTCTGTAGTCGACGCCGGACGCCGTGGCCATGCATATGCCGGTGCGGGATAGGCTGAGGGAGAGCGAGAATGCCGTCACATGCGGATCAGTGGGCGCATGATCATGTGTTTCTGGGGGCGCAGCATGAGCGCAACGAGCGCCGCACCTGGTTCGTGGTCGCGCTGACGCTCGCGATGATGATCGGCGAGATCGTCGCCGGCTCGCTGTTCGGCTCGATGGCGCTGCTGGCCGACGGCTGGCACATGGGGACCCACGCGGCAGCGCTCGGGATCGCCGGGCTTGCTTACCTGTTTGCGCGCCGCTACGCGCGCAATCCGCAGTTCACATTCGGCACCGGAAAATTCGGGGAACTCGCCGCCTTCTCCAGCGCCATCATCCTGCTGCTGATCGCGATCCAGATCGCCTATGAGAGCGTGCTCCGTTTGATCAACCCGGTTCCGATCGCCTATGGCGAGGCCGTGGCGGTAGCGGCACTGGGGTTGGTGGTCAATCTCGCCAGCGCCTGGCTGCTGGCTGATAGCCATGATCATCATCATCACGGTCATGGCCACGAACACGTCCATCGTCACGAGCACCATGATGATGACGACGATCACGATCATCATCACCACCATCATGGTCACCACCACGACAACAACCTGCGCGCGGCCTATGTCCATGTGCTGGCCGATGCCGCGACCTCTGTGCTGGCGATCGCTGCGCTTCTGGTCGGGATGTATTCGGGGTGGGCCTGGGCGGATGCCGTCGTCGGCGTGATCGGCAGCGCCGTCATTGCGAGCTGGGCCTATGGGCTGATCCGCGACGCCGGTGCGGTGCTGCTCGACGTCAATGCCGACCGGCGGCTCGAGGCAACCATCCGCGCGCGGCTGGAGGCCGGCGGCGACCATGTCACGGATCTGCATCTGTGGCAGCTCGGTCCGGGGCACCGGGGCGTCGTCGTCTCGCTGGTCTCCGACAATCCCCTGGCACCGGCGACCTACAAGCAACGTCTGCGCGACTTGACCACGCTGAGCCATGTCACGGTGGAGGTCGAGCATGGACTGCGGCGCTGAACGCGAAAGATAGAAGTAAAAGACCGAAGATGGATATCTCCGACCGCCTCGTGCTGATCAATTGGCTGGTGGGGCAGAGCCTCTCCGGGGTGCCGGAGAAAGACATTCTGCGCGGCTTCTGCGAGCGCTGCCGGCAGGGTGGAATCGAGCTGTCCCGCGGGATGATCTTCATCGATACGCTGCATCCGATCTTTGAGGGACGTGGCTTTCGCTGGAACGATCGGCCGACCAATGAAAGCGATACGTTCGAGTATGGATCGACCAGCGAGGGCGAAGCGGCCAACAATTGGAAGCGTTCGACCTTTCACTACATGCTGGAGAAGGGCCACGACGAGTTCAGCATCGATCTCACGAATTGTGCCCATCTGGATTTTTCGCTGATCCATGAGTTCGCAGAGAAGGGCCACCAGCATTTCCTCTCCTTCGTGCACCGCTTCGGCGAGGCCGGCACCCTCGGCCAGATGGATTGCTTCTACTCCTGCTGGCTGACCCGGCGCATCGGCGGCTTCGCGGAAACGCAGGTCGAAGCGCTGCGCGACCTCGTGCCCGTGCTCGGCCTTGCCATCAAGTCTGCGCAGCAGGTCGATATCGTGCGAACGCTGGGCCGGGTCTATCTAGGCCGCGGTGCGTCCGAGCAGGTGCTCCAAGGCCAGATCTCGCGCGGTATCACCGAACGCATCAACGCCGTGCTCTGGTTCTCCGATCTGCGCGGCTCGACCGCGATCTCGGAGAGCATCTCGCCGGACGAGATCATCCCGCTGCTCAACGACTACGCCCAGGCCTCGATCGACGCGATTCACGAGGCAGGCGGTGATGTCCTGAAACTGATCGGCGATGGTGTTCTCGCGATTTTCACCGGCCAGGACATGTCCGAAGCGCGGCGGGCGGCCTTGCGTGCCGAGCACCGGTTTCGACTCAATATGACCGCTCTCAACGCCCGGCGGACACAGGAGGGGCGGCCGGTGACGTCGGCCTATGTCGGTCTGCATGTCGGCGAAGTCTTTTACGGCAATATCGGCAGCGAGGACCGGCTCGACTTCACCGTGGTCGGACCCGCGGTGAATGAGGTCAGCCGCATCGCCTCGATGTGCCGTTCGATCGATCGCGAATTGCTGGCCTCGGCGGAGTTCTGCGACGGGCTCGATGCAGAAGGCCGCCCGCACCTGGTGTCGACCGGCCGTTATGCATTGCGAGGCATCGGACGCGCGCAAGACCTCTATACGCTGGATCCTGAAATCGCCGCGAGCGAGGCGGCAGCGCGCGGCTACGAGGCCTATCTCGGAGCCGGCACTTTGAATCGGGGACCTTGAGCCAAGTCAATGCAATGGAGCGCGAACTCCGCCCAGGATCATGAGTGGGAGATCACGCTATGTATACGCACATTCTGCTGCCGACCGATGGTTCCGACCTGTCCAAAGCCGCGATGAAGCACGGGATTGCACTTGCCAAAGCGACGGGCGCGAAGATCACGGCGCTCGTGGTCTCGACGCCTCTGCACTCGTTGGTCGTCGATCCCACCGCTGCCACCAGGGCGCTGGCGCAGTACAAGGCCTTGGTCGCCGAGCAGACCGCGAAATATCTGAACCACGTCAAGGAAGACGCCGAGCGCGTAGGGGTCGCCTGCGAAACGCTGTGTGTCGAGCACGACAAGCCATACGAAGCCATCGTCGATACCGCCCGCGACCGCGACTGCGATCTGGTGGTGATGGCCTCGCATGGCCTGCGCGGCGTCTCAGCGATCCTGGGCAGCGAGACGCTGAAGGTGCTCACGCACTCGACCGTTCCGATCCTGGTCTATCGCTAGGCGGCCTGCATCTCCGGCTGGCGCGCGAGCGTCACCGCAGGCGATGTGAGGATGACCAGGGCCTGAAGGCCGAAAATGAGGGCGACGAGGTAGAGGCAGACATCGGCTCCATAGGTGCCGCCAATGATGGCGCCCAGCAACGATCCGAGCGGCCGCGCGCCATAGCTCAGGATGTTGATGGCCGAGACGCGACCGAGCAGGCTGGCCGGCGTCACCGATTGGCGCAGGGTGGTGGTCGAGATCACCCACAGAATAGGTCCCGCGCCGAGGAGAAAGAAGCTCAAGCCGGCCAGCCATGGCGAGGGGACGAGCGTGGTCAACGCCATCAGCAGCGCGGCGACGAAGCCGGCGACGGGCCCAAGACCGATCACGATGCCGAAGGCCAGCCGTCGCATGATCCGGGTGGCGAGCAGGGCGCCGAGGACCATGCCGGACCCGAACATCGAGAGCACGGTGCCGACCCCGGTCGCCGACAGCCCGAGTCGATGCACCGCATAGGGCACGAACACGGCCAGCAGCAGGAAATGCGCGGTGTTGAAGATGAACTGGGTGACGAAGACCGGGCGCAGCAATGGATGCCGCAGCACGAACGCGGCGCCTTCCTGGATCTCCGCTCGCGGATGCCGTCGGGGCCGCGGTGGACGGGACGGCTCCTCCACGCCGGTCAGGCAGGCCACGGCGGCGATGGACAGCGCTGCAGCGCAGGCGAAGGCCGCCGCCGCTCCGATCCAGCCCACCAGCATGCCACCGAGCGCCGGTCCCGACGCAAAGGCGATCGTGCGGGCGAGTTCGATCCGCGCATTCGCCGCAGGCAATAAAGCCGGCGTCACCAATGAAGGGACCAGCGCGGGGGCGGCGACACTGAAGACGACGGTGCCGCAGACGGCGGCAAAGCCGAGCGCCGCAAGCAAGGACAATGTGAGCGCGTTGGCCCAGATTGCCAGGAAGATGATGAGCAGGGCGAGCGCCCGCAACGCCTCGGCGGAGGCCATGAGAATTCGTCTTGAGAGACGGTCCGTCAGCAGGCCAGCCGGAATGGCAAACAGGATGAATGGAGCGGTCAGTGCGGTCTGCAACAAGCCGGACTGGCCTTCGCCGACCCCGAGCACGAGCACGGCGACGATGGGAGCGGCAGCCAGCGCAATCTGTTCGGCGGACTGCGCGGCGAGATTGGACCAGGCCAGGCGGTTGAATGTCACGGGCAGGGCGGGCGTAGAGTGGAACATTGCACGGTCCTTGAGGCGATGATGCCCGCCATTCTCGGCAAGCCGGCAACGCGCGCCCACCCGCTTTCCGATTGGGCCCTCAAGCTGCTGTGTGACGATGTCCCGTTACGCCGAACCGACCAGTTGCTGGTGCTCCCCTTAAAGAGAACCGACCGGAACGGATTGGCCTAATTGCAGTTGCAAATCAATTGCATTAAAAAGAATTCTGGTTCAGAATAGCAGCATGGACGCGCATCCGTCAGAATTTTCGCAAGGACATAGCGTCGCGCCGGCGGACGGCGGCCCGCTGGCGCGTGGCTGGAAGGGGGATCGTGGCGCGCCGTCGCTGGGAGAGCTGTTCGGCTCGGTGCGGACGGCGGCCAAAGGATCGCTGTGGCGCAAGTTGCTGGCGTTTCTCGGCCCCGGCTACCTTGTTGCTGTCGGCTATATGGACCCCGGCAACTGGGCGACGTCGCTCGCCGGCGGCTCAAAGTTTGGTTACACGCTGCTGTCGGTGGCGTTGCTTTCCAATCTGATGGCGATCGTGCTGCAGTCGCTCTGCACCCGCCTCGGGGTGGGCACGGGGCGCGATCTCGCGCAAGCCTGTCGCGATGCGACCCCGCGCTGGGTCTCAATTCCGCTGTGGCTGTCGGCGGAGGTCGCGATCACCGCGACCGATCTTGCGGAGGTGATCGGCACCGCGATCGGCCTCGGTCTGCTGTTCGGTATCCCGCTCGCGATCGGCGTCTGCATCACGGCGCTGGATGTGTTTCTCATCCTGGCCTTGCAGGCCTTTGGCTTCCGCTGGATCGAGGCCTTTGTCGTCGCGCTCCTCGGGGTGATTGCTGCCTGTTTCGCGGCCCAGATCGCGATGGCGCACCCGGATTGGGGCGCCGTTCTCAAGGGCTTCGTGCCGACCGGGCAGCTCTTTGCGAATTCCGAGATGCTCTATCTCGCCCTTGGCATTCTCGGCGCCACCGTGATGCCGCATAACCTCTATCTCCATTCGGGCTTGGTGCAGACGCGCGGTTATGGCGACAGCCCCGCGGAGAAGCGCGAGGCGATCACGCTGTCGACGATCGATTCTTCCATTGCACTGTGCCTTGCGTTGACCATCAACGCCTCGATCCTGATCCTGGCTGCGGCGACCTTCCACAGGAGAGGACAGCTCGAGGTTGCAGAGCTCGATCAGGCGCATTCGTTTCTCGCGCCGCTGCTGGGCTCCACGATTGCGCCGAGCCTGTTTGCGATCGCACTCCTATGCTGTGGCCTGAATTCGACGATCACCGCGACCTTGTCGGGTCAGATCGTGATGGAAGGCTTCCTCCACTGGCGGATTGCGCCGTGGCTGCGCCGGCTAATCACACGGACGATCGCGATCGTGCCGGCCGTGGTCGTCACCATCTGGGCTGGCGAGAAGGCCACCGGTCAGCTCCTGATCCTGAGCCAGGTCGTGCTCAGCCTGCAGCTGCCATTCGCCATCGTCCCACTGGTGCTGATCACGGCGAGCCGCGCCAAGATGGGCGCGTTCGTCGCGCCGCGCTGGCTGACGGCCGTTGCGAGCGCGATCGCGGTTGCGATCATCGGGCTGAATGTGAAGCTGGTCGCGGATTATTTGGGATAAGCGAAGCGAGTAGCGAATGAGGAGTAGCGAGTAGGGAAACGAACCATTCGCTACTCCCTATTCGCCAATCGGCCTGCTTCAATCCTGCGGCTCCGGCGCCGTGTGCCCTTCGGCATCCACGCGCAGCCAGCCGGCTGCGGCCAGCCGCTGCTGCGGCAGATAGCGACTCTTGTAGTCCATCTTCTGGGAGCTCTCGATCCAATAACCGAGATAGACGTAAGGCAGGCCCTGCCGTCGCGCACGGGCGATATGGTCGAGGATCATGAAGGTGCCGAGCGAGCGCGAGATCTCCGACGGATCGAAGAACGAATAGACCATGGACAGGCCGTCACTGAGCACATCGGTGAGCGCCGCCGCGACGAGCTCGCCGCCCCGTCCGTTCGGACCGTTGCTTGGATTGCGCCGGCGATATTCGATGATCCGGGTCTCGACATGGCTGTCTTCGACCATCATGGCGTAATCCAGCACCGTCATGTCGGCCATGCCGCCGTGCCGGTGCCGCTGGTCGAGATAGCTGCGGAAGATCGAATATTGCTCCGAGGTGGGGACGGCGCTGCGCTGCTCGCCGACGAGGTCGGCATTGCGGGCGAGTACCTTGCGGAAGTTGCGCGAGGCTCGGAACTCATTCGCGATCACCCGCACCGAGACGCAGGCCCGGCACTGGTCGCAGGCCGGACGATACGCGATCGACTGGCTGCGCCGAAAGCCGCCATGGGTGAGGAGGTCGTTGAGATCGGTCGCCTTGTCGCCGACCAAATGCGTGAAGACCTTCCGTTCCTGCCGCCCCGGTAGATAGGGGCAAGGCGAGGGCGCCGTCAGGTAGAATTGCGGGGTATCACGCGAATGCTGGGTCAAGGATGCTCATCAGCCTCCAAAGCGATGATCGATAGAATTGCGCTCCGGACGCTGCCGGTCAATCGGTTTGATGAGTCAATAGGTGCGGACCGGCTCAACCCGTTGCGAGCGCACCGAGGTGTTGACGATCACGGTTCCCAGAAGGAAGTCGTGCAGCAGCCGCCGGCGGCTGTTGAAGAGCCCAAGCAGAAGCACCAACGGTGACAGCACCGAAATCGAGATCCAGAAACAGACTGCATGCACGGCGCCGAGCACGAAATAGCCCGGTGCTCCGTACCAGGTGCGGAGTTCGAGATCCATGAGGCGCATGCCAATGGTGGCGGAATGCGGACCACCGATGGTGCTGCCGTAATAGACGAGCGCCCAGATCACCGATGCCGGTGAGATCAGCCAGAACAGCGCCCAGCCGAGCCCAAGGGTGATGAGGCCGAACACCGCGATGAAGATCACGGCCAGGACCACTGGAATCGCGAGCACGACCAGGTCGATCAGGAACGCGACCATGCGTCGCAACAGCACGCCGCGAAACAGCTCCGGCTGCAGAGCGGGATCAAACGCGTGAGGCCGAATATCCGGTCCGCCACCGCCCCAGCGGCTACCACCCGAGCCCGTATAGGTCATGGATTGTCCTCCCGATTGGCAAGCAGGACATGGGAACCGCCTCCGGCCTTGCAAGGGCGTGCGGCGAGATGCCGTCGCAAATATTCAGGCAATTCCGGGGCTGCGCCAGGAGCGCCGGACGGGTTCACGGTCTCCGGCAGCCTCGGGAGTTGCAGAACTACGAATTCTGCTGCCGCAGCCTTTCCGCCGCCTGTGGAGCGAAATAAGTCAGCACGCCGTCGGCGCCGGCGCGCTTGAACGCCAACAGGCTCTCCATCATCGCGCGATCGCCGTCGATCCAACCATTATTCGCGGCCGCCGCGATCATCGCGTATTCGCCGGAGACCTGATAGGCGAAGGTCGGCATCGCGAACGTGTCCTTCACGCGGCGGACGACATCGAGGTAGGGCAGGCCGGGCTTCACCATCACCATGTCGGCCCCTTCGGCGATATCCAGCTCGACCTCGCGCAGGGCCTCGTCGGAATTGGCGCTGTCCATCTGATAGGTGCGCTTGTCGCCGGTCAACGCTTTGGCCGAACCGATCGCATCGCGGAACGGACCATAGAATGCAGAGGCATATTTCGCGGCGTAGGCCATGATCTGCACGTCCTGAAAGCCGGCTTGATCGAGCGCCTGCCTGATGGCGCCGACCCGGCCGTCCATCATGTCCGACGGCGCGATGATGTCGCAGCCGGCTTCGGCCTGCACCAGCGCCTGCCTGACCAGGACCGCCACCGTCTCGTCGTTGAGGATCCGGCCATCCTTGATCAGCCCGTCATGCCCGTGGCTCGTGAAGGGATCGAGCGCGACGTCGCAGAGCACGCCGATGTCGGGGAACTCCGCTTTGATGGCACGCACGGCCTGGCAGACCAGATTGTCCGGGTTGCAGGCCTCGGACCCGTTCTCGTCGCGCAGCGAGGGATCGGTATAGGGGAACAGGGCCAGGCAGGGGATGTTCAGCTTGACCGCGCGCTCGGCGTCGCGGACGATTTCGTCGACGCTCAGCCGATCGACGCCGGGCATCGACGCGACCACGCTGCGGGTCTTCTGGCCCTCGACCACGAACAGCGGCCAGATCAGATCGTCAGTGGTCAGGACGTTTTCCCGCACCAGGCGACGGGCCCATTCGGCTTTGCGGTTGCGGCGGGGACGGATGGTCAGATCGAGGGAAGGAGCCACGGTGGTGGTGACATTGCGCGCAACGTCGCGCACTTCGATCGGACGCCCGAATTTGATCGCCATAAGAGTCTCTCTCCTGGAGGAGGTTGCCGGCCGGCTGATTTGACTTGTTGTAATTCCAAATTTCTGTAGCACCTTGACCGCGCGGCGTCACTTGACCTCGCGCAAGCTGCCCGCTCATTTTGACGCAGCAGCTCACCGATAATCGCGCGCCACGCATGACCGAAAGGGGCCACATGAAGGCCATTTGCCCGATCAGACGAGGTCTCGATGCCTGAAATTCCCACCCCGCGGGATCTGCCGCGCGATGGCGCCATGTCGGTTGCAGCGCTGTCGTCGGAGCGTCCGGACAGCGACGATAACGTCTGGACGCGGCGCCTCGTTCTGTTCCTGCGGGTGATGGCGATGCTGTCGATCGCCAAGGGGCTTTATCACTGGGCCCAGGTGACAGGCTTCATCGGGGGCGAGGACGAGGCTTTCGAGAACCAGCCCATGGCCTGGCAGGCGGCAACCGTCTATTTCGCCGTGATCGAGCTGGTCGCAGCGGTCGGGCTGTGGCTCGCCACGCCCTGGGGGGCGGTGGTCTGGCTGACCACCGTGGTCTCGATGGCGGTGATCGAGTTGATGTTCCCCGCCATCTATGGCGGCAGCCTGATCGTGGTCGGGGGCGAAGCCGTCATGCTGGCGGCCTATCTCGTGTTGGCCTGGATGGCGGCACGGGAACGTCCGCCATAGCGGCGTTAACGGTCTCGGCATCGTGAGGTTGTGCGCAATGAGCTTTGCGTCTCGATCTCGTCTCTGGGTTGCGGGTAACGTTTCGAACAGCTTAAAGTCCGTCGCCACAGCTGTTACGCGCTCCTTAGCGCGGGGCGATGCACCTGTTTTGGAATGTGACAGGGCTTGGGACAAAGCGCGAACATCACACGCTCACCGTCAATGGAGTCTTGCGTAAAGTGCTTTAATCGCTGGCTTAAAAGAGAATTCACTCTCTTAAATTCATTCTGTATTTATGCTCTTGTTTAAGCCGATATTCAAATCGGCCCCCTTAAGCTCGTTTTATCAGACGGGACAAAAGTTTCGTCGAATAAGTCGACAAAAACGACGACAGGGGAAGTGTCATGATGAAAGCCGTTGCTACGGCCGTGGAGACTGAGCGCGCGCCCCAGGGCACCGTGCAGTCGGCGTACCTGGAAGCCTTGACCTTGGTGGAGCGGCTGCACCGCCGCCTGCTCGATGTCATCAAGGACGAGTTCGATCGCCGCGGTCGCTCTGATATCAACTCGGTTCAGGCTCTGCTGCTCTACAACATCGGCGACAAGGAGCTGACCGCCGGTGAGCTGCGCACCCGCGGTTATTATCTCGGCTCCAACGTTTCGTATAACTTGAAGAAGCTGGTCGAACTCGGCTTCCTCGATCATCAGCGCTCGCGCGTCGACCGCCGCTCGGTGCGCATCCGCCTGACGCCGCAGGGTCAGGAGATCCGCAAGATCGTCGAGGCGCTGTATCAGAAGCACGTCAAGACGGTGGAGCAGGTGGGGGGCATCTCCAACGAGGAGTTCGCCACGCTCAATAAGTCGCTGCACCGGCTCGAGCGCTTCTGGACCGATCAGATCCTCTATCGGCTCTGATCGCAGTCAAACAAGGTCGGGCGGGGGCGCGCCCGCAAAGCGCCTTGCTGTACAACCTGACATGTCCCGGCGCGCCGGCTCGTGATGCGAGCCGGCGCGTTCGTCTTTTGCGTTCGCGGAAAACTCCCGTTGCGCATTGGAACCAGATCGGCGTCAGCGGGGTTGTCCCACCGCGCCGGAGGACGAACGATGCTGGTTGAACGTGGCATGCAGGCGATGAGTGCGGAGGTCGTAAGCGATGCTTATGCCATCGCTGCGAACTACTTGCGCCGCTCAGGCGGCATGCCCGACACGTTCCAGCCCAACGACCACCTGGTCGACATCATCGTTCTCCTGTTTCAACGCGGCGAGTTCAACAAGCTGAAGCTCGCCAACATGGCGATCGCAATGTTCGAGGCTGCGACGCCGCCTGACTGAAGGGGACCCCATGGAAGCTGCGATCGATCGCATCATGCACACCTACGACCTGCTCGCGAACCGTACCTCTGCGGCGAGCGAAGAGGCGCGGCGCAAGGTGGCCGACTACGTGAAGACGTTGTTCGAAGCCGGCGAGCGCGACCCACACCGGCTCACCGTGTGTGGCCTGACCTATCTGCGCCAGCTCGATGGCCGCGTCGATCCGGTGAAGGCGGGCTATACGGGGCTTTGAGCCTACCCCCACGCAAAACGATTGCATCGGCACAGACACAACCTGTATGAAGCGACCGCTTCATACAGGTTTTCGTGTTGGGGGCACCGATGCTGGGGTTGTCGCGCGCATTCTACATTCCGCTCTTGTTGATCTCGACCTGTTCCCAGAACGCGTCGCCAACTGCCGATGCCGTTGGCAACGCCACGGCCGCCGCGGAGCCGGTCCTGGTCGCAAATCCGACCAAGGTCGGCGAATGTGCGGAGAGAACGATCGCCGAGATCGCGGACCGCTCCGGGGAGAAGCTCTCGCGGAAACCGATCAAGAGGGGTGTGATCGATCCCGGCAGCTATGTTCGCTACACCAACAAGGACACGCAGGTGTCGTATGAGTGGGATGCTGCGCTTGCTGGCTCGAAAGTGGGCGACAAGGTTCGGTTCTGCCTCATCTCCATTCCGAAGGATTGTCCGCCCGGCGATGACCGGGGTCGTGTCTACGAGACCACGAATCTCCGGACCAATCAGGCCTGGAAGATGCCCGACGACCAGCACATGTGCGGCGGGGCCTGACGGCGGTTGGCGCGGCCGGAGCCTCCCAGGGCCGAGGGCTTTCAGCGCGTGCCCGTCCACCATATCTTGGCATAAATCGGAGGCCTGACCGCAACCGCTTGGCCTGACCCGGCCGGTGTGGTAATGGCGAAGAGTTCTTTCCGACCGCCTCGAGAAACCGACCGCAATCCGCTAAAGGCTTGCGGCCGCGGAGATATTTCGCCGATGACAGCCACCAGCGCCAAGCCCTCATCCGCCCCCGATTCCTTCTTCACCGCCACGCTCGCCGAGGCCGATCCGGAGATCGCGGCAGCCATCAAGGGCGAACTCGGTCGCCAGCGGCATGAGATCGAGCTGATCGCATCCGAGAACATCGTCAGCCGGGCCGTACTGGAAGCGCAGGGCTCGGTGATGACCAACAAATATGCGGAAGGCTATCCGGGCGCGCGCTATTATGGCGGCTGCGAATGGGTCGACGTCGCCGAGAACCTCGCGATCGACCGCGCCAAGAAGCTGTTCGGCGCCAACTTCGCCAACGTGCAGCCGAACTCCGGCAGCCAGATGAACCAGGCGGTGTTCCTGGCGCTCTTGCAGCCTGGCGACACCTTCATGGGCCTCGACCTCGCGGCGGGCGGTCACCTGACCCATGGCTCGCCGGTGAACATGTCCGGCAAATGGTTCAAGGCCTCGCATTACACGGTGCGGCGCGAGGACCAACTGATCGACATGGACGCGGTCGCCAAGCAGGCCGAAGAGGTGAAGCCGAAGCTGATCATCGCCGGCGGCAGCGCCTATTCGCGCCCCTGGGACTTCAAGCGCTTCCGCGAGATCGCCGACAGCGTCGGCGCCTACTTCTTGGTCGACATGGCGCACTTCGCCGGCCTCGTCGCCGGCGGCGTCCATGCCTCGCCGGTGCCGCACGCCCATGTCGTAACCACGACGACGCACAAATCGTTGCGTGGCCCGCGCGGCGGCCTGATCCTGTGGAACGACGAGTCCCTGACCAAGAAGCTCAACTCCGCGATCTTCCCGGGCCTGCAGGGTGGCCCGCTGATGCACGTGATCGCGGCCAAGGCGGTGGCCTTTGCCGAGGCGCTGCGTCCCGAGTTCAAGGCCTACGCCAAGAACATCGTCGAGAACGCCAAGGCGCTCGCGGAGTCCCTGCGCGCCCACGGTTTCGACATCGTCTCCGGCGGCACCGACAACCATCTGATGCTGGTCGACCTGCGGCCGAAGGGCTTGAAGGGCAACGTGTCGGAGAAGGCGCTGGTCCGGGCCGGAATCACCTGCAACAAGAACGGCATCCCGTTCGATCCGGAGAAGCCCTTCGTCACCTCTGGCCTCCGTCTCGGGACGCCGGCGGCGACCACCCGTGGTTTCGGCGTCGCCGAATTCCAGGAGGTTGCCGGCCTGATCGCAGAGGTGCTGAACGCGATCGCGCAGGCGCCGGACGGCAGCGCGCCGCTGGTCGAGGCCGCCGTGAAGCAGAAGGTGAAGGCGCTGACCGATCGTTTCCCGATCTATCAGTAAGGCTCAACTGGTGCGGCGGATTTGAACTTTCCTCATCTTTGCCGCACCCGCTTGTCGGAACTTCGGATTCAAAGCCGCACGAAAATCGAAAGTCGCTAGTGCTGCTTTGATGCCGAAGTTCGCAAAAGAAGGTGGCCGCGAGACGATGCGAACTTCGGAATCGGAGCACTAGATGCGCTGCCCCAGCTGCAACAGCCTCGATACGCAGGTGAAGGACTCCCGGCCCACCGAGGACTCCTCGGTGATCCGGCGGCGGCGGGTCTGCCTCTCCTGCAACTTTCGCTTCACCACCTTCGAGCGGGTGCAGCTGCGCGAACTCACCGTGATCAAGCGCAACGGTCGCCGCGTGCCGTTCGACCGCGACAAGCTGATGCGCTCGGTGCAAATCTCCTTGCGCAAGCGCGCCGTCGATCCGGAGCGCGTGGAGAAGATGGTTTCGGCGATCGTGCGCGAGCTCGAGAGCGGCGGCGAGGCGGAGGTGTCGTCGGAGGCGATCGGCGAGATCGTGATGGAGCACCTGCGTCAGCTCGACGACGTCGCCTATGTCCGCTTCGCCTCGGTCTATCGCAATTTCCGCGAAGCCAAGGATTTCGAGGCGGTTCTCGGCGAGCTGTCTTCCGAGGACGACGCGCCGCGGCTCGCGCCGGTCCGCAAATGATCTTTCGCGTGCTGATCGACCAGGTCGGCGAGAAGCTTCGCGCGCAGAAGGAAGCCGACCGCCGCTTCATGCAACTGGCGCTGTCGCTCGGGCAGCGTGGGCTGGGCCGCACCTGGCCCAATCCGGCGGTCGGGGCCGTGGTGGTCAAGGATGGCATCATCGTCGGGCGCGGCTGGACCCAGCCCGGCGGGCGTCCGCATGCGGAGCCCGAGGCGCTCAGGCGCGCCGGCGAAGCGGCAAAAGGCGCCACGCTTTATGTGACGCTCGAACCGTGCTCGCACTTCGGAAAGTCGCCGCCCTGTGTGGATGCGGTGATTGCCGCCGGCGTCGCGCGAGTGGTGTCGGCGATCGAAGATCCCAATCCGGAGGTTGCAGGGCAGGGCCATGCGAAATTGCGCGCTGCCGGCATCCAGGTCGAGGTCGGCCTGTGTTCGGCTGACGCGGCGCGTGACCACGCCGGTCACTTCCGCCGCGTCCGCGATGGGCGCCCGCATGTCATCCTCAAGCTGGCGGTCTCCGCGGATGACAAGATCGCGGCGGCCGGCCACAAGCCGGTGGCGATTACCGGCGAATCCGCCAGGACACGCGTTCACCTGCTCCGCGCCCAATGCGATGCGATCCTGGTCGGCATCGGCACGGTGCTCGCCGACGATCCGCTTCTGACCTGCCGCTTGCCGGGCATGGCGAGCCGATCGCCCGTGCGGGTGGTGCTCGACACGGCGCTGCGCATTCCGGTAGACAGCCGGCTGATGCGGTCGGCGCGCGCGACGCCGCTCTGGCTGGCCTGCGCCGAAACGGCGGAGGCTGCGGCGGCCACTCGGCTCGGCGCGGCGGGCGCGCAGGTGATCCGGATGCCGCCTTGCCCGTCGCCCGGGCTTGACCTCGCGGCCGTCCTGCGCGCGCTCTCCGAACGCGGCGTCACCCGCCTGATGGTCGAGGGTGGCAGCCAGGTGGCATCCTCTTTCATGGCCAGCGGCCTGGTCGATGAAATCTGGCTGCTGCGGGGACCTGAGCCGGTCGGGGCGGATGGGATCGCTGCGCTGAGTGCATTGCCGCTCGCCGCAATCACGCAGTCGCCGGCCTACCGGGTTCGTGCTAGCGAGACGCTCGATACCGACACCCTCACGATTTATGAGCGCACCTAAATGTTTACCGGCATTGTCACCGATGTGGGTGAGATCCTGAGCCTGACGCCGACGGCGCAGGGCCAGCTGCATCGGTTGCGCGTTGCCTGCCATTACGACCGGGCTGGGATCGCCGATGGCGCTTCGATCGCCAATAACGGCGTCTGCCTGACAGTTGTGCAATCCGGCATTGCCGATGGAAAGACCTGGTTCGAGGTCGATACCGCCGCCGAGACCCTGGCGCTGACCACGGCGAAACATTGGAAGGTCGGCACCAGGTTGAACCTGGAGCGGGCGTTGAAGATCGGCGACGAGTTGGGCGGCCATATCGTCGCCGGCCATGTCGACGGGATCGCGACCATCGTGAGCCGCGAGGATCTGCCGGACATGGCGCGCTTCGTGCTAAAGACCTCGCGCGAGCTTGCCCGTTTCATCGCGCCGAAAGGCTCGGTGACGCTCGATGGCGTGTCGCTGACGATCAACACGGTGGACGATGTGACGTTCTCGGTGCTGATCATTCCGCATACGCTCGAGGTGACCACGTTGTCGTCCTGGCAGGCAGGCACCGAGGTCAATATCGAGGTCGACCTCATGGCGCGCTACGCGGCGCGCCTGGCGGAGATGAGATAGCTTTTCCTTGGCATTGTCGGCGGCCACGCTTACAAGGCCAACCCTCATGGCGAGGAGGCGCATGCACCCGAGCAGGCCGACCGGTCGCGAGGTTGTCGGCGGACGGTGCGCTCCGAAAGCGCCGTCTCGAACCATGAGGCCGAAATTCATCCGCCCCTTCGAGACGCGGCCAATTGGCCGCTCCTCCGGGTGAGGCACCATGACGATGGAAACATACTGATGGCAGACGCGCGGCGCGCCCCATTGAAGGACCAGACCGACATTTCCGGCGCCCGGGCGCTGATCGTGGAGGCGCGGTTCTATGACGACATCCAGGACGCGCTGCTCGAAGGGGCGGTGGCCGAGCTGAAGGGGGCCGGCGTCACGCATGACGTGCTCACGGTCCCCGGTGCGCTGGAGATCCCGGCCGCGATCGCCATCGCGCTGGACGCGGCGGAGAGCCACGGCAAGCCCTATGACGCGGCGATCGCGCTCGGCTGCGTGATCCGCGGCGACACCATCCATTTCGAGATCGTGTCCAACGAATCCTCACGCGCGCTGATGGACCTCGCGGTCAACAGGCGGCTGCCGCTCGGCAACGGCATCCTCACCGTCAACACCGAGGCGCAGGCCTGGGCACGGGCGCGCGCTGCCGAGCTCAACAAGGGCGGCGACGCGGCACGTGCCGCGCTCGCGATGCTGCGCATCAAGCGCCGCCTTGCCAGAGGTTGATCCATGGCCGAGCCCAGGAACAAGACCGAGACCAAGCACAAGGGCCCCGATCGCAAGGCCAATCGCCGCGGGGCGGCGCGGCTCGCCGCCGTGCAGGCGCTCTACCAGATGGACATCGGCGGCACCGGCATCAACGACATCTTCGCCGAATATGAGAGCCACTGGATCGGCAATGAGGTCGAGGGCGAGCAATATCTGCCGGCCGAAGCTGCCTTCTTCCGGGATATCGTCTCCGGCGTGGTGCGCGATCAGAAGAAGATCGATCCGGTGCTCGACGAGGCTTTGTCGCGCGGCTGGCCGCTGAAGCGGATCGAGGCGATCCTGCGCGCGGTGCTGCGCGCCGGCGCCTATGAGCTCGAACATCGCAAGGATATTCCGGCGCGCGTCGTCGTGTCCGAATATGTCGATGTCGCGCATGCTTTCGTGGAGCGTGACGAGACCGGCATGGTGAATGCGGTGCTCGATCAGCTCGCGCGGCAATATCGCGGTGACGAGTTCGAGCAGAAGTAGTTGGATGCATTGGGCCGGAGCACAATCGTTGCGGAACGGTTCGGAACCAACCGGTTTATTCGGCTGTCATCACCCGCGAAGGCGGGTGAACCAGTATTCCAGAGACATTCGAGGGATACGGACGGGCCGCGGCGTGCTTGATCGCCCGGTCAAGCCGAGCGCTGACAATGTGGCGCGGCGAGGGAACTGATGACCCATGACCCTCCCTCCGGCGAAGATTCCCTGATCGCGCGCTATTTCAAGCCGCTGGCGACCGATCCCGGTGCCTTCGGCCTCGTCGATGACGCCGCGATCATCAAGGCCGATGGCGATGATATTGTGGTCAAGACCGACGCTATCGTCGAGGGGGTCCACTATCTGCCCGACGATCCGCCTGATGCGATCGCCAAGAAGGCGCTGCGGGTCAATCTCTCCGATCTCGCAGCCAAGGGCGCGACGCCGGCCGGCTTCGTCCTGACGCTGGCGCTGCGCAAAGCCGATGATGCCTGGCTCAGCGCCTTCGCCCGTGGGCTCGGCGAGGATGCCGCAAGCTTCGGCTGTCCGCTGCTCGGCGGCGACACCGTCTCGACGCCGGGACCGGTGATGATCTCGATTGCGGCCTGGGGCAGGGTGCCTTCGGGCCGCATGGTGCACCGCTTCGGGGCCATGCCGGCAGATGGCGTCTTTGTCACCGGGACGATCGGGGATGCCGTGCTCGGCCTCGACGTGCTCAAGGGCGGCGCCGCGGCCAAGGCGCTTGCGAGCGATCCTGCCGCGCGCGAGATGCTGGTCGGACGCTATCGGGTGCCGCAACCGCGCAACGCCTTGGCCGCGACGGTCCGGGATTTTGCGACGGCGTCCATGGATGTCTCGGACGGCCTGGCCGGCGACCTCGCCAAGCTGTGCGCCGCCTCCGGTGTCAGCGCCGACATCCAACTGTCACGTCTTCCGACCTCGTCCGCAGCCACCGCTTTGCTCACCCTTGGTGCGGCGCGGATCGAGACATTGATTTCCGGCGGCGACGATTATGAGATTCTCTGTACGGTTCCTGCAGCGCAGCGCGACGGATTTCTGGCGGCGGCCGGACGCGTCGGTGTCGCGGTCACCGAGATCGGTACCGTCGTTGCGGGAATGGCTCGTCCCCGCTTTCTGGATGGACGGGGCGCCGAGATCAGCTTGAAGCACTTGTCCTTCAGTCACTTCTGACACCCATTCGCGCCCGCATCGTCCGACGAAAGGCTGACCGATTTTACAGCGGTTCGGCTTTCGCGGCGTTGCGCCATGATGGCGATTTTGGCAAGGTCGAGGCCGTTTAGGACCTCCCCGCAAGTGGGCGGCCGAATATGGGGCGCGTGCGTCGCACAACCGCGGCGATACGTGGGTATAAGCTGGAAGCAGAAAGCCGAGGAAACTACATGTCAGCATTATGGGTGATCGTGCTCTGCGGAGCGCTTGCGGTCGTCTACGCGATCTGGGCCACGTCGTCGGTCCTGAAGGCGGACGCCGGGAACGCACGCATGCAGGAAATTGCGGCCGCGGTGCGCGAGGGCGCACAGGCCTATCTGCGCCGTCAGTACACGACGATCGCGATCGTCGGCGTCGTTATCTTCCTGCTCCTGGCCTATTTCCTCGGCACGCTGGTGGCGATCGGCTTTGCGATCGGCGCGATCCTGTCCGGTGCGGCCGGCTTCATCGGCATGAATGTTTCGGTCCGCGCCAATGTCCGTACCGCGCAGGCTGCGACGACCTCGCTCGCCGGCGGGCTGGAGCTTGCGTTCAAGTCCGGCGCCATAACCGGGCTTCTGGTCGCCGGTCTCGCGCTGCTCGGCGTGACGATCTATTTCATGGTCCTGACCCAGTTCATGAAGTTCGCGCCCGACAGCCGCACCGTGGTCGATGCGCTGGTCGCGCTGGGCTTCGGCGCCTCGCTGATCTCGATCTTCGCCCGTCTCGGTGGTGGCATCTTCACCAAGGGCGCCGACGTTGGTGGCGACCTCGTCGGCAAGGTCGAGGCCGGCATTCCCGAGGACGATCCGCGCAATCCCGCCACCATCGCTGACAATGTCGGCGACAATGTCGGCGACTGCGCCGGCATGGCGGCCGACTTGTTCGAGACCTATGCGGTGACCGCGGTCGCGACGATGGTGCTGGCGGCGATCTTCTTTGCCAAGACGCTGCTTCTCGCCGACATGATGACGCTGCCGCTGGCGATCGGCGGCATCTGCATCATCACCTCGATCATCGGTACCTTCTTCGTCAAGCTCGGCCCCAGCCAGTCGATCATGGGGGCGCTGTACAAGGGCCTGATCGCGACCGGCGTCCTGTCACTGGTCGGCGTGGCGTTCGTGATCTATTGGCTGGTCGGCTTCGGCAAGCTCGAGGGCGTCGAGTTCACCGGCATGGCGCTGTTCGAATGCGGCATCGTCGGCCTTGTCGTCACCGGGCTGATCATCTGGATCACCGAATACTACACCGGCACGGAATATCGTCCGGTGAAGTCGATCGCAGCCGCCTCGGTCACCGGCCACGGCACCAACGTGATCCAGGGGCTCGCGATCTCGATGGAGGCGACCGCGCTGCCTGCGCTCGTCATCATCGCCGGCATCCTCATCACCTACAGCCTCGCCGGCCTGTTCGGCATCGCGATCGCCACCACGACCATGTTGTCGCTGGCCGGCATGATCGTCGCGCTCGACGCGTTCGGCCCGGTGACGGACAACGCCGGCGGCATCGCCGAGATGGCGGGCCTGCCGAAGGAGGTGCGCAAGTCCACCGACGCGCTTGACGCGGTCGGCAACACCACCAAGGCGGTCACCAAGGGCTATGCGATCGGCTCCGCCGGTCTCGGCGCTCTCGTATTGTTCGCGGCCTATAATCAGGACCTCAAGTTCTTCATCGCCGACTCCGCGAACCACCTCTACTTCAAGGGCGTCAATCCGGACTTCTCGCTGAACAATCCTTACGTGGTGGTGGGTCTCCTGTTCGGCGGCCTCTTGCCATATCTGTTCGGCGCGATGGGCATGACCGCGGTCGGCCGTGCCGCCGGCGCCATCGTCGAGGAAGTGCGCCGCCAGTTCCGGGAGAAGCCCGGCATCATGCAGGGCACCGACAAGCCGGACTACGGCAGGGCCGTGGACCTGCTGACCAAGGCGGCGATCAAGGAGATGATCATCCCGTCGCTGCTGCCGGTGCTGTCGCCGATCTTCGTCTATTTCGCGATCTATGCGATCGCGGGCGGCGGCCCGGCCGGCAAGTCGGCGGCGTTCTCGGCCGTGGGCGCGATGCTGCTCGGCGTCATCGTCACCGGACTGTTCGTGGCGATCTCGATGACCTCGGGCGGCGGCGCCTGGGACAACGCCAAGAAGTATATCGAGGACGGCCATTACGGCGGAAAGGGCTCCGACGCCCACAAGGCGGCGGTGACGGGCGACACCGTTGGCGACCCCTACAAGGACACGGCCGGGCCCGCGGTGAACCCGATGATCAAGATCACCAACATCGTCGCGCTGCTGCTGCTCGCGATCCTGGCACACTGAGGTCGGCGGGCGCCTCCTGAATGACAAACCCCGCGGTGTGAGCCGCGGGGTTTTTGATGTCTTCGCTGTCCTGCCGGTGCGCGCGAACCGGCATCTCGATCGATAATCTCGAGACTCCGGCTTCGCCGTCAGTTGAAGCTGAGCAGCTTGAACAGCGGCGTCAGGTAGCTGAGCTCCTGGCCCGAGGTCGGCGTGGTGCGGCTGATGAAGTCGAAGATCTTGCCGTCCTTCAGGCCGTAATTGGCGAGCCGTCGCACCTGACGGTTCTTGTCGAAATAGACTGCGATCACCCGCTGGTCGACGACCTTCTGATTCATGAAGGCGACCGGACGCTCGGCGCGCTGCGAGATGTAATAGAAGACCTCGCCGTCGAGGGTCGCGACGGTCGACGGCGTCCCCATCACGATCAGCACCTGGTCCTGGCTCGCCCCGATCGGGATCTGCTCGAGCGCGCCCGGTGGCAGGATGTAGCCCTTCTGGAACTGTTCGCCGGTGCAGGCACAGAGCACGAGGCAGGTGAGCGCCACGGCGCCTGCGATACGCAAACGGGCACTCAGGCCGCGAGAGAACGTGCGGGCAGTCATTCGCATTGTCTGGGTCATCTTTTCAAGAACGGATCCCGTCCCCTTGCGTCGGGCCGGGGGTTGACGTACCGGGCAAGCCCGCCGATTGCAACATGCCTCCGCAAGCAGGGGGCAAGGAGCGGAACCGTCGATGTTTTGGCCGTTCAACCATGTCAGGAAATCTCGGCTGTCCCCGCGGGCGACCATTGAGCCGATCTATGGCATGATCGTGGCGCAGGCCCGAGAACCCTTGTTTTATAAACACTTGGGTGTGCCTGATACGGTGGATGGCCGGTTCGATCTCTTGATCCTCCACCTCTGGCTGGTCTTGCTGCGGCTGCGCACGGCCAGCGGCGGAACGGAGCTGTCGCAGGCTCTGTTCGACCATTTCTGCGACGATATGGACGCGAATCTGCGCGAAATGGGAGTGGGGGACCTCGCCGTGCCCCGGCGCATGCGCACCTTTGGCGAGGCGTTCTATGGCCGCACCGCGGCTTACGACCTCGCTTGGCAGGATGGCGAGCCGCGTCTGGCGGACGCCTTGCAGAAGAATATCTTGAATGGGAAGCACCCCGAAAGCGCGCAGCGCCTTGCGGTCTATGCGAGCAAGGTGGCGGCAAGCCTCGCGGCGCTTGACGACACGGCGCTGTTGCGGGCCGCTTGGACCTTCCCCGCGCCGCTGGAGCAGGATTGAGCTGGATGAGCAGAGCAGACAGAGACGCCCCGAAACCCGCTCCGCGGGAGCCATGGCGCGCGCCCCCGGTGATCGTGGCCCAGATTCCGGAAGCCGGACTGCATCGCGAGATCGAGGCCGATCCGGCCGCCCGTGCCGCCATGGCCGAAATCGCCGACCTGCCCGAGGTGATCTCGGCTCACGCCTCCTTCGACGTCTTCTTGAAGCGCGATGGCAAGGTCCATGTCGAGGGCAGGGTCCGCGCGCGCGTCGGGCAGATCTGCGTGGTGACGCTGGATCCGATCGAGAGCGAGATCGATGAGCCCATCGACCAGATGTTCGCGCCACCGGAGCAGATTCCGCAGTTGGCCGACCTCGTGGACGACAATGGCGAGAGCGATGCCGAAGTGCCCGACCCGCCAGAGCCGATTCTGAACGGCCAGATCGACCTCGCACGCCTGGCGACCGACGCCCTGCTTCTCGGCATCGATCCCTATCCGCGCAAGCCGGGCGCCGTGTTCGAGCAGGCTGTCACCGCCGCAAATCCCGAAGATCATCCTTTCGCGGCGCTGAAAGCGCTCAACCCGGTCGGCGGGGCGAGCGAAGGCAAAGCCCGCCCCAACAAGCCCACGGGCAAGGCGAACGACAAGTGACATTGTTTTGCGCACAAGACAGTTGCGCGGAGGCTTTGGCACCA
Organism: Bradyrhizobium sp. SZCCHNR3119; assembly: GCF_032487775.1. NCBI lineage: Bacteria > Pseudomonadati > Pseudomonadota > Alphaproteobacteria > Hyphomicrobiales > Nitrobacteraceae > Bradyrhizobium > Bradyrhizobium sp. SZCCHNR3119. The sequence continues at coordinate 1,205,976 of NZ_JAUEUV010000002.1, read as the reverse complement.
ATCCTCGTAAAGCGGCCATAATGCATTGGAACAGTTGAGGGAATCGGCTGTGAGCTTGTGCCCGTGGCTACCGGCGGGCAGAAAATCGCGTGAGGTCAAGAGGTTGTTTCGGCATCCGGAGACGCTATTGTCCGGCCGGGCCGGGTGACCTTGTCGCACCCGGATGGGTGCGGGCCTCTCCACGTGCCGGGGTGTTCCTTCACGAGGCTCGCTTAAGAGATCAGGTTTCCGGGACGTCATGCCGCAAAAGGTTCGAATCGCGCTGGACGCCATGGGCGGGGACGTCGGCGCGGCTGTCGTGATTCCCGGTGCGGCGATGTCGCTGGCCCGCCGTCCCGACACGCAGTTCCTGCTGTTCGGCGACAGCGCCAAGATCGTCCCTGAGCTCGACCGGCACCCCGCCCTGAAGGCGGCCTCGCGCGTGATCCACACCGACGTCGCCGTCAGCAATGATGCCAAGCCGAGCCAGGCGCTGCGACGTGGCCGCAAGACATCGTCGATGTGGCTTGCGATCGAGGCCGTGAAAAAGGGCGAGGCCGATGTTGCGGTCTCCGCCGGCAACACCGGCGCGCTGGTGGCGATGGCGCGGTTCTGCCTGCGCACGCTGACCGGCATCGATCGGCCGGCGCTGGCGGCGATCTGGCCGACCATGCGCGGCCAATCCGTGGTGCTCGATCTCGGCGCCACCATCGGCGGCGATGCCCGCCACCTTGTGGGACTCGCGGCGATGGGCGCGGCAATGGCGAGCGTGCTGTTCAACAATCCGCGCCCGAGCGTCGGTCTCCTCAATATCGGCGTCGAGGAGATGAAGGGACACGAGGAGATCCGCGAGGCGGCGGAGTTGCTCCGCGCGATGAATCTGCCGCAGCTCGATTATATCGGCTTCGTCGAGGGGGACGGCATCGGCAAGGGCGCCGCCGATGTGGTCGTGACCGAAGGTTTCAGCGGTAACATCGCGCTCAAGGCCGCGGAAGGAACCGCGCGCCAGATCACGCAATATCTGCGCAGCGAGATCGAGCGCACGTGGCGGGCGCGGATCGGCTATCTGCTCGCGCGCAGCGCATTCCGCGCGCTGCGCAATCGATTGGATCCGGGCAAGTCCAACGGCAGCGTGCTGCTTGGCCTCAACGGCATCGTGGTCAAGAGCCATGGCGGAACCGATGCCGAGGGCTTTGCCTCTGCGGTCAATGTTGGCTATGAGATGGCCCGCTACGATCTCCTGACCAAGATCAATCAAACACTCAATCGCGACGGCGGTGCGTTGGCCTCCGTACCGACCGACCAGGAGCCTGTCTCGTGATCAAACGTTCGGTGGTGCTCGGCTGTGGTTCATACCTGCCGCAGCGCATCGTGACCAATGCCGAACTGGCAAGCCGCATCGATACCTCCGACGAGTGGATCGTTCAGCGTACCGGGATTCATCAGCGCCATATCGCCGCCGACGGCGAGTTCACCTCGCATCTCGCGATCAATGCGGCGCGCGCCGCGCTTCGCTCCGCCGATATCGACCCGCAGTCGATCGAGCTGATCGTGCTTGCGACTTCGACGCCGGATAATACCTTTCCGGCGACCGCGGTCGCGGTTCAGAACGGGCTCGGCATCACGCATGGTGCGGCGTTCGACCTGCAGGCGGTCTGCTCCGGTTTCGTGTTTGCGCTCGCCACCGCCGACAACTTCCTGCGCACCGGCGCTTACAAGCGCGCGCTGGTGATCGGCGCCGAGACCTTCTCGCGCATTCTCGACTGGAACGATCGCGGTACCTGCGTGCTATTCGGCGATGGCGCCGGCGCCTTGGTGCTGGAGGCGCAGGACCAGCCGGGCACCTCCGCCGACCGTGGCGTGCTGACCACGCATCTGCGCTCCGATGGCCGCCACAAATCGAAGCTCTATGTCGACGGCGGTCCGTCTTCGACGCAGACTGTCGGCCATCTCCGGATGGAGGGGCGGGAGGTGTTCAAGCACGCGGTCGGCATGATCACCGACGTCATCGTCGATGCCTTCAATGCGACCGGCGTCACCGCCGAGGACGTCACATGGTTCGTGCCACATCAGGCCAACAAGCGAATCATCGATGCCTCTGCGCACAAGCTGCATATCGCCCCGGAGAAAGTGGTGCTGACGGTGGACCGGCACGGCAATACCTCGGCCGCTTCGATTCCGCTGGCGCTCGACGTTGCGGTGAAGGACGGCCGGATCAAACGCGGCGATCTGGTGCTGCTGGAAGCGATGGGCGGTGGCTTCACCTGGGGCTCGGCGCTGCTGCGCTGGTAGGCTGAACGCTCCCTTAACGCCGGCCGGAATCCTGCTTTTTCGCATCGGCCGGGGTCACGCTGCTGTTGACCATTGCCCCTTAACCTCTTAATTTCGTGGCAAAATTATTCGCCGAGAGGTGGGGCGGGCGATGGTGGGCACAGGAAAGACGGTCACACGCGTTGATCTCTGCGAGGCAGTTTATCAGAAGGTCGGGTTGTCGCGGACGGAGTCCTCGGCGTTCGTCGAACTGGTGCTGAAAGAGATCACCGATTGTCTGGAGCGGGGCGAGACGGTGAAACTGTCGTCGTTCGGCTCCTTCATGGTACGCAAAAAGGGGCAGCGCATCGGGCGCAATCCCAAGACCGGAACCGAGGTGCCGATCTCGCCGCGCCGGGTGATGGTGTTCAAGCCGTCGGCGATCCTCAAGCAGCGCATCAACGGCCATGGGGCCGGCAAGATGAACGGCGAGGCGCAGCCGGACCAGGTCGGCGCCGAGACGGAATAGCCGTCGGCGCCCACGCGGCAAAGTTGCGATCTCGGGCCATGGAACCGGTCCGAATCAGCCGAATCTGAGTCATAGTTCGAACCAGCGTAATTTCTTGTCAGCACGATCGAAGGGGAACGGGCATTTGGACAAGGCGCCGGATGCTTTTCGAACGATCAGCGAGGTCGCCCAGGAACTCGACATTCCGCAGCACGTGCTGCGGTTTTGGGAGACCCGGTTCGCTCAGATCAAGCCGATGAAGCGGAGCGGCGGCCGCCGCTATTACCGGCCCGACGATGTCGATCTGCTCAAGGGCATCCGCCGGCTGCTCTACGGCGAGGGCTACACCATCCGCGGCGTGCAGCGGATCCTGAAGGAGCACGGCGTCAAATCCGTACAGGGACTGGCGGACGCATCCGCGGCGGTCTCGTTCGGGGCGATCGAGGAGACGCTCGGCCAGGCGCTGATGGAGACCGACCATCCCGAGGAGGAGCTGGAGGTCGAAACCGCTGAGGACGAGGAGCAGGAAGCCTCCGAGGACGAGGGCATCGATTTCCGCTTCGTCGAGACCGACGACGATATTCTCGACACCTTCCGGGTCGGACCGCCGGCCCGTGCCGGCATCAAGGCCGAGGACCGCGAGCGGCTCGAGGGCGTCTTGAAAGAGCTGGTCGATTGCCGCCAACTGCTCGACCGCGCGATGAAGGACGGCTAGCCGGAATCGGTCCGGCCGTCGCCGAGCTGTGCCGCAATTGCCACGCTATGCCACACTGAGAGCGTGACCGATCATCTTTCGGCCGCCAAGCCGCTACCGTGGGAACAACAACCTCAACGCGCATGTTGCGGGCCCGATACAGAAATCGTGGCGACCAAGTGCTACTTGGTTTGCACAATGTTTCTGTGAGGGATGAGTTTTGGTTATGCGTAGCTTCCTCTCTGTCGCCGTGCTGGCGGCGATCTCTGCAACGTCATCCGCCTTCGCTGCCGACCTGGCAGTAAAGGCGCCACGGTTGCCCCCGCCGGTCGAGGCCTTCTCCTGGACCGGCTGCTATGTCGGCGGACACCTCGGAGCCGCCGTGAGCCAGGACCGCACCACCAACGTATTTGGTCAGGCCAATAGCTTCAGCTCGACCGGCTTCGTGGGCGGCGGCCAGGTCGGCTGCGATTACCAGTTTGCGCCCAATTGGGTCATTGGCGCCGAGGGGCGGGCCGCCTGGTCCAGCCTGAAGAGCACACAGGCTGCCTCGGTCACGAATTTCGCGACCGGCGTGACGGTGCCGGCGCAGTTCAGCCTCAGCAATGACTTCCTGGCCTCGGCCACGGCTCGGCTCGGTTACAGCTTTGCGCCGGGCTGGCTGATCTATGGGCGGGGCGGCGCGGCCTGGACCCGGGAAAAGGTCGTCGATGCGTTCACGATCCCCGGAGGTCCCGCTGTCGCCCCGACGGCGACCAGCACGCGCACCGGTTGGACCGTCGGCGCCGGCGCGGAGTGGCTATTCGCGCCGCATTGGTCGGTGAACCTAGAATACAACTATTACGACTTCGGCCGGCACACCATGACGCTGGTTGACGTCGCCAGGGACGTGACCGTCTCCGGCATGAATCTGAGGGATCAGATCCACACCGTCACGGTCGGGGTGAATTATCGCTTCTGAAACCGGGGCGGGGGCGGCGGCTCCTTGGCCGCCGGTTCGGTTCGTGACGGCGATGAGGCGGAGTGAGGCCGGTGCGGCGGGTTTGGGTTCGCCGCTCCGGCCTTGCCTTATTGTTCGCACCGAGGGCCAGGTTCGCCAGGAACGCTATTCCCAGCGAGCTTTGCTCGCCGGCCGTGGAACGTGCGAGTCCATGCCTTGCGCCGCGGCCGGATCACGGTTAGAGGAGGGGCATCGGAGCGTGGCGCAGCCCGGTTAGCGCACTAGTCTGGGGGACTAGGGGTCGTGGGTTCGAATCCCGCCGCTCCGACCATTTTTTATCTGAAAAATCAATGGCATAGAAAACTGGCCTCGGTTTCTAACCGGGGCAGTTTCCATTCAGTTTCCACTTTTTGTGCCCGAGACGTTCTGCGCAGGTGCCGAGCTTGCGTGCTTATCTCGATGCTCCTCGAGCTTCGCGATCGCGTTCGCAGCCAGGACGCCACTACGCGCAATGTACGTGGCGATGATTCGCTGTGCCCGCTCGATCGACCATCCGAGAACGGAGGCAATCTCCATGGCCGTGCCGCCGGCCTCCGCGAGTCGTGTTGCCGCCGTGCCACGAAGGTCATGAAAATTCAGCTCGCCTGCGCCGATCTTGTCGGCGTCCTCCCGCCAGCATTCGTTGAAATAGCGCTTGGTGAACGCCTTCCCGGTCGGCGTCAGCAGCACCAGGGCGCCACGGCGCGGCAGGCTGTCGAGGTGCGCTTTCAGCTCGCGCGTCGCCGGGATCTTGATCAGCTTCCCGCTCTTGCTTTGTCGGACCTCGATGCGTTCGCCGTCGTACTTCACCCAAGGGAATTGCCGGATGTCGGCGGCGCGTTGGCCGGTGTTGCGGACCACGTAGAGGGCCGTGACCATCGCCGGCCGGGCGGTTTCGATGAAGCGCTGTTGCAGCTCGTCCGACCAGACCATTTCGGAACGGTCGTTCTTGTAGAGCCGCCGGAACGTGTCGAGCGGGTTATGCTTGATCTCGCTGTTCTCCTTGGCGAAGGAGAGGATGCGCGCCAGCGCCGCCATGAGGTTGTCGGCCGAACGGCGCGACGTCTTGCCCAATTCGTCATGCCAAGCGAGCGCATCTTTCCTGAATTCGAGAGCGTCGTCAGGATCGTTGAAGGTATCGATGGGGCAAGATCCCCAACGAGCTTCAACGCGCTTCAGCTTCCAATGATATTCTCTGCGGGTCGTCTCGGATAAGCCGTCGAAATAGGTTGAGGTGTCGAACCTTCGGATCAGCGCAAGCAAGGTATGCCGTCCGCGAACGACCACCTTCTTTTCAGCGGCCGCGTAGCTCTGAACCAGATCGTTGGGGTCGAGCGGCTCACCGGTCGGTCGATGGTAGAGGTAGACCTTAACAGAGCCGTCCGCGAGCCTCTTCGTGACGCGCTTGATGCCCTTGAGCTTGAATGGCTTTCGCTTACCCCGCATTCCGCGCCTTCCAGAGCTGATACGGCGAGAGGTCGCGGTTGTCGGTCACAAGGCCTGACGCGCGGTCAAGAGCGGCGTCCAGGGCCTTTCGATCCCATCGATTGGTGCCAGGGATCGCCGGAGGCACAATGCCCTTTTGGCGCCAGCCGTCGAACGCTGCCAGCGTCTCACAGCCGCAATATTCGGCGGCTTCCTGCTTGGTCAGTCCGCGCTTCATCAGCATCAACGCAGCTCCGTCCAAAACTCGATCGCAAGACCAATGATGGCAAGCGCGAAATACAGGATGGAAAGCACCAACGCTCCCCAGCTGGGATGTCGCGGCATTTCTAAAACCCCTTCCATTTGTTGATCGGTGCGGACGCTTTCCGCTGCGGCGGCGCCTTCGCAAACCCTCGGCTCTTGATCTTCGCGCGTGTCGACGGCTCGAGGCCGTAGGCGCGCTTGAGCACGCGATCGGCCTTCCGCATGCGCGGGTTGTCTTCCGTGTGCGTCTTGATGTCGGCGCAGACCGTGCAGTGAACCTTGCAGTTCTCCAGCACTGGCAGGCCGCCGAGGCCATCAGGGATGACGTGCTCATAAATGATGCCGCCGGAGCGCAGGACGTTGCCGCAGGTCTCACACTGCGGGATGCCCGGTTGCGTGCCTCGCTTGCAGCATCGGATGAATGCCGCCTTGCGCACCGATTGTGGAAACTCCATCCGCTTGTGACCGCGAAGGTTCATTGCGCCTCCGCTCGCTTCGGATCACTCCAGACCACGTCGTTCTCGGCGCCCCATGCGAACATGAACTCAATCAGGTTCGACATTTCCTCCTTCGATAGGTCTGACGAAGATTGCCCGTATGGGATAAAGCCGCCGCTGAGGGATGGCACATGCTGGATTTCCTGGCCGCAGGCGTGCAGGAAAATCACCTTCCACTGATCGGTGGTGTACCGTCGTTCGTAGAGCAGCGCCTGCCTCGCGATGTCGGTAAGCATCGCCCACATGCGGTCGTTCTGCTCAACGGTCCGCTGTGCAGCCTTGAACTCGATGCGCGTTCCTGGTCGCGCATGATCGATCCAGCGGTGCGCAAGCGCGCGGTCGGCCTGGGATCGGATGACAATCTGGGGGCGTCCGCTCATGCCGGAACCGCCGCGCGCTGTTCGAGGAGGCGCTTGAGGGCGAGCGCGTCGGTCTTGTTGTGAGCCCAGAACTCCTGCAGCGCGGCGCGGTTGCGATCGGCGAATATCGCCACGGCTTTCGGCGCGAGCTTCTGTGTGTGCGCGTCCACGCGATCGGCAAATTTCCCATACGCGACACGCTCAAGCGTGCCTGCATCGTCGAAGGTGGCGAGTAGGGCAGGGCCGCCAATGCGCTCAAGCCGTGCGTCGGCGTCTGCCTTCTCCACCATTTGCGACGGCGTGAGGCCGTATTCCTCGGCGTTGAGCTCTATCGCTTCGGCGCGGTGGGTTTCTTCCTCCACGACCAGGCGCGAGAGGTCTTCCGGCCATCCTTTCCGCAGCGCGCCCATTTCCGCGCACTTCGCAAGCTGATTGCGGCCGGCCCTGATCCATTGGGTTTTGTTCGGATCGAGGCGCAGCACTTCACGGCCAGCGGCGCCATCCCTCAATTGCCGGCGGTGAATCTCCTTGCCGGCCTTCGGGTGCCCGTCCGCATAGAACTTCCCGGTCGGTACCCACTCGTAAGCGTCCGTGTCGGCGCGCGTCACCAGTGGTGCAAACTCGTCCCAATAGACGGTATGCACGATCCGCTGAAATTCATCCGCGCGCGTCGGCCGGTGATAGATGCCAACCGTGCATTTCTCGATGCCGTGCGGGTTCGTCAACGGGTCTTTCAGGTCGTCGCGGAAAACCCACTGCGGCTCTTGATCGTCCGGCCGATAGTTGCCGCTGCGCGCGGCGATCGAGCGGGCGCCGTCGATGCCAACAACAAGCGTCAACTGCCGCAGGGCTTCGTCGTTCTTGTTAAAAACGAAGGCGTAAATCTGCCGGCGGAGCGGAGATAGGCCAAGGTCACGGCAAACCGCCGTGAACAGGTCGAACTCATCCGCGTTGCAGTCCTTCGCGGCGGTGCGGCGGACAAGCGCAACCTGCTTGCTTTCGTTCCACCATGGAACAGGAGCGGAGACGGAGGCGCGGGGAAGGGTGGCGATGCCGTTCATGGTTGTTAGCTCCACTTGACCTGAATGCTCGTTCCTTCGGCGTCCAGTTCGGCGCCCGGAATGGCAGGGAATGCGGCGATGATGCGAGCCCTGGCGGCTTCGGCTTCCTGCTCGCTCATGGCTTGCGCTTCGACTCGTTCGGCGATCTCGGCCAGCTTCTGCGCGAGGATGTCGCGGCGATCCTTGAGCGCGCGGAGCAGGTCGGCCTTGCTCAACAGCGGCTCCGGCGTCTTGAAGAACTGCGAGGGGATCATCGCCTCGTCGGTGATGACAGCCTTTGCAGGCTTGGCTTTGGTGAAGATCAGGGCAAGCGGACGCTCAAGGCGGCGCTCTTCAAGGATCGTGAGCGCGTTCAAGAGCATCGTTTCCATCGTGGAATAACGATCCTCCAGGCGCTTCTTGCGCGCGGCTAGGGTGGTGGTGAACTTCTCGATGCCGGCGACGTTCGCCGCGTCGGCGGCCATCTGTTCGAGGACGCGATCAAGAGTTTCGAGCAGATCGGTTTCGCCCTCCAGCGTGTCACGCAACAGCGCCAGATCGTGATCGTCTCCGAAGATCTCGGAAAGCTGATGCTTGAGCGTGCCGGCGGCGGCCAGCTCCTTTTCCATGTCACGTTGTGCGGTGGGGGCGGCTGCGCGGCGTTTTGTTGGGGCGGCCATAGGCTCAAGCCTCCTCGTCTTCGGCGGGCTCCTCGCAAACCATCGGCTCGGAGCATTCGCCGCAGATCAGACGCGCATCGGGCTTGGCCCATGCGTTGAGGTCGCACTGCTCGCAGGTGAACTTGGTTTTGCTGGCGCGCTTCTTGGCGCGGGACTTCGCGGCTTTCTCGCTCTCGGCGAAGCGATCTCCGAACAGCTCGTTCATTCCGAGCTGCTCGAAGTCGGCGAAGGCACGGGCGAATGGGCCGTCATCCTTGATGAAGTGGGAGACCTTCTGCCCGGTCTCCTTGCCGCCTGGGCCGCCGGTCGATGACGGGTGCAGGCCCACCTCGTGCATCTTCTTCGCCCATTGCCTGTCGTGGTAGGCGCCGCGCGGCATCTTGCCGAAGTGCTTTTGCCAGAGGTGCGCCATTTCGTGCACCAGCGTTGACATGATTTCCCGCAGTGTCCGATGCGCGAAGTGGGTGGGGTTCAGCGCGATCTCGTCGGCGACCTCGCCGTCACGCGAGCCGAAGCGATCCGGCGAGAAGTAGCCGTAGGCGCCCTTGTGCCGCTGCATCGTGATCAGGCAGCGCGGAAGCTCTCCGCCGAACAATCGATCGTTGAAGAAATCATAGGCGCGGTTCAGCTCGCCATACGTGGTCGCGGTCGGGCCAGCGTCCATCGGGATTTGTGTTTCGTACGATACAAGAGCGCCCATGGATCAGGCGCTCCGGAGCATGCGAAGCGCAGTGTCAAACTGCGACATGATCGCGGTGTGAGCGGCCTTGGCCGACTGCGCGGCTTCGAGCGCGTCCCACTTCTCGGCGGTTTCCTCGGAAACCTCGCCGTCGCGGATCAGGTCTTGAAGGGTCTCTTCGTACAGCGCGCGGGCAGCTGCGGTGCTCTCGCGCCACGTCCGCTCTGCGGCGGCGCGAGCGCGATCGTAGCGGGGGCCACGAAGCCAGCGCGTGTCGGCCATCGCTTGGTCATAGGCCGCCTTTTGCGCCTTGGTAGCTTGGTTGAAGAACCAAACCGCGTTTTCTTCGCAGCGCGCGACGTGCTCACGGTCATCCGAATGGTCGGGGGAAGCATAGTGGGGGTTTGCGCTGTAGTAGGAACCGGACATTTCGGCGACCTCGTGCATCGGCTGATATGCACGAGATAATCCAAGAAATTTGGATACACAAGCAAAAAGTCAAAAAAATTTGGATACGCTCAGATTATTATTTTACCGCAAACGGGTTGCGGGTTTTGGCGGGCTCGTGATTTGCTGGAGGTATTCAGACACAAACTGAAACGGCAGGGGAATGAATGAAAGTTGGCACAGGCGCCACGCGGTTCAGATCGTGGCGCAATTACCCGAAGACACCAGGGATGCTATTGCTGTCCTGGATCTCGCAAAGGTCCTGGTCGTGGAATTTTTGGCCGATGCGAAACGTCAGCCGCCGCGCGATGATGACGGCCGCTTAGCAGGGGTCATTCCGCTTTTCCCGGCCTCTTCGAGTTCCCTTTGACGTTTAACGGTCAAGCCGTCAGATCGTCCCAAGAATAGCCAATCCAGCGTAATATCGGGGAATTTCTGAACGAGCAGGATCGCTACTTCCTTCGAGAGTGGCGATCCTCGCTCGAAGTTATTCCAGCGCTTTGGCTCTATGCCGATGCGCGCCGCGAATGCGGTTTGATTCTCTCCGGATACAACTTTCCGGAGAAGCCGGAGGCGCCCGGCAACGGCTTCCTGTGAATCATTCCGCGTCACGCTCATGGTCGCCATGCTGCCCGCTTCCAAAAAATTTCGCCAAGAAACTTTCTTGGCTGTTGAATATCCAAAAAACTTGGATTATGGGTTCGTCCCATGCGACAGCTCAGGACGACCACAGAAGTTATCGATGCACTTGGGGGTAATATCCCCGTTGGGGTGCTGACTGATGCGCGGCCTAAGACGGTCTCTATGTGGAGAACGTTTGGGAAATTTCCTTGGCGCACCCAGATGGCGATCTCTCGCGCGCTGAATGCGCGAGGGCTGTCTGCGCCGGAAAACCTTTGGGGCATGACGACGAAGCCGAAAAGGAGCGCCGCATGACCGGGCTATTTGCCAGCAGGTTCTCGTTTTCCTCCAGCCCGTCGCTCGAACGCGGCAAGCTCTCGCAGGCGCTGATCGACATATGCGCGATGCTCGTCGCGCTTCTTCTGGTCCTGGTTACCGGCGTCGGGAGGGCCGCCGCGTTCTTCATCCTGTTTTTCGTCTCGACCTAACAGCCGCGTGGCGAATGCCGCAATCGGTCGGAAGGTGAGGGGCTCATTGTCGTTGTCGTTCGTCATGGCCCGAGTTGATGCCATGACGATTCCAAAAGTTGGAAAAGCGTTCCGGAGTGAAAGTGATGCGTACCGAAATAGCAATCCTAGCAGGCCCCAGGCGGTGGGGTGACACGCGCGAAAGCTGGCTCGCGCGGGTGCCCAGAACGATCAAGGAGGTGCTGAAGACGCGCACGGAAACGGTCTCGTTCCGAATGGTGAAGGGCCTTTGGTACGGGGAAATCAACGACCCGGAGCATCACGCGGCGCGCGATGTCCGGAGAGCGGCGGGGATCATCGCGGCGCGCAACGAAGCGCTCGCGCTGGCCGAGAAGTATCGAGCTCTGATCGGTGGAATGAATGCAACTGACCCGAATTTTTATCGCGAGGACATTGCTCGTCTTGAGCGCGTGGCTCGCATGCTGTGCGGCGAAGGTCGGCCCGAGTGATGCCTTCGGGGGCGCGCAATGAGCGCCCTCACTCCATTGCAGTCGGCGATTTTGGAGCGCCGCGAGGCGGCCGAGCTGCGCACGCTGACTGTCGTGCCCGCCCAATCTTTGCTGGCGGACGCGGCCTATCCGAGCATGGCGAGCATCATCAAAGCCGTCTGCCATTTCTATCACGTTTCGGCGCTCGATATCCGCTCCGAGCGTCGGACATCTGACGTCGTTCGGCCGCGCCACGTTGCGATGTATTTCGGAAAGCAGCTGACACCACTGTCGTTTCCGACAATCGGACGGCTCCTCGGTGGCCGAGACCACACGACCGTCATGCATGGTGCGCGGAAGATCCAGCGCACCATGCTCCTGGATGCCGATCTCGCGCATGACGTCGCGACCCTGTTCCAGATCATCACCGGGGTGCAGCAATGACGGAATACCCCGAAGGCGTTCCCGTTGAGGTCTGCGACCAGTTCGAGGCGATTGCGCTCGGGCTCGTGGATCAGGGCTTTCTGCGCTACTCGGCTGACGCGATCCTGCACCGCATCCGCTGGCACCGGCAGATAGAGCAGGGCGATCGCTCCTTCAAATGCAATGACCATTGGACGGCGCTGCTGTCGCGCTGGTTCGTTTCGCGCCATCCGAAGGCCGCCGGCCTATTCGAGACGCGCCAGCGCGTCGCCAAGGCTGCGCAGATCCGCGCCTATGTTGACTGAAGGCGCGGCGATGAGCGCGGTTGAGCTGCCGTCCGCCTTCGACGAGGTCATCATCCACCTGTGGCAGCGCGAACGCCGCGACACCCTGACAATCGCGCGCGTGCTGCGCGTTGCTGAGAGCGTCGTTGCGAACCGGCTCGCGCGTCTGCGGGACGCGGGCGCGCTGTGAAGGCCTGGGCGAACGTCTATCGGCCGCTGAATGGAGCGATGGGCTCTGTCTACGCTTCCCGCCGGTTGGCCGACCAGATGGCCGGCCGCGACCGTATCGCGTGCGTTGAAATCGACCTTCCGCGCGAAGCCGCGGGCCTAATTGTATCGTACGAAACAGAGGGACGGGACCGTGGGGCGCATTAGGACCATCAAGCCGGAGTTTCCGCAATCGCAGTCCGTAGGCAGCGTCTCGCGTGACGCGCGGCTGTTATTCCTCCAACTGTTCACGCTCGCCGATGATGAGGGGAGGGCTCGCGCGGCCTCGCGAATGCTCGCGAGCCTTCTCTACCCCTACGATGACGACGCTCCGGCGCTGATCGGCGGGTGGCTCGACGAGCTGGAGCGGCAAGGCATGATCCGCCGCTACGTTGTCGACGGCTACGATTATCTCGAAATCGTTAAGTGGTTGGAACATCAGAAGATTGACCGGCCGACGAAGTCGAAAATGCCGGCCTTCGTCGACGGCTCGCGAGTCCTCGCGAGGGATCGCGAGCCCTCGGCGTTGGATCAAGGATCAAGGACCAAGGATCAGGGACCAAGGATCGAGGATATTGCTGTTGCTGATGAGCCGCGCACGGGCTCGCTGATCGGCAAGGCGGCATCCGATCTCGCCGAGCAGCTGCTGATCATCGCCGGCCACGATCCGGCGTTCTGGCCTCCTGGCTGGTGCGGCGCACCGCTGCGCGTGCAGACCTGGCTCAACCAGGGTTGGCCGGCGGAAATCATCACGGCCGCGGTGAAGGGGGCCGCGGCTCGCAAGACCGGCGCGCCTGCCGCCAGCGTCCAGTTTTTCGAGAAAGCCATCGCCGAGGAAGTCGCGCGCCAGCGCGCTCCGGTGCCCGTCGTCGAAGTCAAACCAGCCCAAACCGTGAGGATCGCAAGCCATGGAAGGCCGCAAGCCGGAAACGTCATTCAAGCCGCTGACCGTCTCGTTGAAACCCTCAACCGGTTCGACGACGGCCCCGGGCACGTTGACCAGATACGCGGCGGAGCGCGCCCGGCTCCTGCTCGGCTGTTATCGGCGGGCTGATGCCTACGATCCGGAAACCTACGTCGCGGCCATCACTGCTGTGCTGGCGCGCTATCCCGAGGATGTCATCCGCGATGTGACGCACCCGGCCACCGGTCTACCGATCCGCTGCGACTTCCTGCCGAGCGTCGCCGAGGTCTACCGCGAGTGCGAGATCCGTATGCAACCGCGTCGGCTCGCCGAGGCGGCGGAGGCGCGGCGCGTGAAACAGCTGCAGGAGCGGGCGGAGTTCGAGCAGCGATTTGGCCGGAAACGCTGAGCGGTGACCATTTGTCGCAACGGATTAGTCGTGAAAAGCGTCTTCGGCTTTCGTCAACTGAGTACAACCTCAGCGCTTGTCACGGCAGCCGTCGGCTAGCAGCCCGAATCAACCTTGACCGAATCGCGCCGTTCATCCATAAATAACAAGTCGGTGTGGGCTCTGCCCCGCCTGAGGAGGGAAAACCACAATGTCGATGCTCAATCCTGCAATCGTTGAACGCCGTAATCTTTTCGTCAGCCCATGTGCGAAGTTGTTTGGGCCCCAATGGCAACATGCGATCGCCCGAAGCCTGGGGCCGGTCCATCCAGATGGTGCGCGCGAGGCGATCGATAGTCGGCTGGTCCGACGTTGGGCTTCCGGAGAGAGGGTAGTCCCTATTTGGGTTATTTCTGAGATCGCTAGAATGCTCGAAACCCGAGCGCCGGATAACGATGGGATGCGCATCCGATTGAATGCTGCCACCAAAGCGATCGCGGCCGAGCTTCGAGAGTTTTCGGTGGTACGGGTAACCGATTGTGAAATTTGGATCAAACATAGGCCGAGCGGGGATGTATTTGAATTCACTCACGACGCACGTCGGATCGTGGGGCAACCTGTGTACGGTCCAGGTCCGCTGAGTAGTGATCCTGATGCCCCGGAAATTGCTCTGCTCGAGGAGTCAGCGCGCCACGTAGCAAGAAGCTTCCTTGGTGATAGCAGAACGAAAGGCTCTATTGAGCTTAGCTCTTTGGAGCACCCCGAGGATATTGATGACGCAGCGAACGAGGACATTGCAATCTTCGCGGATTATTGTGTGTTCATAAGGTCTATTTATCTACACGGAAGGATATTGTTCGAGAGCAGCGGCGAAGAAGACAGGGCGCGGATGATGCGTGCAGCGCCAATATTCTTTGGCGATATCAACAAAATGTTCGTCGAGTATATGATCTTACAGGTCTGCAAGATCACTGACCCGGCGCAGGACTCTAGGAAGAATGACAATCATACGATAGCTTTTCTGCTGCAGCGCTATGATTTCAGCGGAGACACCGCGACATTGCAGCGTCTCGCGCTGCTCGATGCTAATATCAGAGCATTTCGCCAAAAGCTGCTGCCAGCGCGAAACAAACTCATTTCTCACTCCGACCGCGACTCCATTTTGGCAGGCCGAGTTCTCGGCGGGGTCTTACAGAGCGATTGGGATGAGTTTTGGTTGAATCTGCAAGACCTAATCTGCATCATATACGAGAAGGTGCTTGGCACCCGGTTCTACATTAATGGCGTGGCCATGTTGTCGGATGCTGATGGATTGCTAAGGGCGTTGAAGCACGCCGCTTGCTTTGACCAACTGCTGGACGGAAACGATTCCGCGCTCTCGCATAGATGCGCTGACTTGGCACTAGGGGGGGGCTAGCCAAAGGACGCGGTTCGGCCCGTCGCGACTGAACCGTCTCCTTAGGGTCAAAATTCGAACGGCGATCCCGCACCTGCAATTCCGGTTTCGCCAAGTGCGGACGTCGGAGAGGCGCTGAGCTGATTTCAAGAAACCTGTTGGCAGGCTGGGGGCAATTCGCAGAGGCCGCTTCGGCGCGAATCGCAAATCAGCGAGAATCCCTCGATGCCAACAGGGGACGAACGATGCAAGAGCCGCAAATCTCATTCAACGGGCCGCAGTGGTTCTGCATCATGGTGGCGCCGAACAGCCATCGACAGGTTGAGAACGCGCTGTCCGCGATCGGCTATCGCGTCTTCCTGCCGAAGCTCAGGCGATGGGTGAGCCACGCGCGGGTCAAAAAGGCCGTCGAGCGGCCTTTGCTCGGTCGGTACATGTTCGTTGAGGTCGACTACCCGCGGCAGTCATTCGCGCCGCTGACAGCAACGCGCGGCGTCGACGCTGTTATATCGAGCGCGGGCACGCCCTGGCCCATGCCTCGGGCAGAGGTCGAGGATCTGCTGCATCGGCAGATGGCGGGCGAGTTCGACGAGGTCGCCAAGGGGCCGATCCCCGTCGGGGCTCGGGTTGCGATTGTGGAAGGCGAATTTGAAAACTGGCTGGCGACGGTCACGGAGCGAGTGAGGGGTGGCAAACTTTCGCTCAGGCTACTCGGTGGGAAAGTCGGGCTTACCGGAATTTCATCGCGCTCGGTCCGCGCGGCCTCTCCCTTCGATTTGGCGCGCAGTATGCATAACGAGATTGTGTGCTGACGCTGCCTTGATTACGCCTCACCTAAGAATGTAGTGTTTCAATACGGTAAACCGGCTGACGAGCCGGGAGCGGTAAACCTGATGACCTGCTCTCAGGGAGCTTTATTAGTTGGTATTGGGTTCGGCTAGCTGCCGAAACCTACAGCGAACCCCAGAGGGCAAGCTAGGGAAACCCAGCCAACTTCACTGAGGCCGTCCGTCCGTTGGAAGTTGGCGCGGGTTTTGTCACCTTCGCCAAGTGCCTTGACAAAGCACCGAAGCCCCCGGCGCCGGGGGCTTTTGCTTTGCGCCATCTAAACGCTTGTCACAACGTTGGGTCCGACAGCTTTGTTCAGCCCCTTAGAAATCTTCGCGCTATTCCCATGTTGTTAACAGGCGGGATTGTTGATCGCCTTCAGTATTTAGCGTTCTCTATTCTCGGCCGGTTGGTTTGCTCCAGTTCACCCGCCGGGCGGCTTGTGTCTGAAGTCTTCCGGACATTTACGGGAAGCCGTAGGCACGACTGCGCGAGAGATGCGCCGCAGTCGCGCGGTTCCATTCTCAATCCTGAGCGAAAGCCGGCCTTCCACCGGCGAGTAGTCTCAGCCGACCAGATGATGCTTGCACCGACACCGCTTACGTCCGGCTGGCACTGCATCAGTCGAGCTAGCCGAGCGCGGCAATCTTCTTTCGCATTAGTTGGGCCACGTCATCGGCCTGAAGAGCAGCCTCCTCTAGGCGACTCTTGGCCAAACGGCCCTCCGTTTTTCCTGCTTTTTGGCGCAAGCCTAGAGCTCGTTTTTCAGCATCGCGAAGCGCCTTTTCAAACTGCTTTCGCTGGATTGCGGCCATTTGGACCTCTCCACCCGCAATCAAGTTCTCGCTGAGCCTTCCCAATGCCTTAGGGAGGAGATCTTTAAAATCGGACATTAAGGCTCACTTTGTGAAAGTTGGTTTCAGGACTAGCACAGGCATTGCGAACGTTGCCCCTGCGAAATACATCAAAGTAGCGCACGTTGCGAACACGCAAACGATTGATAGTAGTGCTATCGTAGTCGGATTGGGCCTTCTCAACGTGGCAAGTATACCCCTGCCAAGTTGCTGCAACGAGCTTCTTTCACTCATGGTGATGCGCCTCTAGTCGGACAGGGCCACCCCCTGTCATGTAAAAAATCAACTTCCAGAGTTTCGAGACGTTGCATCTTATCTATATTTAGACATCACGCTTCCGTGATCAGGATCGGATCCGGGTTTCTGCACTTCGCTCGATGATGAAGTTGGCCGCCTCGAGCCGAGGAGCTTCTGCCACTAAACGCAAATCCTGAGCGAAGCCGGCACTTCACCGGTGAGTAGGTCCAGCCGGCGGGACGATACGCCGGCACCAACACCGCACAACGTCCCGCGGGCCGACACACGCTTGCTTGTCGAGCGGCAAAGAGCGACGTGACAGGGTGGAGAGACGCCCAATCCATTCACGCGAGGCGCCCCAATGTCGATTGCTGATCTCAAGGCAAGGATGGCTGACGTCCCTGGTATCGAGACCCTGACGATGGGTTTCGAGGCCGGCCGGATCGTGCTCCGTTGGGGCGCCTATGCTGCGAGCGTCGACGCCGCGGCATCCGATGGAGACGTTGAGACGGCGATCCGGAATGCAATCAAGCTTCCGCCGGTGACCATGATCCCGGACAAGCCGGCGCTTGGTGCTGCGGCGGTCCAAACCACGGTGAAGCCCATGAGCGTGACGGGCGCCAGCGCTGCCGGTCAGTCCCTGCGTGAGCTGATGGAGGACAACCGCCGTCAACTCGCCGACCTGACCGCCGCTCACATGGACACCATGCGGGCGGGCTTCGCCAAGCAGCTTCAGGGCGTCCAGGCGCTCGGCCGGTTGGCGGACAAGGTCCACTCCGAAGGTGACGACTTCCTGGCCCTGATCGGCCAGTACACCAACGATCTGGGGTTTGGCGAGTAATCGTCAATGGTTCGATGGCCCGACCTTCCGATTACAACGATGAGATTGCTGCGCTGATCCTCGGCCGTATGGCTGAAGGGGAGAGTTTGCGCGCGATTTGCCGCGATGAGGCGATGCCTGCGGCCTCGACTGTCTTCCTGTGGCTTTCCAAGCACAAGGCGTTCTCGGAGCAATACGCGCGTGCGGCAGAGCTGCGGGCGCATGCCTTCGCAGAGGACATCATCGAGATTTCCGACGACGGCACGAACGACACGACGGCCGACGGCGAGGGGCGGACCATCGTCAATCACGACGTGATCGCGCGCTCTCGGCTGCGGGTCGACACCCGGAAATGGCTGATGGCTCGGATGGCGCCCAAGAAGTACGGCGACAAGATCGAAACGACCTTGCAGGGCGGCGACAAGCCGATTGAGCAGAAGGTGACCGTCTTCGAGCTGGTGCCGTTCAGCGTCGCCAAGTGACCGTTGCGCGGATCGCGCTCCCTGACAAGCTGGTTCCGGTATTCACCGGCGAGGCCATGTTTAGGGGCGCCTATGGTGGGCGCGGCTCGGGCAAGACCAGATCCTTTGCCAAGATGGCGGCGGTCTATGGGTTGCGCCTGGCGCAGGCTGGGCTCTCGGGCCTGATCGTCTGCGGCCGCGAGTTCATGAACAGCCTCAACGATAGCTCTTTCGCTGAGGTCAAGGCGGCCATTGCGGAGGAACCCTGGCTGGCTGCGGCCTATGACTGCGGAGACACCTACATCCGGACGAAAGATCGTCGGATTGAGTTCGCGTTCATTGGCCTGCGGCACAACATCGAAAGCGTGAAATCGAAAGCGCGCATTCGGCTGTTGTGGGTCGATGAGGCCGAACAGGTTTCCGAATTGGCCTGGTCGGTCGCTATCCCGACAGTCCGCGAAGAAGGCGCGGAGATCTGGGTGACCTGGAATCCGGGCCGCAAAAAGAGCGCAACGCATCTTCGCTTCCGGGAAAACCCGCCGGAAGGCGCCAAGATCATAGAGCTCAATTGGCGCGACAACGGGCGGTTTCCCTCGATCCTCAACAAAACCCGGCTGGACGATCTCAAGAACCGGCCGGATCAGTATGAATGGGTATGGGAAGGGGCCTTCCGAACCGTGATCGCTGGCGCCTATTACGCTCCCTACCTCGCCGCAGCCAAGCTCGAGGATCGCATCACGTTCGTTCCCCGTGATCCGCTCATGGGCGTGAAGCTGTTCTTCGACATCGGCGGTACCGGCATGCGGGCCGACGCTGGTTCGATTTGGGCGGCGCAATTCATCGGGCAGAAAATCAACGTGCTCGACCACATGACGGCGCAAGGGCAACCGCTGTCCTTCTATGTGGAGTGGCTGCGGGAAAAGAAGTTCGATAAGGGCGCAACCATCTACCTGCCGCACGACGGCGCCCAAGGCGACAAGGTCCACTCGACGTCATACGAAAGCGCTCTGCGCGATGCCGGCGCAAATGGCTCGTGGGATGTGCTCGTGATCCCGAACCAGGGGACAGGCGCTGCCAAGGCCCGCATTGAGACGGCGCGGCGAGTCTTCAACCGCGTCCACTTCAACGAGGCGACCACGTTCGACGGACGCGAGGCGCTCGGCTGGTATCATGAAAAGCGCTCGGACGATGAGCGGGACGTGGGCCTCGGGCCGAACCACGATTGGTCGAGCCACGACGCCGATAGCTTCGGCCTGATGTGCATTGTCTACGATGAGCCGCCTGGGCGTCCGCCTGCTCGAAAGCCTTACTCTGGCTCGCGGGGGCGCTCGGGCGGTGGGTCATGGGAAAGTGCATGAAGAAGAATTGGGAAGGGCTGCCGCAGCATCGATCGATATCGTTAAGCCGAATCGTTCTTCTTCACCGCAGCAAAGTCGGTTCGATGAACTTTGCTGGGCGTGCCCGTGGTACTTGCGGGACCAACGCGATGCTCCATAAGGCCATCTTGGGTATCCTGCTCGCCCATGCGCTCGCGCTGCTCCCATTTCTCGAACCATTCTGGACTTAGATTGTCGATCCAACGCTTGAACTCCTTTTCAATAGCATTGGCTGTCTCAATCCAGTCAGCCTCATCGAACTTACAAGACGGATTTTCCGTTCTACCCGTCGTGAGGTGCGAAATTTGCTGATTGATCATGTCCAGCAGCGTGCTTCGAAGGAATCTCTTGTTGACCGAAAATGCGTTTGTCGTGAAATCTGCTGGATTGAAGCCGCAGCTTTCGCCATTCTTGAGAAATTCGATCAGGTTGCGGCTATGGAGCCCAAAGCCTTCTACCTGCCAGTTCTGCTGGACACGGGTTGGCGCACCCCGTCTGGCGGCCGCCAACGATTCCCGCATCATCCAAAGCTCATAGGGCAGGTGGTGTTTAATTAGCCAGTCAGTCGTATCAGCAGAGATATTTTTGAATTTTGGCTTGTGGCTCGACATCTCGTCCTCGCTGAAGCGTGGCAACTAAAAATAGCATATCGCTGCTAAAATCACAACTTTAGGTCGCGCATTGCTCGGCCGTTGTGGCTGCTTATCTCGAAAGAATTCCATGAGTGTCGAAGATGAAGAACTCGCGAGCACTCGCGAGGGCTCGCGAGAGCTCGTGGGCGATGCGGAGGCGCTGTTTGGCAAGCTCAAGGGCTGGCTCAAGCGCGACCATGACAGCCACGGGCAGACCAATTGGCGGAAAGAGGCGCGTGAGGATTTCGCGTTCGAAGCCGGCGACCAGCTGACGGAGGATGACAAGAACATCCTCAAAGAGATGAACCGCCCGATTGTGGTGTTCAACCGGATCGGCGTCACGGTCGATAGCGTGGCCGGCCAGGAGGTCGCGAACCGGCAAGAGGTGCAGTTCCTGCCGCGGCAGCAGGGCGCCGTGAAGGTCAACGAACTGCTGACCTCGGCGGCGAAGTGGTTCCGGCAACAGTGCGATGCTGAGGATGAGGAAAGCGATGCTTTCCGCGATACCGTCGTTTGCGGCATGGGCTGGACCGAAACCCGCCTCGACTATGAGGATAACCCGGAGGGGGAACCGAAGGTTGACCGCGTCGATCCGCTCGAAATGGTGTGGGACAGCGGCGCCAAGAAACGCAACCTCGTGGATGCGCGGCGCATCTTCCATATCCGGCGTGACGTGCCGATCGATGAGGCCCGGGCGCTGTGCCCTGGAGATCCTGACCGGCCTTTCGAGGATGCGGATTATAACGCGACCTGGGTTGATGATCGGCAGGACGGCGCGTCGCCGCATGAGAACGACGCGAATTTCTACAGCCGGCCGGAAAACAACCGCATTGACGGTGATGACGACGACAGCACGGTGACGCTCGTCCGCGCTCAGTGGTGGGAGCGAGAGCCGGCTTACCTGATGGTCGACCCGGCCAATCCCGGAAGCATCCTGACGCTTTCTGCGGACCAATACCGGGAGCTGCAACAAAAATACAAGCTTGCCGGAGCGCCGATGCCGAAGTGTGTCAAGTCGACGCGCAAGGTCTACCGTCAAGCCTATCTCGGGAATGTGCTGCTCGAAATCGGCGATGCTCCGGTGAAGGGGCACTTCTCGTTCAAGTGCATCACGGGCAAGCGGGACCGCAACAAGAACACGTTTTTCGGCATCGTCCGCGCCATGAAGGACCCGGCGCGCTGGTCCAACAAGTGGATGTCGCAGACGATGCACATCATGAACACCAGCGCCAAGGGTGGTGTTGCCGTCGAGCGCGGGCAGTTCTTCGACAACGACAACGACGGCGAGGCGTCCTGGGCCAAGAACGACCAGGTGACGTACCTGAAACCGGGCGCACTTTCGGGCGGCAACCCGAAATTCGTGCAGAAGCCGGTTTCGCAGTTCCCGCAATCGTCGTTCGAGCTGATGCAATTCGCCGTGCAGTCGCTGCCGGCGGTCTCGGGCGTGAATGTCGAGATGCTCGGGATGCAGGGCGCGGCCAATCAGGCTGCCTCGCTCGATCGCCAGCGCAAGCAGGCGGTCATGCTGATCCTGCAACCGCTGTTCGACGGCCTGCGGCGCTATCGGAAAGAGCAGGGGCGGTTGCTCCTGTTCCTGATCGAGAACTACCTGTCCGACGGTCGGCTGATCAAGATCGAGGGGCCGGACGAAGCGCAGTTCGTGCCGCTGATCCGTCAGCAGGGCGCAGAGAACAATCAGTATGACGTGATCGTCGACGAGGCGCCGACCAGCGCGAACCAGAAGGAGCTGACGTGGACGCTGCTGCAGCAAATCTTGCCCGTCATTGGGAAGATGCTGCCGCCGGCCACGTGGCTCGCGCTCCTGAAATACTCGCCGCTGCCAACCTCGGCGCAGAAGGACATTTCGGACAGCATTCAGCAGGCGCAACAGCAGCCCGATCCGGAGCAGGCCAAGCGCGATGCAGACTTGAAGATGCAGCAGCAGAAATCCGCTGCTGACATCGAGAACCACCGCAAACTCACCGATGCCAAGATTGAGAGCATGACCCGTGAGGCGGAGGCGAAACAACAGCTCGAGCTGCAGAAGGCGCACCACGAGGCGCTCACGCAAGCCCTGGCTGCGCCTCCTGCGGTCGGTCCCGATGGGGCGCCGATGCCGAACCATGGCGAGCAGGCTGCGGCGCTCATCATGTCCGTCCTCGGCGAAATGCGCCGCGACATGGGCATGCTGGCGCAAGCCTTCAACGCGCCGAAACAACTGATCCGCGATCCGCGGACGGGCGAAATCGTCGGGATCGCGCCTATGGGGGCTCACTGATGCGCCTGCATTGGCCGCCTAGCGAGATGGTGAACCGTTTCGAGTTCGCCCGCGAATTCGAGTTGGAAATCTGGCGCCTTCGCGTCCGGTTCTTCGCGCTCGATCACCTGCATGCGCCGCACATCAAGACGCGCGTTCGCACGATCACGTTCCGCAAAGGGAAGTAAATGGCCGTATTCAACAAGTTCGATCAGTTCGTGCTTGATTTGGCGACGAAGGTCCACAACCTCAATGCCGACGCGCTGAAGATCCTGCTGACGAACGCCGCGCCGGTTCGCACCAACAAGGTGAAGGACGATTTGACGGAGATTGCGGCCGGCAACGGCTATACGGCCGGCGGCACCCTCGCAGCGTTCAATTCGGGCGGCGATACTGCAGGACTCTACAAGCTGATCCTGACGCCCGTGGCGTTCACGGCGGCCGGCGGCAACATTGGACCATTCGAGTTCGCGGTGCTCTACAATTCGAGCAATGCAGCGGGCAACCTGATCGGCTGGTGGGACTATGGGACGCCCATCACGCTCACGAACGGCAACACCTTCACGGTGCAGCTTGACCAGGCCAACGGCGTTCTGACGTTGCAGTAATGGCGGCCTTGCTCGACAACTGCCGGTTCATCCCGACCGCGGGCGGGACCGGCGATTTCACCTATGCGTCTCAAGTTGGCGGCTGCCAATCGCCTGCGGCGGCAGGCGCGCTGAATGGCGTACGATACAAACTCCGCGCGGAGAGCTCGGACCTGACGCAATGGGAGCTGTTCGAGGGCGCCTATACGGCGTCCACGGGCACGTTCGCACGCACCACGGTTCTGTACAATTCGGCCGGCACGGGCGCGGCATCGGGCCAGAGCGGGGCCGGAACGAAGATCAACTTCTCGACCGTCCCGCAGGTCGCCGTCGTCGGCCTCTCCGAGGATCTGATCTCGATCGAGACGGCCAACGGTTTCACCGCGGCGCAGCAGACTCAGGCTCGCGCCAATATCGCCGCGGCGTCGACGCCCGCCATGTGGACGCGGACGGTGCTGACCAGTGGCTCGGGCACCTACAATCTGAAAGCCGGATGCAAGGCGCTCCTGGTCCGCATGGTTGGCGGCGGCGGCGGTGGAGGCGGTGGTGGTGGCTCTCCAAGTGGCAGCGCTGGAAGCATCGGGGGAGCTACAACCTTCGGATCGTCATTCCTCGCGGCCAACGGAGGAAACCCGGGCGGAGGTCCGGGCGGCGCTTATTCATCTGGAGGCGGAGCCAGCGGCGGCGACATCAATTTGCAGGGCGGTTATGGCGCCTACAGCTTCGGAGCCGGAACGTCTTCCGGCGTTGCGCAAGGCAACTCCGGCGGCAACAGCGTCTTTGGAGGAGGTGGGATCGGTGGGTGGGCTGGTGCCGGAGGCGCTCCCGGAGTGCCAAATACAGGCGGCGGCGGAGGCGGCGGCGGCAACTCAACGAACGCATTTGGTGGTGGTGGGGGCGCTGCAGGCGGCTACTGCGAAAAGCTGATCACGAATCCGGCCGCGAGCTACGGCTATTCGGTCGGAGCAGGCGGCGTCGGAGGCGCCGCAGGCGGCAGCAGCGGCAGTGCAGGCGGAGTGGGCGGGGCCGGCATCATCATCATTGACGAGTATTACTGATGTCGCTCCTCGGCTTTGACGCGATCGGCCGGCAGGCACTCGGCGAACTGCCGCATGGGCAACAGGCTGTCGTTCTGACGACTGGCTCCGGCTCGTTTGCTATGGGGGAGCAGGGGGCCGGCTTCTCGATCGCGGAAGCCGCCGTGGTCGGCTCAATCGCGCTCACGGGCGTTACAGCAACGTTTCGGGTGGCGTGGCCTGAAACAGTGGGGGCCTTCGCGTCCGCTGGCGTTGCTGCCCCGTTCAAGGTCTCGGAAGCGGCGGTTACGGGCGCGCTCGCGCTCAACGGCGCCTCGGTCACCACCAGCCAGGATTGGCCGGCGCCTGGCACATCGATTGCCGTCACGTTCGAGTCGGCCCCCCTCGTGCCAGCGGTCATCGCCTCGCCTGGCGCGTTCGCGCTCGCCGGCTTCGCGGCGAATGAGCCGATTGTGGAGGTCGCGGCCGGTGCCTCGGTCGCGATCACGTTCAACTCGGCCGAACTCGTCCGTACCGGCTATGACTATGAGGTCACGCTTGGCGGTGTCGGCCACTACCGCCTTGAGATGGAGCGGGCAAAGCAGCTGGCGCGGATCACGCGGAAGGCGCCGCCGCCTGTTGATCTCCGGAGCGCTCCGAAGTTCGAGCCAATAGGAAGGCCGCCCATAGCGCCTCGCGCGTCTGCTGCCGATCTGTCAGCCGTTCAAGCGCAACGCATCGCGGCCCAAATGCAGGCCGCTCAAGCGGCAAAGAAGCGGCGAGAGCTGGAGGCAGTTCTTCTGCTCGCTTCATGAAGCAAGCTGCTCAACGGCTTCGGTTTAGTATGAGTTGAACGTGAGCCGCTTTTTCAGCGCCTTGGTTACGACGCCCCGCACGGTTTCATCGTCACCTTTGTTCCAACACACCGTTCTCAGCCCGTCCACTGTTGTGCCAGATGCTTGAGCGATAGCATTTACTCGGGCGTCGAAAAGTGCGTTCATCATTTGAGAATCCACCAAGATTGCCCAGCGAACCATCATTTCATCGAGCGTGCTCAACCTTAGATTTTCACGAAGAAATTTCTTTATTTCAATGCATAGATTGTATGCGTATTTGTGTTGCTCGGGATCGTTCGGCTGAAAAATTGAGGCCGGCAAATTATTGTTGACTGATTTTACGCTGTCTGCCGATCGAATGGTGTCACGTATGGTGGTGCTCTTACTGCAGTCGTTCGAAACAACCTTAGGAGCATCACATCCGCGACTAGCCAGTTCGGATCTGCCAAGCACGTGCGCTGCGTTTATCTCGGGATCATTAGTATCTAGAGCAATCGAGCCGTACTTGCGCGGGTAAAGCACGATCGATCCGCTGTTTCCGATCAAGTCTGGAACCCGGATTCGAAGTCTATCGCCTTGCTTGATATAAACGGGACCAACTGTAAAGCGATCGTCTCGACCCAGAGCGTTGCTAACAGCATCGTCCATGTCTTTCGATGAATCTGAGACTGCCTTTGCAGCAGCGCTTCCAAGAGGAACGAAAGACGCCGCGGCGCTTACTCGATCGAAGAATTTATATATGTTTGAAAGAAGGTTTGACCTTACTACTTCACCTCCTTGGATGATAAATCTCAAGGAAAAATCATCATAATCCTGTTGGCTGCCCCCTCCAGAGTATCGAAATAGTGGGTATGTCGGGCTGTTCGTGACATCCAGGAAGCACCCGTTACCAGGATTCATTGTTCCTGGATCGGTTCCTTTTCCAAGCATAAATAGAGTGGCCGGAGAGGCGTCCTGAGCGTATGCGACAGACTGACCGGATGCATAGCGATAGCTGATGCTGGCTTTTAAGAGAACTAGGGCTGCTTCGGAGGTGCCGAAGAGTCTTTGGAAGAATTTGACGATGCCCGGCTCTCGATTGCAATTCGAGAACGTGGTCTTGTATTGGGGAACAAGTCGAAGTTGATAGTAGTAGTCCTCTGAATAAAGAGTGTCTTTTCGGAAATTTTTGAAAGCCTTGTAAGTAGCATCCGAAAAATCGCCTTCTTCGGGTACAGCATCGCGAAAGATCGAGAGTCCGCTACTTCCCCGAATTGCTGGGTCAACAATGGTCGCGCTGTCAGCGTGAGCATGTTCGGCGGAAGCAAACATGCAGAGCGCGCTGATTAGATATGCTGTGGATTTCATGGGTGACCCTCCCAGAAAAATTGATCGGAGCCTAACACGCTAAGATAGAAGAGCAAATTGATTTCGCCAGCGGGTGCGGGTGGCGATCAGTACCCTCCGTTGATCCTCTTTCGCGTAAGCACCCTCGTCGGGAAATAGATACCGCGCGCGGCGGCTTCCGCGCATCTGTTGCCGGCAGTCCCGGCAGAAAGCCAAGACATGACTGATGACACGACGTTCGGGGGCTCGCTCTCCCCGGAAGAGACTGCTTTTTTCGAAACGGGCGGGGAAAGTGGCATCCCAACGGAGACCGGCTCCGACAATTCCGGCGGTGCGAGTAGCGTTACGAGCGGCGGCGAAGTCTCGAGCGGCGGCGACAAGCCGGCGGAGACGGGCACCAAGCCGCAGGACAGGGGACCGCAGCACGTTCCGCTTGCCGCTCTCCAGGAGGAGCGCAACCGGCGGCGCGATCTCGACAAGCAGTTGCGCGAGGCGCGCGAGAAGCTCGCGAACTTCGAGGGCCGTTTTGCGGTGCTCGAACGCGCGAGTACGCCCGGCGGCCAAGAACAGGCGCAGGACGGTCCGCCAGCGCCCGAAGATGACATTTTCGGTGCGGTGAAGGCGCTGCAAGCCCGTCTCGACGGGCAGGACGAGGCGGCCAAGGCAGAGCGGGCGGTGGCCGACGAGCGCACCAAGTTCGTCAGGGACTATCAGGCGGACGCGGCGCAGTTCGAGCAGACCACTCCGGATTTCAAGCAGGCCTATGCGTTTCTGCTCAATTCGCGGGCCGCGGAGCTGAAGGCAATCGGTTACGAGGATCCGAGAGCGCTGCACGATGCTCTCACGGCGGACGAGTTCGCCATTGCGCAGATGGCGTTCCAGAAGGGCAAGAGCCCGTCCGAGATGCTCTACGCGCTGGCAACGCAGCGCGGTTACGTGAAGGCCGATGGCAAGAAGCCGGACACCAGCGCGGCAGAGAAGCTCAACGCGATCGAGCGCGGGCAGGCCGCGAACAAGAGCCTGAATGCCACGGGTGGATCGACCGGCGACGCCGACATGACAGCCGAACGGCTGCTGTCGATGCCGATGGCCGAGTTCGAGGCGTGGGTCGAGAAGCACCCCGCGAAGGCGAAACGCCTGATGGGCGGCTGAGCCGTCCGTCGTCTGAAGTGCTGAAGGCCTCGCGCGAGCCTCACAATCGCGCGTTTCGGCCGGTGCCCCGTCACAGCACCAGCCCGCACCGAGGGCGGAATTTCGGTGATGCGCTCGTCCGCAGCGTCACGCGGACAAACCCCATCACCAAATTCCAATCTCGGAGACATCACGAATGTCCGTGACGCAGTATGCCGTCAATGATCCCCTCAGCAACAAGCTGTGGGCCAAGAAACTCAACGTCGAGGCGCTGAAGGAAACCTATTTCGGCCGGTTCATGGGCGAGGAGTCCTCGAACATGATCCAGGTTAAGACTGAGCTGGACCAGAACGCCGGTGACAAGGTCACCATCGGCCTGCGGGTGCAGCTGTCCGGCGACGGCGTGACCGAAGGCCAGACCCTGCAGGGCAACGAGGAGAGCCTGACCACCTACAACGATGCGCTGGTGATCAACGAGCTGGCGCACGCGACGCGAGCCAAGAACAAGGGCACGATCGATGCCCAGCGCGTGCCGTTCAACCTTCGCAACGAGTGCAAGTCCGGTATGCGGGACTGGTTCGGTGACCGCTTCGACACCTGCATGGCGAACCATCTGGCAAGCAATCATCTGCAGACCGATCCGCGCTATGTCGGCAACAATGCGGTGACGCCTGCAACCAAGATCGTGCGTCCGGCGGCCTATACCGACGATGCCGCTGTGGGTGGCGATAACACGGCCAAGTTCAACCTGAACCTGATCGATGCCTGCGTGGAGCGGGCGGAGACGGCTTCGCCGCTGATCCGGCCGATTAAGGTCAATGGCGAGAAAAAATACCTGATGTTCATCCACAACTATCAGGCAACCGACCTGCGCACGAACACGGCGACCGGCCAGTGGCTCGACATCGAGAAGGCGGCGCTTGCCGGCGGCGCGGCGTCGAAATCGCCGATCTACACTGGTGCGCTCGGCGAGTACAACAACGTGATCCTGCACAAATGGAGCCGGTTGCCGTTCGGCATCTCCAATGCCGGCACCTATGTGCCGAACACGCGGCGGGCCGTGTTCTGCGGCGCTCAGGCCGGCGCGGTCGGCTTCGGCAAGGAGTTTGCCAAGGGCGCGCACTTCAAGTGGGTTAACTCGATCAGCCCCATCGCGGCGAAAGCTGCGAACGACAACCGTGTGAATTCGGTGAAACTCCTCGCCGCCTGAGCGGAAGGACGATACCGAGCCAAGCCTATTGAGTGTCATTGCCGAATTGGGGCATATGCGAACCGCAGATGTCGGAATTCGAGAATTTGATGAGGAAGTGTTTTAAGTGCGGGCAGGACAAGCCACTCGAATCCTTTGAATGCACCAACGCGGAGCGTGGGTGGTACAGGCGCGAATGCAAGAGCTGCGTTCGTGATCGGATTCGAAGGAGGGCGGCGGAATCTCGGACCAAAATCCAAGAGTACCGGAGGACGTATCATTCAAAGAATCGCGACGCGATCGTCGCGAAAGTGAATGAGTGGGTCCAGAACAACCCGGATCGTCGCCGAAAGAATGCTCTCGCCTACTATTATCGGCTCCAGCATGCAGCCATTGAGGCCTATGGTGGATACCGATGTTCGTGGTGCGGAATTGATGAGCCTCTTGTCCTGTGTCTTGACCACATCGAGAACAATGGCCGCGACCATCGCAAAGAGATCGGAGCGATGGGCGGCCACAAGTTTTACAAGTGGCTTAGAGACGCTGGCTATCCGGACGGATTTCAAGTGCTGTGCATGAACTGCAATCACGCGAAATACCGGAACGGTGGCATTCTTCCTCAGACACTCAAAGGAAGGTGTAACGACTATCCCGGAAGGGAGTAGGGCCAAGCGGCCCGAAGCGCATGGCGTCCTCGATTTGCAGGACGATGAGATAGTCTGCTCTGCATGGAAACATGCAGCGGCTTCCAGATAGTCGCTGGAAGCGGCCCAGGATTAGCGAACCAGGGTGAACACAAGGCGAAGAACTCTTCGACTATGAGCGCGAACTTGGCGTTTCGGCACAGACCGTGTGGGGCATCAAGAAGTCGGTCTTCAACGGCCAGGACTTCGCGACCATCCCGGTGACGACCTTTGCCGTTGCTCACTGACGCGCGCAAATTGTGACCCAAGACGGCGGCCGATTGGCCGCCGTCGTCGTTTGCATGCCCTTCGAAAGGACCCCCCTTCATGTCGACCGCACGCAAGAACGCGCTGCAGCTCGTGCACTATCTGCGCTTCAAGGTGAACTTCAACGATGCCGCCTCCGGCGCGGCCATCTCCAAGAACTGGCTGCCCAAGGGCGCCATCATCCTCCGCGCGACCGCGACGGTGACCAGCGCATTCAACGCCGCGACCACCAACACCTTGAGTGTTGGCACGGCCGGCGACAGCACCACCAACATCGTGAACGCGCAGACGGTGGGCGCAGTCGGTCAGTTTGCCTCCGCGCCGACCGGTGTCGCGCTTGGCCCGCTGGCGGCCGACAAGCAGGTGCAGGTGACCTACACCCAGACCGGCGCCGCTGCTACGGCTGGCGCGGCTTACGTCGTCATCGAGTACGTGCCCGACAATGACTTGAACATCGGGCAGTGATGGACCCGCTTTGGTTCCTGACGCACTACGGCGCGGCGGTTGTCGACGATCGGCAGCCGCCAGCCGCTCCCGTGGCTCCTGCGCCTGTGGCGGTGGACGATGGCAACCTATCTCGACCTGCAAAACGCGATCGCAAGCGACCTGACGCGAAGCGATCTCGGAAGCCAAATTCAAGGCGCGATCCAGGACGCGATCAAGCAATATGAGCGGCAGCACTTCTGGTTCAACACCACCCGGAGCCTGACGTTTCAGACGGTGCCCGGCCGGATCAACTATACCGGGGCCGATCTCGCGCAAATTCCGAACATCATCCGGATTGATCGGCTGTTCCTGCGCTGGGGGACCAGTACCTATCCGCTCGACTGGTATGAACCGGACGAGTTCGAGTTTCTGACCGCGCTCAATGTCTCGAACGGCAGGCCGACCATCTACACCTATGTCGACAGTCAAATCATCATGTGGCCACAGCCGCTGATGGCCTATGTGATCCGGCCGCACATGCATTACCGGCTGGCGCCGCTGGTCAACGGCGGCGATAGCAACGCCTGGACCAATGAGGCCGAAAACTTGATCCGGGCGCAGGCCGAGCTGATCCTCTACATGAACGTGCTGGAGGACGCAGACGGCGCGGCGCGCATGCAGGCGCAGATCCCGGGCTTGAAAGCCGGTCTCGACTATGAGACCTCGGCGCGCTCGGCGACCGGCCGCATTCGCGGGACGGAGTTCTGATGCCCCTCATCCCCTTCGGTGAGTACAGGCCTGATGTCTCGGACTATCAGGCTGCGACCGGGCGCGGCGTGCTCAACGTCGTGCCACGCAATGACGGCTACGGCCCGTTCCCATCGCTGGCGGCACTGTCGCAGGCGCTGGGCGAGCGGTGCCGCGGCGGCTTCGCTGCCTATAGGGTTGACGGCTCGGTGGTGGTGTTCGCGGCGACCGCGACGGACCTTTACCTATTGAACAACACGACGTTCGGGTGGTCGCGGATTTCGAAGGGCGGCAACGCCTATGCAGCGATCTCGACCGGCGAAATCTGGCAGTTCCGGCAGTTCAACAATCTGGTGATCGCGGTTCAGGCGAACACGGTGCCGCAGGTGTTCGACATCACCACGTCGACGGCGTTCGCCGATCTCGCCGGCAATCCGCCGCCGGCGCGCTACATCGACGTGGTCGGGCGCTTCGTGGTGCTGACCGGGCTGCTCTCCAACCCGAACCGGGTGCAGTGGTCGGGGCTCAACGACGTCAACGGGCCGACATCCTGGACCCCTGGGCTCAACTCCAGCGATTGGCAGGACCTGCCGGACGGTGGCTTCTGTCGCGGCATTGCCGGCGGTGAAAGCGGCCTGATCATGCAGGACACGATCATCAGGCGGATGACCTATCTGCCGGGCGATCCTCGCGTGTTCCAGATCGAGAAGATCGCGGAGAAGCTCGGCATCTACGGCCCCTACAGCCTCGTGCGCTCGGGCTCGACCGTGTTTTTCTATTCGCTGAAGGGCTTTCAGCGGATCGACCCCGGCGGTGTGCCGGCGCAGATCGGGCGCGAGCGCGTCGACCGGACGTTTTTCGCCGATCTCGACGCCGCCAATCCGCAGCTGTTCCAAGGCGTCGCGGACCCGCGCTCGTCGCGCATCCTGTGGTTCTACAAGTCGGTGAACGGCCAGACCAACCAGTTCGACAAGGTGCTCTGCTACGATGCCGTGCTCGACAAGTTCACGCCGCTGCGCGTCTCCGGGGAAGTGGTGTTCGAGATGTCCCAGCCGGGCGTGACGCTTGAAGCGCTCGACGCGCTGGTGGGCGCGAACCTCGACGCCATGACGCAGTCTCTCGACAGCTTTCAGGCCGCGATCGTCCCGGAGCTGGCGGCCTTCGACGGTTCGCACGCTCTGAGCTTCTTCCGCGGGCCGAACCTGGAAGCGACGCTTGAGACGGCAGAGCAGGGCACGGACGGGCGGAGGATCAGGATGAAGCGCGGTTTCCGCCCGGTGTCGGATGCGGCGGCGGTCTACGGCTCGGCGTCGCGGCGCGAGAACCTGCAACAGGCGGCAACGGCCGGGACGGAAAGCCTGCTCAATCCCATCACGGGGATCTGCAACATGCTCTTGGATACCCGTTACAGCCGCTTCAAGTGCCGCGTGCCCGCCGGCACGACGTGGACATTCATGAGTGGTGTCGAGCCGATTGGGCTCGCGCCGGCGGGGGCGAGATGAGCGGTTACAGCGTCTCGACCCAGGAAAAAGACCCGTCCAAGTTCGCGCTCGCGATCCAGAGCCTCTACAACGGCCGATCGAACGCGACCGGAACGGTCACGCTCACGGCGGGCGCGACCACCACCACGGTCACCCCGCCGAACTGTGCCGCGCAATCCGCGGTGTTGCTGTTTCCCCGGACTGCGAACGCCGCGGCGGCGCTCGCCAACACCTTCATCAGCGCGGTCGGCAAACAGTCGTTCACGATCGCGCACGCGAGCAATTCCCAAACGGATCGAACCTTCTTCTATGTCTGCCTCGGCTGATCTCGTCTGCGTCCCGCCGCAGCGGGCGCGCGAAGTCTGGCCGCATGTCGCAGCACGGCTGCGCGCGGCCTACCTGCGGACCGATCTCGGGCACACGGCGGACCTCGAACGCGATGTGCTCGAAGGTGATGGGCTGTTGTGGCTGGCAACGTCCGGCGATGACATCGACGCGGCGGCGGTGACGCTGCTGGTCCGCACGGACCGGCATCTCGTCTGTCAGATCACGGCCTGCGGCGGCGCCAACATGGATCGCTGGCTCGATCTGCTGCCGGCGATCGAAGCGTGGGCAAGGGCGGAGGGGGCGGCAAAGGTCCGCATCTACGGCCGCAAGGGATGGGTGCGCGCCCTGCAGAATTATCACGTCTCCAACGTCGTTCTCGAAAGGCCTCTGTGACATGGGCGGGACCAGTAAGACCACGCAAACGCAGACTTCGCAGCTGTCGCCCTATGAGCCGGCGGCGGGGACGCTGAATGGCATCCTCGGCAATCTCTCGACCATCGCGGGCGGCGCCGGCACCACGCCGAACACGGCGCAGACCTCGGCCATCAATCAACTGTCGGCAAACGGTGCAGCGGGCAGCCCGTTCACCTCGACGATGACGGGCGCGGCGCTTGGGCTCCTGAATGGCGGCGGTGCGACCAAGAATGATGCGGCCATTACCTCCAACCTCAACGACTACAAGGGGCTGTTGACCTCGACCGCCAACGGTTCGGAGGTCGGCGCCAATTCCGCGCTCAAGCCCCAGCTCGACCAGATCACGCGCGACGTGACCGACCAGGTCAACGGTGCATGGGCGGCGGCCGGCCGCGACGGCTCACCCGGCAATGCGCAGGCGCTTGGGCGCGGCATTGCGGCGGGCGTCGCTCCGGTGATCGCGGCGCAGTACAACACGGACAAGACCAATCAGCTCAACGCGGCAAGCTCGCTCTACAATGCCGGCAATACCACCTACGGCATCCTGAACGGCAACAACGCCACGGCCAACAGCAACATCGCGAGCGGCACGAACGTTGCGAGCGCGGCGCTCAACAACGAGAATTGGGGCGCCAACACCACGCTTGCGGCTGAAGCGCAGCGCTCGGGGATCCCACTCGATCAATACAAGACACTGCTCGGCATGGTCTCGCCAGTTGCCGCGACCTTCGGCACGCAGAACGGCTCTGCAACGGGCACTTCGGAAATGAGCGGACTGCAGCAAATGGCGATGCTCGGGCAGGGCCTGGGCTCGTGGAGCAGCCTGTTGTTTGGAGCTTGATCAATGGCTGGACTTCTCAACATCCTGACCGGCAACAGTGCTGCGGCCTCGCCCTGGGGCATGCTCTATCCCTCGCCCTTGCTCGGGCCCGATCCGCAGCGGCAGGCCGCTTATGATGCGGCCGTGTACGGTTCGCTGGGGCTCGACCCGTCCGCTGTCCTGAAGCCCGATCCGTTCGGTGACCCGCACAAACCCTCCGTTGCGGACCCGTCTGCGCCGGCCAAGCCGGCGTCGGGCTTCGGCTCAGGTGCGATGCCGTTCAGCTTCGCGGGCCCCGGCTCGATGATCGTGCAGCCGTCGCAGATTGCTGGCCCTGCCGCGCCAGTGCAGACGCCTGCTCCTGCGCAAGCTGCTCCAAATCCTTCGGCTCCCGCGCCGGCCGCCGCGCGCCCGCCGGCCGCCGCGCGCGCGCCGGCCGCTCCCATGAACATCATGCCTGGCGGTGATCAGGCCGCAGGCTCAGCGCCTGCGGCTCCGGCCGCGCCGCTCTCGCTCGGTGGTGCTGGTCTGCTCGATCGGCTGGGCGCGGCGGGACAGAGCATGCAGAACAGCCACGGGCTCATTCCAAAGCTGTTCAACGGTGTGTCGGCGCTTGCGACGGGCGAGCGGACGGACGCGGCCGGGCAGGCGGCGAACGCGACCAGCAAGGCGCTGCTCGCGAAGGGCGCTTCCCCTGCCGATGTCCAGGCTGCCATGGGCAATCCCGGCCTGATGCAGGCGCTGGTCAATCAGTTCTATGGCCGCGACAAGTTCAAGGTGGTGCAGACCGGCGAGGACGGCAGCGGGCGCAAGGCTTACAGCGTCTTCAATGAGTTCGACGGGACGATGAAGCCGCTCGCCGGCCCGGCATCCGCAGAGGACAGCGCAACTGTGACCGGCCCCGATGGCAAGCCGATCGCGATCCCGGCGGGCGTGGACCGCAAGGAGTTCGTCAAGCGGATCACCGAGGCCTCGGCGGACGCAGCGACGGGCAAGAAGACAGAGGCGCAGGCCAAGGCGGGTTCATTCGCTGCACGGATGGAGCAGGCAGAAGGCGCGCTTGGCGGCCTGCAGAACGAAGGCTTGAGCATGTGGGGCAAGGGCCTGGATGCGCTGCCGGGCGGCGTCGGCAACCTCGCACAGTCGCCGCAGTATCAGAAATTCAATCAGGCGAAGTCGGCCTTCATCACGGCGTTGCTGCGCCAGGAGTCGGGTGCAGCGATCGGGAAATCGGAGTTCGACCGCTACGATAAGGAGCTGTTCCCGCAGCCGGGAGACGGCCCGGACGTGGTGAAGCAAAAGGCGCAGATGCGCGCGAGCGCGATTGAACAGATGCGCGGTGCCGCCGGCCCTGGCTATCGCACCTCGGCGCCGCAGTCTCCGGCGCCATCCGCGAGCGGGACCGTGTCGATTGGTGGGGCCTCGATCCCCTGGAGCGTGAAGTAATGCCTGAACTGACGATCGGTGATCGGACTGTGACAGTCGGGGATGAGTTCTTGAAGCTCACGCCCGACCAGCGGAATGCGGCCGTGCAGGAGATCGCAGGCCAACTTGGTATTGGCGGCGTCGCGCCGGCGCCGGTCTCGGCCAACAGCGTTGTGCGCTCGGCCGCGACCGGCGTTCCGATCGTCGGCGGGGCACTGAACAAGCTCAACGCCGCGAGCAACGCGGCACTTGCGCCGCTGCTCAATCGCTTCTTCGCGCCTGAGGACCAGCTGCAAGAACCAACGTTCTCGGAACGCTACGCCCATTCGCTCCGCGATCAGCAGGGGATGGATGAGCGTTTTGCGAAGGATCATCCCGTCATTGACACGGCTGCGAATGTCGCCGGCAACGTCGCGTCCATGGTCGTGCCGATGTCGGTGGCGCCCAAGGCGTTCGGCTTGGCGGGCTCGGTGCCACAGATGGTGCGCAATGGCGCGATCTCGGGCGGCGCGCTGGCGGCTGCTGATGCGGCCGTGCGTGGTGAGAACCCGATTGACGCGGCCGGCGTCGGCGCCGCAATCGGTGGCGTCGCTGGCCCGATTGGCAAAGGTGTCGGCAAGGTGGCGGCCGCGATTGCGGACCGCGTGAACCCGGTCGCGCCGGTGGCTCAGAACCTTGTTGATGTCGGCGGCTTCAAGATCCCGCTCACGATGGCGGATGTGACGCAAGACCCCGCGCTTTCGGCCGAACAGCAAATCATCTTGCGCGGCGGCCGGGGCGAAGCTGCGCAGCGGACCGGGCAAGCCGCCATTGACGCGCGGGATAGCGCCGCGCTCCAGGCGCGTGACAACATCGGGGCCGGGCTCAATCCGAACGGCGCCGGCGCCTTGCCGCAAGATGCAGCGGAGCGGATCGCCGCTGAACTGATCGCGAAGGAGCAGGCGCAGCAGACGGCGGACGCGGCGAACGCTGCCCAGGTCGGCCGCGAGGGGCAGGCGTTGGCGCGCTCGTTCGATGCGGGCGGGCAGATGCGCGCGCCGACGGCGTTTGATGCGGGCGAAACGCTGTCGGATGGCTTCGCCGCTGCGCGCGATGCCAGCAAGGCGAACTATCGGGGCAAATACGCCAAGGTTGACGAGCAGCCGGGCGAGTTTGCTCCTGGCTCTGCGGCCGGCTTCCGCAACGACGTTGAAGCCGGGTTGGCGAGCGCGGATCGCCCCGTGTCGCAGCTCGACCCGACCAACCATGGCTTGTCACTCAAGGCGCTCGATGTCATCGATCGGCGGCTTAACGCTGTCGGTCCCGGCCGGCCGGGCGCTGCTGCGGATCTCGGCGCGGAGCATGCGCAGAACGTCGTGGATATCCGCGCGAAGTACGGTGATCAGGTCGCGTCGGCCTATGATCGGCAGAAGGCTGCGCCAAAGGCTCAAAGCCTGCTGGAATTCCTCGCGTCAAAGGGCGGCTTGGGGCCTGATGCGGAATTGGAGGCGATCGGCGCTCACAGCCATGTCGTCAACGTGGAAGGGGCCGGGCGCCGCAAGCTGGTGAAGCAGGGTGGCTGGCCGCTCGATTATGCGCGCGAGGCAGCGCAGGAGGCCGGCTATCTTCGCTCCGCGCACCCTGACCAGACCAGCACCACGAATGATCTGCTTGACGCGATTGACGCCGAAATTCGCGGGCGAAAGACGTATCCGGACGGATTTGAGGGGTACAAGACGCAGCGTGAGCTTTCCGCGCGCTCGGAGCGCGAGCAGCACGATTATGAGCGGCACATTCAGGGCCTGCAGGAGGATCTTGCAGCGGCAGGCCACGGCGAGCTTGGTCCGGACGTTCGGAAGCGCGCCGTTGACCTGATGGCGCGCGACGGGCTCGACGCCGACACGGCGGTTGAGCATGCCCTGGCCCAATTGGAGCAGGAGGACGCGGCCGGGCTCGGTGGCTTCCCTGGCGATCGGTCCGCAGCGCCGGCCGTCGCGCCGAAGGCGGCGGAGCAAAAGCTCGGCTCGAGTTTTACGATGCGCGACGTGGAGCAGGTGCGCAAGGAGCTGGTCACGCTCTATGGCGACGCGCGCCGACGGATGATGGCGGGTGGCTCGGGCTCGGACGTGCATGCGCTTGAGCACATCATGGATCAGTTCGGCGCCCGCGTTGAGCAGATGGTGCAGGAGGGCAAATTCTCCGGTGACGGGCCGGCGGTGCTCCAGATGCAGCGCGAGGCGCGGGCGGCCTTCGCCGACTACAAGGCGAAGTTCTCCAGGCGCGGTTCGGGCGATGCCGTCGGCGCTGCCGTTGAAAAGATCCTCGGCAGGTTTTCCGATACGGCAGCGACGCCCGATACCGTTGTAAAGCTTGCCTATGGCGACGTGAGCCGCCCTGGCGGTCAAATGCCGGTCCAGATCGCACAGCGGATCATTTCGATTTTCGGCCGCAACTCGCCGGAGTTCGCGACCTACAAGCAAGGGCTGTTCGCGCATCTGATGGAGGGCGGGCCGGAAAAGGCGGCTGCGCGCATCGACGAATTTCTGAAGGGCACAAAGGGCAAGCTTCTGGCTCAGACCGTCTTTGACGGTCAGGAGCGCGCGGTGCTCGCGCGGCATGCCGACCGACTGCGCTCGACGTTGCCGCGCTCGAATGATCCTGGCGCCGCGGCGGCGGCGATCCGCCGCTACACGGGCGCCGACGGTGCGCCGCCGGCCTCGCCACAGCAGATCATCAATGACCTGATGGGCGCCAACGGCAAGGGGACCGGCGTCAACGCGCCGCTGATCGCGCAAGGGCTGAAAAAGCAGCTCTCGCCGGAGAGCTGGAACAGCCTTCGGCAACTGGCCTTCCGCGAGCTGACCGACGCTGGCGAGGGGAAAATCCCGTTCGAAGCGCAGGCGCTTTCACAGCGGCTGCATGAGTTCTTGAACGAGAGCGGGAGCCAACTCGCGCAAGTCCTCTACTCGCCGAAGGAGCTGGATTTGATGCGGAAGCTGGCGGCCGTCTACAAGCAGATGATCCCGGTGAAGGGCACCACCAATCCCTCGGGCACCGCGCCCATGCTGGCGAGGATGGCGGGTGGTCTGCGCCAAACGCTGTTGCCGCTGCTCGGGCTTACGCATGGCGGCTTGCCGGGTGCGGCGGCGGCCTATGCCGCGGATAAGGCGGTGACCGCGGTCGGCAATCTCAATGCCGCGCACAACGCCAGGGGGCTGTTCTACGGCCCGCAGGCCGTGCGGCCGGCGAATGATCGGCTGATGCTCGCCTCTGGCCTTCGTGGTCAGGCGGCCATTCAGCAGTCAAACGAGGATCGGCGCCGCTCGAAATAGACGACGGCGGCATAGACGGCCAAGGCGAGGGCGATCCCGCTCCAACCGCCGAAGCTGCCGACCATCGCATGAACGCCGAACCTCACAACAGTCATCGCCGCTGTGAACAGCACGATGCAAAGCCAAATGATCGGCCGCATATGCGCCGTCTCCTGGGGGACTGAATGAACGGGGATGATATCTATCACGGCTTGCTCAATCGCGGCTATAGCGCGCCGCGTGCGGCTGCGCTGACCGGAAACATTCTCCAAGAGAGCGGCGGCGACCCGTCCAACCTGAACCAGAAAGAGGGCGCTTATGGGCTTCTACAATGGCGGCTCGATCGAAGGCAGGGCCTGGAGAATTTCGCCGCGTCGCGGGGAACGTCCGCGGCCGATCCCAACACGCAGCTCGACTACATCGGGGTTGAGATGGGGGGGCCGGAGCGGCGATCAGCGACCGGCTTTCTGAATTCTGAGGATGTTTCTTCCGCGAATGCGGCGCTCAAGAATTACATCCGCTATGGCGATGACAGCCAAGGCAAGCGGCTGGCCTATGCGCAAGGCTTCCTGCCGAGTGGTGACGCTCCGTCGGCCGCGCCGATGGCGATGGGTGGGCCGCAGGCGGGCGCTGGTAGCGCTGCGCCGGCCGATGCTCCATCCGCAACGGCGGAGACGGACGCCGCGCCGCCGGCCTCCGCTAAGGCTCCGGCGCCGCAATCGTGGGGGCCGGCCCCTGTCGATCTCGCGGCCCTGACCGCCGTTCCGCAGCTTCGCAACATTCTGCCGCCGCGGCCGAACTATTTTGGCCTGGAAACGGCGCCGTTCTCTCTCAAGGGTTGATCATGACGCTCTACAAATGGTCGCAGATCGCGGCCAACAATGGCAATGCCGACAGCACCTGTCCGTTTCCGGAAGGCATGGCGCCTTCTGCCGTCAACGACGGCGTGCGCGGTGCGATGGCGGCGGTGGCGAAGTATCGCGACGACGTCGCGGGCGCGATCGTCACGGCGGGGACCGCGACGGCCTACACACTGGCGAGCTATCAGGCCTTTGACACGCTCGTCCACCTCGACAGGCAGGTGATTGCGTTCTCGCCGCATGTCACCAATGGCAACGGACCCGTGACCCTGAACGTGGATGGATTGGGCGCCAAGCCGCTGCGCTCGGCGCCTGGTGCCGAGCTGCAGGCGGGCGTGCTGATCCAGGGGACGCCTTACACGGCGCTCTATAGCGCCGCGGATGGGGTGTTTTATCTCGAAGGCTTCTTCGGCAATCCCTACAGCATTCCGCTCGGGGGCGGCATCGACTTTTGGGCGCCGACTGCGCCGAACAGCTCGTTTGCGTTCCCCTATGGGCAGGCGATCAGCCGCACCACCTATGCGGCGCTGTTTGCGTTGATCGGAACGACGTACGGCACCGGCGACGGGGCCACGACGTTCAACCTGCCGGACAAGCGCGGGCGCGTCTCCGCCTGCCTCGACAACATGGGCGGGAGTACCGCAAACCGTCTGGTCTCGGGAAGCATGGCGGGGGCGCGTCATACGCTCGGCGGGGCCGGCGGCGAGGACGCGCACCCTCTCACGGTCAACGAGATGCCGAGCCACTATCACGGGGCCGGCATCTATGATCCGGGGCATGGTCACAGCACCGATGCATTCAAGTTCGCAAACAGCGCGGCGACGGTGTCGCAGCAGACCTTTGCCGTCTGGTATAATCCATCAACGGCGACGGTCAGTCCCAATACGACCGGCGTTCGGGTGAACAGCTCGAACGGCCTCGACACCACCTACAGCACAGGCGGTAACGCCGCGCATAACGTCGTGCAGCCGACTATTCTCTGCAACTACATCATGCGCGTGCTCTGACCCCGCCAATTTGTATCGTACGAAACAACGACAGCAGCCGCCCTTTCCGGGGCGGCTTTTTGCATTGGGGGCAGGGCATTGGCAGATGGGAATTTCGAGCGCTGCCTGCGGCGCGTGCTCGGCAGCGAGGGACGCTATTCCAACCACCCGGCGGACCCCGGCGGGGCCACCATGTGGGGCATCACGCAACGGGACTATGACGCCTATCGGCGGCTGAAGGGACAGCCGCCACGCGACGTTCGACTGATCACGATCGCGGAGCGCAACGAGATCTATCGCAAGAAGTACTGGAACGGCGCGCGCTGTGATGAGCTGCCGGACGGCGTCGATTATTGTGTGTTCGATGGTGCGGTCAATTCGGGCGTCGCTCAGTCCGTGAAATGGCTGCAACGCGCGCTCGGCGTCAAGGATGACGGCGACATCGGCGACCATACCTTGCTGGCCGCGCATGACGCTGACCCGCACGAGGTGATTGCCTCGATCTGCCGCCAGCGCCGGGCCTTCATGCGCAAGCTGAAGACGTTCCCGACCTTCGGCAATGGCTGGATCCGGCGCGTCGACCGCGTCGAGCAGGTCGCGTCCGCCATGGCGATCCCGTCACTGCAGGATGACCACATTCCCCACCATGCGGCGCCGACCGGCTGCGCCAAGGCGCGGACCGAGGACGTGGCCCCGCCGCCGGTGAACCCGACCACAGCGACGGCCACGACGGCGACGGTCTCCGCGGGGGCGGCGACCGTACAGACCATTCAGGAGCAGCTCGCGCCGTTCTCCGAAACCCTGTCGGTCATGAAGTTCGTGCTGTTGGCCTGCGCGGTGATCGGCATCGGATTCACGCTCTATTCGCTCTGGAAAAATGCCAAGCTCAAGGAGGCGGTTTAGTGCTCTCACACCTGTTCTGGGCCGTCGCGACCTCGGACGCAGCCCTTGCCTTTGACGGACTCGTGCTCGCCGCCTCGCTCGTGGTGGGCTTCCTTCCTCTGGTCAATTTGCTCCCGATCGTCGGCCGATACGTGTCGACAGCGCGCCTGGTCTCGGTGCTCGTCGCATCGGGATTGGCCTTCGTTCTCGGCTTCCGGACCGCGGACGAACGGGAAACGCTGGATAAGCTGCGAACAACGCTCGCAACTAAACAGCGCGATCTCGATATCGCGGCCAAATCAGCGACCGATGCCAACAAGAGAGTGGATCAACTTCAGAATGACGCCAATGCGCAACATCAAGCGGACGCTGACTACATCGCCTCTCTACAGGCACGGCCTCTCTGCAGCTTTACTGACGGCGACGTGCGCGATGCTCGCGGGCTGCGCGTCGTTCAAGGCCGAAGCTCCGGCCGCGCCGCAGGTCGGCCGTGATCTGCCGGCGCTGCCTCAAAAGCTCGTCGAGGTCCCGCCGCCGCCCGCCCTGGATACGCAGTGCCGGTTTCCCTGGTACGGCGTCAAAGGCTGCAAGGGCAAAGACACCCGCGCAATGCTGCGCCTCACGGTCAGCGATGACATCCAGGTTCGAAATCAGCTCGGCCAGACCGCCGGCTGGTATGAGGGCGTTCGCGCCAGTTACGCGAAATACAAGCCGCAGGGGCGCTAGCCATGTCCGACACGTTGGAAATCCGCGCGATCGTCGCCGCGGTGCTGGCCGAGCAGCAGGGGCAGTCAAAGGCCGTGGCGGAGGAGGCGGCTGCCGCCGTGCTCCGTGCCTTCGGCCTGGACGACGAGGATCACCGGGAGCTGAGGGCAGATTTTCAGCTCCTGCGGCGCTGGCGAAAAAGCGTCGAGCAGGCGCAAAGCCTGACGTTCAAGGCGGTCATCGGTACGCTGGTGACGGGGTTTATTGCCGTCGTGTGGATGGGGGTGAAGGCGTTTCTCGGGAAGTGATTGGCGTCAACGCGGGTTGCGAGAGGCGATTTCTCGCACCGGGATTAGATATTGCTAGCTTGTTTCCGAACTGCGAGCACTGCTTCTGCGGACAGAAGCATTCGTTTGCCCGAGCCGTAGGATTTGAATCCCATAGAATTATAAAATTGGGCGGCGTTTGTGCTGATCGGTTCCAACGTCAGCGCCGCGACCCCTGTTCGATCCACGATTTCGTAGAAATCATCAAGCGCATGGCCCATCAGGAGCGTGCCAATTCCTCTGCGGTGC
The DNA here is from genome assembly GCF_032487775.1 of Bradyrhizobium sp. SZCCHNR3119. Lineage (NCBI taxonomy): Bacteria > Pseudomonadati > Pseudomonadota > Alphaproteobacteria > Hyphomicrobiales > Nitrobacteraceae > Bradyrhizobium > Bradyrhizobium sp. SZCCHNR3119. Next base: position 1,163,559 of record NZ_JAUEUV010000002.1, on the reverse strand, counting down.
AAGGAGCTTCTTACGCCAACCCAGATCAGCTGGACCGTTGTTAGCTGCTTTGTTCGTGAGAATTGGGCACGTATGCGATCGAGCAGAGTTTGCTCTTCTGCGAACTGATCGTCCGGTTCTGATCCGATTGTCATCGTATAGAAGCCGACTGGAGCTTCGCCGCCGTCGAGGTGCGCGGTTACAGTTCTCGCGAACAGGTCATTATGGTTGTCGAGCGAGTTGTTCTGAAAAAAATGATCTATGTGAATATAGCCACATGAAAAAACGCCTCTCGGACAATCAGACGAGAGGCGTCGAAATTCGATTCTGTGGGGGTCAATCTTTCCGCGGGACCGGCTTCTTGTCCCGCTGGTATCGAAGGTATTCGCCATAGACCCGCTCAAGCTCGGGGGTCGGGCGACCTCCGGCCTCTTTATAGGCTTTTTTTACGAATTCTCGCGCCCGCTCGGAATCCGAGCGTTTTGTTGACGCAACGCTAAAAGACAACAAGGTCAACTTTTCTGAGATCGCCATTTTGCGTCTCCACGGATGGCCGCCATTGCAAATCCCATCATCGCAGAGGATTCGTCAACAGACTACTCACACCAGATTGCCCAGAGAAACGCGGCCTCCGGTCGGCGGGCAAAGCCCGCCTCCGCGTTTCTCTGGGCAATCTGGTGTGAGTTCATAAGAAAGCAAGAGGCTATTTATTTGCCGATTCGAAGGGCGTGTCAAATGAATTTCCTGAGAGCTGGCAAAGGGTTTTCACCCGCCAAAATACTTATGCCGACTATCGCGGGGGTTGGACACCCGGATAGTCGGCATGCGTACGGGGGTATGCTGATTCCAAAGTCCGCCTTCCCCTCGAAAGGCGGCTCACATGAAGTCATTTTCGTCCCGGCGGACGCTTGGCGCCTTGGCGCTTCGCTACAGACAAATCGGCCATCACACGGGCCGCAACAGGGTTGCCCTTTTTCAAGCCGCCACTGGCTTGGGTGCCAGTACTTTTCTTCGGCGGAACGATACGCTCTTTCTTCGCCATGAAGACCTCCATTGGTTTGGCGAATCGCAGGTTGAACCTGGGAACAATATCAACCCCATCAATTTAAGAACAGACAAGGAACACGAAGCGCCCCTCCGAGCGCACTAGGGAGGGTCCCGATATGTTCGAGCTATGGGGCCGCCCGCCGCAGCAACAGCCGATACCCCACAAGCTGGACATCCACCGCGCTCGCGCCAAGTGGCTTTCGTAGGCTTGCCAAGTCCGCTCAGCATCGTCGTCCGGGTCACGATGCAGCCACGATTCGGGCGACCTCACGCCAGTCAGGCGCCCTCTGCCGCGGCGTCGAGCATCCGCAAATAGGTGGAGATGTGCTCGTCGTTGTAATCCGTGAGCTTCGGCACGGTTGGCGCGAGATCGTCGACGTCCGGATCCGGGGGATGGCTGGGCATGCTAGAGGCCGTTACGTACGCTAGGAGCGGGCCGGACCGTAGCCGGTGAAGAGGGCGCTCGCGGGGCCAAGTTCGGTCGAACCGGCGGATCGTGGCCGCCGGGCGACGGCGGCTGATTAAGCCGCCGCCGTTTTCCGTGTGAGGGCCGTCTCAACGGCCTCTGGCGCCCCGTCGATGATCGTCAGATAGGCGCGGGCGGTGGGATCGGGAGAGTATCGCCGCTGTTCCCAATCGCGGAGGCTGGCCAAGCTAAGGGCGTAGCGCAGGCAAAACTCCTCCTGAGTTAATCCGCGCCGCGCGCGGATCGCCTTTACGTCGATCTCTGCCGGGACGAACGTTTCGTAAGTCGTAGGGTCCGCTTCACCGCGCGCGATCGCGCGGCCTTCGTTTGCGGCCTGTATCAGTCTCTTGCCGAGGGTGCTCATACTTGTTGCTCTTGAGAAAATGGCGATGCCCGGGCCACTGATTTAATTCAGCCGCTCATTTGCGTATTTGCACTGCTTCCGATGCTCAGGCCGCTTGGTTTTGGGCCGGCTGAGCGATCAGGCTGATTTCCATGGCTTGAAGCACCTTGAGGATAGTGCCGAATTCTGGCTTTGCCTGGCCACCAAGCGAGCGATAGAGATTTTCGCGCGACAGACCGGCCTTCTCCGCGACTTCGCCCATACCCTTGGCGCGAGCGACGGCACCGATCGCCATCGCGATGAGAGAGGGATCGCCGGATTCCAGAGCTTCGGTGATATAGGCGGCAATCGTCTCGGGGCTATCGAGATACTCGGCCGCGTCGTACGGTTTGATTTTGGTCATGGCTCAGTCCTCCAAATTGGCAGCTAATTTCTTGGCCTCCGCGATGTCCGCGCTTTGCGATGCTTTGTCGCCGCCACAGAGCAGAACTACGACTTCTTCGCCCCGTTGAACGAAATAGACCCGATAACCTGGGCCGTAGTGTATCCTCATTTCACTGACGCCCTCGCCGACCGGTGCGACATCGCCCGGGTTGCCGAGGGCAAGGCGATCAATCCGAGCAAGGATCTTCACCTTTGCGCGGGCATCCCGCAAACTTTTGATCCAACCGGAAAATTCGTCGGTTCTCTTAATGGCAGGCATATGTAGCGTATACGCTACATTTCTCGAGCCGTCAATGTTCTTTGGGATTTCCGCGCGGCTCAGCACGGTGGGGCAGATCGATCTCTGGTTTCCAGTCGCGGCAGAAAGCTCAATGAAATCAATGATGCGTTGACCTTGCGGTTTCCCGGATACCGTTGCAATTTGAATGACTTACCCGCGCCTGGGGGACTAGGGGTCGTGGGTTCGAATCCCGCCGCTCCGACCAAACATAAAGCCCTGCAAATGCAGGGCTTTTTTCATTTCTGAGGCGTTTTTGCTGAAGAACATTTTAGAGGCAAAATTGGCTCTGTCCTTACTCTGTCCTTAGTGTCACGCCCGGCGCCTTGAGGCCCGGCTCACGCGATCGTTGACCGTCAGATTGGCTTGCCAAGCCAGGACCTCGTGCTCGTACCAAGCGCAGCGGTTCGGGCTGATGTTGTGGCTCAGCGGGAACTGTCCTTTGGAGACCATCCTGAGCAGGGTGCTGCGGCTGACCGGCACGAGCTGTAGCACCTGCTCGATGTTCAGCATCTTGCGCACCTTGTCTTCGGTCTCAGTCATGGCCTGGGCCCTCCTCACGCCGCCGGTAGCAGCACCTCGGCCTCTCGCAGGCTTGGCAAGCAGTTGCTCGGCCTCTGGTCCATCCTCCTCGGCCATCTTTGGCACATTTATTCCGCCGTATTTGCGGTCTGAGAGCAGCAATTGTCCCGGCAGATGATCGATCTGCTAGCTCGCTTCGGCGAACGTCATGCCACAGCCAAGCCCGCAATCGAGCTTAAAGCAGACCTCAGGTCGTGGGGATTGGCAGCAAATGAGGCCTACCAACCCCGACTGCATTAAGATGCTCGCCGGCTGTCGGGGTGAGTGTGGCGCGCCCTCGCCATCCAGGTTGATCCAGATCAAGCCCGCTAGCGGCAGATGTCACAGATATTGGCTGCGCCTCATCCAACATTAGGAGGTGGCATGACCAGGTATGCCAAAGCGGTGCGCTACCTCATATCTGGAATCGTGACCGGCCTCCTGCTCCACGGGACGGGGTCTCCCGCGTCAGCGCAGCCATTTGACGTGCCAGCGCTTCCTCTGATGCTGCCGCCAATGCAAATCATGCCCGTTCCGCTGCCTGACATAATGACTCCCTTGCTGCTGCAGCAACAGCAAGACTTGTTGCAACAGCAGATTACGGCGCAGCAAGCACAGCAGTTCGCGATTTGGGCTGAGCAAAGCGGAGAGTGGGTTCTACAGCAACTGCAGCAAGCTGAGCAGCATTCTGACCGAAGTTGGACTCAGTTGGGGGTCTTGGAAGCAGATGAGGCAGCGGGAATTGCTCGAATTATTCAAAGCCGATCAAAATTGCGGGGTGGCGGCGCGCAACCATCGCCGCTTGAGCCAATAGTCCCGTCCTTTGCCCCCGAGCGAGATAGGCCGCCCACCAGAACAGAATGGTTTAATACGGCATGGGAAGCGGACCGCGTGTCTGCCGAGGCCCGCAAGTTCAGCGAAGAAGCCATGAGGGAAGCGCATCGCGCAATGGAAACTGCAAGGTCTCTGCGCGAACACGGCATGAATGATGCTGCCCTACGCCAGTTAGAGACCAGCACGCGCCTAGACGAGCACGCTCGATTTCAAAGGGACATTGCGCAACGTACGCGAGACTTAGCTAGAGAGGCTCGGGAGCTGGCTAGGACCCCGGCGCTGGCGCCAATAGTATCTCAGCCACGTTCAGAAATAGTCTTTCCGCGCAACTATCAACCATCTCTAGCTGCGCCAATTCCATCCGCCGGATTTAGGCATTAACCGGCAAGATCAATGGAAGACAGTCAAATTGGCTCATCGTATAGCTCTTGCCCCGTTGACCGTCCCGAATGCGCGGTCATAGCCCTTCACGGACATGCCGGTGCGCGGCTCTGATTTTCGCGTTCTGGGGCAAAGCGGACATCACCAGCTCTGAACTGGCACGGCGTGGCGCTATCGAACAGCTCCCTCAGATCATCGGCAGATCTGACAGCCGCTTCCAAGCCGGTGCGGGCCAGAACAAACCAGTCGTTTGATCGGCTCTCGCGCACCGCGGTGGCACAACGCCGGATCGCATCCTGCAGAACACCGGCCTCCGGCAGGCGATGAATGTTTCAGCCGACAAGCTTCAGGTCGGGCTGCACTGTCGCCGGCTTGTCGCCGATGATGCGCCGCAGTGCGCTGGCGACGGTGTCCATGGGAAATGCTTTTTCGGTTTTCGGCGCCGTTACCGCGCGAGACGAAAAGCGAACAGAACGCTGCAAAAAAGCCTCCACATCGTTGCCCATTCCGCCGGAGCAGCCACCGGAATGGTCGAGGCGTGTTCTCGTGCCATTGGCTGCCGAGCTCCAAGCCATTGCGGAATGTTCAGCGCGCTCGTGCGCACGATTCTGAATATCCCGCGAAACTCATCCAGCCGGGACGTTGCGCGTCGCTGCTTGATCCTTCCGAGAGGCGAGGAATTGAGGAATTCATGTTCGGGTTCACCGCGTGAGCGAGTTGTCGTGCCAAGACGTCACGACGTCAGCTTGAGCCAACCCGCGGACGGACATCCGCAGGTTGGCGTTTGCGGCTGAAATGCAACGACGGGTCAGCGGCAGACATAGGCTCCATTGACCAGCACGCGCACGCACGCCGTGCCCGCTGCGGCTGCAGCACCAACGGCCGCGCCGCGCCTGACCGTGCGCCTCGTGGTGCGGCGCGCTACGCCCGCGACAGACGCAGGCGTGGCTGGCCGGCCGACCCGTGCTTCCGCCTTGCCTAAGGACAGCGAGGGTCCTTCGGACGACCAGTCCAGCGAGCCGAAAATCCCCAAGCCGACCACGGCGGTCGTCACGAGCACCTTGTTGAGCATGTTACGCTTCATGCAGACCTCCCTTCGTTGAGAACGGATGCCATCGATCCATGGCCTGTCGTTCAGACCATTGATCAAGATCAAGCAAGTTGCGCATCTTTCCGTAGAGGCTGACATCCGGAAAAGGTGGGCGCGACGAGGCCTACGCCCCGATGGCTCGCTTACGGCGGATATGCAGTCGCTGCAATTCTCCTGGTTGGGCAGCTACTACATAGACCGGAGCCCGGGGGTCTTTCCGTTCTGGGTTATTCTGGTCAGCATCAACATCTGGCTGAAACCAGACCGTGGAGATGGCGGGTCGTGAGGAGGATGCGTCAGCTTTTCACGTCAGACGATACCATCCAGCTTGTAATCCGGCTTGGATTGCTTGCCCTTTTGATCGTCTGGACCTTTGTCCTGATCCGTCCGTTCGTGACGATTCTGGCGTGGGCGGTCGTGCTTGCGGTTGCCTTCAACCCGCTCTTCATTTTGCTGTCCAAGTCCCTTGGTGGCCGACCAAAGCTTGCAGCGGGAATCCTCACGGCGATCAATCTCGCCATCGTAATCGGACCGGTGGCCTGGCTCGGGTTCGGCGCCATGGAGGGCATCAAGGACTTTGCCCAACGGGTCAGCGCGGGCGATCTGGCCATTCCGTCGCCTCCGCACGCGATCAAGAACTGGCCTCTGGTCGGAACGCAGCTCTACGATTTCTGGGATCAGGCTTCGACCAATCTCCGCTCGGTTCTGCCTCAGATCACGCCGTATATGAAGCCGTTCGCCGGCACGCTTCTGAGTCTTGTCGGCGATGCGGGCGTCGGCGCCGTCAAGTTTCTGCTGTCGGTCGCGGCGGCCGGGTTGATTTTTCCCTTTGGGCCGCAGCTCGCGGCTGGTGGGAGAGCCTTCCTGTCGCAGGTCGTACCCGAGCAGAGCGAGCACTTCGTGGACCTGGCAGGTGCGACCATCCGCGCAGTAGCTCAAGGTGTGATTGGCATAGCGGTCATTCAGGCGTTTCTGGCTGGCGTCGGGTTCAAACTGGCCGGTATTCCCATCGCCGGCCTTTTGGCATTGCTCGTGCTGCTGCTCTCTATCGTGCAGATCGGCGCTGCGATCATCATGCTGCCAGCCATTGTCTGGATCTGGACTGACAAGGACTTAACCACCGCAGTCCCGCTGACGTTATTCCTCGGCCTCGTAGGCATTCTCGACAATATTTTGAAGCCGCTGGTGATGGGACGAGGCCTGACGACGCCGACCCTCGTTATTCTGATCGGTGTGATCGGAGGTACGCTTGCGCATGGAATTGTTGGGCTCTTCATCGGCCCTATCATTCTGTCTGTTGCATGGGAGCTGATCGTAGCCTGGAGTCGCTCTGGTCCTTCCGTCCGGCGTGAATGTCGGCCGTTGACTTGATTCAACGTCTCTCACGGATGGGCGACAGAGAGAGCTGTGGCCGGTGGTCGCACTGATGACCCGATGTCGGCCGGATAGACCGATTCCGTAATCAGCGATCAGAGCGATTCGACGTAGGGCCTTAACAGGTTGACGGTTTCGAGCAGATCGTCGGCCTCCATTTCTAAGAGTAGTGTTTCCGCGGTTTTCTCGGGCCGCTTGAACCTCTCCCTCATCTGGCGAATTGCCGCGACAGCCCGTCCGGGATCGAGCGCAATCGTATCTGCTATGAATTCATCAGCCGATTTCGCTTCGACGTTCAGAGCGGAGAGGATCTTTGAAGGAAAGTCTTTCAGGTTCTCCGTGACGATCATGGACGCTTGGGTTTTGACTGCTGCTGCCAGGACGTGCGCATCGTCCTTGTCGGGCAGCTCCGCGGCGAGTGGCAAAAGATGATCGTACCCGTCGACCATAGCGTCTTCGAAGGCGGTTTCCATGGAGACACGGGCTCGCGCTGCACGGGCGACGGCATCCTGAAACCCGCGTTTCTGATGAATCTCCTCCAGCGCCTTTTGGGTCTCGTCGAGCACTTCTCCTGACCAGCGGAGGCGGAAAAATTCCGCCTCGGCGAGGGTCAGCAACAGGTTCCGCCTAAGCATGCTGACGAGCGTGCAGGCGTCCACAAAGGCCGTGAAGCGATTCGCAAACAAGGCCTACAGCAGCTCCCCGTCGAGTTCAGCGAGTCCTTCAAGGGCCTCGCGTCGCTTTTGGTCTCTGCTTCGCTTGTACGCGAATAGGTCCTCTGCCTTGATGCGACGGTGACGCCCCACGGTGTCGTAGGGGATCTCGCGCTTGTCGAGCAGAGAAATGAGGAACGGACGCGAGACGTTGAGGATATCGGCCGCTTGCTGTGTCGTAAGCATCTCGTGCACGGGCACGAGCGTAACTGCGTCGCCTTTCCCAACGTGACGGAGCAGCTCCATGAGGAGCGCCGACAGGGCTGGGCCTAGGGTGATCTCCCTGGTTTTCTTCTGCTCGTCTAGAACGCGCAAAGTCGTATCTCCCGCGGCGTGAGCGGCGAGAATCGTGCGCAGTTGGTTGGCCGACGCCTTTTCAGCCTCAGACGGCAGACGGCCGCCCAGTTCCTCAGCGTATGCGGGAATTGTCATATTTGTGCCCCTTGTCAGGGTTGATAGCCTTGACAAGATAGATAAGAGGTAATCGAAATATTCGCAATAGGCGAAATAATCGAAAAATTTAGAGCTTTCCGGAGAAGCAGCGACGAAACGAAGAGTGTCTATCGAGCAACGTGGAACAAGGAAAGTGGTCGTTGCAAGAGAGCGCCGAGCTTCGAGCTATGCAAAAAGTTGCTGCGATTTGACTTGTGAAAAATCTTACAATTTCAATTATTTACCTGCGCCTGGGGGACTAAGGGTCGTGGGTTCGAATCCCGCCGCTCCGACCAAAATTCAACCGAAAAACCAGTAGCTTACGAGATCTAAGCTTAAAAGAGCGAAAGAAGGCGAACTTATCCTGATCCTTCGCTGATCCTTTCTTTATTTGGTTTCATGCCCTTTCCCCCGCCGGTTGGCGTGATGCTCGGCGCATCGCAGCGAGCGGGGACCCGGCTGGCGAGGACCCCGCCTATTGGTGCGGGTCCTCCGGAAGAATTAGTCTCTCTGTGACTGAAACTCCTGCAGTGCAATCTGATGTCCATCAACTGCGATCGGGCTATCAGGGAGCTGGCCGAACGACAAATAGTGATCAACAAGTACCTTGCGCGTCCTTTCGTATCTGATGCGCCGATCCAGCAAGCTCCGGCACGTGCTTGGATAGATACCCTTTGAAGCCAGGATCATGCAGATGATCTTCTCTATTTCCTGCGGTAACTCAGGTTCTGTGTCACAGCCGACGAGCCGGGCTAGATCATCAGCGAGCTTCGGGCATGATGACGACAATGCAGCGCACACACGCTCATAGTCGATGTGGTCAGCTAACGAGGACATCTCAGTCGCCTCGCTGACCCCGTCCAAAAATTGCTGAGCAGTGCGAATACCGCGGGCTCCCTTTGGCCTATAAGTTGGCCCATCGCCACGCAACTCGGCACGCAATGAGATTGTACCGTCAGCGCAGATTGTACAGAAGAGGCGCTGATCCCATGAACCAGCCATTGTGTACCCGCTGAATGCCGCAATCTCGATCCTTTGGGCCATCGTAGGCGGTCATCCCCAAGCTGATGTTGAACTTCTAAAGTGTCACGTCCCATCCCGTCATTCACGGTCTAATGGGTGCGGAGAGATTGTCAAATAATGGAACGTATGCTCACGATTGCATACAGAGGAAAGGGCACTGACAACAACGGTAAAGCTAGGTAAGCCAAATGAAAGTGTATGGTTGTGGAGGGAAACCTATTGGCAATCGATCTGGACGAATTGATCTCCGAACGAGGTGAGTTTTTTGGCCATGCGCTTCCACGCGACAGCTCAACTGCGACTGTGCTACCGCTTGAGCCAGACTGGTTAGCACTGGAAGATCATCTTGGTCAGCAAAGGGCGGAATTGCTCAATTCAGGCGGATCCGATCCTACGGATGATGAAGTTGGCCTCATGCTCAGGTGGCAGGTAAAGAACGCGTTTGAGGCTCCGGATGACGATGTGACACCCGGTATTTGGTTTTGCGATGAGCAAGAAAACAAGATCGTTGTTATCGTGTGCTGGGGCTCAGGATGGGAAACGTCGCGTCATGTCTTCGGCATTTTTCTGAACCGAGGCGAGGCGGTGGAGGCGCTACGCAAACAATTCATTCTTGATGACGACCCGCCAGTAAAAAATAACCTGGAATAGCTGGAACGTACGACCTGTGTAGTTATGTCGATGAGCAGCAGGCCAGACGCTAAGCAGGGCTACTATATAGGTTCGTACAATGAGCCGCTTACCGAAAATCCAGATGTTGCCGTCGGAAATGCCGCAGCAAAGAATTTCTGAAGTGGTATCCCTGCCGTCTCGTCCAGTCCCGTTCGATTTCGAGGTGGGCTACGGGAATTTCGCGCCGGACGTGGTGCCAAAGCAGGGTGTACCCCGATCACCCAAACTATTGGTCCAGGTCGAGTGGGCAGAAGGCCCCGTGAACAATGGTATCAGTGCGTTCTATCTCCAAGCGCGAAAGAAGTACTGGGTCCTGTGGCTACGCATGTTTAACGATAACTCCTATCCATGGCGATGGGATTGGCAGGCGATCGGATACTGTAACAGGGCGAATGTTGACGAAGAGGTTGCAGCAAAACATCTGCTCTTGGAGTACTGGAAGTTCAGTGAAAATAGATTTGAAAACAGCGTCGATTGGATAAATCAAGAGGGACTTCTTTCTATTGCAGACATTAAGGCGATCCTGCGTGAGCTAAGTCGGCAACAACAGGCGTTAGGATAAGCCATACTCTGTGGGCGACTTGTGCAACAATGCCAGCAAGATATCGACGCCATCGGAAGTTTATCGTGCGCGGGGTGCGCGTTGCCCATCGTCGAAGGCGTTTATGGCTCATGTCGGGCATAAGCTCCCGTAAGCAATGAGCGACCGCTCGCCGCGAGGCTCGCTGCGGCCAAAGTTCACCCGGCAGGGGATACTACGTCGGCTTATCATTCGTGGCCGCACAAGTTCTTCGGATTTCAGATCCTATTTGATCAGCAGTGTGATGGCCGAAAGGTCATACGAAAGCGGAATTTCTTAAATTCTACTCAGGGGCAGCCAAGGAATTTCGATGTTTCAAAGATGGTTGGAGAAATTACATTTCACATAGACTTGGCGTTTATGCTGCGTCGCAGGACCATAAGCACGATGATTCACGTCAGGGACTTCATGCTCGCACTCTCTTCGCGACTTTCGGAAATCCAATAATTTTCTCGGCGGCGGTCTCAAAGTTCTCGCCGCTTTCATCAACGTTAAGCTCCAGGGCGGTCGCTACTTCGTGTGGATGAGTGCTGGATTGCGCGTGCGGCACACGATCGATCAGTCGTTCGATGAATATCGTTCAGAGTGGCATTCAGGCAATTAGCTGCTATCGGGCTCTCGCGTTTCGCAGCTTACGCCGACCAGATCGATCAACAAGCTGTGCCGTGCTGACGGTCTGCCAGACCATTCGATTCTAGGATCGTAGTTACGCTCGATGCTGTCAATCACGCTGCAATCGGCGGAGAATTGATTGGAATATTGAGTGGCGTAGCTAATCGAAGCGTGATTGCGAGGGGTAGTTTATCTCATCGAAAGGTTGTGGTTAGTAGTCGTCTCTCGCTTAGATATTGGTTCCGGTGCGCGAAGTCGTAGCCTCAAGCATTAACCTATGCATGATGGCTGCCATATTTTGGCCATCTGCGCTTTCTTAAAGCCCGAACAGCCGGATCAATTCCGCGCGCTTAGCCGCAGACGTCTCATCGTCCTTTGAGCGGCTCCATTGCTGATCGCTTGTTGCGGTCGTTCCATTCAACAGCACGAAGGACATTCGTATGCGTAAACTCGTCGCTGCTACGGCAATGCTTTGCGTATTTGCATCAAGCGCAGAAGCCAGAACTCATCGTCATCATCACCGGCACTATGCTCACGGTCATAGGCACTATGCGCATTCCGCAATGGGGCGGCCTGCTGCCTGGTGCGGCTGGTACATGCGCACGCAGGTGGGCCAGGATCCGGGGCCGCAGTACAACCGTGCCATCTCCTGGGCCCGCTATGGCGTCAATGCAGGCGGTCCGTCGGTGGGGGCCATCGTCGTCTGGCGTCATCACGTCGGGCAGATTGTCGGTCAGGAGAACGGACAGTGGGTCGTGCGCAGCGGCAATGACGGTCACGCCGTGCGGACTCGTCCGCGGTCCCTGGCAGGTGCGGTCGCCTTCCGTCGCGCCTACGCGATGATGTAGTGGACGGCTCTGCCGATGCATTTGGAAACCGAACTGCGTTCGGCTTGCCGTCTCGACAGATAGCACGACGCGGCTTGTTGCCGGACTAATTACCTCAGCTGTCCGCGTTTGGCTTTCCCTCAGAACGGGCCATCGTATATCGGAAAGTGCGATCGACGATCTCTCCTGCGGCCGTCCTTCGAGACGCTTGCCTCCGGCGAGTTCTTCAAGACGGGGGCTTGTTCGCGGCAAGATGGCAGACCCTCATGGTGAGGAGCGCCGCATGCGGCACGTCTCGAACTATGAGGCCCCGGGCCGAGTTGGGGCATATGCGATAGCCCCGGCCAAGGGGCCGGCTTTTTTCTTGCTCGTGTGGACGGCCCGAACCATCTGATCGGCCGCGCTCTGAGCGCGCACGACGTGGCCTTGCTCCAGGCTGACGAGCCGAAGATGCAGGATGGCGCGGGCGGTCAGCGGAGCACCGGCCCGATCGGGCCCAGCGGTGCGCCGGTCTGCTGGACCAGTTCAGGAGCCGGGTGAAGTCGGTCAAGAAAGCCGTCCAGCGCCGGGGCCAGCCGCTGCACGACGTGGCGGGAGCCCTCCGGCGTCAGATGAATCGTGTCCCATACCAGCGTGGTTTCGGGATCGACCGTCAGCGGGCATGTGTGACCGTGGCAGACCGCGGCCAGCACCGAAACGAATTGCACATTGCGATGGCGACCCGCGAGCGCGGCGACATGCGTGTCCGCGGTAAAGCTCGCCGGTGTCACTTTCAGCATCTCACCCGTCGGCAGATGTGTCAGCTCGTAGCGCACCAGGTTTGCGGCCAGCGGCCCCGGAAATTCGATGGACGGGCCAAACATCAGGACGGGAATGCCGGCATTCTCAGTGGCTGACAGGGTAGCCTCGAGATATGCGTCGAACTTGCTGGTGTCGGAAGATCCGTACAGGTCGATGTAGTTGCGCCAATGGGCGGACAGGATCACGGCCGCTATGCCATGGTCACGCAGCACACGACGGAACGTCGCGTTGAGCTCATCGCAGTTCCGCGACGTGTCGTGATGCAGGTCGACGAACGGCGAGCAATTGCCGGAGGTGAGCTGCAGCAGATGGTAACGGTTCGGATCGAGACGATTGCGCAGGGACGGGACGTAGTGTGCCGCGGTGCTGTCGCCGAAGAGGAGGATGTTGATCTTGTTGCTCGCCGGCGTCAGGCACTCGCTCCGCCGATAGTGTGCGAACGGCTCGTCCGGTTCGAGAAAGCAGTTGGGGGCGCCGTAGAGTGGAGCCATCGTCGCCGCAGTGTAGCGCAACATGCGCTGGGCTGTTTGCGGGAAGCGATCCGGAAAGCCGCGCTGTAGGATGCCGGCGGCGCCGATCGCCAACAGAATCGTCGCGGCAGTCGCAATCAGGCCCGAAGTCCTGATGCCAAGCCACGCGGTGCGGCCTCGCGCCGGCGTTTCCACCAGCCGGTAGGACAGGTAGGCGAGGGCGAAGGAGCAGGCGAGTAGTCCCGTGATCGCCGTCGGCGAGCCCGCCCATGTGATGGGCATGGCGACGGTGCCGAGGACGAACACCGGCCAATGCCACAGATACAGTGAATAGGAGATCCTGCCCAGGAAAAGGCCCGTGCGTCTGAACGGCAGCGGAATCGGACGGCCGTCCTCCCGGTTGAAGGCCATGATGAACGACGCCGCGCCCAGGCAAGGAATGAGCGCCTGGAAGCCGGGAAGTCTGGTCGCGCCTGTGAACAGCACGACCGGTGCCAACATCAGGAGCGCGCCCGCAATTGCCATGGCCAGACGCCATCGGACATCGGCGGGCGACCAGCGCTCGAGCAGGAACGAGAAGCCGCCGATCAGGAATTCCCAGCCGCGCAACGGCGAGAGATAGAAGGCCGCTGGGGCGGAGTTCTTGATCAGGAGTTCGTCGGCGATACAGAGGGCGACCGTGCCGGCGAGCAGCAGGATCAGCGACAGCCGCGTGGTGGGATCCCGAAAGCGCTTGCTCCACAGCACGGTGAGGAGTGGAAACAAGAAATAGAACTGCTCTTCGACCGCCAACGACCAGGTATGGATCAGGACCTTGCCGACGGATGGAAGATCGAAATAGCCGGCCTGGAGCCAGAAGAAGATGTTCGAGGAGAACAGGACGGTCGACACCGCGCTCTCGAAGAACATGCGGTAATCGTCGGGCGCCGCCAGGAACCAGGCCCCGATGCCGGTGCCGAGAACCATGACGTACAGCGCCGGGAGCAGCCGGCGTGCGCGGCGGTCGTAGAACTCCCAGAACGAGAAATTGCCGGCATGAATTCCCGCCCAGATCAGGCGGGTGATCAGGTGGCCGGAAATGACGAAGAAGATATCCACGCCGACGAAGCCGCCCTGGAAACCAGGGATGCCGTAATGAAAGCCGATAACTGAAATGACTGCGACCGCGCGCAGGTAATCGATGTCAGCCCGGAATCGCAGCGACATACCTCAAGAACACCTTCAGATTGTTATTGTGTTCATAGCTTGTTTTAGGTGTATCACCTGCGCCGAATGACATGAATTGAAATGAATGGCAATGCGCTGATACCCATCGAAAATGGCAGCCGCGGGGCTGTAGCCGTCGGGCAACATTTTGCGCCGTGGCCGGACGGCGGGCGGGGTCGCCCGGGCCGTTCCGAGCTTGACGCAGGGCAGCTGAAGACCGCAGAGCACTGATGGAATTTGAGAACGTCGTTTTGGAACCGGAAAGAGATTCATCAGCACGATGCTGAGAATGAAACCGGAATTTGGATCGCAGCCATGGATACCGCCCCCGATATTTCTTTCGGCCATTTTGAGAACGCCGAGCAGATTGCGTTCTGGAATGGCGTGGGCGGGCAGCGCTGGGTCGAGCGGCAGGCCGCGCTGGACCATATGCTGACGCCGATCCAGGAGCGCTTGATCGCGCGCGCCGAGATCCAGCCCGGCGAGCGCGTGGTGGACATCGGCTGCGGCTGTGGCGCCACCATGATCGCGGTGGCCGACAAGGTCGGTGCTGGTGGCCAGGTCGTGGGCGTCGACGTGTCTGCGCCGATGCTGGTGCGCGCCAACGATCTCGCGCCGGCCGATGCCCCCGTCACCTTCATGCAGGGCGATGCGATGGTGCATCACTTCACGGCCGCGAGCGCCGATCTCGTCATCTCACGCCTCGGCACGATGTATTTCGCCGATCCGGTCCGCGCCTTCCTCAATATCCACACCGCGTTGCGCTCCGAGGGCCGCATCGCCTTTGCCTGCTGGGGCGAGCTGCACGACAACCCGTGGGCACTGGAGCCGCTGCAGGCGGTTTACGACCACGTGCCGAAGCTGACCGGCCTCGCGCCGCATGCGCCGGACGATTTCGCCTTCGCCTCGCGCGACTGGGTCGAGCATGTGCTGGGCGAAGTCGGCCTGCGCCGGATCCGCTTCGAACATTGCGAGCTTCCGCTCGATATGGGCGCAGACGGCGGCCTCGAGGGCGCCGCGTCGACCGCGCTTGCGATCGGTCCGGCGTGCCGCGCTGTTGCGGGCCAGCGGACCGAGGCTGTTGCGGCGGCGGCCACCGCCGTCAAGGCGGCGCTGTCGCGTTACGCCAGGGGCGAGACGGTGCTGGTGCCAGCCTCGTTCTGGATCGTGACCGCGGTCGATCCGTAGGCTGGCCACGACCGCGGGCTGCCGCTGAACTGAGCAGCACGTCTGCTCAAATCGGGTGATCACTCTGGGCTGCGGCAATCCGTGCGCATGAATGCGACGGCCGCCGTGATGCGCGTTCGCGCCGTCGAGCGCGTGATCGCGTTCGTCGCCAAAAAAATGTGGGCCGCTTTCGAATGCAGGGAACCGTTGACCCCTAAACGGTGTTTGCATCGGGCGCATGGGATCGGACGGAGCCGCACGCCGGCATTGAACCTTTTCGATCCCACGCGCACCAATGGAGAGTTTGGCTCGCCAATGAGCCGATTTTCCAGGACATTTCAGGTCGGCGCCGGGTTGATCCCGATGCTGGCGCTATTGTTGAGGAGGCGCGTATGGTCCTCAAGGCTTTGAAGATTTCACTGTCTGTCGTTGCTGCGGCAACATCGGTGGTATCGCTGTTCGCCGTGAGCTGGGTCGGATTGGCGCTGCTCGGATACTGAATTCACTGCAGCGAAACCCGCGCGACGCCGGCATTCATCATCCCAAGCGCGCGTGCCGCGCTGACCGAGAGATCGATCACGCGCCCGCGCACGAACGGCCCACGATCGTTCACGCGGCATTGAATCGAGCGACCATTATGCGAGACGGTGATCATGCTGCCCATCGGCCGCGTCCGATGCGCGCAGGTCATCTCGCCGTGATGACCACGCCCTCCATAGTAGGACGCAAGGCCTGACTCGGCTTGTGCAGACCCCATCGCGCCGAGCAAGCCGGTCGCAACCAAAGTGAGTTTCTTCAAGGGAGATCTCCCGGAGTTGCTGCCTCGCGCAAGGGGGGATCGCAACTCTGGCGCTCTCTTGACTGGCTTTCGTCGCAAATGAGGAGAGGGCACGGCCCAATCGGGGCGATGGAACTTGCGCCCTTCAGGCGAATGCTTTCTCCACCGTCTCGATTAGCACGCGCAAGGATTTGTCGTGCCGCGTGATCGGCGGAATCGCACGGCCGATGCCGAGCAACTGATAGACCGCGATCTGCGCCGCGCGCACCGAGTATTCCACCGTGAAAACCACGTCATCGGGGATCTCGACGAACTGGCTGACGAAGGCGAGGTTCTTCGAATTCGCCGGGACCGGCAGTGGTCGGTCGCTCTTGTGACGCGGCATGAACATGCTGGTGATGTAGGGCAGGCGGCAGGGCACGCAGGTCGCATTCTCGAACACCGAGACGTCGAAGTTGAGATGGCCGCACAGCTCCTTGAGAATGTCGGCGCCGCCGCAATCGGACATCGCCTTGGCGACGAAATTGCCGATGCGCTCTGGGTGCAGCGCATAGCCCCAGAACACCTGGACGTCTTTCGGCTGGTTGAGGAAGTGCGGCTGATGATAGAGCACGATCGACATCAGCCAGTTGGAATCGGTGAAGGTGACAAGCCCGCCGGTGCCGGCCTCATTGCCGCTGAAGGCTTGCATGGCGTCGAAGAACCGAGAATTCCGGCAGGTGACGGTGAAGGATTCCCAGCAGGATTCAGGGATCGATGCGTTGAACGCGGCGGGATTGCCGAAGTCGGGACGCCCCGATGCGATCTTTTCCCACAACGCCCAGCCTTGGCTGTCCCGTTTGATCAGCCGCGGTGGCGGCGTGTCCTGCGTGCCGAGGCTGGTCGCATCCGTCATCGAGCCGTTCTGGAAAAACACCAGATCGCCGTCGGCAACATCGATCGTGCTGATCTTGCCGGCGTCGTCGAGCGTCAACTGTTTGACGACGTGCTTGCCGTGCTCGGTCGCGATCGCCATGTCCGTCACATCGGCGCCGCCGACCAGATTGACGCCGTGGCCCTGCAGCCAATTGGTCAGCGGCTTCACGATCGCATCGTACTGATTGAACCTGGTGCGCTTGACGCCGGCCAGGGTTTCGATGCGCGGAAACTCGCTCATGAAGCGGTGCAGATAGCGCTTGAACTCCACCGCGCTGTGCCAGGGCTGGAAGGCGAAGGTGGTCTGCCACATGTACCAGAACTTGGTGGTGAAGAATGGCGGCGACAGCCAGTCGGTGATGCGGGAATTGCCGAGCTTGTCCTCCGAGGCTTCAGTCAGTCGCACGAGCTCGATCCGGTCCTGCATCGAAAAGCCCATAGTGGAGACGTCGACCTTGTGGCGGTTCTTGTCGACCAGGCGCGCCTGCGAATGCGCGACGTGGACCTCGTTGAAGGCGATCGTCTCCTCGCGGATCGTCCGGCTCGGATCGCCTGCGCCCGGGATGCTCGAGAGCAGATCCCAGGTGCATTCGTAATGGTCCGTCGTCAGCATGCGGCCGCCGCGCAACGAATAGGAACCGTCGGGGAGCGCCGTGCCATCCAGACTGCCGCCGAACGGCAGGTGCTTCTCGAAGATGGTGATGTCGCGCCCCGCAACGCCGCCGTCGCGGATCAGGAATGCCGCGCCCGCGAGCGCGCCGATGCCGCTGCCGATGAAATAGGCCTTCATATTGCTTACCCGGTCTGATCAAGCTGGAACCGCGGTAACAGCGGACGGACCGACGGCAACTGATCCAGGTCAACGTGGTCACGATGCGGCGATCACGATGCCGCTGGTCGCAGCATGGTTACGACTTGAGGCGCGGACATGATTTTGC
The DNA here is from genome assembly GCF_032487775.1 of Bradyrhizobium sp. SZCCHNR3119. Classification (NCBI taxonomy): domain Bacteria; kingdom Pseudomonadati; phylum Pseudomonadota; class Alphaproteobacteria; order Hyphomicrobiales; family Nitrobacteraceae; genus Bradyrhizobium; species Bradyrhizobium sp. SZCCHNR3119. The sequence goes on along the minus strand of NZ_JAUEUV010000002.1, from coordinate 1,145,629 downwards.
CGCTCGCATCTTTGGTCCGATCGATGGTCGAGCCGCCGTCGGCAACCATCGTCGGCGGACCCTGTTGCCCAATCGGCGCGAAGGTCTATCGCGACCAGCTCTGCCGCCAGCTCTGCAGGACCGGCTTGGCTGCGGCGGGCCACGCCCCTTCGCCAGGAACGATCAGGACCGGTTTGTCCTCATCCTTCATGGCGACCGCGATGCGCTTGGCAGCGGGGTCGATCACGATCAGGACTGCCGTATCGTCGCACATGTGGGCTTGGCAGGCTTCGCCGATGAAGAGACCGCCGTCATACCGCGCGTGGCCCGGCCCGCTCACGAGCCGCTTGAAAGCCTCGTAGTGCGCATCCGACACCTCTTTTCGCAGTTGCTGGGCGAGATCGGCATGGCCCAGCAGGTCGAGAGGATGATGAATGGCGCCGCGCCGCAGCGCGTCCCAGCCTTTGTTCGGGCTCGGCTTGAACGTCAGAGGCTGCTCGGGACCGAAGCCATTCGCGGTCCAGATCCAGCGCGCGCCCTTTGCCGTGGGCAAGGCAGGGGATTCGAAGGTGACGTGATCCTTCTCGATCTTGTGCGCGACAGGGTTGCAGCTGTCGAGCGGGCCGTCGATCTGTACGGGCGCGTTGGCGGTGAACCGGAGCACGAAGGGCGATGCGTCGCAGATATTGCCGCCGCCACTGCTGCTGCCGATCGCGAAGGAGGTCGATCCGATCTGGCCGTTTTCTTCGAGATTGATGATCTGGTTTTCCAGCATCTGCTTGCCGTCGACGAACAGCGCCTCCTCATCGTCGGGCGGGATCGTCTTGATCTCAATGCTATGACCGAACAGATCGGTCTTGACGGGGGAAGCAAGTGCCAGCTCGGGCAACAGGCAAAGCAGAATGATCAGAGCGCGCATCGGATCCCCCCGCGTCCAGGCATCTGATCGCCCAGACATTCCGCGCATTCCTGTAGCGCGCAGATGGGTATCCTCGCAACCCTGACTGCGCCGACGCAGAGGCGGGGGATGTAACGGCCGCTGGGCAGGCGCTCTCCGTTCAGTGTCCCGCCATGTGGCGGCCCACTTCGGTCAGGTCGGCGTTGCTGGCACGGGTCTCGTAGACCAGGCTGCCATGAAACATCACGACAAGGCGATCGGAGAGTTCGAGCAATTCGTCGAGGTCTTCGCTGACCAGTAGCACGGCGGCGCCGCGGTTGCGCGCGGCCATGATCTCGGCATGGATCTGCGCCACGGCCGCAAAGTCGAGGCCGAAGCAGGGATTGGCGGCGATCAGCACCTCGACATCGTGGCCGAGTTCGCGCGCCAGCACCGCGCGCTGCACATTGCCGCCGGAGAGCGCGGCGATCGGGGTGTCCGGCGTGCGGGTCTTGATCTTGTAGCGCGCGATCTTCCGCTTGGCGTTGTCGCGGAATGCGGTGCGGCTGAGCCACCAGCTGCGGCGCGCAAACGGCACGCGATCGAACTCGCGCAATGCGATGTTGTCGGCCACGCTCATGCCGCCGACACAGGCGTTCTTCAGCGGCTCCTCCGGCAGCAGCGACATCTTGTGCCGGCGCATCTCCTCGCGCGCTGCGTGATAGGTCTCGCCGGAGACGCGGATCGTGCCGCTGTCCGCCTCGCGCTGGCCGGCCAGCACTTCGACCAGCTGCCGCTGGCCGTTGCCGGAGACGCCGGCGATGCCGACGATCTCGCCGGCGCGCACCGCGAGTGACAACCCGTTGACCGCCACTCCGCCGGCATCGTCGCGCGCGAGAATCTTGTCGAGCTCGAGCCTGATGGGGCCGGCCTCGCCGGTGCGGGCCGGCTGCACCGTCAACTGCTCGGCGCCGATCATCATCCGCGCCATGTCGTCCGGCGTCAGCTCGCCGACCTTGCCGCGCCCGGCCAGCCTGCCGCGGCGGAGGATGGTGACCTCGTCGGCGAAGGCCATCACCTCGCGGAATTTGTGGGTGATCATCAGCACGGTGAGATCGCCGGCCTTGACCATGTCGCGCAGCATGCCGAGCACCTCGTCGGCTTCGCCGGGCGTCAGCACCGAGGTCGGCTCGTCCAGGATCAGGAAGCGTCGCTTCAGATAGAGCTGCTTCAGGATCTCGCATTTCTGCCGCTCGCCGGCGGAGATGTCGGCGACCTTCGCATTCAGCGGCACCTGGAACGGCATCTTCGACAGGAAGAAGGCGAGCTCATCGCGCTCCTTGGTCCAGTCGACCACGGCAGGCACGTGATCGCGCGCCAGCACCAGGTTCTCGGCGACCGTCATCGCCGGCACCAGAGTGAAGTGCTGATAGACCATGCCGAGCCCGAGCGCGTGCGCGTCCTTCGGGTTGGAAACGGCGCGCTCCCGCCCGCCGATCAGCACGGCCCCTTCGGTCGGCCGATAGTAGCCCATGATGCATTTGACCAAGGTCGATTTGCCGGCGCCGTTCTCGCCGAGCAGGGCGTGAAACGAACCCGGTCGCACCTTCAGTTCGACATCGTCGAGCGCGGCGAAGTCGCCGAAGCGCATCGTCATCGCGATGGCTTCGACCCCGATCGGCGGGTCCGCGCTCACGACAGCGCCTCGATCAGCGCCGCCGAGGTCGCGACCGCGCCGAACACGCCGCCCTGCATCTTGATCATCTTCAGCGCGTGGTCGTGGTTGCCTTTGTCCGTAGCGCCGCAGCAGTCCGACAGCAGCACGCATTCGAAGCCGCGATCGTTGGCCTCGCGCATGGTGGTGTGCACGCAGACATCGGTGGTGATGCCGGTCAATACGATGTTCTCGATGCCGCGCAGGCGCAGGATCAATTCAAGATCCGTGGCGCAGAACGAACCCTTGCCGGGCTTGTCGATGATCACTTCGCCGGGAAGGGGGGCGAGATCGGGAATGATCTCCCAGCCGGGCTCGCCGCGCACCAGGATGCGGCCGCAGGGCCCGGGATCGCCGATGCCCGCGCCGATCTGCTGCGAGCGCCAGCGCTTGTTGGCGGGTAGGTCGGAGAGGTCGGGGCGGTGGCCCTCGCGGGTATGGATGATGTGAAAACCCTGCGCACGCATCACCGTGAGCAGCTTCCTGATCGGCTCGATGGGAGCCCGCGTCAGGGAAAGATCATAGCCCATCTTGTCGACATAGCCGCCGACGCCGCAGAAGTCGGTCTGCATGTCGATCACGATCAGCGCCGTGTTCTCCGGCCGCAGGTCGCCATTGTAGGGCCAGGCATAGGGTTCGGAGCGGATGGTGCGCGCAGTCATGTCGCAGCCTCGTTCGTTAGCGGGTGATCGAAAGCTCAGCCGGCGCACCGCTCAAGTTGCGCTTCGGCGAGCAGGTGATGATCATGATGAGCAGCGTCAGGATGTAGGGCGCGGCATTGAAGAGGTGATAGCCGGAGGTGATGCCGACCGATTGCAGCGCAGGCCCCAGCGCCGCGGCGCCACCGAAGGCGAGCGAGGCCCACAGGCACAGCATCGGGTCCCATCGCGCGAAGATCACCAGCGCCACCGCGGTGATGCCCTGGCCCGACGACAAGCCCTCGTTCCAGCTGCCCGGATAGAACAGCGACAGGAAGGAGCCGCCGATGCCGGCGAGGAAGCCGCCGGCCATGGTGGCGCGCAGGCGGATCATCAGCACCGAATGGCCCATCGCGCGCGCGGCGTCCGCGCTCTCGCCGGCGGTACGGATCAACAGGCCCCAGCGCGTGGTGCGGAAGGCCCAGAACAAGAGCGGCGCCAGCGCGACGCCGATCAGGAACAGCACGTTGATGCGCAGCGCCGCGCGCAGCTGCGGAATGTCGCTCCACCAGCCGAAATCGATCGCGGGCAGCCTTGCTGCGGTCGGCTCGATCAGCGGCTTGCCGAGATAGAAGGCGAGCCCGGTGCCGAACAGCATCAGCGCGATGCCGACCGCGATGTCGTTGACCCGCGGCAGCGAGCAGATCCCGGCATGCAGCGCCCCGAACAGCGCGCCGGTTACTCCGGCGGCGAGCACCCCGAGCCACGGCGAGCCCGAGAGATAGGAGATGCCGTAAGCGCTCATCGCTCCCATCACCAGCGTGCCTTCGAGGCCGAGATTGATGCGGCCCGAGCGCTCGGTGATGCACTCGCCGAGGCTGACGAACAGGAAAGGTGTCGAGACCCGGATGGCGCCGCCGAGCACCGCCAGCGGCACGGTCCAATAACCGATCGACCCGTCTGCCATCAGGATTTTCCTTTCAGCAAGCCGATGCGGCCGTAGAGCGCGTCGCTCGCCAGCACAAAGATGAAGATGAGGCCCTGCAGCACCTGCACCGAGGCGTCGGGCAAGCCCAGCCGCCGCTGCAGCAGGCCGCCGCTCGCACCGAGGCCGCCGAGCAGGATCGCGACCGGAACGATCGCCAGCGGATTCTGCCTCGCAAGGAACGCGACCAGGATGCCGGTGAAGCCGTAGCCGACGGCGAGGTTGGCGTTGGTGCGGCCCTGCACCGCGGCGACCTCGACCATGCCGGCGAGCCCGGCAGAGGCGCCGGCCAGGAAACAGATGGTCAGGATCAGCTTGCCGACGGAAAGTCCGACCAGCTTGGCGGCGCGGATGTTGCCGCCGGCGACCCGGGCGGCGAAGCCGAAGGTGGTGTGGAAGATCAGGACGTAAGCGGCAAGCGCCGCGATCAGGCCGAACACCAGGCCCCAATGCACATCGGTGCCGGGAATGGAGCCGATCATATTGGCCGCGCCGATCTCGCGCGTCGACGGCTTGTTGAGGCTCAAGGGATCACGCATCGCGCCTTCGACGAGATGATTGAGAATGGCGAGCGCGATATAGACGAGCAGCAGGCTGGCGATGGTCTCGTTGACGCCGCGATAGTGGCGCAAGCCCCCGGCCAGCATGATCCAGAGCCCGCCGCCGATCATGCCGGCGCAGACCATCGCGAACTGCACCACCAGCGGCGGCATGCCCGGCAGCGCCAGCGCCGCCGAGGTCGCGGCCAGCGCGCCGATCAGGAGCGCGCCTTCGCCGCCGATGATCACCATGCCGAGCTGCGCCGGCAGCGCGGTGCAGAGCGCGGTCAGAATGAGAGGAGCGGCGCGGGTCAGCGTGTTCTGCCAGGAGAACCAGGTGCCGAACGCGCCGTAATACATATACCAGTAGAGATCGAGCGGGCTCTTGCCGAACAGCGCGACGAAGCCGCCGAAAGCAAGGAGCGCGGCGGCCAGCGCCGCGCCCGGGATCAGGACATATTCGATCGAGGCGCCGTAGCGCTGCAGAAAGCCGGGATCGGCGGCCGGCGCGATGACGGCCGCGTCCAACGGATCGGCCGTCTCCGAGGTCATGAGGTGGCTCCGAGCACGCCCTCGACCAGATAATCCATCTTCTCGAGCTCGGGGTCGGTCTGGCCGCGATCGGTGCCGGCGGCGATCACGGTGTTGCCCTTGTTGTCCTTGATCGGGCCTTTGAAGATCGTGTAGCCGTCGGCCATGAACTTGGCCTTGATCTCGTCGGCGTGCTTGCGCGCCTGTTCGGAGACCGCCTCGCCGTAGGGCGACACCTTGACCACCTCTTCCTTGAGGCCGCCGCGATAGAAGTTCGGGATGCTTTCGCCTGCCTGCAGCATCTTGACGAATTTCGGATACAGCGCCTCCCAATTCCATTCGGCGCCTGTGAGATAGGCCTTCGGCGCCAGCGGCGACTGGTTGACGTGATAGCCGCAGACGAAGGCGCCGCGGCGCGCCGCGTTCTCGACCATCGTCTTCGGACCGTCGACATGGCAGGTGAGCACGTCGACGCCCTGGTCGATCAGGCTGTTGGTCGCCTCGGCCTCCTTGACCGGCATCGACCAGTCGCCGGTGAAGATCACCTGCGTGGTGGCCTTGGGATTGGCGAGGCGGGCGCCGAGCGTGAAGGCGTTGATGTTGCGCAGCACCTGGGGGATCGGCTTGGCCGCGACGAAGCCGAGCTTGCCGCTCTTGGTCGTGTAGCCCGCGACGATGCCGGAGATGTATTGCGCCTCGTCGATATAGCCGAAATAGGAGCCGGCGTTCTTCGGGTCCTTGTCGGTCCACAGGCCGCCGCAGTGCTCGAAGCGGAGCTTCGGGTACTTGTTGGCGATCTTGATCATGTGCGGGGTGTAGTAGCCGAACGAGGTCGGGAAGAGCAGGGTGGCGCCGTCGAGATTGATCATCGACTCCATCGTCTTCTCGACGGCGTCGGTCTCCGGCACCTTCTCTTCCTCGATCACCTTCAGCCCGGGCAGCTTCTTCAGCGCCGCCGCGCCTTGCGCATGGGCCTGGTTGTAGCCGTAGTCGTCGCGGGAGCCGACATAGATGAAGCCGATCGTCGTCTCCGCTGCGAAGGCCGGCCGCAAGCCGGCCGCGGCGCCCAGCGTCAGCGCCGCGCCGCCTTGCAACAGGTGCCGTCGTGAAATCCTGCCAAAGTCCATGGTGTGCTCCCCTCTCGGACCGCGCGTCCGCTGCTATCTCGGCTTCACCGGTTCGGGCGGAGCCTCATGGGAAGCTTTCGCAAGCTTCGTGCCATCGCCGCTTTGTTGGGCGCGACTCGAAAACACATTGAAAATATTTGAAAATAGCTCTTGTCGGATAACGTTCGTTTGCCGCCGACTGTCTGTTGAGACTATAAATTAGTCAGTACGTCATCATTGTATGCAATATTGTGTGCAAGCGGTGAGCCCTGCGCGTCCTGTCGGCTAGCCGCTGGCGTTGGCGCGACGAGGTCAGCGAAGACCGTCGACGCGATCCGCCGCGGTTCGGAGAACGGTAAGTAATTCAAGGATTTGTCTGCGGTCTTTCGAAATGGAAATGACCATGGGACTAACCGCGATCGGACGGGCAGCAGCCCTCATCGTCGCGGGCGACGCCGCGTTGGCGCAGAGCGCCCGAGCCACCAACGGCTCCACCGGTGGGCGGCTCCGGGATCACCACCATGCCCGGCCGCTTCGTTCCGGGCTCCCGCCGGCCTCAGATCCCGAGCAGCCAGACCGCGACGATCGTGCCGAGCACGGCGATGCCGCTGATGGTCCAGCCGGTCAGGTAGGCGCCGCTGTCGTCCGCCTCGGGGCGGTCGACCATCTGATCATGCCAGTGCGCCATCTGAGCCTCCTGCGCGCTGTTTCGATGTGATGGTTGTTCTTTTTGATGCGTCGCGTGCGCCCGATGGCAGGTTCAACGTGCGTGCGAACTCCCGCGCGGCTTACCGCTGGTCTGGCTCTCACGCTCCGAAATGCCCTAAGCTGAGCGGGCGTCCCGCGCAGAGGACGTCGAATAAGCAGAAGGGAAGGACCAGCGTTCCATGAAGGATTTTGCAGGCAGGTTCGCCGTCGTCACCGGCGGCGGCACCGGCATGGGCCGGGAGCTGGCCCGTCAGCTCGTCGCCGAAGGTTGCAATGTCGCCATGTGCGACGTCTCGGCCGAGGCGATGGCCGAGACCAAGCGTTTGTGCGAAGCGGAGCGCTTGCCGCAGGGCCTGAGGATCACCACGCATATCGCCGACGTCGCCATCGAGGATCAGCTCAAGCGCTTCCGCGACGAACTGATGGAGCAGCAGGCAACCGACAGGATCCATCTGTTGTTCAACAACGCCGGCATCGGTGGAGGCGGCAGCCTGTTCACCAACAGCCGCGAGCAATGGGAGCGCACCTTCAACATCTGCTGGGGCGGGGTCTATCTCGGCGTCCGGACCTTTTTGCCGCTGCTGTTGAAAGCGGACGAGGGCCACATCGTCAACACCTCCAGCGTTAACGGCTTCTGGGCCTCGGTCGGCCTGGGTGTCGCGCACACCGCCTATAGCGCGGCGAAATTCGCCGTGAAGGGTTTTACCGAGGCGCTGATCAACGATCTCCGCCTCAATGCGCCGCACATCAAATGCTCGGTGGTGATGCCGGGTCACATCGGCACCTCGATCGTGTCGAACTCGCGCAAGGTGCAGAGCGGCACGGAGTCGGACCGGCTGAGCGAGACCGAGATCCAGCAGGCGCGCCAGCGCATGAAGGGCATGGGGATCGATGTCGCTGCGATGAGCGACGAGGACGTGCAGGCCGCGGCCGCCGAGCGCGCCCGTAGCTTCCTGGAGGATGCGCCGACCACGGCCGCGCAGGCCGCCAGGATCATTCTCGACGGCGTGAAAGCGGAGCAATGGCGCATCCTGGTCGGCGAGGACGCCAAGCTGCTCGACCTCCGCGTCCGGCAATCGCCGGAACAGGCCTACGAGCCCGAATTCTTCCAGCGCTTCGCCCAGGAGGCGGGGTGGAAGCTGGGGTAGGGGTTCTCGGGAGATGGTCTCTCACCGCGAGGGCGTGGGCTCCCCTCCCCGCAAGGGGGAGGGGAGACGAGATCGCCGCGACGTCCTCGCAGAAAGCGTCGACCGAGCAAAAAGCGTCGACCGAGCAAAGAGTGATCGCCTTCGCCGCTTACCGCGACGATGCCACGCGATAGGCCATCCGGGTGTGGCCGGCGCAATAGGGCAGGCCCTCGACCGGCCTCGAGCCGCAGAAGCAGAAATCGTCGGCCCCTGGTGTCGAGATCGGCCAGCGGCATCGCTCCTTGGAGAGCTCGAACAGCGAGCAGCCGTTTGCGACCGCAACGACGGTCTCCTCGACCACCGGCTCGGGCGCCGGCGCGATCTGAATCGCCTTCAGGATCCGCCGGCGTAGTTTCGGCACCGGACGCGTCCGCACGCCGTCCTTGCCGTCCGCGCGCATCACGCGGCGGGTGTCACCGCCATTGTCGCGGATCAGCGCCAGGCGCGAGATCTTGCCGATCACCGCATTGCGGCTGACGCCAAGCTCAGCGGCGATTTCGCGGCAGGTCAGCCCGGCCTCAAAGTGCTGTTTCAGGAGCTGGATTCGTTCCTCGGTCCAGGTGGAAGGTGCAGTGGGTCGGTCGGCGGGCATATTCTATGTTTCCAAGTTGGATCCATGCTGGATCGTCCTGGCCGTCGCGTGCCGCCGAAACTTCGCGCTCAAACGCCTCCGTTCACGCCCTGCCGTTGTCGCGGATCGACAAAAGCCCGTCCTTGATGGCGAGCCTTATGCCTTCTTCGATCAACGTCCTGCAGACACCTGGAACGCTGGTGCCGTGGGTGCCCTGTTTCACGAGCTTCTCAAGGTAGCCGATGGTCGCCAGGGCGAGGGTTACGGGAATGCGGTCAGTCTCGGCTTTTTCCGTGGCCATGCCAAAAGCTAGTCCGTAACCGGTGTACAGAAAAGTAACTTTTTAGACTCTATTAGGAATCGGATAAGTTGTACAGGTGCTTGCGTCGAAAGTGGTTAAGTTATTGAATTTGAAATAAATTTATTGATTTTTCTGCGTTCGACCGAGACTCGGCAAACGTGCAGTGAGGGCGACGGTCGGGGATCTGTGGCAGGTCGGTCACGACGGGCGGATTCGGCCTGGGTTCCTCCGAGAGATGCGCGAAATGCGTGTATTCAAGGCTGATGCTAGTGAGGGGCGAGGCAATCGCCCGATTCAGCGGGGCGAGGAATGGCCGGCAGCGAGAACGGGCAGCGCCCGAACGCCGGTCGGTCGTGCCATCGGAATGCTCGCACCGTTTCGTAAATTCAGAAATATGCCTTTCGTTTTTTCGGAAATCGTGCTTTACTGCGCGCATCCCGCCTCGGCACGGAGGGGCGTTGCGCGCGATCGTCACGACACGCGAGGCGGGGAGCGATGGCCGCGAGGTGCCGCAGCGTGCTCGATGCACGCGGACGAACGGCAGCGCGCGGACGTGAAGTCGCAGCGTCCTGACACCCCGATGCTGGTGTCCCGCGCAACGTGCGCAAGCGCGTTGTCGCGAATGGTGGCCAGAAAGCCCGGTGCACCAGGGAGACTGCGTATAAACGTGAAGACCATCGCGCAGGGAAGGCCGGGTCGTTCCGGCTGCACCTGTGGTACCTGCCGCCTGCATTTTTTTCGCAGGCGGGCCGCAGGCGTCAGCCGACGCCTGGCCTTCCCTGCGCCCTCCGACCTTTCAGAGGGCAACTGTTGCAGCAGAACTCGGGCATGATGTGCCGCGGGACAGCGAACGTGTGTCTCGGTCGGCCTGGGAACAAGTTTGGGATGCGAGATGCCCCCGACGTCATTGCGAGGAGCCCACCGGGTCTCGCCTCCGGCGAGCCCGATGGCAGGCTCCGGCGACGAAGCAATCCAGAATCTTGCCGCGAAAGGTCTGGATTGCTTTGCCTGTCATCCGGCCGCGCATTCGCGCGGCCCCGGTGGCTCGCAATGATGTAAGGCCCCTCAAGTCGGATTACCCGTGCACGACCGATTTGGCGATCATGCAGTGAATGCCCTTGGAGCCGTTGACGGTCTGCGTCACCCGCAGGTCGGCGGCGAGACTGCAGAGCGTATAGGCGTCCTCGCGCGACAGGTTGCGCTTTTCCCCGAGCAGCACGATCATGTCGCGCAACGCGCGCACCACGCATTGGTCGAGATCGGGGTCCATGGCCATCGTCATGTAATGGGTGGCGGTCTCGGCGCGGGGGTAGTCGAGCTTGAGATCCTTGCGCACGGTCAGGCGGAAGCGGCCTTGCAGCGCGGTCTCGATCGCGGTGACGCAGACCTCGCCATCGCCCTGGGCGCCGTGGCCGTCGCCGCAGGAGAACAGCGCGCCGGGCACGAACACCGGCAGATAGAGCTTGGCGCCGGCGCCGAGTTCTTTGTTATCCAGATTGCCGCCCATCGCGCGCGGGATCAGCGAGGTGATGCGGCCCCAGGCCGGCGGCGGCGCCACGCCCATCACGCCGAAGAAGGGCGCCAGCGGCAGTTCGAGGCCCCAGGGCAGTTTCCCGACCATCCGTGCCTTGTCCAAGGGGATATTGAGCAGCCGGCTCTCGTGGAAATCATCGGGCAGGGTGCCGGCGAGCGGGCGAATGAAGTTGTAGCCCCAATCCTGCCGCAGCTGCACATCGAGGATGTCGACTTCCAGCACGTCCCCGACCTCGGCCCCCTTGACCGCGATCGGACCGGTCAGGATATGGCCGGGCACCATCCGCTCGCTTCTGGCGTGAACATCGAGCAACTCCGGCGGGACGTGAAACTTGGTTCTGTCCGGCAGGACATCGGGCCCGCCGCTGATGCTGTCGATCGTCACCTCGTCGCCGCTCTCGATCGCGAGCACCGGCTTCAGCTTGGCTTCGAAGAAGCCCCAGTGACAGGTTTCGGGGCTTGCGTGCAGATGATGGTGAGTCATGACGGTCTGGCGCCTCCGGTATCCGGCTCGGAAAAGATGTGCCCTCGATCCATAGCAAATCGCAGCCGCCCTGCAGATAGGCGGATACGCAAGGCACGGCTGTCGTGTAAGAGGTCGGGAGCGCCGATTCAGGGCGGCGCGCGCGGAGTCCCGAATGTTCTTTGTCTTGTCGAAAACGCTCGGCACGATGCTGCTGCCGACCAATTTCCTGATCGAGCTGGGTGTCATCGCAGCGGTTCTCCTGGCGACGCGCTGGGCGAGATGGGGCCGCAGGCTCTTCGTCCTCGTGATCGTGCTGCTCGCGGTCTGCGCCTTCTCGCCGCTCGGCAACTACCTTTTGTATCCGCTGGAGAGCCGCTTTCCGAAATGGGACGCGAGCAAAGGGGCTCCGGACGGCATCGTCGTGCTCGGCGGTCCGGTCGATGCCGACATGTCCGTGATCCACAACACGCCGATTACGCGCTCGGCGGCAGATCGTCTTATCGCCGCGGCAGCGCTGGCGCGCCGCTATCCCAACGCACGGGTTCTGTTCACGGGCGGCAGCGCCAATCTGATCTCCAACGATGCGAAGGAGGGCGACTTCGCCTCGGACATTCTGACCAGCCTTGGCGTAGCCAAAGATCGCCTGATCATCGAGCGGCTGTCGCGCAACACCTACGAGAACGCGATCTTCTCCAAGCAGCTGGTGGCGCCGAAGCCCGGCGAGCGCTGGCTGCTCGTCACCTCGGCCTATCACATGCCGCGCTCGGTCGGACTGTTTCGCAAGGCCGGCTTTCCGGTCGAGCCTTACCCGGTCGACTGGCGCGTCGGCCATTGGGCCGATCTGTTCAGCTTCGAGAACGTCGCACTGGTCGGATTGGGACGCACCGATGCCGCGGTACGCGAATGGCTGGGACTTCTGGCCTATCGGCTGCGCGATCGCACCGACCAGCTGCTGCCGGGGCCGGACAGTCGCTAGCCTGGCGAAGCCTGCGAGCTTGTGAGGCGGGGGCTGGCCTCGTGGCACGCGACGGTCTAACACACGCTCGCTGGACAGAGCCAAAAAGCGGGCCATCGATGCCCAAGCGAGGGAGTGATTGCCATGCCACAGGCGAGCGCGCAGGACGGACTGGATGTGGCCGGCATGGCCGCCGACCTCAACGCGCTGTTGCGGCTGAAGACGACGGTGATCGGCATCAAGATGTTCACCCGCGTCGATGAGATGGAAGCGGTCGAGAAGATCCGTCGTCCGAACGCGGTGCATACGACCGACCAGATCGTCAGCATGGCCTCGCGCCTCGGCTGGACGGTCGGCGTCACCGGCGATGATCTCGTCGGCGCGCAGTGCCGCGCCGTGATCGGGCTTGGTCCGCAGGACGAGGCCTGGCTTGCCGGTACCAATTATGTCGGGGTGTGGCACGGCACCGCCGAGGACGCCCGCAAGCGCCAGGAGGCGCTGGACGTGGTTCCGTTCGGCCGCTATCAGGCCATGGCGGTGAGTCCGCTGGCCAGCGGACGCCTCAATCCGCCCGACATCTGCCTGGTTTACGCGACACCCGGTCAGATGATCATCCTGATCAACGGCCTGCAATATACGGGCTACAAGAAGTTCGAATGGGGCGTGGTCGGCGAGACCGCCTGCGCGGATTCGTGGGGGCGGGCGCTGAAGACCGGCGAGCCAAGCCTGTCGCTGCCGTGCTTTGCCGAGCGGCGGTATGGCGGCGTGCCGGACGAGGAGATGTTGATGGCGTTGAAGCCTTCTGATCTTGGCAAGGCGATCGCCGGGATGAAGCAGCTCGCCAGGAACGGCCTGCGCTATCCGATCGCGCCTTACGGGATCCAGAACGATGTCCGCGCCGGCATGAGCGTGTCGTATGGGAAGAAATGAAATTTTGAAGTTGCCGTCATTGCGAGGAGCCGAAGGCGACGAAGCAATCCAGAATCTTTGCGTGATACTGGATTGCTTCGCTGCGCTCGCAATGACGGATGTAGCAAGGATCTGAGAATGAGTGCTTCATCCAAGTTCGACATCGTCGTCTACGGCGCGACCGGGTTCACCGGCCAGCTCGTCGCCGAATATCTGGCTTCGCATTATCGCGGCGACAAAGCGCTGACATGGGCGATGGCCGGCCGCAGCCGCGACAAGCTGGCGTCGGTGCGCGATGCGATCGGCGCGCCTGCCGACACGCCGCTGATCGTGGCCGACTCGAGCGATCCCTCGTCCATTCGTGCGATGGTCGATCGGGCAAAGCTCGTGCTGACCACGGTCGGTCCCTATCAGCTCTATGGCGCCGATGTGCTTGCGGCTTGCGTTGCATCGGGCACTGACTATGCCGATCTCTGCGGCGAGCCGCTGTGGATGCATCAGATGATCGGGCAGCATCAGGCGGAGGCGGAAAAGACCGGCGCGCGCATCCTCTTCTCCTGCGGCTTCGACTCGGTGCCGTTCGAGCTCGGCGTTTTCTTCGTGCAGGAGCAGGCGAGGAAAGTGCTGGGCGCGCCGGCGGCGCGGGTCAAGGGACGTATCCGCGGAATGAGCGGCTCGCTCTCGGGCGGCACGGCGGCCAGCGCCAAGGCGACAGCCGCCGCGCTGACCAGTGATTTGAGCCTGGTTGCGATCATGAAGGATCCGTTCGCGCTGACGCCGGGCTTCAAGGGACCGAAGCAGCCGCCGGGCAACAGGCCGCTCTACGAAGAGGACTTCCAGTCCTGGGCGGCGCCGTTTGCGATGGCGCTGGTCAACACGCGCAACGTCCATCGCTCCAACATGCTGATGGGCTTTCCCTACGGTCAGGACTTCATCTACGACGAGATGGTGCTTACCGGAGACGGTGAGCAGGGCCAGGCCAACGCGAAGCTGGTGATGGCGGCGAATGCCGAGAAGACCGGCCCTAACGCGCCAAAGGTGGGCGAGGGGCCCTCGAAGGAGAAGCGCGACAATGGGTATTTCGACCTGCTCTACGTCGCGGTTGCTCCCGACGGGCGACGCGTTCGCGCGGGCGTGAAGGGCAAGGGCGATCCCGGCTACGGCTTGACGGCGAAGATGATCTCCGAATGCGCGCTTTGTCTGCTGCGCGACGCGCCGGAAGTGAAAGGCGGCTTCTGGACCCCGGGTGCGGCGATGGGCGACCGCTTGATCAAGCGGCTGGTCGAGAACGCCGGATTGACGTTCGAGGCCGAAGGCTGATGGGCGCTTAGAGGTCGCGAGGGACGACGATCACCGATCGTTCCTCGCGCTTGTAGGGTTGTGCCGCGACGAACATCCCCCACATCGTGCCCAGCATCATGAAGAAGTGCCGCCAATGGTCGGTGTCGATGATGAAGCTCTCGCCGACGATGCCGACGAAGGCGGCGAAGATCGCGATATAGGTGCGCTGCCAGGGGACGCGGATGAAGATGTGGCGGAAGCCGAGGATCACGGTGGTGAAGACCAGGGTCGGATAGCAGATGCCTGACAGCCAGCCGCCGGACATGAAGGCATTCAGATAGGAGTTATGGGTGTCTTCGGGAAAGTAGCGGTGGAACTGCAGCGGGCCGATGCCGAACGGCAGGTCGAGCGCCATCGCCGCGCCCAGGATGTGCCGGCCGAAGCGGCCGAAGCGGCCTTCGTCATAGCTCTGGTCGAAGCTCGCCCTTTGCCGGAACATCTCCGCGATGGAATCGAACGACAACAGCACCGCGATCAGCAGCGCGACGGCGAGCACAGCGGCGATGGTCGTGACGATGACGCGCGAGCGTTCGCCGCGCGACCGGCTGGTGAGAACCATCAGGCTGAGCATGAAGGCCGCGGTCAGGATCAGGCCGCCCCAGGCGGCACGCGAGAATGCCAGCAGGATCGCAAGCGCGATCACCCCGAGCACAAGGATGCCGCGCAGCGCCTTGGCCAGATGTGCGGTCACAACGTTCTGCAGGGCAAACAGCGCCGGCAAGATCAGATACGCGCCGAGCACGTTCGGGTCTTTGAAGGTGCCGCGCGCGCGACCGTAAAGCGTCAGGAGATCGTAGCCGCCGGGCACGAGGTGGAAGTAGCCGGCCACGCCCGCGAGCGCGGCGATGAGACCGCCGACCAGGAGGCCGCGGCGCAACATGTCGAGACGGGCTGCGGTGTCGTCGGCGCTGACCAGCGCGAAGAAGACCACCGTCACCGCCATGTACCAGGAGGTCGCGATCCACGTCGCGACCGTGGAGTCACCAAGCAGCGGGATCGCGCTGATCGTGTAGCCGAGATTGAGCAGGAACAAGAGCAGCAGCAACGGCACGAGGACCAGTCTGAGCCGGACGCCGGTCGCGATGAAGACGGAGGCCGAAGCCAGCGTCACGAGCTCATAGGGGCTGGGCTCGATGAAGACGATCGCGCTGGAGGCTCCGACCATCCAGATCAGCGCGCGTTGCAACGCGACGATGCCCGGAGGGGCTATCGGCCGCGACGCGAACTCTCCGGCTGTCGCCGCATACGCCATCACACACTCGCAACTCGGCCTCGGAGGTCGGGCTGGACGACGCGCCGCCCGGCTCGGACCCGAGGTTCAATACGCGTTCTCGTTCTTGGTCATCAGCGCGATCGGCGTCTTCAACAGGATGTACATGTCGAACAAGACCGACCAGTTCTCGATGTAATAGAGGTCGAACTCGACGCGCTTCTGGATCTTTTCTTCGTTGTCGATCTCGCCGCGCCAGCCGTTGATCTGCGCCCAGCCGGTGATGCCCGGTTTGACGCGGTGCCGCGCGAAATAGCCGTCGACGGCCTCGTCGAACAGGCGGTTCTGCAGCTTGCCCAGGACTGCGTGCGGGCGCGGTCCCACCAGCGACAGATTGCCCTTGAAGACGACGTTGAACAGCTGCGGCAGCTCGTCCAGGCTCGTCCTGCGGATGAAGCGGCCGACGCGGGTCACGCGCGGATCGTTCTTGGTCACGACCTTCGATGCCGTCAGATCGGCATGGTGATGATAGAGCGAGCGGAATTTGAAGACGTCGATCCGCTCGTTGTTGAAGCCGAAACGCTTTTGCCGAAACAGCACGGGGCCGGGACTATCCAGCTTGATCGCGAGCGCCACGAGAGCCATGATCGGCAAGGCGAGCAGCAGGATCAGACTCCCGACCAGGCGGTCGAACAGCCATTTCATCACGAGGTCCCAATCGGTGATCGGCGCCTCGAACATGTCGAGCGTCGGCACTTCGCCGAGATAGGAGTAGGAGCGCGGGCGGAAGCGCAGCTTGTTGGTGTGCGCCGAGAGGCGAATGTCGACGGGGAGTACCCACAGCTTCTTCAGCATGTCCAGGATGCGGGTTTCGGCCGAGATCGGCAGCGCGAACAGCACGAGGTCGACGCGGGTGCGGCGCGCAAACTCCAGGATGTCGTCGACTTTGCCGAGCTTGGCAACGCCGGCGCAGGTCTCGAGCGCGCGGCTGTCGTTGCGATCATCGAACACGCCGAGAATTTCGATGTCGGAATCCTCTTGGGTCTCCAGAGCGCGAACGAGTTGTTCGCCGTTCTGATCGGCGCCGACGATCACGGTGCGCCGGTCGAGCCGGCCTTCGCGCGCCCAGCCGCGGATCAGGCTGCGCAGAAAGACACGGGTAGCGATCAGCGTGCCGAGACCAGTGAAGAAGAACGCGCCGAGCCACAGGCGCGAAAGCTCATTGCCGACCTTGGCGAAGAAGGAGATGCCGATGAAGAGCAGAAACACGAAAGAATAAGACGAGATCATCCGCGTCATCTGACTCACCTGGCCTCGGAAGACCTGGATTTGATAGATGTCTGCGGCCTGGAAGCAGACCACCATGGTTGCGGCTACGCCGAGGATCGCTCCCAGATATTCCCAATGAAAGCCGCTCAGCGGGATCACGTAGCCGACATAGATCGCACTGCCGACAAGGCTGAGCAGAAGAAAGTCGGCGATGCGGACGACGCCAGCGATGACGATCGGCGAATAGGCGCGGCGGACTTTTTGGTTAGCGACCGCAAGGGCCGCAGGCGACAGGCGGCGCCGGCGCTCGACGGCTGGGGTGCCGACTGAGGAGGTGGCCGCCGCCGCTGCAGCGTCCAACATCGAGCGTGCGTTGATGGGTTCCACAGTCGTACAAGCCCGTAAAGCGCTTTTGGTGATGTAATGCGCCGAGAACGCATAGGGAAAATCCCCATGCGCCGGATTAGGCGGCAATTCGGAAGAAACTGTTAGCGATGGTAAATGGTGTCAGGTCTTGGTAAATGCTTCGCGGTATCCTGCCAGCACGCCTTCGACCATGGCGTTCTGGGAGAAATGCTGGAAAATCCGCTCGCGCAATGCCTGGGCGCGATTTCGGAGCACATCCGGATTCTCCAGCGCGGTCTCGATCGCATCCGCCAGCGCGCCGGCGCTGTTCGGCGCAAATAGAGCATCGCCATACGGCCCGAAAATCTCCGGGATACCGCCGACCTTGGCGGCGATCATCGGAATTCCCGCGGCACCCGCCTCGATCACCACATAAGGCATCGAGTCGCCGCGCGATGGAACGACGAGAAGCCGTCCTTGCGCGAAACCATGGCGAGCTTGGACATGACCGATGAAGCGCACCGCGTGCGTGAGTGCAAATCTTTCGACCTGCGCCTTGAGTCGCTCCATCTCCTCACCGTCCCCGGCGAGTGTCAGCGTCAACGGCTTACCATCGGCATGCAAGCGGGCGAGTGCGTCGACGAGAACGTCGGCGCCTTTGATGGCTCTGAACTCGCCGACATAGACGATGTCGGTCGCATCTGCGGCCCTGCTGACGGGATCAAACTCTCCGGCAGTCACGCCGTTGAACACGCATCGCACGAGGCCCTTCGGCGTCCCGATCGTGCGTTGATAAGTGTCGCGTGCAAAGGAGCTTTCGAACAGGAAGAGCTCGGTCCGGTTCATCAGCGCGCGTTCGAGGCGGGCGTACAAGGCGCCTTTCGTCGTACTGAGCGGGTAATGCAGCGAGCCACCATGCGGCGTGTAGACCCGGATGGTTCCGGGGCGGCGTGCAAGCATGCGGAGAAAGGCGCCGGCTTTGGCGCCGTGGCCATGCAGCACCTCGGGGTTCAATTGTCGGACCAAACGCGCGAACCTGGCGAAGGCGATGGCGTCGGTCAGTCGCGGCTCACGTTGGATCGCGATGCGGTGGACTCCGAGCTTCAGTCGCGGTGCGATCTCGGCCAAGGCTTTGTCGGCGCGCTCGCCGCCCGTCAGGCTGTCTGCAATGATGCCGACCTCGTGACCGCGATCGATCTGGCCGTTGGCGAGGTCCAGAATGTGACGGAAGATGCCGCCGACCGGCGCACGAACGGCGTGCAGAATACGAAATCGTCGTTCGGACACAGTCATCGTCACACGTGGTTCGATGCCCCGCATCCGGCCGAGCACGTGCAACTGCGCAGACGTGGCAGTTGGCACAAAAGGAAAGCGCGGGCGCGTTTCATTGCGGCGATCATCGGAGAAGTCCAGATTGCGATAAGGCTTGTGTGGTTAACGAAGTGTGATGAGCCAATGCAGAAACTGTCTGGAGACGAAGACGCTGGATCGGCGTGGGCTAACGATGTCATCGCAGGACGTACCTCTCACATGCAGCGTGTCGCCTCCAGATTAACCCGGTGGCAACCTTAATAGAGTGTAATTCTACCATGTAGAGCAGCAATGTGGCGTTGGCTTCGCGGGAGTGAGCGATGCGTTTGGCGTTTTGGCGTGCCGGCAGGGAGAAGGCGAAGGTCGCCGCAACCCGGGCCGCCGAGGAGATCGTGCAGTCTGCGCCTGTATCGGCTGCAGCGGAGGCGGCCGTGCCGACCGGCGATCTCGATCTGCGGCTGCTCGGCCGCGCCCTGGCGCGCAAGCGTCTCTTCATCATCCTTCCGACACTGTCGGCATTGGCTCTCTCGATCTTCGGCGTCAACCTTGTTACACCGCGCTACAAATCCGAATCGAGAATATTGATCGACGGTCGTGAAAACGTGTTTTTGCGTCCGAACAGCGAGCGCAGCGAAGAACGGACCGCGCTCGACCCCGAAGCCGTGACCAGTCAGGTTCAGCTCGTGCTGTCGCGCGATCTTGCGCGCGACATCATCAAGAAAAACAAGCTTGCCGATTTGCCGGAATTCGATTCGGTGCTGCGCGGCGTGTCGCCGTTGAAGTCCCTCGCGGCAATGATCGGTCTCGTGCGCGACCCGCTTTCCATGACCCCGGAAGAGCGGGTGATGGATGCCTATTACGAGCGGTTGACGGTTTATGCCGTCGACAAGTCGCGTGTCATCGTCATCGAGTTTCAATCGCAGGATCCTGAGCTCGCGGTCCGCGTCGCCAACTCGATCGCCGACGGTTACCTGACGCTGCAGCAAAATGCGCGGCAGAATCAGGCCAAAACGGCGAGCCAATGGCTCGCCGGCGAGATTGAGACCCTGCGCAAGAAAGTCGAGGAGGCTGAAGCGCGGGTCGAGGCATTCCGCTCCAAATCGAGCCTGTTCGTCGGCACCAACAACACCACGCTCTCCAACCAACAGATGGGCGAGATCACCACACAACTGAACAATGCCCGCGCGCTGAAATCGGATGCCGAAACCAAGGCGCGGTTGATCCGCGAAATGCTGCAGAGCGGACAGCCGATCGAAGCGTCGGAGGTCTTGAACTCCGAGCTGGTGCGGCGCCTGTCCGAACAACGGGTGACATTGCGCGCGCAGCTTGCGGAACAGTCGTCGACCCTGCTCGACAACCACCCGCGCATCAAGGAGTTGAAGGCCCAACTCGCCGATCTCGACCGCCAGATCCGGGACGAGGCTGGCAAGGTCTCGCGTTCCCTGGATAACGATGCGCGGATCGCCAGCGGCCGCGTGGATTCGCTGACCGCGAGCCTTGATCAGCTCAAGAAACAAGCCACGTCGAGCAACGGCCAGGATGTTCAATTGCGGGCGCTGGAGCGGGAAGCCAAGGCGCAACGTGATCTCCTGGAATCGTATCTTGCGAAATACCGCGAGGCGAACACGCGCGAGAGCATCGACACCGCGCCGGCAGAGGGGCGGATCATTTCGCAGGCGATCGTCTCCAACACGCCGGCCTATCCCAAGAAGCTGCCGATCGTCCTGATTGCGACCCTTGCGACCTTGATGCTGACCTCCGGCCTGGTGATCACCGGCGAATTGCTGCGCATCACCATGCCGTCCGCTTTGGCTCCCGCCGCACCAGTTGTGCAGACTGCCGTCATTGCGCGGATCGAGCCGGTGCTGCCATCGACGGCGCCAGCAGCGCCGGTCGCGGTGCCGCAGGTCGCCCCGGCACCTTCGGCTGCACCTGTATTGACGGTCGCGGCTGCGCCAACAGATGCGTCCGGGCCCATCGAATCCGCACCCGTCCTCACCGAGGTCGAGCAGATCGCCGCCGACCTGCTCGGCGCAGCTGACGGCGCCTGCAGGATCACCGTGCTCGGCACGGCCGGAGGCGAAGCGATCACCGCCAGCGCACTGGCGCTTGCCCGCGCGCTGGCGCGGCAGAGCCGGGTGGTGCTCATCGATCTCGCCGGCCCCTCCCAGGCTCTCGCAGCCGCTTCCGTCGATCCTGCCGCGCCCGGCTTGATCGAGCTGATGCGGGGCGAGGCGTCGTTTTCCAGCATCATCACCAAGGATCGGCTGTCCACACTCCACCTCGTTCTCGCCGGGCGTCCCGGTGGCGACCGCACCGAGCTGCAATCGCCGCGCCTGACGCTCGCGATCGATGCCTTGCAGCGGGTCTACGCCCATGTGCTGCTCGACGCGGGCAACGCCGCCGACCTTCCGGCCGAACTGCTCACGACCGGAGCGCACGCCGTCGTCGTGCCGGATGCTAAAATAGCGGCGGGCGCCCGCACCCAGATGTGCAAACAACTGCGCGCGGTCGGTTTCGGCGCGGTGACGATGCTGCAGAAGCCGGTCGAGACTTCCAAGGCTGCCGACCAAGGTCATCGCGGCGTGGCGGCCTGACGATGTCCGTGCCTCGCTAATGCCAGGCTCCGCGGAGCCGTCGCGCGAGCGCGAATAGCGTCGGATTGTGTTTGACGAGATGCTTGCCGCGGTGAAGCGCCGCCAGCGCCGAAGCGGCGAGCTGGCCGCGCCCGCTCAGCGGAACGAAGCTGTCGAAGATCGGCTCGTCGTCCTTGCAGAACATCCGTTTATAATCGTCGGCGCCGATACCGAGATCGAGTCCGCGACAGCCGCGTGCCGAATGATGATCGATGATGTGTCGCATCAGGATCAAGCCGGGACTCCAGCGTGCATGTTCTGACAGCGTGTAGGTGTTGAACATCATCGAGAAGCGCTGGTCGTCTGCTACCCCCGCAAACAGTGCGATGATCTCCTCGTCACACTCCAGCGCATGGATCTCGATGGCGCGAGGGCCCGACGCAAGCCGCGTCATGCAGGCCTCGCGCACAAAGGCTGCGACGCCGGGCTCGGCAAACACGTTCGGTAGCTTCTGCTCCGCCATCCGGATCGGCTTCACCCTGAAGAACCAGTCGAGCAGGCGGGTGATCTCGGCATCGGTATTGGCAATCCGATAGCGATAGCCGGGCAGCGCCTGCAGCTTTTTCTCCTTGGCTTTCAGCTTGCGGCGGAACGAGTTCGAGACGAGCGCGGTGGGATCGGCACCGGGCGGCATCGCCAGCACGGGACAGTCGTTGACAGATGTTTGGTGCGGCAGGAGCGCGAGAGGATTGGCGTATTCGCGCCAGCGCGCGGGCTGCTGGGTCAGCGCCAGCACGTCGGCGACGTCTCGCGCTCGCAAGCCCTTCAGCAGATCGTCGAGATCGGCAGCAGTCGCCGCTGCGGCAAAGCCGCGGTCCCACAGGGCCATGTTGAAGGTGGTGTGCTTGCCGCCCATGAAGCTTGCGATGCGCAGGCCGCAAATCTGTCTCAATGCCAACGGTAACAGCAGGAGCGGCCGCTGCTCCGCATCCACGGCAACGACGATGAACGGGGCCGCGTTATCCTGCGCGGCGGCGTGGCGCTGCCAGGATTTAAGAAAATCGAAACGCTGATAGGGAGTGCACAGGCCGGAGGCTTCCAGTGCGCGCCAAGCCGGCTCGGCGGCAGCGAGGTCGGTCAGAACGTCGACGCGCGCGATGCCTGACGCCAGCGGCTGCGCGGGCGTCCGCGCCGCCCGGCTGTCGATCAGGGCCGCCATGGTCATCGCAAAACCTGTGTGGTCGGGAATTTTGCTGCTTGCGCGTCGGCCAAGCTTTGCAAAGAAGTATCAACAAAAGGTAATGGCAACCGCTGCGCTCCTGGAGAGCATGACGTGACCCGTCGTCGGGCCGAGTGATCGTAAAAGGTCGCCTTGCTAAAATATACGCTTTCGACACGGTCGCGCCGCTTTCAATCCCGATCAGGTGGGGGCGGCGAATTTTGATTCAAGTGGCCGCATGACGAGGGGCTTTCGGGATTTGTTGTCCGACAATGCGTGGCTGACCAGCCTCAAGCTCGAACTGGCCTATTTTTCCGGCCGCACCGTGTGGGTGTCGAGCGCGGCCGGCGGTGCGGGCGTAATTCTGCGCTTCGAGCGGGTGAGGCCGCAGCGCCGCGACCGCTTTCAGCCGCTGAAGGCGCAGGAGATCACGCCTGATGTCCTCGATCGCATCATTCGGGCGCTCAAACGCTGGGGCTATGACATCGTCTCCATCGACGAAGCCTGCGAACGCGCGGTGCGGCTGGCTGCGCCGCGGCGTTTTGCCTGCCTCACCTTCGATGGCGCGTCCAAGGACGTGGTGACCCACGCCTATCCGGTGCTGACGCGCCACGAGGTGCCGTTCGCGGTCTATGTGCCGAGCGCGTTCCCGGATGGGCTGGGCGAGGCGTGGTGGCTCGGACTGGAGACCGTGATCGCCCGCGAGGCGCGGATCAGCCTGGTCATCGATGGACGGGAGCAGCGCTTTACCGTCTTCAAATCGGCCGAGAAATACGAACTGTTCGCCTATCTCGCCGCTTGGCTGCGCGGTCTGCCTCCGGCGGAGCTCTCGGCCGCGATCCGGGATATCTGCACACGCCATGCGGTCGATCTCGCCGCGCTGTCGCGCGCGGCCGCGATGGATTGGGCGGATATCGGCAGGCTGGCTGCGGATCCCAAGGTGACGATCGGCAGCGCCACCGTGCATTATCCGGCGCTGTCCAACATGAAGGATGCCGACGCGCAGCGCGAGATCGCAATGGGCAAGGCGGTGCTGGAGACGGCGTTGCGGCGTCCAGTCAGGCATTTGGCGTATCCGTTCGGTGACGCCTCGGCGTTCCGCCGCGCCCATGTCGTGATGGCCGAACAGGCGGGCTTCGTCAGCGCCGTCTCGACGATCCCCGGCGTGGTGCAGACGGAAGGGCGCACCAATCTGCACGCGTTGCCGCGGATCGCCTGGGACGGCCGCTCGCGCTCGCTGCGGGCGCTGCGCGTGCTGATGTCGGGGGCGACCTTTCCGCCGACGGCGCCGACCCCCCATGCCAGGATCGGGATGGATTAGCCGCGCGGCTCCGGATCGGGACGCAGCATCCAGCTCACGATCGGCATCGCCGGTAGCACCCAGCCCATCCCGACCACGATGTAATAGATCCATTGCAGCATGCCGGAGTTGGCGATCACCGGGAACTGCGCGACCACCATGCCCATCATCGACCAGACGAAGGCGAGCAGCAAAAGCGCGATCGCGCCGAAGAATTTGCGGGTGCGGAGGGTCATGACGCGATTGTAAAGGAGGCCCGGACGGGCGCGGCTTGCGCACGTTCTTCGTCAGATTATAAGGGCTTGTCAGCCCCGGTTCAATCGAGCGTTCAACCTCCATGGCCCCAGTTTCCCGCACGCAGGATCTTGCCGCGATCCGTCTCTGGCTCTTGATCGTCGCTGGCCTGATCGCGCTGATGGTGCTGGTCGGCGGCGCCACGCGGCTGACCGAATCCGGGCTGTCGATCGTGGAATGGAAGCCGGTCACCGGCACCTTGCCGCCGCTCTCGGAGCAGGCTTGGACCGATGCGTTCGAAGGCTACAAGGCCATTCCGCAGTACCGCCAGATGAACGACGGCATGACGCTGTCGCAGTTCAAGACCATCTTCTGGTGGGAATGGAGCCACCGGCTGCTCGGCCGCGTCATTGGTATGGTCTATCTGCTGCCGTTCCTCTGGTTCCTGTGGCGCGGTGCCGTCAGCGGTCCGCTCGGCCGGCGGCTGTGGATCATCTTCAGCCTCGGCGCGCTGCAGGGCGCGGTCGGCTGGTGGATGGTCGCCTCGGGCCTGGTCGACCGCACGGAGGTGTCGCAGGTGCGGCTGGCGACGCATCTGTCGCTTGCGCTGTTGATCTATGCGGCCATCGTCTGGACCTTGCGCCGGCTGAGGCCGCGCGCGGAGATCGAGGCGCCGGCGCGGCTGCGCTGGACTGCGAGGCTGCTCGTCGTCGTTACCTTCGTGCAGCTCTATTTCGGCGCGCTGGTCGCGGGCCTGCGCGCGGGCCGCATCTACAACACCTGGCCGCTGATCGACGGCAGCTTCATTCCCGATGGCCGCGCGTTGTGGTTCGAGAGTCCGTGGTGGCGCAACCTGTTCGACAACAGCCTGACGGTGCAGTTCGAGCACCGCATGACGGCTTATGCGCTGCTGCTCCTCGCTGGCTTTTATGCCTTCGACGTGATGCGCGCGGGCGCGGGGCGCGAGGCGGTGCGGGGTGCGCATCGGCTGCTCGCGGCCATCCTCGTGCAAGCCGTGCTCGGCATCTCGACGCTGCTGCTGGTGGTGCCGATCCATCTCGCGCTGACGCATCAGGCGGTCGCCATCGTGGTGCTGACCCTGGCCGTGCTGCAGGCCGAGCGCATGTCGCCGCGGCGGGTGGCGGTTGTGGTGCCCGAAGCTGCCGTGCCGGTCGGGCAGGCGGGATAAGCGTGAGTTGCTGCGGCACTGAGCCCATCCGATCATCTCCGCTGTCATTCCGGGACGCGCCTGGAGGGCGCGGGCCCGGAATCCATTCTGCAGTTGAACTCGATGGTTGATAGATTCCGGGCTTGCCCTGCGGGCGCCCCGGAATGACGGCGGAGAGACATAGGTTCTCATTCTCGCGCAGCTTTCGCGCCGAGCCGTGCTGATCGTTCGTCCCTCGAAAGGTCGAGGGCGCAGGGAAGGCCGGATGCCTGGCCGGCACCCATGGCCCGCGTGCGAAGAAAAATGCACGCGGCGGTTACCACAGGTTCGGCCGGATACACCCGGCCTTCCCTGCGCGATGGGTTACGGCTTATACGCGATCTCCCCGGGGATCGGCTGTGTTGCCCCCGTCTGCGTGATGCGTAAGCATCATCGCATTGGCGCCAGCACCGAGGCGCCAGAACCACGCGATTTCACCGTCCGTGACGCGCCGCTCGTCCGCGCAAACCAGGTTCGCGCACGGCCCCTCACGTCCACCGCATTCCTATCCCACGCAACTGACGATCCGGATGCGCCCCTCGAGTGGATGTGAACAAAAAGAGAACATAAGCTGATTTGCCGAAGTTGGCAAGGCTTTTTGCCCGCGCAACGCATTGCGATGCACAAAAGGCGAGCGGGATCACTCGTCGAAGAAGACGCGAGAATCCGGTCCGAACGGGGGATCGTCTGGAGCGCCCTCGGGCAGAAATTCGCGGGCACCGAGCGCATCGAGTTCGGCTCAGAACTTTTCGAAATCGGTAGGCGGGCTGCTCATGGATCCCCTCACGCCGCGCTCGGCTCGCCGCCGAGCGCCTTCGCCACGCTGCGGAAGCGGTCCAGCGCGGTCTGAAGACTCTCGACTACTTCGGCTGCGACCTCGTCGGGCGGCGGCAGCAGGTCGGGATCATCCAGCGTGTTGTCCTTGAGCCAGAAGATGTCGAGATTGACCTTGTCGCGGGCGAGTAGGGTGGCCAGCGGGAACCGCTTGAACTTTTCGGTCTCCACGCGCTTGCCCCGCGCGCCGGAACGATAGCAGGCGACGAAGTCGTCGAGGTCGGCGCGCACCATCGGCCGCTCCTTCAAGGTGAAGCGCTGGTTGGTGCGGAGGTCATAGATCCACAGCTCCTTCGTGGCGGCCTGCTCGGAGGGCGGGCGCCTGTCGAAGAACAGCACGTTGGCCTTCACGCCCTGCTTGTAGAAGATGCCGGTCGGCAGCCTCAGCAGGGTATGAAAGTCGAAGTTTTGCAGCAGCCGCCGGCGAATGGTTTCGCCGGCACCGCCCTCGAACAGCACGTTGTCGGGCAGCACCACAGCGGCCTCGCCGTTGGCGCTGAGCACGGTCATGATGTGCTGCAGGAAGTTGAGCTGCTTGTTCGACGTGGTGACAAAGAAATCCTGCCGATCGTAATCCTCGCGCTCGCTGTCGATTTCGCCATCGTCGCGGACGATGCGGTAGCTCTGCTTCTTGCCGAAGGGCGGATTGGTCAGCACCACGTCATAGGTCTTGCCGCCGGCGCCGAGCAGGGCGTCCTTGGCCTCGACGATCGACTCGACGCCGGTGATCCCATGCAGATAGAGGTTCATCGCAGCGAGGCGGACGACCTCCGGCACAATATCGACGCCGGAGAACTTGTTCTTCAGCGCCGAATAGACGCCGCGGTCGCGCGCGCTGGCGTGGCGCTTCATGTGCTCCCAGGCGGCGAGCAGGAAGCCGGCGGTGCCGCAGGCGGGGTCGTGAATCGTCTGCTGCGGCTTGGGATCGACCACCTCGACGATGGCCTCGATCAGCGGGCGCGGCGTGAAATACTGTCCGGCGCCGGACTTGACGTCCTCGGCGTTACGCGCAAGCAGCCCCTCATAGATGCTGCCCTTGACGTCCACGGACAGGCCGAGCCAGGTCTCGCCGTCGATCAGGCCGACCAGCCGCTTCAGCTTGGCCGGGTCCTGGATTTCGTTCTGCGCTTTCAGGAAGATCGCGCCGATGATGCCACCCTGGCGCGACAGCGTCTCCAGCAGCCTGCCGTAAGTGGCGCTCAGCTCCTCGCCGGCGAGGTCCTTGATGTCGCTCCAATGCGCGCCCTTCGGCAGCATCGAGGCTTCGCCGACCAGCTCGACCCGCTCCTCGTCCATCTTGAGGAACAGCAGATAGGAAATCTGGCTGATATAGGCCTGATAGGAGACGCCCTGGTCGCGCAGCACATGCGCGAAATTCCAGACTTTGGCGACGAGGGTTTGCGGGTTCATTTCGTTGGGCTTGGTCCGAGGGGAGAGTGCGATGACCGCTCGTTGGCTTCTTCGCGGTCGAATTTGTAGTCGGGTGGGAGCGTCCAATTGCGCGATGCAAGGCTCTCGATGGCAAGCCGCCGCCGTGCTTCCTTGCTGTCGATCTCGATCACACCCTTCTCAGCCCTGACAACCGTCACTTCGTCGCCTTCACGGAGACCAAGTTCGTCGATGACCGACTGAGGCAGACCGACGGCCAGGGCGTCGCCACGCTTGAAAACCGCATCGTCGTCTCCAAAGCGATCTTGCTTGTTGGCGCATCATTCGCGACTTGGTGTGGGGATTCAAGCTGTTTTGCCGGCAGAGCGTTTACCTCGGCCGCGTTTGACCGGCTCCGCCGCCCGTTCGGCTGCAATCCGCGCCAGCAGCGCGCTGGCCGGCTCGTCGGCGGGGTCCTGCGGCACCAGTCTGCCTTCGAAGGCGGACTTGAGGATGGCCTGTTTCAGGCGTGCAGCGTCGGCGGCCTCGGATTCAAGAGAAGTGAGAGTTTCGTCCGCGGCTAATAAAGCTGCGGACACACGGCGCAAAATCTCAATGGATTCCGGATGGGACGGCACGGCAATTTCCACCTCACGAATGTTATCGAGGTTTAGGCCCGGTTTGCCGGCTCCATAGGCTGCCTTCTCCAGTTGTGATTTACCTGCGCCGTAGGCTTGAAGCCAAAGTAGTATCCATGCCGCGGCTTCGGGTTCTTTTGGTCGAAGCAAGGCCACGTGTTGGTTCACATAGGCTTCTGGCAATGCCTCGGTTACTCGCGCGCTCACCGTAACATTGGCGCCCGTTATTGTGACCAGAATATCATCAGGACGCAGGCGCGTTCGGAGCCCTTCGGCATTCGGGGGTAATCTGACAAAGGCGACATCTGACAAATCGAGAATGCCGGAATTGATGTTTTGGGCGCGGACAAAAATAGCGCCTTCGTTCGCGTAGTATTGTTTCCACCCCCGGGAGCCGCTTGTGACAAATTCAAGTAGGTCGCCGACCTTCGTCCAGCGCCAGCCTTGAGGAAGATTGGCGAGACTTGTCGTTTCGGAGTTCGAACCTCCATCATTTGGCTCGCCAGTTCGGCGGGGTTCAGCAAGAGAGTATTTGTCCCGCCAACCGTTTGTGAGCTCACCCGTCGCAGCAGCCTTCAGCAGCGCGCGGCGGAAGGTTTCGAGGCCTTTGCGTGCATCGGCGAGTGCGGCTTCGCCTGCGGCGATCTCGGCGAACAGCTCATCGATGCGCGCGACGATGCGGCGTTGTTCGGGGAGGGGAGCGAGGGGAATCGTAACGGGGTTGTATAGATCCCGGCTTAGGCTCGGGATTGCGGTCGACTGGTCTAAGCGTCCGAGATCCCGAAATTGAAGGAACCAATACCCGTACCTTATGTCGATCGCCTCGGTGCCTGCTGTGAAATACGCGGTGTCGATAGGCCAGCTTGCCTCTTCAGAGTAGAACACAGCTCCTGCGGAGCCTTTGCGTCCGACAATGATCGAACTTGGCGGAGCAATAGCCTCGACGTGTTTTCCAACCGGCCCGCTCGATCCATACACGGGGAAGCGACCACTTGCTAAGCGCATGCGCTCCGGCAGGGCTTTGCCGTAACTGAGGGGGAGAACCGACCCAAGTGTTGTCCAAGACCAGCCGGTCGGGAGGGAATCGGCCTGAAGATTGTCGAGTTCTGCGATGGCTACATCCATCACGCTACCAGCGCATCCGTGATCTCATCCAGCAGCGCCGGCAGCCGCGCGCCGAACAGCGCGCGGGCCCGGATGATGCCGCCGCGGGCGGTGAATTCGGGGGCTTCCATCAAATCCTCGGGCCTGACCTCGATGTTGACGGCGAGATGGTCGCGGATCGCCATCAGCCAGTTGCGTTGCGCGTCGCTGTAGCTGCGCCCCGCCTTCTCCTCGCGGCCGAGCCAGAGGTTGAAGCGGCCCGCAATGACGGACGGCAGCGGCTCCAGCGACTCGGCCTCGCCGATGGCATAGCGCACCAGCATGACGATGTCAGCCAACGTCCCCGCGGGATTGCCGCGCACCTCGTCGGCGGCAAGGCGCTTATAGGCGCGCCAGATGTCCGGTGGTTCCAGCAGCCAGGGCGGGCGCTTCAGCGCCTCGCGCAGCTCGTCGACTGCCTCGTAAGTCAGGCGGCGCTGGGCGTAGGGCAGGTGATACAGGATCTGCAGCGCGGTCAGCTCGTCGCGGCGCTCGGTCAGGAAGCGCTGGAAACGGGCGACGGTGTCGGTGGCTTTCTTCTCGTCCCAGCCGGAGGACACGACGGCGTCCACGGAGATCGTGTCGATGCGGATATCGGCGGCGGCTTTGACCTCCTTCAACAGGCGCCGCAGCGCCGGATCGTCGAACAATGCGGCGGCCTCGTCCTTGGCGATGTCGCGGACCTGCTTCTGCTCGGGCTCCGGCGCCTCGGGCGAGACCCGCGCGGCCAGCACATCCGGATCGATGGCGTCGAGCAGGCGGCTGGCGAGACCGTGCAGGTCGAGCCCGCCCGCGGCCTTTGCGATCGCGGCGCGATCCTTGTCACTAACGCAGCGGTCGAGCGCGGCGAGCCGGCCGGCGAGGGTGGCAAAGGCATCGTCGTCGCGGCGGCCGGCGGCGATGTCGTCGATCAGCCGGTCGAACGAGACCGCGCGCTGCCGCTCCAGCGGCTGCGACACGCTCTTCAGGCTCTCGGTGACCCCCACGGCATCGATCAGGACGAAGCGCGTCTTGGCGTCGGCGTCGGGCGTGACCTCACGCAACTTGTCGGGCGAGATGATGCGGGCGCCGCGGCCCTTCATCTGCTCGAAATACAGCTCGGACTTGACGTCGCGCAGGAAGATCACGACCTCCAGCGGCTTGATGTCGGTGCCGGTCGCGATCATGTCGACGGTGACGGCGATGCGCGGATTGTAGTCGTTGCGGAAGGCGCGGATCAGACCTTCGGGATCGGCGCCGTCGGTCTTGTAGGTGATCTTCTTGGCGAAGTCGTTGCCCTTGCCGAAGACGTCGCGGACGATGGCCGTGATCTCCTCGGCATGGTGATCGTCCTTGGCGAAGATCAAAGTCTTCGGCACCTCGGTGCGGCCGGGAAACAGCTCGGTGAACAGCGCATTGCGGTAGGCGTCCAGCACGGTGCGGATCTGGTTGGTGGCGAGCACCGTGCGGTCGAGCTGGGCGGCCGTGTAGGTGAAATCGGCATCCAGCGTCTCGTAACGCTGGGCGCGGGTGCGCTTGTCGCGCACCGGGATCTCGTAGCCGGATTTCACCGTGCTGCCGCGCTCGCCGATCTCGGTGCGGATGCGAAAGATGTCGAAGCCGACATTGACACCGTCGACCACCGAGCGCTCGAACGGATATTGCGCGACCAGGTTGCGGCCGAAGAAGCCGAGGGTATGCAGCGCAGGCGTCGCGGTGAGGCCGACGATGAAGGCGTCGAAATAGTCCAGCACCTGGCGCCAGGTGCCGTAGATCGAGCGGTGGCATTCGTCCGTGATGACGAGGTCGAAGCTCTCGATCGGGATCGCGGGGTTATAGGCGACGAGGCGCTCGGTGTCCGCTCGGGCGGTTTCGAACGAAGAGGCTTCTTCCTCTTCCTCCGCCAGTTCCTTGCCGGTCAGGACCGAATAGACCCGCTGGATGGTGGCGATGACGACCTGGGCATCCTTGTCGAGGCCGGCGGCGCCGAGCTTCTGCACGTTGTAGATTTCGGAGAAGGAGCGGCCAGTGCCGGGCGGTCGATAGGCGAGATATTCGTCGCGGGTCTGGCGCACCAGATTGGCGCGGTCGGCGAGGAACAGGATGCGGCGGAAGCCGGCATGGGCGAGCAGGCGGTAGGACAGCGTGCAGGCGGTGAAGGTCTTGCCGGCGCCGGTCGCCATCTGCACCAGCGCACGGGCGCGGTTCTGCCGCATCGACGCTTCCAGCGCCGAAATCGCGTCGCTCTGGCAGGCGCGCAGGCCATCGGCGATGACGGGCGGCATCGCCTGCAGACGCCCGCGCAGAGTGGCGGGCTCCTTGAGCCAGCGCTCCAGGGTCTCCGGGCGGTGGAAGGCAAAGACTCGGCGGGAGGCCGGGTCGGGGTCGGCATGGTCCCTGAACAGGGCCTCGGTGCCGGAGGCGACGTATTCGAAACGGACCTGCCCTTCCGCCCGCACCAGATGCTTCGGGACGCTCGCGATATAGCGCGAGGCCTGTTCGGCAAAACCGGACAGCGTGGTTCCTGCCGGCTTGGCCTCGATCACGCCGCAGAGTTTGCGGCCCACGAACAGGCCGTAGTCGACGGGACCGGAATCGGTCTGGAATTCGCGGACGGCGACGCCAAGACCAGCGCCGAGATTGAGCTCGTCCTTGGACTGGATCAGCCAGCCGCACGCCAGCAGCTGCCGGTCGATCAGCGACCTAGCCTTGTCCTCCGGATGGAATGCGGATTGGTCCATGAGCAACTTATAGGCGAGGCTGATCTACGCCGGAAAGTGCTCATTGTGGCCGGGAAGCACCGAAAAGCAAGAAAATCCACTGGCTTAGGCGAGCAATCGGCCTATTGCTTCAGCGATACCCATACGCCCGCAAGCGTAAGGGCTTCAGTTCAAAGTTGGACGCCGAAGCGGGCGAGAATCCAAGTGGTCATGAGGTAAAGGACAAAAGTTAGAATGCAGCCCGCAGCGAGTGCGGGCCAGAAGTCGACGCCGCTGCGCAATAACGCTGGTATCACCAGGAACATTGGCAGCGAGGGCAGCACGTACCAGAGTGTGGTTTCCAGTTGCGAGGCGATCCGGATTTTGTCGCCTGTGTCACGCCACAACCAGATGACGGCCAGAATGGAGATCAGCGGGAGCGACGCCACCAGCGCGCCAAAGGCTGCGCTACGTCTGGCGACTTCGGAGACGACGGCAATGATCAATCCTGAAAGCGCCGCCTTAAGCACGAAGTACAGCATCGGACATTCCTCGAGCATCCGCCCGCCGCGCAGCTCCAACCCTGCATCCGGCAGTCGCGGATGTCTATCTTACGAGTTCCGACAACGCCTATGATTCAGCGGAACGCCAGCGATGCTGCAATCCATCCCGAGATCCGGGACGCAGTCCGGTCGCACTGACCATCAATTCATCTGCTCAAATCGGCTTGAGCGGATATCGGATCGAGGATTCCCCAACTCGGCCGGCTTTCGGACTGACTGCCAATGCGAGCCGGTCGCGTTAGCTTGCTCAGCAATACCCGTACACGCCGCAGGCGTAAGGCAGGCGCCAGATGTAGCTCGGATAGCCTCCGCCGCCGTAATAGGGGCCCTGGTAATCGTAGTCGAAGGCGCGGCCGTAATAGCCGGGCAGTTCCTGGCGGCCGAGCAGGATCGGCGTCGACGGCCACATCGGCGAGATCAGGGATTCCTCCTGCGCGACGGCGACAGGAGGAGGTGGGGGCGGCGGCGCCTTCACCACGCGACGGGCCTTGTAGTGCACGTTCGGAAGGTCGGCGGCGAGCGTCGCGCCATTGGCGGTGATCGCTGCCAGGAGCGACAGGATGATGGTCGTGCGCATCGGATCTCTCGCGCGGTTGAATCTCGCTGGCGCGGAGGATGGGCTGGGTATGGTTAACGGAAGGTGACCGGGGGCCAATGGTTTTCGTCATGCGCGGGCTTGGCCCGCGCATCCAGGTCTTTTGGGGGGCCGCAAAGACGTGGATGGCCGGGACAAGCCCGGCCATGACGACGATGGGCGTCTATGCCCGAGCCAGATCACCTCATACGAGCTGGCTAAGGTAGCATTGCTGCTGCGGGGAGCAGTGAGCGGCATCTCTGCGGTCGTCGAACCAAGTCTCAGGCGCCCAGCGCCTGTTCGAGGTCGGCGATCAGATCCTCCTTGTCCTCGATGCCGATCGAGAGTCGCACGATGTCCGGGCCGGCGCCGGCCCGGATCTTGGCGGCGTCGTCGAGCTGGCTGTGCGTGGTCGAGGCCGGGTGAATCACCAGCGAACGGGTGTCGCCGACATTGGCCAGATGCGAGAACAGTTTCAGGTTCGACACCAGTTTCACGCCGGCGTCGTAGCCGCCCTTGAGCGAGAAGGTGAAGACTGCGCCGGCGCCTTTCGGGCAGTATTTGCGCGCCAGCGTGTGGCCCTTGTCCTCCGGCAGGCCGGCATAGCTCACCGAAGCCACCGCGGGATGGCGGCTCAGATATTCGGCGACCGCTTTGGCATTGTCGCAATGCTTCTGCATGCGCAGCGGCAAGGTCTCGATGCCGGTCAGGATCATGAAGGCGTTGAACGGCGACAGCGCCGGTCCGAGATCGCGCAGGCCGAGCACGCGGCAGGCGATCGCGAAGGCGAAATTGCCGAACGTCTCCTGGATCTTGATGCCGTGATATTCCGGCCGCGGCTCCGTCAGCATCGGATATTTGTCGCCGCTCGCGGCCCAATCGAACGTGCCGGCATCGACGATGACGCCGCCGATCGAGTTGCCATGCCCCCCCAAGAATTTGGTCAGCGAATGCACGACGATATCGGCGCCGTGATCGATCGGGCGAATGAGGTAGGGCGTCGCCAGCGTGTTGTCGACGATCAGCGGCACGCCCGCGCTGCGGGCGACCTGTGCGATCGCCTCGATGTCAGTGACGGTGCCGCCGGGATTGGCGAGCGACTCGATGAAGATGGCCTTGGTGCGCGGGCTGACCGCAGCCTCGAAGCTCTTGATGTCGTCGGTATCGGCCCAAACCACGTTCCAACCGAAATTCTTGAACGAGTGCGTGAACTGGTTGATCGAGCCGCCATAGAGTTTGCGCGCGGCGATGAACTCGTCGCCGGGCCGCAGCAGTTGATGCAGCGCGACCACCTGCGCGGCGTGGCCCGAAGCCACCGCGAGCGCGGCGGTGCCGCCTTCCAGCGCGGCGACGCGCTCCTCGAGCACCGCATTGGTCGGGTTGCCGATGCGCGTATAGATGTTGCCGAAGGCCTGCAGCCCGAACAGCGAGGCGGCGTGATCGGCGTCATTGAAGACGAATGAGGTGGTCTGGTAGATCGGCGTTGCGCGCGCGCCCGTGGTCGGGTCGGGCTGGGCGCCGGCATGAATGGCGAGGGTGGAAAATCCCGGAGTACGGTCGGTCATTCTGTTTCCTCGATGTTGATCCGCCTACAGCTGGCGCTGGCGCGCACATGACGGGGGATTGCACGGGACACGCGACGACAGCGCGATGGAGGTCCGCTCCCGCATTCTCCTTGGGACGACATTTGCCTCGGCTGATGGTGGCGTCAAGGCAGCTGGTGACAATCGGCCAGATTTGAAATGCGTTGCTGTGTCGCGCCACGCGGGCGACAGGTTCTTTTCACGAAACGGATCAGGAGGGTTCGTTCCTGTTCTTGGCGGCGCGGTCGGAGGCCGAGGTCGCAGCTCCGCCGAGGCTGGTGCGATCGAGTGACAATCGCATGCCCTGGGTCGGGATCGGCGCGCGCTTGGAACTGATGGTGCGGGAGTTGACGCCCATCCAGGAGATCTCGGACGACAGCCGGCCATATTCGATCTTGGGGCAGCGGTTCATCACGACCTTGAGGCCTGCGGCTTCCGCCTTCGCCGCCGCGGCATCGTCGCGGGCGCCGAGCTGCATCCAGACCACCTTCGGCAGCGGCGAGAGTTTGAGCGCCTCGTCGACCACCGGCATGATGTGCGCCGAGCTCCGGAAGATGTCGACCATATCGATCGGGCGGCCGATGTCGGACAGCGAGGCGACGAAGGGACGGCCCATCAGGCTCTTGCCGACGTGACCGGGATTCACCGGGATCATGTCGTAGCCGCGCTGCGCCAGATATTTGAACGCGAAGAAGCTCGGCCGCACCTCGGACGGCGAGGCGCCGACCATTGCGATCACCTTCACGCCGTTGAGAATGCCGCGGATGTAGTCGTCGGGGTAGCTGTCGTGATTCATGATTTATGAGTCTGTTCGTTGTCGTCATTCCGGGGCGCCCGAAGGGCGAACCCGGAATCCAGAGCTGAGGTCAACAATCGCGAGATTCCGGGTTCGCCCCTGACGCGTCGCCCCGGAATGACGGCGGTGGGGAGGCAAGAAATCACTCATCCCGCCATGTCGGGGGCCGCTTCTCGATGAAGGCGTTGATACCTTCTTCGGCGTCGCGCGCCAGCATGTTCTCGGTCATCACCTCGGCCGCATAACGATAGGCGTCGGCAAGGCTCATCTCGGCCTGGCGATAGAACGCCTCCTTGCCGAGCTTGACGGTGTAGGCGGATTTGCGGGCGACCTGCTGGGCCAGCGCAATCGCGGCATCGCGTTCGGTTCCCGCCGGCACCACGCGGTTGATTAGCCCGATCTCGCGGGCGCGCGCGGCCGGCACCGGCTCGCCGGTCAGCAGCATCTCCATGGCCTGCTTGCGCGAGACGTTGCGCGACAGCGCAACCATCGGAGTCGAGCAGAACAGCCCGATATCGACGCCGGGCGTCGCGAACGACGCGGCTTCGGAGGCCACGGCGAGATCGCAGCTCGCGACCAACTGGCAGCCGGCCGCGGTGGCGATGCCCTGCACGGCGGCCACCACCGGCTTCGGCAGCTGCACGATCGTCTGCATCATCGCGCTGCACGCGGTCATCAGCTTGGCGAAATAGGCGCGGCCACGGTCGGGGCCGGTGCGATGCGCCGTGATCTCTTTGAGGTCATGCCCGGCGCAGAAGGCCGGGCCGTTGGCGGCAATCACCACCGCACGCACCGCCTTGTCGGCGGCGATCTCCGCGAGCGCCCCATGCAGATGCGCGATCATGGCTTCCGACAGGCTGTTGCGCTGGGCCGGACGATTCAGAGACAGCACGGCGACCGGGCCCGCCATCTCGCGCAACAGGATCGCGTCGGATGTGGCGGGCCGAGCGGCGGCATCGCGGGCAGCTCGAGCAGGCATCGGAAATTCCCGTGGTGTCAGTCGGAGGCTAATGTAACAGAATGCCAATAGACAGAGCAGGGGGGCGCATGGCGGAAGCGAAGATGAGCGTTGCGGAACTGGAGGCGTTCCTGCACGCGGAATTCCCGCAGGCATTCACGCAAGGTGGCGATATCACCATCGAGCATGCCGACGGCAAGAGCTGCCGTCTGCGCCAGCGCTTCCACGACAGAATGTTGCGGCCCGGCGGCACGGTGTCGGGGCCGACGCTGATGGCGCTGGCCGATTTCGCGATGTACGTGGTGCTGTTGTCGGCGATCGGCCCGGTCGGACTTGCGGTCACCACCAACCTCAACATCAACTTTCTGCGCAAGGGCGCGCCGGGGCAGGACGTGCTGGCGGAGGCCAGGCTGCTGAAGCTCGGCAAGCGGCTCGCGGTCGGCGAGGTGACGCTGCTGTCGGGCGGCGAGCCCGACCCGATCGCCCACGTGACGGCGACCTATTCCATTCCGAACATGTGAGGTTTTTGCAGGTAATATTGCACCATATTTATAAGTCATTGTTTTATCTAAGATAATTTTCGCGTTTGGACGTTGACGCGAATGCCCCGCTTCTCTAGAACCTGCGGCCAAGTCGGCGCGGTTCCTTCGCGCCGCAAACTCCCTGTCACGGATAGCTCTCATGAAAACCTTTTCGGCAAAGCCGGCCGAGGTCCAGAAGAAGTGGGTCGTGATCGACGCCAAGGGTCTGGTGGTCGGTCGTCTCGCCACGCTGGTCGCGATGCGGCTGCGCGGCAAGCACCTCCCGACCTATACGCCCCATGTCGATTGCGGCGACAACGTCATCATCGTCAACGCGGCGCATGCCGTGCTCACCGGCCGCAAGCGCGAGCAGAAGGTCTATCACAAGCACACCGGCTATGTCGGTCACGTGAAGACCCACACCGCGCGCCAGATCCTCGAAGGCCGTTTCCCCGAGCGCGTGCTCGAGAAGGCGATCGAGCGCATGATCCCGCGCGGGCCGCTCGGCCGCGTGCAGATGGGCAATTTGCGTGTCTATGGCGGCCCCGATCATCCGCACGAGGCGCAGAACCCCGAGAAGGTCGACGTCGCCAAGATGAACCGCAAGAACATGAGGGCCGCATAAGATGGCCGAAAGCATCCAGTCTCTCGATCAGCTCTCGCAGCTGAAGACCTCCGTCGGTGCCACCACCGGGGAAGCGCCGAAATATGAGAAGAAGGTCGACAAGTTCGGCCGCGCCTATGCCACCGGCAAGCGCAAGGACGCGGTCGCCCGCGTCTGGATCAAGCCGGGCTCCGGCAAGGTCACCGTCAACACCCGCGACATCGAGATCTACTTCGCCCGTCCGGTGTTGCGCATGATGATCCAGCAGCCGCTGGTCGCTGCCGCTCGTGCCGGCCAGTATGACGTGATCTGCACGGTCGCCGGCGGCGGTCTCTCCGGCCAGGCCGGTGCGGTCCGTCACGGCCTCTCCAAGGCTTTGACCAACTTCGAGCCGGAGCTGCGCAGCGTGCTCAAGAAGGGTGGCTTCCTGACCCGCGACTCCCGCGTGGTCGAGCGCAAGAAGTACGGCAAGGCCAAGGCCCGCCGCTCCTTCCAGTTCTCGAAGCGCTGATCTGCCGGTTCCGGCGATCAAAGGACTCGTCAGCCTCCAATACGAACGGGCGCCCTCGCGGGCGCCCGTTTTGCTTTGCGTGAAAGCTTGTGCGGATCAGGCGCTGGCGCGGCGCGCCGTCAGCCATTGGTTCGGCGCCAGCGGCTTTGCCACCACCCGCACCTCGCCGATGCTGCCGATGAAGCCGTCCGACGGCGCACGATCCCACCAGCCGCAGCCCAGCGCCCATGGCTGAGACGCCGCCGTGCTCGCGATGCCGTTGCCGCCGATCACGCTGCGCACGACCGGCGCGCCCTCGATGTAGAGCACGGTCGAGTTGTCGCTGGGATCGTTGACGATGGCGAGGTGATACCAGGTGCCCAGCATGATCTCGCCGGACCAGTCGGTCTGCGGCTGCTTGGTCGAACTCGACGGCACGATCTCCCACTGCACCTCGCGCAGATTCGAGATCGCAAACAGGATCGGCGGGGATTCCGGATCGCCGCCGGCATAGCCGGGAAGCCAGCCACGGTTGCCGAAGCGGGTCAGGATGTTGCACCAGGCGTGATCGCTGGCCTTCCAGTTCGGATCGATCTTGATGAAGGTTTCGACCGTGTAGCCGGCGGCGAAGGTCGCCGCGTTGATCGGCGCGTTGGCAGCGGTGGTGAAGAAGCTGAAGCGGCCGCCGCCCTGCTTGGTGGTGTTCAGGAACTGCACGCTGCCCGCGGCCGACGACAGCCGATGCTTGTCGGCGGTGAAGGCCACGTCGGCGATCTGCGCCGCGCCGGCCAGCGATGCGCGCTGCATCGGGTTCGCCGAGGTGAGGTCCGTAAGCGAAGTGCCGGCGGGGACGGCCTTGCCGATCGTGCCGGCGTCGATCCGCCAATGCGCGACCGTCTCGGCGATGAGCGGATAGTCGTGCTCGTTCGTGGGCGGCACCACCACCGGCTCGGGTGCTTCCGTGTAGTTGGCGTAGAGGTCCTGCTTGACCCGCGGCAGGATCGGCGAGCCGACAAGTGCCGGAAGAGGGCAGAAATCGGTGAAGCGGGCGAAGCGCCGCTCGAAATGGATATCGATGGAGAATTCGTGATTGGGCTCGGACAGCCAGGCGCGGTCGAACTGCTTCAGGCTGGCCTTCGGCTTCTCCACCACCCAGGGCGAGAATGAGGCAACGTCGATCTTGTTCTTGGTGAAGTCGAACTCGTAGAGCCGCATCAGGCCGTTGCCGCCCTGATAGGCCATCTGATAGTCGACGACCATCTGGAAGACCGGGTTGTGGAAGTCGTTGACCTTCGTCAGCGTTGCGCCACCATGATAGTGGCCGTTCAAGGTCATGAAGATCTGGTCGTTGTGGCGGATCAGCTTGTCCCAGAGATACTGGCCATAGGCGACTTCGAGCGGGCTGACGCCGTCATTGGCGATGTTGAGCAGTTGGTGATTGACCAGGATCACCGGCAGCATCGGATGGCGCGCGATCATGCTTTGCGCCCAGGCGATGGCATCGTCCGAGGCGCGCCACGACAGCGACAGCACCATGAAGCTGATCCCGCAGGCATGGAATTTATGCGCTTCGTGCCAGCCGCTCGGATGGCGCTCCATGAAGGTCCGCTGCTTCGCCGCGCGGCTGGTGGGAAACCACGACAGATAAGGCTCGGACGCGCTGCGCTGCGCATCGGTACCCGAACTCTGGCTCCACGCACCCTCGAATTCCAGGGCCGACAAGACGTCGTGATTGCCCGCCAGCACCGAATAGGGCTTGTCGGCGGTCTCGAGCAGCTTCATCGCGGCGTCGGCGACCGCCCATTGCTGCGGGTGTTTCACCTGATCCACCACGTCACCGAGATGGATCGAGAATGGGATGTGATACTTCGCGGCGTTGTCGACGATGAACTGCGTCTGCGCCGGATAGGGCGTGCTGCCATATTGGCGCTGGTAGGACTGGCCTTCTTCCGACGTCGCATAGCGCGAGTAGAATTGCGTGTCCGGCAGGACCGCGAGCGCGAAGCTGGTCGTCACCGGGTGGCGGAAGTGCCCGCGCCAGGGAAAAGGCCAGGACCAGGGCCATCGCCCAAATCCGTGCGCGTGGGCGGCCCCGGCCGGCAGCAACCCTGCGCCAAGACCGAGTGCCGAGGCACCCGCGTTACGCAGCAGCGTGCGGCGGTCCACGCCGCTCGGCTCCGAGCCGATCGATTGCCGCGATGAATGGTGCCCTGTGGCCTGCTTGTCGTTTGATGTTTCGTCTTCGAAAGACATTCTCGTCCCCAACCTCAGCGGCGCGTCGTGCCGCGGCGGGGAGTGTTAATTAGACATGATCTCAGATTTGAGAATGTTTCGTTTCGTTTCCGTGAGCCCTTTGCGACCGAGAGAGAATTTCGTCGATCCCCATCGTAGCCAGTCACAACTTTCATGAATGCCGGATCATCTCGGTCAATCAAGGCGCGCATCTCACCGGGCGCGCCGCTTCGTTTTTGAGCCCTGTTTGTCGCTTTTTGTGCGAACAAATTGCCGCCGAGTTGAGCCGGATTTTTCCAGAAAACTTGAACCCGCTCACAAACCTCTTTCGAACAGACCGCTCGGTAGTTTGATCGCGGAAAGGCGGCGCTAACCGAACATTGCGCCGCAACAGCAACCGGGGTGAGACGATGGTGCTCGACAGCCTCACGCTTTATATCGTGGCGACGATGGTTGCGGCGCTGCTCGGCGCCATGCTGCTGTTCTTCGGCCGCGAGCAGAACATCCCGGCGTTGCGCTGGTGGGGCGCAGCCTATGTGCTCGGCTCGGTGTCGGTCGCGCTGTGGACGCTGGTCGGCGAGCGCTTTGGCGAGGTGGTGCCGCTGCTCCTGAGCGCAGTCGGCCTCATCGCCTCGGCCATGGTGTGGAACGCCGCCCGCGTGTTCCATGGCAAGAGCCCGAGCGTCGCCGGCCTTGCGCTCGGCGCCGTGGTCTGGATCGCGAGCGGAACGTTGCTCGATCCGGCCGCGCACGTGCTGCGGCTCACGATCGGGGCCGGACTCGTCGTGATCTATGCGACGCTCACCGCCGCGCAATTGTGGCAGGAGCGCCGCGCCAGCCTGAAGCGGCGCTGGCCGGCCTTGGCCGTCCCGGCGCTGCACGGCTTCGTGCTGATGCTGCCGATCCTGCTCGGCAACATGCTGCGCGATTCCAGCGGCGCCTTCGCCGCCACCTGGGTGACCGTCTTCGCCATCGAACTCGTGCTCTATGCCGTCGGCACCGTGTTCGTGATCTTCATGCTGGTCAATGAGCGCGTCGTCAGCGCGCACAAGCGCGCTGCTTCGATCGATCCCCTGACCGGCCTGCTGAATCGCCGCGGTTTTGCGGATGCCTGCGCGCGGCTGATCGAGCGTGAGGCGCGCGAGGGCCGGCCGGTGACGGTGCTGATCTTCGACATCGATCATTTCAAGGCGATCAACGATCGCTTCGGCCATCCCGCCGGCGACGAGGTCTTGAAACTGTTTTCGGCGGTGGTGGTCAACAACCTGCGCATCACCGATCTCTCGGGGCGGATCGGCGGTGAGGAGTTCGCGGCGCTCTTGCCGTGCTCGCTCGGTGAGGGCGTGGTGGCGGCGGAGCGTGTGCGCGAGGTGTTCGCGACATCCGGGATCGTCTGCGACGAGGGTCCGGTCGATACCACCGTCTCGATCGGCGTCGCCGGCGGTCCCGCCGGGACCGAGCTCGAAGTGCTGCTCGCGGCCGCCGATACCGCGCTCTACAAGGCCAAGCGCACGGGGCGCAACCGCGTCGAGACCGCCACCGAGTTACCGCTGTCGCTCGATCACTTCCGGCGGCAGAAGGCAGGGCTGTCCGCCTCGGCGCAGCCGGCTCAACTGGTCGCGCCAACGTGAAGCATTGCGCGCGTTGCGGTAAGGTCTGATTAACCGACGGCTCCGATGATGGCTCCATCATGGAAGCTCAGAACCATACCGCGCTAACCTCGCTTGAGGTGGAGGCCGCGGCCGCGCGCGGCGGCTTTGCCTGCCTGTTCTCGAACTCGGACGAGTTCGAGCAGGCGCTCATCGTGCGCCGCCGCGCCGAGGGCCGTTATCGCCAGTCGTTCCGTCATTGGCCGGTGCTGATGTTTGTCGGATGCGCCATGGCGGTCGCGGGCGTGGTGCTGCTGTTCCACTGATCGCTCCGCTCCGCCAGCGCGAGGCGCCTTTGTCCTGCGCGCGCATTTGCGCTAGACACCGGGCGCACAGCGGGAGGCAAGCACCATGATCACCGAAATCGCCCAGATCGACATCAAGCCCGGCTCGGAGAAGGATTTCGAGGCCGCGGTCGCGAAAGCTCGCGCCGCCTTCGGCCGTTCCAAGGGCTTCCACGGCTTCGAGCTGCACAAGTCGATCGAGAAGCCGCAGCGTTACCGGCTGATGGTGAAATGGGAGACGCTCGAGAGCCACACCGTCGATTTCCGCGGCTCGGAGAATTTCACCGAATGGCGCGGCCTCGTCGGGCAGTATTTTGCCGCGCCGCCGGAGGTCGAGCACACCGTGACGGTGCTGACCTCGGCCGAGTGAGACGGGTATGGCTCAGATCGCCGTAGCTGGATCTTCGACCGTGTGATCGGTCTTGAAATAGTCGATGACGACCTTGGCGATCGCCAGCAGCGGCAGCGCCAGGGTCAGGCCCCAGATGCCGAACACGATGCCGAGCAGGATCTGAAACGCGAACAGAGTCGCCGGCGGGATGTCGAGCGCCTGACGCTGGATCAGCGGCGTCAGCACATAGCTCTCCATCGCGTGCACGCCCAGGAACAGCACCGCGGCGCTGGCGGCCGCGACCCAGCCCGAGGCGAGGCTCGCCAGGACCACGATCACGCCGGCGATGATGGCGCCGACTGTCGGCACGAACGCCAGCAATCCGGCCTGGATGCCAAGGATGAAGGCGGCCTGGATGCCGATGATCGAAAGCCCGATCCAGGTGACCAGGAACACCGCGAACATCGTGATCATCTGGGCGATGAGCCAGCGCTCCAGCGTGTCGCTGATGCGATCGACGATCACGGTGGCCTGTTCCCGATACTTGGAGGGGGCCAGGAACAACAGGCCGCTGCGATAGACCGACGGCTGCGCCGCGAACGCAAGTCCCAGGAACAGCACGATGAAGATGTTGCCGACGGCACTCACCGTGCCGAGCAGGACCTTCAGCGTCTGCGTCACGATCGCGCCGCCGCTCGAGGCCAGCGCACT
The DNA here is from genome assembly GCF_032487775.1 of Bradyrhizobium sp. SZCCHNR3119. NCBI lineage: Bacteria > Pseudomonadati > Pseudomonadota > Alphaproteobacteria > Hyphomicrobiales > Nitrobacteraceae > Bradyrhizobium > Bradyrhizobium sp. SZCCHNR3119. The sequence continues at coordinate 1,102,661 of NZ_JAUEUV010000002.1, read as the reverse complement.
GGGGGAGGGCAGGCCGCTCGGCAGGCTGTGCGATTGCGTCGCCGCGGGAGCCGTTCGCTCCGAGCCGGAGGTCGTCGAACTGCTGAAGTCGAAATAGCTGGTGTCGATGCCGTGTCCCTCGAGGAAGGCTTTGACATTGCCGAGCTGCGATTTGATCGTGTCGCTCAACACCTTGGTCTGGTCGGCGATGGTGGCGCCGAACAGGGACACGACGCCGGCGAGCAAGGCCGCCAGGGCGAGACAGACGATGATCAGCCTGATCGCGTGCGGCCAATGCAGCACGTGGCCGAGCCGGTTGGTCATCGCGTTCAGCCCGACCCCGAGCAGCATGCCAGCGAACATCAGGAATACGGCCGCGGCGTAGTACCAGGTGAATGCGAGCATCGCGATGAACAGCACGACGCCGATGCCGCCGACGGCGATCGCCCAGGCCAGATCACTGCGGGCCTGCAGACGCGGTTCGGGCGGAACGAGCATGGGGCGTCCTTAAACTCCTAAGGGGCGGTTTGCAGACATGGGCGAAAACCCGGCCGGGATCAAGCGGTATGGCCGCGCCGGTTTGCCGCGATGCGGCGCGTTGGGTTGCCTTGAAACGGCATTGCGGCTGCGCAGGTTCAGATGTTGATCCCCGTCTGCGACGAAGGCATGATTTGCGTTTAACCGCCAGGAGAAGTGGACAAGAGGAATGAAACGTCCGGTGGTCGGCGTGATCGGCAATGCCTATCGCGTCGAGAACAGGTTTACGGTGCAGATGGTCGGCGAGCGCAACCTAAGCGCCGTAGCCGAGGTGGCGGGCGCATTGCCGCTGATGTTCGCCGGGATGCCTGAGATCACGGATATCGGAGCGTTGCTCGACGTCGTCGACGGTATCGTGTTGACGGGTGCTCGCGCCAATGTCCATCCGAGCCGCTTCAATGCCGAGCCGAGCCTCAAGCACGAGCCCTATGACATCCACCGCGACGAGGTCGCCTTGAGGCTCTCGGAAGCGTGTGTCGCGCGAGGCATCCCGCTGTTCGGCATCTGCCGCGGCCTGCAGGAGATGAACGTCGCCTTCGGTGGCTCCTTGCATCCGGAGATCCGCGAACTGCCAGGCCGGATGAATCACCGGATGCCGCGGCTGGAGAATGGCGAAATCCATCCCGACCCGACCGTGATCTTTGCCGACCGCCATGAGGTCAAGCTGACGCCGGGCGGCGCCTTTGCCGCGATCCTCGGCTGCGACGCGATCAAGGTCAATTCGCTGCACGGGCAGGGCATCCTGGAGCCGGGCGCACGGGTGGTGATCGAGGGCGTTGCCGAGGACGGCACGATCGAGGCGATCCGGATCGCGGATGCGCCGAGCTTTGCGCTCGGCGTGCAATGGCATGCGGAGTATGATCCGCAGCGCAATCCGATCAATCGCAAGCTGTTCGAGGCGTTCGGCGCTGCGCTGCGCGGGCACCGTCCGCATGCAATCGGATAATCATGCCTGGCGCGCTCGTTCTGAAGGGACAGCGGGCGAGGTTCGAAGTTGGCGGCGGCGATTTCAGACTCATCGCAGATTTTCGTTCAGGCATCAGATCGCATTCTGGCCAGAACTGGCGCGCCTCCGTCCGGCTTGGTTCATGTGGGTGTCGTCACCGCGGAGTGGTACGACATGTTCGGGCCAGCCAAGCTGGTCGATCTTCGCTCTTGATCTAAATCAACCCAGCAGGAACTAGCGATCCTAGCCTACATACAAGGGGCCTTGCCTTTTTTAAGGAGGATATCCCATGCGACACCTGCCGTATTGCGCGGTCATTGCTCTTGCGTCGCTGTCATCAGGAGTTGCAGCAGCTGAAGATACCCTGAAGGGGACCTACTCGTTTGTCGGCAGTCAGGTATGTCTGAGTTCACCGGCTGGGTTTAAGCGAGACACCAACGGAAACTTCACGATCCCTGTTGGTGAGACCAACGTCAGCCAGACGACCAGCGAGGGTGAGATCGTTTACAACGGCGATGGAACCGGCAAGGTCACGCAGACGTTTGTGACTACCGTTCCGCCACCCAATCCTTATGGAGCGGCAATAAGTGCGGGCACGGTCTCGTACTCCTTCACCTACGCTCATGAGTCGGATCGCTCATATCGCATGACTCTGAAACCCGACTCCTTTCAAGGAAGGCTCGACGCCGGGCCCAACGCCGGCCAGCAATTTTCCATCGATGTCGGCAGCAGGGTGCTGCGGGTTTCGGACGATCGCAGACAAATAACATTCGGGATTGCGAAGCCTTACGTCGAGAAGATCACCTTCTCGGGTTCGCCTGAATTTCCCGTTCCACGTATCTGTTCGTCGATCGGTACTCAGGTGCTGGCCGATAAATCGATCTCCACGGTAGGGCAGGGCAGATAACTGGATCGTCTTGCCGGCTGTGCCCGATCGGTACCGGCGACGGGAAGATATGATCCCCGCGCCGATCACCGTAGTCGCCATCGCTACGCTTGCGGCCCAGGCGTAGGCGATGGCAAGCTTTGCGCTCTCCAAGAGTAATGGCCCCGCTCGCGGAGACGGACAAGTCGTTCATCCGCTCTGCGAGCTGCGACCGATCACGGCTTCGCCAGGTGCCAGGCGCCGTTGAGGAAGCCGTCGCCGCTGACGTCGCCGGCCTTCTGGTCCTTGGCGAAGGTATAAAGCGGCTTGCCCTTGTAGGCCCACTGCTTGGAACCGTCGTCGCGGGTGATGATCGTGTAATCACCGCTGGGCTGATCGCTTGCGCTCGCCTTCAGGACCGGCCAGTTGGTGGCGCAGGGGCCGTTGCAGGCCGACTTGCCGCCACTGTCCTTGTCGAAAGTATAGAGCGACATGCCGCTGGCGTCGGTCAGGATCTGGCCTTTTGCGCTGCTGCCGCTCTTGGTCGGAGGCGCCGCGTTGGCGCTGGAGATCACCGCGAGCGATATCGCGGCCACGAAAAGACTAGCTATCGAAATCCTGGTCATTTCAACTCCCCTCATGAGGTGGATCGCAGAGATAAGGACGCTTGGCGGGGGCTTCTATTCCGTAGCAGCCTTCTTCTTTCGCGCGCGAAACCGCGCAGCCGTCAGCCTGGGAACCGGCGCGATCGCCCGAAGGTGTGGGCAAATGAAAAAGGCGCCCCGCGAGGGGCGCCTTTGCAGTCGCGATGATCCGCCGATTTTCGTTCGGGCTTAGCCCGAATAGTACATGTCGAACTCGACCGGGTGCGGGGTCATTTCGAAACGCTCGACCTCGGTCATCTTCAGCGCGATGTAGCTGTCGATGAAGTCGTCGTCGAACACGCCACCGGCCTTCAGGAAGGCGCGGTCCTTGTCGAGATTTTCCAGCGCCTCGCGGAGCGAGCCGCAGACGGTCGGGATCTGCTTCAGCTCTTCCTTCGGCAGGTCATAGAGGTCCTTGTCCATCGCCGGGCCCGGATCGAGCTTGTTCTTCACGCCGTCGAGGCCGGCCATCAGCATCGCGGCGAAGCCGAGATAGGGGTTGGCGAGCGGATCGGGGAAGCGCACCTCGACACGCTTGGCCTTCGGCGACGCGGTGTAGGGGATGCGGCAGGACGCCGAACGGTTGCGCGCGGAATAGGCGAGCAGCACCGGCGCCTCATAGCCCGGGACCAGACGCTTGTAGGAGTTGGTCGACGGGTTGGTGAAGGCGTTGATCGCCTTGGCGTGCTTGATGATGCCGGCGATGTAGGACAGGCAGGTCTCCGACAGGTCGGAATACTTGTTGCCCGCGAACACCGGCTTGCCGTCCTTCCAGATCGACTGGTGGACGTGCATGCCCGAGCCGTTGTCGCCGTAGACCGGCTTCGGCATGAAGGTGGCGGTCTTGCCGTAGATGTGCGCGACCTGCTGGATGCAGTACTTGTAGATCTGCATCTGGTCGGCCATCAGCGTCAGCGTGTCGAACTTCATGCCGAGCTCGTGCTGGGCGGAAGCGACCTCGTGGTGATGCTTCTCGACCTTGACGCCCATCTTGGCCATGGCGCCGAGCATCTCCGAGCGCATGTCCTGCACCGAGTCCTGCGGCGGGACCGGGAAGTAGCCGGCCTTGGTGCGGATGCGGTGGCCGAGATTGCCGCCCTCATATTCGGTGTCGGAGTTGATCGGCAGCTCCGACGAATCGAGGCGGAAGCCGGTGTTGTAGGGGGTGGTCTGGTAGCGGACGTCGTCGAACACGAAGAACTCGGCCTCGGGGCCGACATAGACGGCGTCGCCGATGCCCATCGACTTCACCATGGCTTCCGCCTTCTTGGCGATGCCGCGGGGGTCGCGGTTGTAGGGCTCGCCGGTGGTCGGCTCGAGCACGTCGCAGGTGATGATCATGGTGGTTTCGGCAAAGAACGGGTCGATCGTGGCCGTGACCGGGTCGGGCATCAGGCACATGTCGGATTCGTTGATCGCCTTCCAGCCGGCGATCGAGGAGCCGTCGAACATGACGCCTTCAGCGAAAGTATCCTCTTCGATCATGCTGACGTCGAACGTCACGTGCTGCCATTTGCCGCGCGGATCGGTGAAGCGCAGGTCGACGTATTTGACGTCGTTGTCCTTGATCGATTTCAAGACGTCTTTGGCGGTCTTCATGAATACCCCTCTTGGCTAGAGCATGATCCGGACGAGTGCCGACGGCCTTCCGAAAAGGCCATGCCCAATCAAAAATCTAGAGCGCGACGGCGTTCTCCTGGCCGTATCGCGCCCTCAATCTCTTGTCACGGCCCGGCCGCGGGACGGCGACTGCGGGTCATGCTCCATAGCGTCGGGCGGGGCGCAAGACAATATCGTAAAACGCCAAAATAGCCGCCTGCGAGTGTCTTGCATGAGACACCCGAGCTGCCTGCAAGCTGCTTGCGCTGCAAATATTCTGTAAAGGGCTCGGACCGAGCTGAGTCCAAGCCCTGGCTTCCAGTGACGCTAGATTGCGTCGAGCCCGGATTCTCCGGTTCGGATGCGGATGGCTTCCTCGATGTTGGAGACGAAAATCTTGCCGTCGCCGATGCGGCCGGTCTGGGCCGCGCGGCGGATCGCCTCAATCGCGCGTTCGACCAGATCATCGCCGATCACGATCTCGATCTTCACCTTCGGCAGGAAGTCGACGATATATTCCGCGCCGCGATAGAGTTCGGCATGGCCCTTTTGACGGCCGAAGCCCTTGGCTTCCGTCACGGTAATACCCTGCAGTCCCACTTCCTGAAGCGCTTCCTTCACCTCGTCGAGCTTGAATGGCTTGATGATGGCTTCAATCTTCTTCACTGAGCGCCTCCCGGGCATTCCGACATAAAGAACAGCAAGGTCATCGTCAGGCTGCGCGACGCAGCGCAGATCGTGCAATCACTCGGGTACAGGGCCTGACATGCTTCGGTGGGAGCCCGGCTCGTCACTGCCCGTGTCGCCCGCGCCAAAGCTGCTCCACAAAAGCAGGGTCTATGCCAAACCGTTAACAGGCCCAAATCGAATGATAATCAGGCTCTTAGCACAAGCCCGACGATTCCCTTTTGGGAAAGTCAGAATACCGAAGCCTGCGGAATAGGCAAACAGATGAAATGATGTGCAGGGCGGGCGGCTGCGCGGGCGGTGCCGCCGAATTGCCTCAGGATAAGGCGACTGGATGGCCCGTTCGCCGCTATCTTGCGTGCAATGCCTGCTTGGAACTTCGCCGCGGCCACGGCAATAGAGGCATTGAGGACGGTCGGGCGCCTGAGCCCACGACCTCGCCGTTGGGGCGGCGAGAGGGGACGGGTAGCCTGGCCTAAGCGGGGACGTAAGCCGATGGAAGTTTTGACCACGAGTGAGATGGAGCGCGCCGATCGGCTCACCATCGCCGCCGGTACCCCCGGCTTCTCGCTGATGCTGAGCGCGGGCCAGGCCGTCGCGCAGGCCGCCATGGACCTCGTGGAGGAGGGGCCGATCCTCGTGGTCTGCGGTCCCGGCAACAATGGCGGTGACGGCTTCGTTGCGGCGGCCGAGCTGGCCGCCCAAGGCCGCGAGGTCTCGGTCATCCTAATGTGCGAGCGCGATGCGCTGCACGGCGATGCGGCCTCGGCCGCCAAGGGCTGGAAATACCCGGTGCTGCCGTTCACTCCGCAGGCGATCGGCAAGCCCGCGCTGATCATCGACGCGCTGTTCGGTGCGGGCTTGAGCCGTCCCGTGACCGGCGAGCCGCATGAGATGATCGAGGCGATCAACGCCAATGGTGCCAAGGTGCTTGCGGTCGATCTGCCGAGCGGCATCAATGGCACGACGGCCGCAGTGATGGGGATTGCGGTCCGCGCCACCGAGACCGTGACCTTTTTCCGCAAGAAGCCTGCGCATCTGCTCCTGCCCGGGCGGATGCATTGTGGGCGCGTCCGCGTCGCCGATATCGGCATCGACCCGCGGGTGCTGGCCGAGATCAAGCCGCAGGCTTTCGAGAACAGGCCGGAGATCTGGCAGGCGCAGTTTCCGGTCCCGCACATGGACGGACACAAATACGCGCGAGGGCATGTGCTCGCGGTCTCCGGCGACATGACGGCCACCGGTGCTGCCCGCATGGCAGCGCGCGGCGCGCTGCGGGCCGGCGCCGGGCTCGCCACGCTGGCGTCCCCGCGCGATGCGCTCGCCGTGAATGCGGCGGCGCTGACGGCGGTGATGGTGCGCGCCGTCGATACCCCGATCGAATTCGCCGAACTGCTCGGCGACAAGCGTTACAACACCTGCATCATCGGTCCGGGAGCCGGGATCGGCGAGCGTACCCGCGACCTCGTTCACACCGCGCTGTCGGCGCAGCGCCACCTCGTGCTGGATGCCGATGCCCTGACGAGCTTTGCCGATGCGCCGGAGCGGCTGTTCGAGCAGATCCGCGGCAGCTCGGCGCCGGAAGTGGTGCTGACGCCGCATGAAGGCGAGTTTCCACGCCTGTTCTCCGATCTCAGCAACAAGCATCCCGGCCGCTCCAAGCTCGAGCGCGTGCGCGACGCGGCCGCGCGCTGCGGCGCGGTGGTGCTGTTGAAGGGCGCCGACACCACGGTGGCCGCGCCCGACGGACGCGCCACCATCGCCGCCAATGCGCCGCCCTGGCTGGCCACCGCGGGCGCCGGGGACGTGCTGTCCGGCATCATCGCAGGGCTGCTCGCCCAGGGCGTGCCCGCATTCGAAGCCGCCAGCATCGGCGTGTGGATGCATGGGGAGGCCGGCACCGAGGCCGGGCCGGGCCTGATCGCCGAGGATCTCACCGAGACGCTGCCGGCCGTGTTCCGGCGCATCTATGATACGTTCGGGATCGAGTATTGAGCTTGCTTCCGCCGCGTCGGCTTGCGCTGTCCGACATGGACGCCGCCGCCCGTGTGCATCGCGCGGCCTTCGATGCGGCGCTACCCTGGCTTGCTGGCTTGCATACGCCAGACGAGGATCGCTGGTTCTATCGCGAGCGCATCTTTCCCACCTGCGAAGCTTGGGGAACATTCGCTGGTGATGAGCTGACCGGCATCATCGCCTTTCGCGAAGGTTGGATCGAGCAGCTCTATGTGCTTCCGCAGGCGCAGGGGCAGGGAAGCGGCACTGGGCTGCTGGACATTGCCAAGCATGCATTCGATCGGCTGCTGCTGTGGACCTTCCAGCGCAACAGCGTGGCACGCCGCTTCTACGAGCGACGCGGCTTTCAGCTTTCGCAGGAGACCGACGGCGCGCGCAACGAAGAGCGCGAGCCGGACGCCCTCTATCGCTGGACGCGTGATTGATCGATCACTGCACCTGATGTTTCGCTACCGCCGTCTCGTTCCAGGCCAGGCCCAATCCCGGACCGCGCGCGGTCACCGTGCCGTCCGTGACCTGAACCGGGTTCAGCAGGATCGCGCCCGCGATATCCAGCAGCTCCAGCCAATGCGCAGTCGGCGTCACCGCCAGAACATGCGCACTCGCCTCAGGCAGCAGATGGCTCGACATCGGGATCGAGGCGCCATCCGCCTGGCCGGCCACATTGAGCCAGCCGGTGATGCCGCCGACCTTCATCAGGTCGGGCATGATGAAGTCGGACGCACCGGCGGCGATCGCCTCGGCAAAGCCGCGCGGAAACCACCAGTTCTCGCCGGCCTGGATCGGGACGGTCGAACGCTCGCGCACCCTGGCGTGGCCGGAGAGGTTCTCCTGCGGCACCGGCTCCTCGATCCAGGTCAGATCGTAGGCTTCCAGCCGCGCGATCCGCCTGATCGCCTCGGTCGGATCGAGCGACTGGTTGAAGTCGAGCATCAGCGCGACGTCGGGGCCGAGCAGGGCGCGCAAGCCCTTGACCATCTGTTCGTCGACCGCGAGATCGCCGTGGCCGCCCTTGGTCTTGACGCCGTGAAAGTCCTGCTCCGCAATCGATTGGCGCAGCAGGCGCGCGTCGGCGACGGGATCGAGCACGCCATAACTGTCATAGGCGCGGATCGGCCGTGCCGCGCCGCCGAGCAGTTCGGCGACCGGCTTGCCCGCGACCTTGCCGCGCGCATCCCAGAACGCCATGTCGAGGCCGGACACGGCCATGCCGACCAAGCCCTGCCAGCCGAGCAGACGGAATTTGGCATCGAGCATGTGCTGCAGATCGAACGGTGCGACCGGCTTGCCGACAAGGTCACGGCCGATCTCCTCGACCAGCAGGACGAGGGGTTTCAACACCTGCCGGGTGTAGGCAAAAACATATGAGTGCCCGGTGACGCCCTGATCGGTCGCGACGTCGATCAGCACCAGGGGCCCCGCCTCGATCACACCGAAGGCATTGCGGACGGGACGCTTGAGCGGGGCGACGACGGCGCGGGCCGTGACGCCGGTAATGGCGGGGACGGTCATTGTTTTTGTCCTTGTTCCGGTCGTCGGGCCGGTTGCCTCAGCTGATCTCATACCAACGCACAAGTCGGGGCGCGGCCCAGTCGGCTCCCATGCTCTCGATCAGGAAGCGCCCGGCGGTGTCGGCGGCGAAGGCGATGCGCTGGGTCTGCGCGGGTTGGAACGCCAGCGTATCCAGCCAATAGGGCTTCCAGCCGTCGTCGAGCCGGTCGAGCAGCCGGAAGTGGTGACCATGGAGATGAACCGTCGTCGCGATCGCGGCGCGGTTGGTCAGCGCCAGCACCACGGTTCGACCGGCTTTGGAGTGGAAAGCGGGGCTGCTGGCGGCCGTGAAATTGGCTGGCGCTAGCCATTCAGCCCCGTCGAGCGCGAACTCGGCCCTGACCGCATTCTTGAGGTCCAGCTTCTCGGGCAGGCCGTTGGACGGCAGCGCCGGCGCCGCTGGCAGCGGCGCGGTGCGCAACGGCGGCTCCTCGGATCGCACCAGGCGGCCGATCGGACGGGCGGTGCTGCCGTCGTGCAGCAGGATCGGCAGCGGCGCCGTGGTGGCGGCCGGCATGTCGATCAAGACATCGGTGCGGCCGCCCGGCGGCAGCACCACCGCGCCATTGCGGGCGAGGAACGGTTCGGCCGGCTGGCTGTCGATGGCCATGACGCGGACCTCGAGATCGGCGATTTTTACCGCGATCACAGCGCGTTGGCAGCCATTGATGAAGCGGAGCCTGATCCGGTCATGCGCCCGGGCGCGAAGCTCCGGCAGCGATTGACCGTTGACGGTGAAGGCCGTTTGCGCGTCGTGCGGGTCGCGGCCGGGGGCTAGCGCCGTCCCGTCGGGCGTCAGGCGCCAGTCTTCGATCAGGAAAATCTCGTCCCGATCGACCGTTAGCGGTTGCGCTTCATCGACGATGACAGGGAGGGCCCGCCCGGGCGCCCGAGCGCCATCCAACAGCAGACGGAGGTCCAGAATGCCGGTGCCGGCGCTCGGGCCCCCGATCTTGAAGTTCGCGCTGGCGGCCGGCGCCAGCGCCGGCTGTCCGAGCAGGGGCTCGAAATCCATGACCGGGCTCGGGCCGCGAAAGGTCAAAGTGGTGGGGACCGGCAAATCGTTGACCAAAGCCAGCGGCGTCACGCTGCCTTGCCGTGTCCGCAACTGGGGCTCGGAACTTGCCAGCCCCCAGGCCGATGCTGCGGGCTGACCGGACATTAGGGGCAAGGATTCGGCCCGGGCGCGCAGGCGAAGCGGAGGGGGGGGCGCCGCCGCAGCGCGAGCAAGGACGAGCGGCGGCATCAAGCCGATGCCAAGCCCTGTGCCAAATCCCGCCAGCAGGCTGCGCCGGCTCAGTGCGCCCAGACTAGCCTTCATCGCGAAAACATCGCACATTGAGGGGGATGCAAGCCATCTTTATCTCCCTATCTTTACTGCGCTGCTTCAACGTCCGGCCGGGGCCAAAGCGCTGTTGACGGTCCATTTTTTTGCTGCGGCGAGGTTCGCGCGTGGTATAAGCCGCGCCGCCCGCGGCATCGCGGCCGGGCTTACGACGCAGTTCACGCGGGCGTGGCGGAACTGGTAGACGCGCTGGATTTAGGTTCCAGTGACGAAAGTTGTGGGGGTTCGAGTCCCTCCGCCCGCACCAAGCGCTATCCTGGCGTTTGCCCTGAGATTTGCGGCCGAACTCGTTCTCTGGCCAAGAGAATCGGGTTCGCCATCCACCGGCGCAAGGCCATTCGGCCGCGCGTCGATCATAATTGAGAGTGCCCCGGCCGGACGAGCCGGAGCCGAAGCGGAAGAAGATTGACGCCATGCAGGTCACAGAAACCTTGTCGCAAGGGTTGAAGCACGAGTTCCAGGTCAGCGTTCCCGCCGCCGATCTCGACGCCAAGGCGGGCGCCAAGCTGTTCGATCTGAAGGACAAGGTGCGCCTCAATGGCTTCCGTCCCGGCAAGGTGCCGGTCGCGCACCTCAAGAAGATCTACGGCAAGTCGGTGATGGCCGAGACGGTCGACGAGACGATCCGCGACACCAACACGCAGATCTTCACCGAGCGCGGCTTTCGCCTCGCGACCGAGCCCAAGGTGACGATGCCGACCGAGGAGGCCGAGGTCGAGAACATCCTCTCCGGCAAATCGGACCTGACCTATACCGTCTCGGTCGAAGTGGTGCCCGCGATCACGCTGGCGGACTTCAAGAGCTTCTCGGTCGAAAAGCCGGTGGCCGAAGTTACCGATGCCGAGGTCGATGAGGCGGTCAAGCGCCTGGCCGACAGCAACCGCAGCTACACGCCCAAGGCGGAGGGCGCCAAGGCCGAGAACGGCGATCGGGTCACGGTCAATTTCAAGGGAACCATCGACGGGACGCCGTTCGAAGGCGGCACCGGCGAGGGCATTGACGTCGTCATCGGCTCCAACACCTTCATTCCCGGCTTCGAGGATCAGCTGACTGGCGTCGGCGCCGGCGAGACCCGCACCCTGAAGGTGACGTTCCCGGCGAACTATCTGAACGACAAGCTGGCCGGCAAGGCCGCGGAATTCGAGACCACCGCGACGGCGATCTCGGCTCCGCAGGAGACCGCCATCGACGACGAATTCGCCAAGACGCTCGGCGTCGAATCGCTCGAGAAGCTGAAGCAGATGATGCGCGACCGGCTCACGAGCGAGTTCAACGCGGCATCGCGCCAGCGCGTCAAGCGCGCGCTGCTCGACAAGCTCGACGAGGCGCACAAGTTCGAGGCGCCGCCGTCGCTGGTCGATGAAGAGTTCAACCTGATGTGGAACTCGATCAAGGCCGAGATGGAATCCTCCGGCAAGTCCTTCGCCGACGAAAACACGACCGAGGAGAAGGCGCGGGACGAATACCGCACCATCGCCGACCGCCGCGTGCGGCTCGGCCTCGTGCTGTCGGAGATCGGCGAGAAGAACAAGATCACCGTGACGGACGACGAGGTCGGCCGCGCCGTGATCGAGCGTGCACGCTCGATGCCGGGCCGTGAGAAGGAGGTCTGGGATTACTATCGCAGCAACGCCCAGGCGCTCGCCCAATTGCGTGCCCCGATCTATGAGGAGAAGGTCGTCGACTTCATCCTCGAGCTCGCCAACGTGGCCGAGAAGAAGGTCTCCAAGGACGAGCTGTTCAAGGAAGACGAGGACGAGAAGGCGGCCTGATCGGCCGCTCTCTCGCGACGATTGCGCATCAGCTTTCAATTAACGTTGACCGGCGAAACCGCCGGTCTTCGCCATTCCAGCCGCTAGGCGGGGCTGCGGGAATCGGCTTCAACGTTGTTCAACGTTCATCGGCCCTGGTCGCAGGGGACCTTTCGTTCCTGGTCTTGTCACCGGGAATTTGGTCTATATCTGTGAACGCGGTCTTTGAAGTTCTGCATCACGGGATGTCTGCCCGCCGCTCGCTCTCTCATCCATCGGTTCTCGGAGCAGGAGCACATTTTTCGCGGCGGCAGGGATCCCAAACGGCTGGTCCAACTTTTGGGTGAAACATGCGCGATCCCGTCGAAACCTACATGAACCTGGTGCCTATGGTGGTCGAACAGACCAACCGCGGTGAGCGCGCCTACGACATCTTCTCCCGCCTCCTGAAGGAGCGCATCATCTTCGTGACCGGTCCGGTCGAGGACGGCATGTCGACGCTGATCGTCGCGCAGCTGTTGTTCCTGGAAGCGGAGAACCCGAAGAAGGAAATCGCGATGTACATCAACTCGCCGGGCGGGGTGGTGACGTCGGGTCTGGCGATCTACGACACGATGCAGTTCATTCGTCCCGCCGTATCGACGCTCTGCACCGGGCAGGCGGCCTCGATGGGCTCGCTGCTGCTGGCCGCCGGGCACAAGGACATGCGCTTTTCGCTACCGAACTCGCGGATCATGGTGCATCAGCCCTCCGGCGGGTTCCAGGGGCAGGCGACCGACATCATGCTGCACGCCCAGGAGATCCTGAACCTGAAGAAGCGGCTGAACGAGATCTACGTCAGGCATACCGGCCAGACCTACAAAGCGATCGAGGATGCGTTGGAACGCGACAAATTCCTCACGGCGGAAGCGGCCATGGAATTCGGTCTGATCGACAAGGTTCTCGACAAGCGGCCGGAGGATCCGGCGCCGTTGGCCAAGGCGCTCTAAGCCGAGCCAGGCGAGAGCGGTATTATGGCACGGCGGCACATCTGCCGCCGGAGCCTTGCCCTTGATGCATGTCGCAGTGGCAAGGGCGCAACGATCGGCCGATTTCGTGCGTATTGACCCGTGTCAAGGCCGAAAATCACGGTAATGTCACGGTTTGAGGCGTGTCATCCAATTAGCGAATTCTTGATAGTCGGATGACAGCATGGTTGGCTAGAGTCAGCGTTTATGCATCGCGGGGGATTCGCGCAGGCCGTGAGTCACACGGCACGTAAATGGCAAGGGTTTAGTTTTGGTACGGAATTTGCTCTTTCACCATTCCGGTCCGGCGATTGCCGGATTGGTACGAACGAGCGGACAAGATCGAACCGCGGACGGAGACAGGAATGAGTAAGGTCGGCACGGGCGACTCCAAGAACACGCTATATTGCTCGTTCTGCGGCAAGAGCCAGCACGAAGTCCGCAAACTGATCGCGGGTCCCACCGTCTTCATCTGCGACGAATGCGTCGAGCTCTGCATGGACATCATTCGCGAGGAGAACAAGTCCTCGCTGGTGAAGTCGCGTGACGGCATTCCGACCCCGAAGGAGATCTGCAAGGTTCTCGACGATTACGTGATCGGCCAGAGCCATGCGAAGAAGGTGCTCTCGGTCGCCGTGCACAATCACTACAAGCGGCTGAACCACCAGACCAAGCACTCCGACGTCGAACTCGCGAAGTCGAACATCCTGCTGATCGGCCCCACCGGCTCGGGCAAGACGCTGCTCGCGCAGACGCTGGCGCGCATCCTCGACGTGCCGTTCACGATGGCGGATGCGACGACGCTGACCGAAGCCGGCTATGTCGGCGAGGACGTCGAGAACATCATCCTGAAGCTGCTGCAGGCGGCCGACTACAATGTCGAGCGCGCGCAGCGCGGCATCGTCTATATCGACGAGATCGACAAGATCAGCCGCAAGTCGGACAACCCCTCGATCACGCGCGACGTGTCGGGCGAGGGCGTCCAGCAGGCGCTGCTCAAGATCATGGAAGGCACGGTGGCCTCGGTGCCGCCGCAGGGCGGGCGCAAGCATCCGCAGCAGGAGTTCCTGCAGGTCGACACCACCAACATCCTGTTCATTTGCGGTGGTGCGTTCTCTGGACTCGAGAAGATCATTTCCGCGCGCGGTCGGGCGACCTCGATCGGCTTCGCGGCCCAGGTGCTGGCGCCGGAAGACCGCCGTACCGGCGAGATCTTCCGTCACGTCGAGCCGGAGGATCTCCTGAAGTACGGCCTGATCCCCGAATTCGTCGGCCGTCTGCCGGTCGTGGCGACGCTCGAGGATCTGGACGAGAACTCGCTGAAGAAGATCCTGACCGACCCGAAGAACGCGCTGGTGAAGCAGTACCAGCGGCTGTTCGAGATGGAGAACATCGAGCTCACCTTCGCCGACGAGGCGCTGGGTGCTGTTGCCCGCAAGGCCATCGAGCGCAAGACCGGTGCGCGCGGTCTGCGGTCGATCCTCGAGAGCATCCTGCTGGAGACGATGTTCGACCTGCCGGGCCTGGAAGGCGTCGAGGAAGTGGTGATCTCGCGCGAGGTGGTCGAGGGCACCGCGCGTCCGCTCTACATCTACGCCGATCGGTCCGATCGCGCCGTGGAAAGCAGCGCCAGCGCGTGATGCGCGCTGGCTGCAAGACCTGACGTCGCGATTTTTTCGGAATATGAGTCGCTGCGGACGATGTCCGCGGCGACATATTTGCTCAGCGTCCCGCCGCGTAAGCCTTAATTGGCGGGTGTTTTCCGACACTTGACTCCCCCTGGGTCGATAGCCACCTAATGTGCGTGGCGGAAAAATTCTCGATCCTGGGATTCGCCTCAACAACGATCCGAAACAAGCGGGCGACTCCAAAGCGTCAGTGAAGTCCGGATCAGATCGCACCTTGTGGCGGTTGCGCGAGCGAGCGGGCTGCGTGCAAGGGGGCAAAACAAAAGGAACAGGCCATGACCACCCCTAAACCCCGGCCAACCATCGTCTATGGCGAAAGCCACGCCTATCCGGTGCTTCCGCTCCGCGACATCGTCGTCTTCCCGCACAACATCGTGCCGCTGTTCGTTGGCCGCGAGAAATCGATTCGCGCGCTCGAAGAGGTGATGAAGAACGACGCGCTGGTCATGCTGGCGACGCAGAAGAATGCGTCCGATGACGATCCAGCTGCGGATGCGATCTACGAGACCGGTACGCTTGCAAGCGTTCTGCAGCTGCTGAAGCTGCCCGATGGCACCGTGAAGGTCCTGGTCGAAGGCCTGGAGCGCGCGCGCGTCGAGAAGTACACCGACCGGGCCGATTATTATGAAGCGACCGCCGTCGCGCTTGAGGATACCGACGCTAAGTCGGTGGAGGCCGAAGCGCTGGCGCGGTCCGTGGTCTCGGATTTCGAGAGCTATGTGAAGCTGAACAAGAAGATCTCGGCTGAGGTCGTCGGCGTCGTTCAGTCGATCACCGATTTCGGCAAGCTGGCCGACACTGTCGCTTCGCACCTCGCCGTCAAGATCGCCGATCGCCAGGGCATCCTGGAGACGCTGTCCGTCACCACGCGCCTGGAGAAGGTGCTGGGTCTGATGGAGAGCGAGATCTCGGTGCTGCAGGTCGAGAAGCGGATTCGTTCGCGCGTCAAGCGCCAGATGGAGAAGACCCAGCGCGAGTACTACCTGAATGAGCAGATGAAGGCCATTCAGAAGGAGCTGGGCGACGAGGACGGCCGCGACGAGCTCGCCGATCTGGAAGAGCGCATCAACAAGACCAAGCTCTCCAAGGAAGCGCGCGAGAAGGCGCAGCACGAATTGAAGAAGCTGCGTCAGATGTCGCCGATGTCCGCGGAAGCGACCGTCGTGCGCAACTACCTGGATTGGCTGCTGTCGATCCCGTGGAACAAGAAGTCCAAGGTGAAGAAGGATCTGGAGGCCGCCCAGGCGGTGCTGGATGCGGATCACTATGGGCTGGAGAAGGTCAAGGACCGCATCGTCGAGTACCTGGCGGTGCAGTCGCGCGCCAACAAGCTGACCGGCCCGATCCTGTGCCTGGTCGGACCTCCCGGCGTCGGCAAGACCTCGCTCGGCAAGTCGATCGCCAAGGCCACGGGACGCGAGTTCGTGCGTGTCTCGCTGGGCGGCGTGCGTGACGAGGCCGAGATCCGCGGTCACCGCCGGACCTATATCGGTTCGATGCCCGGCAAGATCATCCAGTCGATGCGGAAGGCGAAGACCTCCAACCCGCTGTTCCTCTTGGACGAGATCGACAAGATGGGCTCGGATTTCCGGGGTGACCCGTCATCCGCGCTGCTGGAGGTCCTCGACCCCGAGCAGAACACGACCTTCAACGATCACTATCTCGAGGTCGACTACGATCTGTCCAACGTGATGTTCATCACGACCGCGAATACGCTGAATATTCCGGGGCCGCTGATGGACCGCATGGAGATCATCCGGATCGCGGGCTACACCGAGAATGAGAAGGTGGAGATCGCGCGCAAGCATCTGATCCCGAGCGCGCTGTCGAAGCACGGTCTGGATTCGAAGGAATGGTCGATCGACGACGACGCGTTGCTGCTGATGATCCGCCGCTACACCCGCGAAGCGGGCGTGCGCAACCTCGAGCGTGAGCTCTCGACACTGGCCCGCAAGGCGGTGAAGGAGCTGATGATCTCGAAGAAGAAGTCGGTGAAGGTCACCGAGAAGACCCTTGAGGACTTCCTGGGTGTTCCGAAATATCGCTTCGGCGAGATCGAACAGGACGATCAGGTCGGAATCGTTACAGGCCTGGCCTGGACCGATGTCGGCGGCGAACTGCTCACCATCGAAGGCGTCATGATGCCCGGCAAAGGCAAGATGACGGTGACGGGCAATTTGCGCGACGTCATGAAGGAGTCGATCTCGGCGGCGGCGTCTTACGTCCGGTCGCGTGCGATCAACTACGGCATCGAGCCGCCGATGTTCGATCGGCGTGACATCCACGTCCACGTGCCGGAGGGGGCGACCCCGAAGGACGGCCCCTCGGCCGGCGTGGCGATGGCCACCGCGATCATCTCGGTCATGACCGGCATCCCGGTCCGCCACGATGTCGCGATGACCGGTGAGATCACGCTGCGCGGACGGGTGCTGCCGATCGGCGGCCTGAAGGAGAAGCTGTTGGCTGCTGCCCGCGGCGGCATCAAGACGGTGCTGATCCCCGAAGACAACGCCAAGGATCTCACGGAGATTTCCGATGCGATCAAGGGCGGTATGGAGATCGTTCCGGTCGCCCGCCTCGACGACGTCGTCGCTCGCGCCCTGGTGCGCAAGCCGGTGCCGATTGTCTGGGAAGAGGATGCCAAGGTGCCGGTGAATGCCGCTGAGGGCGACGAAGCCGCCGGTGGCCTGACCGCACACTAAGATCGAACGAGATGAACGAAACGGCGCCTCCGGGCGCCGTTTTTGTTTCAGCGAGGGCGCCGCATCGACGAGATAAGGGGGCCGATCGTCGGGCCTGACGATTGATCGGGCCGCGGGCAGAGGGTAAAGAGGCGGTCGTTCGGGCGGTTAGCTCAGCTGGTTAGAGCATCTCGTTTACACCGAGAGGGTCGGGAGTTCGAATCTCTCACCGCCCACCACTGTCTCGGTTACACGGCGCAAAATCTCCGCAACGGACCAGAGCATCGGGGCAAGCGCTGGCCGGCCTGCCCGTCTAGGAACTAGTCGTCATCACCACCCTGGATCCGGAGACCCTGTCCATACGGGTTGGTCGGGCTGTCGGGAGAGTAAGGATTGCCGGAACCGAACTTGTTATTGATGCTGTCGGGAGAATACGGGCTCCCGTAACGACCATACGGATTTGAGACCGAGTCGGGGTCGTAAGGGTTGCTGCTCAGGCGTCCTCGGTAATTTCCATCGTTGTCGTAGAGTTTAGGGGCGTCGGTGGCGTAAGGATTATTTGCAGATCTGTTGCCATATGGACTGCCATACTGTCCGTACGGGTTGTTTATACTGTTGGGATTGTAAGGATTGCCTGCGCCAAAGCGGTTTCCCGTAGAGTTTGGGTCGTAGCGGTTCGCCGAATAATTGCCGAGATATTGAGCGCCTGCGTTGGACGTCAGGGCCAGCAAGACGGCAATTGCACCAATTCGAGCAAGGTCCCTCACTTTAATCCCCCTTCAAAATCAAAAAACGATTCCCCTCTACCGCAATCAGATACGTACCGCGATTCCATCGCGCATATTTTCGTTTCATCCAATCTCGCGGGAAGGTTTGCGAACTGGAACTTCCGTTACAGTTTTGCGTTTGCCCGGTCGTTTGGCTGGGGCTTTGTTTGCGTATGTCGTTCGTGTCAGAAGCCGTCGCGGGGGCGTTTCGGCCGCCGGCGCCAGTGCCGCCCGCGGCCCGGTTGGGGCTGTTCAGGCTCCTGGCCACGCTCAAGCGCAACCCGTTGGAATGCTGGAGTGCGGATTTCTTCGAGTAGCCGATCGTGCGGGTCAAGCTGCCCTTCGCGGATGCGTGGCTGGTGCACGATCCTGCCGCGATCAAGCATGTGCTGGTCGACAACCCCGCCAATTATCGCAAGGACCCGATCCAGCGCCGCATCCTTGCTGTCGGACTCGGCGACGGCCTCTTGAGCGTCGAAGGCGAGCGCTGGGACATCCAGCGCCGCACGCTAGCACCCTTATTTGCACGCCGCACCGTGATCGGCCTCACCGCCGCCATGCTGTCGGCGGGCAGGGGATTGGTGGAACGCTGGCGCGCTCTTGCGCCGGGCGAGGTCATCGATGTCGCGGCGGAGATGACGCTGCTCACCCTGAACGTGCTGGCGCTGACGATCTTCTCGGACGGTCTGTCCAGCGACATCGACGAATTCCGACTGGCGATGAACACCTATTTTGCAACGATCGGCCGGATCGGCGCGCTCGATCTGTTCGGTGTGCCGGATGTCGTGCCGCGGCCGGGGCGGAAGCGGCTCAAGCAGGCCATGGGCTATTTCGAGGGCGTCATCGACCAGATCATCGCGGCACGGCGGCGACGCCTCGGCTTTTCCCAACGGCCCGGACCGGCTGCCGACCTGCTGACGTTGTTGTTGCGCGCACTCGATCCATCGACCGGGCGGCCCATGAGCCGCGCCGAGGTACGCTCGAACATCCTGACCTTTCTGTCGGCGGGCCACGAAACCACCGCCAACACGTTGGCTTGGTCCCTGTTCCTGCTCCTGCTCTCCCAATCCCCCGAATGGAAGGGCAAGGTGCGCCGGGAGGCGGATCGTGAATTTGGCGGCCCCCATGAGGGGCTCGTCGACCGGCTGGTGGTGACCCGCGCGGTGATCGAGGAGGCCTTGCGGCTCTATCCGCCGATTGCCGCGCTCAGCCGGTCGGCGGAGCAGGCCGACCAGGTCGGACCAGATGTTTTGCCAAGGCGGGCACTGGCCGTGATCTCGCCCTACGTGCTGCATCGCCATCGTACATTATGGGAGAGGGCGGACGAGTTCGATCCGACGCGCTTCTTGCCCGAGCCGAAAGCAAGGATCACCCGTTACGCTTATCTGCCGTTCGGCGCCGGCCCGCGTACCTGCATCGGCGCATCCTTCGCGCTGCAGGAAGCCACGCTCGTTCTGGCGATCATCGTGCAGCATTTCGATCTGAAGGTGGCCCCCGGCGCCAAGGTGTGGCCGCAGCAGAAGATCACGTTACGCCCCGCGAACGGCCTGCCGATGCTGATTGCGCCGCGCTGATCGCGAGTTGTCGTCTGCCCGGCATGCGGCTTGACATGACCGGGCCGCACATGCGCGATTGGAGGACCTTCGTCACAAGCGCGCGGATTATACGCCATGCAACTTCCCTCTGGTCACGAACGCAACGCCGATCAGATCGCCTATTGGAACGGTCCGGGTGGCCAGCGCTGGTCCGATCGCCAGGCCGCGCAGGACATCCTGCTCGCGCCGGTGTCGCAGATCCTGATCGAGCGCATCCAGGCCAAGCCGGGAGATCGCATCCTCGATATCGGTTGCGGCTGCGGCGGACTCGCGATCGCGCTCGCCAAGCAGGTTGTGCCGGATGGCCTCGTGCTCGGGATCGACATTTCGGCGCCGATGCTGGCCCGTGCGCAGGAGGCTGCGCCGGCCGGGCTGCCGGTGCAGTTCGAATTGGCGGATGCGACGGTCTACCCGTTTGCGCCTGAAAGCTTCGATCTCTTGGTGTCGCGTTTCGGCGTGATGTTCTTCGCCGAGCCCGTCGTCTCGTTCGCCAATCTGCGCCGGGCGCTCAAGCCCTCGGGCCGTATGGTCTTTGCGTGCTGGCGCGAGCCGAAGCAAAATCCCTGGATGATGGCGCCACTACAGGCCGTCTACCGCCATGTGCCCAAAATGCCTGAGGTGGCGCCGGAGGATCCCGGTCCATTTGCGTTCGCGTCGGAAGAGCGCGTCAGGCGTATCCTTGGGGAAGCCGGCTTTGCCGACGTGACGATGGAGGCGTGTCCGCTCTCGCTGGATGTGGCAATCGGCCAGGGACTGGACGCCGCGGTGCAATCGGCGCTCGAGATCGGCCCGGCGAGCCGGGCCTTGCAGGGGCAGCCCGACGACTTGCGCGAGGCGGCGCGGCAGTCGGTTCGAGAGACGCTCGCGCCTCATCTGCGCGGCGCCAGCGTGATGCTGCCGGGCTCGATCTGGCTGGTCACGGCGCGGGCGTAAATGAGCTTGACGCCAGCGACGGCAGTTCTCGCCGCGTGGGCGGCTGGCGACCGGGCGCTTACCAGGAGACCGAAGGGATCAAGCGACTGGCCTGAGCGCTCGGACCCGCTCAAGCTCGTCTTTGATGTGGCGGTCGGCTTCAGCGAGGCTGTCTCGCGTGATCTCGTCTGGCGACTTCGCCCCGGTCAGCGTCATCGTCACCCGCATGTCCGCAGCGAACAGTTCGAGCAGATTGGCGACCCCGCGCTGACCGTCTGCCGCCAGGGCATAGATGTAGGCGCGCCCGAGAAGCACACCCTTTGCTCCCAGCGCAAGCATGCGGACCACATCCAGGCCAGAGCGCACACCGGAATCGGCCAGCACGGTGAGCTCGCTCCCGACCGCTTGCGCCACGGCCGGCAGCGCACGCGCGCTCGGCATTGCACCGTCAAGCTGACGGCCGCCATGGTTCGAGACAACGATTGCGTCAGCGCCGAAACGCACCGCATCGCGCGCATCGTGGGGATCGAGTATACCCTTGAGGATGAGCTTGCCCTTCCAGCTGTCGCGGATCCATTCAAGATCCTTCCAGCTGATTGCCGGGTCGAAATTCTGGCCCAGGAAGCCCATGTAATCGGCCATGCTCATGTGCCGGCCGGTATATGCTTCGATATTGCCGAACGAGAGCGGCCGGCCGAAGAGGCCGACACTCATTGCCCAGCGCGGATGTGCGGTCGCCTGGATATACTGCCGGAGCCGCGCGACGGGGCCCGACATTCCCGAGTGGCGGTCACGGTAGCGAGAGCCGGGGGTCGGCATGTCGACCGTGAATAGGAGTGTCTTCATTCCGGCGGCCCAGGACCGCTCCAGCGCGTTGCGCATATAGCCGCGATCTTTGAGAACGTAGAGCTGCGACCATAGCTCCCCATCGGCGCCGGTCGCGACCTCCTCGATCGGGCAGACCGATACGGTCGACAGGGCATAGGGGATGCCGAACGCTGCGGCGGAGCGCGCGGCCTGTACCTCGCCGCGCCGGGCATACATGCCGGTCGCGCCGACGGGGCCCAACCCGACAGGCATGGACCACTTGCTGCCGAGGATCTCCGTGGCGAGGGTAGGGGCGCCGGCGCCTTGCAGCACGCGCTGGCGAAGCGCGATCGACTGCAACGCCTCGACATTGCTCGCCATCGTGCGCTCAGTGACGGCGCCGCCATCGATATAGTCGAACAGGAATCGCGGCAGTCGCCGGCGCGCAGCTTCTCGATAATCGGTTGGTGACGAGATGATCATCCGCCAATCCTCGCTGATTGCGAGCCCATGCCCGCGACACGAAAGATAGGGGGCCGGCGAACCCAATGAGAAATGAAACGTACGACTAGGCTCTAGTCGCGTTCAGAATAGTCAGCCCGATGGACCGCCGACCGCAGCATCTCGAGCCACGCGCGCGCTGCGTGCGAGAGGAAGGCGCCTCGTCGCCAGATCATGGCCAGCCGCCATTCCGTGTTCGGCTCGGCCAGCAGCACCGCGCTCACGCGGCGCGCGTCGGCCTGCTCCGCCAGAAGGCGCGGCAGGAACGCGATGCCCAATCGGGCAGCGGCCAACTCGATCAGAAACTGTACCTCGCTGCTGCGCGCGGCGATCACGGGTTCGAACCCATGCCGCAGGCAGCCATCCATGATCATGCGGCTGATCGCGAATCCTTCGGCGAACAGGATGAAGGGCTCGTGCTTGAGCGCGCCGAGGTCGATCGCGCCGGCGCCGGCCAGCGGGTGGTCGCAGGCAAGGAGCGCGACCAGCGGCTCCCGCCGCACGTCCAGAAACTCGAACTCCGATTCCTCCGGATAAACGGTCGCCGCCAGCTCCAGCTCGCCGCCGCGAACAAGGTCGGCCAGACGGTCGCCGCCATGCTCCGCCAGTTGCACGTCGATGTCCGGATAGGCGCTCCGATAGCGCGCGAGGAGGGGAGCGAAGATGCGGCTGCTCCCAACCGGCGGAAGTCCGATGCGCAGAGTTCCGCGCTTGAGACCGCGCAATTCCTCCAGCTCGGCCAAAAGGTCGCTTCGCTCCGTCAGCAGCCGTACTGCGCGCGGATAAACGATCTCTCCGAACGCGGTAAGCCGGACCTTGTGGCCAATCCGGTCGAGCAGCGGAGCGCCGAGTTCCTCTTCCAGTTGTTTCACTGCTTTGCTGACGGTGGATTGAGTCGCGAACACCGTCTTGGCCGCATGGGAGAAGCCACCCTGGCGGACCACTTCGACAAAGGCTCGGAGGGTTCTGAACTCCATGAGCATTCCAATATAGAATAGAATCTAGTCATACAAGTCAGTTTGGCGTTGATGCCGTCAAGGCTACATGGTCCACCGGAACCCGGATCGAGAACGACCATGGCCTCTCTTCAGACGTCGCTGACACGGCGAGCCAGCCGCCGGTCATGGCGCGGGCGCACACGCACTCGGACACGGCAAGCCGTGCGGTTCTTGCACCGGCGAGGCTTCTTGATCCGGCCCGGCGAGTTCGCGCTGCTCGACGGCGCGTCCGGCGGGCTTGCGGTGACGTTGATGGTCGTCCTGGCGCTCGTGTCGCCCGAGCCTCAAGCGGCTTGGGGAGCCTATGCCGCGTTCTGGACATGCCTGGCCGACAACCGCGCCGCGCCCAGATCGCGGCTGTGTGCCATGGCGATCTTCGTGCTCTCCGGCACATTCATAGCCGTGCTCGTGGCCGCCAGTGCCGTGCCGGGGTCGGTCGGCACCGGGATCATGATAGCTGCGCTTGTCTCGCTCTGCATCTATCTCGGCTCGCTGTGGCCCGGGATGGCGAATGTCGGCGTGCTGACCGCCGTCGTGGCGGTCGTTGCCGCCGAGCAACCGGCCCGAATTTCCGATGCTCCCGGCGTCGCGATGGCTTTTGTTTGTAGCGGCGGTCTCGCACTGCTGCTGCGAATGGCCAGCCTGCATGTGCTGGAAAAGGCCGACCTGACGACGAACTCGCTGGCGACAAATTCAGCTCATCAGCGAAGTCACGGCTGGCGCGAGGGATCGATGGCCCATGCCGGCCTATCAGGGGCAACCGTCCTCATCACTTACATGGCCGCACATGGCGCCTCGTTGCTGTTTCCGCAATGGGCGACCATGGCGGCCGTTGTCGTCACCAACATGGATGCGCGGACTTCCTGGCCGCGCACGCTGGAACGTGTGCTCGGCAGCATCTTTGGCGGCGCTGTCGCCTTCCTGGTCAGCGCGAAGCTGAGCCAGCCGACGGCATTGATCTGGCTGGTGCTCCCGCTGGCGACGGCCACGATTGCCTTGCGCGCGGTCAATTACACGCTGTTCGTCGTGTTTCTGACGCCGCTCTTCGTCGTCGTGACGGAGCTTGTCTTCCCGGAGGCTGCGCGCTGGGCGGCCGGGGCGCGGACTGCGGACAACATTGTCGGCAGCCTTGTTGCGCTCGCGGCCTGCCTGTCTTTCCTGTTGGCGGCTGCAAGCCGGAAGCGGATCAGGACTGCGCGCCGACGCTGATCCGCTGATCGGGAACGGTCTCGACCCATCCCGTCACGACAAACGGCTCAGGTCCGGTCTGCTTTCTTCGACCCTTCCTGTTCGGGGACGTCGCTAGACCGCTCGGTCTTGCGTGGATCGGGCCGCTCCGTCGGTTTCGGCATGCCAGCCTGGCCGCCATGCTTGCCGCCCACGTCCTGCGGTCCCTCGAGGTCATTCTCCTTGGGCATGATGTCCTCCGCGTTGTTGAGGCAACAACGCGGAGGACGTGATAGTTCCGGCTTCGACTTCTGCCGCGGCGCGAGCTGGCGCCGGCTTCCGCTCAGGCCCGCTCTTCCCAGATCATCGCCAGATGGACGATGGTCTGGACCGCTTTCTCCATGTCTTGCACGCTGACCCATTCCTGGCGGGAGTGGAAGGCGTGCTCGCCGGCGAAGATGTTCGGGCAGGGCAGCCCCATGAAGGACAGCCGCGAACCGTCGGTGCCGCCGCGGATCGACGTCCGGACAGGTTCGAGCCCGGCGCGCCGGATCGCGTCTTCGGCATAGGTGACGATCTCGGGATGGCGATCGATCACCTGCTTCATGTTGCGATATTGCTCCTTGATCTCCATCCGGTAGCTGGAGCGCGGATAGTCCTTCATCACGCCTCTGACGATGTCCTCGAGCAGCGCCTCCTTCTGCTTGAGGCCCTCCGTGGTGAAGTCGCGCACGATGAAGTCCAGCCGCGCCTGTTCGAGAGCGCCGGAAATGGCGACCGGATGCAGGAAGCCCTCCTTGCCCTCGGTCGTCTCGGGCGAGCAGGTCTCTTTCGGCAGGCGCGCGACGATGTCGGCGGCGATCTTGATCGCGTGCTCCATCTTGCCCTTGGCGAAGCCGGGATGGGCGCTGACGCCGGTGATGGTGATGCTGGCCCCGTCGGCGGAGAAGGTCTCGTCCTCGACGGTGCCGGCGGTCTCGCCGTCCATGGTGTAGCCGAAATCGGCTCCGAGCTTCTTCAGGTCGACCTTGTCGACGCCGCGGCCGATTTCCTCGTCCGGCGTGAACAGGATCTTGATGGTGCCGTGCTTCACCTGCGGATTGTTCACCAGGAAATGGGCCGCATCCATGATCTCGGCGATCCCGGCCTTGTTGTCGGCGCCGAGCAGCGTGGTGCCGTCGGTGGTGATGATGTCATGGCCGATCTGGTCCTTGAGCGCTGGATGATCGGCGGCGCGGATCACCTGGCTCGGATCGCCCGGCAGCACGATATCGGCGCCCTGGTAGTTGCGCACGAGCTGCGGCCTGACGTTGGCGCCGGTGCAGTCCGGCGCGGTGTCCATATGTGAGCAGAAGCAGATGACCGGAACGCGCTTGTCGGTGTTGGCGGGGATCGTCGCATAAACATAGCCGTGCGCGTCGAGATGGGCATCGGCGAGCCCCATCGCCTGCAATTCGGCGGCGAGCACGCGCCCGAGATCCTTTTGCTTCGCCGTGGACGGGCAGGTCGGCGAGTTCGGGTCGGACTGAGTATCGATCACGACATAACGCAGCAGGCGTTCGGTGACGGTGTGGGTGAAGGCGAGGGAAGGGCTGGGCATGCTGAACCACGGCGGAGTGAAAGGGAGCGGGGCTGGCGGTATAGCAGTCTGCTGGCCGGTATGTCGCCGAGACACTTGGGTCTGGGTGGAATCGGGGCTCCGCCAGATCGGTCCGGCAGGCTCCCCGGGCGGCGCGGAAGGCGATCTTCTCGCTGCCGTGACCGGAACCGGTTCGCCTCAAGCAAGGGAGGCGGCGCGCGTTCCGGACGATTGGGGACCTGGCTGACCGGCTTACGGCGCGTGCGGGACGCCAGGTTGGGCAAGCTTCCCACAGGGCGTGTCATTGTCCTTGACTTCGATAGATCGCCCCTTTAAGTCCCGGCTCTCCGCGGGGTTTCGCGATCGCGCGGGAGTAGCTCAGTTGGTTAGAGCGCCGGCCTGTCACGCCGGAGGTCGCGGGTTCGAGCCCCGTCTCTCGCGCCATGTTTTCAATGGCTTAGCAATCCAATCCGTCCTGTCGTCTCGTTTGTGCGCGAACATTGTTCGGTGCCGGCCTTGGCGCGTCCGCTGTGCCGCCTCGGCTTCAATGTTGGAAGCGGTCAGGCATGAAAAAAGGCCGCCCGAGCGGCGGCCATTTTGCGAATCTCTTGTTGCGAATCTGATGCCGTGCGCCGGGCGCTTAGCGCATCATCGCGCTCTCCGAGCTGGTGATCACGACCGGCTTGCCGGCCTTGATGACATGGGCGGCGGTCTGGCTGTCGTCGACGGTGGAACGGGCGGCGATGCCGAACGCGGTCACCGCGACGGCCGCCACCAGCGCCACCACTACGATCTTCAGGTGGGTCGCACGATCGGCGGAATGGATGGAGTGGTTCATCTCAGCCTCCCGGCGTCTCGCAGCGCCGATTTATTGGCTAGACACTTACCGCCCGCTTGTTTCGAACCGGTTTCTTCGCTCCCTCAAAATGATTTCATCTGCCTTTCCAATTCGTCACAGGCGGTCGCGGACAGCCACGCGCGGCGGCCGCAAGCCGCGGGCAGAGCGGGGCCGGTTTGTAATCCGCGCCGATCTTGATTGCGCGTCCGCCGCTACCACGTTACTCCCCGTCGTGGACGGGCTGGCTTTTGAGCGCCCCTCCGCGGACCATCATCGATCCCCGATCTGGCGCAGTCCTCAGCCGATTGGGGTGCCTAGCATCCAGTAGCAACGTGGCCTCGGCACTTGTCAGCCCTTGGAGGACGGGGCACTCGCCCGCTCCAGTGTCGAGGGCCTTCCGGTTGCAGTTGATGCTGCGTGCCGCGTTGCGCGAGACACGTGGCCGGGCCGTCTGTCGTAGCTGGATCGTGTGGGCGAGCCGCAATGTGGGGAAGGCATGACGGCGTCAAGATAGCTTGTCTTGCGCGGCTTGGTGCGCTGCGCTAAGGCTCAGAACAATTCCAATGCAGCGAGTCTGCGGTCCGGTCCCGAAAACCGCAGAGGAAAGTCACGCCGATGACCGGCATCCTCCAGAATTATCTTCCTCTTGTTGTGTTCATAGGTGTCGCGACCCTGATCGGGCTGGCGCTGTTGATCGCCCCGTTCCTGGTGGCCTTCCAGCAGCCGGATCCGGAAAAGCTGTCGGCCTATGAATGCGGTTTCAATGCATTCGATGACGCCCGGATGAAGTTCGACGTTCGCTTCTACTTGGTTGCCATCCTTTTCATCATCTTCGACCTCGAAGTGGCTTTTCTGTTCCCGTGGGCGGTGGCCTTCGGCAAGCTCGGCGCCACCGGCTTCTGGTCGATGCTGGTGTTCCTGGCCGTGCTGACGGTCGGGTTTGCCTACGAGTGGAAGAAAGGCGCGCTTGAATGGGATTGAGCCCGACCACGTCCGGAACCGGGCCGGTGATCGCTCCGGCCCCCAAGGGCATTCTCGATCCCGCGACCGGCAAGCCGATTGGTGCCAACGACCCGTATTTCATCGAGGTCAACCACGAGCTGTCGGACAAGGGATTTTTCGTTGCTGCCGCTGACGACCTCATCACCTGGGCCCGCACCGGGTCGTTGATGTGGATGACGTTCGGCTTGGCCTGCTGCGCGGTCGAGATGATGCAGGTCTCGATGCCGCGCTACGATGTGGAGCGCTTCGGCTTTGCGCCGCGCGCTTCGCCGCGCCAGTCCGACGTGATGATCGTCGCGGGCACCTTGACCAACAAGATGGCGCCGGCGCTGCGCAAGGTCTACGATCAGATGCCTGAGCCACGCTACGTCATCTCGATGGGCTCCTGCGCCAATGGCGGGGGCTACTATCACTATTCGTATTCGGTGGTCCGCGGCTGCGATCGCATCGTTCCCATCGACATCTACGTGCCCGGGTGCCCGCCGACCGCGGAAGCGCTGCTCTATGGTGTTCTGCTCCTGCAGAAGAAGATCCGGCGCACCGGCACGATCGAACGCTGAAGGTTTTTCGCATGGACGACGGCAAGCTCGACGCCCTTGGGCAGACGATCGTTAGCGCGCTCCCGGGCGCGGCGACGGGACATTCGATCGCGTTCAATCAGCTCACAATCGATGTGGAGCCGAGCCGGATCGTCGAGGTCGTGACCTATCTGCGCGACGATCCCGCCTGCCGCTTCGTCAACCTCACCGACGTCACCGCGGTCGACTATCCCGAGCGCGAGAAGCGTTTCGACGTGGTCTATCATCTGCTGTCGCCGACGCTGAACGCCCGCATCCGCCTCAAGGCGCAGGCCGATGAGACCACGCAGGTGCCTTCGATCATCGAAGTGTTCCCGGGTGCCGACTGGTTCGAGCGCGAGGCCTACGACCTCTACGGCGTGATCTTCATCGGCCATCCCGACATGCGCCGGCTGCTGACGGATTACGGCTTCGACGGCCATCCGCTGCGCAAGGACTTCCCGATGACCGGCTTCGTCGAGGTCCGCTACGACGACGCGGAGAAGCGGGTGATCTACGAGCCGGTGCGGCTCAATCAGGAATTCCGCAAGTTCGATTTCCTGTCGCCCTGGGAAGGTGCGGACTATCCGCTGCCGGGCGACGAGAAGGCAACGAAGTGAGTGGGAGTGCGAGCATGAATGAGCAGAGCCCCGCCCTTCGCAACTTCACCATCAATTTCGGGCCGCAGCATCCGGCCGCGCACGGCGTGCTGCGCTTGGTGCTCGAACTCGACGGCGAGGTGGTCGAGCGCGTCGATCCGCATATCGGCCTTCTGCACCGCGGCACCGAGAAGCTGATCGAGGCCAAGACCTACCTGCAGGCGATTCCCTATTTCGACCGGCTCGACTACGTCGCGCCGATGAATCAGGAGCATGCCTTCTGCCTTGCGGCGGAGAAGTTGCTCGGCATCGAGGTGCCGCGCCGCGGGCAATTGATCCGCGTGCTCTATTGCGAGATCGGCCGTATCCTGTCGCACCTGTTGAACGTCACGACCCAGGCGATGGACGTCGGCGCGCTGACCCCGCCGCTGTGGGGGTTCGAAGAGCGCGAGAAGCTGATGGTGTTCTATGAGCGCGCCTCCGGCTCGCGCATGCACGCGGCCTATTTCCGCATCGGCGGCGTGCATCAGGACCTGCCGCCGAAGCTGATCGACGACATCGATGCCTGGTGCGATCCGTTCCTCAAGGTGGTCGACGATCTCGACCGTCTGCTCACTGGCAACCGCATCTTCAAGCAGCGCAACGTCGATATCGGCGTGGTGAGCCTGAAGCAGGCCTGGGAATGGGGCTTCTCCGGCGTCATGGTGCGAGGTTCGGGCGCGGCCTGGGACCTGCGCAAGGCGCAGCCCTATGAATGCTATGCCGAGATGGATTTCGACATCCCGATCGGCAAGAACGGCGACTGCTACGACCGCTATCTGATCCGCATGGAAGAGATGCGGCAGTCCGTGCGCATCATGAAGCAGTGCATCGCGAAACTGCGCGCGCCGGACGGGCAGGGGCCGGTGCTGATCACCGACAACAAGATCTCGCCGCCGCGCCGCGGCGAGATGAAGCGCTCGATGGAAGCGCTGATCCATCATTTCAAGCTCTACACCGAGGGCGTGCACGTGCCGGCCGGCGAGGTCTATGTCGCGGTCGAAGCGCCGAAGGGCGAGTTCGGCGTGTTCCTGGTCTCGGACGGCAGCAACAAGCCCTACAAGTGCAAGATCCGCGCGCCGGGCTTTGCCCATCTGCAGGCGATGGATTTCATCTGCCGCGGGCATCTGCTCGCCGACGTCTCGGCCATTCTCGGCTCGCTCGACATCGTGTTCGGAGAGGTCGATCGGTGATGGGTCCTGCGCCGATCCAGTTCGATCGTGCCTCAGGAGCGCTCGATGGAGCGAATCTGTGGGAACGCACGGCTGCGCTGGCGCTGGCGACCGGCTCGAAGATCTCCTCGCATTTCTCGCATCGCGGCTACAATTCCTGCGCCAATCTCCTGCGCAAGACGCTGCCCGAGCGCAACATCGCCATGAAGCTCAACTCGGACGCGGTGTTCGAGTTTCCCTATGGCGATGGCTATTGGAGCAAGCTGCTCAACCGGTCCTACACTTACGAGGACGAGCTCGAACTGTTGTTTCTAGGCGCTGTCGACGTCGACTACACCTTCATCGATTGCGGCGCCAATTACGGCTACTGGTCGGTCCTGGTGTCGAGCGCGCCGTTCGGGTCTCATCGGGTGATCGCGATCGAGCCATCGTCTAAGAACTTCGCCAAGCTCGCCAACAATGCCCGCGTCAACGGCGACCGTTTCGAGGTGATGCCGTGTGCGATCGGCGCCGCGCGCGGGACGGCAAACCTCACCGGCACCAAGCACGAGGCGTTCAGCATCGCCGGCCATGCCGGCGGCGGCGAGCAGGTACCGGTGATCGCGCTCGATGATCTCATCGACGACGGCAAGATCGCAGCCTCGGGCAAGTACCTGATCAAGCTCGACGTCGAGGGCGTCGAGATCGAGGCGATCAAGGGCGGCGCGCGGCTGCTCGCCACCGACAGCATGATTCTGTGCGAGGAGCACGGCCAAGACCGCAACCACACGGTGTCGCGCTACATCCTCGATCAGACGCCGCTGCAGCTGATCGTCTATGATCCCGATAGCGGCCGGCTCGAGACGGTCAGGGAGCTCTCGATTCTCGACCGCATCAAGGTTTCCACCCACGTTGGCTACAACGTGTTCGGCACCGCGAGCGCCTTCTGGCAGGAGCGCATCGATGCGCTCAATGCCGGTGCTGCGCGCCGCATGCAATGAAAGACTGAAGCGCCATGTCCGTCCGCCGTCTTGCCCCCAAGGAATTGCAGCCCGAGAGCTTCACGTTCACGGACGAGAACCTTGCATTCGCCAAGGCCCAGATCGCGAAATATCCCGAAGGCCGGCAGGCTTCGGCTGCGATCGCGATCCTGTGGCGGGCGCAGGAGCAGAACGAGGGCTGGGTCTCGGAAGCGGCGATCCGCGCCGTCGCCGACATGCTCGACATGCCCTACATCCGCATGCTGGAGATCGCGACCTTCTACACGATGTTCCAGCTGCAGCCGGTCGGCAAGAAGGCGCACGTTCAGGTCTGCGGTACCACGCCGTGCCGGCTGCGCGGCGCCGAAGAGCTGATCGAAGTCTGCAAGCACCGCATCCATCACGATCCTTTCCACGTCTCCAAGGACGGCGACTTCAGCTGGGAGGAGGTCGAGTGCCTCGGTGCCTGCGTGAACGCGCCGATGGTGCAGATCTGGAAGGATACCTACGAGGATCTGACGCCCGAGAGCTTCGGCAAGGTGCTGGACGGCTTCGCGACCGGCAATCCGCCGCAGCCAGGACCGCAGAACGGGCGGCAGTTCTCGGCCCCGGCGGGCGGTCCGACCACGCTGAAGGAGACGACATGAGCCGTCTTCCGACATCACGCTCAGCCGAAGCGGGGAACGGCGCGATGAAGAGCTGGCGCACCATTGCCCTGCACACGGGGACCGCCGCCGTCTTCATGTTCGCGCTGCAGCGCTTCGTGCTCAACGCATCGCTTGAAACCAGCCTGCTGTGGGTTGTTGTGTTCGGCGGCTGCGCCGCCGGCCTCGCCTACATGCAATCCAACCGCTGATATTTGAGGAAGCTGTCTGATCATGCTCGCCGACAAGGACCGCATCTTCACCAACCTCTACGGCCTCCAGGACTGGGGGCTCGAAGGCGCACGCCGGCGCGGCAGCTGGGACGGCACCAAGGCGCTGATCGAGAAGGGCCGCGATTGGATCATCAACGAGATGAAAGCCTCCGGCCTGCGCGGACGCGGCGGCGCCGGCTTCCCGACCGGCTTGAAGTGGTCCTTCATGCCGAAGGAATCGAAGGACGGCCGGCCGAGCTATCTGGTGGTCAACGCCGACGAGTCCGAGCCGGGCACCTGCAAGGACCGCGAGATCATGCGGCACGATCCGCATCATCTGGTGGAGGGCTGCCTGATCGCGAGCTTCGCGATGGGCGCGCATGCCTGCTACATCTATGTGCGCGGCGAATTCATTCGCGAGCGCGAGCGGCTGCAGGCGGCGATCGACCAGGCCTATGAGGCCAACCTGATCGGCAAGAACAACATCCATGGCTGGCCGTTCGATCTCTACGTCGCGCACGGCGCCGGCGCCTATATCTGCGGCGAGGAGACGGCGCTGCTGGAAAGCCTGGAGGGTAAGAAGGGACAGCCGCGGCTGAAGCCGCCATTCCCGGCCAATGTCGGCCTCTATGGCTGCCCGACCACGGTGAATAATGTCGAGTCGATCGCGGTGGCGCCGACCATCCTGCGCCGCGGCGCAGCTTGGTTCGCCGGGATCGGCCGCCCGAACAATGTCGGCACCAAGCTGTTCTGCATCTCCGGCCATGTCGAGCGGCCCTGCAACGTCGAAGAGGCGATGGGCATTCCGTTCCGCGAGCTGATCGAGAAGCATTGCGGCGGCATCCGCGGCGGCTGGGACAATCTGAAGGCCGTCATTCCCGGCGGCTCGTCGGTGCGCATGGTGCCGGCCGAGCAGATCATCGACACGCCGATGGACTTCGACAGCCTCTCCAAGCTGCGCTCGGGCCTCGGCACTGCCGCCGTGATCGTGATGGACAAGTCGACCGACCTGATCCGCGCGATCGCGCGCATCTCCTATTTCTACAAGCATGAGAGCTGCGGCCAGTGCACGCCGTGCCGCGAAGGCACAGGCTGGATGTGGCGGGTGCTGACGCGCATGGCCGAGGGCCGCGCGCATAAGCGCGAAATCGACATGCTGCTGGAGGTCACCAAGCAGATCGAGGGTCACACCATCTGCGCGCTCGGCGATGCCGCGGCCTGGCCGATCCAGGGCCTGATCGCCCATTTCCGGCACGAGATCGAGGCGCGGATCGACCAGTATTCGCATAAGGCTGATATCGACGACGTCGGCGTGCGCGACCCCGAGCAGATGGTCGCTGCGGAGTAGGCGATGTACGCGGAGCCGCAGCAGAACATTCGTACGCGCACCGCGCCGCACAGGCGCGCGGCCCGCGCGTACACGCATTGAGAGAGATGTGAGGCGATGACCAAGATCATCATCGACGGCAAAGAGATCGATGTTCCGCCGGAGTACACGTTGCTTCAGGCATGCGAGGCGGCTGGCGCTGAAATCCCGCGCTTCTGTTACCACGAGCGGCTGTCGATCGCCGGCAATTGCCGCATGTGCCTGGTCGAGGTGAAGGGCGGCCCGAAGCCGGTCGCGAGCTGCGCCTGGGGCGTGCGCGACTGCCGTCCAGGGCCAAACGGCGAGCCGCCGGAGGTTTCCACCCGTTCGCCGATGGTGAAGAAGGCGCGCGAAGGCGTGATGGAGTTCCTTCTCATCAACCATCCGCTGGACTGTCCGATCTGCGACCAGGGCGGCGAGTGCGACCTGCAGGACCAAGCGATGGGCTATGGTGTCGACACCAGCCGCTTCGCCGAGAACAAGCGCGCAGTCGAGGACAAATATCTCGGCGCGCTGGTCAAGACCTCGATGAACCGCTGCATCCAGTGCACGCGCTGCGTCCGCTTCTCGGCGGAAGTGTGCGGCGTGCCGGAGATGGGCGCGATCGGCCGTGGCGAGGACATGGAGATCACGACCTATCTGGAGCAGGCGCTGAGCTCCGAGCTGCAGGGCAATCTGGTCGACATTTGCCCGGTCGGCGCGCTGACGTCGAAGCCCTATGCTTTTGCGGCGCGTCCCTGGGAGCTCGGCAAGACCCAGTCGATCGACGTGATGGACGGGCTCGGCTCGGCGATCCGCGTCGACACCCGCGGCCGCGAGGTGATGCGGATCCTGCCGCGTATCAACGATGCCGTGAACGAGGAGTGGATCTCCGACAAGGCGCGCCATGTCGTCGACGGGCTGCGCACCCAGCGTCTCGATCGGCCCTATGTCCGCGAGGGCGGCAAGCTGCGCGCGGCGACCTGGCCGGAGGCCTTCAACGCGATCGCCAGCAAGCTTGCGCGTATCGACGGCAAGCGGATCGGCGCCATCGCCGGCGATCTTGCCGCGGTCGAAGAGATGTTCGCGCTGAAGGAGCTGCTTGCCAAGCTCGGTTCGACCAACGTCGCCGTGCAGGGCGGCGACAGCTTCGATCCGAAAGCGGGCCGCGCGTCCTATATTTTCAATCCGACCATCGCCGGCATCGAGCAGGCCGATGCGATCCTGATCGTCGGCGCCAACCCGCGCAAGGAAGCCGCAGTGCTCAATGCGCGCATCCGCAAGCGCTGGCGTTCCGGCCAGCTCAAGGTCGGCCTGATCGGCCCGCAGGCCGATCTCACCTATCCTTACGAGCATATCGGCGCCGGCACCGATTCCTTGAGCAGTGTCATCTCCGGCAAGCACTCCTTTGCCTCCGTCCTCAAGAACGCCAAGAACCCGATCGTGCTGGTCGGCGCCGGCGCTGCCGCGCGCCATGACGGCGCAGCGATTCTGGCGCAGGCGGCGAAGCTGGCGCTCGATGCCAATGCCGTGCGGGACGATTGGAATGGGTTCGCGGTGCTGCACGACACCGCTTCGCGCGTCGGCGCGCTCGACATCGGCTTCGTCGGCACCGGCCTGACGGTGGCCCAGATGACGACTTTCGGCACGATGGACGTGCTGTTCCTGCTCGGGGCCGATGAGGTCGATGTGCCCGAAGGCGTGTTCACGGTCTATGTCGGAACGCATGGCGACCGCGGGGCGCATCGCGCCGACGTCATCCTGCCTGGCGCGGCCTACACCGAGAAATCCGCCATCTACGTCAACACGGAAGGCCGGGTCCAGATGACGGGCCGGGCGTCATTTCCGCCGGGTGAGGCGCGCGAGGACTGGGCGATCATCCGCGCGCTGTCGGACGCGCTGGCCAAGAAGCTGCCTTACGACTCGCTGGCGGCGCTGCGCGCTGCGATCTTCAAGGCGGTGCCCCGTCTCGCTCGCATCGATCAGATCGAATCGGGCCTGATTGCTGATATCAAGACCCTGGCAGGCAAGGGCGGCAGCCTGGAAAAGGCGGCGTTCAAGCCTCTGGTCCAAGACTTCTATCTGACCAACCCGATCGCGCGGGCTTCGGCGGTGATGGCGGAATGCTCCCGTCTCGCCGCGGGGCGCGTGCTCGTGGCAGCGGAGTAAGTTCGTGAAGGTGATCGGCCTGATCGGCGGCATGAGCTGCGAATCGACTGCGCATTATTATGCGCGGTTGAACGCGCGCGTGCGTGCCGTGCTGGGCGGATTGCATTCGGCCGAGATCCTGATGTGGTCGGTCGATTTCGCCCCGATCGCCCAGATGCAGGCGGAGGGGCGCTGGGACGAGGCGGGCGCCCGCCTCGCCGGGGTCGCCAGGCGTCTCGAAGCGGCCGGCGCGGAGGTGCTGGTTCTCGCGACCAATACCATGCACAAGGTGGCGGACGCGATCGAGGCTGCGACCAACGTGCCGTTCCTGCACATCGCCGACGCGACGGGGCAGAAGATCCGCGAGATCGGCCTGCGCCGGCCTGCGATCATGGCGACGCGCTTCACGATGGAGCAGGATTTTTACACCGGCCGGCTGCGCGACAAGTTTGGTCTGGATAGCGTTATCCCCGATGAGGCCGATCGGGCGCAGGTCCATCGGATCATCTATGATGAACTGTGCGTCGGCCGAGTCTGCGAGACTTCGCGGCAGGCTTACGTTGACGTCGCCCGCCGGCTAAAGGACAAGGGCGCCGATTGCTTGATCCTTGGCTGCACGGAGGTCGGTATGCTGCTCGACGAGCGCAACACGCCGCTTCCGGTATTCGACACCACCCTGATCCATGCCGATGCCGCGGTCGACGTCGCACTCGGCGTCGTCCCCACCGCCCAAGCAGCGGAGTGAGCGTGACCTGATGGCTGATTTCTTTGCAAGCGCGTTCTGGACCGGCTTTCTCTGGCCCTTGATCATCATGGTCGCCGAGAGCGTGCTGCTGCTCGTCGTGCTCCTGATCGCGATCGCCTACATCCTGCTGGCCGACCGCAAGATCTGGGCGGCGGTGCAGATCCGGCGCGGTCCCAACGTGGTCGGGCCGTGGGGACTGCTGCAGTCTTTCGCCGACCTGCTCAAGTTCGTGCTGAAGGAGCCGATCATCCCGGCCGGCGCCAACAAGGGTGTTTTCCTGCTGGCGCCGCTGGTCTCCTGCGTGCTGGCGCTGGCCGCCTGGGCGGTGATCCCGACCAATCTCGGTTGGGCGATCGCCGACATCAATGTCGGCATTCTCTTCATCTTCGCGATCTCGTCGCTGTCGATCTACGGCATCATCATGGCCGGCTGGTCGTCGAACTCGAAATACCCGTTCCTGGCCGCGCTGCGCTCGGCGGCGCAGATGGTGTCCTATGAGGTCTCGATCGGCTTCGTCATCATCACCGTGCTGCTCTGCGCCGGCACCTTGAACCTCTCGGCCGTGGTCGAAGCGCAGAACACCCGCGGGCTCGCCAGCCTGATCGGCCTGCCGCAGCTGACCATCCTGAACTGGTATGTCTGGCCGCTGTTTCCGATGTTCGTGGTGTTCTATGTCTCGGCGCTGGCCGAGACCAACCGGCCGCCGTTCGATCTGGTCGAGGCGGAATCGGAACTGGTCGCCGGCTTCATGGTCGAATACGGCTCGACGCCGTATCTGCTGTTCATGCTCGGCGAGTATGTCGCGATCACAACGATGTGCGCGTTGGCGACGATCCTCTTCTTAGGGGGCTGGCTGCCGCCGGTGGCGCTGCCGCCCTTCACCTGGATTCCCGGCGTGATCTGGTTCGCGCTGAAACTCTTCTTCATGTTCTTCCTGTTCGCGATGGCGAAAGCGATCGTGCCGCGCTACCGCTACGACCAGTTGATGCGGCTTGGCTGGAAAGTGTTCCTGCCGCTCTCCCTGGCGATGGTGGTGCTGGTGGCGGGCGTGCTGCATTTCGCCGGCATCGCCCCACAATGAGGCTTTCATGAACATCAACGCCACCGCCCGCTCGCTGCTGCTGTCGGAGTTCGTTTCGGCGTTCTTCCTCGCCATGCGCTACTTCTTCCAGCCGAAGCCGACCATCAACTATCCGTTCGAGAAGAATCCGATCTCCCCGCGCTTCCGCGGCGAGCACGCGCTGCGCCGCTATCCGAACGGCGAGGAGCGCTGCATCGCCTGCAAGCTCTGCGAGGCGGTCTGTCCCGCACAGGCGATCACCATCGAGGCCGGTCCCCGCCGCAACGACGGCACCCGCCGCACCGTGCGCTACGACATCGACATGGTGAAGTGCATCTATTGCGGCCTGTGCCAGGAGGCCTGCCCGGTAGACGCGATCGTCGAAGGACCGAACTTCGAATTCGCGACCGAGACCCGCGAGGAGCTCTATTATGACAAGGCCAAGCTGCTCGCCAATGGCGACCGCTGGGAGCGCGAAATCTCCAAAGCCATCGCGCTCGACGCGCCGTATCGCTGAGGTCGTTCGATGATCCTGCCAGCGCTTTTCTTCTACCTGTTCGCGGCGGTCTGCGTGGCGTCCGCCGTGATGGTGATCGTCTCGAAGAACCCCGTGCACTCGGTGCTCTACCTCATCCTTACCTTCGTCAACGCCTCCGGCCTGTTCGTGCTGATGGGGGCCGAGTTCCTGGCGATGATCCTGGTCGTGGTCTATGTCGGCGCGGTCGCGGTGTTGTTCCTGTTCGTGATCATGATGCTCGACGTCGACTTCACCGAACTGCGTGAGGGCTTCCTGCAGTACATGCCGATCGGGCTCGTGATCGGCGGCATCTTCCTGTTCGAACTGCTGCTGACCGTCTCGTACTGGGTGATCGATCCCGCCAAGCCCAGGGCCATCACGGCCGCGATCCCGACCAATGTGAGCAATACCGAGGCGCTCGGGCTCGTGCTCTATACGAAGTATATCCAGTACTTCCAGCTTGCGGGCATGGTGCTTCTGGTGGCGATGATCGGCGCGATCGTGCTGACGCTGCGCCACAAGGCCAACGTCAAGCGGCAGAGCATCGAGGCGCAGAATGCGCGCACGCCTGAGATGGCGATGGCGATACGCAAGGTCGCGGTCGGGCAGGGGCTGCAGGACGCTGACGCGGCGGAGTGGGTGAAATGACCATTGGGCTCGGACATTATCTCTCGGTCGCGGCGATGCTGTTCACGCTCGGCATCCTCGGCATCTTTCTGAACCGCAAGAACATCATCGTCATCCTGATGTCGATCGAGCTGATCCTGCTCGCGGTCAACATCAACCTGGTGGCGTTCTCGACCTTCCTCGGCGACATCGTCGGGCAGGTGTTCGCGTTGCTGGTGCTCACGGTTGCGGCGGCGGAAGCCGCGATCGGCCTTGCGGTGCTGGTGGTCTATTTCCGCAACCGCGGCTCGATCGCGGTCGAAGACGTCAATCTGATGAAGGGCTAAGCGCATGGTCCGCAAGAGTGGGGGCCGGCTTGCCGGCATGGTCATGCGTAAGGGAACGGGCGAATGATCCAGGCCATTGTCTTTCTGCCGCTGATCGGCGCGATCCTCGCCGGCCTGATCGCGTTGTTCGGGGCGCATGCGCGCAATCCGAGCGGCGACACGGTCGAGCATCATGACGAGGGCCACCACCACGGCGGAGCGGCCCATGTCCATGGCGATGCGGCCGTGGTGCACGTCAGCCATGACGAGCCGCTCGCGCATGATGACCATGGCCACGGCCATGACGACCATCACGTCACCGAGCCGCCGGCGGCGGGCTCGCGCGCCGCAGAGCTCATCACGACCGCGCTGCTGTTCGTGTCAGCGGCGCTGTCCTGGGCCACGCTGATCAATGTCGGCTTCATGCACCATGAGGGCGGCGTTCAGGAATTGCTGCCCTGGATCAATTCCGGCGAGCTGCAGCTGTCCTGGTCGCTGCGGGTGGATACGCTGACAGCGGTCATGCTGGTGGTGGTCACCAGCGTGTCCTCGCTCGTGCACCTCTATTCGATCGGCTACATGGACGAGGATCCGAACCAGCCGCGGTTCTTCGCCTATCTCAGCCTGTTCACCTTCGCGATGCTGATGCTGGTCACCGCCAACAATTTGGTCCAGCTGTTCTTCGGCTGGGAAGGCGTGGGTCTCGCCAGCTACCTGCTGATCGGCTTCTGGTTCCAGAAGCCATCGGCCAACGCCGCGGCGATCAAGGCGTTCGTGGTCAATCGCGTCGGCGATTTCGGGTTTTCGCTCGGCATCTTCGCGGTTTTCTGGCTGACCAAGTCAACGGATTTCGAAGCCGTCTTCCATGCCGCACCGAGCTTGACGGGCCAGACCATTAACCTGCTCGGCTGGCACGCCGACGCGCTGACGCTCACCTGCCTGCTGCTGTTCATGGGCGCGATGGGCAAGTCGGCACAGTTCCTGCTGCACACCTGGCTGCCGGATGCGATGGAAGGCCCGACCCCGGTCTCGGCGCTGATCCACGCCGCGACCATGGTGACCGCCGGCGTGTTCATGGTGGCGCGGCTGTCGCCGCTGTTCGAGCTGGCGCCGAATGCGCAGGCCGTGGTGATGTTCGTCGGCGCCACCACCGCCTTCTTCGCCGCCACCGTCGGCCTCGTGCAGAACGACATCAAGCGCATCGTGGCCTATTCGACCTGTTCGCAGCTCGGCTACATGTTCGTGGCGATGGGAGCAGGGGCCTATTCGGTCGGCATGTTCCACCTGTTCACCCACGCATTCTTCAAGGCGCTGCTGTTCTTGGGCGCGGGCTCGGTGATCTACGCGATGCACCACGAGCAGGACATCCGCAACATGGGTGGGCTGTGGCGCAAGATCCCCTACACCTTCGCGGTGATGTGCGTGGGCACGATGGCGCTGACCGGCGTTCCCGGCTTTGCCGGCTTCTTCTCCAAGGACGCCATCATCGAGTCGGCTTACGCCTCGCATAATCCGTTCGCGACCTACGCCTATTTCCTGACGGTCGTCGCAGCGGGCCTGACCTCGTTCTATTCCTGGCGCTTGATCTGGAAGACCTTCTTCGGTACGCCGCATGATCAGCACCATTATGAGGCTGCGCATGAGAGTCCGGTCTGGATGCTGATCCCGATCGGCGTCCTGGCGGCGGGCTCGATCCTGGCGGGCTTCCCGTTCAAGGAGCTGTTCGTCGGCGAGCACGGCGTCGAGGAGTTCTTCCGCGAGTCGCTGAAGATGAACCCGCACATCCTGGCGGACATGGAGCACATGCCGTTCTGGCTGGGTCAGCTGCCGCTGGTGATGATGATCGGGGGCTTCGCCGTGTCCTACGTCTTCTACATCAGCCGGCCGTATCTGCCGGAGGAGTTGGCCAGCCAGCAGCCGCTGCTCTACAACTTCCTGCTCAACAAGTGGTACTTCGACGAGCTCTATGACTTCATCTTCGTCCGTCCGGCGAAGTGGCTCGGCCGCTTCCTCTGGAAGAAGGGCGATGGTTTCGTCATCGACGGTTTCGGGCCGGACGGCGTCTCGGCGCGGGTGCTCGACATCACGCGCAACGTCGTCAAGATCCAGACCGGTTATCTCTATCATTATGCCTTTGCCATGCTGATCGGCGTTGCCGGCCTGATCACCTGGTTCATGTTCATGGGGGGCCAGCAATGACCACCTGGCCAATTCTGTCGGTCGTCACTTTCCTGCCCCTCGTCGGGGCGCTCATGATCTATCTCGTCCCGGGGGAGGACGAAGCCGCGCGCCGTAACGCGCGCTGGATCGCGCTGTGGACCACGCTGATCACCTTCGCGGTGTCGGTGATCCTGGTGCTGCGCTTCGATCCCGCGCAGACGGATTTCCAATTCGTCGAGAAGGCGAACTGGCTCGCGAGCGGAATCAGCTACCACATGGGCGTCGACGGCATCTCGCTTCCGTTCGTGATCCTGACCACGGCCCTGATGCCGTTCTGCATCATCGCCAGCTGGAAATCGGTGACGGTCCGGGTCCGCGAATACATGATGGCCTTCCTGGTCCTGGAAACGCTGATGGTCGGCACCTTCTCCGCGCTCGACCTCGTGCTGTTCTACCTGTTCTTCGAGGGCGGCCTGATCCCGATGTTCCTGATCATCGGTGTCTGGGGCGGTCCGCGGCGGGTCTACGCCTCGTTCAAGTTCTTCCTCTACACGCTG
Source organism: Bradyrhizobium sp. SZCCHNR3119 (assembly GCF_032487775.1). Classification (NCBI taxonomy): domain Bacteria; kingdom Pseudomonadati; phylum Pseudomonadota; class Alphaproteobacteria; order Hyphomicrobiales; family Nitrobacteraceae; genus Bradyrhizobium; species Bradyrhizobium sp. SZCCHNR3119. Next base: position 1,061,553 of record NZ_JAUEUV010000002.1, on the reverse strand, counting down.
CTCGGCTCGGTGCTGATGCTGCTCGCCATCATGGCGCTGTATTGGAACGGCGGCACCACCGACATCGCGACGTTGATGCACACCGCCGTGCCGCGCTCCTTGCAGACCTGGGCCTGGCTCGCCTTCTTCGCTTCCTTCGCGGTGAAGATGCCGATGTGGCCGGTGCATACCTGGCTGCCGGACGCTCACGTGGAGGCGCCCACAGCCGGTTCGGTGATCCTGGCGGCGATCCTGCTGAAGATGGGCGGCTACGGCTTCCTGCGCTTCTCGCTGCCGATGTTCCCGCTGGCCTCGCATGACTTCGCCCCCTTGGTCTGGACGCTGTCGGCGATCGCGATCATCTACACCTCGCTGGTCGCGCTGATGCAGGAGGACATGAAGAAGCTGATTGCGTACTCCTCGGTCGCGCATATGGGCTTCGTCACCATGGGCATCTTCGCCGGCACCCTGCAGGGTGTGGCCGGCGGCGTATTCCAGATGATCTCGCACGGCATCGTCTCGGGCGCGCTGTTCCTTTGCGTCGGCATCGTCTACGATCGCATGCACACCCGCGAGATCGCGGCCTATGGCGGTCTGGTCAATCGGATGCCGCTCTATGCCTTCGTGTTCATGGTGTTCACGATGGCCAATGTCGGTCTGCCCGGCACCTCCGGCTTCGTCGGCGAGTTCATGACGCTGCTCGGCACCTTCAAGGTGTCGACGTCGACGACCTTCTTCGCCACCTTCGGCGTGATTCTGTCGGCGGCCTATGCGCTGTGGTTGTACCGCAAGGTGGTGTTCGGTGCGCTGGTCAAGCCGTCGCTGATGACCATCAAGGATCTGACGGCGCGCGAGTGCCTGACGCTGTTTCCGCTGCTCGCGTTGACCATCCTGTTCGGTGTCTATCCGAAGCCGATCCTCGACATGTCGGCGGCCTCGGTGCAGCAGCTCGTCAACAACTACAACACAGCAGTGACGGCCGTGAAAGCGGCCGCGCTGCTGCCATGAAATGACCCTCAGGCGGTCGGGACAAAGACGATGATCGAGAATCTTGGGGCTCAGCTTGGGGTGGTGCTGCCGGAGCTGGTGCTGGCCTTGGGGGCGATGGCGCTGTTGATGCTGGGCGCATTCCGTGGGCAGGGGACGACGGCGATCGTCACCGGGCTGGCGGCGTGCCTGCTGGTCGTCGTCGGTCTGTTGGAGCTGCGCCAGCCGACCGGCCAGGCTTTCGGCGGCAGCTTCATTGTCGATGATTACGCCCGCTTTTTGAAGATCCTGGCGCTGATCGGCTCGCTCGCGACCCTGATCATGTCGGCGGAGTTCCTGTCTTCGCCCGACCGGCGGATCTTCGAATACGCTATTCTGGTCCTGCTCTCGACGCTTGGCATGATGGTGCTGATCTCGGCCGGCGACCTGATCTTGCTCTATCTCGGCCTCGAACTGATGTCGCTCGCGCTCTATGTCGTAGCGGCGAGCCATCGCGATAACGTCAAGTCGACCGAAGCCGGCCTGAAATATTTCGTTCTCGGTGCGCTGTCGTCGGGCATGCTGCTCTATGGCGCCTCGCTGATCTATGGCTTCACCGGCACGGTCGCCTTCGCCGGCATTGCGACGGCGACCAAGGCTGGCAGCGTCGGCGTGATCTTCGGCCTCGTGTTCCTGTTCGCCGGCCTCTGCTTTAAGATATCGGCGGTGCCGTTCCACATGTGGACGCCTGACGTCTATGAGGGCGCGCCGACGCCGGTGACCGCGTTCTTCGCCTCCGCGCCGAAGGTCGCCGCGCTTGCGGTGTTCACGCGCGTCGCGCTGACCGCGTTCCCCGGCATCACCTTCCAGTGGCAGCAGATCGTGGTGTTCGTGTCGATCGCCTCGATGGCGCTGGGTTCGTTCGCTGCGATCGGCCAGACCAACATCAAGCGCCTGATGGCCTATTCCTCGATCGGTCATATGGGCTTTGCGCTGGTCGGGCTCGCAGCCGGCACGGTCGAGGGCGCGCAGGGCGTGCTGATGTACATCGCGATCTATGTGGCGATGACGCTGGGCTCGTTCGCCGTGATCATAGCGATCAAGCGCAACGGCCAGCCGTTCGAGAAGATCAGCGATTTCGCCGGCCTGTCGCGCACCAACCCGCTGCTCGCCTTCTTCTTCGCGATGCTGCTGTTCTCGCTCGCCGGCGTTCCGCCGCTCGCCGGCTTCTTCGCCAAGTGGTACGTGTTCGTTGCCGCGATCAAGGCCGGGCTGTTCGCGCTGTCGGTGATCGGCGTGCTGACCAGCGTGGTCGGCGCCTATTATTATCTGCTGATCGTCAAGACGATGTATTTCGACGAGCCGCTGCCGGCGCTCGATCCCGTCAGGGTCGAGCTGCGCACCGTGCTCGCGGTGTCCGGCCTCTTCAACATCCTGTTCTTCGCCTATCCCGGCCCGCTGGTGAGCGCGGCCGCGGCTGCGGCGAAGTCGCTGTTCTAGATGACGTTTGCTCTCGGATCGCGCGCAGCACAGGCAGGTTACGGGCTCGTCGTATTCGAGCAGGTCGGCTCGACCAACGCGGAGGCACTCGCGTACGCCCGTCGAGGCGAGCGCCGACCGTGCTGGTTCGTCACATCCGAACAGACCGCCGGCCGCGGCCGCCGCAGCCGGCCATGGGTCGCACCTAAAGGCAATCTCGCCTCGAGCGTGATCGAGGTGATGGATGCGGCGCCGGCGGTCGCGGCGACGCTCGGTTTTGCCGCAGGGCTCGCGATCGAACATGCGCTCCGCCGGGTGAGCCTGGAGGCGGTACTTCGGTCTGGCGGCGGCCAGTTCAACTTCGCCTTGAAATGGCCCAATGACGTGCTGGCCAACGGCCAGAAGCTGTGCGGGATCCTGTTGGAGGCCGAGCAGGTGCCAGCCGGCCTTGCAGTCGTCGTGGGCATCGGCACCAATGTGATTGCGGCTCCCACGGGAACGCCGACCCCTGCAACCTCGCTCAGAGCGATGGGGATCGAGATCGCTGCGGAAGACCTGTTCACAGCGTTGTCGGATGGCTGGGTCGAATTCCGCGGCATCTGGAACAATGGCCGTGGTTTTGCCGAGATCCGCAAGCTCTGGCTCGAGCGGGCTGCCGGCCTCGGCCAAGCGGTCGCCATCAGGTCCGGACATGCTATGATCGAGGGAACTTTTGATACCATCGACGAGCAGGGGTGCATGGTAGTCCGGACCACGGAAGGGCAATTGGTGCCGATCACGGCGGGTGACGTTCATTTCGGCGCGACCGCCTCGGCGGGGGCGGTGTAGATGGCGCGCCCCGATGAACTGACCTTTGCGCCGCTCGGCGGCGTCGGCGAGATCGGCATGAACCTGTCGATCTATGGGCTCGGCAACCGGCACCAGCGCTCCTGGCTCGCGGTCGATCTCGGCGTCTCCTTCGGAGACGAGGAGCATCTGCCGGGCATCGATCTGATTATGCCGGATATCAGCTTCCTGGAGAAGGAACGCCACAATCTGGTCGGCCTGGTGCTGACCCATGCCCACGAAGACCACTTCGGGGCCATCATCGATCTGTGGCCGCGGCTCAAATGCCCGATCTACGCCACCAAGTTCAGCGCTGCACTGTTCGAAGCCAAATGCGAAGCCGAGCGCAACCCGCCGAAAATCCCGGTCACGGTGATCCCATCGGGCGGCCGCGTCGATATCGGACCGTTCAACGTCGAATTCATCCCGGTGGCGCATTCGATTCCGGAATCGCATGCGCTGGCCATCCACACCGAGGTCGGCACGGTCCTGCATACCGGCGACTGGAAGATCGACACCACCCCGATCCTCGGTGCGCCGACCGATGAGCGCCGCCTGCGTGAGCTCGGCGATGCCGGCCTGCTGGCGCTGATCGGCGATTCCACCAACGCAGTGCGCGAGGGGCGCTCGCCCTCCGAAGCCGAGGTCGCCAAGACCATCGCCGAACTGGTCAAGGGCGCGAGGGGCCGTGTCGCGGTGACAACCTTTGCCTCCAACGTCGCGCGCATTCGCGCAGTCGCGGACGCCGCGCGCGAGGCCGATCGCGAGGTGGTCGTCGTTGGCCGCGCGATGGACCGCGTGGTGCAGGTGGCGCGCGAGACCGGCTATCTCGACGGCGTGCAGAATTTTCGCGGCATGGACCTTTACGGCCATTTCCCGCCGGACAAGGTGCTGGCGCTGTGTACCGGCAGCCAGGGCGAGCAGCGCGCCGCGCTCGCGCGCATCGCCAATGATGACCATCCGCTGGTGACGTTGAACCGCGGTGACACCGTGATCTTTTCCTCCCGCACCATTCCGGGCAACGAAAAGGCGGTCGGCGCGATCATCAACGGGCTGGTCGACCAGGGCGTCGAGATCATCACCGACCGCACCCATCTCGTCCATGTCTCCGGCCACCCACGCCGCGACGAGCTGCGCGACATGATCGCGTGGACCCGGCCGCAGCTGTTGATTCCGGTCCATGGCGAGGCGCTGCACCTGCATGAGCATGCCAGGCTGGCGCGGGCCTGCGGCGTGCCGAAGGTGATCACCTGCCGCAATGGCGACCTCGTCAAGCTTGGGCCCGGCGAGCCCGGCATCATCGACGAGCTGCCTACGGGCCGCTTCTACAAGGACGGCACCATCATCGAGGAGGCCAAGTCGCGCGCGGTGGTGGAGCGGCGCAAGCTGGCCTTTGCGGGCTGTGTCTTCGTCGCGCTCGCGATGACCGAAAAAGGCGAGCTCGCCGACGATCCGGACGTCGAGATGGTCGGCATCCCCGAAAAGAATGCGGCCGGCGAGGAGATCGACGACATCGTGTTCGACACGGTGATGTCGACGTTCGAAAGCCTGCCGCGCGCGCGCCGGCGCGATCCGGATGCCGCAGCGGAGTCGGTGCGGCGCGCGGTGCGCGCTGTCGTTAACGAGCATTGGGGCAAGAAGCCGATTTGCATCGTGCACGTGTTGGAAGTGTAGCGCGGCCCGACGCGGTCGCGGCGGAAGCGACAAGACGCCGAATTAGATAAGTCGCGGCGATAGACGAGACGCCGTAATAGATAAGATCTGGAGGACGCAATGCTTGGCCGGCTCAATCACGTCGCCATCGCCGTCAAGGATGCCGAGAAGGCGGCCAAGATCTACGGTGCCGCCTTCGGTGCCGAGATCTCCTCCCCGGTGGCGCTGCCCGACCACGGCGTCATCACCGTGTTCGTCACCTTGCCGAACACCAAGATCGAGTTCATCCAGCCGATCGGCGACGCCTCGCCGATCGCCAAATTCCTCGAGCGCAATGCCGACGGCGGCATCCATCACGTCTGCTATGAAGTGCCCGACATCATCGCCTCTCGCGACACCCTGATCAAGGAAGGCGCGCGCGTGCTTGGCGATGGCCAGCCCAAGATCGGCGCGCACGGCAAGCCGGTGCTGTTCCTGCATCCGAAGGATTTTTCGGGCGCGCTGGTCGAGATCGAGCAGGCGTAAGGGCGGGCAGGCGATGGCCTATATAATCTCGACCTGGCTTGCGATCTATTTCGTGTTGTGGTGGGTCACGCTGTTCGTGACGCTCCCGTTCGGCGTGCGCAGCCAGCATGAGGACGGTGGCGGCCCGCCCGGCACCGATCCCGGTGCCCCCACCGTGAGCCTGATGGGGCGCCGGCTGCTCTGGAATACGCTGCTGTCGGCGGTGATCTTCGTGGCTGGGCTGGCCGCGTACCACGCCGGCTATTTCAGCATCGAGCGGCTGTCCAAGCTGATGGGCGTGCCGTTCTAGTTTGCGCTGCAGCGCTGACTTTCGAGCCGATGCGCGGACGTGCATCGGCTTTTTTGCTATGAGAGGATCATAAACAAAATCAGCAGGGGAGGTTGCGCATGACCGCGCTCCAGACGCCGCAGCAGGCGTCGTCAGGCTACCGGATCTTGAGGGAAGCCGATCTGCGCGATTATCTCGCCGGCGTACCTGCCGTTGCGGCTCGGCTCGGCGGTTCGCCGCAATCATGGACGATCGACGAGGTCGGCGACGGCAATCTCAACCTGGTCTTCATCGTGCGCGGCGCGACCGGTGGCCTCGCGGTGAAGCAGGCCCTGCCTTACGTGCGGCTGGTCGGCGAGAGCTGGCCGCTGCCGTTGTCGCGCGCCCATTACGAATATCTGGCGCTAACCCATCAGGCGCGCCTCGCGCCGGAGCTGGTGCCTGCGGTGCTGCATCACGACGAGCAGCTTGCGCTGACAGCGATGGATCTGCTCGAGCCGCATATCATCATGCGCAAGGGGCTGGTGGCCGGGACCATCTATCCCGGCTTCGTCGATCACATCACGACCTTCCTGGCGCGCACCCTGTTCTTCTCCTCCGACCTGGCGCTGACGGCCGCCGAGAAGAAGGAGCGGATTGCCGCATTCGCCGGCAATCATGCGCTCTGCAAGATCACCGAGGACCTGATCTTCACCGATCCCTATCGCGTTGCCGAGCAGAACCGTTGGACCACCCCATGGCTGGACCTGACAGCGGCCGACATCCGCGCCGATCTCGATTTGCATGTTGCGATCTCCAGGCTCAAGCTGGAGTTCCTGAGCAGCGCCGAGGCGCTGATCCATGGTGACCTGCATACCGGATCGATCATGGTGACTGCTGACGACACCAAGGTGATCGATCCCGAATTCGCCTTCTACGGTCCGATGGGGTTCGATATCGGCGCTGTCATCGCCAACCTCCTGATGGCCTATCTGGCGTCAGCCGGCCATGAACGGACGCCTGGCGAGCGGCGCGATTTCGAGGCCTGGGTGCTGGCGACCGTCGAGCAGGTGTGGACCGAGTTCGCGCGCAAGTTCGTAGATCTGTGGCGGGAGAACGCGACGGGCGATGCCTATCCGCTCGCGTTGTTCGAGGGGCAGGCGGGCGCGGCGCGGCTCGAGGCGGAGCGCCAAGCCTACATGGCCCGGCTGTTTCAGGATACGATCGGCTTTACGGCCGCGAAGATCATCCGCCGCATCCTCGGGCTCGCCCACAATATCGATTTCGAGCTGATCGAGGATTCCAGAGTGCGGGCGACCTGCGAGGCACGCAGCCTGCGGCTGGCGCGAGCAATGATGGTGGAGACAGAGTCGTTTCGGTCGATCGCCGCAGTCACGGAAGCTGCGCGGCGCTTCCGCGACTGGCAGCCGGAGTTTTGAAGCCGCCGCGACGAGCGTAGGGGCAGAGGCGCGTCCAAGGCTGCTTCTGCGTTCACGCTGGCAGATGCGCCGTGCCCACCGATATGGACTGCGTCGACCATGGTGGGCACGCGCCGCCTGCGGCGGCGCTTTGCTTTCCCTACGGCGGCGTCCTCAATCCGCCGCCTTGGCGCGCAACCGCTGCGCGTAGACATTGATGACCAGCGCGGCGAGCAGGATCAGGCCGCGGATCAGGATCTTCAGGAAGCTGTCGATGTTGACGTGATCGAGGCCGTTGTTGAGGACGCCGAGCACGAACAGGCCGATGATGGTGTTGCCGATGCCGCCGCGGCCGCCGAACAGGCTGGTGCCGCCGACCACGACGGCGGCGATCGAGTCGAGCAGATAGGTATCGAACTCGTTCTGCTGCGCGCTGCCGAAATGCGCCACGCCGAGCATGCCGCCGATTCCCGAACATACGGCCGAGATCACCATGACGCTGCCGAGGATCAGCTTGACGTTCAGTCCGGAATATTCCGCCGCCTCGCGGTTGCCGCCGACCATATAGACGTAGCGGCCGAACCGCGTGTAGGTCAGCACCAGATGACCGGCGAGCAGCATCAGGGCGGCCACGATCACGATCCAGGGCACGCCAGCCACCGAATTCGAGCCGAGCGTCGCAATGAGGTCCGGCACCTTGTAGGCGATTTGGCCGCGCACCAGGAGCGCTGAGATGCCGGCCGCGATCTGCATCATCGCCAAGGTCATGATGAACGAGGGGATGCCGATCACCGTCAGGCCGAAGGCGTTGACCAGGCCGAGCAGCGCGCACAGCGCGAGCGCAAGCAGGATCGCCGCCCATCCCGGCAAGGGCAGATTGGCGATGTTGACGTAGGACTCCTGCATCGTGAAATAGGCGACCGCGATGCCCGTCACATTGGCGATGCTGGCGATCGACAGATCGATCTCGGCGCACAGGATCACGAAGGTCAGCCCGACAGCGATGATCCCGGTGACCGAGACCTGGGTCAGGATGTTGCCGAGATTGTCGATGGTCGCAAATGACGGGCTTGCGACGGCGAAGAAGACGGTGAGGAAGATCAGGGTCAGGAACGGTGCAATGTTGCGCATCTGTGAGCGCAGCAGCGCGACAGTGCCGCCGCCATGGCGCACATGGGTCTCGGACATCGGGACGCCTTCACTCGCCATCGCCGTCTCCTTAAGCCGCTTCGAGCAGGCGGTCCTTGCTGATGGTTTCACCGGCGAATTCGCGCACGACTTCGCCGCGCTTGAGCACGATGATGCGGTCGGCGAGCGACAGCACGGTTTCGGGCTCGGTCGAGAGCACGATCACGGCGATGCCGCGCTCGCGTAGCTGACGGACGATCTGGATCACGTCGCTCTTGGCGCCCACATCCATGCCGCGGGTCGGCTCGCACAGCACGAGCAGCCGGGGCGGATGGCTGAGCCATTTCGCCAGCGCCACCTTTTGCTGGTTGCCGCCGGATAAGAGACCGAGATCGATCTCGACGTCAGCGGGGCGAATCTGCAGCTGCTCGACCTGGCGCTGGGCCAGGATGCGTTCACGCGCGGGCTTCAAGAGCACGGCGCCGATGCGGTCGAGAATGCTGACCGAGACATTCTTGTAGACCGGCTCCTGGTGGAACAGCATGTCGCGGCGGCTCTCGGGCACGAAAGCGATGCCGGCCCGGCGGGCATCGGCGGTGTTGCCGAACGTCTTGCGATGTCCCGCCACGCGCAGTTCGCCGGCGTCGGGCGCGAGCTTGCCGAACAGGATCCGCGCCAGCTCCAATTGTCCGCACCCCATGAAGCCGTACACGCCGAGCACTTCGCCGGCGCGCACCGCGAACGACACGCGGGTCAGGCTGCGCGCCAGAGAGAGGCCATCGGCTTCGACCACGACCGGATTTTCCAGTGCCGGCGCCGGAAGGGTGATGTCGTGTATGTAGGTCTCTTCCAACGCCTCGCGTCCCTTGCCGAGTCCTTTTCCGATCATGGCCTCGATCAGCGCGGCCTTGTCGGTCTCGGCGGCACTCGTCTGCATGACCTTGCGGCCGTTGCGGAACACGGTGACCTCGTCGGAGATCAGGAGAATGTCCTCGATGAAATGCGAAATGAAGATGATGCCCGTGCCCTGGCTGCGGAGCCGGCGCAGGGTCGCAAACAGGCGCTCGACCTCGGGCGGCGACAGCGCCGAGGTCGGCTCGTCCAGGATGATGATGCGCGCCCCGGAGAACAGGACGCGGGCAATCTCGATCAGCTGCTGCAGGCCGATCGGCAGGTCTCCGAGCCGTGCCATCGGGTCGGCATGGATGCCGAGCTTCCTGAGTTGCTCGGCGGCATCGCGTGCCATACGCCGCCATTGCACCAGGCCAAAGCGGTTGGTCGGCTGGGTGCCGAAGAACACGTTCTCCGCGACCGTGAGGTCCGGCGCGACACTGAGCTCCTGATGCACCATGGCGATGCCGGCGGCCCGTGCATCACGCGCGGAGCGGAAGTGCACCTCGTGTCCGTCGAGCAGGAAACGGCCGCAGAACTCCGGGTGTACGCCGGCGATGATCTTCATCAGCGTGCTCTTGCCGGCGCCGTTCTCCCCGACGAGACCGTGGATCTCGCCGGGGAGAAGCGTGAAGTCGACGCCGCGCAGCGCGGTGACGCCGCCGAACGACTTAGTGATGTCCTGCAATTCGAGAAGGGGACGGCGGCTGTCCGACATTGGAGCAGACTCAGATCAGGAAGTGATCCTCCATCCACTGCATGCCCGCGGCATTATTCTTCGTCACGACAGGGCCGTCGGTCACAACGCTTTTTGGAATGCCCTTGCCGCTCTTCTCACCCGCGGTCACGGCGGCGACACCGGCCACGATGGCGCCGCCATGGATGCGGCAGGACGGATTGCGGACGGTGGCGAACATCCGCCCCTCGCTGACGGCCTGGATCGCCGGCGGCATCGCGTCGACCCCGCCGATCAGGATGTTGGTGCGGTTGCGCGCCTTCATGATGTTGTAGGCGGCGAGCGCCATATCGTCATTGTGGAAGAACGCCGCATCGATCTGCGGATATTTGGTGAGATAGGTCTCCCACAACCGTGCGGTCTTTGAGACGTCCCAGTCCGCGGGCTGGGTGTCGAGCACTTCGATGTTCGGATACTGCTTGATCACGGAGTTGAAGCCCTTGGCGCGGCCTTGCGCACCGGTATGGCCGAGCGCGCCCTGGGTCATGATGATCTTGCCCTTGCCGCCCAGCGCATTCACCAGCGCCTGCGTGACGGAGGCGCCCATGAACTCATTGTCGGGCGCAAGGAAGGAGTGCACGTTGATCTGATCGAGCGGCGCGATCAGCGTGTCCATGTCGATCACGGGGATGCCCGCGTCGATCATCTTCTGCACCGGCTGGGTCAAGGTGCCGATGCCAAACGCCTGGATCGCGACGAAGTCCCATTTTTGCGATGCCATGTTGTCGATGGCCGCGCGCTGTTTCACCGCATCGAGCTGACCATCGAACCAGGTGACTTCGACGTTGAACAGCTTGCCCCACCATTCCGCGGCCTGCTTGCCTTGCGCGCACCAGGTGGCCTGCAGGCCGGCATTGGAGAAGGCCGCTTTCAGCGGCTTCTCCGAACGTCCCATTTCCGCGGCCATGGCCGGGTCGATGCCGAAGCCGGCGAGCAACGCCGCCGCCGAGCCCGCAGCGGCTGCCGTCTGCAGGAGATCGCGTCTGGTCGTGGAGGATTTTGTAGTCCCGGACATCACTCACTCCCTGTCCCATTGTTTGCTCGGCAGCGTCATTGATCGCGCTGCCAGGATGGGGAGTGTTTCACAACCGAGAGCATCCCGCTACAGCCGGATGTTGTGCGGTGCATTCGTGAGTTCGCCGCAATGCACGTACGGCAATGCCGGCCGTGTCGAGGCGGTGTTCAATCAGCATGGTCGTCAAAAGCGAGATCGCGTTGAGACCCTCATCTCGATCATGCATCTCTATTCATGGCGCCAGAGCTGCCCGATGAGATCAAGATCAAGGATATGATCGAGATCAATGTTTCCTGGATGGACGGTGAGAGAATGATCGTAGTGGTGAAGGGCTAATCAGCGGCCTTGGCACCGACCTGAGAATGCAAGAGCGGGAACGAGAGGATAGCTCGTTCAGACTGCGTTCATGCCGTGTGGCTTACGTCTGCTCAAAAAAATGAGCAGGGCACGGGCCCTGCTCGGAATTGTGTCGACCCTTTCGTATCCCGCAAACTCAGATTTGATCTTATTGGCGGGTTGACGCAGCTTGTTGCGCGCCAGGGCTCCTCCCGAGACTTGGACCACCAGACTTCCGTAACCGTCAGCCTGAGCCCAAATTCGTAGACGATCTTTGAGCCTTTGTCACCCTTTTCGGCAACGATTGTTCAAATTTCACGCACTTGGCGAAACGATTGAGAACTTCTGCATCTTCCTGCAGATGCAAGCATAAATTTCAATTGGTGGTATTTAGATGCCAGATTTGTGCTGGGCCGGATGGTGCATTCCCGGCCGGTCGAGACCGGGCGGGCCGTTTCGTCGCCAATGAAATGTGCGCTGTCGCGGCGCTGTGACCTCGACTTCCGGCCGCTGCTGCGGGATAGTCCCGGCGTTGATTTGGTGGGCTTTGATGCGGCAGCGGCTGCAGGCGTATGTTCCGATTCTGCTGATCGCATTGACGGTGCAGATCCTGGCACCCATTGGTGCGAGCTGGGCGGCCGCCATTGCCGCATCGGACCCGTTGCGTTCGGTCGAGATCTGCCACAGCGCCCCGGCGGGCTTCCCCTCCCAACAAGATGATTCGACCGGCCAGGGCGTTCACGACGCCTGTACACTCTGCTGCGTGGGGCAGGCCGCTGCGGCGCTCGATACGCCGCAGCCCATGCTGCTCGATCTGCCGTGTCGTCCAGCCGCGAGCGTGACGTGGCACCGGCCTGCGCTCGTCCTGGCCGTGCTGCGCGCAGGCTCGAACACGCAGGCCCGCGCGCCGCCGTCAGCAATCTGATTGCACCGGCGCAAGACGCCTTTGCAAATCTCCTGATCGAATTGCCGGATGGCCGACCGCTGCCGCCGCTTCATCTCGCGAACACGCCAGACCTGTTGCTGGCGCAACCATCATTGAAAGGAATCACTTATGACCGTTTTCAAGCAGGCGCTGCTTGCCGTCGTTGTCGCCATCAGTAGTGCATCGGGTTGCTTCGCCGCCGAGGTGAAGGCCGGCGATCTCGTGATCAGCCAGGCGTGGAGCCGGGCGACACCCGGCGGCGCCAAGATCGGCGGCGGCTATCTCACCATCGAGAACAAGGGCAGCGCGCCCGATCGGCTGGTCGCAGTCTCGGGCGATATCGCCGGCAAGATCGAAGTCCACGAGATGGCCGTCACCAACGGCGTCATGACGATGCGACCGCTGGATCAGGGGCTCACGATCGAGCCCGGCAAGACGGTAATGCTGGCGCCCGGAGGCTATCACCTCATGCTGATGGAGCTCAAAAAGCCGCTGAAGCAGGGCGACACGGTGCCGCTCACGCTGCAATTCGAGAAGGCCGGCAAGGTCGCGGTCACGCTCGATGTTCAGGGTGTGGGAGCGAAGGGCCCGGGCGGCGAGGGCGGCAGCATGATGAAGAAAATGCCGGACCATTCGGGAATGAAAATGTAGCTCGTCCGTTCTCTCCTCGAGAACCGAGGGCTCCATGAAACTCAACGTCGCCGCGCGTACTGCCGATGCTGCCCATGGCAGTCGTCGTCGCGTGGGCGGCGTTGCCACGATGCGCCGATATGCCGAGCGCCTGCTGCCGGTTGCGTTGCTTGCGCTCCTGCTGCAACTGCTCGCGCCCGTCGGGGCATCCTGGATGGCGGCAGCCGCCGCTGCTGATCCACTCGTCGGCGTGGAAATCTGCCATTCCGACGCTGGTCCTGTCGCGCCCGGTCAGGGTAGCGACCGTGATGCCTGCGGCATCAGTTGTTTGTTGTGTTGCGTGCTGCACGCCGGCAGCGCCATCGACATGCCGGGCACGGCTGCTGTCGCTGCACCGTGGCGGCAGACGATCCCTGTCTTATGGCATGACGCCGATCTCGGTCTCGTCCTTGGCAAGCCCGGCTCGGGTGCCCAGGCACGCGGGCCTCCAATCCCCTTCCTGATTTGATCGTTGTCGGCGGCGCAGGCTCGGCCCGCGCTGTCACTCTCATCAATCGTTGAACAGGAAGACCGGCCGTCGTGCCGGCATCGGGGAAGGTTCTATTATGTTTCGTCGTCATGCGCTCGGTGGCGCGAGCGTCATTGCCATGGAGCTCGTGCTCCTGCCGTCGGCCGCGGTGTTCGCTCAGGACAATAGGGAGCTGCCGGCGGTCACCGTCGATGCGCCGCGCGCGGCATCGCAGCGTGCCGCGCGCAAGCCGGCGCAACCGCGGCTGCAAGCAAGCGCCGGCCGCCGACCGGCACAGCCGGCCGTTGCCGCCTCCAATGCTGGGGCTTCGAGCCGTGGCGAGCCGGAAACGGCGAGTGCCGCGCGTGCCAGGCTCGATCAGGCTCCCTCCGGCCAGACCGCGACCACGATCGACCGCAGCCGTTTCGAGGACAGGCCGGTGTTCTCGGTGAACGATATCCTGCGCGACAGCCCCGGCGTCTCGTTGAAGCAGGGCAATGGCCCGCGCGACTTCGGCATCTCGATCCGCGGCTCCAATGCGCGCAACGGATTTGCCATCCGCAACATCGTCGTGTTCGACGACGGCTTTCCTGTCACCCAGCCCGACGGCCTGTCGCGGACCGACCTGATCGACCCGCACGCTTATGGCGCGATCGACGTGATCAGGGGGCCGTCCTCGGCGCTGTACGGCAACTATGCCACCGGGGGCGCGATCAATTTCCGCACCCGGCCGGGCGGCAGCATCGACGGTGTCGAGATCGGTAGCGAGGGCGGCAGCTTCGGCTATCTCACCAATTACCTCACAGCCGGCAAGAAGGTCGGCAATTTCGAGGCCTCGCTGTTCGCCAGCGACGCCCGGGGCGACGGATTTCTCGGCAACAGCTGGTTCAATACGCAGACGGTCAATTTCCTCGGGACCTACAAGGCGACGCCGGACGACCGCTTCACCGTGAAGATCATCAACAATGATCTGGTCTCACGGTTGCCGCTCCGCGTGTCACTAAATCAATATTATCAGAATCCCTATCAGCAGGGCTGTACGACCGGAACGTCGCTCGCAGCCGGCTGCGGCACCGTCAAGCTGTTCAACAACGGATTCAACGCATCCGCCGGCACCGACACGGAGACCGCGCTGCAAGCGGGGCTTGGCCGCAACGATCGCCGCACCATCGTCGGGGGGCGCTGGGAGCACGATTTCGACAACAACATGACCTGGCGCAACCAGTTCGTATTCGACGATCGCAATATCAGCCAGCCGACCGGGTCGGTCAGTTCGATCGGCGATTATCCATCCTACAACTACATGAGTGACATCACCAAGCGCGGCGAGATATTCGGCCTGGAGTCGACGGCGTTGTTCGGCGCCTTCTACAATACGCTGACGTCATCCGGCGACACCCGCAACGTGATGCCAGGCGGCAACGCCACGCTCGGAAGCCTGTCGAGCAACCTGTTCAGCGTGACCACGAATTACGGCCTGCGCGCCCGCGAGGAGCTCAAGCTGACGGAGGCGCTGACCGCCGTTGCTGGTGTCGGCTGGGAAACCACGCATCTGCGCGGGATCAACACGGCCTACACCTACACCGGGCTGGCCGGGGTTACCACGACCGCGCTCACGTCGGCCGACCGCGAATTCCAGAACACCGCACCCGAGCTGGCGCTGCTCTACAAGGTGAACAGCGATTGGCTGTTGCATGCCCGCGTCGCCACCGGCTACGGCACGCCGCAGGTCTCCAACCTGTTCGTCCTGCCGACCGGCTTGTCGGGCAACAACACTCAGCTGCAGAGCCAGACCAACCTCGGCTACGACCTCGGAGTCGACTGGACTCCGAACCGCACGCTGACCCTGAGTGCCACCGGCTTCTACGAGTTCTTCCGCAATGAGCTGCTCACCCAGGCAACCCCGATCGCCGGCGTGACCTATTGGTTCAATGCTCCTCGCTCCGAGCATCGTGGTGTTGAATTGGCGGCGGATTGGAATTTCCTGCCCGGCTGGCGCTTCACGGCCGCCTACACCTATCTGGATGAGGTCTATACGGAATACACTGAGAGCCTTGGCAGCGGTGCGACGCTGTCCAACTTCAACCGCGCCGGCAACAAGATTCCCGGCATCTCGCCGAACGAGCTGACCGCACGTGCAGGTTATGATCAGGAGGGCGGTCCATTCGCCGGCCTCGGCGGCTTTGTCGAGGTTCAGTGGAAGGACGCCTTCTACATGGATAACGCGAATTTGCTGAAGGCACCGGGTTACGAACTGGTCAATCTCAATGTTCACTACAAAACCGAGCTCGCGTCCGACACGTTCAGGTCGCTCAACCTGTTTTTCGAGGTCAGGAATTTGTTCGACCGCACCTACGTCGCTTCAGCGAACAACATCCCGGACTCCGTCGCCAAGGCCGGCGTGCAGAACTCAGCAAGCGTTCTCGCCAACACGACGGGCTCGATCTACGCGGGCTCGCCGCGTGCCTTCGTGGCTGGCATGAAGGTGGCATTCAGATGAGGACGCTTCCCATGATCCGAACGATCCTTGCTGCAGGATTCGCTGGCGCCATCACTGCCGCGACGTGGCCATCGCCGGCTTCGGCACAGATGAGCCACCAGCATGCCTCCGAAGCCGTCTGCGAGGGGACCGAGCTGCGATGCGCCACCAAGGTGACGCCGTTCTTCGCGGCCGACGGGACGCTGTGGCTGACCTGGATGGCGGGCGGGCTCGTCTCTGTCGCGAACTCCAAGGATGCCGGCCGCACGCTCTCTCCGCCGGTGCCGGTAACGACGCAGCAGCTCAACCTCGACTGGGGGCCGGATGCTCGCCCGGCGCTGGTCGTCGACCGCAAGGGCGGGATCGCAGTCGCGTTCGCGACTTTCCGCGACCAGGCCTTCAACGGCGAGGTGTTTTATACGCGCTCCGACGACGGCGGGAAGACATTTGCGCCGGTGAAGCCGATCACCTCCAACCAAGAGAGCCAGCGTTTCGAAGCGCTGGCGCTCGACCAGGACGGGACGGTGTTCGCGGCCTGGCTCGACAAGCGCAACCGCGTCCCCGCCAAGGAGGCCGGCAAGAGCTATGACGGGGCAGGGCTGTTCTTCGCATCCTCGCGCGACGGCGGTGCGAGCTACAGCGAAGCCAAGCTCGCCCAGGACAACACCTGCGAATGCTGCCGGCTCGGCCTCGCCTTTGCCGGCCCGGGCCGGCCGGTGGTGGTGTTCCGCAACATCTTCGATGGCGGCGTCCGCGACCATGCGATCGTGACCTTCAACGATCTTTCGACGCCCGGGGAGGTCTACCGCGTCAGCAACGACGACTGGCAGATCAAGGCCTGCCCGCATCACGGCCCGAGCCTGTCGGTCTCGCCGGCCGGCGCCTATCACGTCGCCTGGTACACGAACGGCAAGGCGCGCAAAGGATTGTTCTACGCCCATTCGCGCGATGGCGGCCGCACCTTCTCCGACCCGATGCCGGTCGGGCAGGCGGACAGAAGTCCGACGCGCCCCTACGTCCTGGCGACAAGGGCCGCGACGACGCTGGTCTGGAAGGAGTTCGACGGCGAGACCACGACGGTGATGGTCATGCAGTCCCGGGATGACGGTGAGACGTGGTCGAAGCCGAGCGCCATCGCCAGCACCAAGGATACGTCGGATCATCCGCTGCTCGTCGCCGACGGCGAGCACGTCTTTCTGTCCTGGATGACGAAGGCGGATGGCTATCGCTTTCAGGCGATCGGAGATCAGTCATGAAGCGCATCATTGTGGGACTTCTCGTGCTGGGCGGCACGCTGCTCGGCCTGTCCGCAATCATCGCCGCACCATCCCCGTTGAAGCCGTTCGAGCGCGGCAGCTGGCGGGAGATGTTGCGCGCACATGCCGGCCGCCCGACGCTGGTTCATTTCTGGGGCGTCACCTGCGGCCCCTGCAAGGTGGAGCTGCCGCAACTCGGCGAGTTCATGAAGGCGCATCCAGGGATCGACGTGGTGACGGTCAGCGCCGACCTTGTTCCCAACCTGCCGGCGGCAACGGAAGCCATGCTCGACAAAGCCGGCCTGGCGGCGGCCGAGAATTTCATCTTCAACGATGGCTATGCCGAGCGCCTGCGCTTCGAGATCGATCCCTCCTGGCAGGGCGACATTCCGCGCACGATGTTGATCGGCCGCGACGGCAAGATTTCCACGATCGAGGGGGCTGCGGACGTCGCAGAATTGGACCAGTGGTCGGCGGAGCAATCGACGGCCGCCTCGCGCCATTAGCGTGAGCCGGGTGGCATTGCGGCAGCGCGGGGTCCTGAACGGGAGCTGAACCTTCGCCTCAGGCAAACCGGTAAAATGATTGAAAATCCGGTGTCTTAGCCGGATTTTCTCGGGTGTGGCCTTGTGTTTTGCCGCGTGATCCGGTTTGACTGCGCGGGCCCAAAGCGAATCTTCAAGGCTTGATCCCATGCGTCTGACGCGGTTCTTCCTGCCCATCCTGAAAGAGAATCCGAAGGAAGCGGAGATCGTCTCGCACCGGCTGATGCTGCGCGCCGGCATGTTGCGGCAGGAGGCGGCCGGCATCTATGCGTGGCTGCCGCTTGGCTTTCGGGTGCTGAAGAAGATCGAGCAGATCGTGCGCGAGGAGCAGAACCGCGCCGGTGCGCTGGAACTGTTGATGCCCACGCTGCAACTCGCCGACCTCTGGCGGGAGAGCGGCCGCTACGACGCCTACGGTCCGGAGATGCTGCGCATCAGCGACCGGCACAAGCGCGAGCTTCTGTACGGGCCGACCAACGAGGAAATGATCACGGAGATCTTCCGTGCCTATGTGAAGTCTTACCGTAACCTGCCGCTCAATCTCTATCACATTCAATGGAAATTCCGCGACGAGCAGCGTCCGCGCTTCGGCGTGATGCGGGGCCGCGAATTTTTGATGAAGGATGCCTATTCGTTCGATCTCGACGAGGCGGGCGCGCGGCGGGCTTACAACAAGATGTTCGTCGCCTATTTGCGCACCTTTGCGCGGATGGGCCTGAAGGGCATTCCGATGCGCGCTGAGACCGGGCCGATCGGCGGCGATCTCAGCCATGAGTTCATCGTGCTCGCCGAGACCGGGGAGTCCGGGGTCTATTGCGACCGCAACGTGCTCGACCTGCCGATCCCGCCCGAGGACGTGGACTACGAAGGCGACCTGACGCCGATCATCAAGGAGTGGACCTCGCTTTATGCGGCCACCGAAGACGTGCACGACGGGGCGCGGTTCGAGAGCGAGGTGCCGGCCGAGCGCCGCGTGCACACCCGCGGCATCGAGGTCGGCCAGATCTTCTATTTCGGCACCAAATATTCGGAAGCGATGCAGGCGCTCGTGGCCGGACCCGATGGCGCCGAGGTGCCGATCCATGGCGGCTCGTACGGGGTTGGCGTGTCGCGCCTCGTGGGTGCGATCATCGAGGCCTGCCATGACGAGGCCGGCATCAAATGGCCGGAGGCGGTGGCGCCGTTCCGGGCGGTGATCCTGAATCTGAAGCAAGGTGGCACCGATACCGATGCGGCCTGCGAGCAGCTCTATCGGGAACTTTCGGCCAAGGGGGTTGACGTGCTCTACGACGACACCGAGCAGCGCGCCGGCGCGAAATTCGCGACCGCCGATCTGATCGGCATTCCCTGGCAGATCATGGTTGGGCCGAAAAGCCTCGCCGAGGGCAAGGTCGAGGTCAAGAAGCGCAGCGACGGATCGCGCGAGATGATGTCGCCAGCCGAGCTGGTGGGGCGGTTGGCCGGCTGAGCGGGCTGGATCCGAGGCTCGGAGATATCCACCAGGGTGCCGCCAAACCTCAGGCCAATCCAGCCACAATTGGCCCGAATCATGGGATTATCGAGCGATGGATGAGACCATGACCCAACTCTCGCAAACGCCGCCCTTTGCGCCATTCGAATGGATGCTGTCGGGGCGATACTTGCGCGCGCGGCGGCGCGAAGGCTTCATCTCCGTGATCGCGGGCTTCTCGTTCCTCGGCATCATGCTGGGGGTCGCAACGCTGATCATCGTCATGGCGGTCATGAACGGCTTCCGCAAGGAGCTGCTGGACAAGATCCTCGGGCTCAACGGGCATCTTCTGGTGCAGCCCTTGGAATCGCCGCTTACCGACTGGAAGGACGTATCCGACCGCATCAGCCAGGTTCAGGGCGTGCGGCTCGCCGTGCCCGTCGTAGACGGGCAGGGGCTCGGCTCCTCGCCGTTCAACGCCGCCGGGGTGTTCATCCGGGGCATCCGCGCCCAGGACCTCGCCAACCTTCCCTCCATCGCCAAGAACATCAAGCAGGGCTCGCTGGAAGGTTTTGACGAGGGGCAGGGGGTCGCGATCGGCCGGCGCCTTGCCGACCAGCTCTCATTGCATGCCGGCGACATGATCACGCTGGTGTCGCCGAAGGGCGCCGTGACCCCGATGGGGACGACGCCGCGCATCAAGCCCTACCGGATCGCGGCCGTGTTCGAGATCGGGATGTCCGAATATGACTCCGGTTTCGTGTTCATGCCGCTCACCGAAGCGCAGGCCTATTTCAACCGCAACAGCGACGTCACGGCGATCGAGGTGTTCACCAGCAACCCCGATCGCATCGAAGCGTTTCGCAAGACCGTCACTGAAGCCGCCGGCCGGCCGGTGTTCCTGGTCGACTGGCGGCAGCGTAATTCGACCTTCTTCAATGCGCTGCAGGTCGAACGCAATGTGATGTTTTTGATCCTCACCTTGATCGTGCTGGTCGCCGCGCTCAATATCGTCTCCGGCCTGATCATGCTGGTGAAGGACAAGGGCCAGGATATCGCCATCCTGCGTACGATGGGCGCCTCGCAAGGCGCGATCATGCGCATCTTCCTGATCACGGGCGCCTCGATCGGCGTGGTCGGTACCCTGACGGGGTTTGCGGTGGGATTGGTGATCTGCGCGAATATCGAGTCGATCCGGCAGTTCCTGTCCTGGATCACCGCCACCGAACTGTTCGATCCCACGCTCTATTTTCTTTCCAAGCTGCCGGCCGAGGTGGATTTCGGCGAGACCGCGGCCGTCGTCATCATGGCGCTGACCTTGTCTTTTCTGGCGACACTTTATCCCTCTTGGCGCGCCGCACGGTTAGACCCGGTCGAAGCGCTCCGCTACGAGTGAGGCGCCGATGGCCGAAGAGGGGGCGCAGGATGTTCCGGTCATCTATCTGCATGAGATCAAGCGTCGGTACATGCAGGGAGAGGTGCAGCTGACCATTCTCGATGGCGCCAAGCTCGCGCTCTGGGCCGGACAATCGGTGGCGCTGGTGGCGCCATCCGGCTCGGGCAAGTCGACGCTGCTCCATATCGCCGGTCTGCTCGAGAGTCCCGACGAAGGCGAGGTCTACGTCGCGGGTGCGCCGACATCGCAGCTCACCGACGTCGAGCGGACGCAACTTCGCCGCACCGATATCGGCTTCGTCTATCAGTCGCATCGGCTGTTGCCGGAGTTCTCGGCGCTCGAGAACGTGATGCTGCCGCAGATGATCCGCGGCCTGAAGCGGGCCGAGACGGTGAAGCGCGCCACGGAAATTCTCGCTTATCTCGGGCTTGGCGATCGCATCAAGCATCGTCCCGCCGAGCTGTCGGGCGGTGAGCAGCAGCGCGTCGCCATTGCGCGTGCGGTTGCAAACGCGCCGCGCGTCCTGCTCGCGGACGAGCCGACCGGCAATCTCGATCCCGCCACCGCCGATCACGTCTTCAAAGCCCTGATGCAGCTGATCAAGGCGACCCGGGTCGCGATGCTGATCGCGACTCACAATATGGAGCTCGCCGGCCGGATGGACCGCCGCGTTTCGCTGGTCGGCGGCAAGGTGGTCGAACTGGACTAGCTCAAGGGCGGATAACCGTCATCTTGAACGGAGC
This sequence comes from Bradyrhizobium sp. SZCCHNR3119, assembly GCF_032487775.1. Classification (NCBI taxonomy): domain Bacteria; kingdom Pseudomonadati; phylum Pseudomonadota; class Alphaproteobacteria; order Hyphomicrobiales; family Nitrobacteraceae; genus Bradyrhizobium; species Bradyrhizobium sp. SZCCHNR3119. Next base: position 1,040,423 of record NZ_JAUEUV010000002.1, on the reverse strand, counting down.
TGCGTTCGCGGCAGCGTGCGCCACCGCGTCATTGGCGTGGTCGAGCTCGAAGCTGGTGGTCTCGAACTGATCGAGCCGCAACAGGCCGGCACGGATCAGCCCGACCAGCCGCACCGTCGCATCCGGCGGGCACATCCAGACGCCGTGGATGGTGATGCAGTTGCGCATGATCCAGGGGTAGGGCAGCTCGAGCCCGGCGCCGCCGAGCATTCCCACGCCGCCCATCAGGACGACGCGCCCATAGGGCCGCACCGTCATCAGTGCGGCGCCCACGACGGTGGTTGAGACCGACGGCGGCATGATGTCCATCACGCAATCGATCGGTCCAGGAGCCGCCCGTTTCATCCGCTCGCGATCCTCATCCTCATTGCCCGTGAGCTTGACTGTGCGGACGCGATCGCCAAAACGGCGTTCCAGATCGGCGAGGACGGCAAGGTTGCGGCCAGGCGCGACGACGCAAGCCGCGCCCATCGCGAGCGCAACCGCTACCGCAGCGCTGCCGAAATGGCCGGTGGCGCCGCTGACCAGCACAGTTTCGCCCGCTTGCAGCTTGGCGGAGAGGAAGCCGCCATAGGGTACAAGCAATGTGGTGAGTGCGCACCAACGTGCGGCATCGCTCTCGCTGATCGCGCCGATGGGCTTGGCATTCTCGGTTGGTACCAGCATTTTTTCCGCGAATGCGCCGTGGCCGAAATGGCGCTGCAGCTTCAATGCAGCTGGCCCGCGTGCACTCCAGCCCTGCAACGTGATGTCGGGCGCGAGGGCGTCATCGCGCGAGCGGATGGTTGGATCGCAGAACACCCAATCGCCGACCTTCAGATGCGTGGCGTCGGGGCCGGTCGCATCCACGCGGCCGATACAGCCGGGGCCTGGAATAACCGGCAACTCAAGCTGATATCGACGCTCGCCGCTGAAGACCTCATTGGCGTAGGACAGCACGCCCGCCGCGACGACGTCGACGACGACTTCGCCGGTGCCAAGCACGGGATCGGGAACGGTCTCGATCGCGAGCGGTGATCCGAAGGATTTCAAAACAGCAGCTTTCATCGGCGTCCTCCATGCTGGGGTAGCTCCAACGACCGTGCCGGGATACGCTGCGCACAGGAAGGCCTGGTATTATCCTAGGATTGTAGGAACCATCTTCGCCCGTTTGGCGGGCAGCCGTGGGTGTGATCGGCAGCGGCGCTGCATCACATCATTGGCCTTACTGCAATGATGAGAGAACAGGGATGAGCGATCTGCGTCGGGCCGAGTTCGGCAATTTTCTGCGCTCGCGGCGTGAAAAGCTGACGCCGAAGGCGGTTGGACTTGCAGCCGGACGGCGGCGCCGCACCGCGGGTCTGCGCCGCGAGGAGGTCGCCGAACTCGCAGGCATCGGCGTCGATTGGTACATCCGCCTCGAGCAGGGCCGCGCCGTGAACCCGTCGGCATCGACTGTGGACGCTTTGGCGCGAGCGTTGCGGCTCTCGAAGGCCGAACATGCGCATCTCAAGGCCTTGGCGCGCGACGCCGACCGCAAGCCGTTCGTGCGCGAGGAGGTGCCGGCGCATTTGCGTAATCTGGTCGAAGGTCTCAACCAGCCCGCCTACATCACCGGACGCCGTTGGGACGTGCTGGCGTGGAATCCGGCGGCTGACGAGATCTTCGGTTTCTCTGGCCTCGGCGAGGACGAGCGCAACACCTTGATCCTGATGCTCTGCTCGTCGCGGGCGCGAAACTTGTTCGGCGCGGGATGGAAGGATCAAGCCAGGCGGATGGTCGCGCAATTCCGCGCCACGCATGATCTGTGGGCCGGCGATCCGGCATTCGTCGCTCTCATCGAGCGGCTCAGCTGCGGCAGCCGCGAATTCAAGATCTGGTGGGCCGCGCACGACATCCGCGGTCCCGCGGCGGGGCAGAAACTGCTGGAGCACCCGAGCAAGGGGCGACTGAAGCTGCAATATGCAAGCTTCCAGGCCAATGACGATCCCGCACTCAAGCTCACCATCTACACCACGCAGGTGTAATTGCGGCACGCAGCGTCGCATCATTGAGACGCGATCGCGTCGACATCGTGGAGCAAAGCGGAGCGTCGTCCTGGCTCAATGTGACCAGCAAGAGGCGCGCGCCTCGAGTCCTTCACACATGAGTGCGGCTTTTGCGTAACAGCGTGCGTAACCCCTGCAAATATAGGGGATTTTGCGAATCCCAGAAAAGCCGGAAACGGAAATCAATTGTTGTGCTGAGTGCTGATCGCGTGAGCCTGCCTGGGCCGGCATTACGGGAGCGCTGATAGTTGAGAACCAAGGTTTGGGGACTTTGGATCGAATATACGGAGTTCGACAATGAAGAAGCTCTTCCTCGCAACCGTGTTGCCCGGCGTCGTAGCGGCGTCGGCTTCCGCGGTCGCTGCCGATCTTCCAGTCAAGGGGCGCGCTTACACCAAGGCTCCTGCTGCCGTCATGGAGGCGGTCTACGACTGGAGCGGGTTCTATGGCGGTATCAACGCCGGCGGCGGCTCGAGCCGCAATTGCTGGAATCTGGTGCAGAATGCCGGCGTCATCGTCAATCCGGCAATGAACCGCGAGGGGTGCAGCGGCGGCGGCGGTGCTGCCGTCGGTGGCCAGATCGGCTATCGCTATCAGACGGGGAACTGGGTGTTCGGCGTCGAGGCGCAAGGTGACTGGGCCGACTTCAAGGGCACCAACCGCAACTTGATACTTCCGAACGTCAGCGACCGCTCACGAACCAACGGTTTCGGCCTGTTCACCGGCCAAGTCGGTTACGCCTTCAACAACGTGCTCGCCTATTTCAAGGGCGGTGCGGCCGTTGTCGGCGACAAATACGATACGTTCAACACGGCGACCGGCGTGATGCTCGACAAGGCCAACACCACGCGCTGGGGCGGGACGGTCGGCGCCGGCGTCGAGTATGGCTTTGCGCCGAACTGGACGGTGGGCGTCGAATACGACCACATCTTCCTCGGCACCAAGAACCTGAACTTCACCAACGCGGCCAACATCGTGCAGATGCAGCGCCGCATCAGTGGGGATACCGATATCGGGCTGGTGCGCGTGAACTACAAGTTCGGGCCTGGCGGCTTCGGCATGTTCCGATAGCCGTAGCGACAGCATTCCCGGTCGGCAGGGCCGGGGATGCTGATGTCAGCGCGGTCGTCGAGGACCAGGGCGCGGGGCGCGCTCGGTCGCGGTAAAATAGGGATTGATCTCGCAGCCGGCCGAGCGGCCGGCTGCATTGAACTTGCAGGTCTCGATCGATTGATAACGGCAATCGATATAGCCGTTGGGGCCATACGTGTGCAGGCAGACCGGGAAGTTCGGATCATAGGTCTGCGCATGCGCTGCGCCGCTTGCGAGCAGCGCTGCCGAGACCAGTACTGTCGGCGCAAACTTCCGCATCGTTGGATCGCCAACTCCGGCTGGGGCTATCCGTCCTGATTCGCTCAGTCCTCTTCGAAGACGAAAGGATTTGGCAGCGGCGCGTATGGATTCGGCCGGGGTGGACGCGGCCGAATCCGCTGCCTCTGCGGATACGGGTAGGGCGTCGCGCGCGGGTCGTCGCTGACGCCGGCGAAATAGGGATTGGCGATGCAGTACAGCCGGCGGCCGGAAGCGGTGGCCAAGCACTGGTCGTAGGTATCGAAACTGCAGTTGCTCAAGCCCGGAAATTCGTCTCCCTGAATACAGAACGGATGGCGGATGCCGACGGCCTGGGCCGGCGCGTTGGCCGCCACGAGTAGTCCGCCGGCAGCCAAAGCTGCGAAAAGCACGTCACGCATCGAGAGAATCTCCTTCCAGGGCCTCGCTTCGGTGCCTTGGAACTGGATGTTCGTACAAGATGCAAGGATAAAACGGATGCAGAGATCCGATCGGCGAGCAGCGTGTCTTTACCGCCGCGCAAAGTTCCATCAACTACTTGTGATATCAGGTTAATTTCCGGTAATGCCGAGCCGGCTTTCGTCCCCGGCTGTGGCCTTCCGGCTACAGCAATTGTGGCCGACCTTGCTAAGACGTGGCGATGGCCTGGGGGCCTCGAGACGAAAACTGGACTAAGTGATGAAGAAACTTCTGTTGATTACGACGGCGCTTGTGGCGCTCGGCTCGCCGGCGATGGCCGCGGACCTCGCCGCGCGTCCGTACACCAAGGCGCCGCCGGCGGTCGCTGCTGCGATCTACGACTGGAGCGGCTTCTACATCGGTATCAATGGCGGCGGCGGCTGGAGCCACAACAGCTGGAATCTGACCAGCTTCGGCGGCCTTCCGGCCGGCGGAGCTGAGGGCTCCCACGACGCGTCCGGCGGCACCGTCGGTGGCCAGATCGGCTACCGTTGGCAGACCGGTCCGGTCGTGTTCGGTATCGAAGCGCAGGGCAACTGGGCCGACATCAGCGGCAGCAATGTCAGCAACGTGTTCGCTCCCGATTCGAACCGCTCCAAGATCGACGCGTTTGGCCTGTTCACCGGCCAGATCGGCTATGCCTTCAACAACGTGCTGCTCTACGCCAAGGGCGGTGCTGCTGTGACCGACAGCAAGTACGAGATCCTCTCCGGCTTCACCGGTGGTGTTCTGGCCTCGACCACCAAGACTCGTTGGGGTGGCACGATCGGCGCCGGCGTCGAATACGCGTTTGCTCCGAACTGGTCGCTCGGCTTCGAGTACGACCACTTGTTCATGGGCCGCGAGGACGTCGGCTTCACCGGCGCTGCGTTCACGCAGACCGACAGCATCAAGCAGGATGTCGACCTGTTCACCGCCCGCGTCAACTACAAGTTCGGCGGCCCGGTGCTCTCGAGGTACTGATTCTCCGCAGTCGAACGGCGGATCGGAATGGCCCCGGCGCGCGAGCGCCGGGGTTTTTCGTTGCGCATGACACGGATTAACCACGAGCCGGAGAGCTGGCCGGCTGCGGGCGCGCATCGCTTGACCTTAGAACAAAAAAGGAACATTGTTCTTCCTATGTTCTCTGTCAGGGAGGCTCCCATGCTGAAGGTTTTCGTCGAAGAAGCCGCCGCACTGGCGTCGATCACATTGTTCGTCGGGATGGTCGCGCTCTGGGCGCAAATCATTCCGCAGCTTTGATTTTTGGAATGCGCCTGGGCGGCTGGGGAAAATTGGGATGGAGCGGCCGGCGCCGAGACTCCGGCCCGGAGTCATCCGATAGTATGCCCGCGCCGAGTCGGTTGAGGAGAGGCGACGACCGAACCTGCCGGCAGCCGCGTCCTACGTCGTGATCCCGGAAACCAAGATTCCGGGAAGACAGACTTCTGAAATCAAAGGCGAGCATGTCCAGCGCTGGATTCATCCATCTCCACGTCCATTCCGCCTATTCGCTGCTGAAAGGTTCGATCAAGATCGGCAAGCTCAGCGAGCTTGCCAAGGCGGACCGGCAGCCGGCGCTGGCGCTGACCGACACCGACAACATGTTCGGTGCGCTGGAATTTTCCGAGAAGATGGCGGGCTATGGCATCCAGCCGATCATCGGCTGCGAGCTGGCGATCGATTTCGGCGACGTCGATCCGAACGCCCGCAGCGCCGGAGCGATCGCAACCCCTGCCCGAATCGTGCTGCTGGCGGCGCGCGAGGAGGGCTACCGCCACCTGATGCGGCTGAACTCGCGCGCATTTCTGGAGACGCCGACCCACCAGGCGCCGCACATCAAGTATGACTGGCTGAAGGAGGGCGCCGATGGGCTGATCGCGCTGACCGGCGGGCCCGATGGGCCGATCTCGCTTGCGATCCAGCACGATCATGCCGCGCTCGCCGGGCAGCGCTGCGAGCGACTGGCGAGCGTATTTGGCGATCGCCTCTATGTCGAACTGCAACGCCACGGCATGGACAAGGAGCGCCGCGTCGAGAGCGGCCTGATCGATATCGCCTATGCGCAGGGCCTGCCCCTGGTCGCGACCAACGAGCCGTATTTCGCCGCGAGCGACGATTACGAAGCCCACGACGCACTGCTCTGCATCGCCGGCGGGCATCTGATCGCCGACACCGAGCGCGCGCAGTTGACGCCCGACCACCGCTTCAAGACCCGCGCGGAAATGGCGGTGTTGTTCGCGGATATTCCGGAGGCGTTGGCATCGACCGTCGAGATCGCCCAACGTTGTTCGTTCCGGCCCAGGACGCGCAAGCCGATCCTGCCGCTGTTCACGGTCGGCGCCGGCACCGACGCCGCCGATGCGGCCAGTGCCGAGGCCGCCGAATTGAAGCGCCAGGCGGAAGAGGGGTTGGAGCGGCGGCTGCGCGTGCACGGCCTCGCGCCGGGCATGACAGAGGAGGACTATCAGAAGCGGCTCGCCTTCGAGCTCGACGTCATCACCCGCATGAAATATGCGGGCTACTTCCTGATCGTGTCCGACTTCATCAAATGGGCCAAGGCGCACGGCATTCCGGTCGGACCAGGCCGTGGCTCCGGCGCAGGCTCGCTGGTCGCCTGGGTGCTCACGATCACCGATCTCGACCCGATGCGGTTCGCACTGCTGTTCGAGCGCTTCCTCAATCCCGAGCGCGTCTCGATGCCGGACTTCGACATCGACTTCTGCCAGGACCGCCGCGGCGAAGTGATCTCCTACGTGCAGCAGCGCTACGGGCGCGACCAGGTGGCGCAAATCATCACCTTCGGTACGTTGCAGGCGCGCGGCGTGTTGCGTGACGTCGGCCGCGTGCTGCAGATGCCCTACGGCCAGGTCGACAAGCTGACCAAGCTGGTGCCGCAGAATCCGGCCGCGCCCGTCACCTTGGCGGCCGCGATCGAGGGCGAGCCGAAGCTGCAGGCCTTCCGCGACGAGGATCCGGTGGTGGCGCGCGCCTTCGACATCGCGATGCGGCTCGAAGGCCTGACGCGCCACGCCTCCACCCACGCGGCCGGCATCGTGATCGGCGACCGTCCGTTGAGCGAGCTCGTACCGCTCTATCGCGATCCGAAATCCGACATGCCGGTCACCCAGTTCAACATGAAATGGGTCGAGCCGGCCGGCCTCGTCAAATTCGACTTCTTGGGCCTCAAGACGCTCACCGTGCTCGACGTCGCGGTGAAGCTGCTGAAGCAGCGCGACGTTCATGTCGATCTTCCGACGCTGCCGATCGACGATGCCACGAGCTATCAGATGCTGGCGCGCGGTGATGTGGTCGGCGTGTTCCAAGTTGAAAGTCAGGGCATGCGGCGGGCGCTGATCGATATGCGCCCGGACCGTTTCGAGGACATCATCGCGCTGGTCGCGCTGTACCGGCCGGGCCCGATGGCGAACATCCCGACCTATTGCGCCCGCAAGCATGGCGAGGAGGAGCCGGAATATCTGCATCCGATCCTGGAGCCGATCCTGAAAGAGACGTTCGGCGTCATCATCTATCAGGAGCAGGTGATGCAGGTCGCGCAGCAGATGTCCGGCTATTCGCTCGGCGAAGCCGACCTGTTGCGCCGCGCCATGGGCAAGAAGATCCGCGCCGAGATGGACAAGCAGCGCGTCCGCTTCGTCGACGGCGCGATCAAGAACGGCGTGCCGAAGGATCAGGCCGACACCATCTTCGACCTGCTTGCCAAGTTCGCCGACTACGGCTTCAACAAGTCGCATGCCGCGGCCTATGCGCTGGTGTCCTACCACACCGCCTATATGAAGGCGCATTATCCGGTCGAGTTCATCGCGGCGTCGATGACGCTCGATCTCAACAATACCGACAAGCTCTCGGAATTCCGCTCCGAAGCTCAGCGCCTCGGCATCAAGGTCGAGCCGCCCTCGATCAACAAGTCCGGGCCGACCTTCGAGGTCAGCGGCAACACGATCTATTACGCGCTCGCAGCGCTCAAGGGCGTCGGCCCGCAGGCGATCGAGCTCATCGTGGAGGCCCGAAACAAGAGCGGGCCGTTCAAGTCGCTTGCGGACTTTGCCGCCCGCGTCAATCCGCGGGCCATCAACAAGCGAATCATCGAAAGCCTCGCTGCGGCCGGCGCCTTCGATGTGGTCGACACGAACCGGGCGCGGGTGTTCGCCGGCGCGGATGCGATCGTCGCGGCCTGCCAGCGCGCGCATGAAGCCGAAACCTCAGGCCAGAACGACATGTTCGGCAATGCGGCGGACGCGCCGACCATCGTGCTTCCGAACATCGAGAACTGGCTGCCGGCCGAGCGCCTGCGGCGCGAATATGATGCGATCGGCTTCTTTCTGTCCGGCCATCCGCTCGACGATTATGCGACGGCGCTGAAGCGGCTGCGGGTGCAGAGCTGGGCGGAGTTCTCGCGCGCGGTGAAGACCGGCGCGACCGCCGGCAAGGTGGCCGCCACCGTGGTGTCGCGTATGGAGCGCCGCACCAAGACCGGCAACAAGATGGGAATCATCGGCCTGTCCGACCCCACCGGACATTTCGAGGCCGTGCTGTTCTCCGAAGGGTTGGCGCAATATCGCGACGTGCTGGAGCCAGGTGCCGCCGTGCTGCTGCAGCTAGGGGCCGAGCTGCAGGGCGAGGACGTCCGCGCCCGGGTGCTGCATGCCGAACCGCTCGATGACGCCGCCGCCAAGACGCAGCGCGGCTTGCGGATCTTCCTGCGCGACACCAAGCCGCTCGACTCGATCGTCAAGCGGCTGCAGGGGCCGGAAGCCCAGCCCGTCAACGGCAATGGTACCGGCAATGGTGCACTTGCGAAGGGAACGGCGTCCCCGCTGGTGCCGCGTGCGGCGGCCGGCGAGGGTGAGGTCTCGCTGGTCATGATGCTGGACGTCGAGACCGAGGTCGAGATGAAGCTGCCGGGCCGCTTCAAGGTTTCGCCACAAATTGCGGGCGCGATCAAAGCGGTGACCGGTGTCGTCGAGGTCCAGACGCTCTGATGGCGAGGAACTGCGCCGTTCAACTGCGGTTCAGCTGATGGATCGCTGAATCCAGGTGATTGTCTGCGAGTGCCGGAGGCTCCAATGCGATTGGCCGGGAGGTCGTGTTTTCTTTTCATCTGCCTGCTTCTCATAGGCCTCGCGCTGCGGCTGGCGCCGCCGGCGGCCGCACAGCAGCAGCCCGGTCAGGAAAAGCGCATCGCGCTCGTGATCGGTAACGGCGCCTATGCCAAGGGACCGCTCGCCACGACGGCCAACGATGCCGGGCTGATCGCGCAGACCCTGCAGGCGGCCGGTTTCGACGTGATCGGCGCCCGCGACCTCGACGGCGACAGCCTGCGCAAGAGCTTTCGCGACTTCATGCAGAAGGCGCAGTCGTCGGACAACAATACGGTCGCGATGATCTATCTCGCCGGCTACGGCGTGCAGATGGCGGGCGAGAACTATTTCATCCCGGTCGATTCCACGATCAATCGCGACACCGACATCCCGACCGAGGGCTTGCGGATCGGCGACTATCTGCGGCAGCTCGCGGCAATCCCGCTCAAGGCGAGCATTGTCGTGCTCGATGCCGCGCGCCAGCAGCCATTCGTCCAGGGCGGACAGCTCGCCGGTGGTCTCGCACTGGTCGAACCGGACAACAACATGCTGATCGCCTTCAACGCGGCTCCCGGCACGGTCGCGCCGAGCGAGAGCGGCACTTATGGGATCTATGCGCAATCGCTCGCCGAAATGATCCGTACCGGCGGCTTGTCGCTGCCGGACGTGTTCGATCGGGTCCGGCTCCGCGTCAACGAGGCCACCAAGGGCGCGCAGGTGCCGTGGGACGCACAGAAGATCCAGGCCACCTTCAGCTTCTTCGATCGCGCGCCGGATGCACCCGCAGCGCAGGCGCAGCCGGCGCAGGTCGTCGCCATGCGCGAGCGGCCGCTGCGCGAGTTGTCGGTTCAGGAGGCCTATACGGCCGCGCTGGAGCGCGACTCGCTGCAGGGCTATGAGGAGTTCCTGGCCGCGTTTCCAAGCGATCCGCTGGCGAAGCGGGTGAGGGCGCTGGTCGCGATCAGGCGCGAGGCCATCACGTGGCGCCGCACCTACCGTGCCGACACGCCGGATGCGTATTGGTCCTATCTCAGACGCTACCCGCACGGCCCGCACGCCGAGGACGCGCGGCGGCGGCTGGCGATCCTGACCGCGCCGCTGGAGCCGCCGCCGTCCTTTGCGATGATGGATTACGACGTGCCGCCGCCCCCGCCGGACGAGGTCATCTATGTCGACCGTCCGGTGCTGATGTTCTCCGATCCCGAATTTGCCTTCGCGCCGCCGCCACCGCCGCCGGTGTTCGTGCTGCCGCCGCCGCCGCCGGATTTCGTGGTGCTGTCGCCGCCGACCGAGCCGGTCGGGCTGTTCGTGTTGCCGCAGCCGGTGTTCGTGCCGATACCGGTCTATGTCCGGGCGCCGGTCTATGTGGCGCCGCCACCGAACAACATCATCTTCAACAACATCCACAATACGAACGTCATCAACACGGTGATCAACCAGCCGCCGCCTCCGGCACCCGCGCCGGGCGCACCGGTCGCCGCCGGTCCCCATCCGGTGCCTGCCGCCGCGCCGGCCTTGCCGCCCGCGGTGGCGCAACGGGCCACGCTGATCCAGCAGGGCAAGGCCCCGGTGCCGCCGAGCGCTGCGATCAGTCCGATCGGGCGCGCCCCCGGTACGCCGCAGCCGGCTCCGGCCAACGTGACGCCAAGCGCGGCGCCGTCGCCACCAGCTGCACCGGCGGCAAACCTGCCGCATCCTAACGCACTGCCGGTGCCCGGCAGTCATGGCGCGCCGCCGGCACCGGCAGCTGTCACCACCGCGCCGAATCCGCGGACGTCTTCGCCGCCGTCGCCAGGACAGCCGCCGACGCCATCGAATCTGCAGGTCAACCGGACCCCGCCGGGTGCGGCCGCCGCGCCATCCACCAAGCCGCCGCCGTCCGGCGCCCAGCCCCAGACCATGCCGGCCGCGGCACCGCCGGCAAGGCCGGAGGCGCATCCTCGGATCGAACGCGCAGCCCCGCCACCTGCGCATCCGTCGCCGCCTGCGGCACGTCTTTCCGCGCCGCCCCCGGCTGCCCGGCCGGCACCGCCACCGACGGTTCATGCCGCTCCGCCACCGCAGGCTCCGCGGCCGCCGGCTGCGGCGATGGTCCGGCCCTCTGCGCCGCCGCCGCCACGGCCTGCGGCTCCCCCGCCGATGGCGAGGCCTGCACCGCCCCCGCAGCAGATGGCACGGCCTGCGCCGCCTCCGCAGGCGGCGAGACCTGGGCCGCCGCCGCAACAGAAGAAGTGCCCGCCGAACGTGCAGCATTGCTGAGCTCGCGCGGCGATCGCGAGCGGTGGAGCGGCCATCGGCGCGCACCGATTCGGTGACGGCGGCCGCGGTTGCAACTGCCCGGCGTTTTCGTTATTGGCGGGCCGCCGGGTCATGCGTCCTCGATCTCTGGCGTGAAACGCCTCGGGCGAGGGTGCGTTGCGGGGGCCTCTTTGAAACTGACTGCCAGCATTTTGCGCGCGTTGCTGCGGCTTGGCGCCGTCGCGCTCAGCCTTTGCAGCATCATGCCGGCGGCGGCCCAGACGCCGTCGGGCGCCGAGGGGGTCTATGCCTCGGCACCGCCGCGGCTGTTGCAGATCCGCACGCTGGTTGCGGATGCCGGCCGGCAGACCTCGACCGGCTCCGGATTTCTGGTCTCCGCGGACGGGCTTGCCATCACCAACTATCATGTCGTCTCGGATGTGGCGCTCGAGCCCAAGACCTACCGGCTCGAATACACCGCGGCGGACGGAACCCACGGCGAGGTCAGTCTGCTTGCTGTCGATCTGCCGAACGACCTCGCGCTCATTCGCGTCGACAAGCACGACGCGCCGTTCTTCAGCTTCGACAAGGCGGCGCTGGACGGCAGTCTGCAAAAGGGCGAGCGGCTCTATTCGCTGGGCAATCCGCTCGACCTCGGGTTCACCATCGTCGAGGGCACCTATAACGGCCTGGTTGAGCACAGCTACAACGAACACATCCATTTCACCGGTGCGCTCAATCCCGGCATGAGCGGCGGACCGTCGGTCAATACACAGGGGCAGGTGGTCGGCATCAACGTCGCCACCCGCCGCGGCGGCCAGCTCATCAGCTTCCTGGTGCCGGCGCGGTTTGCAGCCGCCTTGCTGGAGCGATCGCGCGAGCGGCGGCCCTCGCCCGCGGACCTGCGCAACGACGTCACCGAGCAGTTGGCGGCGTGGCGCTCGGCGCTGTACCGGTCGTTTGCCCAGCAGGGGTTTCGCGCGGCCTCGCTCGGGCCGTATCAGGCCCCGGAAACCCGTGCGCCCTGGTTCGAGTGCTGGAGCCAGACCAATGCCAGCGCCTCGCCGAAGCCGCGCACCAACATCAATTCGACCACCTGCACCGCCGATGCCAGCGTGTTCATCGCCTCTGATCTGAACACCGGCACGGTCCAGATGAGCAATTCATACGCCAAGTCGATCGACCTGAACGAATTCCAGTTCGCCACCGTGCTGACGCAACTGGCGCAGCCGCGGCTGACGCCCGGCGGCTCGTTCCGCAAATGGTACACGCCGCAGCGATGTCTGGAGGATTTCGTCGGTCTGGCGCCAGCCTCTGCTCATCCGCCGCTGCGGGTCATTTGGTGCGCCCAGGGCTATCGGGAATTCGCCGGCCTGTACGATGTCGTGCTCGTGGCCGTGACGCAGGATCATGGTGACGAAGCGCTGGTCTCGCGCCTCAGCCTGCAGGCGGTCGCTTATGAAGATGCGATGCATCTCGGCCGGAGCTTCATCAACGGGTTGCAGGTCGTCCGATGATCTGGGTCGAGATTCTCTCCAGGCATCGCGACGTCGTCGGGCGCTTTCGCATCGACCGTCCCGAGATCACCATCGGCCGCGGCTACGACAACGACGTCGTCGTCGATGACCCCTATGTCGCTGCACAGCACGTCCGGATCTTCCGCGACGAATCCGGACGGCTTGTCGCCGAGGATCTCGGCAGCGCCAACGGTCTTTATCTGGAGAAGAACAAGAGCCGGTGCGCGCGCGTGACGCTGGACGGCATCCAGCCGATCCGGATCGGACAGAGTCTGCTGCGGATCCGCGAGATCAGCCACGCCGTCGAACCTGAGCGGCTCGCAGGATCGGAGCGCAGGTCGCTGCAAATCGGCGCTGCGCTGGGCCTCGGTGTCCTGCTGCTCGGCATCGACGCGCTGCTCATCTGGATCGGCGAGACCTCCGAGTCGCATGCGTCGAACTATCTGCTGCCGTCACTCGCTTTGTTCGGCACCGCCGCGGCCTGGGTGGGTATGTGGTCCTTGCTGTCGCGCCTGTTTGCTGGCCGCTCGATGTTTCTGCATCATGTCCTGATCGCGGAGGCGGGGCTGCTGGCGTTCTGGCTCTACAGCGAGTTCGCGCAGGTGTCCTCATTCGCCCTGACCTGGCCGGGCGCATTCACCTACCAATATGTCGCATCCTGGCTGGTGATCGCGGCAGTCTGTTTCCTGCATCTGCGCGAGGTCGGCCGCACCCACCTGGTGGCAAAAGGCGTCGTCGTGGGGCTGCTGCTCGTGACCGCGATCGCCGTACAGACCTTGCAGCGCTCCGAGGCCTTTGCCAATTCGGGCCGGCAGACCGTTTCCCATGTCATCCTGCCGCCGTCGCTGCGGCTGGTTCCGCTGCGGGACGAGGGGGCGCTCATGGGCGACATCGAAAAGCTGAAGCTCAAACTGGACGCCGATCGTTCCGAGGCGAGCAAGGCCAGTCGCGACCATTAAGCCGCGCTCTTTTGAGCTGCGGCCCGTCGGCAGCAGCCTTGGAACTCTGAAGCCACACCTTCAAGTTCAAGCGCAATTCAGACTCCGACGTCGCCACAGGTTGCAGAGGTTCCGCCACCGTCATACCGTGTCCGGGGAATTACGGGGGCGGCAATGGAATGGCGTGCGGTTGCGGGGCTGAGTTTGGCCCTGCTGGTATCTGGTTGTGTCACCGGCAAGGAGGGGACGGAATTTGCCGTCGTGGCGCAGAAGGTAGGGCCCCCCAAAGCCGGGCAATCCCGTGTCGTCATTCTCAGCCAGAAGGAATCCTGGCTCGATGCCACGAGCTGCGACGCCAAGGTCGATGGGGTTTTGCTGAGCCGGGTGCTGCCCGGAACCTATGCCTATGTCGACCGGCCCGCCGGCCACCACCATCTCGTCGCCACCCAGACGCTGTTTCCCGGCGATTCCACCCTCGATTTCGATACCGAGCCGGGTCGGACCTATTTCTTTTCGATCCGGCCGAGCGAGCGGTCCAGGGCGATGCAGGGCGGTGGGATGGTTTTCGGTCTCGTCGGCGTCGGGGTGATGGCGGCGGCATCGTCGGGAGCGGACAACAAGGGCCCGGTCGACTTCGTTCCGCTCCAGGAACAGCAGGCGAGACCGGCCCTCGCGGAGCTTCTGCAGGCCGAATAGCCTCCAATTTCCTTGCGTTACGCGAAAATCCGGCTATATAGCGCGCCATCTCACACGGAAACATGGCTCTCTTGAGAGGCCGTCCGGTGGCAAACCGGGCCGCAAGGCTCGCATTTGCTCACGCGTTTCCGGAGGAACCAACCGGAGAATAGAACCAATGGCGCTGCCCGATTTCACCATGCGCCAGCTGCTTGAAGCTGGCGTGCACTTTGGTCACCAGTCTCACCGCTGGAATCCGAAAATGGCCGATTTCATTTTCGGGGCCCGCAACAACATCCATATCATCGACCTCGCTCAGACCGTGCCGCTGCTGCATACTGCGCTGCAGGCCGTCAGCGACACCGTCGCCAAGGGCGGCCGCATCCTGTTCGTCGGCACCAAGCGCCAGGCGCAGGACAATGTCGCCGACGCCGCCAAGCGCTCCGCGCAGTATTTCGTCAATTCGCGCTGGCTCGGCGGCACGCTGACCAACTGGAAGACGATCTCGGCCTCGATCAAGCGCCTGCGTCATCTCGACGAGGTGCTGTCCTCGGGCGAAGCCAATTCCTACACCAAGAAGGAGCGGCTGACCCTGCAGCGTGAGCGCGATAAGCTCGATCGTTCGCTCGGCGGCATCAAGGACATGGGCGGTCTGCCCGACCTGATCTTCGTGATCGACACCAACAAGGAAGACATCGCGATCCAGGAGGCCCAGCGCCTCAATATCCCGGTCGCCGCGATCGTCGATACCAATTGCGACCCGAAGGGCATCACCTATGTGGTGCCGGGCAATGACGACGCCGGCCGCGCCATTTCGCTGTATTGCGACCTGGTCGCGCGCGCCGCGATCGACGGCATTTCGCGGGCACAGGGTGAGCTCGGCATCGATGTCGGTGCCTCCGCGACCCCGATGCAGGAAGATCTGCCGACCGCGCCGACCGCCTCGAAGTTCCAGGGCCTGCCTGGACCGCGCGGCACCGCCGACGATCTCAAGAAGCTCACCGGCGTGTCCGGCGCGATCGAGAAGAAGCTGAACGATCTCGGCATCTTCCATTACTGGCAGCTCGCCGAGCTCGACCACGACACCGCACATCAGATCGGCGAAGAAGTCGGTCTGCCGAGCCGGGCCGACGCCTGGGTCGCCCAGGCGAAGTCTCTCGCGGACGCTTAAGCTCGCGGGCTTAAAATGGTGGCCGGCGTCATACGCCGGCCATGACGATCGATCTACGCATTTCCTGACGGCGGACGGCGCGCACCCGGTGGCGCGCCGCGATCTGCACAGGCAAAAGGACGCTCATAATGGCTACTATCACCGCAGCGATGGTCAAGGACCTGCGCGAGTCGACCGGCGCAGGCATGATGGATTGCAAGGCCGCTCTCACTGAGACCGGTGGCGACCTGCAGGCTGCGCAGGATTGGCTGCGCAAGAAGGGCCTCTCGAAGGCGGCGAAGAAGGCCGGCCGCGTCGCGGCCGAGGGCCTGATCGGTGCGCTGACGGCGGGCAATAAGGGCGTGCTGGTCGAGGTCAATTCCGAGACCGATTTCGTCGCCCGCAACGAGCACTTCCAGGGCCTGGTCAAGATGATCGCGCAAGTCGCGCTCGACGCCGGCGCCGACATCGAGAAGATCAAGGCCGCCAAGGTCGGCAGCATCACGGTGGAAGCCGCGATCGCGGACTCGATCGCCACTATCGGCGAGAACCAGACGCTGCGCCGTGCCGCCACGCTTACGGTCAATCAGGGCGTGGTGTCGAGCTACGTTCATGGTGCCGTGATCGAAGGCGCCGGCAAGATGGGCGTTATCGTTGCGCTGGAATCGTCCGGCAAGACCGATGAACTCGCGCATCTCGGCCGCCAGCTCGCGATGCATGTCGCGGCCGCCAACCCGCAGGCGATCGATCCCACGGGCCTGGATCCCGAGCTCGTCAAGCGCGAGAAGGACGTGCTCGCCGACAAGTACCGTCAGCAGGGCAAGCCGGAAAACGTGATCGAGAAGATCGTCGAATCGGGCCTGAAGACCTTCTACAAGGAGGTCTGTCTGCTCGAGCAGGCCTTCATCCACGACAGCGGCAAGTCGGTGGCGCAGGCGCTGAAGGAAGCCGAGGGTAAGGTCGGTGGTCCGATCAAGATTGCCGGCTTCGTCCGCTATGCGCTCGGCGAAGGCATCGAGAAGGAAGAGACCGACTTCGCAGCCGAAGTCGCCGCCGCCAGCGGCAAGAAGTAACGGCCGAATCGAAGGGCCGGCATCGTTTTCGCGACGCCGGCTCGCGCGGGATAGGGAAGCATAGCACATGGCTGAGCCGGTCTATCGTCGCGTCGTGGTCAAGTTGTCCGGCGAATATCTCGCCGGCCCCCATTCCGTCGGCATCGACCAGCCGACCGTCGACCGGATCGCCGGTGACCTGATCGCAGCCCAACAGCTCGGGGTCGAGATTGCTGTCGTCGTCGGCGGCGGCAACATGGTCCGCGGTGTCGAGGTCTCCGCCCACGGCGTTTCGCGGCCGACCGGCGACACCATGGGCATGCTGGCCACGATCATGAACTGCCTCGCTCTTGAGGCCGCGATCGAGCGCAAGGGCACGCCGGCCAAGGCATTGTCGGCCTTCGTGATGCCGGAGATCTGCGAGCTGTTTACCCGCGCTGCAGCGCACAGGCACCTTGCCGAGGGCCGCATCTTGCTGCTCGGTGGCGGCACCGGTAATCCGTTCTTCACGACCGATACCACTGCGGTGCTGCGGGCTGCCGAGATCGACGCCCAGGCGGTGTTCAAGGCCACCAATGTCGATGGCGTCTATAGCGCCGATCCGAAGAAGGATCCGTCGGCGCAGCGATTTGACCGCCTGACTCATTCTCAGGCGATCGAAGGCGGTTACAAGGTGATGGACGCGACCGCATTCGCGCTTGCCCGCGAGACGTCGCTGCCTATCATTGTGTTCTCGATCGCCGAACCCGGATCGATCGGTGCGATGTTGCAGGGCGCAGGCCGCGGCACCATCGTTGCCGGCTGACCAGCCGGGTGGCAGCGGACCGGTTGAACGCTCGGAAGCGAGCGTAAAAAACCGGAAGCGAACAGGGATTTGCTGATAGTCCTTCCGTGATCCGAACTGAGCGCGACTGAGGCTTACGACGCGCAAGTCGGATGCGAAGCGACGGGTTGCAGAAAGGAAAGCGTGATGTCCACTGGAGCGTTCGACCTCAACGAATTGAAGCGCCGCATGCAGGGCGCGACCCAGGCGCTCAAGCACGAACTCAGCGGTCTGCGCACCGGCCGTGCCTCGGCCTCGATGCTCGAGCCGGTCCAGGTGGACGCCTATGGCTCGCACATGCCCTTGAACCAGGTCGCCACCATCTCGGTGCCGGAGCCGCGGCTGTTGTCGGTCCAGGTCTGGGACAAGACCATGGTGAAGGCGGTCGAGAAGGCGATCGTCGACTCCAATCTCGGGCTGACGCCTGCGACCGAGGGCCAGGTGCTGCGCTTGCGCGTTCCCGAACTGAACCAGGAGCGGCGCAAGGAACTCGTCAAGGTCGCCCATAAATATGCGGAAGCTGCGCGCGTGGCCGTGCGCCACGTCCGTCGCGACGGACTCGACACCGTCAAGAAGCTCGAAAAGAACCACGAGATCTCCGAGGACGATCAAGAGCGTTTCGCCGCCGACGTGCAGAAGGCGACTGACGGCGTCATTGCCGAGATCGACCAGATGCTGGCGGCGAAGGAAAAGGAAATCCTGACCGTCTGAAGGGAATTTGCGATGTCGAACGCGGCCCCGATGACGGACGAGCCGGACCGATCCGATGGTCCGGCTCATGTCGCCATCATCATGGATGGCAATGGCCGCTGGGCGTCTGCACGCGGCCTGCCGCGCGCGGAAGGCCATCGTCGTGGCGTCGATGCGCTGCGGCGCGTGGTGCGCGCCGCGCCGGAGCTCGGCATCCGCTATCTCACGATCTTTTCCTTCAGCTCGGAAAACTGGTCGCGTCCGGCGAGCGAGATCGGCGATCTGTTCGGCTTGTTGCGCCGCTTCATCCGCAACGATCTCGCGACGCTGCATCGGGACGGCGTAAGGGTGCGGGTCATCGGCGAGCGCGCGGGCCTCGAGCCTGACATCTGCGCGCTGTTGAGCGAGGCCGAAGAGCTGACCCGCAACAACAGCAAGCTGACGCTGGTGGTCGCGTTCAATTATGGCTCGCGCCAGGAAATCGCGCGGGCCGTCCAGCAGCTGGCGCGTGAAGTCGCGGAGGGCAAGCGCGATCCGGCATCCATCGATGCCGATGCGATCGGTCGCCATCTCGACGCGCCCGATATTCCCGATCCCGATCTCATCATCCGCACCAGCGGCGAGCAGCGCCTGTCGAACTTCCTGATGTGGCAGGCCGCCTATAGCGAACTGGTTTTCGTGCCCATTCACTGGCCGGATTTCGACAAGGCCGCGCTCGAGGGCGCGATCGCCGAATTCGGCCGGCGGGAACGTCGCTTCGGCGGCCTCGTGACGAAAACCGCATCGTGAGCAAAACCGACATCGCAAGCGCTGCCGACGCCAAGGGGCCGCAGCATAATTTCCTGTTGCGCGTTGCCGCGGCTCTCGTGCTGGCGCCGCTCGCCTTGGCGGCAGCCTATGCCGGCGGCGTGTTCTGGACCGTGCTCGTGACGGTGGCGGCGATCGGTCTTTACGTCGAATGGCTGATGGTGGTCGGCGAAGTCCGCGCGGTCAGTGTCACCGTGACCGGGGCGCTGCTGCTGGCCGTCGCCGGCGTATGTCTTGCGTTCGGCCTGGTCGATATCGCCGTCATCGTCCTTGGGCTTGGGCTTGTCGTGGTCGTCGCGCTCGCAGCCGGTCACCGCAGCTGGGCCGCCGCAGGCTTCGTCTATACGGCCGCGGCGCAATTGGCCTCTGTGCTGGTGCGCCTCGACTCTGAGCATGGCTGGTTTGCCCTGGTGCTCGTGCTGCTGGTGGTGTGGGCGAGCGATATCGGCGGCTATGTCGCCGGACGCGGCATCGGCGGGCCGAAGCTTGCGCCGCACATCAGTCCGAACAAGACCTGGGCCGGCGCGATCGGCGGATTCGTCGGCAGCCTGCTCGTGGCTGCCGGATGGTCGGCCTTCGGGGCCGGCCGCTTGGTGCCGTTCCTCGCCGTTGCGGCCGTGCTGTCGATCGTCTCGCAGCTTGGCGATCTGTTTGAGTCCGCCGTGAAGCGGCGTTTCGGGGTCAAGGACTCCAGTCACATCATCCCGGGCCACGGCGGCCTGTTGGATCGGCTCGACGGTTACGTCGCCGCGGTCGTGTTTGCGGCAGTCTTAGGTTTGGTGCGGGGCGGCCTCGACGGCGTCGGCCGCGGCCTTTTGATATGGTGAAGCGATGAGCGCAGTTCCTTTACGGAATAACAAGGCGAGCGGAGCGGCGGTGCGCAGCATCACCGTGCTGGGCGCGACCGGGTCGATCGGCGACAGCACGATGGATCTGCTGCGGGCGTCTCCCGAGCGCTATCGGGTCGAGGCGTTGACCGGCAACAGCAACGTGCAGGGGCTCGCCAAGCTCGCCAAGGAATTTAACGCCGGCTTTGTCGCGGTGGCCGATCCATCGCGGCTGTCCGAATTGCGCGAGGCGCTGTCCGGCACGGGCATCGAATCGGGGGCAGGGGAAAGCGCCATCATCGAGGCCGGCGCACGTCCGGCCGACTGGGTGATGGCGGCGGTTTCGGGCGCGGCCGGATTGAAGCCGGCGCTCGCCGCGGTCGACCGCGGCGCGACCGTCGCGCTCGCCAACAAGGAATGCCTGGTCTGTGCGGGCGACATGTTCATGCAGCGCGCCGCCCAGGCCGGCGCCTGCATCCTGCCCGCCGATTCCGAGCACAACGCATTGTTCCAAGCGCTGTCATCGGGCAACCGCGAGGAACTGGTGCGGGTCATCATCACCGCCTCCGGCGGACCGTTCCGCACCTGGGCCGCCGCCGATATCGAGCAGGCGACCCTGGCGCAGGCGCTGAAACATCCTAACTGGAGCATGGGCCAGAAGATCACGATCGATTCGGCCTCGATGATGAACAAGGGCCTCGAGGTGATCGAGGCGTCCTATCTGTTCGCGTTGTCGCCGGACGAGATCGATGTGCTGGTGCACCCGCAATCGATCATCCACGGAATGGTCGAGTTTTCGGATTGCTCGGTGGTCGCCCAGCTCGGCACGCCCGACATGCGCACCCCGATCGCGCATTGCCTGGGCTGGCCGGACCGGATCAAGGGGCCGGCGGCCAAGCTCGATCTCGCCAAGATCGGCACGCTGACGTTCGAGGCGCCGGATTTCGCGCGTTTCCCTGGTCTGCGTCTGGCATATGAGTCCTTGCGGACCGGGAATGGCGCGACCACGGTATTCAATGCCGCCAACGAGGTCGCGGTGGCAGCCTTCATTGCCGGTCAGATCCGGTTCGGCGCGATCGCGCGCCTGGTCGAGGCAACCCTGGAGAATTGGATTAGATCGGGTAATTTAGCACCTCTCACCTCGGCCGATGACGCCATCGCCATTGACCAAACTGCGCGAAAAAAGGCCGCAGCCCTCTTGCCTGAAATTGCCCTAAAGGCATCTTAGAGCGTTCGGGGCGCGCCGGCCCACCGGAAGGGAAACGGATGTCCGAATTTTTCCAACATATCTTCAATACGTTAAGCCATGGCCTGTTGGGCTATATCGTCCCCTTCCTGTTCGTGCTGACGATCGTCGTCTTTTTCCACGAGCTCGGCCATTTCCTGGTCGCCCGCTGGGCGGGCGTGAAGGTGTTAACGTTTTCGCTCGGATTTGGCCCTGAGTTGATCGGTTTCAACGATCGGCACAACACCCGCTGGAAGATCTCCGCGATTCCGCTGGGCGGCTACGTCAAGTTCTTCGGCGACGACAGCGAGGCCTCGACGCCCTCGGCCGAGGCGCTGGCGAAAATGACCCCTGAGGAGCGCGCCGGCAGCTTCCACCACAAGAAGGTCGGTCCGCGTGCCGCGATCGTTGCGGCCGGCCCGATCGCCAACTTCATCTTGGCGGTGGTCATCTTCGCCGGCATGGCGCTTTATTTCGGCAAGCCGAGCTCGACCCCGCGGGTCGATGCGGTGCAGGCCGACAGCGTGGCGGCGGCGGCCGGCTTCAAGGTCGGCGACATCGTCACCTCGATCGACGGTCACGAGATCGACAGCTTCGCCGATATGCAGCGAATCGTGTCGGTCAATGCCGGCTCGGAGCTGACCTTCCACCTCAAGCGGGACGGGAGTGAGGTCACGCTGAAGGCGGCGCCGGCGCTGAAGGAGGTCAAGGACCTGTTCGGCAATGCGCACCGGATCGGTGTGCTCGGCATTCAGTACAACGCGCGGCCGGACGAAGCGCGCTCGACCCCGGTCGGCCTCGGCGAGGCGGTGAAGATCGGCTTCGAGCAGGTCTGGTTCATCATCGCCACCACCTTCAAGTTCGTCGCTTCCCTGTTCGCCGGGGCGGGGAGCGCGGGGGACGTCGGCGGCCCGATTCGGATCGCCCAGCTCTCCGGCCAGGCCGCGAGCCTCGGTTTCCAATTTGTTGTGCAATTATGTGCAACGCTGTCGGTCTCGATCGGGCTCTTGAACCTGTTCCCGGTTCCGCTGCTCGATGGCGGCCACCTTCTGTTCTATGCGGTCGAGGCCGCCCGGGGCCGGCCGCTCTCGGAGCGGGCTCAGGAGATGGGCTTCCGAATCGGGTTGGGCCTTGTACTGATGCTGATGGTGTTTGCAACGTATAACGACATCCTGCACCTCGCGGGGTCCTGACCGCGGCTTTTTTATGACGTGGCGGATGAGCAACGTTTTGAAACGAAAATGAAAATACGGAGACATGGAGCGTTTGCCGCCTAGGTGAAATTGGCTACAAGCGAAACGACCAAAAATGGGAATCTGTCGGTTCTGTAGGGGTATGGGGCCGACAACGGAATGATAAGGGCGCGTTGCGCATGAAGTTTGGATTGCGAGTGCGGGGGGGCATGCTGGCCGCTCTGATCATGTTCGCCGTGCCGGTGGCTATTCCGCTGGCGAACGTGGTCGTATCGTCGCCGGCAGCCGCACAGACGGTGAATTCGATTGAAGTCGTCGGCAATCGCCGCGTCGAGGTCGAGACCATTCGCTCTTATTTCAAGCCTGGACCGGGCGGCACGCTGGATGCGGGACGAATCGATGACGGCCTCAAGGCCTTGATCGAGACCGGCCTGTTCCAGGACGTGCAGATCAACCGGCAGGGCGGTCGTATCGTCGTGACCGTGGTGGAAAACCCGGTGATCGGTCGCGTTGCCTTCGAGGGCAACAAGAAGATCAAGGACGAGCAGCTCTCGGCCGAGGTGCAGTCGAAGCCGCGCGGCACCTTTTCGCGCCCCATGGTGCAGTCGGACGCTTCCCGAATCGCCGAGATTTATCGCCGTTCGGGCCGCTATGACGTCCACGTCACCCCCGAAATCATCGAGCAGCCGAACAACCGCGTCGACCTGATCTTCACGATCGAGGAAGGCCCGAAGACCGGGGTCAAGGCGGTCGAATTCGTCGGCAACAACGCGTTCTCGTCCTATCGCCTCAAGGACGTGATCAAGACGCATGAGACCAACATCCTGAGCTTCCTGGGCGGCAACGACGTCTACGATCCAGATCGCGTCGAGGCCGACCGTGACCTGATTCGCCGCTTCTACCTGAAGCACGGCTATGCCGACGTGCAGGTCGTCGCGGCGCTCACCGAATATGATCCGGAGAAGAAGGGCTTCCTGGTCACCTTCAAGATCGAGGAAGGCCAGCAGTACCGGGTTGCGTCGGTCGACTTCCAGTCGTCCATCTCGACGCTCGATCCCAACTCGCTGCGTTCGTTTTCGCGCGTCAATGTCGGTTCGCTCTACAACGTCGAGAACGTCGAAAAGTCGGTCGAGGAGATGCAGATCGAGGCGTCGCGGCGGGGGTATGCCTTTGCCGTCGTGCGTCCGCGTGGCGACCGCAATTTCGAGGCCCATACGGTGTCGGTGGTGTTCGCGATCGATGAGGGCCCGCGCACCTATATCGAGCGGATCAACATCCGCGGTAACACCCGCACCCGCGATTACGTGATCCGCCGCGAGTTCGACATCTCCGAGGGCGATGCCTACAACCGTGCGCTGGTCGATCGCGCCGAGCGGCGGTTGAAGAACCTCGACTTCTTCAAGAGCGTGAAGATCACGACCGAGCCCGGCTCCTCCAGCGACCGCGTGATCCTGGTGGTCGATCTCGAGGAGAAGTCCACCGGCGACTTCTCGGTCTCGGGCGGCTATTCGACGACCGACGGCGCACTTGCCGAGGTCTCGATCTCCGAGCGTAACCTGCTCGGCCGTGGCCTGTTCGCCAAGGCGGCCGTGACCTATGGTCAGTTCGCCCGCGGCTATTCGCTGTCGTTCGTCGAGCCCTATCTGCTCGATTATCGAGTGGCGCTCGGCCTCGACTTCTATCAGCGCCAGCAGCTCGCCAACAACTTCATCTCTTACGGCACCAAGACGCTGGGCTTCAGTCCGCGGCTCGGGTTCCAGCTCCGCGAAGATCTCTCGCTGCAGGTACGTTACTCGATCTACCAGCAGGAGATCACACTGCCGACGACGCTCGCGAACTGTAACAACAGAAGCGACATCAACGGTGGCAACGGCCAGATTCCCTTCAACCCGACCCCGGCCTTCGCCAACCTCAACGGAATCAGCTTGGCCGGAAGCAATGGTCTGGGCTGCTTCCTGGACGGCGAAGCTTCGCTGCCGGTGCGTAAGGAGCTGGCGAACGGCCGCACGCTGACCTCGGCGCTGGGCTACACGCTCTCCTACAACACCCTCGACAACAACAAGAACCCGACCGACGGCCTGCTGGTCGACTTCAAGCAGGACTTCGCGGGCGTCGGCGGCGACGTCTCCTATTTGAAGACCGCGCTTGATGCGAAGTACTTCACGCCGCTGGTGTCCGACATTGTCGGTATCGTCCATCTCCAGGGCGGTATTCTGAACAAGATCGGCAACACCGAGCTTCGCATGCTCGATCACTTCCAGATGGGCCCGAACCTGGTCCGCGGCTTCGCCCCGAACGGCATCGGCCCGCGTGACATCAACCCCTTCGGAACCCAGGATGCGATCGGCGGCACCAAGTACTGGGGCGCTTCGCTCGAATTGCAGATGCCATTCTGGTTCCTTCCCAAGGAAGTGGGCCTGAAGGGCGCGGTCTATGCTGACGCCGGCGGTCTGTGGGGCTATCAGGGACCGACCTCCTGGGCGCAGACCGGCGAAGTCAACGTGTCCGGCTGTATTCGGCCGACGCCGGCGACCGGGACGGTCCCAGCCAATCCGGGAACCTGCCTTGGCCTCGTGTATGACGACCAGAACACGGTCAGAAGCTCGGTCGGTGTCGGTCTGGTGTGGCAGTCGCCGTTCGGTCCGCTGCGCTTCGACTACGCCGTCCCGCTCACCAAGGGCAAGTTTGACCGCGTGCAGGAATTCCGGTTCGGCGGCGGTACCACCTTCTGACCCCGGGTGGGTTGACCCGATACGCTTTCGCGTGAATAACGCGCCGATGGTGTAGATTGAGCTCGGCTTCGGGACACCGGGGCCGAGCTCTGATCTTTTTTGGCTGTTATCGTACCGTGACGGATGGAATGGCCCAGCCGAGCTTCTTTCAAAAACCACCGCCGATGACGCTGGCCGCGATTGCGGCCGCGACCAAGGCCACGCTCGTCGATTCGTCGCGAGGGGAGCAGGTCGTCAGCGGCCTTGCCTCGCTCGACGAGGCCGGTCCCATGCACCTGGCCTTCTTCGACAATCTCAAATACGTCGATCAGCTGACGGCAACCAAGGCTGGAGCCTGCCTGGTCAGCCCGCGTTTCGAGGCGAGCGTGCCCGCGCATGTCGCGGTGCTGCGGATCGCCCAGCCGTTCCGGGCGTTCGTGCAGCTCGCCCGGCAGCTGCATCAGGATGCGCTGCGGCCGCAAAACTGGTTCGGCTACGACGGGATCGCGCCGTCCGCCATCATCGATCCGACCGCACGGCTGGAAGACGGCGTCGTCGTCGAGCCGCTGGCGGTGATCGGGGCTCATGCCGAGATTGGGGCGGGCACCATTGTCGGGGCTGGCGCCGTGATCGGGCCGCACGTGAAGATCGGGCGCGACTGCAATGTCGGGGCGCGGACAGCCATCCAATGCGCGCTGATCGGCAACGACGTGCTGATCCATCCCGCCTGCAGCATCGGACAGGACGGCTATGGCTTTCTCTTCTTCGGCCCGGACGGCCATCTCAAGGTGCCGCAGACCGGGCGGGTGCTGATCCAGAACAATGTCGAGATCGGCGCGGGCACGACTATCGACCGCGGCAGCCTGCGCGACACGGTGATCGGCGAGGGCACCAAAATCGACAACCAGGTCCAGATCGGCCACAATGTGACGATCGGCCGGCATTGCCTGCTGGCCGCCCAGATCGGGCTGGCGGGAAGCCTCACGATCGGAGACAACGTTGCGCTTGGGGCCAAGGTCGGAATCAACAATCACCTCAAGATCGGCGATGGAGCCCAGGTGACCGCGATGAGCGCGGTCAAGGACGATATCCCGCCGAACGGGCGCTGGGGTGGCCATTTCGCCAAGCCGACCAAGCAATGGTTCCGCGAGATCGTTGCGGTGGAACGGCTGGTGCGGGATATGACTGCGACGAATCCGAAGGACGAAGGACAGGAGTGATGGAGGAGTCACCCATCAGGTTTGCGGAAGTGGACATCAATGAGATCCTCAAGACGCTTCCGCACCGCTATCCGTTTCTCCTGATCGACGGCGTGAAGAACATCCGCGCCGATTATAGCGGCATCGGCGTCAAGAACGTCTCGATCGGCGAGCCCTGTTTCCAGGGCCATTTTCCCGAGCGGCCGGTCTATCCGGGTGTGTTGATGATCGAGGGCATGGCGCAGACCGCAGGTGTGATCGGCATCAAGTCCGTCGAGGGCACCGAGAAGCCGCGTGCGGTCTACTTCCTCACCATCGACAAGTGCAAGTTCCGCAAACCGGTGCTGCCGGGCCAGACCATCGAATATCACATGCGTTCAATCGGCCGCCGGAAGACCATGTGGTGGTTCCACGGCGACGCGAAGGTCGACGGCGTCACGGTGGCGGAAGCCGACGTCGGCGCGATGCTGACCGACTGATGGTCCGACAAGGCTTGGTTGAGTTCCCATGAGCAAGATCGATCCCACCGCGCGCGTCGAAGACGGCGCCATCATCGGCGACGGCACGGTGATCGGGCCCTATTGCGTGATCGGGCCGAACGTCGTGATCGGCGCCAACTGCAAGCTGATCTCCCATGTCCAGATCATGGGCCATACGACACTTGGCGATGCCAACGTGATCTCGCCTTTCGCCGTGCTCGGCGGCGCGCCGCAGGATCTGAGCTATCGCGGCGAGCCGCACCGGCTCGTGATCGGCTCCGGCTGCACCATCCGCGAAGGCGTGACGATGAACATCGGCACCACCAAGGGCGGTGGATTGACGAAGATCGGCGACCGCGGCTTCTTCATGAACAACGCCCATGTCGCCCACGACTGCATGGTCGGCAACGATGCGATCTTCGCGACCTCGGCGACGCTCGGCGGCCACGTCGAAGTCGGCGACGCCGTCTATATCGGCGGCCTGTCGGCGGTGCACCAGTTCACCCGGATCGGCCACGGCGTCATGGTCGGCGGCGTCTGCGGCGTGCGCGGCGACGTCATTCCGTACGGCCTCGTCAACGGCCAATATGCCGCGCTGGAAGGGCTGAACATCATCGGCATGAGGCGCCGCAAGTTCACCCGCGAGCGGCTGGCCATGGTCCGCGCCTTCTATCAGAAGCTCTTCCACGGTCCGGGCGTGTTCGCCGAACGCCTCGCGAGCGTGCGCCCGCTGGCCGGCGAAGATCCGGCCATTGCGGAGATCCTCGCCTTCATCGACGGCGGCAAGCACCGTCCGCTCTGCCTTCCCGAAGTCGGTGCATCCCCAGCTGAGGCTTAAGGCGGCTGATGACCGACGGGACCGTGCAGATTGCCTCGCCGGTCGGTTTGATTGCCGCAGGCGGCGTCATGCCGTTCGCGGTCGCCGATGCGATGGTCGCGCGCGGATTGACGCCCGTCCTGTTCGCGTTGAAAGGGGTGTGCGATCCGGCGCCGCTGTCGCGCTTCCGCCATCACTGGATCGCGCTCGGCCAGATCGGCCGCGTGGTGAAGCTGCTCCACGCGGAAGGCTGCCGCGACCTCTTGTTCATCGGCAGCCTGGTCCGTCCCTCGCTCTCCGAAATCCGGATCGACCTCGGCACCCTGCGCGAGCTGCCGCGTATCCTGGGCTCGTTTCGTGGCGGCGACGATCATCTGCTGTCGGGCATCGGCCGCATCTTCGAGCGCCACGGCCTTCGCATGCTCGGCATCAAGGATGTCGCGCCCGAGCTGCTCGTTCCGGAGGGCTGCCTGACGCGCGCTGCGCCTGACCAGGCCGCTGCGGCCGATATCGCCCGGGGCCGCGCCGTCCTGCAGGCACTCGGCGCCTTCGATATCGGGCAAGCTGTGGTCGTGATCGATCGCCATGTCGTGGCGGTCGAGGATATCGAGGGCACCGATGGGCTGTTGGCGCGGGTGGCGCGGCTGCGCGCGCAGGGACGCATTCGTGCCGGGCTCAAGCGCGGTGTGCTGGTGAAGGCGCCGAAGAGCGGCCAGGATCTGCGCTTCGACCTGCCGACCATCGGCCCCGCAACGGTGGAAGGTGCCGCAGCCGCGGGGCTTGCCGGCATAGCGGTCGCCGCGAAAAACACGCTGCTTGCCGAGCCTGAGCAGATGCTTGCAGCCGCCGATCGCGCCGGG
Organism: Bradyrhizobium sp. SZCCHNR3119; assembly: GCF_032487775.1. Lineage (NCBI taxonomy): Bacteria > Pseudomonadati > Pseudomonadota > Alphaproteobacteria > Hyphomicrobiales > Nitrobacteraceae > Bradyrhizobium > Bradyrhizobium sp. SZCCHNR3119. Next base: position 1,012,305 of record NZ_JAUEUV010000002.1, on the reverse strand, counting down.
CTGTTCGTGACCGGTGTGGTGGCATGATGACGCGGGCATCCGCGGGGCCGGCCTTGCGTAAGATCTGCCTGATCGCAACGGAAGAATCCGGCGACCGGCTCGGCGCCAGCCTGATGAAGGTGCTGCGTCAGCGTCTTGGCGATGCCGTCGAATTCTCCGGCGTCGGCGGCCATGGCATGGCGCGGGAAGGATTGGCGTCGTGGTTTGCGATCGAGGAGCTGTCGATCGTCGGCTTCTCGGGGGTTCTGAAACAGTTGCCGAAGATCCTGCGGCTGATCGATCGGACGGTCGATGCGGTCCTCGCGGCATCGCCTGACGTCCTCGTCATCGTCGACAGCCCCGATTTCACCCATCGCGTGGCGCGGCGCGTCCGCACCCGCAATCCTGCGATCCCGATCGTCGATTATGTCTCGCCGACCGTGTGGGCGTGGCGGCCCGGCCGGGCGCGCGCAATGCGCGGCTATGTCGATCACGTGCTGGCGTTGTTGCCGTTCGAGCCGGACGCCTATCGGACGCTCAATGGTCCGCCGTGCAGCTATGTCGGCCATCCCCTGATCGAGCAGCTTGCGGTGCTGCGGCCGAATGCGGACGAGCAGGCACGACGCGCAGCGCAGCCGCCGGTGCTGTTGGTGCTGCCGGGCAGCCGCCGCAGCGAGGTGGCACGCCATCTCCCCGTGTTCGGCCGGACGCTCGAAGCGCTGCGCGCGCGCGGCGTGGCCTTCGAGGCGCTGTTGCCGACCACGCCGCATCTCGAAGCCACGGTGCGGGCGGGGCTGGCGGACTGGCCGGTCGCGCCGCAGATCGTCACCGGCGAGGCCGAGAAGCGCGCCGCCTTCAGAAGCGCGCGCGCGGCGCTTGCGAAATCCGGCACCGTGACCTTGGAGCTCGCGGTCGCGGGCGTGCCGATGGTGACCGCCTATCGCGTCGGCGAGGTCGAGGCCTTCATCCTGCGCCGCGTGATCCGAGTCCGGTCCGTCATCCTCGCCAATCTCGTAATCGGCGACAACGTGATCCCGGAATATCTGCAGGAGGCCTGCACGGCCGACAATCTCGCGCCGGCGCTGGCGGAGGTGCTGGCAGATGGTCCGGCGCGCATGCGCCAGACCGAAGCGTTCGCCCGGCTCGATCAGATCATGGCCACGGGTGCGGCATCACCGAGCGTGCGCGCCGCCGACATCGTGCTGCAGGTGATGCACCAGGGCCGGCGGGTCACTTAGGTCTTTCTTGGAGGGCAGCGGCATCGGACCGGAGACGACTCTGCTGGCAAAACATATTAGATTGGCCTAATATGACTCATGTCTAATATCTCCCGGGAGGTTGTCATGAAGATCGATCCTGTCGCCTACGTCGGAGCCGTGGTGCGCGAGGTCTCAAGCCGCGAGCACCAGGGCCGGCCGGCTCGCGTCGTGGTCGCGACGCGGAACTACGACACCACGATCGAGGACTTGTGGGACGCCCTGACCAACGCGGAACGCATTCCGCGCTGGTTCTTACCGGTTTCCGGCGATTTGCGTCTCGGTGGCCGCTATCAGTTCGAGGGCAATGCCGGCGGTGAGATCACGCGCTGCGAGCCGCCGCGGCTCTTATCGGTGACCTGGGAATATGGCGGTGGCACGAGCTGGCTCACTGTGGCCTTGTCGGACGATGGCGTTGCCGGCACCAGGCTCAAGCTTGAGCATATTTCTCCGCTTGACCAGGCCATGTGGGATCGCTTCGGCCCCGGTGCGGTCGGCGTGGGATGGGATCTTGGTTTGCTGGGATTGGCGTTGTACCTCGCGGCCGGCGCAGCTTTCGATCGCGCCGAGGCGATGACCTGGTCCACCTCGGACGAGGGCAAGGCCTACATGCGAGCGAGCAGCGAAGCGTGGGGGGAGGCATCGATCAGAGCCGGTACGCATGCGGATGCCGCAAAGGCGGCTGCAGCGCGGACAAGCGCCTTCTATTGCGGCGAGCCGGAGCCATCAGGTCCGTAAAGCAATGCACGCATTCGATATTCTGGGCGATCCGGTCCGGCGCCGCATCCTCGAGCTGCTCGCGAGCGGCGAGCACAGTTCGGGCGATATCGTCAGGGTGATCGAGCGCGAATTCGGCATCACCCAGTCGGCGGTGTCGCAGCAACTCCGGGTGCTGCGGGATGCCGGTTTTGCCTCGGTGCGCGCCGAGGGGGCGCGGCGCATCTACACCGTCGAGCCCGGCCGGCTCAAGGAGGTCGACGAATGGCTCGACCGTTTCCGGACGTTCTGGTTGCCCAAGCTCGATGCGCTCGCGACCGAGGTCGCGCGGGGCAAACGAAAACGGCGCCGTCAGGACTGACGGCGCCGTTGCGAATGGAGTCTTGCGGGAGGCTTACTTGCGCTTCTCGATCTCGACGTAATCGCGGGTGGTGACGCCGGTGAAGAGCTGACGCGGACGGCCGATCTTCTGCTGCGGATCCTCGATCATCTCGCTCCACTGGCTGATCCAGCCCACGGTGCGGGCGACCGCGAACAGCACCGTGAACATTGACACCGGGAAGCCCATCGCCTTCAGCGTGATGCCCGAATAGAAGTCGACGTTCGGGTAAAGCTTGCGCTCGATGAAGTAGGGGTCGCTCAGCGCGATCTTTTCCAGCTCGATCGCGACCTTCAGCATCTGATCGTCGGCGTGGCCGGTCTCCTTCAGCACCGCGTGACACATCTTCTGCATGATCTTGGCGCGCGGATCGTAGTTCTTGTAGACGCGGTGGCCGAAGCCCATCAGGCGCACGTCGCTGTTCTTGTCCTTCACCTTGGCGATGAAGTCCGGAATCTTATCGACGGTGCCGATCTGGGCCAGCATGTTCAGCGCGGCCTCGTTGGCGCCGCCATGCGCCGGGCCCCACAGGCAGGCGATGCCGGCCGCGATGCAGGCAAACGGGTTGGCGCCCGAGGAACCGGCGATGCGCACCGTGGAGGTCGATGCGTTCTGCTCGTGGTCGGCGTGCAGGATGAAGATCTTGTCCAGCGCGTCGGCGAGCACCGGGTTCGGCTTGTACTCCTCGCAAGGAACGCCGAAGCACATGTAGAGGAAGTTCTCGGCAAAGGAGAGCGAGTTCTTCGGATACATGAAGGGCTGGCCGATCGTGTATTTGTAGGCCATCGCCGCCAGCGTCGGGATCTTCGCGATCATCCGCATCGAGGCGATCATGCGCTGCTGCGGATCGTTGATGTCGGTGGAGTCGTGATAGAACGCAGCCAGCGCGCCGACGGAAGCCACCATCACCGCCATCGGATGGGCGTCGCGGCGGAAGCCCTGGAAGAAGCGGGCCATCTGTTCGTGCACCATGGTGTGGTGCGTGACGCGGTGGTCGAAATCCTGCTTCTGCGCCTTGGTCGGCAGCTCACCGTACAGCAGCAGGTAGCAGGTCTCGAGGAAATCGCCCTTCTCGGCCAGCTGCTCGATCGGGTAGCCGCGATATTGCAGCACGCCGGCGTCGCCATCGATATAGGTGATCTTGGACTGGCAGCTCGCCGTCGAGGTGAAGCCCGGATCGTAGGTGAACATGCCGGTCTGGGCATAGAGCTTGCCGATATCGACGACATCGGGGCCCACGCTGCCGCTCAGGATCGGAAGATCATAGGTCTTGTTGCCGACGGTGAGCGTGGCGGTTTTCGTGCTGGATTTTGCGTCCATCGTGTTGTCCCCGATGAGATCGTTGAGCGCCCTTTTCATCTAGATGGCAGGGCGAGTGAGCTTTTCTAGTGCATGCCGCGCAAATGCGTATCGTATTGCCCTGTGCGCTGCAAGATGGGGGTAAATGCGACCTTATGAGGTAACCTGGTCCTTAAGTCGGCCTAAGGATTCATCACGTCCGAGCACCGCCAGCACCTCGAAAATGCCGGGCGAGGTGGTCCGTCCGGTCAACGCGGCGCGCAGTGGCTGCGCGACTGCGCCCAGCTTGAGATCGTTGGCCTCGGCGAACTGGCGCAATGCGGCTTCCGTGGCCGGGCCGCTCCAGGGCTCGACGGCGGAAAGCGCCTGGCAGAGCCGTCCGATCAGGGCCCGGTTATCAGGTGTTAACAGTGCCGCAGCCTTGGCATCGACCGGGAGCGGCCGTTCCGCGAAGATAAAGGCCGCGGCGTCGATGAGCTCCAAAAGCGTTTTGGCGCGCTCCTTCAGGCTCGGCATGGCCGCCATGAGCTGGGCGCGTGTCGTGTCGTTGAGCTTGGGCTTCAGCGCCGCGCCCTGCGGCGCATAGTTCAGGACGTCTTCGAACATGCCCACCAACGCCCGATCGTCGGTGTGGCGAATGTAATGCCCATTGAGGTTTTCGAGCTTGGCAAAATCGAAGCGCGCGGCGGAGCGGCCGATCGCGGGCAGGTCGAATGCCTTGATCATCTCCTCGGTGGAGAAGATCTCCTGGTCGCCATGGCTCCAGCCGAGCCGCACCAGGTAATTGCGCAGCGCTGCCGGCAGATATCCCATGGCGCGGTAGGCGTCCACGCCGAGTGCGCCGTGGCGCTTGGAGAGCTTTGAGCCATCCGGCCCGTGGATCAGCGGGATGTGCGACATCGACGGCACGTCCCATCCCAGCGCATCGTAGATCTGCTTCTGGCGCGCAGCATTGATCAGATGATCGTCCCCACGGATGATGTGGGTGACGCCCATGTCATGGTCGTCGACGACAACCGCCAGCATATAGGTCGGATTGCCGTCGCCCCGGAGCAGCACGAGATCGTCGAGATTCTCGTTCTGCCAGACCACGCGGCCCTGTACCTGGTCTTCGATCACGGTCTCGCCGGTCAGGGGCGCGCGCAGCCGGATCGTCGGCTTGAGGCCTGCCGGCGCATCCTTCGGATCACGATCGCGCCACATGCCGTCATAGAGGCGCGTGCGGCCTTCCGCGCGGGCCTTCTCGCGCATGGCGGCGAGCTCCTCGGGGGTGGCATAGCAGCGGTAAGCCATGCCGCTGGCGAGCAGCTGCTCGGCGACCTCGCGATGCCGCGCGGCGCGACTATATTGGTAGATGACCTCGCCGTCCCAATCGAGCCCGAGCCAGGTTAACCCGTCCAGGATGGCGTCGATCGCCTCCTTGGTCGAACGCTCGCGGTCGGTGTCCTCGATTCGAAGCAGCATCTTGCCGCCGCGACCGCGCGCATACAGCCAGTTGAACAGGGCCGTCCGGGCGCCTCCGATGTGGAGAAAACCGGTCGGGGAGGGGGCAAAGCGCGTGACGATGGGTTGGGTCATGGGCGGCAGCGACAGCAGTTTCCGGGCGGTGGCGTAGAGGCGGGGGGTGTATAGCAGGACCCGCGCATAACTAAAGCCTTCCTTGGGGATTGCGGATTTGGCACATAGTCTCGCGACATCCGAAGCAGGACAGGGTTTGATGACGACGACAGACACGACGGCTGAGACAGGGCGCGACTTCATCCGCGACATCGTCCAGGCCGATCTCGACAGCGGCAAGCACAAGACGGTCGTGACCCGGTTCCCGCCGGAGCCGAACGGCTATCTGCATATCGGCCATGCCAAGTCGATTGCTCTCAACTTCGGCATCGCCCAGGAGTTCGGTGGCCGCTGCCATCTCCGTTTCGACGACACCAACCCGGCCAAGGAGGAGCAGGAATTTATCGATTCCATCCAGGCCGACGTGCACTGGCTCGGCTACGACTGGGGCCAGAACCTGTTCTATGCCTCCGACTATTTCGAGCGGCTCTATGGCTGGGCGGAAGGGCTGATCGAGGCCGGCCTCGCCTATGTCGACGATCAGTCGCAGGAGGAAATTCGGCTGTCCCGCGGCACCTTGACCGAGGCCGGCAAGAACAGCCCGTTCCGCGACCGCACGGTCGAGGAGAATCTGGACCTGTTCCGGCGCATGAAGGCGGGGGAATTCCCCAATGGCGCGCGCGTGCTGCGCGCCAAGATCGACATGGCCGCCGGCAACATCAATCTGCGCGATCCCGTGCTCTATCGCATCCTGCACGCGCACCACCCGCGCACCGGCGACAAATGGTCGATCTATCCGAGCTATGATTACGCCCATGGCCAGTCCGACGCGATCGAGGGCATCAGCCATTCGATCTGCACGCTGGAATTCGAGGACCACCGGCCGCTCTACGATTGGTTCCTGGACAAGCTGCCGGTGCCCTCGCATCCGCACCAGTACGAGTTCGCGCGCCTCAACCTGACCTATACGCTGCTGTCGAAGCGCGTGCTGACGCGGCTGGTGCAGGAGGGGCATGTCGCCGGCTGGAACGATCCGCGCATGCCGACGATCGCGGGGCTGAAACGTCGCGGCGTGCCGCCGGCCGCGGTGCGCGAATTCGTCAAGCGTATTGGGGTCGCCAAGTCGAACAGCATCGTCGATGTCGGCATGCTGGAATTCTGCATCCGTGAGGAGCTCAACCGCACGGCGCTGCGTCGCATGGCCGTGCTGCGGCCGTTGAAGGTGGTGATCGAGAACTATCCGGAAGGCCAGGTGGAGGAGATCGAGGCGATCAATCACCCCGATGATCCCTCCGCCGGCACGCGCAAGATCGCCTTCGGCCGCGAGCTCTATATCGAGCAGGACGATTTCATGGAGAACCCGCCGAAGAAGTTCTTCCGCCTCTCGCCCGGCACGGAAGTGCGGCTGCGCTACGCCTATTTCATCAAGTGCCGCGAGGTGATCAAGAACGCCGCCGGCGAGATCGTCGAACTCCGTTGCACCTACGATCCTGCAACGCGTGGCGGCAACGCCCCCGATGGCCGCAAGGTGAAGGCGACCATGCACTGGCTGCCGGCGGCGCAGTCGCGCACCGCTGAGATCCGCATCTACAATCAGCTGTTCGCTAATCCCGCGCCCGACGCGGCGAACTTCGCCGCCGACCTCAACCCGAACTCGCTCGAGATCCTCAAGGATGCGCGGATCGAGCCGGCGATCGCGGAGACCAATTCGGACGCGGTGATGCAGTTCGAGCGGCAGGGTTATTTCGTGCGCGATCCCGACTCGACGCCGGACAAGCTCGTGTTCAATCGCACGATCGGCTTGCGCGACACCTTTGCCAAGGAAGTCGCGAAGGGCTGAAGACGAGACTTATCGCCGACACTGATCGCCGCCGTCATTTCGCGGCGGTTGCATGTGACGAATGGCTCGGCCCAAGATCGCGTGGCCCAAGATCGCGTGGCCGGTTGCGCGCAGCGGCCGGAATCAGACGCTCGCGCTCATTCGAGCGTATCCTGCCCGGCTTGGGTGAGCACGGGGACGCCATCTTCGACCTCGACGAGGCCGCGTTCGGTCAAGAGCCGCAGATCGTCGTCATTGACCGGTGACAGCGACAGGCGCCGCGCCCTGATGTCGCGCAGGGCCCAGCGCAGATGGATCGCCTGCTCGAGCCCGAGATCGGCGAACGGATTGGCTTGGTCGATCATGACGCCAGCAACTCCCGAGCGAGGAGAAAGTTCCATCCTTTCTTGAGGTGGTGGTGCCATTCGGAGATTCTCGTTCCGTTCTGCTAGCCGTCGACTTGCAGCTTCCAGTAGCCTTTCGCCCGTTCAGGGAGTGCGAGTGCGATGGCGGAGCCGGACCGGCCGCCAAGCCGGGGGCGCGGCTTTGCCGGCAGCATTGCGGATGTCTGGCCGCCGCGACGGGCGGCGCAGGCCGGCGGCTATCTTGCCGATACCCCGACATGGTCGTCGCTGCTCGCCAGACTGAAGGCCTGGGCGCACGCCGAGGCCGCGGCAGGGCGGCTCCTGCCGTGGGTGCCGGTCGCCTTTGGCGCCGGGATCGCGCTGTACTTCGCTGCCGATCACGAGCCGGTGCTGTGGGTTGCTGCAGTGCTCGCGCTGATGATCTCTGCCGGAGCGTTTGTCTTGCGGCGTCACCGGCTGTTTCCGGCTGCGGTGATGATCGCTGCGGTCGCCGCGGGTTTTGCCGTCGCAACAGCCCGGACGGCGCGGCTCGCGCACACCGTACTGGCCCGACCGCTGTTTTCGGTCACGCTGTCCGGCTTCGTCGAGACCCGCGACATCCGCGAGCGCACCGATCGCTTCGTGCTGCGCGTGACCGAGATGGAAACCGCGCGTGGTGAGATCACGCTGGCGCGGGTGCGGCTATCCGTACGGAAGGGCATGGCGCCCGACGTCGGCAGCTTCGTGCAGCTCAAAGCGCGCCTGTTGCCACCGCTCGCGCCGCTTCGGCCTGGCTCTTACGACTTTTCGCGCGACATGTTTTTCCAGAGCATCGGTGCCTCCGGCTTCGTGATGGGCGCGATCAAGACGGTTGCCCCGCCGCAGGATGGCGGCTTCGGCCTGCATTATGCCGCCTTCATGCAGGGCCTGCGCGACACCATCGATGCGCGCATCCGCGCCCGGCTCGACGGCGACGAGCGCGCGATCGCAACCGCGCTACTGACCGGCCGCCGCGACGCCATTACGACGCCGGTCAACGACGCCATGTTCATCTCCGGGCTCGGCCATGTGCTGTCGATCTCCGGCTATCACATGGCCGTCGTTGCCGGCGTGGTGTTCTTTGCCGTGCGCGCGCTGCTGGCGCTGATCCCGGGGCTTCATGTCAGCCACCCCATCAAGAAGTGGGCGGCTGCCGCCGCGCTTGTCGCCGCGGCCTTCTATCTGTTGCTGTCGGGCGCGGAAGTCGCGACCCAAAGGTCCTTCTACATGACCGCCGTCGTGCTGATCGCCGTGCTGGTCGATCGCCGCGCCATCACCTTCCGCACGCTCGCTGTCGCCGCGATGATCGTGCTAGCGATCGCGCCGGAGGCGCTGGTGCACCCCAGTTTCCAGATGTCGTTCGCCGCGACCTTAGGCCTGGTGGCGTTGGTACAACTCGGGCTGCCGCATCTGTTCGCGACGCCCGACAGTTCGACGACAGCGCGCATCGCACTATGGGGCGGCCGCGAACTGGCCATGCTGCTGCTGGCCTCGCTGATCGCGGGGCTCGCGACCACGCCTTATGCCGCGTTTCATTTTCATCGCGTGACACCCTACGGCGTGCTCGCCAATCTCGCGGCGATGCCGGTGGTCTCCGCTCTGGTCATGCCGGCCGGATTGCTGGGACTGCTCGCGGCGCCGCTCGGGCTCGACGGTCCGTTCTGGTCGCTGATGGGATGGGGCATCGACTGGATGATCGCGGTGACGCGCTGGGTGGCAAACCTGCCCGGCGCGGTCGGTCGCATCCATGCGTTCGGCATCGGTCCCGTGATCGCCGCAAGTCTTGGCCTCATCCTGATGGGTCTGCTGCGCACGCCGCTGCGTTGGAGCGGCGCGGGTCTGCTTGCGGCTTCGATTCTCTGGGCGCTGATGACGCCGCAGCCGGACATGCTGATCTCCGCCGATGGCCGCAACGTCGCGGTGCGCGGCCGCGAGGGCCGGCTGCATCTCATCCGGACGGGTAAGGACGCCTTCCTTGCTCAGGAATGGCTCGCCGCCGATGCCGATGCGCGAACGCCGGCCGATAGCTCGCTCGGCGACGGCGTGTCCTGCGATGACGCCGGCTGCGTGGTGCCGCTTGCCGATGGCCGCTTCGTCTCGCTCGCGCTGCGCGCCGAGGCCCTGGAGGACGATTGCGCGCGGGCCGCACTGGTCGTGACAGTCAGGCAAGCGCCGCCCGATTGCACGGCCTTAGTGGTAGATCGCGACCGGCTGCAGCATCAGGGTGGACTGGCCCTCACGCGGCGCGGCGACGGCTTTGCGGTCGAGGCCGTCCGGCCCAACGGCACGCAGCGGCCGTGGTGGCCGGCTGCTCCCGATGCGGGCGATTTCCAGGCAACGCTGGCGCCGCGCTCGCCGGCGCCAAGATCCCAGGACGCGACGCCGCCGGAGGCGGAGCAGGGGGCGGTGGATTAGCAATCCGGCAGTTCGAACGTGCCGAGATGATATTCGGATGCGTCGTCGTCCTCGTCGCCATCCGACGGGCTTCGCGATGGCGGTGGAAGCTCCACCAGGGTGAACAGCGCATCGGGATGTTGCTGCCAGACCGCGATATCGTCGGCCGTCACGGTCAGCCATCCGAACGTGAATATGTAACGACCGGGCTCAGTGATGCGCCCGGCCTTTTGCCAATTGATCTTGTTGACCACGGGCCATTCTCCCCCCGGCGAACCATAACTTCCGCCGAGGGCCGAATGTTCCCATTTGTCTTCGCATCCGTTGCGCTTCTCAGTTCAGGTGATCGAGATCCGCCGCACCGGCGTCGTTTCGCTGCTGCTCGAAGCCTCGGTGCCCAGCGGCCTGCGCTCGGCCGGCTGCTTGGTCGCGGGCAATTGCAGCACGGTGACGCGTTGTCCCTCGCAGAGCTGGGTCACCAGCACATGCCGACCATCTGCGAACTCGATCGCATCATGGTGGCGATCGGGCACATGCTTCTCGATCGTGTTGAACTTGGCCACGCGGTCGCGGATCGTGCGGGTCCAGATCCAGCGGCTGTCGTAGCGAACGTCGTCGGCAAACGCCAATTCCGTCCCGGGCAGCATACACACGGCGACATTCGGCTCGCTCTCGGAGGCGAAGCCGCGGGTCGAGGTTCCGCGGAACGTCGTCGAGATCAGCGTTTCCCCGACTTTCGCCGGGCGGGACGCAACAGCATGCAGGCTATAGTCACACATCGGATCGCTCCTCGTTCGAGATAGCAACCCACGCTCCCCCCGGACAGGCGCAGGCCTCTATCAGAGTGGACATCAGGAACGATGTTAGCGCGTGCTTGACGGCAATTCTGCGCTGATCTGCACCCCGTACGGCGCTTCGCGATCACAAGCGTTTGAGCGTGTTGCATCGCGATCGAAGTGCAATCATCATCAGCGCCGTCGGAAGAGACCTCCAACGCGTCAGATCAAATTGCGCGCGATCCAGTTCGCGCGCGTGACGATCAGTACTTGCGGTACAGCCCGATCAGCTTGCCCTGGATCTTGACGCGGTTGGGCGGCAGGATGCGGACTTCATAAGCGGTGTTGGCCGGCTCCAGTGCGATCGAGGCGCCGCGCCGGCGGAAACGTTTCAAGGTGGCTTCCTCATCGTCGATCAGCGCGACGACGATGTCGCCGGTGTCGGCGGAGTCGTTGCGCTGGATCAGCGCCATGTCGCCATCGAGGATGCCGGCATCGACCATCGAGTCGCCGCGGACTTCCAGCGCATAATGCTCGCCGGAGCCGAGCATGTCGGCCGGGACGCTGATGGTGTGGCTGCGCGTCTGCAGCGCCTCGATCGGCGTGCCCGCAGCGATGCGGCCCATCACCGGGACGGCGACGGGACGATCGCCCTCGTCGATCGCCGGCGTGCTGGTGCGCACCTTGCCGAGATTACCTTCGATGACAGACGGCGTGAAGCCACGCCGGTTGTTCGCCGCCTGGGACAGTTCGGGCAGCTTGATCACCTCGATGGCGCGCGCGCGATTGGGCAGGCGGCGGATGAAGCCGCGCTCTTCCAGCGCGGTGATCAGACGATGGATGCCCGACTTCGAGCGCAGATCGAGTGCGTCCTTCATCTCATCGAAGGAGGGCGGCACGCCAGCTTCCCTCAGACGTTCGTTGATGAACCGCAGAAGTTCGTACTGTTTGCGCGTCAGCATCTCGACCAGATCCCCAGGTTGATGTGTCGTTCTCGCCCGAGACGTTCTTGTTCAAGACGCTCTCGTTCAAGACGTTCTCGTTTGAAGCGTTCTCGTTCGAAACGTCCTCAGTTCGCGGCGCCCGCAACATCTTCGAAACAAATCATGAACGGACACTATCTGTTCGATATGTGTTCTGCAATCATTAATTTGCAATGAAGGTGGTGCGCAAGATGCCTGCTCGATGCCCGCAAAATAGCTGCGAGATCCCTGGCGGTATATTTGGCAGCTGCACCCTGTTTAGTCTGGCAGCCTCAGAATCTCGCAGACGGAGCCGGCACTTGCCGCGGGCGCAAAAGCCGGGCGGATCACCAGGGCCTGCGATAGCGCGAGGTTGCCGAGCAGCGAGGAATCCTGATGCGTCACCGGCGTTGCGACCAGCGCGCCGTCGGCGCGCACCTCGAGCCGCGCGCGCAGATAGTCCTCGCGGACGTCGTTGGCGGCGAGGTCGCGGCCGAGCAGCGCAGTCTCGCGGGCAGGGTGGATTTGAGCCAAGCCCACGAGCTTCCGAATCAGCGGCACCAGAAACAACAGGCTGCAGACATAGGAGGAGACGGGATTGCCGGGCAGGCCGATCACGCGCATCTGGCCCAACCGTCCATGCATCATCGGTTTGCCCGGGCGCATCGCGATCTTCCAGAACGCCATGTCCACGCCCTCGGCGTCCAGCGCCTGCTTGACCAGATCATGATCGCCGACCGAGGCGCCGCCGGTCGTGATCAGGATGTCGGCTTTCGCCTCGCGCGCGCGGCGGATGCCTGCGACCGTCGAGTCCAGCGTGTCGGCGGCGATGCCGAGGTCGATGGGATCTGCACCCTCGGCGCGCGCCAGGGCGCGCAGCGCGTAGCCGTTGGAATAGACGATCTGGCCGGGACCGGGATTCGACCCCGGCATCACCAGCTCGTCGCCGGTGGCAAGCAGCGCTACCTTGGGGCGGCGGTGCACCGGGAGCTCGGGATAGTTCATGCTGGCGGCGAGCGACAGGTCGCGATCGCTCAGGCGTCGGCCGGCTTTGAGCAGCACGTCGCCTTCGTGGAAATCCGCGCCGGCCGGGCGAATATGCCGGCCCTTCCTGGCCGCTTCGGTGATGGTGACGTGGTCGCCATCCGCGATCGTGTCCTCCTGGATCACGATGGCGTCGGCGCCGTCGGGAACGACGCCGCCGGTGAAGATGCGCGCGGCCTCGCCGGGCCCGAGCGTGCGATCGAACGGCCGGCCGGCCGCGATCTCGCCGATGACCTTGAGCGTGGCGCGGGCGCGGTCGGCATCCGCGGCGCGGACCGCATAGCCGTCCATCGCCGACATCGGCTGCGGCGGCTGGGTCCGCAGCGCCGCGACGTCCCGCGCCAGCACCCGGTGATAGGCCTGGTCCAGCGCGACCTTTTCCTCCGGCAGCGGCGCGGCGCCGTCGAGCACCAAGGCCAAGGCATCAGAGACCGGCATCAGGGCCATGAAGAGTTCCTTCCGAACAGGCCGGCGCAGCGCCGACCGATTCCGCCTTCTAATCGAAGCTTCGATGCAAGGCCAAGCGCTTCGGCGGCAGGGCCGTCAGGACAGTCGATCGGTGGCCGCCCAGATACGCCGCTGCTTCGCCCTCCAGGTATCGTCAGACGTTGTCTGCAGATGCTCACTCACAGTCGCGCGAGAAACTCCGTGAGCAGGACGGTCACCTCGGCTGGCCGCTCCAGGCTCGGCAGGTGCGCCGTGCCGGTCAATTCGCGTCCCGATCCGTTCGGCATCGTCGCTGCCATCAGGCGGCTTCGCTCTTGAATATGAGGGAAATCAAGGTCGCCCCAGATCACGAGCGAGGGCGAGGAGATTTCGCCGAGGCACGGGAAGGCGGGCGTCGCATCGAGGTTCGCACCGATCGGCGGCGACCGCAGCGCAATGGCATTCTTGTCGATGAACAGCCGGCGCAGCTCACCGGCAACGCGGCCTTCGGCTTGGAGTGGACCGTCCAGCCACATGTGGGCCTTGATCGCGCAGACTCGATCCCAATCGCAGGCCGCCTCGGCTTCCGCAAGCTGTGTCATCAGATCCGCGATTGCGGGTAGATAGACCGGTTCGGGCGCGCCGCTGACCGATGGCGCGACCAGCACCAGCGCCCGGACGTGGGATGGATAACGAAGCGCGAAGTCGAGCGCGATTCGTCCGCCTTGTGAGCAGGCGACAAGGATCGCAGGCGTGCCGCTTGCGACGGTGTCTATCACCGCCAGCAAATCCGCCACTTGAGAATGGCCTTCCTTCTCCGCGGCAGTCCCGCCAAAGCCGCGACGGTCATAGGCGATCGCCATATGCGTCGCACTGATGGCATCCACTTGCGCGCGCCACATCATGCGGTCGAAAACCGCAGCATGCAGAAAGACGACCGGTTGGCCGTGACCGACGACATCGGTAGCAAGCCGCGCGCGGCCTGTGATGATTTGACGGGGTGCGCTCATCGACTTCGATCCTGGAAGTGCGGCTGTGCAGTCGCCGATGCTAAGCGGGCGCGCCATGGCGGCGATGGTAGCCGCTCGGCGCTGGCCACGTCCAGCTGGCAAGCGTTGATCGATCCGGCTCGAAGATCTCGATCTTGAGCGGATAGCACGCGGCGGCATCGCTCGAATGGGTCGCGCTGCAATCGCCGCCGGGACAGGCCGACAGCGCGCCGAGCAGATCGATCTCGGCGAAGAACTCGATGAAGTCGCCGGGACGGACCGGGCTCGCCTTCATGAAATATTGCTGCGTATCCTTGGTGAAGCCGGTGCACATGAAGACGTTGAGCACGTCGTGCACGTGGTGCTCGACCGTATCGGGCTCGGACTTCAATTCGGCGCCGAGCGCGCGCGCCAGGTTGGAATGGCAGCAGAAGTCGTAAACGCGGCCGTTCAACCGCAGGTTGGTGTAGGGATCGCAGCGTGTGCCGATGACGTCGTGCACACCGGCGCCATCCGCATCCCAGCCGTACCAGCCGAGCGTGTCATGGCTGATGGTCGCCATCGGCCTCAGATAAGGCATGCTGCTCCAGAGCCGGTCGCCGGTGCTGACATGCGTGGCGTGCAGCGCGCGGGTCTTGCCGCTGAAGAAGCGCTCGGCGAGATCGTCGGCGTTCCAGAGATTGAGATCGCCGACCTGCGGGCCGTCGATGCTGACGATGCGGAAGAACCGCCCGCGCGTGACGCGAAACGTCCGCGCATCGCGCGGCGGCACCACGATCTCACCGGTCTTGACCAGTGTCTTGCGCGTGGCTTCCAGCACGGCCATGTCGGGCCGCGGCATCGACCCGGCAGGATAGACGATCGTCGGCCTTGCCGAACGGCGTGCGGCTGCGTCGGCGGGCTCGGGTGGGACGTTTGGCGGCATCGTTCGCACTCGCTCAATGCAGGGAGACAGCGTGATGACTGATAGCCCGTGATCGAGGCTCGGTGAATTACAAGAGCAATTCACCAAAGCCGGCCTTCTCATAGCCGCCAAGATGGCGCTTTTCGTATATACCGAGCGACCAGAGTGTGTGAGTCAGCTCGGCCGCAGGGCCCAAACCGGATGTGGCGTGATGTCGCAGCGCCAAGATCGACGCGAATGATCCGCAACGGACATGTTGCTTCTGTTGTCTATTTGTTGTCGATCTCGCCTCTCGCTTGCGGGTCGGTTTGGGACCGATCGGACTTTGTCTAATTAAGGCCTGTATATTCGTGGATTTCACTTTCTCAGAGATGGCCGCACGGTCAGATCTCAACCCCGCGCCATGGCGCCGTCCCTTCATCCGCTGGCTTGATGGCGTCGAAGCCGGGTGGTCCGTCCCGCTATTGCTTGTCAGTTTCGCAGCCGTTTGGACGGCTTACCTGTGGATCGCGTATGCGGGCTCGGGTCTCCATCCCGATTTTCTCGAGACCTGGACCCTGGGGCGGCACTTCGCCTGGGGCAACCCCAAGCATCCGCCGCTGATGGGCTGGGTCACCGGTGCCTGGACACAGGTCTTCCCGTCCACCGACTGGTCGCTGCAACTGATGGCGATGACCAACGCGGCGCTGGCGCTGTGGGCCGTCGACCTGATCTCCAGGCAGTTCGTGACCGGGCACAAGCGCCTGCTGGTGCTGCTGTTGCTGATGCTCACGCCCGCCTATCAGTTTCACGCCCAACGCTTCAACGCCAACGCGGTGCTGCTGGCGGTATGGCCGCTTGCGACTTATTGCTTTCTGCGCGCGTTCGAAACCAGGACCGCGATCTGGGCCATCGCGGCCGGACTGGCGGCCGCGGTCGCGATGCTCGGCAAATATTACTCGGTATTCCTTTTGGCGAGCTTCGCTCTTGCTGCCCTCGCTCATCCGTCGAGACGCGCCTATTTCACCTCCGCCTCGCCGTGGATCTCGATAGCCGCAGGCCTCCTGGCCCTTGCGCCTCATCTCTACTGGCTCGCGACCACGGGAGCTGCTCCCTTCGGCTATGCGATGGCGGCGCACGGGGGAGTTGATCTGCCGACGTCACTCCAGGATTCAACGTCCTTCGTGGCGGGCCTTGCGGCGACGATGAGCCCTCCCGCGCTCACCTGGGTTTTGATTGCCGGTCCGCGATTGCGGCGGCTGCCGAGCGATTTTGTGGCCATGGTCCCGGGCTTGCGGCTGCTTTTTTATATCGCGATCGGCACGATCGTCTTGCCGGTCGCGACCTCGCTGACCGTGGGCACCGATCTGCCATCCATGTGGGCACTGCAGGGCGTGTTCCTGTTCGCCGTTCTGATCGTGTGCGGGACCAGCTATCCGATCGAGCGCTTCCATACGGTGAATGCGACGGTCCTCGTTGTAGGCATCGCGCTCGCGGCGGTCGTCATCGCCGCGCCGCTGCATGCGCTTTATCGCAACAGCCACGGCTATGAGGAAGGGCGCAATCTCTATCCTCAGATCGCCGGCGAAGTCACGCGCCTGTGGCACGAGCTCACCGGCATTCCGTTCGCCAGGGTCAGCGGCGACGATGCGCTCGCATTTGCGACTGCCTTCTACAGTCCCGATCATCCCTATTATGCGCGACCGTTCGCCAAGCAATACACTTGGCCCGTCCCGCGCAAGACGACGCTGGAGCATGGCTGGGCCGGGCTTTGCTTTCACGACCAGCCGGAGTGCCTCGCCTGGATGGACCAGACCGCCGCGCGCGCCGGGAACGTCGTCCGGCACGAGTTCGTCGCGCAGGCCCATCTGCTGGGCATGCCCGGCGTATCGAGAAGGGTGGTCGCGCTCATCGTGCCGCCGCAGGCCGCGCAGGCAGACGAAGAACCCGGCAAATGATCGCGCAAGCCGGAGGCTGAAGGCTGCATCAGGCAGAAGCCGAGCGGCCTCGTTTCGCGACCGAAGCTTACGTCATTCTTTCCCCGACGCAGACATATGAGCTGCTGGAATTCAGCTGGTTAGGCCGGATCGGACATCGTCATCCTGCACGCGGGCCGACGCGATTGACCCCAAAGCAGACGAGAGAGGCACGTCCAGGTTGCAACATTCGACCAGCACTAGTGACCCATTGATCTGCATCACGGCGCTCGTCGATTTTTGTGATGTTATTTCTCCGACGCGCGAGCGATGCCATTCGCAATGGCACCGAAGGAGGCCGCATGGTTATGGCGGCGGCCCGCAAATAGTCGTGCGGCGTTCTTATTGAGACAGGTGTCCGGCAAATGCCGCAGCTCCCCACGTCCACGTCAGCCGAGCACCTTCACGCCTACGACGTATGGGATGTCCCGACGCGGTGGTTCCATTGGATCAACGCGCTCACCGTGCTCGGTCTGATGATCGTCGGAGTTATCCTGCTGAACGACGACGCGTTGGGGCTCGCCGCCAACGGCAAGATCCTGCTCAAGGAAATCCACGTCGTGCTCGGCTACGTGATGGGGCTGAATTTGATCTGGCGCTTCGTTTGGGCATTCTTCGGCAACCGCTATGCCAGATGGAGCGCCATCCTGCCTTATGGTTCAGGGTTTTGGGGCAAACTGCGCGCTTACGGCAGCGCCTTTCTCAGCGGCGAGCCGCAAGAATATGTCGGGCATAATCCCGCGGCACGTCTCGCAATTGCAGTTCTCCTGCTGCTGCTCGTGCTGCAAGCCGCGACCGGCACGATTCTCGCGGGCACCGATCTATTCTGGCCGCCGTTCGGAACATGGTTCGCCGGTTGGGTTGCCGCAGCCGGGATTGATCCGGCAACGGTCTCGCCCCTCGCCGCGGAGACGTTGGACCAGACCGCCTACAAGGCCATGCGTGCGTTTCGAAGCCCGGTCGTGACGATCCATCTCTATGCGTTTTATGTACTCGCAGGCGTCGTTCTGCTGCATCTGATAGCGGTGATCGTGACCGAAATTCACGAGGGTGGAAGCATCACGTCGGCCATGTTTACCGGCCGAAAAATTCTCAACCGTCCCCCGCAAGACGTTTAGGCTCGAAAGAAGTCCGGCGCCTGTGGGTGTTTGAAGTATGGCCGTTCGCGCCGAAGGCGCTGTCCGGCAGGACGGCCGAACGCCAGTAGTCACACCTTTCTTGGGCAGTTGTTGGCGAACAACAGAGGAGCAGTCGCCATGATCAGACAAGCCGTCACGTTGGTATCCCTCAGCTGCCTTTTTGCATCCTCCGCTCTGGCACAAGATGACCTGCTGGCGAAGGCGAAGCAGCAATTCGAGCCGATCCCGACAGCTCCACCAGTGCTGCCCGACAACGTGGCGACTCCCGAGAAGGTCGAACTCGGCAAGATGTTATACTTCGACCCGCGGCTCTCCGCGAGTCACGCCATCAGCTGTAGCTCGTGTCATAGCATCGGGCTCGGCGGTGCTGACGCCGAACCCACCTCAATTGGTCATCGCTGGCAGCATGGCGAGCGCAATGCTCCCACGGTCCTCAATGCGGTATTCAACAAAGTCCAGTTCTGGGACGGCCGAGCCAAAGACCTCGAACAGCAGGCCGGCGGGCCGATGGCCAACCCGGTTGAGATGGCGTCGCCCAAGACGCATGTGGCCGAGCAGCTGAAAGGCATTCCGGGCTATGGCGATCTATTCGCCAAGGCTTTCCCGGGCGAGGCGGACCCCATCACGCTTGCTAATGCGCAAAAAGCCATCGCCGTATTCGAGGCGACGCTGATCACGCCAAACGGGCCGTTCGACCGCTTCCTGAGGGGGGAGCAGGACGCGCTTTCGCCGACGCAGAAGGCGGGCCTAGCCGTCTTCATGGACAAGGGATGCTCGGCCTGCCACAGCGGCATCAACGTTGGAGGCGGCATGTACGCCCCGTTCGGCGTGGTCGAGAAGCCGGGCGCCGAGTTTCTGCCACCGGCCGATAAGGGCCGTTTCATGGTTAGCAAAACTCCGGGTGATGAGTACGTCTTCAAGGTCCCAACGCTCCGGAACATAGCTCTGACGGCGCCTTATTTTCACACCGGGAAAGCATGGGATCTGCGCCAGGCGGTGGCCGTGATGGGAACCAGTCAGTTAGGCATTCAGCTGACCGACGATGAAATTAGCAAGATAACCACCTTCCTCGACAGCCTGACTGGTGAACAACCGAAAGTGACGTACCCCATCCTTCCGCCAAGCGTGGTGAGCACGCCCCGACCGCAACCGTGATCGAGGTTATCGGTTTTCTAGTGTTCCGATGCTGACGTATGATTCACAAATCGGCTCAGACTTGCGAATCTGTGCCGATGAGGAAAATCGAACAGATTTCGATCGGCGCCGCCGATCGTGAGCGATTGGAGCGGCTGGTCCGAGACCGGAATACGCCGCAAAAAGTTGTTTGGAGAGCGCAGATCGTGCTTTCTGCAAGCGAAGGGATGACGGCAGAGGCGATCGCGGCGACGGTAGGCAAGAGCCTGTTGACGGTGCGTCGGTGGCGCCAACGCTATACGGCCGAAGGGGCCGAGGGGCTCTTGAAGGACGCGACCCGTCCGTCGCGGGTAAAACCGCTGTCGCCCGAGTTGATCAAGCGCGTGGCGCACATGACTCTGCACGAGAAGCCGCCGAATGCGACCCACTGGAGCGGCCGCAGCATGGCGGCAGCCGCCGGCATCTCCTTGAGTAGCGTCCAGCGGATCTGGAATGCGCATGGGCTGAAGCCGCATATCATTAAGACGTTCAAGGTCTCGCGCGACAAGAACTTCTCCGCCAAAGTCGAGGACGTCGTCGGGCTCTATCTCCATCCCCCGCACAAAGCGCTGGTCTTGTGCGTCGATGAAAAAAGCCAAATCCAAGCTCTCGACCGTACCCAGCCCGGCCTGCCGATGAAGAAGGGCCGCGCCGGCACGATGACCCATGACTATAAGCGTAACGGCACCACGACGCTGTTCGCGGCTTTGAGCATGCTGGACGGCAGCGTCATCGGAGCTTGCATGCCGCGCCACCGGCATCGCGAATTCTTGCGCTTTCTCAAGCTGATCGATCAAAGAACTCCCGCCGGTCTCGACCTGCATCTCATCGTTGACAATATGCGACACACAAGACGCTGGGCGTCCAGCGCTGGCTCAAGGCGCATCCGCGCTTCCACCTGCACTTCACGCCCACCTCGGCATCCTGGCTCAACATGGTCGAACGCTTCTTCGCCGAAATCACCCGAAAACGCATCCGGCGTGGCGCCTTCAAAAGCGTCGCCGAATTGCGGGCCGCACCAAGTCAGCCAGCCAAATCCTCGAGAAAGTCGCCAAAGCGAAATAAGCGTTGGAGTCACAACACTAGGCTCATGATGGGAAGCTGAATCGGCCGTCCCTGAACAAGGCCCGGCAGGCGTCCACGGCGACCGGATCGTAACGTGTTCCTTTTCCCGCCTCGACTTCGGCCAAGGCCACGTCGAGACCAAGCGCCTCGCGGTAGGGACGGCGCGCCGTCATGGCCTCCACGACGTCGGCCACGGCGAGAATCCTGGCGCCGAGGTTAATCTCATCGTTTCTGAGCCCGTGCGGGTAGCCCGAACCGTCCAGCCGCTCATGATGCTGCAGGATCATCTGCGCCACCGGCCAGGGGAAGGCCACGCCCTTGATGATGTCGCACCCGGCCTGCGCGTGCATCTTGACGAGTTCGAACTCAGCCTTGTTGAGCTTTCCCGGTTTGCTGAGAATTTCGGCCGGCACACTGATCTTGCCGACATCGTGCACCACCCCGGCGAGACGGATGCCCTCGATATCGTGCTCCGATAACTTCATGTCGCGGGCGATCGCAGCCGCGAGCAGCGATACATTATACTGGTGGCCTGCGGTATACGGGTCGCGCAACTCCACCGTGCTGGCGAGCGCCGTAATGGTCGCTTCCATGCTCTTGCGAAGCGCCTGTGTGGCCGCTTCGCCGTCGGCCCGGGCACGCAAGGCGGCGATGCCGTAAGCGAGATCATCGGCCAATTCGCCGAGCAGCCGCAACTCGTCGCCGTCGAAGGCGTCCGCCTCCGCAGCGTAGATCGTGAGAGCCCCGATGATTTTGGAATCGACCTTGAGCGGCAGCGCCAGGCTCGATGCGTAGCCGTGCTCCAGCGCTTCCGCCCGCCACGGCACCATTTGCGAACTCGTCGCGAAACTCCGATTGACCTGCGGCTCGCCGGTTCGGATCGCCGAACCAGTCGGCCCCAGGCCGTGCTCGGTGTCGGCCCAGCTGATCCGCGCCGCCTTCAGATATCCGGCTTCCTGCCCCGCCCACGCAACCGGGCGAACCGTCTTCGCTTCGTCGTGTTCGGCGAAGCCGATCGATGCCATCACGTAACCGCCGGTCTCCACGATGACGCGGCACATTTCCCTCAGCAATCGGCCCTCGTCGGCCGCGCGCACCAGCGCCTCATTTCCCCGGCTCAAGGCCTTCAGCGCGCGCTCGGAGAGCCGCAGCGATTCTTCCGCCGCCTTGCGCTTGCTGATGTCGCGGATCGCCGCCGTCACCAGGACACCTTCGGCGCTTTCCAGCGGGCTCAGCATGAGCTCGATCGGAAACTCGCTTCCGTCCTTGCGCCGTGCGCAGAGCTCGATCCCCATGCCGATCTGCTGCGCCAGCGCCTCTGCCACGGGGCGAAGACTGTCCGCGATCAGCCGTTCCACGAAGCCCTCCGGAATGATGTTCCTCACCTTTTGCCCGAGGAGTTCATCGCGGTGGTACCCGAACTGCCTCTCCGCCTGAACGTTCAGCAGGACGATGTCTCCGCCCGTGTTCACCACCACCATCGCGTCTGGAGCCGCCTCCAGCAGCCCGCGGTACTTGCTCTCCATCTGCGCCAGATGCTTGTCCGCGGCCTTGCGCTCGGAAATATCGACGAAACTGGTACGCAGCAAATTCCGGCCAGCCCAAGGCAACGTGTTCACCCGTACTTCGCAGATGAACTCCTGCCCCTGGGCGTTGCGGATGGCGCGCTCGAACGTCATTGCCTCGCCGGCAACGGCCTGCGCAACGTGCGACTGGAAACTCTGCGCGACCGGAAGCCCGTCCGGCTGAGACGGCGTGAAGAACTCCCGCAGATCGTGCTTCAGCAGTTCATCCAACGCGCATCCGAACAGCTTTTCAGCGCTAGGGTTGGCTTCGACGATGCGGTTCGTATCCAGATCGAGAACGATAATGGCGTCCGGCGCCTGCTCGACCAGCAGACGAAAGGATTCATCGCTCTGCACGGACGCGGCTGAACGTTCCTTCAACAGTTTTGCGTCTTCGTCGCTCATTGCCGAACTCATCCGTTGGATGCCTGCGCCGAGCGAGAGCGGTGTGCCGGGTTGCGTGCGTGGATTCGCCAAAGAGCTTGGCAGTCCGGGCAAAGTGGCTCGCGGCGTCGCCGCTGCCATCTGAAATAGAAGGTGTCGTCGACTGCAACTTTGGTCTATTCATTGTGGTTTTTGGGGGAAGGGCGTTGATCTGGCTCAACATTGATATCGAGCCATCGAGAGCTGCCGGGCCGTCAGCCACCGGGGCCACCGTCCGTTCAGAATTTCTGCTTGGCAGACACTGGCGGTTCAAAAACCGCCGCTGAAAATGCCTTCCGCACTCCCCGACTTACCTACGTGGATGCACAGGAGCCTGAAGGAACTGGAGAAGGCTTTGGGAGAACGAAAATGAAATCAGACGAAAGTAGCTGGCAGCGGGACAATCTCGAAGCTGATTTAGGATACATGGAGAGGGCTGGCAAACGACTATCTCGGGCTGCAATGACAATTGTTTGCAATTGGCGTGCAACTGCTCCGGTTTTATGGCTGAAGATGTTGCTGGTCGTTCTCGTTACCCTGGCAGGCGCCGGCTGCACCCCGGAGCCACAAGCGCCGCTCCGGGTTGGCACCAACATCTGGCCGGGTTACGAGCCGCTCTACCTAGCCCGCCAGCAGGGTTATTTTTCACCCGAAAGCATCAGGCTGGTGGAATACACGTCGAGTTCCGAATCCATCCGGGCGTTCCGCAACGGGGCGATAGACGCAGCGGCCCTGACACTCGACGAGGTGCTGCTATTGGGTGAGATGACATCTGACTTGAGCATTGTCCTTGTCCTCGACATCTCCGAGGGCGGCGACGTGATTCTCGCGCAACCGGCGCTATCAAGCCTCCGCGACCTGAAGGGGAAACGGGTGGGCGTGGAGGCGTCCGCCCTCGGCGCCTATATGCTGACCCGGGCACTCCAGACCGCAGAAATGACGTTGGGCGATGTACGTACGGTTTCCTTAGAAGTCTCTGAACATGAGCGGGCGTTCAAGGAGGGGCGCGTGGATGCCGTGGTAACCTTCGAGCCGACGCGGACAAGGCTCCTGGAAGCTGGCGCACGGAAGCTGTTCGACAGCAGCCAAATCCCAGGCGAAATCGTCGACGTCATTGTTGTCAGGCGGACGTATTCGGCAAGGTATGGCGCGCAAGTCAACCAACTCGTGCGCGGCTGGTTCAGGGCTCTGGACTTCATCCGGAAAGATCGGAACCAAGCTGCTTCCCTAATGGCTCCAAGAGAACGGATTAGCGCCGACGATTTTCAAAAAGCGATTCAGGGTTTGCACCTCCCCAATATCGAGGAGAACCGCTCGATGCTCGCAGGTTCAACACCGACCCTCGTCCGCACAACGCGGCAGCTGGGCGAAGTGATGTTGACCAGCCGGCTGATCGTGCGACCGCCGGATTTGAAGGGGTTGCTCGACGGCAGCTTTGTCGAGGATGCCAGGCCATGAACCTATTCACTGGGTTTCCGCTACGCCTGACCATTCCAACGTTTCTTTTCCTGCTAGCCCTGTCGGCTGAAACACTCACCATGAAGCACACTCAGGAAGTGGCCGATGCTGAGGAAGAGAAAGAGGCGCTTGCCCTCGTGACACAGGACATGAGCCAACTGCAGGCAAGCATCGACAACAGCCTGCGCAAGGGAGATTGGGAGGGGGTCCAGTCGGCGATTGCGCTTAGGGGATCAAACCCGAACGTTGCGGTCCTTGTATTGGTTGATGATGCGGGGACCATCGTCGGCTCCACCAGCCTGAAGCTCATTGGGGTCCCCATCGGTCGGGCCCTGCCCAACGTGGATGCAGCATTTTCGAGGGACATCGGCGCGACCCTGAACGCACGGGTTTCCCTATCTGACGACCGCCAGTTCATCTCTGCCTACTATCCGGTCATCCTCGGCGCAAAGGAGGGGGAGATCCGGCCGAACCGGGTGGGATTGGTGTATCTGCGCTATGACCTCACCTACGCCAAGGGAATCCGGCGCTATGAGTTGGGGCGACAGGCACTTGTCGTGACGGGGTTTTATGGCGGCGGCTTCCTGCTGCTCGTTGTTTTCCTGCACCTGGTGCTCACCAAAAGAGTCGGTCAGCTCGTCTCGGCGAGCACGCGCTTTGCCGCCGGAGACCTCGCTGCTCGGACAGGATTCGTGGGGAAGGATGAGCTTGCTCAGATCGGGGCGGGCTTTGATCGGATGGCTAAGGAGATCGCCAAAAATCACGAGGCGCTGGTCCTTCTGAATCGCGACCTGCGAAGGAGCGAGAAATTCCTCGATGACATCGTGGAGAACGTCCCGAACATGATTTTCATAAAGGATGCGCAGACGCTGAGATTCCTGAGAATCAACAAGGCCGGCGAGCAACTTCTGGGATGTTCACGGGAAGAACTGCTCGGGAAGAACGATTATGACTTCTTTCCGAAGCAGGAAGCGGACTTTTTCACGTCAAAGGATCGTGAAGTGCTTGGCAAGAAAGGACCCGTTGATATCCCGGAAGAGACGATCAAGAGCAGGGGCCAAGGCGACCGGATCATCCTGCATACCAAGAAAATCTCGATCGAGGGCAACGAAGGAAAGCCACTGTACCTTCTCGGCATATCCGAGGACATTACCGAGCGCAAAAAGGCGGAACTGCGGATGGCGCAATTGGCCGCGCAGAACAGGCTGATCCTGGATTCTGTGGGAGAAGGCGTCTGCGGTCTGGACAGTGACGGCCGATGCGCATTTGTGAATCCTGCGGCATCGCAATTGCTTGGCTTCACCATCGAGGAACTCGTTGGCCAAGACGGTCATAGCAAATTCCATCACACCAGGGCGGATGGCCGCCCCTACCTGGAGGAGGAATGTCCGGTCCATTCAGCGTTCAAACGGGGGATGGTCACTCGCGGGACAGAGCTGTTCTGGCGCAAGGATGGCAGCAGCTTCCGGGCGGAATTCATCAGCACTCCGATCCTGGATGCGGGCAAAGTCACCGGGGCAGTGGTGACGTTCCGGGACATCACCGAGCGCGAGCGGATCGAGCAGCGGAACGCGCAGCTTGCGGCGATCGTGGAGTCCAGCGACGATGCGATCTTCGGCAAGACGCTGGAGGGCGTCATCACCAGCTGGAACAAGGGCGCAGAGCTGATTTACGGCTACACCGCGCAGGAAGTGGTCGGCAGGTCGGTCTCGGTCCTGATGCCGCCCGGGCGCAGGCAGGAGATGTCAAGCAATCTCGCCTTGATCCGGGAAGGACGCCATATCCTGCATTTCGAGACACCGCGACGCAAGAAAGACGGGAAGGAAATTTACGTGTCGCTGACGATGTCTCCGGTGAAGGATGACGCGGGGCATATCATCGGCGCATCGGCGATCGAGCGCGACGTCACCGAGCTGAAGCAGGCCGAGGAGGAATTGCGCAAAGAGCGCCAACACCTCGAAGAGGTGGTCGCGATGCGCACGGCGGAACTGACCACGGCGAACGATGATCTCGAAGCGACCAACAGGGAGCTGGAGGCATTTGCCTATTCGGTCTCGCACGACCTCAGAGTGCCGCTCCGGGCGATCGACGGGTTCTCCCGCATCCTGCTGGAGGATTATTCCGGCAAGCTCGACGCCGAGGGCCAGCGGGTGCTGAACGTCGTGCGCGACAACGCGATCAAGATGGCCCGGCTGATCGACGACATCCTTGCGTTTTCGCGGGCAGGCCGCAGCGAGATCGCGCCGGCGCGGATCGATATGGATGGGGCGGTTCGCGCCGTGATCGAGGAATTGGCGCCGGCCGTCGCGGGGCGCAGACTGACTTTCGACATCAAGCCGCTGGCGCCGGCGCAGGGCGACCCGGCCATGGTCCGGCGGGTCTGGACCAATCTGATCGACAACGCCATCAAGTTCACCGCGCCCAAGCCCGACGCCGTCATCGAGATCGGATCGACAGCCGGCAAAGACGAAACCACCTACTACGTCAAGGACAACGGCGCGGGCTTCGACATGCAATACGCCGCCAAACTGTTCGGCGTGTTCCAGCGGCTGCATGGTTCCGAATTCGCTGGCACCGGCATCGGGCTCGCTATCGTCAAGCGCATCGTCGTGCGGCATGGCGGGCAGGTGTGGGCCGAAGGCAGGGTGAACGAGGGCGCGACGTTCTATTTTACTCTGCCTGTCCGGGAGGACTCACATGCCTAATGCAAACACCCAGGTCGAAATCCTTCTGGTCGAGGACAATGCAGCCGATGCGGAGCTTTGCATCCGCACGCTCAAGAAGAACAATCTGGCCAACCGGCTCGTGTGGGTGAAGGACGGCGCTGAGGCGCTCGACTTCCTGTTCGCCAGGGGCGCCTATGCCGACCGTGCGGTCTCCGCCCGCAATGCGGCCTAGATGCATCCTAAGGTTGTATTGCTCGATCTCAAGCTGCCCAAGGTCGGCGGGCTTGAGGTCATCCGCAAGGTCTGGGCCGATGATGCGCTGAAGCTGCTTCCTATCGTCGTTCTGACCTCTTCGAAGGAAGATCGCGACGTCGCGGAAGCCTACAGCTCGGCGCGAACGCCTTCGTCAGCAAACCAGTCGAATTCGAGGAGTTCGCCGCCGAGGTGGCGCAGCTTGGCCTGTTTGGGCTGCTCATCAACAAGCCACCGCGCTAGATCGGGCACACGCACACTGCGTGACACAGAAACGATCTTGCGCGGTCATTGAAATTTTGCGGCTTCGCTGCCCCGCATTTTGCAGCGCCGCGCGCGCCGGGAACGTCGTCCGGCACGAGTTCGTCGCGCAGGCCCATCTGCTGGGCATGCCCGGCGTATCGAGAAGGGTGGTCGCGCTGATCGTGCCGCCGCAAGCCGCGCCGGCAGATGAAGAAGCGGGACAATGATCGTACGAATGGGTGTGTTTGCAGGTCAAGGCAGAAGCTGAGCGGCCTCGTCTCGCGACCAAACTCTACGTCATTCTGTCCTCGGGGCAGCAGACATATGTGCTGCTGGAATGTCAGTTAGTTTGGCCGGATCGATATCGTCACCCTGCAGACGAGTCGACGCGATTGACCTAGCTAAGGCGGAGCACTGATTCCGCCGTGCTTGGCTAAGCGGAAGAGGGGAATTGCGATAAAGGACCGGCGCTGCACGTTGAGGCTATTATGAGCAATTTTTTGATCGCGTGGCTTGCATCCAGTGCTGCCTTCTCGATCGCTTTTGTCGCGTTCATGATATTTTGGGCAGGACTAGACGGTGTCTATCCGGGTCTGAAAGGAATTTCTCGTCTGGCGGGGGTGACAATTGGCAGCGCCTTGGCCCTCCAGTTAGTCTACGGCGGCCTGGTTTATCTGCTACTCACTCGCATCGGGGTCTGGCGCCTCTGGGCCGTCACTCTAGCGTATCTAATTCTTTGGGTACTGGCTTGGAACTCAATAGATACTTCCCGAGAGGCTTGGGGCATGCTCGCTTGGCTGGTGTTCGCCTGCCTCGTGGCTTGGGTGTTTTGGTTCGTCGCTAAGTAGCGGAGTGAGGCGGGTTGAAGTCCGTTTCTCGCCTTAAGCCAACTACGCGCGGACCGTGGCCTGCGACCGGGAATGTTCGCATGAGGATCGTGCGAAGCTGAAGATCGCTTCGACGCAGGACCAGAGCCGGAGAGCGTTTGCTCGGCGAAATGAACAAGATCACCGTCTCAGTTCATCCAAGACGGTCGGGGCAGGTTCTTCTTGCGCAGGAAGTCGGGATTGAAGAGCTTGGACTGGTAGCGCTGGCCGCCATCCGCGAGGATGGTGACAATGGTTTTGCCCGGACCAAGGTCGCGTGCAAGGCGCATCGCGCCGACGATGTTGATTGCGCTTGAACCGCCCAGGACCAGCCCCTCGTGCTCGATCAGGTCGAACAAAACGGGCAATGCTTCCTCATCGGCGATCCGGTAGGCCATGTCGATCGGCGTGCCTTCAAGGTTCTTCGTCACCCGGACTTGACCGATACCCTCAGTGATCGAGTCGCCCTCCGTCGTCAGCTCACCCCTGGTAAACCAATTGTAGAGGGCGGCGCCCATTGGATCGCTGAGCGCAATCGTCACGCCCGGATTTCGCTCCTTGAGCGCGCGTGCGACTCCACCCAAAGTCCCGCCGCTGCCGACGGCACAGGTGAAGCCGTCCACTTTGCCTTTCGTTTGCTCCCAAATCTCGGGACCGGTCGTCCGATAATGTCCGTCGCGGTTGGCGACGTTGTCGAACTGATTGGCCCAGAATCCGCCCAGTTCCTCGGCGAGGCGACCGGAATAGCGGGCATAGTGGCCCGGATCGGAATAGGGCACGGCGGGTATCAGGCGCAGATCGGCGCCGCATAGCCGCAGCATGTCCTTCTTCTCCTGGCTTTGCGTGTCGGGCATCACGATCACGGAACGATAGCCACGCACATTGGCCACGAGCGCAATGCCGATGCCGACATTGCCGGCCGTGCCTTCCACGATAACGCCGCCCGGCTTGAGTTGGCCACGTTGTTCGGCGTCGTTGATCATGGCGAGGGCCGCACGATCCTTGATCGAGCCGCCCGGATTGAGAAATTCGGCCTTGCCGTAGATGTCGCAACCGGTGGCCTCCGAGGCCGCGCGCAACCTGATCAATGGCGTATTGCCGATAGCTTCAATCAAGCCAGATCGAACACTCATGGCTGTCGGCCCCGCTGCCTGTTTGTACTCTCATCTTAGGGCCGGCCGAAAAGTGTTTGATGCTATTCTTGCAACTGGTCGAGCAAGATCATGGTCAATTTCAGAGGATAAATTGGCAAACCGTTCTCTTGCCAGTGTCCTCATCTATTTAGATGACGAGATTCGTGCTGGCGGCCGCAAGCGCGCCCCGTTCCCGGCGTACGCTCCAACGATAGACAAAACCGGCAATGCCCAGCTGCATCGCGGGAACAGCGATTTGCATAATGGCGGGCAGTGTCGCCATCCAATCAATAGGAATAACTTCTAGGATGGGTCCTCCGTACCGGCCAAACAACAGCAAAGCAACGATCGGCAGAAGAAGAAGCGCAAGGAATGCGGCGATCGTCCGCAACCATCTGTAGGAAGATCGTCTGAACGCGACGGCGGCAAAAGCTATGAAGGCAAGCCAACTGGCGTTGTCGATCAAGCGGATTGTAACATCAGGAGGTTGCAATACATTCGACCAATCGGTTGTGAAGGTGCGCAGAGCGGCATGCGCCATTTCCAAACCGGCGAAGATCGCCCCGGTGATTTCTCGCGCCCCTCTCATCTCATCCTCCATGCAAGGGCCGCTCAGATTTGGCGACTTCTCCATATCGGATCAAGCTTGCGATGTCGTCCATCACCTAGGCCCGTGCCGCCGATTTCCGCTTCCGGAGTTCAACCGGAAGCAGGCAATGATGTGACCGAAGGAGCGCATTTGACCCTGGCTGCGTGAAAACGACGAGTCAGATAGAGATCGTCTCGGGGTTTTCGGAGACGACCGATGCGACGGTTCATTGAAGGCGCGAATCGCGATCAATCGACGTTGTTGCCGGAATGCCTCGATGATTGGGTCGGTGAGAGCAATCCGGTTCGCGTTGTCGATGCGTTTGTCGAAGCTCTTGATCTCGATGGGATGGGTTTTGAGGACATCGAACCGTCGGCGACCGGGCGACCCGGCTATCATCCAGCGGTGCTGCTCAAGCTGTACATCTACGGCTATCTCAACCGCATCCAGTCGAGCCGCCGGCTGGAGCGCGAGGCAAGACGCAATCTTGAGGTGATCTGGCTGCTACAACGGCTTTCGCCCGACGACAAGACGATCGCCGACTTTCGTCGCGACAACGGCCGCGGCATCAAGAAGGTGTGCGCGAAGTTCGTTGAGCTCTGCGGGCGGATGGGATTGCTGACGAAAGCGAGCGTCGCCATCGACGGATCGAAGTTCAAGGCGGTCAACACGCGTGACAAGAACTTCACAAAGGGCAAGGTGGAGCGCCGTCGCCAGCAACTGGAGGAGAGCGCTTCGCGCTATCTCGCACAGCTCGACACGGCAGATCTGCAGGAGCCATCTGAGACTCTCGCCGCGAAGACGGCGCATCTGAAGGAAAAGCTCACCAAGCTTAAGAGCGAGATGCACAAGCTCGAAGCCTACGAAGAGGCGATGTTGGCATCACCAGATCAACAGATCTCGCTGACCGATCCCGACAGTCGGTCCATGGCAACGAGCGGCCGTGGCTCGGGCGTCGTTGGCTACAATGTGCAGGTTGCCGTAGATACCGAGCATCACCTTATCATCGCGCACGAAGTAACGAATAGCGGCTCAGATCGCGCTCAACTGGCAAACATGGGCAAACAGGCCAAGGCCGTGCTCGGCGTCGACAAGCTCGAGGCCGTGGCCGATCGAGGCTATTACACAGGGGAGGAGATCAAGGCTTGCGCCGACGCTGATATCCTTGTGACTCTACCGAAGCCAAACACGACCGGCATGGAGGCGAAGGGCAAGTTCGGAAAGCACGACTTCGCATACCTGGCCAAGCAGGATGTGTATCGCTGCCCGGCTGGCGAGTTGCTGGCATATTGGCTGACAACAGTGGATGGCGAACGCACCATTCGGCGCTACGTTACGAAAGCTTGTGGGAGTTGCCTACTGAAGGCACGCTGCACCACGGCCAAAAACCGTGTCATCTCTCGTTGGGAGCATGAGCACGTCATGGAGGATGCACAGAGGCGGCTCGATGCTGATCCTCAGGCGATGCGTCGCCGTCGCGAAACGGTCGAGCATCCGTTCGGCACACTGAAGATGCGCATGGGCGCGCCGCACTTCTTGACGAAGCGCTTGCCGAAGGTCGCCACTGAGATGGCGCTGCACGTGCTCGCCTACAATCTAACGCGCGTGATGAACATCATGGGTGCTGGTGCGCTGATCGCGGCGATTCAGGCATGAGGAGGAGTGCTGTCGCGCGTGCCGCCAACCTCATCATCGATCACAGCGGCTCGGGCAAGCCACTGGGCTGGCTTCCGGCGCCTCACCGTAAATCATGCCATTTCGGCGCCAATCCGGGGACCCCACGGGGTTCAACGCGGCGCCCCCCCGCAACAAAACGTTTTCACGCGGCCAAGACCCAAAGCGGACTATTCAGGCCACGGTGCAGATGTTATGGGATGCGGGATGTCATTTCTTTTGTGCATGCTCGCTGTTGCACTCCTCGGCATTGCCGGATGGGGCTTCATGAACGTGATGGCGGAGCTGGCCAAGTCACATCCCTATGAGCCGCTGGACACCTTTTCTCGTAGGTTCGAGGTCGATGCTTTCATCTGGAGCCCTCGTGCTCCGCTGGCGCTACGGAAGCAATACATCGCTACGCAAGCTTGCGCCGTCCCTGCGCTTCTCTGTTTGGCCGCGCTTGTGTGGATTAACGAGCCACGTCCGAATGTCCGTGCATTGGGAACTGTTGCCTTTTGCGCCATTTCATTTTTCGCAGCAGCGCTTTTGGCTTGGAAGGCCCTTCGGCGAGGGGAATGAAACATCTTGGGGCCAGCTAGTCTGCTATTGGCCGATTCCGTTGAAAAAGTCGGCAGTAGTTTCGTCGTGAACGCCAGCTGTTTCGAGGACGAATTGGCGCGGTGTGGTTCACGCGGGCGTCGGTGTGGACATCGGGATCAGCTTGGCCATCTTACGAAGATTTTGAGCGGCTGCAGCCAGGGTGAACTCGTCGCGTGCGCCGTTCGGCCCTCTTAGTCGCAGCCGATCCAGCTTGAGGATGCGCTTGAGATGCGCGAACAGCATCTCAATCTTCTTGCGGAGCCGGCGTGAAGTGCGGCCTTCCCATGAGCTTGCGATCTCGCGTGCCATGTCGCGAGCGCCCTCGTAGATCGAGCGCGGCACTTTTCGGGCCGGGGTGTTGGGGCAACACCTGCTTCTTAGAGAGCATGCTTGACAATCGTGCTTGCTCGCACGGTAGAGGACCGTCGTATCGTTGTTCACCAGCGTCCCTGTAGTGGTGAGGGGTTTGCCAGCGGGGCAGCGATAGACGTCCCTGGTATGGTCGTAGGTGAAGGCCTCACGCGAGAAGGTCCCGTCGGTGCGGGCCGACTTGTCGAAGACGGTCACGTGCGGCTCGATCCCCTGCTCGTAGACTAGCCAGCCAAGCATCTCAGCTGAGCCATAGGCGCTGTCGCCGAGAAGCCGGCTTGGATAAAGATCGAACCTTTCGATTGAACGCTCAATCATGCGCTTGGCGGCCAATACTTCTGCCTGGCGGATCGCCGTGGTCGCTTCGACATCGACGATGATCGCATTCTCGACGTCGACCAGATAGTTCGTCGAGTAGGCGAAGAAGGCTTGGCCGCCGTGCGCTCCCGTCCAGCGCGCCGCCGGGTCGGAGGGCGACACAAACTTGGGCGTGACCTCCGTCGCGGCACCGAACGCGGCATCATCAAGAACGGCAAGGTACTCGTCGATCGCTCGACCCGCAGCCTCCGGCGGAAGCCCCTTATCGCCTTCGATTCCCTTCTGCCGATTGGCATCCGCCTTGATCAGGCTCGCGTCGACTGCGAACCCTTCGCCGCCGACCAGGCGCTCCCGGATGCAGCGGCGCAAGACGGTCTCGAACACGCGACGGAAGAGATCGCTCTCACGGAAGCGGCCGTGCCTGTTCTTCGAGAACGTCGAGTGATCGGGGACAGTTCCATCCAGACCCAACCGGCAAAACCAGCGGTATGCCAGATTGAGGTGGACTTCATCACAGAGGCGCCGTTCCGATCGTATGCCGAAGCAATAGCCGATCAGGAGCATCCTGATCATCAGCTCCGGATCGATCGAGGGCCGCCCGATGTTGCTGTAGAACGGCGCCAGCTCCCGCCGTAAGTCCTCAAGGTCGACGAACCTATCGATCGACCGCAGGAGGTGGTCGGCGGGGATGTGCCTTTCCAGCGAGAACTCATAGAACAACGCAGCCTGTTCGACTTGCCGATGCCCCATCATGACCTTCAGTCCTGCCCACTAGACAGACTGAATCACCGATATCTCTGCGTCGCAACCGCTGACTTTTTCAACGAAATCGGCCCTAAGCTGACCACACGCTTGAAAGCGCCGATGTCTGCAGGTGAGGTTCACGCGGACTCCGGTCCGGGCTAGATCGATAGCTGCTGCCTTGAGGCGACGGTGCGGCCCGTTGGCGGGCGACGCTTGGGGGAGGCGAACCGGACGGGCCGATCGGTCTTGCCGGGAGCGAGATCGCATGCAGCCGCAAAATTCGCTTTCAAGCCGCTGCGCCGAAACACGAAGTTCGCCAGCGATTTCAACGCAAATCAGCCTGTCCAGTCCTCGCGTGAAAAATTTTCCTGTTTCGTATTTTCGGAAATCATGTTTCTCTGACGCCATCCCGCCTCACCACGGAGGGGCGTTGCGCGCGATCGTCACGACACGCGAGGCGGGGAGGCGGTGGCCGTGAAGCATCGGCAGCGCTCGGCGAGCGCGGACGAACGGTGCGTTGCGGACGATGAAGTCGTGTGGTCCTGGCCTCCCGGTGCTGAGGTCTGCGCGATGCGCTCCGGCGCATCGTCGCACGCGATGATGCTTCGCGTCATCGCGGGTACAGGGGCAAGAAAGCCGGTCCCTGGGGAGATCACGTATAAGTCGTAAAGCCATCGCGCAGGGAATGCCGGATGTCTCGGCTGGACCTGTGGTGACTGCCGCCTGCTTTTTCTTCTGCAGGCGGGCCATGGGTTGCGGCCAGCGCCCGGCATTCCCTGCGCCCTTCGTATGCGAGGGCGTCTGAGCTAAGCGCAACTCGGGCAGCATCTGCCGCGAGACGGTGATCGCATGTTCAGTTGGGGTCTCTCAATGCGTAGCATTGATGGCGCGGCAGATCGACAACTAGCTCAGCACCACCGATCCGGTACGGCCGATCAGGCGGGCCAGCTGCTTGAAGCGGCCGCCGACGCGGTCGGCGACGAGATCGACCATGCGATGTTCGAACACCAGCATCAGCTGGTCGTCGCGGCTGCGGAAATGGGTCGCCGGCAGCACCCCGGGGCGGGCGGCCGAGATGAGGTGCGCGACGCGGAACGCCGCGCCGAGGATCCTGGCGCGCTCGATCTGGGCCTTCGGCAGGCGCCGCATCAGAGCCGGCGGGGCCGCTTCGTCGCGAAAGCCCTCGTAACGGAAGAACACCGACAACGCGACGAAGATACGGCCCTCATGGCTGATCGAGCCGAAATTGCCGTTGAGAATGAGGCCATAGGTCTCCTCGCCTCGGTGGTCCGGATGCATCCGCCAGCCGATGTCGGACAGCAGGCAGGCCGCATGACGCAGGCGGCGCTCCTCCTCGGTCTCCTCGAGATGGGCGACCCGAACCAGCCGATCGGTCCAGTCCATCAGCTCGCGGGCATGGCGGGCCGACCGCGACAGCAGTTCGTTCAGGCTTTGCGCGGCGCTGAGCAGCCCGTCCTCGGCGCGCTCCCTCTCGGAGAGCTTGGCGTAGAGCAGGCCCTCGCGCACGCCATAGGTCGAGAACACGATGGTCTTCGGCCTGGCGACGCGGATGACGTATTCCAGCACCAAGGCCGCATAGGTGAGCAGCGGCCGCCGCGCCTCGGCCACGGCCTCGATGTCGGCGAGCATGTCGGCTGCTGCGAGCTCGCGCAGGCGGCGGGCAAAATCGAGCGCCGACGCAGCCGGAATGGCATAGCCGTGCATCACGCTGAGCGGATAGCCGCTCTGGATGATGTGGATCTTCGCCAGCGCGCGCCAGGTGCCGCCGACGGCGTAGAAGGTGCGGCCGGGCCCGGCCACGAGCTGCGGCAGATCGGTCAGTGCGTCGCGCACGATCCGCTCCGCCTTCTTCAGCGATTTTTCGGCGAGGTCCTGCAGCGCGAGCCCGCCGAGCGGCAGCGTCACGCCGCTATGGACCTGGTGGCCGCGGACATCGATCAGTTCGAGCGAGCCGCCGCCGAGATCGCCGACGATGCCGTCCGGCTTGTGAACGCCGGAGACGACCCCGAGCGCGGAATAGCGCGCTTCCTCGGTGCCCGACAGGATCTGGATCTTGGCGCCGCAGATCTTCTCGGCGCGTGCGATGAAGTCGGGGCCGTTGGAGGCGTCGCGGCAGGCGGCGGTGGCGATCGCATGCACGCGCCCGACCTGCTGCACCTTGCACAGGGCGCGAAAGCGCGTCAGCGCCGTGAGCGCCTTGTCGACGGCATCAGCTGCCAAGAGGCCGGTGGTCTGGACCTCGCGCCCGAGCCCGCACAGCGCCTTCTCGTTGAAGACGGTGAGGAGGCTGCGCTCCAGCGCCTGATACACGACGAGACGGACCGAGTTCGAGCCGATGTCGATGACGCCGACGCTTTGAGGTCGCGTCGGCCCCCGCTTGCGCGGCCGCTTCACGGCAGGATTCCGCAATACAAGACTGTCACGTCACTTGCGGCGTGTGAGGCGGCGCGGCGATGATTCCTTGAGCGACTTTCCACGGCCGGACAGACTCGGATTGGTCATGAAGTAGTTGTGCAAATTGAACGGCTCCTCGCCGGGTGCGGCCTTCATACGCTTCGACGATCCGTCCGGCAACAACTGCCAGCTCTGCTCGGTATCGATGAGGTTTGCGACCATGATCTGCTCCATGACCTGCTGATGCACCGTCGGATTTTGCATGGGGCAGAGCACCTCGACGCGACGGTCGAGATTGCGCGGCATCATGTCGGCCGAGGAGATGTACACGGCCGCTTTGGCGCTCGGCAGGCCGTGGCCCATGCCGAAGCAGTAGATGCGGCCATGCTCCAGGAAGCGGCCGATGATGGACTTGACGCGGATGTTCTCCGACAGCCCGGGAATGCCCGGGCGCAGGCAGCAGATGCCGCGCACCACCAGCTCGATCACGACACCGGCCTGGGAGGCCTCGTAGAGCGCATCGATGATGTCGGGGTCGACCAGCGAGTTCATCTTCATCCAGATCGCGGCCGGCTTGCCCTGTCGAGCGAAATTGATCTCGCCGTGGATGTGCTCGATCATTCGCTTGCGCAAGGTCAGGGGCGACACCGCCATCTTCTCGATGTCGATCGGCTCGGCATAGCCGGTGATGTAGTTGAACACACGCGTGACGTCGCGGCCGATCACGGGATCGGAGGTGAAATAGGAGAGGTCGGTGTAGATGCGCGCGGTCACCGGATGATAGTTGCCGGTCCCGGTGTGGACATAGGTGGTGAGGCTGCCGCCCTCGCGGCGCACGACCATCGACAGCTTGGCGTGGGTCTTGAGCTGCAGGAAGCCGTAGACCACCTGCACGCCCGCGCGTTCGAGGTCGCGCGCCCAGCGGATATTGGCTTCCTCGTCGAACCGGGCCTTCAGCTCGATCAGCGCGGTCACCGATTTGCCGGCCTCGGCGGCTTCCGCCAGCGTGCGCACGATCGGCGAGTTGTTCGAGGTGCGGTACAGCGTCTGCTTGATCGCGACCACGTCGGGGTCGCGCGCGGCCTGCTGCAGGAACTGCACGACGACGTCGAAGGATTCGTAAGGATGATGGACGATCAGGTCCTTCTGGCGGATCGCGGCGAAAATGTCGCCGCCATGCTCGCGCACCCGCTCGGGATGACGCGGCACATAGGGCTGAAATTCGAGATCGGGACGATCGACCCGCGTCAGCTGCGACAGCTCGTTCATGGCGAGCACGCCGTCGACCAGGAACACTTCGTCGCCCGTCGTCGACAGCGCCTCCTGCACGAAGAGACGCAGCTCCGCCGGCATGTTGGCCTCGATCTCGAGCCGGATCACCGAACCGCGGCGACGCCGCTTCAGCGCCGTCTCGAACAGCCGAACCAGGTCTTCCGCTTCTTCCTCGATTTCGATTTCGGAGTCCCGGATGATACGGAAGGCGCCCTGTCCCTTGACCGTGTAGCCGGGGAACAGACGGCCGATGAACAGGCCGGTGGCCTGTTCCAGGGTGATCAGGCGCACCACGCCGTCCTTGGCACCGGGGAAGCGAATGAAGCGGTCGAGCTTGCCGGGCATGCGGATCAGCGCATTCATCGGCCGGCCGTCGGAGACACGCGTCAGCTGCAGCGCCACCGTGAAGCCGAGGCTCGGAATGAACGGGAAGGGATGCGCGGGATCGATCGCGAGCGGCGTCAGCAGCGGGAAGATGTTGGCGAGGAAGTGATCCTCGATCCAGTTGCGCTCGGCCTTGGTGAGATCCTGGCCATCCACCAAAACCACCCCGACTTCGGCGAGCACGCGGCGCAGGTCGCGCCAGATCGCCTGCTGGTCGATCGCAAGCTGCGATACGCTTTCGTTGATGACCTTGAGCTGTTCGAGCGGGGTCAGGCCGTCCGGGCTGCGCTCGGCGATGCCCTCGCGCACCTGGGCGCGGATGCCGGCGACCCGGACCATGAAGAATTCATCAAGGTTGTTGGCGGAAATCGACAGGAACCGCACCCGTTCCAATGCCGGATGGCGCGGATTGACCGATTCCTCCAGGACGCGGCGGTTGAAATGCAGCCAGGAGAGCTCGCGATTGATGAAGCGCTCGGGGCTCGTGGCGATCGACGGCGGCGCGGGCGTTGCCGCCTGTTTCTCATTGATTTCAGTAGCTTGCGCAGAGTCCATGAGAAGTCGGTCCATCGTGAGTGAAAGCCGGGGCTGGCCGCGCGTTGCGATGCGGGCCGATCATCGGTTGACGCATCCGCGCCCATTGATGTTCCCGCCAGGGAGAACGTCAAGACGCGGGAGGTGATTGATCATGTTTTCGCAACAGTTCTACGGCGAGCGCTCGCGTCACCGGCCGGCCGAGCCGCAAGGATTCGGCATCCAGCAGGGCGACCACCTCCCGGGCGGCCGCGTAGGAGCGTTCGATCCGAGTGGCCAGATAGCTCACGACGGCCTCGTCGATCGTCAACTGGCGGTCGGCGCACAATTTCACGATCAGGGCCCGAAACAACTGGTCGTCCGGCGGCAGCAACTCGACCACCGGAATGGCGCGCAGCCGCGAGCGCAAATCGTTCAGCGCGATCGGCAGCGACGCCGGTGTCTGGCAGGTGGTGATCAGGACGTAGGCGCCGTCCTGGCGCGCCAGATTGAGCAGATGGAACAGGGCGCGTTCGTCGATGTCGCCGGCCTTGAGATCCTCCAGCACCAGGGCGCCGGTGACGAGCGCGCTGGGCACGGCGGCTGCTTCGAGCGCATGGGCCGAGAGCGAGCGCGCGCCGGCCTGCTGGGCCCAGATTGCGGCGAGATGGCTTTTGCCCGATCCCTCCGGTCCCGCCAGGAACATGGTCTTCGCGGGCCATTCCGGCCAGGCCTCGATCAGCGCGAGGCCTGCGGCGTTGCACGGGCCTTCGAAAAAATTGTCGCGCGAGAGGCTTTCGGCATGCGGCAGCGCAAGCGCCAGTTGGCGAGGAGGCGTGTGGCTGGCCACGTCAGGTCTGCTCCATCTTGGATCGGTCGTTGTGGAGCCGGTGGCTCATCTGGGTTCGATGGTGTTCATGTGACGCACCCACTCCACCAGATAAAGCGCGACAGAGACGAGCGTAAAGACGGTCACCAGGGCCATCAGGACGCCATCGTACGGGCTGGGGTCGAAGCGGAAACCGAGCGAGGCGAGCACCAGCGCAGCGAACGCAACCTGGGCCGCCGTGTTCAGCTTCGATACCATCAATGGCCGCATCGCGACCGGCCGATCGAACAGCCACGACACGATCACCGCCGACACGATCATGATGTCGCGCGAGACCACCAGGATCACGATCCAGCGCGGGATCGCGCCCCAGACGCCGAGCGTGATGAAGATCGAGACCAGGAGCGCCTTGTCGGCAAGTGGGTCGAGCAGCGCGCCGAGTTCGGATCGCAGATTGAAGCGCTTGGCCAGAAAGCCGTCGACCGCATCGCTGATCCCGGCCACCACGAACACCGCGAAGGCGATCTCCATCTGGTTGGAGGCGATGGCCCACACCACGATCGGGACCAGCAGGATGCGTCCCAGGGTAATCAGATTTGGAATAGAGTGGGGAATGGTCACGCAACACGTCCCGGCTGCCGAAAAGATCGCAATGCCCGATTCATCAGGCGGGGAGAACCAGCCAGCTCCAACATAGTATGGGGATCGATCCCTTGCGAGCCATTGCGCGCAGCGAGAATTCGACGTAACCAGCGGACGAAATTAAGGGTTTTACCATGGCCGAGCGCAAAAACGGGCTCACTTACGCGGATTCGGGGGTCGATATCGATGCCGGGAACCGCCTGGTCGATCTGATCAAGCCGATGGTTCGCGCCACCGCGCGCGCCGGCGCCGACGCCGAGATCGGCGGCTTCGGTGGCCTGTTCGACTTGAAGGCGGCCGGCTTCAAGGACCCTGTGCTGGTCGCGGCGACCGATGGCGTCGGCACCAAGGTGAAGATCGCGATCGAGACCGGGCTGCATGCCGGGATCGGCATCGATCTCGTGGCGATGTCGGTCAACGACCTCGTGGTGCAGGGGGCCGAGCCCTTGTTCTTCCTGGATTACTTCGCCTGCGGCAAGCTCGATCCGGAGACGACGGCCTCCATCGTGGCCAGCATCGCGGAAGGGTGCCGCGAGTCAGGCTGCGCGCTGATCGGCGGCGAGACCGCCGAAATGCCCGGCCTGTACAAGGATGGCGACTACGATCTGGCCGGCTTTGCGGTTGGGGCGGCCGAGCGCGGCACGCTGCTGCCGCGGGGCGACATCGCGGCCGGCGATGCGGTGATCGGGCTCGCCTCGTCGGGCGTGCACTCCAACGGCTTCTCGCTGGTCCGCAAGATCGTCGCGCAATCCGGCCTCGGTTTCGATGCCCAGGCGCCGTTCGCGCCTGTCATGACGCTGGGCGGCGCGCTGCTGGCGCCGACGCGGCTCTACGTCAAATCATGCCTGCGGGCGATCCGCGAGACCGGCGCCGTGAAGGGCCTCGCCCACATCACCGGCGGCGGCTTCACCGACAACATCCCGCGCGTGCTGCCGAAGCAGCTTGGCGTCTCCATCGACCTCGCCCGCCTGCCGGTGCTGCCGGTGTTCAAATGGCTGGCGGAGCAGGGCGGCATCGCCGAGCTGGAGTTGCTGCGCACCTTCAACTGCGGCATCGGCATGATCGCGATCGTGCAGGCCGATGCCGTGGACAAGGTCAGCGAGGTCCTCACTGCGAACGGCGAGAGCGTCACGCTCTTGGGTGAGGTGATCCCGGTCCAGGACGGTCAGCACGGCGAACAGCGCGTCGTCTATAACGGTCATCTCGACTTGGCGCGGTGACAACATGAAGCGACGTGTCGCCATTCTGATTTCCGGCCGCGGGTCGAACATGGCGGCCTTGGTCCGCGCAGCGGCAGCAAGCGATTTTCCGGCCGAGATCGCGGTCGTGATCTCGAACCGCGCCGATGCCGCCGGTCTGCAATGGGCGACCGACCAGAACGTCCCGACCCTGGTGATCGAGAGCAAGCCGTTCGGCAAGGACCGCGCCGGTTTCGAGGCGGTGTTGCAGCAGGCGCTCGATCGGCACGGCATCGAGCTGATTTGCCTCGCCGGTTTCATGCGCCTGTTCACGGCCGAGTTCGTGCTGCGCTGGCACGGCAGGATGCTGAATATCCATCCCTCGCTGCTGCCGTCATTTCCGGGGCTCGACCCGCACGGCCAGGCCTTGCGCGCTGGGGTGAAGATCTCGGGGGCGACCGTGCATTTCGTCATCCCCGAAACCGATGCCGGGCCGATCGTGATGCAGGGGGCGGTCCCGGTCGGCGATGACGACACGGCGGAGACGCTCTCGACGCGGATTCTCGAGATCGAGCATCGCATCTATCCTGCCGCTTTGCGGCTGCTTGCCGCAGGACAGGTGCGTTTGGAAGGCGATCTGTGCAAGACCACGACAGCCGGTCCGCAAGGTCAGGCGCTGGTTTGGCCAGCACCGGCCGGTTGAGCGCGCTGATCGGGCAAATTCCCCCGGCGAGGGCCGGGGGTGGGGGTCATGGCCGCCTGTGCCAGCCATGACGAAGTTTGACCGATCGGCCAGATGCGAAGATCGGCAGATCCGGTGTTGAGGTGTATTTCGGAACGCGACGGGTGTCGCGATCCGTCCAGGCGAATGGCGGTAAGAGAATAGTGTGCTGAGCTTGGTTCAGGACACTTTCAGATTCTCGGCCGACGTCTTGCCGCGACTCTCCACAAGGTCATATTCGACCGCCTGGTTTTCGTTGAGCGTGGACAAGCCTGCGCGCTCCACAGCGGAGATGTGGACGAAGACGTCCTTGTCGCCCCCTGCCGGTTTGATGAACCCATAACCCTTGGTCGGGTTGAACCATTTGACGGTGCCTTTGTGCATCGGCATCGTTGTCTCCTCGTCTAGACGAAAAAAAGACGCGGCCACGCGAATTGCGTGCCACGCCACAAACGGGCTTCCCGAAGTCTGTTCAATTTCCGAAGTCGCGAAACGCACAGTCGAACGGCCGGATCCGATTGCACCTGAGATTGCAACACGATTTGCGCCGGATAGCAAGATTGGGGCGGGCGTAGGACGAGGGCTGCGCCTGCGTCTCAATTCCGAGAGTTGTGGCTGCGGAACCACATGGGTTGCCGATGTGCCGGTCGGCGTCCGGCCGAACGAGTGACTTTGGGTGGAACTGCGGACGGATCGCCGCAGTCGGCGGCTCCAATTTGGAGGCTCCGTCTCCGTGGGCCCGTTCTGGTTCCAAGCGCCCGTACCACTCTTGCGACCTACCGGACGGGGATCGGCCCGCGGTCGCGGCTGGAGGGGATGTGGCGGCCGTTCGGAGCCGGAGGAGTATCGATATACCGCTGGTGTTGCGGCGAAGGAGGCTGCGAGTGGCAGGCCTACACAGGCTTGGGGGCGATATAACCCTGTAGCCCGAAATTCTCCCGTGATGCTGTCATGAGCGGGATCAGGGCTGTCGGGTGGATGAACTCGTCTCGGAAGCAGGCGTAGACCTTCGGATCGAAGATGCTTTTGAGCCAGTCGATGACCAGCTTATGTCGGTCGGAGTGACGGAACTCCTTGTGGTAGGTGAGCCACAGATCCATGTGGTAATTGATCCCAAGATCAACCGGTACGAGTGGCGCGCCCAAGGCAATCGCCGATGTCGGCAGAAAGCCGACGCCTGCGCCGCGCTCAATCGCATAAAGTACAGCAACGCTTGAATTGGTCGAAATGCCGACAATTCCCTCCAAGGACTCAAGACCGAGTACTCGCGCATAACCGGTCTCGTCGAGCTGAACGCCATGCTGCTTGACGATGCGGTGATTTCGAAGGTCTGCAAGCGACGTGGGCACGCCATACGCATCTCGATAGGCTTCCGAGACGAACGTATAGATGTGAAGCCTTCCCAATTTAGTGACGATGAGGTCTGGATCTGTTGGTCGTTCCAATTGAATGGAAATGTCGGCCTCGAGACGTGATACGTCCGCCTGCTCCATTGCGCAGTTCAGGTCGACCATAATCTTGCGATAGGTTTTCTGAAAGTCGATCAATCGGGGCAAAATCCAGAAATTGCCAGGACCTTCCGTCACTGCGACGCGGACTGAGCCGTGAGTGTCAGTTGACATCGAGGCCCTGCGGAAGATGTTGAAACTAAGTCGCTCCATCTGCTCCACGTCAAATAGAAGAGCATGTCCCTCATCGCTGAGCGACAGACCTGACTGATCGCGGATAAACAGCTTGCAGCCGAGCTCATGCTCGAGCCGATCGATCTTCCGCATCAACGTCGTGCCGGTCAGGCCGAGAACTTCGGCGGCATT
Organism: Bradyrhizobium sp. SZCCHNR3119; assembly: GCF_032487775.1. Lineage (NCBI taxonomy): Bacteria > Pseudomonadati > Pseudomonadota > Alphaproteobacteria > Hyphomicrobiales > Nitrobacteraceae > Bradyrhizobium > Bradyrhizobium sp. SZCCHNR3119. The sequence continues at coordinate 969,439 of NZ_JAUEUV010000002.1, read as the reverse complement.
CCTGAAGCTCTGGTGGCGGGTGCATAGAAGAAAAGCTCTCAAGTCTTCCCACGAAGCCTTAAGTGTTTCGTCAAATTTTTTGTGCTGCGTGGATGCAGCACCCCGATGCAAACGTTGCCGCATACCCTCGAGCCCCGTCAGGTATGATGAGTGATCAAGACCAGCGGGAACCATAGATGCAGAACATATTCCAAGGAAGTAGGGAATTTGCGCGTCGCCATGAGCTGGACGCGCTTGCGCCGACACGAGCAGCTGTCGCAGCCCCAGCGCAGTTGGGCGAGTTGGGTGAGCTGGCGGCCATAGCCAAGAAAGAGATTCCGGGAGTTCGTATTTCGGAAACGGCTCTCGAGCAGTTCTGGAAGCATGATCAGCACTCCATATTCGCCTTTCGTAGTGGCGCAAATCTGCTCGGGGGCATAGCCTTTCTCTATTTGAATAGTAGCGGGATGGATGCGCTACTATTGGATGAGATCGATCTGACGCAGCCTTCGCGCGAATATCTCGCGGGCGCCGGTGAAGAAGTTGAGGCGATCTATGTATGGGCGCTTGCCGCCCGCGGTCGCGGGGCGGTTGCAATCGCCAATGTTGCTCGGTTCCTTCGCGGGCCGCGATTTGTCAGCGCGGATTACTATGCGCAACCATCAAGCCGAGACGGGCGCGCGCTCCTGGTGACGCTGGGCTTCAAACCCATCGCCAGCTTCCAGCCGGATCTGTGGTGCTATCAGCGGCCCTGGAATCGAGTGCCGTCGGCAATGCAGTCCACCCATGTTTCAGTACAGCGATCGTTGACGAGGAGTGTCGCGGATGCACGCCATTAGCTCCGTTGCAACCAACAAGGCGAACCCACGGGCGATATCGGTTCGCATCGCGCGCGATGCGAACGACCTCATGCTCGTGACGGCCATCCGTTCTGCAGTCTACCTCGCCGAGCAGGACTGCCCGATGGAAGAGGAGTTCGACGGCAACGACCTGGTTGCCGCGCATTTCATCGGCTTCATCGGCAAAGAGCCGGCGGGCTGCCTGCGGGTGCGCTTCTTCGGCGAATTTGCCAAGGTCGAACGGCTTGCCGTGCGTCACCAATATCGCCGCTCGCGGCTGTCCTTCAAGCTGGTGCAGGCCAGCGTCGACTATGTGAGACGCAAGGGTTTTCGCAAGATCTACGGTCAGGCGCAGGACCGGCTGGTCGACTTCTGGGCGCATTTCGGCGCCAAGCCGATCGGGCAAAATCGCAAGCTGACCTTCTCGGACTTTTCCTACACCGAGATGGTGCTGGAGCTCGAGCCGAGCGATGACGCGATCACGCTCGACAGCGATCCCTATGTGATCATCCGCCCTGAAGGCGATTGGGATCGGCCTGGCGTGCTCGACCTGTCGGCGGGCCGGCCGCCATCTTCCCCCTTGCGCGGCGTTGCGGCAGCACGACAATGAGCCAGCCCCGCGATATGGTCGACACCATCGAGCATGATCCGCCGGTGCTCATCTGCGCCGACCTGCAATGCGAATATCTCGCGGAAGGGCGCAAGCATCTGATCGCCGATGGTGACCGGGTCATGCCGCGCTGCCTCGAACTCATGACGTTGTGGCGCGACAATCTCTGGCCGGTGATCCATCTGAAGCGGATCGCGCAGGCGGCCTGGTTCAATCCCGCCTCGAACCTGACCAATTGGATTACGGAGTTGAAGCCGAATCCCGGCGAACTCGCCTTTGAGCATCCGCTCCCATCGGCCTACAGCTCCTCGCGCTTTGCCGAGTACATGGCCAATATGCGCAGCATCCGCTGCGTCGTGCTCGGCTTCTCGCTCGACGAAACCATCCTGTCGACCGTGGTCGACGGCTTTCATCGCAGCCATCGTTATCAGGTGGTGGGGGATGCCGTGGCCTGCCGCCGGCCGGGCATCGACGACGTCGCGTCCTACAAGCTCGTCGTCACCAAGGTCATCGGCAATTTCGCAGGCGTCGTGAAATGTGCCGACCTGACCGACGCAAGCGGTCAGGTCGCGGTGTAAGCGGACAGCCGATGGCGCAGTTACTTCGACAGGCGTTCGGCGAGTTCGATCAGAACGCGCCGATCGGAGGATTCTTTAATTTTGTTGAACGCAATGATGAGCCGCAGACCCTCGACGACGTTCAGATCCAATTGATGTTCGTGCAGCAGGCGCAGCAGCCTCTCTCCCCGCGATTCGCAATCGTCCGTGCTCACGCATAAGCTCCAGAAACGAGAAGGTCATGGCGACCCGAGAGGAAGAGCTCAAGGAATTGGCCCGCACTCTCCAGGCGGCCGTTGAAAAAGCGCGTGAGCTCAACTTACCTACTAGCGCCTATATTCTGTCAATGGCTGTTATCGAAGTTTCGCAGGCATTGGCCGCCAAACAGGGCCCGGAAAATGGGACAGATTAGTGGGCAGCCGATATTGGGATCACAGCGAACTCATTTGCGTACGTCGTATTTTGAGAAACGCTAGAATATATGAGAACGCAATGTCCAAATTCCGGACTTAGCGGCTTCGCAACGCGAAGTCCGGAATTGGACAAAAAAGTCTTTGATTCCAGTGTGGTTTGGCTCCGAAATGCGAGCGTTAGTTCCGAAATATGAGCATCAATATCTGAGCGGGAGGCCTTACCGGCGGGAGTGGGCCGTCATCCGATCTGAACCAGTAGACATGATTTGTAATGGATCTGTATTGACCCTTTGCATTCTGCAATAAACCAGCGAATTTACATCCTTTGGTGTTAACTGCCGCGATCGACCCGCACAACGCGACCTTTTTCGATCGCGAGCGCCAGGCGGCCATGCTTCAACGCCAATGCGGCCTCGCCGAACAAGTCGCGACGCCAGCCGTGCAATGCGGCGACATCGGCGTTGTCGTCGAGGGCGATCTGCTCGAGATCGTCGACGGTCGCGATGACCTTGCTGGCGACGGCGTGCCGCTCCGAAGTCATCCGCAGCAACACCTTCAGCAATTCGACGATCGCAGCTCCATTGGAGTTGTTGCGCGGCTTCTCGATCTTGGGCAGGCTGGCCGGATCGCGCGCCACTCCGCGCTGCACGGCGGCGACGATGTCCGCGCCCCATTTCGAGCGCTCGAAGCCCTTCGGCAGCGAACGCAGATTGCCGAGCTTCTCGATCGAGGTCGGCGCGTGCGTAGCGATGTCGCCGATCGCATCGTCCTTCAGCACGCGGCTGCGCGGCACGTCGCGGCTCTGTGCTTCCTGCTCGCGCCAGGCGGCGATCTCCATCAGGACCGCCAATTCCTTCGGCTTGCGCACCCGGGTCTTCAGTCGCTCCCAGGCCCGCTCGGGGTGGAAGTCGTAGGTGCGCGGCGAGGTCAGCACCTCCATCTCCTCGCTGACCCAGTCGCTCCGTTGCCGTCGCTTCAGGTCGGCATCGAGCGCGGCAAAGACATCGCGCAGATGCGTGACGTCGGCCTCGGCGTAGTGGATCTGCTCCTTGGTCAGCGGCCGGCGTGACCAGTCGGTGAAGCGGTGGGTCTTGTCCGGGCGATGGCCGGTGATGCGCTCGACCAGCTGGTCATAGGCGATGCTGTCGCCGTAGCCGAGCACCATGGCGGCGACCTGGGTGTCGAAGATCGGGTGCGGCACGATGCCGGCGCGGTGCCAGATGATCTCGATATCCTGGCGCGCGGCGTGGAAGACCTTCAGCACGTTCTCATTGGCCATCAGCGCGAAGAATGGCTTCAGATCAATGCCATCGGCGAGTGCGTCGATGACGAGCGCCTCTTCCGGGCTCGCCATCTGCACCACGCAGAGCAGGGGATAATAGGTGGTCTCGCGCAGGAACTCGGTATCCACGGTGATGACGGGATGCCGGGCGAGGCGGGTACAGGCGGCCGCAAGGTCCGCGGTAGTGGTGATCAAGTCCATGAATGATCCATGACGCGCTGACTTACGCCGTCGTCCGAAAGCGCTGATATGTCAAGGGTCTTGGGACGAATTCGGGGCTTGCATTTCGGCTGGATCAGGGCCAAGCGGCCGGGAAGTGCTCGTGGGAAGCGCCCGCAGGTTGAACCGGCTCCCGCTTGATCGTTACTGATTGCGCACGCGGCCTGATCGCCGGCGGCCGCAGGGCACGGCGAGTGCGATGACGCACAGCGCGATCATCGCCAATCCCATGAATTCGAAAACCAGAGCGTCCACCAGCCGATCTCCCGACAGATCGCGAGAATTGTCGGGGCTGCGTTGACCATTTCTTAAACGCACGATCCCGCGCGTCGCGATGGTGGACGCGCGGTTAATAGCTCCGTGGAGCGGATTGACGCCCGGACCGGTCGCTACGTGCCGCAGAATGTCTGCAGCACCCGCTCCTCGGGCTGCGGCGGTTCGGCATAGGCGGCGAATGCCGGCTGGTCCTCATAAGGCTTGGCCAACACGGTGATCAGCTCTTCGAACGGCGCGAAATCGTCGTCTCGGACTGCGGCCGCGATCACCGCCTCGATACGGTGGTTGCGCGGGATGAAGGCCGGATTGACCGCGCACATCGCGGCCTGCCGTGCCGCGGGGGACGTCTCGCGTTCCTCCGCGAGGCGCTGGCGCCAGCGCGGGGCCCATTCGTCGAACCCGGCCGGCTCCGCGAACATGGCCCGGACCTCGGAGGTGTCACCGCTGCCCGCGGCGTCACTCAGGCGGCGGAAGGTGCGGGTGAAATCGGCCTGGCCGGCGGTCATGACGTCGAACAGCGCCTGGGCCAGCTCGCGATCGCCCTCGCGCTCGGTGGCCAGCCCGAGCTTGCGCCGCAGGCCGGCCTGATGGGCCGACGTGAACTGCTCGGCAAAGCCGTCGAGTGCGGCTTCCGCCTGCTTGATCGCGGTCTCCTTGTCCTCGTCGAGCAGCGGCAGCAGGCACTCGGCCAGCCGGGTCAGGTTCCAGAGCCCGATCCGCGGCTGATTGGCAAACGCGTAACGGCCGAACTCGTCGATCGAGGAGAACACCTGCTTGGGATCGTAGGCGTCCATGAAAGCACAGGGGCCATAGTCGATGGTTTCGCCGGCGACCGAGGTGTTGTCGGTGTTCATCACGCCGTGGATGAAGCCGATCAGGAGCCATTGCGCGATCAGCCGAGCCTGCCGGGCGATCACGGCATCGAGCAGGGCGTGATAGGGCCGTTCCGAGCCGATGATCTCAGGGTAGTGCCGGGCGATGACATGATCGGCGAGCTGGCGGACGGCCTCAACGTTGCCCCGAGCGGCAAAATATTGGAACGTGCCGACCCGGATGTGGCTGGATGCGATACGCGTCAGCACCGCGCCGGGCAGGGCGCCTTCGCGGTAGACCGGCTCGCCGGTCACGACCGCGGCCAGCGAACGGGTGGTCGGGATGCCCATCGCATGCATCGCCTCGCTGACGATGTATTCGCGTAAGACCGGCCCGAGTGCGGCGCGGCCGTCGCCACGGCGTGAAAATGGCGTCGGACCGGAGCCCTTGAGCTGGATGTCGCGGCGGATACCGTTCCGGTCCACGACCTCGCCGAGCAGGATGGCGCGGCCGTCGCCGAGCTGGGGAACAAAATGCCCGAACTGGTGGCCGGCATAGGCCATCGCGATCGGCTCGGCGCCTGCGGGCACGGTCTTGCCGGCCAGGATATCGGCGCCCTCGGCCGTCTCCAGCTCTTTTGGGTCGAGCCCCAGCTCCTCGGCCAGCGGCCGGTTCAGCTTGATCAGTCGCGGGGCGGCGACGGGCGTTGGCGCGACGCGGGCGAAGAAATTGTCCGGCAGCGCGGCATAGGAGTTCTGGAAGGGGAAATGCACGGTCATAGCGGTAAAGATAGGCGTGGCGCGCCGGCTTTTCGAGCCCAAACGGCCGTCAGTTGAGCTATCCTGCGGCAGCTCAATTCGGCGGCAGGCCCGGCGGCGGCATCCCGGCCCGGCGAACCGCGCCTGTCTCCCGCGGCTCGGCCGAAAAAGGATGAGCGCATTCGGTTGCCGCGCGGGGTTCGCTCGGCTAAACCGGCCGCGCATCGGCTGGCGCCTGAAGGCGCGGCCGATTCCCTCTCCTCAGACGATCGAATTCAGGACGACCATGCATCGCTACCGGACCCATACCTGCGGCGCGCTCCGCGAGAGCAACATCGGAGAGACCGTCCGCCTGTCCGGCTGGTGCCATCGCATCCGCGACCATGGCGGCGTGCTATTCGTCGACCTGCGCGACCATTACGGCATCACGCAATGCGTGGTGGACCCGGATTCGCCGGCGTTCTCCGCGGCCGAGAAGCTGCGCTCGGAATGGGTGGTGCGGATGGAGGGCAGGGTGCGCCACCGTCCGGAGGGCACCGACAATCCGGAGCTACCCACGGGCCAGGTCGAGCTTTACGTTGCCGACATCGAGGTGCTGGGGCCGGCCGGCGAGCTGCCGCTGCCGGTGTTCGGCGAGCAGGAATATCCCGAGGATATTCGCCTGAAATACCGCTTCCTCGACCTGCGCCGCGAGAAGCTGCACAATAACATCATGCGCCGCATGGCGATCATCGATTCCATGCGCCGCCGGATGAAGGAGCAGGGCTTCTTCGAATTCCAGACCCCGATCCTGACCGCGTCTTCGCCCGAGGGGGCGCGCGACTTCCTGGTGCCGTCGCGCATTCATCCCGGCAAATTCTACGCGCTGCCGCAGGCGCCGCAGCAATACAAGCAGCTGCTGATGATGAGCGGCTTCGACCGCTACTTCCAGATCGCGCCGTGCTTCCGCGACGAGGACCCGCGCGCCGACCGCCTGCCGGGCGAGTTCTATCAGCTCGACATCGAGATGAGCTTCGTCACCCAGGAGGACGTGTTCGCGGCCATGGAGCCCGTGGTCCGCGGGGTGTTCGCCGAATTCGCCGAGGGCAAGCCGGTCACCGAGGTGTTTCCGCGCATTCCGTTCGCGGAGGCGATCCGCAAATACGGCAGCGACAAGCCCGACCTGCGCAATCCGATCGAGATGCAGGATGTCTCCGAGCACTTCCGCGGCTCCGGCTTCAAGGTGTTCGCGCGCATGCTGGAGGACCCGAAGAACCAGGTCTGGGCGATCCCGGCGCCGGGTGGCGGCAGCCGTGCCTTCTGCGACCGCATGAACTCGTGGGCGCAGGGTGAAGGCCAGCCGGGCCTCGGCTACATCATGTGGCGCGAGGGCAATGAAGGCGCCGGCCCGCTTGCCAACAATATCGGGCCGGAGCGCACCGCGGCGATCCGCGAACAGCTCGGCACCAAGGACGGCGACGCCGCCTTCTTCGTCGCTGGCGATCCGGACAAATTCTGGAAGTTCGCAGGCCTTGCGCGCAACAAGGTCTCAGATGAGCTGAACCTCGCCGACAAGGATCAGTTCAAGCTGGCCTGGATCGTCGATTTCCCGATGTACGAGTACAACGAGGACGACAAGAAGGTCGACTTCTCGCATAACCCGTTCTCGATGCCGCAGGGCGGCCTCGAAGCGCTGCAGACGCAGGATCCGCTGACCATCAAGGCGTTCCAGTACGACATCACCTGCAACGGCTATGAGATCGCCTCCGGCGGCATCCGCAATCACAAGCCGGAAGCGATGGTGAAGGCGTTCGAGATCGCGGGCTATGGCGAGCAGGACGTGGTCGAGCGCTTCGGCGGCATGTACCGCGCGTTCCAATACGGCGCCCCGCCGCATGGCGGCATGGCGGCCGGCGTCGATCGCATCGTGATGCTGCTCTGTGGCACCACGAACCTGCGCGAGATCTCGCTGTTCCCGATGAACCAGCAGGCCATGGATCTGCTGATGGGCGCGCCGTCGGAAGCGACGGTGAAGCAGCTGCGCGAGCTGCACATCAGGACCAACCTGCCGAACAAGTAGGGACGATCTTTTTCCGCTGCGGCCTGCTGCTGAGGTCTCAGCAGCAGGCCGCAGCGGCGAAGCGAGCCTACCGCCTCATGCCCGCGGGTCCGTATTCGTTGGGCTTGCAATGACGGTCCCCGATGACGCAAGTTGCCCCCTGCGTTGGTCGGCTCCTAGGATACGATGGTCGAGGTCGGGTCGCTTCAAGTTCCGTTCGCTCCCGCGGGCGCCTCTGGCACCTGCCTGACTTGGATTGCGAGCGTGCTCGTCGGCACGTGTTGCCTGTGGCTGGCCGCGTTTACGGGCCTGCTCGCACTGGCCGATCTGGTCCATGTCGACATTCCGCAAGAGCTCGCCCGAAAATTGCCGCTGTTGCAATCGCGCCCACATCTGATCTTTGCGGGCGAAAGCCGGACCGAGTTCGGGGTCGACCCGCTCCTTGCGGCGAAGCTCCTGGGGCAGCAGCCGGGATTTGCGGTCAACATCGCCTATGAGGCTGGTGAGCCTCTCGCTGTGCTCGGTGCGGCGCGAGCCTTCCCTGACGTATTTGGTGACGCGCATGTTGTGCTCAGCGTCGCGCCTTTCATCTTTAACGAGGGCGTGCGTTCGGCATCAGTCTATCCGCTCGATGTCGCCGCGCGGATGAATGTCTTCCAGCAACTGGCGACATTTCTGCCGCTGCGGGTCGGGACCTTGGTCCGCTACATTCGTGCCTCCTTTTCGGCACGCCTCGCCGAGGTCCAGGAAGTGGCGAGGCATGGGACGGTACCGCCGGGCGGCGGCGTCCTGATGCTGAGCGGAAGAGCCCCGGATTATCCAAATCTCGGGCGGCATCCACACTACGAGCACTGGGACATTTCGGGGCCGAAGTCCCGCGCCGCCGTCGAGGCCATGTGTGAGATTGCTCGCCTGTCGCGCAAGCTCACCGTCGTGGAGCCGCCTTGGATTCCGGGCGATCGCAGCGCCGATGTCGAATGGCTCCGTTACGAAGCAGAGACTCTGCAGCTACTCCGGCATGCTGCCGATCGCTGCGGCTTTGCGCTCATCCATATCCCTGCCATAGACGGACTGACCGCGGCCAAGTTCAGTGACGAGATGCACGTGAATAAAGACGGGATGCCGATCTATACCCGCGGCCTGATCGCCCGGCTCGCTCACTAGCACAATGCTGTTCTCCTCGTTCACATTCCTTTTTCAGTTCCTGCCGGCCACGTTGCTGGCCTTTGCCGCGGCGCGCCGCCACTCGCAACGCGCGGGCATCCTCGTTCTGCTGACCGCATCGCTGATATTCTATGGCGCCTGGAATCCGGCATATCTGCTGCTGCTCGCGGGTTCGATGGCCATGAATTTTACGCTCGGCCTGCTCATGGAGGACCGCAAGCGACGCCGGGTCGTCGGCATCTTCGGTGTCACCATCGATCTCGCACTGCTCGCATATTTCAAATATTCCAATTTCCTGCTCGACAGCCTGGGTGCAGTGACAGGCGCGCAATTCGCGCCGGCAAACGTCGTCCTGCCGCTCGGCATTTCCTTCTTCACCTTCCAGCAGATCGCGTATCTGGTCGACGTCATGCGCGGCGCGAAGGTGGAGCGCGACGTGGTGAGCTACGCGTTGTTCGTCAGCTTCTTCCCGCATCTGATCGCGGGTCCGCTGGTTCACCACGCGGAGATGATCCCGCAGTTCAAGCGAACGTCGAGCCACCGTGCGGCGGTGCTGGCTGCTCGGGCCGTGGCGATCTTCTCCGCCGGATTGTTCAAGAAGGTGATGATTGCAGATGAGCTGTCACAATTCGTGAGTCCGATCTTCACTCATCTGGATGCGGGCGGTACGGTGCCGTCACATTTCGCCTGGCTTGCGACACTCGCCTACACCTTGCAGATCTATTTCGATTTCTCCGGCTATTCCGATATGGCCATCGGGCTCGCGTTGCTGTTCGGCGTCCGCCTGCCGGTGAATTTCCGCTCTCCCTACCGTTGCCTCTCCATCATCGAGTTCTGGCGGTGCTGGCACATTACGTTGTCGCGCTTCTTGCGCGACTACCTTTACATCCCGCTCGGCGGGAATCGGCAAGGCAGCGGGCGCCGGTATCTCAATCTGATGACGACAATGCTGCTCGGCGGCCTCTGGCATGGGGCGGGGTGGAATTTTGTGATCTGGGGCGGGCTGCATGGTGCCTACCTCGTCACCAACCATCTTTGGCGGAAGCTGCGCGGAACGGATGGCAAGCCCAAAGCAGCAGCCACGCGCGTGCTGAGCTGGTCCGTCACTTTCGGAAGCGTCGTGCTTGCCTGGGTATTCTTTCGGGCGGCAACGCTGGGCGGCGCACTTCGGATGTTTAGCGGGATGTTCGGGTATCCGCTGGAGGGGCCTGCCTACGTTCCGTCCGGCGTGTTCACCACCTTTGGCCTGCCCATCTGGGTCGGCTCGGACGGCTTCTTCTGGCTCGGCGCTACCATGATGACGTCTGCGTTCGTCATCGCGATTGGGCTGCCGAACGCGCTGCAGATTCTGGGTTACCGGGAATATCGCCGTCCGCCCGAGCATGTCGGCACGCTCCGCTGGCGCCCCTCAGCCGGTTGGGCGGCGCTGGTTGCGGCGGCGCTGACGGTTTCTTTGTTCGGCATGTGGCAGCGACTGGAGTTCTTGTACTTCCAGTTCTAAACGGAGCAGGGCGGGCGGCCCCTGTCAGCAGCTCTTCTGCTGCACATGCTGGATGCAGGTACACGTCGCGGTCGCGGGGTATTTGACGTCGTAATAAGGATAGTTCGACGTGGTGGGACCGTTGGTCGAGCAGCGTGGAAACAGATAGTAGCTGTCGGACAGCGTCACGTTGCCCACGACCCCGGAGCCGAGATTGGGTTTATAGGTATAGGAAACCTCGCCCAGGATCAGGGAGATGTTGGCGTTGGTTGGCGTGGTGTTCGAGGTGAAGGCGGACAGTGTCATCGGCTGGCCGACGGGCCTCGCCGCGGTCGAATTGGTCGACTGGCTCCATTGCACGGTTGCATTGCCGTTGCCGTCGGTGGAGACCTCGGACACCGTGACCGTGATGAGCGGGCCGTTGCTGTCCGTCACGGGATATGGCGCCATGATCGAGGACGAAGCCTGAAGAATGGCTTGCATCTGAGTCGCAGTGACCTGCGTGTTCTGCGAAATCATGTCGGCGACGCTGTGCGAGGTCTCGCTGACCTTGACATTGATGGCCAGCCCGTTCCCGAGTTCGATGCCGCCGAGATACAGCAGCAGCATGAGCGGCAGCACGATGGCGAACTCCGTCGCCGCCACGGCTTTGGCGTCGGTCCATAGCCCCCGCACTCGGAATGACAGGCCGGCGAGCATATCTGACTCCTTAAGAGGACGGCTCATTCTGGAACGCAGCGGAGGCCATGAGCAGCCTGTTGCCGGTCGACAGATTCGAGAGATTGAAACCAAGTGGCCCCAGCATGACCGGCCAGACGTACATCACCCGGAGAACGACGATATCGCCGGCGTGGCCGGCGTTGAATTGCCAGCTGTTGCTGACGTTTCCGTTGCTGTCATAGGTCAGCGTGGGCATGCCCGTGTTGGTTGACGACCACGAATTGGCGACTTGCAAGTCGACCATCAAGCTGTTGCAGTCGAAGAAGATGCGGATATTGCCGCAGACCTGCTGCTTGAAGGTTGCCTGATCCATGTTCTGCGTCTGCACCTGTCCGGTCATGACAAGGCGCGCGGATTGACTCGCGACCGTCTCCAGCAGCTGCTGAGCGAAGAAAACCAGGAAGGTTTGAAAGAGTGCGATGATGAGGGCAAGGAACGGTGCGGCAACCAGGGCGAATTCGACGGCCGTCGCACCCTTGCTGTCCTTGACGAAGGCGGTGCAGCTCTTGCTGCGCGCCTTCGCCGATGTGAGGTCCGGTGCAGTCATGGGCTGATCCTACTGCACGAGGCTGGCCGTGCTTGATGCGACCTTGAGGAAGAGGTTCGTCAGCGCGGTCGAGATGTCGCCGCCGGTCTGAACGTCGGCGAAGAAACCGGGCGAGGCGCATGATTGCAGGTTTTTCGCGATGGTGCCGGTTGAGGACGAAGGCTCGTCGTACGGGTCTACCCAAGTCATATACCAGTTGTCGGTCACCGGGATATTGGGGGTCTTGAGTTGCAGGTACTCGGTGTAGAGGATCGCGATCTTGATGCCTCGGTTCTTGATGGTCGTGCAGATCGAGGTGTCGAGCGGCTGCTGGCATCGACTGTTGGAGGCGAAGGTGCCGTTGGGGCAAGTTGCGGAGATTTTGTCTTCGAAGCCGTCGGTGACCAGGAAGATCACCTCCTGGGGCGTATCTCCAGACGTGTTGCTGCCAAGACCGGGAGTAGGCATGCTGTTGTTGAGGCTGGTGAGCGCGCCGGCGATGTTGGTCCCGTTGTCGGTCTTACAGTTGCTCGTCGTGACGACGCAGTTCTGGTAGACGACCGGCATCAGCGCAATGTTTGAAACTGAGGTTCCTGCCGCCGTCGGGGTGGTCAACGAGGCCAGTGTGTTCAAACCCAAGTCGAACGTATAGAGGGCCGCTTTATAGGTGGTGTTGTTCAGGGCTGACATGCACTGCATGACGCCCCCCGATACGCCTGGCTGCGGACAGTTCGACCACGAATTGAGCAACTGGTTGACGGCGCTCGTCACGAGATCGATCCGCAAGGTGATATTGTTAGCTCGTGCGATCGCGAGGTTATCCTTGGTCCCGCCGTCGTGAGCGATATTGGTTTCATGACAGGCGAAGCCGCAATTCTGCGACGATGTCGCTTTCTGGTATTTGGGTGCGGTGTAGGCGATAAGGTTGCTGATGTCGGTCGCAGTCGCGCCGATCCCCATCGACGGCGAGTCATCCAGCAGCAGGTAGAAATTCATGTTGGGCGCGCTCGAGGCTTTAGCCACAGCGGAGCCCTTGAGCTGCCACGCCGGAGTCCCGAGGAGGGACGGGAAATTGTTGATGGATTGCGCGGTATAGGCAACGGTGATGGTGCGCTGCAGGCCGGAATCGGTGACCGTGATCGTGGGCGCCGGCACGGAGACCAGACCGGGAAGATTCGCCTTCGCCGCAAAGACGGCCGCTGCTGTCTGCTGGACGACGGTGGCGTTTGTCTGATTCAACATTGCCGGCCTGACGGCGGCGATCGCCGCAGCATCGGCGGCCGCGTCCAATTGGCCCTGCTTGCGCACAGCCTGGGTGTAATCGAGCGCCATGCCCAACAAATAGATCGTCGGCACCATCATCAGCGCGAATGTGATGGCGACGTTGGCCTCACGATGTCTTGCGAAGCGCAGCACCAAGCCGCGTAGCATTGCTGTCACCCTCATTGCCGTTCCCGCGGGAGACACTCGTCTGTGGCACGGTCCCGATTGCGGATCGGAGAAAGCAAACAAGCTTCCGCCGCCGCTCACCTCGCGGCAAAGCGGAACTATGAGGATGCGCCATTAAGCAATGCTTACTTGCGTTTTGGGAATATCGGTCCGCTGAGATGTCGTTGGGCCAGGCGGACGACCGTTGTTAAGGGAGTCTAAAACGGATTGGTAGGATTTTAGGGGCCTAGGCTGGGCTGCCCGCGGCCGGCCGGCGATGCGGCAGCATGCGAGTCAAAACGTCGTCGCGGCGGACTACGTGATGAAACAGCGCGGCGGCGACATGCAGCCCGACGACAGGCCACGCGATCCATTTGCCGACGAAATGGTGGATGGCATCGACCGGCGGCTCGAAGGTCTCCCAACTGATCCCCAGCCCGTCTTCGATCCAGCCGAACAACATGGTTTCGCGGAAGCTTGCCACCTTGAACAGGCCGAAATCGGTGCTGGCGTCGGTGCCGATATAGCCGGTCAGCGGCAGCAGGATCAGCAAGCCATACAGTCCCGCATGCGCCAGCTGAGCGAGCCGGTGTTCGACCGCAGAGCCGTGCGGCGGCTCCGGCTGCACATTGATCAGCCGCCAGAACAGGCGCGGCAGAACCGAGAAGCCCACGAAGAGTCCAAGCACCCAATGGATGTTGAGAACCGGCAGGGATTCATCCGAACTATCGTCCATGAACCAGATGACGTAGTAGACGACGATATAGGCGGCGATGAAAGCGGCGGCGCTGGTCCAATGAAACAGCTTGGCCAAGGCACCGAACTCGAATTTCGTATTCTTCCATCGCATGACGTGTGTCTTTCAAGATTGCACGGCCATTCTCCGCTGTCGTCATTGGACGACGAACTCTGGACCGCTGCGCAGCGAGCCCGATACAGGGGAGGACCATGGGCGCGTATCTGGCGTGCAGCTATAGCCGACGCGACTGACGCTTTGTTGAAGAGGGAGGCCGCAACGCGGCTTTTCCCATCAAACCGATCTCAATTCGTCGTTATCAGATCCCCGTGTTCGATCAGGCGAGGATGCGCGGTGCGGCAGTTGCCTTATCCCCGCTATTGGGTGTGCCGGTCGGCTCGATCAGCAGGATGTGCACTTCGCCGCGGGCTACCGGCCGGTGTTCGATCCCTCTTGGCACCACGAAGACCTCGCCGGGATTGAGGGTGACGGTGCGATCCCGCAGCTCGATGTCGAGCGTGCCCTTCAGCACCAGGAAGAAATCGTCGGTGTCGTCATGCTTGTGCCAGTGGAATGGCCCTTCGAGCTTGGCCACCATGATGTCATTGTCGTTGTAGGTCGCGACCGTGCGCGGCGAGAAGCGGTCGGTGAACGTTGCGAGCTTCTCGGCGAGATTTGCGGGGGTGTTCATTGTGCTGGCCTGGCTGGAATCCGAAAGTCGTCGATCATCGGGCGACGATGACCCGATCGTGGCATATCTGCCGGCTCACGTTCTAGCCACTGTGCTGTAAGACGTCAGCAGCAGAGAAGGCGGACATTCGCTGTCAGCTTTCGGGTGGGAATGCGCGCTCCATTTGCCGATATCTGCTGCACCGAGCAGTTCACCCCGGAGCCGAGCATCATGCATATACGAACGGAACCATCGATCCTTTACTTTGGAACCCCGGTGGTCCTCATCAGTACGGCCAATGCGGATGGCAGTTACAATCTGGCGCCGATGTCGTCGGCATTCTGGCTGGGGTGGCGTTGCATTCTGGGACTGGCGGCCCACTCGAAGACGCCGCAAAACATGCTGCGCACGCGGGAGTGCGTGCTCAACCTGCCGGATGTCGGCTGCGCTTCGTTGGTGGACAAGCTCGCCCTCACCACCGGCTCCGATCCGGTGCCGGATAGCAAGAGAGCGCGCGGCTATCGTTGCGAGAAGGACAAGTTCGGCATCTCGGAGTTCACGCCGGTGCCGTCCGAGACGGTGGCCCCGCCGCGGGTGAAGCAATGCCCCGTGCAGATGGAGTGTGTGGTTGAGGCCCATCACGATCTTGCCGGCAACGATGCAGCGTTGCGTGGCCGTGTCCAGATCTTCGAGGTTCGGGTCCAACGGGTCTATTGTGAGCAACGTATCCTCAACCCGGCGGATCCGAACAAGGTCGATCCCGACCGGTGGCGGCCGCTGATCATGAGTTTTCAAAGGTTCTACGGCCTTGCGCCGGAACAGGTGCATGAATCGACGCTTGGAACGGTCCCCGAGCATCTCTATCGGGGACCGGATATCGATCGATCGCGCACACTGAGCGAGCGTTCGGAAGGCGCGCATGGCATTCGCTTGGACGGCTCGCGGGCATATTGAAGCGTTTGCCGCCGTCAGGCGTCTTGCGGGCGCGCGCGTTTTGGCACGATGGCAGTGCCAAACACATGATCCCAGAAGCTCGTCGTGACGCCGAAATTACCCGGCTTGGGATCGCGATGATGGCGCAGATGCCGGAGTCGATGCTTGCGCAGCCATGAGTCTTCGCTCAGCGGCCAACGATGTACCGCGTCGTGGACCGTCAGATACAGAACGTAACCGAGGATCAGGCCGCTCGCGCTTCCGCTTGCGATCTCGACGTCCGAGACGCGTGCGACCAGGAAGAACCATGAACAAAAAATGACGGCGCTGACCCCGATCGGCGCTCCGACGAGGTCGGATGGACGGGCGTGATGCATCCCGTGGAGATCCTTGAGAACAGGCGCTTCATGGTACAGGAACCGGTGCACCAGATATTCGGCGAGCGTCCAGAGTATCGCTCCGCAGGCGGCTGCGACGAACCAGCGCGGGTGCAATGCCAAGCCGCTGTCCGCAAGTTCATAGAGCAGCAGTCCGGCGACAACGATCGGATAGATGTACAGCTCGGCGTAGTAAGTGGTCCTCGATTGGTTCACGTCGTCCCCACACGCAACATGACGAAAAGTGACCGTCGCGGCCCCAAGGACAGCAGCCGTAAGGATTGGCATTTGGCGGAGGCAGCGTCGATTCGAGGCCCGGTCGGTCTGCCGAATAGCAGAGGTGTACGGCACCAGCGTGAATGGACACGGCGCCGCTGCCGATCACAGCACAGTCGCCCGACGGGCGATCTTCGCATGCCCCTTCTGCACCAACTGCCTGTCGTGCCACTCTGTCGCAGGCTTGCGCGCTTGCCGTGTCGGGCAAATCAGGACGATCTTTCCGCGCATCCCGCCTCGATGAAGAGGGACGTTTCGGCCGATCGTCACGAACGGTGAGGCGGGGAGCGGTGGACGTGGAGGCGCCAACAGACGATGAGCGCCGAGACGGACGGTCAAGTCGCGTGGTCCTGGCATCCCGACGCTGATGCCCTGCGCAACGCGTTTCACGCGTCGTCGCACATGGTGGCCAACAAGCCCGGCGCACCAGGGAGATCGCGAAGCAGCCGTTAAAACCATCGCGCAGGGAATGCCGGTTGATCGGCTGCACCTGTGGTAACTGCCGCCTGCTTTTCTCGTTGCAGGCGGGCCATGGGTGAGGCCTTCACCCGGCATTCCCTGCGCTCTCTTCGCTTTCGAAGGGGCGACCTGACACGCACAACCCGGGTGTGATTGCGCCGCGGGACGGCGTCAGCGCGTCAGCTCACTTCTCTTGGCGACGCTCGATCGAGCGCCGCGTCACGAAGGCATTCAAGCGATGACCGAGTTCGCTCGCTCTCAATCCGTCATTTCACCTCGGTACGAGAGATGTGTTTCATTGGTCTCACAGCCCCGTCGAGGCCTCGATCTTGAACTGCGTGAGCGCCATCGACGGATCGGTTTTCAGCAACTGGACCAGCTGCAGCGCCGGCACCTTGGCGCGCGGCGTCAGCTTGAGCGTCAGCGTCTGGCGCGGCGTCTCGATGAAGCGGCTGATGGCCTCCACGGCGGCCGCGACGTCAGGGTTGTCGACGGCAAATTGTTGGCTGCTGTCCTTGAAGCTGGCAACCAGGGCTTGTCTGGCATCCTCTCGCGTCATCGTGTGCGTGCGCGCATATTGCGCGACCAGAAGATCGATCGCACCGAGATCGCGCAACGACAGCTCGAGCCCATTGGCCTCGATCTGCGCGGCCATCGCAGCCGCGGCCTGCGGATCTGGCGTGAACAGCCCGCGCGGCACATGCGCGAGCGACAGGTTCGCGGAGGCGCCGAGCAGGTTGGCGAGATCGAGCTTCACCGGCGAGAGCGCAAAGCTGCTGGAAGTCTCGGTCCAGGCGGCGCCGAGATCGGCATCCAGCGCCAGTTGGTCGATGCCGGCTGCGAGCAGCGGCAGCAGGGCCGGATTGGACGGATCGATCGGCCCCGCCAGCTTGGCCGTCAGGTGGGCCTGGGTCGGGAACGGCCCTATGAACTGGCCCCAGTTCAGCGCGACATTATCGATCCGGACCTGCTTCTTGCTGGACTTGAACGGGGCTTCGAGCCCCTTCAGCTCGATGCCTTCGACGAGTTTCAGCATCGCCAAGGCCGCGCCGCGCTGTTGCGGCACGGATTTATCGGCGAATTGCGCGCTGAGCCGCATCATCCCCGCGACGTCGAACGCTTTCAGCGCGAAGCGTCCGAGCTTGACGGGTCCCTGCGGCGATCGGGCATCCAGCCCCTCGGCGGCGATATCGGCCTTGCCGTCCCGCAGGTCGAGGCTGACGGTGGCGAGCTTGACCGGACCTTCCGGGGTCTCGGCCGAGAGGCCGCGCAGTTCGACCCGATCGATCTGAAGACCGTCATAGATGCCCGCAACTTTCGTCAGCAACTCGCGGGCCTGTTCGGGAGTCGGCTGCGCCCCAGCCGGCGGAAGCGCCGTGAGGAGCGCGGGCAATTGCAGTTTCGCAGGCCGCAAGCTCATGGCTTCCGCGCTGATCCCCTCGATCCGCATCCGGATGCCCTGGTCGGTGGCGATCTCATAGGCGCCGGTCGAGACCCGACCCGAGACGGGGTAGATGTGGTCGTCATTGGCCTTGTCAGGGTCCAGCGCCGCGAGGGCCACATTCGCATCGAAGTCGATCTGGGCGATATCGGCAATGTGGCCGCGCATCTTGCCTGGCGTCGTGTCGGTCTTGCCGTCCGGCTGGGGCAGGCTGGCCGTGAACGTCACCTTCTCGATCTTCTGGCGCGCGATCCGGCCGTTCTTGATGCCCTCGATCGTCAGCCCGGTATAGCTGACGTCGGTCGTCCCGGGGCCCGACACGATGGTGGCGTCGACGCGAGGGATGGAGGCGGAGGAGGCGCTGAGGGCGACGAACTGTTCGAGCACGGCGCGATAGACATCGAGGATCGACGTGCCCGCCGGCGGCCGCTGCAGGTGCGTCGGGCCGGAGTAATCCTTCAAGAGCAGCTCGGGTACCTTGTAGGTGATTTGTGCCGCCGAGGGGGCCGGGAGCTGAGCGCCGAGCTCGAGGTCTTTCAGCTCGATGCTGGCCGCGGCGACACTGGCGGCGTCAGGCTGGCTCACATCTGCCGCCGTCAGGCTTCCGATCTTCACCCGCACGGGCGGATCGCTCGCCGTCTCCGTGGTGATGTCTGCGATCGCCAGCGTCCGCGCCCGCCAGTCGAACGCGACCTTGCCGTGACTGGCCTTGCCGCCGCCGGCGCGAATCTGGTCGAACGCCGCGTCGACCTCCGCGGTGGCGCGATGCTGAGCGTACCAGCCAAAGCCGAAAAAGCCCGCGACTGCAATTGCAACCGCAGCGAGAATGCCCGCCAGAATCCGTTTCATTCGATGCCCCGCTCACGGTTTAGGCAATGGTCAAAGCAATGGTCATAGTCTTGGCAGAATGGATCGGGTAGGGATGTCCTTCTGTAGCCTTGAGAATTTGCCGCCCCCGCCTGTTGATCGGCATGGTTTCGGATGTTGCACGAAAGCTGTTTCGCGTGCTTCACATGCGTTTCCCATTTGCCGGAAAAACGCCCTCCTGAACCAGGTTCACGAAAGCAACAGTCCGGGCCGGAAACGCTGGAGCACCTATGTCGTCCTATTCTGAAGATCTCCATTCCGCAGCACTGGCGTACCATCGGCTGCCTCGCCCGGGCAAGCTGGAGATCCAGGCCTCCAAGCCGCTTGCGAACCAGCGCGACCTGGCGCTGGCCTATACGCCGGGCGTGGCCGCGGCCTGCACCGAGATCGCCAACAATCCGGCGGAGGCGGCCACGCTGACCACCCGCGCCAACCTGGTCGCGGTGGTCTCCAACGGCACCGCGGTGCTCGGCCTCGGCAATATCGGCCCGCTGGCCTCCAAGCCGGTGATGGAAGGCAAGGCGGTGCTGTTCAAGAAATTCGCCGGCATCGACGTGTTCGACATCGAGATCAATGCCGACACCATCGATCGCGTGGTCGAGACGGTGGCGGCGCTGGAGCCGACCTTCGGCGGCATCAATCTGGAGGACATCAAAGGCCCGGAATGCTTCGAGATCGAGGCGCGCCTGAAGGAGCGCATGAAGATCCCGGTCTTTCATGACGACCAGCACGGCACCGCGATCATCGTGGGCGCGGCGATCAAGAACGCGCTCTCGCTCGCCGGCAAGAAGCTCTCGGAGGTCAAGATCGTCACCTCGGGCGCGGGTGCTGCCGCGATCGCCTGTCTCAATCTCCTGGTCTCGATGGGCGCGCAGCGCAAGAACATCTGGGTCACCGACATCGACGGCGTCGTGCATGAGGGCCGCAACACGCTGATGGACCCCTGGAAGGCGGTCTACGCGCAGAAGACCGACAAGCGCACGCTCAGCGAAGTGATCGGCGGCGCCGACATCTTCCTCGGCGTCTCCGCCGGCGGCGTTCTGAAGCCTGACATGGTCAAGCAGATGGCCGACAAGCCGCTGGTGATGGCGCTCGCCAATCCGAACCCCGAGATCATGCCGGAGGAGGCACGCGCCGCGCGGCCAGACGCGATGATCTGCACCGGGCGTTCCGACTTCCCGAACCAGGTCAACAACGTCCTCTGCTTTCCCTTCATCTTCCGCGGCGCGCTCGATGTTGGCGCCACCGCGATCAACGAGGCGATGAAGCAGGCCGCGGTGGACGCGATTGCCCAGCTCGCGCAGGACCCGCCGTCGGATGCCGTCTCGCGCGGCTTCGACAACGGGGAGACGCAAGGGTTTGGCCCGGGCTCGCTGATCCCGTCGCCGTTCGATCCGCGCCTCATCCTGCGCATCGCTCCTGCCGTCGCGAAAGCCGCGATGGACTCGGGCGTCGCCACCCGGCCGATCAAGAATTTCGACGAATACACCGCGCTGCTCGAGCGCTTTGCCTTCCGCTCCGGCCTGATCATGAAGCCGGTCTTCGCCAAGGCGAAGACCCAGCCGGTGCGGGTGATTTACGCCGAGGGCGAGGACGAGCGCGTGCTGCGGGCGACGCAGGTCGTGCTCGAGGAGAAGCTGGCGCGGCCGATCCTGGTCGGACGCCCCTCGGTGGTCGAGGCGCGCATCAACCGTTTCGGCCTGTCGATCAAGGCGGGCAAGGATTTCGATCTCATCAATCCTGAGGATGATCCGCGCTATCGCTCCTATGTGCAGACCTATATCGACGTCGCCGGCCGTCGCGGCGTGACGCCGGACGCGGCGCGCACGGTGGTGCGCACCAACGCGACCGTGATCGCGGCGCTTGCGGTGATCCGGGGCGAGGCGGACGCGATGATCTGCGGCGTCGAGGGCCGCTATATGAGCCATCTGCGTCATGTGCGCGAGATCATCGGCTTCATGCCGGGGGTGAGCGATTTCGCGGCGCTGGCTTTGACCATCACCAGCAAGGGCGCCTATTTCATCGCCGACACCCAGGTGCGGCCGAACCCGACCGCCGAGGAACTGGCGGAAATGGCTTCGCTCGCGGCCAATCACGTCACGCGCTTCAACATCAAGCCGAAGATCGCCTTCGTGTCGCATTCCGATTTCGGCGGCTACGACACCGAATCATCGCGCAAGATGCGGCAGGCGACCGCGCTCTTGAAACAGCATCGGCCAGACCTGGAGGCGGACGGCGAGATGCAGGGCGACACTGCGCTGTCGGCGACGGCGCGCAAGCTGATCCTGCCGCATTCCGATCTCGACGGCGTGGCGAATGTGCTGATCATGCCGAACCTGGATGCCGCCAACGTCGCCTATCAGATGATCAAGGTGCTCGCGGACGCGGTTCCAGTCGGCCCGATCCTGATCGGCCCGGCGCGGCCGGCGCATATTCTGACGCCGTCGGTGACCGCGCGCGGCATCCTCAACATGACGGCGGTGGCGGCCGTCGAGGCTCAGGAGCGGGCCGGGCGGGCGCAGCCGACGCTGTTTGCGTGATTTGACCGGCGTGTGGCGGAATTCGTCCGAGTTCGGCCGTATTCCGCCCGCGATTTGATTGTTTGAAAGGATCGAGGAGAAGCTCCATACTTTCGCCGGTTCCCCGCCAAACAAGCTCACTGTGAGGCCAAGCATGCCAGCATTCATTACGTTCGGGCGCGTTCTGTTCGCCGTGCTGTTTATCTACACGGGCGCGACCAAGCTGTTCGGCATTCAGGCGACGGCCGATTTCATCGCCAGCAAGGTGACGCTCCCGGAGATCGTGGCGCCCTACACCGCACAGCTCGAGGCGATGACCAAGATGCCGACGGCGCAGATGCTGGCGATCGGGGTCGGCGTGTTCGAGATCGTTGCGGGGCTGATGATCGCGATCAATTTCCTGCCGCGGCTGTTCTCGCTGCTGATGATCATCTTCGTGGGTGCGACGATCTATTACTTCCACGATTTCTGGAACCAGACGCCGCCCGACAACGCGAAAACCCTGATCGACGCGCTGAAGAATCTTTCGATCATCGGCGCACTCTTCATGATCTTCGGCTATGGCCGCGGACCGGCAAAGCCGGCCGAGACGGCCTATGGAGACATTTGACGCGTAGGCTCCTCTTCAATGTCCGCACGGCCATGGCCTAGCGGCGGCGCTCCCAGGCGGTGACTTCGACATCGAAGGCCGGGTCGAGCATCGTGGTCGTGCCGGGTTGCAGGCCATGGTCCGCCAGCACCCGCTGCGGCGAGCACTCGGCAGTCACCTCGGGGAAGCAGGGCTCGCCGCCCGGCAGGCGCACATGCGGGGCCTGCGAGAGATAAAAGGTGTCGTAGCGGTCCAGGAACATGGCGAACACGCCGGGGCCGCCGATGATCGCCACCGTGCCGCTCTCGATGCCGGCGGCCGCACAAGCGCCTTCGAACGAAGCGCCGGCGGGGTTCCACAAGGTCGCCTTGGGATTGGCGGGATCCGTCGCCAGCGCTTTGACGCCGCGGGTCAGGACGATACGTTTGCGCTTCGGCGAGTTCGGCTGGTCTTCGTAGGAATTGCGGCCGTGCACGATCAGATCGGCACGGTCGAGGGCGGCGGAGAAGAACTTGGCATCGCCCTCGAACTTCAAAGCGTCGGGCATGACATTGCGGGCGTCCGCAAGCATGCCTTCGGCCGAGACGATGACATAGCCCTCGATCCGGAGCGCAGCCACGAGCGATGCAACGCGACCGCGTTATTCCGAGACCGTGGTCACGACGCTCGACACCGGACGCTGGCTCACCGTCGGCAGCTTCGCATCCTTCAGCAGTTCCTCGTCATACTGCGGCAGCGACTGCACCGGTGCCTTGGCGCGCATCGCGACGACCTTGTAGCCTTCAGCCTTGAGCCGGCGCAGCAACTCGGGAAGCGCTTCGGCGGTGTGCTTGTGGAAGTCGTGCATCAGGATGATGCCCTTGCCGAGCTTGTCTAGCTTCTTGAAGGTGACGTCGATGACCTGCTGGGCGTTGCGCGCCTTGAAGTCGAAGGAATCGAGGTCGCAGGAGAAAATGCCGATGTTGCGGGTGCCGAGGTAGGTCACGATCTCCGGCGGGTGCTGCAGGGCCGGGAAACGGAAGAACGGCGCTGGCGAAACACCGCCAAGGGCCCATTTCACCGCGCTGATGCCCTTCTCGATTTCCTCCTTGCGCTGGTCCTCCGTCAGCTTCTTGTTGGTGAGCGTTGCATGCGACCAAGTGTGGGTGCCGATCGTATGCCCGGCATTGTACACTTGCTTGAGGATCTCCGGATAATAGGTCGCGTGCTTGCCGATCGAGAAGAAGATGCCGGTCGTGCACTGATCAGCCAGCGCCTTCAGGACAGCGGGGGTGTTCTCCGGCCACGGACCGTCATCGAAGGTGAGCACCACCTCGTGGTCGCGGAGGAAATCCAGTTCCTTGAAGTGCTCGAAGCCGAAGCCGGGCCCCCCGGTGGTATCGATCTCGACCGTGCGGCCGACGCCCAGCGCATCCGGATTCATGCAAGGCGGACGGGGCGGCTGTTGTTGCGCAGCGGGCTGCGCTGCTGGCGCTGCAGGAGCGGGGGCAGCTGCAGCTGTCCTCTGCGCCTGGGCCCATGCCGTTCCAGAGGCAAGCATCGACACTGCCAAGGAACCTGCGACGATCAGTCCTGCTGCAACACGCATTTTGTTCCCTCGAATTGTCCGCGCTGCACGGTACCCGTGCCGGGGTTTCATCCAGGCCCCATCCGGTTGAGGATATTAGCCCAGACCTTCGAGCGGCGGCAAAGGAAACGATCAGCGAAACACGCCCAAATTGCCGTCATCCGCAGCATTCTTCGGAAGTGTGGTTTATGGCCCCCGGTAAAATAAATGTGCGTTGGTTCCAACCGATCAGCTCTTCGAGGGCGAACACCAGGGCAGCTGGAGCAGGGGCAGGTAGTAGCCGCGCCATTCGCAGACAGATTCAGGACCGGTCCGCCTGGTCGCATATTTCACCGGCTCGGCCTGTCCGATCACGATGTGAAGTGCGACCAGCGTATAGCCGATCGCTGTGGCGAAGCGGTACTGGCCGAGGTCCGTCAGGCGGTCGAGCAGGAGCGCGCCGGCGAGGACGATCAGGGGGTCGGTGAAAATGAAATATTCCGTTTTCAGGCCGCGGCGGACACCGAGCGTGTCGATCGCGACGGCAGCGAGCAAGAGCAGGAGCGCTTGCAGGGCCACGACCCGCTCGCCGCGGCGCCATGCCACCACGAGACCCGGAACGATCAGCCAGGTCAGGAACACGGTCGGCCGAGCCGAGGAATGGAGCACAAAAGTATAGCGAGCCAGCACTGATCCCAGGCCTTGCAGCAGCAACAACAATGCGGCGCCTGGGCTCGAGGCGTGCGCAGCGTCGGAGGTGCTGGCGTCGGCGAAGCTCAACATCTTCTCCAGCGGATTGAGGACGGCAACGACATTTCCGCTGTCATAGTCCCGGTCGAGCAACAGCAGTGCCAGCGCCGCCCCGGCGACCACGGCTGCGATCGCCGCCGTGGTCTCAGCGGCGCTGGTGCGCCAGATCCGGGCGTAGATGATTATGCAACTCAGAACGAAAAGCAAAAGCGCAGCTTGATAGTAACCGAAGCCGTTGAACAGGATGGGACGAAGCTGCGTGGCGTCGAGCAGGGCGCGATCGAATCCGACGACGAGCAGCGGCCAAGCCATCCAGGTTGCGACTGCGGCGGCGATCGTTGCCGCGATGACGGCGATCCATCCGGAGTTGCGGTTCCAGAATTGGGCGCTGCCGCCGGCGCCACTGCCGAACGGCAGGATCAGAACGGGGAGGGCGCCGATCAACAGGATGGCCTGTACCTTGTTCTCGAGCCCGATCACGCACAAAGCCGATGCGAGCGCCAAGGCCAGCGGGCGCGCGGTGCAGCCGCGGCGGCTCACCACGATGAGGATCATCAACGCTGATATCACGGGCATGGCCGCGATCAGTTCGCTGCGGAGGATACGCGAATGCACCGCGATCCCGCCGGAGAGCGCGAAAGCCATGGTGGCGAGCAGCGCCACCCGCCAATCCCGGACGATGCGGCGAATGAGGAATGCGAAGACCACCACGCAGCCGAGCGCAATCAGAAGTGCAAACATTCGGCCGGCACGAACGGCGTGCGTCATCGCGGCGTCAAATGCTGCCGCATCGGACGCGGGTGGAATGGCGGATAAGGTCCAGGCATCGAGCAGGCCAGTCGCGTGCAGAAGTCGAAACCAGGACTTCACGCCGATAATGGTGAGGTAGGCCGGGTGATCGAAAAACGCCTGCGGCTTGCCATCGTTCATGACCAGCGCGTTGTAGATCACCATGAAGTCCATATCCGCGTTGCGGAAGTAGACGACGGCAAATCCGAATAGGAGGAAGGAGAGTACGAGGCCGCCCAGAATGGCGGCCAAGCCCCCGCGCCAGCCGAGCGACGTCAGGCGGTCGAGTGCGTTTTGCGCGCCGTCAGATTGCGGCGTGCCCAGGCGAGCAGGGGCGGCGAGCTCGGTCATGCCGCGCACTTAACCCAGCTGGCTCACGTCAGGAAAGGACAAAGGCGGTCAGCGCAACGAGAGGATAAATTCGGTGCCCTCTCCTGTCTCGCCCTGGTTGATGCCCTGGTCGGACACGATCAGCGAGCTGCCGTTCGACAGCGCTGCGCCGAGCCAGGCCAGGACGTCAGCGGGAATGGCGATGCGGTCGAGAGCCTCGGCCGGGCTGTCCGGCTGCGAGGCGTCTTTGGCTTCGAGCGGTATTTCGCCGCGCTTCTTGCCGTGGCGCGTCTGCCCGCCATCGTCATTGCGCGCCATACTGCGCGGAGAGACCGGAAGCGACACCACCGACCAATGCATGACGTCGGCGTCAGCCTTGTCGGTCGAGGCCGTGAACACATGAGTGCCAAGCGGCCGATCACTTGGCGCGATCGTGACCTCAACCTTGAATACCGGCGAAAAATTCTGCCGGACGTAGAGCTTGGAATCTTTCCGGCTGATGAAGATTGCAATCGCGCTGTTGCGCTTCAACTCGGGCTTGACCGGGAGCGGCTTGTCGCCTTCGGACACCCGGGTCTGATCCTTGTCGGCTGGCTTCGCTGGGCTGTCCGCGGTCGTCCCGGCGGGCTCGGTGGATTTATCGATTGGTTGGGCTTCGGGCTGTCCGCCTGAGACCGCCTGCTGTACAGCACTTGTCGTCGGATCTTTCGTCGCGGCCGCATCAGCAGGCTTCTCGGCAGTCTGGCCGACGGCCTCGGGATCATCGCGTTTGGCCGTCTCGTTGACCAGCCTGTTCTCCTGCACCGTACCGGTCTGCGCCATCGTGGCGACACCCGGCTTGGTCGGGATGTCTCCCGTTCCTGCGTCGATTCCGCTCGGCGACGTTTGAGCGGCGGCGGGCGCGGCGCTTGTCGGCCGGCTCGGGGCGTCGAGCGCAGCCTCGCCTGCCGTCGTGCTCGTCACGGAAGCCGGATGCGGCGTGACTTGCACGGCGGAGACGTCGGTCACGGTGGCTGGCGTGTTCAAACTGCCCGCATCAGCCGTGCGGGTCTGCCCGCGCAGCAGCACTGCTGCGTCCGTGGATTTGGCGCCATTATCATGACCGATCGTGGAGCGCAGATCGATGTCACTGCCCACGGTCACGGGCGGGCTCAGGGCGGCGCCCTTGTCGGCTTTCGGAGCGGCCGGAGCATTGGTGTCCGGCTGAGCCGACGCGCTTGGCTGCGGCGCTTTCAACGCTGCGAGCAGCGGATGGGTGAAATTCGACGGCTCGACCTCACCGGAGGTCACCAACACCCGGGCGCCGATTCTGGTCCAGCCGTACATCTTCACGGCGAAGGCTGGAGGTATGCGGATGCAGCCATGGGAGGCCGGGTATCCCGGCAACACGCCGGCGTGCAGCGCGACACCCGACCACGTGATGCGCTGCATGAAGGGCATCGGCGCGCCGCTATAGATATTGGACCGATGGTATTTCTGCTTCTGGATGATACTGAATACCCCAGTCGGGGTGGGGTGACCTTTCATGCCGGTGGAGACCGGTGCCTCGGCGAACAACCCGTTGCTGTCGTAGATTTTGACCTGCTGCTTGTTGATCGAGATCGCGACGATGAGGGGACCTTGCGGCTTGGCTGCATCCTTCTCTACGACCGCGGGCTTGGCCTGATGGTGGCGCGCTCTGACCGGCGACCGGTGAATGATCAGCGGCGCCGGGCGGTAGAAACTGGAATCGGAATCCGTCCAGTAGGAAAAACCCGCAGCGTTGGCCTGTGAGCTGGCAGTGATCGCAACTGATGCTGAAATCACTGCAGCACAATAAAACCTGCGCCTGATGGCCGAACGAACGCAGAGCATTCTCACGGATCCTCAACAACCATATGGTGTCTTAGTGTCGCGGACGGGAGTCCACGTTCACCAGCTTGGGGCTTCTACCCTCTGCGATTCGGCGTCAGCGTAGCAAAAAAGCCTCACATCACGTTAAACGAGCTCGCGATCAGGCGCTGTCGGATCCCTTCCTCACAGCCTTTTGTGTTCCTACATGGGCGGAAGTCGGGTGGCGCCTTGGCGTCGCCTAAAATGGGAGATTAAGATGACGTTTGGCTCCGTCGATCTGCGTAATCGGGGACTGAAAAGCCTCACTTTGCTGCTGCTTGTGGGACTATTCTCACCCATCCTATCCGCCTCGGCAGCCGACGAGCCCGATCTCATCTTCCGTCGCTCCACCGTCTTCAAGCTGCTCAGCCCCAACGACAAGCTCGCGACCTATGGGGTCGACGATCCGGAGGTGGACGGCGTGGCCTGTCACTTTACCGTGCCGGAAAAGGGCGGTTATACGGGCTGGCTCGGGCTGGCCGAGCAGGTGTCAGACATTTCATTGGCTTGCCGGCAGATTGGCCCAATCAAGTTCAAGCGCAAGCTTGAGCAGGCCGATGATATGTTCCGTCAGCGCCGCTCGCTCTTCTTTAAAAAGATGCAGATCGTTCGCGGCTGCGACGCCAAGCGCAACACGCTGGTCTATATGGTCTACTCGGACAAGCTGATCGAGGGATCGCCGAAGAACTCCACGTCCACTGTACCGATCATGCCCTGGGGCAATGCCGATAACGGCGTGGTTCAGAAGTGTGGCGACTATATTCAATAAGAGAGCATTCAATGAGAGGGCGCGGATGCTTCGCAATGGAGCGGGGCTCGGCGGACTGAGTTCCGAGGTTAAGATCCGGACGTAAGCATTTGAAAGCTCAAGGACCTGGGTTTGTTTCGTCGGAAGCTTGGGGATGAAACAATTCTGTCGGGGATGAAACCATTTTCCGCTTGTCGCGCAGAACTGACGAAACCCGCGACGGTTATCCACCTCAGTGGTGATACCCGGTTGAGGGCAGAGGGAGGCGGTCGGACGGTCAGATCAGCCCACTTGCCATCGCATGTCGCCCCTGAAAGAACCTGAGGAACAACGGCTCACCATGCTGCTCCGTCTTGGTCTTGCGGCCCTCGCCGTCTGCTTCAGCCTTCAGCCTTCGGTCCACGCGCGTCCGAGCGCGAAACTGCCGGATCCCCCGGGAGATTTCGTGCGCCAATGTGCGCCGCACATGCTGGGCCGGTGGGCGCACCCGGAGGAAGTGTGTTCGTGTCTTCACGACCACGCTGCAGCCCTCGTTGAGGACAACGACCTGCGCGAAGCCTTGTTGCGCGGCATCAGCGAAACCGGTGTTCCGACTATCGAGACCGATTGGGTCCCCCCGGCGAAGCGATCGGAAATCGGGCCAACCTTTACCAAGATCGCCAAGCCCGTTCTTCAGTGCATGTTCGATCCTGCCAAATAGCCGCGATCGCTGCTGCGCGCGGAGCGAGGCACTCTGGCGAGGCTATCTCTTGGGTCCGAAACGCGGGATGCACTGCCTCGCTCGTTCGACACCGGCCGACGTCATCTTGGCGCCGGACACCTCTTTGACCTGACCCGCCGGGCAAGTTCCGTCATCGACCATCACGCGTTGTCCGAGTCGGAGATCGGTGATGTCCTGCTCGCGGCCGATATATTGGGCTTTGGCGGGTGCGATGAGGATCACCGCAAGTATCAGGCCCCCGATCAGCCGGGACGACGGCCGACCGTGGCGAATCGTTGATAGTTCCGCGCCCATTACTTGCTCTCGATCTTCTGCCATTGGCCCCGCCATCTGATCTACGACAGCCGACCGCTTCGAGGCTAAATCGAGACATAGCCCAGTACGCCGATCATCCGACGGAATATTGCGTTTGACGGACATCCCGAAGGACGACCGCATGCGCCAATGTAGGGGGACATCTGCGATTCTGAAAGCGCGCCCAAAAAGCGTGCCATCGGATGCAAAACTGTGAT
Source organism: Bradyrhizobium sp. SZCCHNR3119 (assembly GCF_032487775.1). Taxonomy (NCBI): domain Bacteria; kingdom Pseudomonadati; phylum Pseudomonadota; class Alphaproteobacteria; order Hyphomicrobiales; family Nitrobacteraceae; genus Bradyrhizobium; species Bradyrhizobium sp. SZCCHNR3119. The sequence continues at coordinate 940,202 of NZ_JAUEUV010000002.1, read as the reverse complement.
TTGATCGCTCTGAGTAACGGGAATGTTTAATGCGATGATCACAAAAGATATTGCGCACCGCATCGTCGATGCGGTCGACGAGAGCTTTGACCGACAATTGGCGACGACCCGCGACTTCGTCGCGATCCCTTCCACGCGCGGTGCGGAAGGGCCTTGCCAGGACATGATTGGCGATCTGTTGCGCGAGCGCGGCTACGAGGTCGACGATTGGCACATCGACCTCGACGAGTTGAAGGATTTGCGCGGCTACGGTCCGGTCGAGACCGATTTCTCCAAGGCCCGCACCGTGGTCGGAACCTATCGTCCGTCCAGTAGCGCCGGCAAATCGCTCATTCTCCAGGGGCATTGCGACGTGGTGCCCGCCGGCCCGCTCGAGATGTGGGAGACCCCGCCGTTCTCCCCGGTAGTCAAGGACGGCAAGATGTACGGGCGCGGTGCCTGTGACATGAAGTCCGGCACCATCGGTGCGCTCTATGCGTTGGACGCAATCAAGTCCGCGGGGCTGAAGCCGACGGGACGAATTCATTTCCAGTCGGTGATCGAGGAGGAAAGCACGGGGATCGGTGCGCTCTCCACCTTGCACCGGGGTTATCGGGCCGACGCCTGCTTCATTCCCGAGCCGACCGACTGCAAAATGGTGCGTTCCCAGGTCGGCGTGATCTGGTTTCGCCTAAAGGTTCGCGGCTTCCCGGTCCATGTCTTCGAGGCCGGATCCGGCGCCAACGCGATCACGGCGGCCTACCACCTGATCCAGGCACTCGAGCAACTCGAGGCCGAATGGAACGGCCGCGCCCAGAGCGATCAGTACTTCAAGACGCTCCAGCACCCGATCAACTTCAATCCCGGCATCATCAAGGGCGGGGATTGGGCCTCCAGCGTGCCCGCCTGGTGCGACGTCGACTGTCGCATCGCCATCCTGCCGGGGTGGTCAGTGTCTGAATGTCAGAACGAGATTCTGGCCTGCGTTGCGGCGGCCGCGCGTCATCATCGCTTCCTCTCCAACAATCCGCCGGTCGTGGAATGGTCGGGCTTCCTCTCGGAGGGCTACGAACTCACTGGCGCGGCGGAGCCGGAGGCTGCCTTCGGCCGCGCCTACGATGCCGTGTTCGGCGGTGACGTGGAGGATCTCGTCTTCACTGCGCTGACCGACACGCGGTTCTATGGACTGAACTACGACATCCCGAGCCTTTGCTTCGGTGCGAGCGGTGCCGCCATGCACGGCTTCAACGAATTCGTCGACCTCGAATCGCTGCGCAAATCGACCAAGGCGACTGCGCTCTTCGTCGCCGAATGGTGCGGCGTGGAAAATGCCGGCTAGGAACGAGCCGTCCCGGGCAATGACCTCGCACGTCGTTGCCTGGGCCCACGGCGTAGGCCAATCTCCGCAGCGTCCTCCGCTCAGCGGGGGATGGGGGGAGGGCATGACGCCTCTTGAAACATGACGCCTCTTGAAAAGATCAACGCGCTCAAAATGCCCTTTGCGGAACTGAAGGGTGTCACGTTTACCGAGGCCCATCCGGATCGGGTCGTCGCTCGCATGCTGGTGCGTTCCGATCTCTGCACGCTGAACCACACGATCCACGGCGGCGCCGTGATGGCACTGGCTGATTCGGTCGGTGCAGCCGCGACCGTCGTCAATTTGCCGGAAGACGCCAAGGGCACGACCACGATCGAGAGCAAGACCAACTTCATCGGCGGCGCCAAGGAAGGCGCGACCGTGATCGCAACAGCCAGCCCCATTCATCGAGGGCGCCGTACCCAGGTGTGGCAGACTCGGATCGAGACGGACGACGGTAGGCTGGTCGCTGTCGTGACGCAGACTCAGCTCGTGCTTTGAGGAACTCCGCCGAGATCACGGGCGGCCAAGCGATGTCGCATGGGTTTCATGATCTTTCAGTAGATTTTCGGGCTTGAAATACATGTTGCGATGCACAATATAGCGTCTGTCTAGGGATCGACGCCTCCTCGAGGGTTGCCAAGAGGAGATTTTGCTTTGCCACAGGTAGATGTTTTCCGTCCGCGGCCGGGCTTCGGCTATGTGCGGACGCTCAGCCAGCACGAAGAGCTGCCGCTGCTGCGTGACCATCTGCTGCGACTCGATCCGGAAAGCCGTCACGATCGATTCAACGGCTTCCTGGATGACAGTTTCATTGAGCGCTATGCCGCGAAATGTGCTGCGGACGGGACGGTCATCGTTGCGTACATGGAGAATGGGGTCGTGCGCGGCGCCGCCGAGCTGCATCCGCCGGAGCAGTCCGAGGATGGCCTGCCGGAGGTCGCATTCAGCGTGGAGGCTTGCGTGCGTCGGCGCGGCGTCGGCAGCCTGTTATTTCAAAGGGTGATTTCGGAAGCGCGCTGGAAGGGATATGGCAAGCTGCGGGTTACCACTGGTGCACAGAACCATGCCATGCGCGCCCTCGCTGCGAAGTACGGTGCGCACCTGGTGTTCAGCCACGGCGAATCGACCGGTACGATCGATCTCGCTCAACAGCCGCAGGACGAATTGGCAAAGCTCGTGATCGAGACTCCGATCGCTGCGGCGCGTGCCATCTACAACTTGAATCGGGCTTGCTGGAAGCTGGTGACGCGCATGTACGGCACCAAACACGCCGCCTGAGCCCGGCAACATTCGACGACTATAAAGAACAGCGCGTGGCGGTCGATCGCCACGCGCTGTTTCGTCGAGGAAGGGGCGCTTGGGCTGGAGCGTGCCATGCGCTCGCTTGCGGCGAAGCCTTACCGGAAAGGCGTGGCCTCAGGTGCCCGTGCGCTTGTCGATGCTGAAGCGCCGGACAGTGCGGCGTTCGACCACCACGGCGCGCTGCTGCGTGCCTTGGTCCGCGGTGATGAAGCGGGTTGCCGTCCGGGCGGCGACTCGGCTGGCCTTCTTCACTTCCGGCAGCACCTGCTCAAGCGGAAGGCCCATCAGCGCCGACGCGATCTCAGCCTGAGCCTGCACATCGTCGGTGATGCCGGATGCAGCGAAAATCGCCTCTTCGAGGGTCGGCGGGTCACGCCGGACGCGCCGGGGGCCATATTTGGTATTCCAGTCTTCGCTCATTGGGGCCTCGTGAATGATCCGGGATACCTAGAAGGGCGAATGTTGCATTGCAATATAAAATCGACGCGGCAAGCCTGTTATGCGTTCACCACGTCGCGATTTCCGACTTCTGTGCCCTGCATGTGGGTGTGCTGCGGCCAGCGGCGCAAGGCGGCGCGGCCGGATTCCGTCAACGCGTAGACGCCGCGCTCGGTACGGTCGAACCAGCCATAGACATTGCGCAACAAAATTTTGGCTGCATCCGGAATCTCCGGACGGAGATCACGCACGCGCAGCGGTCCGGCCGCCAGCGCCGACGCACAGGCCAGCGCCTGCTGACGATAGGCCGTCATGATCGGGGCGCGGGTCGAACCACCCAGCACCGGATCGCCCTTGCGGCGCTGATGCTCCGCGACCAGGCGCGAACGCTTCTTGGGGTTACGGCGCGGTGCGCTGGTCGGCGGAGACACGAGGACTTCGACATCGTCTCCGGCCGTCACCCCGAGCATGCCGAAACCAAGCCTGCGGCAGAGATTGCGATAGCGTGCATCGCTCTCGCGGCCCTTGCCGCGGGTCGACAACCTCGCCGCAACCCAGACCTCGTCACAGGCGCCGGCCCGGTCGACGGCCTGCAGCAGCAGTTCCAGATTGAAGGCTTGCTTGAGTTCGCAGATCACCACGATCGGCGGCTCGTCGCCCTTCAGCGCAACCACGTCACAGCCGCCAATCTCTCCCTTGACGGAGAGGCCAAGGGTCTCGAGGAAGCGTTTTACGGGCAGGTACAGCGCGGTTTCCAAGGCCGATCCAGAGCAAGCGAATCAGGACGGCCAAATCTAGCCTCATGTCCCGACCCAGGGCAGATCAAAAATGGCAGATCAAAAATGCCAGACCAAAATCAGCGCGCGGCCGGCGATTTCTTGGCCGGAGCGGGCAGGGGAGGTGTCGGCTCTGGCTAGACGCGACCTGCGACCGGGATCAACGCACCGGTGACGCCGCTTGCCGCCTCGCTCGCCAGAAACAGGATGACTTCGGCGATCTCCGGCGGCGTCACCCATTTATCGAATTCTGCCTTGGGCATCGCCGCGCGGTTGGCGGCCGTATCGATTGTCGAAGGCAGCACCGCATTGACCGTGATCTTGCCTTTCCACTCGGCAGCCAGCGCCTCCGTCAGGCGGTGGACGCCGGACTTTGACGCGGCATAGGGGCCCATGCCTGCGCCGGCCTGCAGCGCGCCCATCGCACCGATATTGACGATGCGGCCTGTCTTCGATCGAACAAGATGCGGAATTGCGGCGCGCGAGGCATGGAGCGCGGTCAGCACGTTGAGCGCATGCATTTTCTGCCAGGCGGCGTCGTCGCCATCGGCGACCGTCTCGAATGCGAAGGCGCCGGCGATGTTGATCAGTGCGTCGAGCGATCCGAAATGTGCGGCGACGGAGTCGAGCGCCGTTTTGGCTTGCTCAGCGTCGGAGAGGTCGACGCCGCCGAGTTCGATGCGGTCATCGCTCGCCGGAATTTCGGCTTGAGCGTGATCGATCCCTGCCACGCGAGCACCCCGGGCCAACGCGAGTTCAGCGACGCTCCTGCCGAGCGCGCCCAGTGCTCCCGTAATGACGACGACCGTTCCGTTCATTGCCCATCAATCCCAACTCACGCCGATCGGCGCCATAGTCCTAATATCGGCAAGGTCCTAATATCGGCAAGCGCGCCATGACTTGCAATGGTCGCGGCTTCACGGCACAGCTTGTACTCGCGATGGCGATGGCGGTCGGAGACGCAGATGACGGACGCACCAATCCGCAATCCCGATCTTGATCCGGTCAGATTTGAGCATCCACTCAAGCACCTATCCGAAAGCCTCAAGCGGCGGCGCAAAACGAGAATTGTGGCGCTCGGTTCATCGTCGACCGCGGGCGCAAATGGGATCTTGGCTTTTCCCGCCCGGCTCGAATGGCTGCTGCGGCAGAACAACTATGGGCGCATGATCGATGTCGTCAATCGCGGCATTGGCGGGCAGGAGGCTCCGGAAGAGTTGTCGCGCTTCGAATGCGACGTGCTTGCCGAGCAGCCGGCGCTGGTGATCTGGCAGGTCGGGACCAATGCGGTCTATCGGAGCATCAGCTACAATCCGGCTGCCGTGGAGGCCGCGATTGCGGTCGGGCTTGATTTGTTGGCCGAACAGCCAGTGGATGTCGTGGTCATGGACCTGCAATACACGGCGGCATTGGTGAATCTCGCAGAGAAGCTCGCAATCGCCGAGGATATTGAGCAAAGGATCGAGAAGGTCTGTGCCGCGGCCAAGGTGAATTTGTTCAAGCGTTGGGCGCTGATGAAGCGTTGGTGCACCGAAGCGCAGATTCCGCTTGCCGCGATGGATGACGGTGGTGATGACCATCTTCATATGAGCGAGTGGGCCACCGCATACACCACCGCGGCGCTCGGGCGCTCGATCATGTCCGCCGTGAATCCGGAAGTATAATTGCTAAAATTTGCCGTACTTTCGTAAGCGGATCGCGACGGACCGCAGATTAGCTTCAGCGCCTGTAATTGAGGGGTGTTGGAGCATTGCCATGATGAGACATCTGCCGGACCATGGTTTGCCGCTGGTGCAGCTCAAGGAGCAGCGGCGCGATCTCGTCGTCGCCTTGCAGAACCGCACCGGTCCGGTCAGCGGCTGGGAATTGATGCAGATCGCCGCCGTTCAGCAGGCCATTTCGGCGTTCGAAGAAGTAATCGCCGATCTGGACGCGATGGAAGCGGCAGAGACGGAGTCGAACGAGGCTGCCTGATCCCGGCAGGGCGGGCGGTTCGTAGAATGACTGAGCGGGAGCGTCTGCCGGCGCGCCGCATTTCAGACTGCATCCGTAAGCTGAAGATCGCCTTGCGATTGAAGCCGTCAAATGAAAAGGGCCGGAACGATGTCGTTCGACCCTTCAGTATCTGCACCAATCCGCGATGGCCCTTTCACCTCTCGACGGCATCAGCGGTCCCACGCCGGCTTGGCTTCTTGGATCGCCTCGTCGTGATACCAGCTGCCCGAATAGATTGTCGGTTGTCCGGTTTGAGCGGCTGGCTGCGCGATTGACTTGGGCGAAGTGTTGGGCGAGCTCTGACCTTCGCCATAGGATCGGCCGCCAAGAGCGGCGCGGCCTCCACGCGGGAATTGGTAGATCCTGGCGGATCCCTTCGTGTCGGAGGCTGAGTTCATTGTCGTTCTCCCTTCCATCGGAACACAACCTGATGGTGCGCCCGACTCGTTCTCTTGGGGGTACTGGGTCGATATCGGTCCTGCCTTCAGAAATGCAATCTGATCAAAACAAAATCAGCCGTTGCGTAATTTGAAGGCAGTTTTGGCTTTGCTTTCCCTAAGGCAGCGGGCAACTGACTAACGCTTGAGCCGGATCGAAGGTTGCTGGCCGGACGCCGCGGCTTTCCGAAAATTTCCATCAGCTGCCAATGCCGTGATCGTCAGGCTTGTGGCGCTGCGGCAAATGCCCCTGAATCAAGCGGGATTCCGTCATGAAACCTTCGCGACGCCGCGTGCGCCGTCTCATGTCCTGCGCTGGTTTGCCGCACCAAGCCGCGGAGTGATCGCAAGGCTGAGCTGAAGGGGCTGTCTTCAGCCGACTGCGGCGGGACGTCGCGGGTTGGCATGCTCCATGCTTAAGACTGCGCTGGCCGATCGTGGCCGGGTAAGCGGGGTGCGCTCGATACAGCGCCCCCACCTTTCGATTAGACAGAGAGGCTCAATGACAAAGTACAAGCTCGAGTACATCTGGCTCGACGGATACAAGCCGGTGCCGAATTTGCGCGGCAAGACTCAGATTAAGGAATTTTCGTCCTTTCCGACCCTGGAACAGCTGCCTCTTTGGGGCTTTGACGGCTCGTCGACGATGCAGGCCGAAGGCCATAGCTCCGACTGCGTGCTGAAGCCCGTGGCCGTGTTCCCGGATGCCGCTCGCACGAATGGCGTGCTCGTCATGTGCGAAGTGATGATGCCGGATGGCGTGACCCCGCATCCGTCGAACTCGCGTGCGACGATTTTGGACGATCCTGACGCGTGGTTCGGCTTCGAGCAGGAGTACTTCTTCTATAAGGACGGCCGTCCGCTCGGCTTCCCGGAGTACGGTTATCCGGCCCCGCAGGGCCCGTATTACACCGGCGTCGGCTACAAGTTCGTCGGCGACATCGCCCGCAAGATGGTCGAAGAGCATCTCGACCTCTGCCTCGCGGCCGGCATCAATCACGAAGGCATCAATGCCGAGGTGGCGAAGGGCCAGTGGGAATTCCAGATCTTCGGCAAGGGCTCGCGCACCGCGGCTGACCAGATGTGGATTGCCCGCTACCTGATGCTGCGTCTGGCAGAGAAGTACGGCGTCGACATCGAATTCCACTGCAAGCCGCTCGGCGACACCGACTGGAACGGCTCGGGCATGCACTGCAACTTCTCGACCAAGCACATGCGCGAAGTCGGCGGCAAGGACTACTTCGAGAAGCTGATGGACGCTTTCAAGGAGGCCCGCGCCGACCACATCGCCGTGTATGGTCCGGACAACCACATGCGCCTGACCGGCAAGCACGAGACCGCCTCGATCGATACCTTCAGCTGGGGTGTTGCCGACCGCGGCGCGTCGATCCGCGTGCCGCATTCCTTCGTCAACAACGGCTACAAGGGCTATCTGGAAGACCGCCGTCCGAACTCGCAAGGCGACCCCTACCAGATCGCGTCTCAGGTGCTGAAGACGATCTCCTCCGTTCCGACCGGCGCGAAAGCGGCGGCGTAAGTTCGACGTTACGACCCCCGGGGCAGGGGGCTCACTGCGATGATCCGCCAGAGCTGATCGCTCTGGCGGATCATTCGCTTTGGGACTTGAGACAGAGCGTTGGTCCGGCATCGTCCAGCTCTCGATGCTACGATGGCGCTTGAATTTACCGGCGCGCCGCCGCACCCTTGTCGCATGCCAAAGCTGCTTCCCGTCCTCGGCCTTGCTCTGCTGGCGCTCGCATCCGGACCGTCCGGCGCACATGCGCAATCCGCCGATCTCGTCCTGTGCGATCGCATCGCGGCCGATCCTTCCGACCCGGACAAGCCGTCGGACATCAAAGGCGTGACCGAAATTGCGCCCGCAGATATTCCGACCGCGATCAGGTTCTGCAAACAGGCCGCCAGCGCCGCCCGTCGTGCGCTGTTCGAGCTCGGTCGCGCCTACGCCGCCAACAAGCAGATGGCGGAGGCAATTGCGGCTTGGCGCAGGGCTGCCGATAAAGGTTCGACCTCAGCCATGGTGGAGCTCGGCGTTCTGTATGCAACCGGCGCCGGCATGACCAAGGACGAGGCGCAGGCCCGGAAGCTGTTCGAACGTGCGGCCGAGGCCGGCAATCCGCGCGGAGTCAGCAACCTCGCGGCGCTCGGCGGGAGCGGCACCTCGTCCGCCGATCCGGCCCGTGCGCGCGACCTTCTCGCCAAGGCTGCCGAGACCAACCCGGAGGCCCAGTACCAGCTTGGTCTGATGCTTGCGGAAGGCAAGGGCGGTCCGCAGGATGACGTCGCGGCGCGCGCGATGTTCGAGAAGGCGGCAGGACAAAATCATCCGGGTGCACTGGAGCGAATGGGGGCCTTCGCCGAGCAGGGACGTGGCGGCACAAAGGATCGCGACCTCGCCAAGAGCTATTACCAGCGTGCGGCCGACCTTGGCGATCAGGATGCCAAAAAGGCGTTGAAGCGCCTGGAATGTCCATTCGTCTTGAAGGACAAGCGCGGCAATCTCGTCAGCAATCTGTGTTTCTGACGAAGGACGCATGTCCGGTCTTCGTGGATCGTCTGACGGTCGAGAGGGGGCCCCGCAACCTTGATCGAGCGCAAGCACGGGTTCAATCTGGGACGGTAATAACGTCCTGCGTCGCGGACCCACGACCGATCTTCGGGTGGCGTGTCCCGGTGGGCGGGGAAATGGAGTTCGACATGAAATGGCGTGGTTTGGTTGCAGTGCTGCTGGTCGCGTGTGGCGCAATCCCGCTTGCAGTTGCGCAATCGGGGCTCGATGCACCCGGTAACGACCGCAATACACCGCGGCTCGGTGACATCATGACTCGCATTCAGGTCCGGCACGCCAAATTGTGGTTTGCTGGCCAGGCGCAGAACTGGGAGCTCGCCGCCTATGAGCTGGGCCAGCTGCGGACCGGGCTGGCCGATGCGGCCGTGCTCTACACGGGCATTCCGGTCGACAACGTCACCACCATGATGGGGCCGATCCAGTCGATCTCCGGAGCGATCGATGCAAAGGACGGAAAGAGCTTTGTCAAGGCGATGAATACGCTGACGGACGGCTGCAACGCTTGTCACGGTACCATCGGACGGAGCTTCATCCTGATCCGCCTTCCGACTGAAAATCCGTTCAGCAACCAGATATTCCGGTTGCCGGGCGGCAAAAAATAGCCCGCTCGGTTCACCGCAGGTGATCGGCCGGCGAGCGGAGAAGAGCCCGTCCGGACCGAGCCGAGGCTCCGGCCCGAGGCCTGTATTTTTCGAAATTGCGCCTTCCAACGCGGTGCAGCATGAACTAAGAGCGGCGGCAACACGTCCACGCTCCGAGCCCGCATGATCCGCCTCGACAACGTCAGCAAGCAAGTCGGCCACCAGATCCTCTTCATCGAAGCCTCCGCCGCCCTGCAAAGGGGCGAGAAGATCGGCTTGGTCGGACCGAACGGTGCGGGCAAGACCACATTGTTCCGCATGATCGCGGGCCAGGAGCATCCCGACGAGGGGCAGGTCGCGGTCGATCGCGGCATCTCCATCGGCTATTTCAGCCAGGACGTCGGCGAGATGTCCGGCCGCAGCGCGGTGGCCGAGGTGATGGATGGTGTGGGTCCGGTCTCCGCGGTGGCGAGCGAGCTGAAGCAGCTCGAAGCGGCGATGGCAGATCCCGACCGCGCCGCAGACATGGACGAGATCATCGCCCGCTATGGCGAGGTGCTGGCGCGGTTCGAGGAACTCGATGGCTATGCGCTGGAGAGCCGCGCGCGCGAGGCGCTGGCCGGCCTCGGCTTTTCCGAGGAGATGATGGACAAGGACGTCGGCGTCCTGTCCGGCGGCTGGAAGATGCGGGTGGCGCTGGCGCGCATTCTCCTGATGCGTCCCGATGTGATGCTGCTCGACGAGCCGAGCAACCATCTCGATCTCGAAAGCCTGATCTGGCTCGAGCACTTTCTCAAGGGTTATGAAGGCGCGCTGCTGATGACCTCGCACGATCGCGAGTTCATCAACCGTATCATCGACAAGGTGGTCGAGATCGATGCCGGCCAGCTCACCTCCTATTCGGGCAATTACGAGTTCTACGAGCAGCAGCGCGCGCTGAACGAGAAGCAGCAGCAGGCGCAGTACGAGCGTCAGCAGGCGATGCTCGCCAAGGAGATCAAGTTCATCGAGCGCTTCAAGGCGCGGGCCTCGCATGCCGCCCAGGTGCAGAGCCGCGTCAAGAAGCTCGACAAGATCGAGCGGGTCGAGCCGCCGAAGCGCCGCCAGACGGTGGCATTCGAATTCCAGCCGGCGCCACGCTCGGGCGAGGACGTGGCCGCGCTCAAGAACGTGCACAAGCGCTACGGCAGCCGGCGGATCTATGAGGGGCTCGACTTCATGATCCGCCGCAAGGAGCGCTGGTGCGTGATGGGCGTCAACGGCGCCGGCAAGTCGACGCTGCTGAAGCTCATCGCCGGCGCGGCGGAGCCCGATGACGGTGCGGTGACGATCGGCGGCAGCGTCAAGATGGGCTACTTCGCACAGCACGCGATGGATCTGCTCGAGGGCGACCGCACCGTGTTCCAGTCGCTGGAGGATGCCTTTCCGCAGGCGGGGCAGGGCTCGCTGCGCGCGCTCGCCGGCTGCTTCGGCTTCTCCGGCGACGACGTCGAGAAGAAATGCCGGGTGCTGTCGGGCGGCGAGAAGGCGCGGCTGGTGATGGCAAAGATGCTCTACGACCCGCCGAACTTCCTGGTCCTGGACGAGCCGACCAACCACCTGGACATGGCGACCAAGGAGATGCTGATCACAGCGCTGGCCGAGTTCGAAGGCACCATGCTGTTCGTCTCCCACGACCGGCATTTTCTCGCCGCGCTGTCGAACCGCGTGCTCGAGCTGACGCCCGAGGGCATCCACCAATATGGCGGTGGCTACACCGAATATGTCGCGCGGAGCGGCCAAGAGGCGCCGGGCTTGCGGAGCTGATGCGCGAGAACGCTTAGTCTCCTTCGTATGCTCTTCGTTGCAACGGACCCCGCCGCAAAGGGCGGGGACCATTGGTCACCGTGATCTGCGTCCGGATCAGCCGCCGGCTTCGCACTTCTTCATGAACGAGGTCTTGGCGGCGCCCGCGAGCTTCTTGCCGTCGGAGCCGACGGCCTTGGCCGCACAAGCATCGGCCGTGCACTTCTTCATGAACGAGGTCTTGGCCGCACCGGCGAGCGGCTTGCCGTCCTTGCCGACCGCCTTGGTCTCGCAGGCATCCTGAGCAAAGGCAGAACCGGCGGCGAAGGTGGCGAGCGCGGCAATCAGAAACAATTTCCTCATCGTCATCTCTCCTTGGGACAAATAACGCGGCGGATCGGACCCTTAAATCTTGGCCCGATCAAGTTTCCTGTCGCTGCTATCACCTGAAATATCGCGTTACCTCCTGCGCTTGTCGCGCTGCGGTCGCTGCCGTGTCGCAAAAAAACGACGAGGGCGGTAGCTGCGTATGCCCCGGCGACGTCTCATGCTGCTTATGCCGCGCGCACCTCCGACAGGAAGAGCGTGACCTCGTCGGCGAGATCGCGGGATTGCGAGGACAATTCCCCGGCGGCGGACAACACCTCCTGGGCGGCGTTGCCAGTCTGGTCGGCCGCCTGCTGCACGCCGGCGATGTTGGCATTGACGTCCTGAGTGCCGCGTGCGGCGTCCTGGACGCTGCGCGAGATTTCCTTGGTCGCCGAACCCTGCTCCTCGATCGCCGAGGCGATGGCCATGCCGATCTGGTCGATCTCGGTGATGACGTGAACGACATCCTGGATCGCGGTCACGGTCTCGTCGCTCGCGGTCTGGATCGCTGCGATCTGCTCCGAAATCTCGGTGGTTGCCTTGGCGGTCTGTTCGGCCAGCGATTTGACCTCCGAGGCGACGACGGCAAAGCCGCGTCCGGCCTCGCCGGCGCGGGCAGCTTCGATGGTCGCATTCAGGGCCAACAGATTGGTCTGTTCGGCGATGTTCTGAATCAGGGTGACGACGTCGCCGATCTTCTGCGCGCCCTCCGCGAGCGATCGCGCGGTGTCGCCGGTGCGACGGGCGTTGTCGACCGCGCGCGCCGCGATCTGGGTGGACTGAGCGACTTGGCGGCTGATCTCCGAGATCGAAGAGGTCAGTTCTTCGGTGGCGCTGGCCACCGTCTGGACGTTGCCTGACGTCTGGTCCGACGCCGCCGCGACGAGGCCGGCCTGCCGATTGGTCGAGGCCGCGGTCGAGGACATCGATTTTGCGGTATTTTCCATCGCCCCGGACGCGCGGGTGAGGCCGCTGATCAGTTCGCTGACCTTCGCCTCGAACTTGCGGGCGAGCTCGTCCATCATCTGTGCGCGCCGCATCTTGACGTCGCTCTCGGATGCCTTCTCGGCCGCAAGCCGATCCGCGGTGATCATGTTGTTCTTGAAGACGCCGACGGCCGCAGCCATCGCGCCGATCTCGTCTTTGCGCGCCAGACCGGAAATCTCGGCACTGATGTCGCCTCCGGCGATACGTGACATCGAGACGGTCAGGTCGACGATGGGGCGGCTGATGCGGCGGCGGATCATGCCGATCAAGGCCGCGCTGGCCGCGACAAAGGCAACAAGCACGATGAGAGCGAGCGTGAAACTCACCCGTGCCGCAGAATAGGCGGCCGACAGGATCTGTTCGGCATGATCGTAAAACGCATCGCGCACTGCGATGATCGCGTTCAACCCGCGTTGCGATTCGACGAAGAAGGCGTCCGCGTCGTGCTCATACTTTCCGGTCGCGGCGCCATCCTTCACCATCTTCAATTCCTGGCCGAAGCGCTGCGTGTAGGCTTCGTTCATCCGCTCCAGTGCCGCGACGACGTTGGGAGGGGTTCCCGGACTGGTCCGCAACTGATCGAGCGTCAGCAGGATCTGATCGGTCCGGCCTTGCGTCCGGTACAAGTCCTTGATCTCGGCCTCAGTGGCACTGCGCTTGGCCCCGACCAGCGCCTTGTGGGTGCTCGCATTGAGGCCGCCGATGTCGCGCAACGTCCAGGCGACATTCGCGTAGGTGGCCTGCCGGTAGGCGTCGCCGTCGAGCAGCGCGAGCTTGCGAACCTGGCCGTCGAGCAGGGCGGTGACGGCGGCGTTGAACTTGGAATTCTCGGCAACGACGGCCTTGGCCGCATCGCGGCGGGTTTCGGCGGCGCCAGCCATGGCGCGATCCATCATGTCGCGCAGCGACGAAAACCGGGTCTTCAACGCATCGATGTCGCCGCCGAGCGCGGCGCTTTCGTCAAGAGCGCTGGACAGCGATCTGCGGAGCTCAAGCATCTTGGTGACCGCGCCATCGGTGTTCTTCCGATAGGTCTCCAGATCGCTTCGCATCTTGGGATCGATGGCGGGCGGCCCAAACAGGATGTTGGTGGTGAAGCCGCGCTCGGAATTGAGATAGCGCGGAATGTCTCCGACCGCCCTGACGATCGCGAGCCGTTCTTGCGCAACCGAGACCTGCTGCATGGTCTGATATTTCGCGGTCGCGACGTAAAGCGCGAGGCCGCCGCCGACCGCCGAGAGCGAAACGACGGAAATCGTGAGCAAAGTGCCGAGCTTCATGCGACTGGACCACCACGGTAAAAGACGCGTTAAGGCGGAACCGTAAGTTGCGGGTATTAATCGCCGGTTATCCTTGCCGAGTTCTGCGACCATAACGCGCAGTGGTAGGGAGCCTTTCTCCCCACGTCTCCCGTCCGGCGGAATCAGCGGACTAGGTTCGCAGCCGGTCCAGAAGATCGAGCGTCGCCTGGTCCTTCTCGCCTCCGTAATATTTGTCGATCGCCTGGGCGAAGATCGGCTGATTCGCCACCGCGTCGAACAACGTCATCGACGAGCGGAATTTGATGTCGTCGGGCGAGCCAAGAATGGCGTGAATGGTCTTGCCGCTCACCTCGAGCACGAGGCGCGTGCATTCGAGGAGCCGCGAACCAAGGATGGGATGGGCGAGATACGCCTCAGCCTCCGCGCGCGAGCGGATGGCGTAGCGTTGGGCCATGGCGGAAAAGCCGAGGCCGGCAACCTGCGGGAAGATGAACCACATCCAGTGGCTCTGCTTACGGCCCGCGGCAAGCTCGGCGACGACATGTGAATAGAGTGGGTCCTGGGCTGCGACGAAGCGGTCCAGATCGAAGGCGGATGTGGTCATGACGGGTCTAACCCCTTGTTTCAAAATTGAATTTCAAGTGGACGGGGCTGAAAGCCCGGCCATGCGCCTCCTCTTGAGGGGCGGCAAGTTTTGCTGTCATCGGGCGACCTTGGTCTAGATTATGCCGCACTCTTGTCCTTCCTATGTCACGACGAGTCGAATCCCCCTGGGGTCGGTCGCCTTCGCCAGGTGAACCGATGGGGGCATACTGGGGTTGCGATGGCTTCTACCGAAGCAAGCGTAGACATGCTGCTGACGCGTGACCGCTTCGGACGGTCCGAGGTCGTCGCGCTGTTGCTGGCCGGGCTTGCCATTTCTGCGGGGGCCGCCGCCTGGATCGGCGCCGATGCCGATCGGGCGCCGTTGGCCGCCGCTGCGATTCCGACGGCCCCTCAGATCTCCTTCGAAACGCGTTTCGCGCCGGCAGCTGCCTCGGCCACCGCCTATTCCGAGAAAGACGCCATTCGGGCGCTTGATCGCTTTGCCTCGCGCGGCTTCGACCGGCAGCTCCTCGATGCGCGCGCCGCGTTGGTGATCGGCATGGGATCGCGCAACAGCGGCTCCGGCGACACGGCCGCCGGCGATTGGCGGCCCGCCCTGACGGAAGGCACCGGCGTCACGATGCCGGCGCCCGGGGTGCCTCTGCCACGACCGCGACCTGTAGCGGCCAATCAGCCGACGAGCCTGCTGGCTTCGGCCGTGCCGGGCGACGTCGGGATGCCGGGCGATGACCGCTCCTTCCTGCAAAAGCTCTCGGATCTCTTGCCGAGCCCGGCCAAGCTCGCCTCCCTGACGCCGGACAGCGGCATCCGCCCCGGCGTGGATCTCGCGGCCCTCGGCTATGACCGCCAGACGGCGGTCTATGACATCACGGCAAAGATGGTCTATTTGCCGTCCGGCATCGGCCTTGAAGCCCATTCCGGCATGGGGGGGCTGCGGGACGACCCCGAGCACGTCAATCAGCGCATGGTCGGCGCAACGCCGCCTGCTACCTACGAGCTCAAGCCGCGTGAGAAGCTGTTTCACGGCGTTCGGGCCCTCCGCATGACCGCTGTAGAAGGCTCGGCGCTTGGGCGCGTCGGCCTGCTCACCCATAGCTACATGCTCGGTCCCGATGGCGATTCCAACGGCTGCGTGTCGATCCGGAACTATGATCGCTTCCTGAAGGCCTACGACGACGGCGAGTTCAATCGGCTCGTGGTCGTCACCAGGCTCGACAGCGCTGCGTTCACCAGGACCGCGCTGAAATCGGAGTAGTGATACCTTGCTGCGCCCCTGCGCGATCGCAGCGCCCAATCTCGTCGCCCGTCCCGGAGCTGGCCGATGAGCGATCCTGCAAGCTCTGAGACACGGCTGCGCACCACCTTCAACATCAAGGTCAACGGCAAGTCGGTCGCGATTTCGACGGTGGGACAGGCCTATCAGTTCCTGGCCAGCCTCAATGCGGTCGAATGGATGGAGTTCAGATCGCTGCACGGTCAGGCGGTGTCCGCGCTCGAGGCTGCCGCTGACAACGCGATCATGACAGTGCAAGCGACCAATGCCGTGCGCACGCTGTTCGTCCACGCGAAGATGTTGTGAGCGCGGGAAAGTCCGGAGCGGGGGCTGTCCGCCGTTCGCGGCGCTACTCATGACCGTCACCGTCTCGCGGCGCTGATACGCCCGAGTTATCGAAGCCGGGACCCTCACAAGATGGAGGGCGCAGGGAATGCCGCATAGGCGTTAAGGTAGCGCGAGCATCGATTGATACTTGCGTTTTCGAGGAGGCTCGCGAAGGTGGCGCCCCAACGCGCGTTTTCTGCGGCGCAAGCAACGGATGGTTGGTTGTGGAATGATTGCTTGCAGCAAGGATGCAACGAGCTGCTGCAGGACCCGCCAAGCGCCAGGCGTCGTTAAGCGGCCTGCGTCCAGTGGGGAGAGTCCTCGAAGTCGCTGGCAAGCGGCTCGAGCAACAGGATGATCAGGAGGTGGGCCAGCAGGTAGGGCTTGGCAGAGCGCGGATCGGTTCCTGGCGGCGTCTTGAGGCCAATCAGACTCTTCAGTCGCTTGAACCCAAGCTCGATCCGCCATCGCAATCGATAGAGCGCAAGCACATCTTTGGTGGAGAACTCGTCCCGCGCGAGCGACGTGATCAGAATGACCCAATCCGCAGCCTCCAAAGTTTCTTTGGAGATGATGCGGTTTTCATCTTTTGCGTCTTGCCGGGCTTTACGCCGAGAAGCAGCAGCCGCACCGGTGGGCTTCTTGATTGCGACCAGACGCATAGCCAGAGGCGCGCCGCCCTTGCGCTTGATCCAAATCTCCCGATCGACCAGTCCGCGCGCCTTCGCGGCACGCAATTGGGCCATCAGATCGAACGGAAGGCCTTTGGCGTCAAGCCAACGTGCGTTCTTCCAGCCCGCTCGGATCAAAACGTCGGCCCCGGCTTCGCGGACGGCCGCAATGCGGTCAGGTTGCAGATAAGCGCGGTCAGCAATGCGGATCTCGTTCTTGACCACTGGTATCCGGTCAAACGTTTCGCCCTCTTGCTGATCTGTCAGCTCGAAGTGACCAAAGCGCTCATAGGGCAGATCAAATGCGCTATGAACGCGCCAAAGCTCACTGTTCTTGCGCGCAGCCGGTCCCGCCTGAGGCACTGTCGTCGCATCGATGATGCGGATCAGGCGGCCTTGGCTCGCCTTCGGAGCTGCCGCAGCGAGCAAGCCCTCCACCAGCACCGCAAACCAATCACCACATTGACGCAGCCGATAGAACAACGCCACGCTGGTGAGGTCGGCAAGGCCAACAGAAGCCGCCCATGCGGCTGTCGATCTCAGCCCTCTTTCACCCAAACAATAGGCCAGCATCAGCCGAAGTAACGTCACCGCATCTGGAATCTGCCGCCGACGCGCGAAGGCCTTCGTCTGGCGCGCAGTTTTCTCGAGCTGCGCAGCCCCGCCCAGCTGCGCAACCACTCTCGTCCAGTCCTCGTTCAGGAGCGATTCGTCTGCCATCCCCTGTTCGAATCACGGCGGATTCCAACACTCAAGCATAAACTTAACGCCTATGGGGAATGCCGGGTGAAGGCCTCACCCATGGCCCGCCTGCAACAAAGAAAGCAGGCGGCAGTCACCACAGGTTAAGCCGAACATCCGGCATTCCCTGCGCGATGGCTTTACGTCTTATACGCGCTCTCCTCAGGGACCGGCTCTCTTGCCCCTGTCCACGTGATGCGGAGCATCATCGCGCTGCGACAACGCGTGAACGCGTTGTGCAGGACGCCAGCACCGGGGCGCCAGGACCACACGATTTCGACGTCCGCAAAGCATCGTTCGTCCGCGCTCAATGAGCGCTGCCGATGTCTCGCGGCCACCGCCTCCCTGCCTCGCGTGTCGTGACGATCGCGCGCAACGCCCCTCCGTGGTGAGGCAGGATGGCGATAGAAAAACATGATTTCCGAAAATACGAAACAGGAAAATTTTTCGCGGCCAGACTGGACAGGCCGATTTGCGTTGAAATCGCTGGCGAACTTCGTGTTTCGGCGCGGGCGGTTTTGATATGCGATCTGACCGGGATAGCCATAAAATTCACGAACGACTATGACCGCTGCGGATCAAAGCGGCCATCGGTCCCGACCTGCTTACTTCTGGTCGAGGTCCGAAAGCCGACATCGCGGGCGCAGACCGGAAGGTCCGGGACGGGCCAAGCGACGACATCGCAGGCGTGTCATGATATGGGGAGGACGCCAACGGCCCCAGTCAATGAGATTCATATGATAACCGACCGAAACGTGCTGTCCGTTAATGTCGAATACGTCATTGACGCGAATGGCACGAAAACGGTTCTGGTGGTCGAGACCGACTTGCAGCTAGACCCTCCCGAAATCGATTTTGACAAGGCAGCAGTCGATGCGCTTTGCTCTGATCTAGAGCGGCATCGCGCGTCAAATCCCTACATCGACGCTGTCAGGCTCGTGAGAAGGCGGCTCGCGCCAGCTGAGCCGATAAGGCTAACCGGAACGCTCGGTGACCATCGAATTAGGACAGCCCCTAACTCAATCTAGAGGAACGGCTCATTCCATCGGATGCCCGCTGCACGGGCCTCATGCAGCCGTCGAACCCGTTCGCCGGGATGTCGGCTTGTTCACCGACAGCGGCAGAAGACCAGACATCCTCCGACCGCCGCTTAAGGCCAAACGCGGAAGTGGCTCTATTTATCGACCAGCGCGTAGCAGCTGGTATTTCCAATCTCGTTTCAACCCGCGCCTTAACGACCTTCCGCTCCAAGCTGGCGAAGAAAGCTGCGGTAATCAGTCCGCACCCACTCTTCGAGAAGACGACCTTTATCGTCAAACCGGAAGATGTTTGACAAATCCCAAATTACCCGTTCGCCGTTCGGAGGCAGAGGGCCGGCCGGTGAATGTGTAAACTCATGGACAAATCTTCCCTCGATCCACGTCTGGCAGGCTACGTAGTTGCCCTCGACGACGATGATACCCCGACGGATTGAGCGATCATCAAACGCTGCGCGTACGGACTTGAAGTAGTTGGTGAGCCCGCCGTAGTCCGTCTCGAAGCCGCCAGGTCCGTGGAAGCGGAAATGCTCCGTGTCAAAGTAGCTGTCAGTCTCTGACTGATCCCCACCGATGACTTCAAGTTCACCCGCCTTGACCAACCGGGCAACGAGTTCGTCGCGTGAGAAATTCACTGTCATCTCCCTTTAGACCGTTCACGCTCAATCTAGCGCTGGTCCCACTACAGACCAAGCCCATTGCGGAGGTCCGCTTCGGGTCAACAGCCGCCTGTCGGTCTCGTGATCGATTGCTTCCGGTCATGTCCGGGGTGCGGACTGCCGCCGCGCCCGACCGGGAAGTCGCAAATGGGCCAAAAGGCAACGAAGCACACTCGTCATATATGCAGGAGTCCGTAACTCAGGGCTGCACGGCGGTCCCATTCCATAGCCGAAATTCAACCGTCTCGTCCGGAGCGCCGTATTTCTGCCAGCTAAGCACTTCTTCGGCAGGATCATCGGTTATCCAAGCATCGCTTAGAACACCCGAAATCCGTATGATATTAATGACGCTGAGATTTCCGATGAGATCAGCGAGATAGCGTTCGACGGCGGTGACTTCGTCAATGCCCGACAAACCAGCAAGGATGCTCCCATGCGTGTGAGTGGGACATCCGTCGAAGCCCAGCGTCCAATCGCCGTCGGGACAGGTTACAAGAAATTTCAGCTGACCATCTGGGCTGACGTATTCGCCAATCGGCATCCAGTATGTTTCCACTCGTCGAAGCGGCCAAGCTCAAGGGGACGCGAACAGGACTAGCTGTTCATCCGGATTTCGACAATGGTCCGCTCTGGGCCCAAGAGCCGACACGAGGATATCCCGGCGGCGAATCTCCCGGTCATTTTGGTAACTGGCACCGTTGGCAACTGACATCCGCGAGCGCCTCGAATACAGCCGGTGATCGCTCCAAGCGGGCGATTGTTCGGGCGCCTTCGAGGGCGGCTACCAACGCGGTTGCGGTAGAGGACGCGCGCGTGGGAGCGAAACCGCACCCTCTAAAATGCTCAGCGATTATCTCGGTCGAATCGACAAATCCGCGCGCGACCCGCTTGGTCAGCTCAGCATCGAGCGCGGGCAGCTCATTCGCCAGATTTTGCATCAGGCATCCATAACGGAAATCGGAGGCGACCATTTCAGCCGCGAATGTGCTGAAAATCTGATGAACAAAGGTCAGAGCGTCGCCCGTCGTATTCGCGGAGATATTCCGCAATACCGCAATCCTGCTCGCGACGTAATGATCGATTGCTTCTTCTGCGAGCTGTGCCTTGCCGCGCGGAAAATGAAAGTAGAACGACCCTTTCGGTGCACCGCTTTCTTCAATGATCTGGGTCAATCCAGTCGCTGTGTAGCCTTGGATGCGAAACAGTCGTTCAGCTGTGGCAATCGCGCGAGCGCGGGCGTCAGTCTTACGTGGCATGCCGTGAACGTAGCACCTTCCGCTTGACGGTACTATGGCGATTGCCATACTATGGTGATCACCATAGAAAGAATCTCGTGATGCTCCTCTACCAATGCCCGGACCAAGCGCCTGCACGCGGACAGTGCGCGCCGTGATGAGTCATCCAGTTGGTCTCAAGTCATCGGCGTCCCGACGAGCCCTCTTAGCGATGGGCGCGGCCGGTCTGGTCGCGGCTTCCCTTCGACCGGGCCGCGCAAATCCCATAGGAGAAACCGATTTGGCCACAGCAACATATGGCGAGGGTACGCTTCCCAAGGGGGTTCGCTCGCGCATGATCCATGGGATCAACGGCCTCGATGTCCATATTCTCGAGGCTGGTTACGAAAGCCGCGGCCGGCCGCTCGTGCTGCTTCTGCACGGCTTTCCGGATCTGGCTTATGGCTGGCGACACCTGCTCCCGCTATTGGCTGACGCCGGGTACCATGTGGTGGCGCCCGACCAGCGGGGCTTTGGCCGCACCACCGGTTGGGTGAACAGCTATGACACTCCGCTTGAACCCTACAGCCTTTTGAACATGACGCGCGACGCCCTCGGACTGGTTTCGGCGTTGGGGTATCGGCGCACGGCAATGCTCGTCGGGCACGACTTCGGCTCACCCGTGGCCGCTTATTGTTCGCTGGCGCGCCCTGACGTCTTTCCCTCCGTGGTGCTGATGAGCGCACCGTTTCCCGGTCCGCCGGCGTTTCCTTTCAACACTGCGGAAAGCGAGGCATCGTCGGTCCAACCGAACACCGAAAATCAAAAGCTGGCGGCCGCGCTGGCGGCGCTCGATCCGCCGAGAGAGTATTACCAACAATATTTGAGCACACGGGGAGCGAACGATGACATGTGGCACCCCCCTCAAGGTCTACATGCGTTTCTTCGTGCATTTTTCTACGTCAAGAGCGCCGATTGGCCGGGAAACAAGCCGCATCCGTTGAAGGCGCGAACCGCCACAGAACTTGCAAAGATGCCCACCTATTACGTCATGGATCTTGGCAAGACGATGCCCCAGACCGTCGCTCCATTCCACCCTTCCGCAGCTGAGGTCCAGGCCTGCAAATGGCTGACTGAGCCGGAACTCGGAGTGTACACGGAGGAGTATGGCCGCACCGGGTTTCAAGGCGCCCTGCAGGCTTACCGGGTCTATTCCGATCCTGACCTGAACGCTGAGTTGCGCCTGTTTTCGGGCAAGACGATCGATGTCCCGTCGCTCTTCATCGGCGGAAAGAGCGATTGGGGCACCTATTCGGCGCCGGGCGCGGTCGATCTCATGAGGACGAAGGCGGCGACGAGGATGAGCGGCATCGAGCTGATCGACGGCGCCGGTCACTGGATCCAACAGGAGCAGCCGGCTCGGCTCAGCACGCTCCTGCTCGCCTTCATCAAGGAGGTGGGTGGGGCGGATCACATCAGCGATTTTGGATCTGGCGGCCGTTAGTCTCGGATGACGCGATCACTTTTGTTTTGTTGATCACACCGGCCAACATGCGTCGCGTCTGCCCTTAGTTGCCTCGCCTTCGTCCAGCTTGCGTCAATCAGGCCATGGTTGCGCGTTAATGAGTCCGCGCCCTCGTTGTCAAACAACGCGGAGGCATCGCCGGAGATGGGACAGGACAAATGATCCGTCCGGCGGGAATCTAAGAAACCCGCTTTTGCTTCTGCAATCAAATATAGACGGTCTTGGACTCGCTCGATGCGGTCTTCTCTGAGACACTTCGAACGTCGGTCGACGTTGGTTGACAGAGGGAACATGCATGATCGTCGATGATGATCGCCACGATAGCGATGCGGCTCCACTCATGAATGGCAGCCTGTTGCGCACGGTCTGCGCGTGGCTCTGTTGACGGTTTGATACGGCGGTCGCGACGCCGGCGCGTCGCGGCATCGGCAGGCGATGCCTGCTCATCTCGATATTTGGTGCAATCCAACACACGCGCACTGCCGGCTGGCGGCGCGAATGCCGGTTGTCGTCCTTATCCAGGCGGTGCCGGCATCCAGGCGGTGCCGGCGTGTGCTGATGAGGACAAAGCGAGGAAACAATGACGGCCAAAGAGTCAGCGATCAAGTTTGCCTATTGGGTGCCCAACGTTTCGGGCGGCCTGGTGATCTCCAAGATTCCGCAGCGGACGAGCTGGGACATTGGCTACAACAAGCGCTTGGCGCAGATCGCCGAAGAGAGCGGATTCGATTACGCGTTGAGCCAGATCCGCTTCACCGCCGGCTACGGCGCGGAGTATCAGCATGAATCGGTCTCGTTCAGCCATGCGCTGCTCGGAGCGACCACGCGGCTGAAGGTGATCGCGGCGATCCTGCCGGGACCCTGGCATCCGGCGGTGGTCGCCAAGCAGATCGCGACCATCAACCATCTCACCGAAGGCCGCGTGGCGGTGAACATCGTCAGCGGCTGGTTCCGTGGCGAGTTCGCCGCGATCGGCGAGCCCTGGCTCGACCATGACGAGCGCTACCGCCGCTCCGAGGAGTTCATCCGCGTGCTGCGCGGCATCTGGACCGAGGACAATTTCAATTTCCGCGGCGACTTCTATCGCTTCACGAATTATTCGCTGAAGCCGAAGCCGATCGATCCGCAGCCGGAAATCTTCCAGGGCGGCAGCTCGCGGGCGGCGCGCGACATGGCCTCGCGGGTGTCCGACTGGTACTTCACCAACGGCAATACGGTCGAGGGCATCAAGGCGCAGGTCGACGACATCAGGGCCAAGGCGAAGGCCAACAACCATTCGGTCAAGATCGGCGTCAACGCATTCGCGATCGCGCGCGATACCGAGGCCGAAGCGCAGGCCGTGCTGAAGGAGATTCTCGATCATGCCGATCCGGAGGCCGTCAACGCCTTCGCACATGAGGTGGCCAACGCGGGCAAGGCCTCACCGGAACGCGAGGGCAACTGGGCCAAATCGACCTTCGAAGATCTCGTTCAGTACAACGACGGCTTCAAGACCAACCTGATCGGCACGCCACAGCAGATTGCCGAACGCATCGTCGCGCTCAAGGAGGTCGGCGCCGATCTGATCCTGCTCGGCTTCCTGCATTTCCAGGAGGAGGTCGAGTATTTCGGCAAGCACGTGATCCCGCTGGTGCGCGAGCTCGAAGCCAAGGAGAGCTCCAAGGCGGGCGCGCGCGCCCAGGCCGCCGAGTAGGCGAGGGAGAGCCGCTTTGTCGGGATTGGCGACATGGATGGATGTGCTGGCCCTCGAGACGTATGCCCCGGGGACAGCGCGTCAGCTGCTCGCGGCGGAGGCGGCCGAACTGCCGGCTCGTGCGGACGTCCGCAGCCCGCGTCCGGTGCTGCGGCTCGCCAATATCTCGCTGTCGTTCGGCGGCGTCAGCGCCCTCCGGGACATCGATCTCGACGTCGCGGAGGGCGAGATCAGGGCCATAATCGGCCCGAATGGCGCCGGCAAGAGCTCGCTGCTGAATGTCGTCAGCGGGCTCTACCGGCCGGATGCCGGCGCCGTGTGGCTTGGCGATCGTGAGTTCCGTCAGGTGCCGACGGCGAGGCTGGCGAGCCATGGCGTTGCCCGCACCTTCCAGAATCTCGCGCTGTTCAAGGGATTGTCCGTCTTCGACAACGTGCTGATGGGCCTCGCGCATCGCGTCCGCGCCGGCTTTGTCCGCCAGATCATCGGTTCGCCGCTGGCGCGGCGCATCGAAGCAGAGAATCGCGTCGCCGCCGACGCGGTGATCGGTTTCCTGCATCTCGCCGATGTGCGGCGCCGGATCGCCGGCACGCTGCCTTACGGCCTGCAGAAGCGGGTCGAGCTGGCGCGCGCGCTGGTGGCTCGTCCACGCCTGCTGCTGCTCGATGAACCCTTTGCCGGAGTGACCCTGAGCGAGAAGCAGGAGCTGGCGCAGCACGTCCGCAATGCGCGCGACAGCTACGGCACCACGATCGTGCTGATCGAGCACGACATCGGCATCGTGATGGAGCTCTCCGATCACATCGCGGTGCTCGACTATGGCCGCAAGATCGCAGATGGGCGGCCGGAGGAGATCCGCGCCGATCAGGCCGTCGTGGACGCCTATCTCGGCGTCGCTCATGAGGACGAAGCGGAGCTTGCGATCTGATGTTCGACTATCAATTCCTGATCGAAGTCCTGATCGGCGGGCTGCTCTCCGGCGTGATGTATTCGCTGGTCGCGATCGGCTTCGTGCTGATCTACAAGACCTCGGGCGTGCTCAATTTTGCGCAAGGCGCGATGCTCCTGTTCGCCGCCTTGACCTTCGTCAGCCTGGTCGAGCGCGGCACGTCGTTCCCGTTGGCGCTCTTGGCGACGCTCGCGATCATGGTCGGGCTCGGTGTTGCGGTCGAACGCGCCGTGTTGCGGCCGCTGATCAACCAGCCGCCGATCACGCTGTTCACGGCGACGCTTGGTCTGTCCTATGTGATCGAGGGGACCGCGCAACTGGTGTGGGGCACTCAGGTGCACGGGCTCGATATCGGGGTCAGCGACACTCCCTTTGATGTCGGCGGGGTTTTCATCAGCCGCTTCGACCTGTTCGCGGCCGCAGTCGCCGGCAGTCTCGTCGCGCTGTTCACGCTGTTCTTCCGCTACACGCGCACCGGGCTCGCCTTTCGCGCCGTGGCCGACGATCAGTTTGCTGCGCTCGCAGTGGGGCTGCGGCTGCCACGGGTCTGGGCCGCAGTGTGGACGGCGGCCGGGATCGTCGCGCTGGTCGCCGGCTTGTTGTGGGGGGCGCGGCTCGGCGTGCAGTTCTCGCTGTCGCTGGTCGTGCTCAAGGCCCTGCCGGTGCTGGTGCTCGGCGGCTTCGACTCGATCGCCGGCGCGATTATTGGCGGGCTCCTGATCGGCGCCATCGAGAAGCTCGCGGAGGTCTATGTCGGGCCGTTCTTCGGCGGCGGCATCGAGGCTTGGGCGGCCTATGTGGTGGCGCTGGCGCTGCTCCTGGTGCGCCCGTCCGGCCTGTTCGGCCAGAAGCTGGTCGAAAGGGTGTAGCCGTGACGATGATCCTCGATGCGACCGTGACCCCGACGAAACCGTCGCTGCTCAAGGCCAATTTGCTCGGCGTGGTGATCCTGCTCGTGCTGGCTTACGGCCTCGTGCCGCTGATCGGCTCGGACTATCTGATGGATGCGGTGCTGACGCCGTTCCTGGCGCTGGCGCTCGCGGCGGTCGGGCTCAACGTGCTGACCGGCTATGCCGGGCAGGTGTCACTGGGCTCCGCGGCGTTCCTCGCTGTCGGGGCTTATGCTGCCTACAATCTCAATCTTCGCGTGCCGGAGCTGCCGCTGCTCGCCGACATCGTGCTGGCGGGAGTGGTCGCCGCCCTGTTCGGCATCATCTTCGGCCTGCCCAGCCTGCGGCTGCGCGGCTTCTACCTGGCCGTCTCGACCTTGGCCGCGCAGTTCTTCGTGCAGTGGGCGCTGACCAAGTTCGGCTGGTTCTCAAACGACAATCCATCGGGCGTGATCGACGCGCCGGTGATCCGCATCGGTCGTCTCACCTTCACAAGCGCGATCGGACGCTACGTCTTTACGTTGACCGTCGTCGCGTTCGCGACCGCACTGACCGCCAGGCTCCTGGCCTCGCAGACCGGCCGCAACTTCATCGCGGTGCGTGACCATGAGGTGGCGGCGAAGGTGATCGGGGTGCCGCTGTTGCGCACCAAGCTGCTGGCCTTTGCGGTGTCCTCGTTCCTGATCGGCGTCGCGGGGGTGCTGTGGGCCTTCGCGTATCTGCGCACGGTCGAGCCGGCCGGCTTCAACCTCGATCGCTCGTTTCAGATCCTGTTCATCATCATCATCGGCGGGCTCGCCTCGCTGCGTGGCGCCTTCGTGGGCGCGGCCTTCATCGTCGCGTTTCCGCTGCTGCTGTCGCGGCTCGGAGCTGCGCTGCTCGGCGGCCTGTTCGACTCCGGCGTGCTCGAAATGAGCCAGCGCATCGTGATCGGTGCGCTGATCATCGTCTTCCTGATCGCCGAGCCGCGCGGGCTGATCGCGTTGCTCGATCGGGCCTGGGCCTCGCTGCGTCGCGCCAAGCCGCAGACCACCGCAACCTGACGACAGACCTGAGACAGCCTCACGAGAAAAGGAGCTATGATGACCGTGTTCAGACGAGTGAAAATGGCGATGGGGGCGGCGTTCGCGCTCGGCCTCGCCACGACGGTATCGGTCAAGGCGGACGAGCAGTTCTTCCCGCTGCAGAGCTATCGCGTCGGGCCTTACGCAGCCGGTGGCACCGGTTTCTTCGGCGGCTTCATCGACTATCTCAACCTGATCAACATCCGCGACGGCGGCGTTGGCGGCGTCAAGTTGACCTGGGACGAGGGCGAGACCCAGTACGAGGTCGAGCGCGGCGTCGAGGTCTATGAGCGGCTGAAGAGCCGGCCGGGCGTGGCGGCCTGGAATCCGCTCTCGGTCGGCATCGCCTACGCGATGATCGACCGCATCACCAAGGACAAGGTGCCGCTGATCACGATCAACCACGGCCGCACCGATTCCACCGATGGCCGCGTGTTCCCTTACGTGTTTCCGCTGCTGCTCAATCCCTACAGCGAGACCTCGGGCATCGTGAACTACATCGCCTCGCGCGAGGGCGGGCCGGAGAAACTGAAGGGCAAGAAGATCATCGTGCTCTATCACGGCTCGCCCTATGGCAAGGAGACGATCCCGATCTACAAGCTGCTTGCGGACAAATACGGCTTCGCGCTCGAGCAGATCGAGGTGCCGCATCCCGGCAATGAGCAGCAGTCGCAATGGCTGTCGATCCGGCGCGCCAAGGCCGACTACGTCGTGCTGCGCGGCTGGGGCGTGATGAACCCGGTGGCGCTGAAGACGGCGCAGAAGGTCGGCTTCCCGGTCGACCACATCATCGGGAACGTCTGGTCCAACTCCGAGGAAGACGTGATCCCGGCCGGCGATGCCGCCAAGGGCTACGTCGCGATCACGACGCAGGCCTCCGGCGCGGAATATCCGGTCCTGCAGGAGATCATCAAGACCGTGTACGGCGGCGGCAAGGGCAATCTCGACGACAAGAAGCGGATCGGCAGCGTCTACCACAATCTCGGCATCGTGAACGGCATCCTCAACGTGGAGGCGGTCAGGATCGCGCAGGAGAAGTTCGGTAAGCGCACTTTGACCGGCGACGAGGTGCGCTGGGGCTTCGAACATCTGCAGCTCGACCCAGCACGGGTCGAGGCACTCGGCGCCAAGGGTCTATTTCATTCGATCCACGTCACCTGGGATAATCACGAGGGCGATGGCCGTGTGACCTTCCAGCAATGGGACGGCGCCAAGTGGAAGGTGGTGTCCGACTGGATCTCGCCGGACTGGGCGGCGCTGCGGCCGATCATCGAGAAATCCTCGACCGCCTATGCGCAGGAGCACGGCATCAAGATCCGCAGCTCCGGCGACGAGCCGGTCGGACAATGACGGCAGACCCGATGCGCGGGAGCAGGCCTGCCGCGCATCGCCATCCAAGGACGGTCCATCATGAGTGACGTGCTGTTGTCGGTCGAACATCTGGCGGCGACCTACGACCAGGCGATTTGCGCGGTCAGCGACGTGTCGGTCGCGGTCGAGCGCGGCGAGATCGTCGCGCTGCTCGGCGCCAACGGCGCCGGCAAGTCGACGACGCTGCAAGCGGTCTCGGCGCTGCTGCCGGCGCGGCGCGGCCAGGTCACCGCCGGCCGCATCGCCTTTGATGGACGTGACGTCACCTCTGTCGCAGCCGCGGAGCTGGTGCGCGCCGGCCTCGTGCCGGTGCTCGAGGGGCGCCATTGCTTCGCCTCGCTGACCGTGGAGGAGAACCTGATCACCGGCGCGATCGGCCGCGACGCCAGGCGGGGAGACATCCGCGACGGCCTCGATCGTGTGTATGCGCTGTTTCCGCAGCTTGCGCGGCACCGCCGGTCGGTGGCGGGCCTGACCTCCGGTGGCGAGCAGCAGATGACGGCGATCGGCCGCGCGCTGATGTCGCGCCCGCGGCTTCTCGTGCTCGACGAGCCCTCGATGGGGCTGGCGCCGCTGGTGGTCGAAGCCATCTTCCGCGCGCTCAAGACGCTGAACGCCGAGCAGGGATTGTCGCTCCTGGTCGCCGAGCAGAATTCGACCGTGGCGCTGCGCTTCGCGGACCGCGCGATCGTGCTGGAGGGCGGCCGCAGCGTGCTGTCCGGCCCCGCGCGCGAGCTGCGGCGGCGCGCCGACATCAAGCATCTCTATCTCGGCGGCGCTGCGGCGCCGGCGCATTCAACCCAGGCCGTGGCCTGACTTCAGGGAAAAGAGGAGACCCCGCATGCCGACCAGCACCGCCGTACGCAAGCTCGAGGAAGGTCCGTATCCGCAGCTCGACACCGTGATCGAGCAGGTGGTCAGGGCCAATGCCGACCGCAACGATCGCGAAGGCCGCTTTCCGCGCGAGAACCTGCTGGCGCTCGCCGAGGCCGGCTGGACCGGCGTGCTGAACGCGCCGCGCTTCGGCGGGCTCGGGCTCGGCCATGTCGATTTCGCGGAAGCTGCCTATCGGATCGGCCAGGCCGATGCCTCGACCGGCCTCGTCTATGTCATGCACGTCGGCGCGGCCCAGACCATCAACCTGTTCGGCTCCGACGACCAGAAGGAGCGCTGGCTGAAGGCGAACAACGGCACGCTGCTCGGTACCTATTCGACCAGCGAGCGCGCCACCGGCGGGCACTGGTGGTACAACCTGTCGGAGGCCTCGCGCGACGGCGACGATTACAGGCTCAATGCCGAGAAGTCGTTCACGACGAGCTCGGGGCAGGCCGACTTCTACGTCGCGCAGACGCGCACGCCCGGCGCCAAGGACCAGGCCGACATCATCTTCTTCATCGTCGACGGCAAGGCCGATGGCATCGAGTCGCGGCCATGGGAGGCGCTCGGCGTCCGCGCCAACCATTCCGGCCCGATCCGCTACGCCAATGTGCTGATACCGCAGCGCGACCGGCTCGGCGCCGAAGGGCAGGGCAAGGAGATCATCTATGACGGCGTGTCGCCGGTCTACCTGATCGGGCTCGGCGCGGTGTGGGAAGGCCTGGCGCGCGGTGTGCTCAATGCCGCGGTCGCGCATACGACCGGTTTCGTGCACAAGGACAGGAACAAGAGCCTGTCGGACTATCAGGCGATCCGTCAGGAACTCGGCGCGGCCAAGGTGCTGGTGGAGAGCCTGCGGCCGTGGCGGATCGAGCTGGCCGAAAAGCTCGACGAGCTGTGGCGGGCGGGACGGCCGCAGAGCGAGATCCTGATCCCGCTGACCGAGTTCAAGGTCCATGCCGCCGAGGTCGCCAACAAGGTGGCCTCGTCAGCGCTGACCGTTACCGGCGGCTATGGCTACCACCGCGGCCCGATCGAGCGCGCTTTCCGTGATGCACGCGCGGCGATCGCGATGGGGCCGTCCAACATCATCGCACGCGAATGGATCGGCAAGGCGCTGGTCGGCCTGCCGCTGGAGCTGTTCTACGAAGGAGGAGAGTGACGGCGCGCCGCCGCGGTCAGTCGACCGTTGCGATCTCGAGCGCGATCTCGTCGAGGACGGCCTGCTCGGCATCGACAGGCTCGGTCCGGACGCTCTCGCGCTCGGCATCTTCGCCTTCGAGGTCGTCGAAATCGCTTTCGTCAACCTCCTGGAGTTCGTGCTCCTCGGCTTCCATGGCTTCGGCGACCAGCTCTGCCGCGACCAGCGCCTCCGTGGCCTCCGCCGCGGCCTCGTCTCCATCAGCGGGGGATGAGACCTCCCGCGTCGTTGCCTGGAACCAGGACGAGAATTTCTGCGCCAGGCCCGCCTCGAATGCGGCGAGATTGAAATCCTTGCCGTCATCGTTCACGATGACGACCTGCCAGCCCTGGCTTTCCAGGACGCGCGCGTTGGCGAGGACGATCAGGGCACTCTCGCGCTGTTTGCGAACTTTTTGGTTATCGCGCTCCGCGATCATCGTGTACGCCATGACCTGCCTCCCTCACGCCCACACTCGGAACCGCCGCTAATACGCCGCCAGACTGTGCGCGGGGCGGGGCCGCAATGCGGTCCGGTCGTGACGATTTGGCGGCGCGCACAAGTTCCTGCCGTGACGGATTTGTCCGCACATGCCTCGCGCTGAGAGTCGCAGCTGCAACAGCCGGCAAAATTCTGGTGCACGGAGAAACGCGCGTGTTGAAGGCGCGTATCGACGTGTCATGATTTGATTCTGCGGCGGCGGCGCTGCTTCGCGGGGAGCGGGCAGCGGGGGTGGATCGAGGCAAACAGCAGGCAATGTGGGGGCGACGATGCGGACTGATCTGTTCAGGATACCGAACTTGACGCTTGCGGCCGCAGGCTTGGCGGCCTGTGTCGCAATGCTGCCATCGGCGAGCAGCGCCTTCACGGAAGACGATCAGCGCCGGCTCTGCACCGGCGACGTCTTCCGGCTGTGCTCGTCGGAAATTCCCGACCGCGACCGCATCGTGGCCTGCATGCAGCGCCAGCGCGCGAGCCTCAGTGCCGGCTGCCGCAGCGTGTTCGGCAAACCGACCGAGCGCTCGGCTTCGGTCTCGGTGATGCGATAGTCGATCCCTAAACGCCTCGGCGCGGTGGTCGCGTGCCGACGTCCCGCCGTTTGCGCTCGCCCCTCGCGCCGCGGGCGGGAAGTCTGCGCGCTGCAGGAGCGAGGGCCGTTCGGAAGACAGAGGCAGGCATGCTACTCTGGCTCGAACATGCCATCCGGAGGTGACCTGCCATGAGTTTCCGCATCCTGGTGCTGTACGGCTCCTATCGCTCCGATCGGATGGGCATCCGCCTTGCCCATTTCGTCGTCGAAGGCCTGCGCGCCAAGGGCGTGGATGTCGAACTGATCGATGCCAAGGCGGTCGGCCTTCCCATGCTCGACCGCATGTACAAGGAATACAAAAAGGGCGAGGCGCCTGCGCCGATGGAAGAGCTGGCGGGGAAGATCCGCGCGGCCGACGGCTTCGTCTTCGTCACCGGCGAATATAATTGGGGCCTGCAGCCGGGGCTGAAGAACCTCACCGACCATTTCCTGGAGGAGTGGTTCTGGCGTCCGGCGGCAATCGCAAGCTATTCCGCCGGCCGTCTGTCGGGCGCCCGCGCGGCCACGGCCTGGCACGGGACGCTCTCGGAGATGGGCATGGTGGTGGTGTCGAGCACGCTCGCCGTCGGGCCGATTGCGCAGACGCTGTCGGCGGATGGTGAGCCGACCGGCGAGGCGGGCAAGGCGCTGGCGCACGCGTTTCCGCGCTTCGCCGACGATCTGTTGTGGTGGGCGGAGGCTGCGACAGCCCAGCGCGAGCGAAAGCCGCCGCCTTATTGAGAATTAGATCGGCGTTTCGAGCTCCGTCATTGTGATCGAGGCAATCCAGATTCGTTTCGCCGAGGAACGCAAACTTGTTGCGCCGCCTGTCTTCATCCCCATTTTGCCACGTAAGGGGAGCAGGAGAAATTCGTATGCCGTTCGCCACTCATCGCGGACAGCGCCTTCACTACGCCGTGGATGGTGCTGGACCGCTCGTCGTTCTGCAGCATGGCCTGTTGCTCGACGGCGCGAGCTGGCGACGGTGCGGCATCGTCGACGTGCTGGCGCAGGACTTCCGCGTTGTTTGCGTGGATTCTCTCGGCCATGGCCGCAGTGATAAGCCGGCTGATCCTGCGCTCTACGCGCAGGATCAGCGCGCGGGAGACATTGTCGCCGTGATCGATGATCTCGGCTGTGAACGCGCGCATGTCATTGGCCATTCCATGGGCGGCTGGCTCGCGGTCGGCGTCGCCAAGGATTACGCCAGCCGGTTGTCGTCACTCGTGGTGGCTGGCTGGAACCTGATGAGCGGATTGGCGCCGGGCACGAACGGGCCGGTCACTTTCGACAGCTTCATGAAATTCGCCCGAGCGACGGCACCTAAGCTGACGGAATGGGTGACGTCCGAGCACGAGGCGGGCGTGCGTGCCTGCTTCGAGGCACTCTACGAGCTGGAAGGCGCGGAACAGGCCGTGCTCGGTCTTACGCAGCCGGTGATGTTGTGGAACGGCCGCCATGACCCGGCGCATGATCCAATGCAGGCCTTTGCCAAAGCACACGGCCTGCACGACCTGTCGACTGAAGGCGATCATCTCGGCATGTTGTTCAGGCACGGCGCTGAAGGCGCACGAGGCCTGCGCGCCTTCCTGCACCGGACCTCATCCGACTAGGCAATCTGTGTCAGCGCGACGGCTCCGCGGCGCCGCTGCTGACCGATTTCTGCCGCGCTGGCGCGCTGGCACCGGGCTCCTGGCATGGCAGCTCGGTCCAGGTCCCGTCCGGCGCCTGCTGATAGGCACGGCAGGGCGATGACATCGCCTGTTGATCGTCGGTCTTTGGTGTCGGGGAATTCTTCGCCAGCGCTGGCGCCGCCGCAACGAGGGCCGCCAGCGAACCGGCGAAGATCACGTCGGTGATCCGCATCTTCCGGGTTCTCCTGCTCGAAGCGGTCACGATTTCAGAAGAGGATTATGGAAAATTTTAGGCAATGCCGGCTTGGCGCCGCAGTCTGGTGAATGGGGCCGGGATTACCGAGGCCTGAAAAGGGAACCGTCGCGGCCATGAAGCCGGCTTAGACTCGCTCAAAAGCCGGTGTGGGCTGGTTTCGCTGCCCCGCAGGGAAGGGGTGTGGAGCGGATGTCCCGGCGGCTCGGCAGCAGCGTTCGAACAAGTCGTCGCGTGTCGAGTATTAACCCAATGACCACATCCCGATTGCCTTCTCTCATTGCTTTGCGTGCTTTCGAGGCGGTGGGGCGTACCGGCAGCGTGCGCTCAGCCGGAGACGAACTCGCAGTCAGCCATACCGTCATCTCACGGCACCTGCAGAACCTGCAGCGAAGCCTTGGCGTGGGGCTCGTCCGGCCGGTCGGGCGAGGCATCGCGCTCACCGGTGTCGGCCAATTGTTTCATGCGCAGGTGAAACAGGGCTTCGACATCATCGCGCGCGCCACGTTGATGGTGCGGCCTGCGTCGCGACCGACCCTGAAGATTTGGTGCATTCCAGGCATCGTCACCCGGCGCCTGTTGCCGCGACTGCCGGAACTGACGGGACCACCGCACCATTGGGACATCAATCTGCAGCCGACGCTTTCGCGCCCCGACTTGGCGCGCGGCGAGGCCGATGCCGAGATCGTGTATGCCGACAAGGTCGACACCAATGGTGCGCTGATGGCGGAAGCGCTGCTGCGCCCGCGCGTGTTTCCGGTGGCAAGCCCTGCTTACCTCGCGCGCCATCCCGACATCTCGACATTGGCAGGCCTTGCGGCGGCCGCACTGAACTACGAGGAAACCACCGAGCAATGGGAACGCTGGTTTACCCTGGCCGGTCATTCCGAGTCGGGCTCGTTGCAGGGGCAGACGCTGTGGCACACCCATCTTGCGATCGAAGCGGCTCGGTTCGGGCACGGTGTGGCGCTCGCCAACGACATTCTCGTCGACGACGATCTGCGCTCCGGAGCATTGGTCGAGGTTATTCCATCTTCAATCTATATGGGCTCCTATCAGCTCGTTGCGCTCAAGGAGCGCTGGGATGAACCTACGATCGTCGCGCTGCGGCTGTGGCTGAAGACGGTTCTCGCGGAATAGCTTTGGCGCGTGCGGCGAAGCGAAGCACCAGCCGCGCTGGCGACGCATGGGTGAATGCGCGCTGCGCAATTCGCAGCTCGCGCAGCCGCCTCCGATGAGCGGATATTGGTCACGCCGCTCAAGGCGTGCACAGCCTTTGCGTAAGCGCTGAGCGCCTCGACGCCGGCCGGCGGTCGAGCGCGCCCCGATCATCACCAACGAAGCCGGGCACTGGTGGACGCCGGGCCAACGATGCTGGATAAGTGCCCCGCTGTGTCATGCTGATGGCAGAGTTGAAGCGAGCGGCGAGGGGCGAGGACTGTGACGGACAAGACGGCAGCGGTGCCGAACGACGTGATGGAGCGGCTGCGTGCCGCGATCGATCGGAACTTTCAGGATCAGGTCGCATTTCTGCAGAAGCTCGTGCAGTTCAGGAGCCTGCGCGGCGAGGAGGCGCCGGCGCAGGATTGGCTCGCCAAGCAGTTCGAGGCGCGCGGCTACAAGGTCGATCGGTTCAGCCTCGCCGATGTCGATCTGGCGCGCCATCCGAAAGCCGCACCGATGGACGCCATTGCGCTCGAAGGCTCCAAGCAGGTCGTGGCGACACTCGAGAGCGATGGCAAGGGCCGCAGCCTGATCCTGCAAGGGCACGTCGATGTGGTGCCGGAAGGTCCAGCGGACCTCTGGGCCGATCCGCCCTATGAGGCCATCGTTCGCGATGGCTGGATGATCGGCCGTGGCGCGCAGGACATGAAGGGCGGCGTCTCCGCGATGATATTCGCGCTTGATGCGATCAGGTCGGCCGGCTTCCTGCCGGACGGGCGCATTCATCTCGAGACCGTCACGGAGGAGGAGAGCACCGGCAATGGCGCGCTCGCGACGCTGATGCGCGGTTACTCCGCCGATGCCTGCCTGATCCCGGAGCCGACCGGTCATACGCTGACGCGCGCCCAGGTCGGCGCGGTCTGGTTCCGGCTGCGGGTGCGCGGCGCGCCGGTGCATGTCGCCTATTCCGAAACCGGCACCAGCGCGATCCTCTCGGCGATGCACCTGGTGCGCGCGTTTCAGGACTACACCGCCGGGATCAACGCCAGGGCCGCTGCGAACAAATGGTTTGGTGCGGTCAAGAATCCCATCAAGTTCAACGTCGGCATCATCAAGGGCGGCGATTGGGCGAGTTCGACGGCGGCGTGGTGCGAGCTCGACTGCCGGCTCGGCATCCTGCCCGGCGAGACGCCTCAGCAGGCAATGGCCGGCATCGAGCGTTGCCTGGCCGAGGCACAGGCGAGCGACAGCTTCCTGTCGAGCAATCCGGCCGAATTGATCTGGAGCGGCTTTCAGGCCGATCCTGCCGTATGCGAGCCCGGCAGCGCGGCGGAAGCCGCGCTCGCCGCCGTGCATGAGCGCGTGTTCGAGCGACCGCTGGAAGACCGGCTGTCCACTGCGGTCAACGATACCCGGTACTACACGGTCGATTACGGCATTCCGGCGCTATGCTATGGGCCGTACGGCATAGGTCCGCATGCCTTTGACGAGCGCGTCGAACTCGACAGCGTGCGCAAGACCACCTTGAGCATCGCGCTGTTCATCGCCCAATGGTGCGGTCTGCGTGCGGCGGCATCGAGCGATTGGTCGCCGGTCGCATGATTTCCGTCGCTTTTCTCAGTACGCCGGGTCTGATGGATCCGCTGGAGCCATTGCTTCGGCGCGAGCTGCCCGGCCTTACCTGCGCATCCTGGCCG
Source organism: Bradyrhizobium sp. SZCCHNR3119 (assembly GCF_032487775.1). Lineage (NCBI taxonomy): Bacteria > Pseudomonadati > Pseudomonadota > Alphaproteobacteria > Hyphomicrobiales > Nitrobacteraceae > Bradyrhizobium > Bradyrhizobium sp. SZCCHNR3119. Next base: position 904,451 of record NZ_JAUEUV010000002.1, on the reverse strand, counting down.
GAAGAAGCCTCGCGCGAGGCCGAGCTTGCGGTGTGCTGGAAGCCGCAAGCCGGCGCGCTCGCCGCGATGCCCAATCTGAAGCTGATCCATTCGATCGCGGCCGGCGTCGACAACATCCTCGCCGATCCGAGTGTGCCGGACCGGCCGGTCTGTCGTATCGTCGATCCCGACATCAGCGTTGCGATGACCGAATTCGTGCTGTGGAGCACGCTGTATTTCCACCGCGATTTCGACCGGGTGATTGATAATGCGCGGACCGGTGCCTGGCATCGCTATGCGCAGCGGGCGCCGCAGGATACGCGTGTCGGCATTCTCGGGCTCGGTACGCTCGGCACCGATGCGGCGCGCCGGCTGGTCGATCTCGGCTTTTCGGTCAGCGCCTGGTCGCGCTCGGCCAAGACAGCCGATGGCATCAGGACCTTCAGCGGTGCTGCGGCGCTCGATGCGTTCCTCGGCGAGGTCGACATACTGGTGTCGCTGCTGCCGCTGACGCCGTCGACCCTGGGGCTGCTCAACGCCGAGCGCCTGAGCCGGTTGCCGAAGGGGGCCGCGCTCGTCCTGTGCAGCCGGGGCGAGCATCTCATTGCCGACGACCTGGTTGCGCTGCTGCGGACGGGTCACCTGCGCGGGGCCGTGCTCGACGTGTTCGAGCGCGAGCCGCTGCCTGCAGATCATCCATTGTGGCGCGAACCAGGCGTACTGGTGACGCCGCACATGGCCGCGATCGCCTCGTGGACGGTGATTGCTCAGCAGATCGCGGAGAATGTCCGCCGGCTCAAGCGCGGCGAGCCCCTGCTTAACGCGGTCGATCGCGCTCGCGGCTACTGAGCCGAACGTGGGCGCCGCGGCCAAGTGTCAGCGGCGGCGTCCGTTCGCAGTCTATTCGAAGGTCTGCACCGGTGGCGCGCTCGGGCCCTGAGCCTGAGCCGGAGCGGCCGAGGGGGCTGCGGCGACCGGCGGCCGAGCTGCTGCGACCGGAGCGGACACTGGAGCCTCTGTGCGGGCCTCGGCGCGCGCCTCGCGCGCTGGTCGCCGTGGCTGCTGCCTGCTGGCATGCGAGCGGCGGAAACCCCAGGAGCGGGCAATCGACGGGCCTGCGGTATAACCGACCACGGCACCCGCGACCGCGCCGACGGGACCGAACACCACGGCTCCGGACAGAGCGCCGAGCGCGGCGTCACCGCCGCGGTGCTCATCCGCCATCGCGACCGGCGCCGTCAGTGCAAGCGCCAGTGTCGCTGCGGCCATCATCCGCATCCCGCTCATGATCATGAAAGTCTCCCCGTCCTTATCGGCGGCGAGCAATACGCAGAAATGTGGCGAGAAGAGTGCAGGATCGAGGGTTCGAAAAGCGCCCAGTGTGGGGCTAGCAGCCGGCGCCCGTCTCGGTGCCGTGCTTCGCGCGCCATTTCGGGCCCGGCCCGCGCATGTAGTGGCGTTCCGGCCGGTAAGGGTCCCGCGCCAGCGCGACCAGCTTCTGCCAGCGTGCGGTCAGAATGTGCAAGCGATGAGCCAATGGCGAGCGGGTCAGCATGGCGGCCTCACTGCATGCGGCCGAGCACCGAGGCGAAGGGAACTGCGAAAATTTCCTCGCCGAGATCGTCGGAGACGTGAACCACCCATTCACGCCAATCTTCGTCGCCTTCGGTCGTGATCAGAGAGCGCATCACGCGCGCGGCGTGATCGCGCGCCTCGGTGAGATCGAGGACAGCAGCTCCCTGCCGATCAATCAGGACCTCGTCGTCATTGGAGCAATGGAAGAAGACCTGCGCCATATCCGTCTCCTGCTCGCCAAGCGAATCATCAGTGCAGAATTAGCAGCGCCGTGCGATCAGCGAAATTCGGTGCCACCACGTAAGGTGAATTACGGACCGCATACCATCAGCGGAACCGATTCGGGATGTCGCGACGGAAGGGAACCTGATCTCGCGTCTGCCAGTTAGAAGCGATCAACAGCCGAATCGCTGCTGTTGTAACTATGGAGCAGCGCCATGATGTCGGAAACGCAAATCCATACAATCGCGCGGCGAATGATGGAACAGCACGGCCCTCAGGCGATCGCGCAGGCAGCGCAGCAGGCACAAGCCTGTGAGAGCAAAGGCGAGGCCGACGAGGCCAAGGAATGGCGCCACATCGCAGATGCCATGAAGATGATGCGGGGGCCGCACCAAAGTTAGCAACGAGGTCTGGACGTAGGACCGCATGACGCGAGCCGAGGCGGAACATTCTGCCTCGGCCGAGGTTCGGCGTGGCGCGTTCTCCACCGTCAAGGGCGATGATCGAGCGTCTCTGGCAATCTCATCCTGGTTTCCGACCCAATTTCAACGCAAGAATCCCACCGAAATGATTCGGCAGCGGATTCGCCGCGGCCTGACGCGATCGCGGCGAGATGTCGCCAAAGGGATATTCGATGGTCTTTTTCAGGCGTGAGCTCAGCCCGGTCGAGATTTTCGAGCGAGCGTTGAAGGACAAGCACGCGGCGCGCCACAAGCTGAAGGAGCGGTTGCTCCTGGCCGAGAAGGCGCTGGACGAAAAGCGCCTCGTGGCCGAACGGCTGGCCAAGGCAGGCGCGAGCAATGGCCAACTCGATCGCGCCGAGGCCAAGATGCAGGTGGTCGAGGACAAGGCGAAAGCGCTGCGCGCCGCAGTGGCCGATTGCGACGAGCAGATCGTGCTCGCCGAGCGCGCGCTGGCCGATGCGATCGCGCAGCGCGATCGCGACCGGGCCGCGAACGAGATCGAAGCGGTGGCGGGGGCGATCGAGCAGGCCGTGCCGCGGTTCGAGATCGGGGCCGCCGCGCTGATCGACGCCGTCACCCGCAGCAAGGCGGGGCTGAGCGAGGCGACGCGCTTTGCGGCTGACGTGGACGAGATCAGGCGGGAAGTGCTGGCCGCGGCCGAACTGATCTGTTGGGAATTGCGCTCGGCCGCGGTGCGCACGCGCGTCGGCAATGCCAACGTCGCCTTGCTGGCGCCACCCGAGACCAAGCAGCTTCCGCCGCCCGAGAGCGACCGGCAGATGGTCTATACGCTGAGCCCGCTCAGCTGGCGAGAAGGCGAGGAGGTCCGGCGCGTGGCGGCCTTCACGATGGCGGCATTGCCCAAGACGTTGCTCACGGCGGCGCTGCAGCATCAGCATGTCGATTATCTCAACGCACGGCGGGTGCAAACGCTGATGCATGTCCATGGCAGCGGGCAGCAGCAGGTCGAACCGGGCGCGGACGATCCAGCCCTGGTTGATCTGGACGCGTTGGCTGTCGCCGGGCAGGCCGCGCCGCAGGCCGACGTCGCCTGAAGACTGGCTTGAGCGCTGCGGCGCGCCCGTGCTGCTGCTGGTGGCATGACGGCGCTTGCCGGGGGTCTCAATGGCGCAAGCGCCATTCGCTCGGGAATGTCTCGGGGCTCTCCCCCAAGTGCCAGCGGCACAAAGCCGCAGCCGGCGGGGCTACCCGGACCAGCCGTTGCATCCGCTAACCCGGTGACCGGCCGTTAGCTCTTTTAGCAACGAGATCTCCGTAGACTCCCGGCGGCATCATCCAGGTTGTGGCCGGAGGGACCAATCTCGGCTATGTTCCGTAGGCGGTGGACGAAGGGGCGGGAGCGAACGCGTCAGGCTGGCTGAAGCGGGGCAATACCCAATGATGACGTTACCGGAGCTCGCGGCCACGGCATTGGAGCAGTTTCTCGGCTCCTATATGCGGCGTCGTTTCGGTTCGTCGAACACGCAACTCTCCGAGGTCGTGCCGGCCGCGGCGCGGATAGCTCTCGAATGCATCGGCAACAGCGATGCGCTCTATCACAACGTCGAGCATACGCTTCTGGTGACGCTCGCCGGACATGAGATCCTGCGCGGACGTGCGCTGCATAGCCATTTCACCGCGGACGACTATGCGCATGTCATCATCGCCTGCCTGTTGCACGACATAGGCTATGTCCGCGGCTTGTTCGCGGACGATGACGAGGACGGCTACGTGATGGACGAGCCCGGCCGCAAGGTCCGGCTGCCGCGCGGCTCCTCGGATGCGGGGCTGATGCCGTACCACGTCGACCGTTCCAAGCTGTACGTCATGAAGCGGATCGAAGGTGTGGCGCCGCTCGACAAGGAGCGCATCGCGCGCGCGATCGAGGGCACACGCTTTCCGCCCCTGGCCGGGCAGCAGTTCGACGAGGAGCAGTCGATCGTGCGCGCCGCAGACCTGATCGGACAGCTTGGCGACCCCAACTACATCCGCAAGGCCAACGCGCTCTATCACGAGTTCGAGGAGGTTGGGATCAACCGGCAGCTCGGTTACGAGTCGCCCGCCGATATCGTGGATCGTTATCCTCAGTTCTACTGGAACAGCGTTGCCCCGCATATCCAGACCGAGATCCGCTACCTCAACATGACCTCGACCGGACGGCAGTGGATCGCCAACCTCTATGCCAACGTGTTTCGCGCCGAGCGCGAGATCTCGCTGTCGGGGCCGCAGACCTGAGTCGCGAGCCCGCCGCGCCTTCGGCCTCAGGTCAGGGCGTTAGCGCCTGCCGCCGACTTCGTCGATATGGCCGAGCAGATCGGCCGGGTCCTCGTAGACGCGAATGGCCCCGGATTGCCGCAGCTCTTCCGAGCCATAGCCGCCGCTGAGCAGGCCGACCCCGAGCGCGCGGCAGCGGGTGGCTGCGAGCATGTCCCAGATGCTGTCGCCGACGACGATGCAGCGTTCGATCGCCACGTCGAGGCGTGCCGCCGCGGCCAGGAACAGGTCGGGATCGGGCTTGGCGTAGCGCACCTGGTCACGGGTCACCACGGGGCATTGGTGCGGATCGACGCCCAGCGCCGCGAGATTGATCGCTGCGGTTTCCATGCGACCGCTGGTCGCGATCGCCCAGGGAATGTTGGAATCGGTGAGGAATGTGAGCAGTTCGCGCGCACCGGGCAGGGGCCGCACCTTGTCGCCAAGTTGCCGATAGGCCTCGGCATGGGCCCGCCGCAGCCGTTCGATCCGATCCGGCTCGATGGCTACCCCGGTCTCGCGGAGCAGCTGGTTGGTGAAGAGGCCGCCGCTCATGCCGATCTTGCGGTGGATGCGCCACACCGAGAGCTCGATGTTCTCGGCGTCGAGTGCGCGCTTCCAGGCGAGGACGTGCTGGTAGACGCTGTCGACCAGCGTGCCGTCGAGATCGAACAGAAAGGCGGTTTCCATGCGCATGGCAGGTCTCCTTATCAGGGGGCGCCGTGATGCAATGCGCAAGACGGCGCGTTCCTGCCTAGCAGAGATCTCCAACGGTTCGATCGCTTGCCGGCCCCGGCCCCGTCACGTGTGAGTGAGGGCGAGGATGGCTACCCGCAGCAACTAGTTCTTCGCTCGGATAAAGCCGGCCAGACGCGTCTTCTGGTCTGCGCACCATGCGGTCATGCCGAGCCGGCGCTGGTCCAGATCGGTCGTTTGGGTCGCCAGCGCCACCTCGGACATCAGCGTATCGTCCTGGCGCTCACCCATCTTGCCGCCGGTATGCAAATAGGCGATGGCCTTGCGCACCTGTTCAGTGGTGCCATCGGGCATGTGCATCTCCTGCGCCTTCTGCACGAGGTCCTGGTAGACCAGCTCGGTGCCAGGGCACTCGACCTTGGCGGCAAAGGCCTGCAGCACGAAAGTCACATAGGTGGACCGGGGCTCGGCCTGTGCCGGCGCCGCGATCATCAGCAACGCCGCCATCGACAACACATAACGCATCCTTGGAAACCTCCCGCTGTTTTTTCCAAGGCTAGCGCGCCAATGAGTCGTGATCAACACCGAGCGCGCTGCAGCAAAACCGCCGTCGTGCTCCCTCCCGGGAATGCTGCCGCCTATTTGTTCAGACGGCGTTCCTGCTCCTTGAGCAGCAGATCGAGTTCATCACTCTGCTGCGCGAGGCGGTCGGCATTGCGCTCCTCGTCGGCGGCTCCCGATTGAGATGCTGCCTGCTCAGTGATCTGGCGGATATTGTCGCGCAGGAGTGCGATGCGCTCGGCAAGCTCAGACGCACTCAGGACGGTCGGGTCGGTCAGGCTCATGGGCTCCTCGCCAATGCTTTGCTATCGACAGCCTTGCGGCGAACGGGGCCTCGATCGCGGGCTGCGCTTGCAGGTGTAGTTCCATAACGTGAACACCCGCGTGCCTTCAAGCATTTCGCAGCGTCCGCTGCGGCCGCCTGTTGGCGACAGCCGACGGTTGCGGCAAAGAGCGCACGAAGAAATCGATCAGAGCTTCAAATTCGCCGCGTTAACGCACCGGCATCGGCGGCCGCACCACGCTATTGCCGTCGGAATCGGCTGTCGCCTGCGGGGCAGGAGCCGATTGCAGCGGCATCGGCGCAGCCCCGGTCGGCGGGGCCGAGACGCTCTGTGCGGGCGGCGCAGCGGGTCGCGGCCGATGTACGGGGGCTGCAGCAGGGGCGGCGCCTGTCGCAGCGGTCGCTGGCCGCGGCGCAGGTCGCGGACGCAGCGTCTGCTCGATCGCCCTGGGATCGAACGATCTCGCCTCGCTGGTGCGCTCCGCCTTCTCCGACAGGCGCGCGATCTCGCGCGCCATCTGGTCCTGCCCGGTCTTGAGCTGGGCAATGCTGGCTTTGAGATCGGTGATCTGCTGCCCCATCGCCGCAAGGTCATGGGCCATGGACTGCAGCAGCTGGGTCTGATCCGAGGGGGGCACGGCTGCTGCCGTTGCAGTGGGCGCGGACGCAGCGGCCGGGGTGGGCTGCGCCGGCGCAGCGTCAGCGGTCGTGCTTTGACTATCCTTCGTTGGGCTGTCGGTACTTGCCTGGGTGGGCTCGGCAGGTGTTTTCCCTGTAAAGGTCGACGACAGCGAGATATGCGGAATCCAGCGCGCGGCCATCTCCTGCGCCTGGTCGCCGTAGGTCTGCCAAGCCGCGGCCCCGACGGCGCTGACGACCGCAAACAGGATGGCCACCACGGTCCGGACCGCCCAGGTGGCGATCGAGGTGCGTTCGGCCGGTTCGTCCTCCGCGCCGGTGTCGGCGACGCGCAGGCTGGTATCGACCGCCGGAACGGGAATGTCGGCCGGCCGCGGCCCCTGGCGTTCGGAGCGCCGCGCGGCGTCCGCGCCTTGAGGAGCTGCTACGCGGTCGGCCCGAGCGGCCAGAATGATCTCCGGATCGATCACACCCTTAGGTTGCTGATTGGGGTCGGCGACAGGTGGCGTGGAAAGCATTGGCGATCCGTCCTCTTTGGCCGCCCGCATCAGCAGGGTTGCGGCCTTTGCGTGTATCATAAAGCCTTACAGGCGGCGTCGACGCAAACTGGTACCGGTTGTCCTCGCGCCAGCATGGTCTGCGGCGGCGCCGTTCACTTCCAGCTCGAAGTTCAATTCCAACGTCAGCCAGCGCGCCGGCGTCCCAACCTTGCCGGGGCGCATTGCTGGACCATCCCTGCCACGCCCCACAGTCCAGCCGGATTTGTCCAAACCAAGGCAATTGCTTGGTAAATCTGGGACCGCTTTGCGTTCGCCCGGGCACCGTCCAGCGTTATTTTGCAATGCCAGATGGACCTTGCCAACCGAAAATCGCTTGCTCCTTGCCGCCGACCCGCGGCGCAGCACGATCTGTAGGCGCCCGTCAGGCGATGTCGGCCCCTCGGGCCGGACGGGGCGCCGGATCGGCGAGCTATGCGGCACGACGTGTGTGCGGGGCGCGCATTCCCGGTTCGAGCAGACCGCGCAGCTTCAGGGCATCGGCGGGCGCTGCGCTCTTCTGGTCGTTGTCGAAATAGACGAAGACATCGCAGCCCTGGGCCTTCCACGAGCGGATGCGCTTCGCCCAGGCGCCGAGCGCGGCGGGCGGATAGTTGTCCTTGTAATCCCCGCTGGGCCCGTGCCCGCGCACATAGACGAAATCGGCGGTGCGCTTCCACGGCGCCGGCGCGTCGTGATGGTCGGACAGGCAGAGCGAGATGTTCTCGTCCGCGAGCATGCGCATGATGCGCGGGCAGTACCAGCTCGGATGCCGGAACTCGAAACTGTAGCGGCGTTTGTTCGACAGCAGCTTGAAGAAGGCGCCGAGACGTTCGGGATCGGCCTCGAACTGCGGCGGCAACTGAAACAGCACCGGGCCGGCCTTGTCGCCGAGCAGCGCAAGCCGGCTCTCCATCAGTTCCAGGCTGTTCACGGAGCGGTCCGACAGGCGCTTCCAATGCGTGATGAATTTGGAGGCCTTCCAGGCAAAGACGAAATCCGGACCGGTCTGCTCGCGCCAACTGCGCACCGCATTTTCGGTCGGGGTGCGGTAGAACACGCCGTTCAGCTCGGCCGTCTGAAACTGGCTCGCATAATAGGCAAGCTGATGCTTGATCAGCAATTCCTTGGGGAAGAACACCCCGCGCCAGGAGACATAGTGCCAGCCCGACGTGCCGATGAGAATGCGCGCCATGGTCCGCTCTTGATTGTACCGAGCTCTCCTCACTCTCAAGCGATCAGGTTGGTTGCGGTTCCGGCCGAACTCACCAGGTCGGACGCTTAGCCCGACCGTCCGCGCAGATTGGGCAAGCCCAGCCATGCATTGATGTGCGCAGCCGTTTCCGCCTGAAGTGCCTTTTTCAGGAGTGTGTTCCGTTCCTCTCCTTCGGGCAGCACTCGTGCCGCCTCGCGCGCGTCGATTGCGACCTGCCGCAGGCGGTGGTCGAAAGACATCGCTTGCTTGCGCCGATTGCGCGTGATCGTCGTTGTGGTCATCTGCACGGTCTCCATCATCTGTGACCGACAGTGTCCAACCATGCCGCTGGGCAGTCGCTAACGCACGTTATGGCATGCGGATCAAAAAATGATTGTAGCGGTGGAACTTTTTGCGTCCGCTGCCCTCTCGCTGGTTCGAAACCGTTGGTGCTGTTCAGCATGACATCAACTAGCAGCAGGGAACACTGACCTGCGTCGACGTGTTTCTGCGCCATGACGGGAGAGTTGCGATGGTAAAGGAATCTGCACGGCAAAGGCGCATCACCGGTCGGGTGATGCATGAGTTCAAGCACGGCGAACTGCGAAGCGGCCGCGGCGGCAAGGTCAAGAACCGGCGGCAGGCGATCGCCATCGCGTTGGAGGAGGCGGGGGCATCCAACTATGAGAGCCCTCGCCGAAACAAGCGCAATCTGCAGCGCACCGAGCGCAAGGAAGCAGAAGGGCGCACCGCACAGCAGGAGCGCGAAGGCAAGTCTTGGGTCGGCGCCAGGGGACGTCGCGAAAGCACGCCGGCGATGCGCGGACGCAATGCGCGCAAGCCGATCGCACAGGGACAGAAAGCCGCGCGATCGCGCACGCGGAGCTCGGGCGGAGCGACGCGGCAGGAGCTCTATGCCAAGGCGAAGAAGCGCGGGATCGCTGCCGAGGAAGAACATCGTCATCGAGCTTGCGATGTAGGCCAGCCACAACAGGGGGGTGATCAGCGCGAGTTGCCCATCAAACAAGGCGGCGAGCTTCGAACTCAGGCCGCGGCCCGACTGGCCGGGCTGCTGCTCCTCGTCGATGATGAAGCGCGCGCGCGGTTGGGCCCCAAGATCACGTTCGATCCGGTTGAGGATGCGGGCGACTTCGTCTGGCCGCCTGCCGTGCACGACCAGGAATTTGATCGACTCGGGAAGGGTGAAGAAACAGAGCGCGGCCGCGGCCAAGGGCAGCACGCCTCCGATCCAGAACACGATCTGCCAGCCGAGATGCGGCACCAGCCAGGCCGCGATCACGCCGCCGGCGCTGCCTCCGGCGACATAGCCCAGCATGATGATCGCAACGACCGTGCCGCGATATTTGGCCGGAACATATTCGAGGTTGAGGGAATAGCACAAAGGCGCGAGGCCGCCGATGCCGAGGCCTGCGAGGAACCGGAGCGCGATCAGCGCAGGCAGATCGCCGGCCCAGACGGTCAGCAGGCTGAAGCCGCCGAAGGTGATCGTCGCGGCCACGATCGACGGGCGGCGGCCAATGCGGTCGCCGAGATAGCCGAAGACGAGACCGCCGACGAGGATACCGAACACGCCGGCACTGAAAACGATGCCCAGCGATCCCTTGTCGATACCCCAGTTGCGGATAATCGCGGGCGCGGCAAACGCCATTGCATGCAGGTCGTATCCATCGAGAAACATCATGGCCGTCGACAGCATCATGACGGTCAGCACCAGGCCATTGCGGCGCTGGCGCTCGATCACAGCGCTGACATCAATGATTGCGGATGCGCTCATTGTCGTTCCTTCCCCATGGCCGTTGTTTTGTTTTTGACGGCTTGCTGCAAACCACGTCGGCAACTGATCGGCGGTTCTGGGCGGAGCGACCGATCGCGAAGCGCAACCGACGGTCGCGCCCGCTGCCAAAGCAGTTTGCAGGAGAAGGCTATTTGCTTCGAGATCGAGGGAGAATAGGCTATTTTGGCGTGATATCTTTTCCTGATTGGATGAAATGACTGATAGCCTTTTGAATATGAAGGCTTTTGTGGCGACGGTCCGTGCCGGGAGCTTCTCCGAGGCCGGCCGGCAGCTCGGGATTGCACCATCGGTCTTGACCAAGCGGGTCGGGCAGCTCGAATGGTCGCTGCGCTGCACACTCCTGCGACGGAGCACCCGGCGCCTGCAACTCACCGAAGTCGGCGAGCGCTATCTCGAGGTTATCCGCGCCATCGTGCGCGAATATGACGAGATGGTCGCAGGCATCATGCGATCGCCACAGGAGCTTGAGGGACAGGTGCGGATCAAGGCACCGGCTTCGCCGATGGCCATCGAGCTTGCTGAAATCCTGTCCTCGTTTCAGATCGAATATCCGCGCGTCACACTGGAGGCCGTTCTGGTCGATCGGACCGTGAATCCGGTGGAGGAAGGATTCGATATCGTGCTGACGATGATGCCATCGTCCTTCCACGGCGTGCTCGAGGAGCCGTTGCTTGCGTTTCCGCGCGTGCTCTGCGCCTCTCCCTCATACTTGGCCCGGCGAGGCTCTCCGCATCACGTCCGTGATCTCGTCAACCACGATTGCCTTGTGTTTACGCCGATGGGACCGGTGTGGACCTTCGAAGGCAAGACCGGCGTGATCACGGTCGCGGTGCGCCCACGCTTTGTCAGCAACAACAACGCGCTTCTGATCGATGCGCTACGCGCCGGCAGCGGGATCGCGGTGGTGTCCCGGGCGGCGGTTGCCGTGCCGTTGCGCACGGGCGAGCTGGTCGAAGTGCTGCCTGAGATTCCGATTCCGGATCTCTGGGTCAAGGCGCTGGTGCCGGCGACGCGCGCCAGCCTCGCACGCGTGCAAGCCCTGCTGACGGCGATTCGCGACGCTTTCCATGCTGTCGCCGCGACCAGCCCGCCACGCGTCAGCGGTGCGGCTTGACAGCCCGGATACGGGACCTATCGGTTGCGGGGATTGCCTGCTAAGCAGCCTGCATCGCGCTTGGCGCAGGACCTTGGTGCAGGACTTTAGCGCAAGACCTTGGCGCAGGACGAAGACGAAAAAGACGAAGAGGGTACGAGCATGATTGGGACGGTTGGTATCATCGGAGCGGGCACCATGGGCAACGGCATCGCGCAGGTCTGCGCTGTCGCCGGCGTACCCGTGATCATGATCGACATTTCAGATGCAGCAGTCCAGCGCGGGCTTTCTGCCGTCAGCTCAAGCCTCGATCGGCTCTTGAAAAAGGACAAGCTGACGGCGGCCGACAAGGAGGCGGCGCTCTCGCGCATCACCGCCACCACCGACAGGAGCAAGCTTTCCGCATGCGATCTCGTCATCGAAGCTGCGACCGAGAATGAGGAGCTGAAGCTCAAGATCCTCAAGGACGTTTGTGCGATCTTGAAGCCGGAGGCGTTGATCGCGACCAACACCTCGTCGATCTCGATCACCAAGCTGGCGACCGCGACGGACCGGCCGGACCGTTTCATCGGCATGCACTTCTTCAATCCGGTGCCGATGATGGCGCTGCTTGAGCTGATCCGCGGCCTGCAGACCTCGGATGCGACGCTTGCCATAGCCGAAGCCTTCGCCAAGCGGATCGGTAAGGTTGCGATCACCGCCAGGAACAGCCCGGGCTTTGCGGTCAATCGCATTCTCTGCCCGATGATCAACGAAGCTATCTTCGCCTTCTCGGAAGGCATCGCAACGGCCGAAGACATCGACGAAGGCATGAAGCTCGGTTGCAATCACCCGATCGGCCCGCTTGCTCTTGCAGATCTCATCGGCCTCGACACGATGCTGTCGGTGATGGAAGTGTTCTACAATGGCTTCAACGACCCGAAATATCGCCCCGCGCCGCTGCTGAAGGAAATGGTGGCCGCAGGCCAGCTCGGTCGTAAGACCGGCAAGGGCTTCTACGATTACAGTAAGTAGCGGCAGGTTCTCGCCGCGGCGGGCGGCATTGAAGGCGCCCGCCGCGCGATGACGAGACCGGCAATCATCGTTTCAAACCGGTTTTCCGACATCAACAATCAATTTGGCGCAATCGCCGTTGCGTCAGGATCGTTGCATGATGGTGCGGACTGCGCTCGATCGCCGCAATGGAGTCTTCGACGGCTGCCGCATCAAGAACTGGGATGTCACGCTTCAAACGGCACAGCGCCGGGCGGGTAGGGGCCATGCCTCACTGATGCGGCCCACTAATCCTCGACCCGGCGTGCCGTTCGTGGTTTTTGCCGCTATGCGCAGGTCCGAAGGAATACCGACGCACTCAGCGGATCTGATACGGAGGGGGCGTCATCAAACCTCCCTTTGCTGTTGCGGTTGTCAGTGTTGCGGTTGCTGTCGCTTATGTGACTGCAATCGAAGCACTAACGAAATCGATGCTCCTCCTCTGGCGGTGCGCTGTCAAGGCGCTTTGTGACGCAATGATGAATGGAGGCTTGCCGCCGGCGGTGCCACGCATCGCGAGGCGCTCTTGATGTGATTGTGTGTGCGTAAGTGCCGCGACGATGCTTGTTCGCTTCTGACGATAAACTAGATAGTTGGAGGTGCTGACGTCTGACTTGCGAGTCGGAATGTCATTAGCAATTGCGCAAAGGAGAGATTGCGCGATCGTATGAGTGAAACGGAAGTCTTCATCCGATCGGCATTCGTCATACTGCCGCGTTTGCAGAGTATTGAAATGCAGGTTCCCGGGAACCAATGGATTCGCGGCGTCTTGTTCCCGGGATCAACAGTCAGGAGAAGGCCGATGAGAGCAGCAACGATAATTCTGGCAGGGATCGCGGCTGTCGCGATCGGTGTGCCGGCAATCGCTGCCGAGCAAGGTGCGACCGGCCTGGTGACCGGGATCAACCGGCTGAACGGCACGATCTCGATTCAACGCATTCAAACCGGGACCGTGGGCGCCAACGGCTCCGGCGCCGCGGAGGAATTCAAGATCAAGGACAATGCGATGGTCGAGAACGTCCATGCCGGCGATCGCGTGACCTTTGCGACCTCCGACAACGGTGGCAGCAAGACGATCACCAAGCTCGATCGGCAGAAATAGTTCGATCCAACCGAGGGGCAGCGGTAGCGATGCGTTCGATCACGTGGGGAGCGAACGGACGTCGAGCGGAGATGATGTCGCGGCGATCAGCCAATGAGGCGACGGAATCGGTGCGTCGCGGCGTGACGTTCATCCTCGCCATCCAGCTGATCACCGCATTGCTGGTGCTTTCGCAATCGGCACACGCCGATGAACTCTATCGCGCCCAAACCATCGTCACTGGCCAGGGCGAGCCGAACCGCGGCGTCGGCTTTGCCGCCTGCCTCGAGGACGTGCTGATCAAGGTCTCCGGCGGGCTGCAGCTCGCCGGAGATCCTCGACTTTTGTCCTACAAGGCGCACGCCGCCGAATTCGTGACCGGCTTCGACTATCACGATCAGATGTCGGGCACGCCGAAGCGCGACGAGCAGGGCACCCGCGACCGCCCGTTTGATCTCATCGTCGATTTCGACAAAGCGAAGATCGACGATCTGCTTGCAACCTTCGGGCTCAAGCCCTGGCTCTCGCATCGTCCGGTGCTCGGCGTCGGCGTCGTCATGGTGCCGGGCGGGCGCAGCTATGTCGTGATGTCCGATGGCCGTCAGTCGGAGCTGCAGCGCGAGGCGTTGGCTGCGGCGGCAGTCAAGCGCGGCCTTACGATCGTGTTACCGGACGATGCAGCCTTGTCGCAAGCAAGGAGCGAGCCGACCGGCCTCGCCGCCGCTGCTCCCGCGGATTTTGCGCCAGCGCTGACCCGGCGCGGCGCAGAGGCGATCCTCATCGGGCAGCTTAGTTGGGACGACAATGCGCTCGGCTGGAGCACCGAGTGGCGTCTGGACCTCAATGGTCAGTCGCACCGGTGGCGCTTCGGTGGGGTCACTTTCGATGAAGCATTCCGGCGAGGTCTCGGCGGCGCCGCGCAGATCCTGTCCGGCAACGGCGAGCCGCATTAGCCTTCATTTCGGCCGCTATTTCGGCTGCTTCCGGTGCGACATTGCGTGCACGGAACGGCGAGTTCGTTCCTGGGTTCCTTCTTCAAATAGGAGGCTATCATCATGACACTCAGGACATGGATCGCGGCTGCGTTGTTGGCGACCGCGCCGGTCTCCGCAATCGCGGCGCCGGGCGTCGTGCGCAACATGGTCACTCTGCGCGCCGGACCCGGCACCGGATTCCCTGCTGTCGATCGCATCCCCGCCGGCGCTCGCGTGAACATCCATGGCTGCATCCGCGGCGGCGCCTGGTGCGACGTGAGCTATGCTGGCGAGCGCGGTTGGGTCGCCGCGACTTCACTCGCCTACCTCTACGGACGGCAATACGTCTATCTGCCCGACTACGTCGATGACGTGCCGATCGTGCCGTTTGTCGTGCCGAGCTACTGGGGCAGCTATTATATCGGTCGACCCTGGTATCACCGCCATTCCTATTGGAACCGCTACTGGCATCATCATCCGCCATTGGTGGCATATGGACCGCGCCAGCATCCTGATTTCGCCGGACAGACGGGGGCAGGCGTGACGCCTCAGCCGAACGTCGCTGGTCCCGGAGCGCATCCGTTCCCGCCGGGCGGCTTTGCGCAGCGCGGGTATGGAGCAGGAGGCACCGTGGGCATCGGGCATCGGGTCGCTCCGCAGCAATTCGGCGGTGTACAGCCGGGGACGCCTCTCGGCGCGCGCTTCGCGCCCGGCCCGATCGTTCGCCCGACGGTCACGCCGCATTTTGCGCAGCCCAACATCGCGCGACCAAGCGCGGCTCCGCTGGCGGCTCGCGCCCAGATCAATGCTCCGCGTGCTCCGATCGGTGGAGTTCCTCAGATCGGTGGCGTGCCGCGCATCGGCGGCGGCGCGGCCCTGGGGGTTGCACCCCATATCGGCAGCGTAGGTGGCCCGCGAGGCGGCGGACCCGGCCATCCGCATTGAGCCGCATTGATTGAGGGCGACTGCGGGATGCCCGGCCTCGTGCCCGGCGTCTTTCCATGCGTGTGGTGGACTGGCAACATGGCCTCAATGACTACCTCCAAGGTCCTCGCTAACGTCTCGCCCGATCCGTTGCCCATTGAAGAAGCTCGTGCTGGTCTTTCTGCTGCTCCTCGTCGTGCCGATCTCCGTATCGGCCGTAAATTACCTGCGCGACGACCGGCGTGGCAGTTGGCAAGCCGCGGAGCGTTCGAGCGCAGGGCTGTTGCCGCCTCCGTCTGCGCAACCGGATGCTGTGGTCCGCGTCTTCGCCGCGCGCACGGTACGCTGGCGCGGCATCTTCGCCGTCCACACCTGGATCGTGGTGAAGGAAAAAGGGGCGCCGCGCTACACGCGCTACGACTACACGGCCTGGGGCGAACCGATCCGGGTCGACGGCTTCGCACCCGATGGCCGCTGGTTCGGCGCGGTGCCTGAGGTGGTGCTCGCGGTCGACGGCGAAGCGGCTCGGGACGTCATTCCCAGGATCCGCAGCGTGATCGAGAGCTACAGGTTTCGGGCCTATGGCGACTACAATGCCTGGCCCGGGCCGAACTCCAACACCTTCGTGCAGGCCTCGCTCAACGCGGTCCCGGAGCTCAAGGCGGTGTTGCCACCGACGGCCATTGGCAAGGATTTTCCGGTCGCGGGCTGGTGGGGCCTCACCCCATCCGGCACGGGCGTGTTCGCTTCGCTGGGCGGTTATCTTGGGCTCACCGTCGGCTGGATCGAAGGCCTCGAACTGAACTTTTTCGGCGGCGTGCTCGGCGTCGATCTCCGCAGGCCGGCGCTGAAGTTTCCCGGCCTCGGCCGGATCGGAATGCCACTGGTGTGAGCGATCGGCGAGATTGGCTCAACCGAGCGCAAGCGCCTCAGCGTTTGCGCTCGCTGCGGCTGAAATTGCTCAAATGCCCTTCGCGCGCCGCCTGGGCGCGTGCCGCCTTTATGATGCCCGCACTCTTCCCAGGAGCTGCCACCAGCGACGGCAGCCGGGTCAGTTTCTTGCCGCCGCAGGTCGGGCAAACCGGTGTTTCCGCCACTCCGATCAGCAACTCGATGTCGTCGGCGCATTTGGCGCAATGGAAGCTATAGAGCGGCATGCCGCGTCTCCTGTTGGACGCGACCACTCTGCAGAAACCGGGCCAAGTCAATTTCCATCGCGATTGCCTCGAAGAGCGGCTGTTTGGGCCCGATCTGCGCGCAGTTTGTCCTGGAAATGACGAGGCCCGCGTTGCGGAGCCGACAGCTCGGTCAACCCTGACGTCAGCGTCCTACGCGCTGCTCTTCGGCGTATATTTGCCGGCGATGCATTTGTAGCTCTGCAAATGCCAGGCTTGATACGGCCCTTTGGAGAGCCAGTCGGCGATGCCGATCTGCGCGTTCACGGCACACGAGGTCATCGTGATTCCTGACATCTCGCTGTTGGTGACCACTTTCTCCATGCAGACTTGGCCATTGCAGAGCAGTGCGACGAGAGTGACCAGCACGGTATTCCTGCCTTCAAAGAGTGAACCCGGTTGGATTTACGAAAGCAGGGTTCATGCCAAGTGGTGAATCCCGGCCGTGATTCTACGGGCGCCTTCTGCCATTCGATCGTGGGCAGTCCGAAGGGTTCCGCGCTTGCTCGCCTCAGTCGACTTGAGGAGCTGAATCACCAGCATGGGCCCGCAATATCCCCAGGCGCGGCGCCGCTTGGCCTAGCAGGCGCCTGCGTTCTCCTGGGCGAGGCAGCATCGAGCTTTGCACATTGAATGAGCTGAGCTCGGTCAGCACGCACGCGGGGCTCGGCTTGCTAAGTTGGGAACAGACTGAATGGCTGTTCAAGAAAGTTTCGCCGCCGAAACCGGAACGGCGTTCTGGTGGCTTCGTTTTCTCCCCAGGGTAACGAGAGGAGAGAGGACATGCAGAAACTTTCCTACGTTTTCGCAGCGCTTGCGACCATCGCCGTAGCAGCGCCGACCATCGCCAGCGCCGAGGGGGTCGGGGTCCGCGTCGGCGTGGACCGCGACCATTATTACGGCCGCGACTATGGCCCGCGGGTCTACTACCACGATCGCGGCTTCCACCGCGGCTGGTACGATCGCGACGCCGATCGGACCGTGATCATCCGGCGTCACCACTATCACGATTGGGACGACTAACGAATTGCAGGATACCGATCGAGCAGGGATCGATTGAAATGGCTCCCCGAAAGGGAGCCATTTTTTGCTGGTGTGCGGAGCATGTGGGTGCGCGGCTCAGCGGAACAGCGCCACATAGATCACGTAGAGCCAGCCGAGAATGCCGTGGATGATCGCCCACAGGATGGAATGATTGTTGGTGTAGGAGATCGCGATGGCCAGCGCCGAGCCGAATCCGACGCCGTATTTGGCGCCCTCGATGCGGATGCCGTAGGTGCGATTGCCGTTCATGGTCTCCTCGCATCTCATCCTGGCGCAGCGTGCGCTCAGGCCTTGCGGACGAACTCGGATTTCAAATTCATCTGGCCGATGCCGTCGATCTTGCAGGCGATGTTGTGGCCGTCGCTTGCTTCCTGCAACCGGATGTTGCGCACCTTGGTGCCGCCTTTGACCACCGAGGACGAACCCTTGACCTTCAGATCCTTGATCACGATGACGCTGTCGCCATCGGCCAGTACGTTGCCGTTGGCATCGCGAATGCTCGCATCGTCCGCGGCCTCGGCCGCCGCGCCGGCTTCGCCGCTCCATTCATGGCCGCATTCCGGGCAGACCCACAGCGCGCCGTCCTGATAGGCGTGTTCGGATCGGCATTGCGGGCATGTCATCGCGTCCATGGTGACCTCATCTGTTGCAGTGAGGCAAACCGATAGGAGCGGAGCCGGGGAAGTCAAGCGCGGCGTCGCGCGTCGCCCCAAGGAGTGAAGCTGCCGTCTCCATTGATGCGAGTGATTGGCAGTTGCTGCTCGCGCCGGCCTGCGTACCGAGCCAGACGGGTGGCGAGGCTCAGGTGAATCGCTATCAACTTGAGCAAGATCATTTGAAGCAAAATCAATTGATGCGTGCGTGCGGCGGGCGTCGGGAACGTCGGGTACGACAGCCGGTTGAAAGATGCATCTTTCACCAAGAGGCGGCGTACCGCGCGATTGCGATGGCCCCGCATCGCGCCGCGCGATTTGCCGCAGAGGAGGCTGGCTATGAAGGAGATCAGGGAGCACATGGATGTGATCGGCGCCGACGGCGTGCACGTCGGCACCGTGGACCGCGTCGAAGGCAATCGCATCAAGTTGACCCGGAAGGACAGCGGCCAGGGCAGCCACCAGGGTCATCATCACTACATCGACAAGGGTCTGGTCGCCGACGTGGAAGGCGACAAGGTGCGGCTCTCGGCGATTGGCGCCGTGGCGGTCACGTTGGAAGACGAGAAATAGGCGCACGTTCAGCATCACGGCGGAGGCCAGCGTCTCCGCCGGAAGGCGCAACGGCAAGCGTAACGGAAAGTGCGAGAGGAGCTGGCCATGCGGATCTTGGATGTCGCAGGCGCGCTGTGTGTCGCCGGCGTCGTGGCGGCAAGTGCAATTGCGCCGGCATCGGCTGCGCCGGTGGCGGCGCTTTCGGCCGGCGCTCGGCTCATCGCTGCCGTGCCGGTGCAATTCGTCGGCTGGCGCCACGGGCCAGGCTGGCATAGCGGCTGGCGCTGGGGCCCGTATGCCTGGCGCAACGCCGATGACGAGGCCGGCTCCGGCGATCATCCGCCCTGGGCAAGCGCCTATGCCGGCTATCCGAGCTTCTGGTGCAGCCCGGGCTTCGGCGCCTATTATCGCCACTGGCCGCGGTGAGTGGCGGCGGCCGATTTCGATGTGATGGACTTGCCGGTCGCTCAACCGATCCTACACCCTCTGGGTCGGTGCCTTCGGTGACGGCGCACAGGCCGCGAGCGATGCCGGCCAATCGCTGCGCGTGCGGCTGGTATTGGCCCTCTTGACCCCGGCGTCGAGCACGAGCACGAACTCGGCCAGGTCGTCCTGAGCGTCCGCCGGCCATGCCTCGATGCGTTTCAGGACTTCGGTCAGCCTTGTTGTCTTCATGTCGCAGCATTCCCATGATGGAGCCGATGTGAGTGCCCGGCTCGACGAGCGGCGGCAGCAAGGCGGCGGATACCGCCTGGCTCAGTTGTTGTTCCCCCGATGTGTCCATCGCGAGGTGCGCGCCCGTCGCGTGACCAAGCGCGTGGATACGGGTCTCAAGCAGCCTTGGCGGTGGGTTCGCTTTCGGCGGATTCCATCGCACGCAGATACATGTCGAGCAGCGTCTCGTGCTCGTCGCGCTCCTCCTGGTCCTGCTTCCTGAGCTTGATGATCTCTTTGAGGATTTTGACGTCGAAACCTTCGCCCTTGGCTTCAGCAAAGACCTCCTTCTTCTGCTCGCTGATCTCCTGCAGTTCGGCGTCCAGATTTTCGATCCGTTCGACGAAAGACCTGATCCGGCCGCCGGGAATGCCGATGTCTGACATGGTGTCTCCTTGCTGAATGAGACGGTGAAAATGCGAGCCAAGATGTTGCCAATGCGTTAAGGATGATGGTTAAGACGCGCCGCTCGCGTCGTGTTGAAGCACCGCTAATCTCTCTCCTCGGCCGCAAGGCGTTTGAACTCCCGCTTCATCGCATTGACCCGGGCGAGATAGCCGGCAGCGAGGTGATCGCCGCAACGCTCGCCGTCGGCCGGTCGAAAGCCGCGGCGCATGAAGGCGGCGGCAGGGCCGGCGCCGCACAGATGGATCAAGGCGGCGAGATCCTGCCGCTGGAGCGCGTTCGGCTTTGCGTCGGATGCGCGGGCGAGCACGGCGGCGACCTGACGGTCGAGATAGATCGCCGTCAGTTCGACCGCATGGCGCGGCAGCGCGCGGATGTAGGGGAGAAGCGAGCCGCAGCCATCGTCGGTGACGGCGTGGTCGCGGATGCAATAGCGCGCGGATTCCGCAAAGGCGGCGTCGGTCATCTGGAACAGGCCGACCGCGCTGGAAGCCGGCTTGTAGACGCTGAACGGATTGAGCGCGAGCTGCCAGCGCCAATAGGTGCGCGTCACAGGATTGCCGGAGCTCTCGGTCTGCGCCAGTGCAGCCAGCAGTTCGGGCGTGATCGTGGCGGTGGCGTAGGCGCGAAACAGCGATCCATACTGCCGCCAGGTCTCGGGCGGCTCCTTGTCGAGCCGGTGGCCGACAAAGACGAACAGCTCGCTCGGCTTGCGGATCACCTGATACATGATGTTCACCAGAAAGAACGCCGCGAGCAGGATCACGGCGAGCCCCGCGATCCGGACCGGCCGCGGCGTTGCGCTCAGCCTCCGCCGCGTCCAGCGCGCGCCGCGTCTGATCCGGCGGAGCAGGGCGGTCCAGCGCTTCTTGCGAGATCGGGGCTTGCGGACCATGTATCCGGTCAGCCCTTCGCCATCACCGATCGCCGGCAGATATAGACACCCGCGAGCACAAGCCCGACCGACACCAGCATCGCCAGCGAAAAATGCTCGCCGAGAAACATCGTCGCGATTACCAGCGATACGATCGGCTGGGCGAACTGGAGAGGCGCGATCGCCGACACGCCGCCGCGCTGCAGGGCCCAGAACCAGGCCGCGAAACCGATCAGCGTGCAGAACACCGCCAGGAACAGCAGCGAACCGCCGGCCAAGGCCGTCAAAGCCGCGAGCGGCTGCGCGAGGGATCGCGACAGGGGCAGCATGAAAACCGCGCCGAAGATGATCGACCATGCAGTGGCGCCGAACAGCCCGATGCGAGCCGATAATCTCGCGCCGGCCAGATAGCCGATGCTCACCGTGACCGTTCCCAGGAGAACGATGAGGTCGCCGAGCATGGTTCCGCTGCTGCCGACGTCCCCATTGAAACGCATGAGGATCAGCAGCGCCTCGCCGCACAAGGCGATCGCGCTTCCGACCAGCCAAAGCGGCCGTGGAAACGAGCGCAAGAGCAGATGTTGGATCAGTGCGGTGATCACCGGCGCACAAGCCAGGATGAGGGCCGCATGCGACGTCGAGGTTCGTGAAAAGCCGAGGCCCTGCAGGAAGAATGAGCCGCCGAACCCGATCACGCCGTTGACGGCGAGGGCAATCCAGGCTCCTTTGTCGGTCGGGAACGGTGGCCGACAGACGAGAACAATCGGTACGAGAAAGGCCGCCGCCATCAGCAGTCGCGACGGTCCGATCAGCGACGAGGACATCTCGCGCGCAACCAGCACGGTGGCGGCCGGCGTGGCGCCCCAGAACAGGACGGCGATCAGCCCGGCCAGATAGGGAAGGGAACGGCCGCCTCGCCTCGCCGCCGGCACGTCCAATGCCTCGGACGCGGCCCCGCCGGATCCCTCCAAGGTCAGTTTGTCCACGACCATGCCCTCTATTCACCAGCGACCGAATGAGCTTCATGCAGGTTGCATCGTCGCGCTGCAAGGTCGTTTCTTGATCACCCAACGCCAGCAGCAATCAACGCAATCCGCCTTCTTCGATCACAGGGGGCGCCCAGTTGAACGTTGCCAGCCAGCAGATACGATTCCGCGTTCTCGCGGCACGAATGCCCGAGTGATGTTCAATGGCTACACGCTCTCGATATCGAGGGCGCAGGGAAGGCCGGATGCAAGGCCAGCACCCATGGCCCGCCTGCAGAAGAAAAGCAGGCGGCAGTCACCACAGGTGGGCCGCTACAACCGGCCTTCCCTGCGCGGATGGCTTTACGGCTTATACGCGCTCTCCTCGGGGACCGGCTTGATTGCCCCCGTCGCCTCGCGGATCATCTTCCACGCAGCTTGACACCAGCACCGGGATGCCAGGACCACACGATTTCGCCGTGCGTGTCAGGTCGTTCGTCCACGTGAAGATCACGGTCAACCCGGCACGCCCACCGCATCCCACCCCGCGTGTCGTGACGATCGCGATACGCCCCTCGTGTCGAGGCGGGACGGCAAGATAAGAGCATGAATTCTGAAAAAACGAAATAAGAATATTTTGATGCGAGAGGCTGGACAAACGAGCCAAATCAGTTAGCGCAGTTCGGTCCACGCCATCAACCGCAAGATCCACCGCGATGCGAATTCAGTGGTTCGTCATTGCGAGGAGCAGAGCGATCACGCAATCCTGTATCTTGCTCTCTCATTTGCCGTCCGAAGCCGGGTAGATCAGTCTGTCGCCGGCGCGCACGAAGCCCTGCGACAAGATCGCTGCCCGAACCTGATCCGCGTCCATCAAACGATGACCGCGCGGTCGGCGCGCTGCACGCCCAAGAGGCGAGGGGCTGTTAAGGACGCGGCCCGGCCGCCGCGGGTGAAGCCGTTGCCGCCCAAGACGATCAAGCGGGTGGCGCACATCATGTGCATGAGAAGCCACCGAATGTGACTCGGCGCAAGGCCGCAGCATGGCTTTGGCTGATCAGCGCATCGAAAATCCGTTCGATGCCGCTGTGTGACATGACCGCAACCGCAGCGTCCACCATTCGATTGCGAGCGAACTCGCAAGAGCTGCGCCTCTGCGGCTGGAGGGGCTGCTCACCTTGCGGCTTCTCGCGATTTAGCCGGACTGGATATCGCCGGACGAAAAGGTTGCCCTCAACTGTTGCAAACGTATCGGCGGGAGCCTGAAAAGGTGCAGGATGCGGTGTTGCGGCGCAACCAAGATTCTTCAAGCAAGATTCTCAAGAAGGCATCGCGGCTCGAGCCGCATGCGGCGCGACAACGGCGCAAGCGGGTTCTGACCTCCGCCATGAGCCAAGCGTCTTGATTTTCGATTCGCGGCGTGTTTCTTTCGAATGAAAGGCGATACGAAAATAGCTCGCGCCACTGACGCGTCGCTGAAGATCAAATTGTCGCTGAATAAAAAGGGGGGACGAATGACGCACATCGCGCGGATGTCAGGACTTCTGCTGCTTCTCGGAACGGTCGCGGCGTCGCCAGTCCCAGCACTTGCACAGGATGAGGTGCAGCTGCTGCCGCCGAACTTGCTCGAAGCGACCTCGCCGGACATGACTCCGCCCGGGAAATTCAAGAAGGACGGGCCGTGGAAGATCGGCATGTCGTTTCCAGGCGTCGGCAACACCTGGATCGTCCAGATGGCTGAGGAAACGAAATACGAGGCGGCGCACAACCCGAACATCAAGCAATTCATCTTTACCGAGGCGAACTGGCAACCGGCCAAGCAGGTCGCCGACATGGAGGACTTGATCGCTCAAAAAGTTGACGTGTTGATCGTTGCTCCCCTCGCGCCGCCTCTCGTCAAGAAGCAGGTTGATGCTGCGGTAGCAGCGGGCATTCCAGTGATCAACTTCGGCAGCAGCAATGGTGAATTGGCTTCGACGGTCGAGATCATGGGCGGAGGAGAACGCTTCGGCGAGGTCGGAGGTAAATTTCTGGTCCAGAAGCTGGGCGGCAAGGGGACGATCTGGGCGTTTCGCGGCGTTGCCGGCGTCGGCGAGGAGATCTTGCGCTACAATGGATTTCGCAAGGCCATCGAGGGAACGAACCTCAAGATCGGCACCGAGGTTTACGGCGACTGGAATTATACCAAGGGCAAGCAGCTTTGCGAGAACCTCGTGCTGTCCGGTCAGCCTGTCGATGGCATTTGGTTCTCGGGCGCGGATATGACGCGAGCCTGCATCGACGTATTCAAGGAGGCCGGCAAGCCCCTGGTCCCAATGACGGGGGAAGCCAATAACGGCTTCTTGCGCGCGTGGACAGATGCAAAGGTCGAGGCCGTTTCCCCGATCTTCACGCCGGGACTAGGCCCGGCCGTGCTGAGGGCGGCGGTTGCTCTTCTCGAGGGTAAGTCGCTGCACAAATCCTATTATTCTTCGCCGGCGCCAATCGACAATGCCAATCTGAAATCCTACTACCGGCCGGATCTCAATGACTCCTTCTGGGTGACGTCGACGTTGCCGGAAGCGGAGATCCAGAAAATGTTCAAGCGCTAGACACCAGCGCGGAGCGGACGTGGTGCCTCCTCTCGCTGAAGCTCACCCGGCGGGTGGAACGTCGCGGCGGGACGATTCCGCTCCTTTGGTTTCGTTCGATAAGGTCGTCAAGCGCTTCGGATCGAACGTGGCGCTTAGTGAGGTGTCTGTCGATTGCGCGGCCGGCTCCGTTCATGCGGTTACCGGCGAAAATGGCGCCGGCAAATCCACGCTGATGAACCTGCTTGCTGGCGTGCATCGGCCGGACGAAGGAAGGATCTTGCTACGCGGCGAGGCCGCTTGGCTCGACAGCCCCCACGATGCGCAGCGTTCCGGCATCTCGACGATTTTCCAGGAATTGACGCTGCTGCCAAACCTTACCGTGGCGGAGAATCTTTTCCTCGGTCGAGAGCCTACGCGCCGCGGCATGGTCGACCGCAGAGTCATGCGCGCGAGGGCGGAGGTCGCCTTGAAGCGCCTCGGCAGCCGGATCGGTGTTGACGAATATTGCCGCGAGCTCTCCGTTGCTGATCAGCAGCTCGTGGAGATCGCCAAGGGAATCTCGGCCGACGCAGACATCTTCATCTTCGATGAACCGACGGCCGCGCTGAATGCGCCCGAGGTCGAGAAGCTTGGGGAATTGATCGCTTCACTCAAGTCGGAAGGCAAGCTGATCTTCTACGTCAGCCACCGGCTCGACGAGATATTCAAGTTCTGCGACCAGGTGTCGGTGCTCAAGGATGGCCAGCATGTCGCAACGCGGGCCGCGCGAGATCTCACCCACGACGAACTTATCTCGCTCATGGTTGGGCGCGTGCTTACGCAATTCTATCCCGCTCGCAAGCCGCTGCAGAGATCTTCGAATTCCGCGCTCGATGTGTCCGGCTTGGTTGCAGCGGAGGGCGGTCCTTCGGTTTCATTCGCGGTGCGGCGCGGAGAAATCCTTGGCCTCGCGGGACTCGAGGGGCAGGGCCAGCGCGATATCATCCGTGCGCTCGCCGGATTGCAGCCGGCGGTCCAGGGACAAGTGGCAAAGTCGAGCGCCGCTGGGGACGGCTCGCATCCACTCGATCTCACCGTGGTCGCCACCGCGCTCGCGGGTATCGGTTTCGTGCCTGAAGACCGGAAGTCTGAAGGGCTCTATCTCTCGCTGTCGATCTCGGAAAACATCGTGCTCGGCATGCTTCGCCGTTTCTCGGTCTGGCAGCGCGCAAAGGTCAGGACGGACCTCGTCGCCAGCCTCATGGAGCGCATGCGAGTTCGCGCGACGAGTCCCAAACAGCTCGTAGGAATGCTGTCAGGTGGCAATCAGCAGAAGGTCATGATCGGACGTTGGCTGGCGTCCGGCGTCGATGTGCTTCTTCTGGAGGAGCCGACCCGCGGCGTCGATATCGGCGCCAAAGCCGAGATCTATGCATTGTTGCGAGATTTCGCGGATGGCGGCGGCGCGGTCGTGCTGACCTCGAGCGAATTGCAGGAAGTATTGGGGCTCTGTGACCGGGTTGTGGTCGTACGTGGTGGCGCCATCACCGCAGAACTCGACGGCGCTATGACCAGCGAGGAGGAGGTTATGCGCTTTGCCTTGACCGAACAATCGTCCGCCGACGGATCCCAGGCCGGGAGCGCCAATGCTTAGGCTTTTGCGCACACCGGGCCGCTCCGGCATCAAGGCAATGACGCTCGTGCTGCCGTTAGCCCTCTTCCTTATCCTCTGTCTTTCATCCTCAACTTTTCTCAGCTTTCAGAATCTTGCCAACGTCAACAGCCAGATCGCGGGACTTCTGATCGTTTCGCTGGGACAGATGATCATTGCCATTTCCGGGGGCATCGATCTTTCCGTCGGCTCGGTCATGAGCCTGACGAGCGCGATGCTCGTCACGCTGGATCCCCAGTTGGCAATGCCTGCTGTATTAGCGGTCGGCATTGCTGCCGGGCTTGTCAATGGAATCGGCGTGACCTTGTTCAGCGTCCATCCGCTCGTCATGTCGCTTGCGACCATGACCTTCTTGCAAGGCTTGGCTTTACTGATCCATCCCGTACCGGGTGGGGTGGTTCCGGAATATCTGAGGACGCTTGCAGTCTCGGAAGTCGACGGTATCCCGGCCGCGTTCTTCTGGTGCGTGGCGGCGGTGGGTCTGACTGCCGCGATGCTGCACCTCACCCGCTTCGGGCTCCGCATTTTTGCGATCGGCGCCAATCCGACCAGCGCGGCTCGCAATGGGGTTCCCGTCACCTTGCACAGGATCGCTTGCTACGTGATCTGCTCTCTCAGTGCGGTGTTGGCGGGCACCTTTCTGACAGCACGGGTCGCCGGAGGTGACGCAACGATCGGTGCGTCCTATTCGCTCGACTCCGTCACCGCCATCGCCTTGGGTGGGGTTCAACTGGCCGGCGGTGCCGGCAGCGTTACCGGTGTCGTTGCGGGCGTCCTTACGCTCGGCTTCATGACCAACGGAATGAATCTGGTCGGTATCTCGCCGTTCCTCCGAACCGCGGCCACGGGCTGCCTGCTGCTGCTGGCGATCGGCCTGCAGAGGCGGAAGGTGATCGGCGCATGACCGAGGTGACGATGGGTAGACCGCTCATGTGGGGGCAAAGGCTGCGCTCGGCGGCAAGTGCCGTTCGGGAGCTTCCATTCGCCTATGCCGCCCTCGTGATTTTGCTGTGCACCTCCTACCTGGTCCGTCCAGCGTTGCTGTCCCCGCTGCTCTTGTTCCTGATCGCGCGTCAGGCGGCTCCGCTCGGAATCGCAGTCATAGGCCAGTCGCTCTGCATGCGCGTCCTGTCGCTCGACCTTTCCATCGGCGGCGTTATTGTCGGCGTGAGCTATATTCTTACGAGCGGCTTGCTGCCGTTTTCCGAACCGGTCTTGCTCCTGATCTGCCTGGCCTTCGGTGCTTCGGTCGGATTGATCAACGCGTTCTTCATCACGCGCCTGCGTGCGTCCTCGGTGATCGTGACACTGGCCATGACCATGATCATCAGCGGCGTAGTCGTCTCGTTCAGCCAGTTAAGGTCGCCAGGGGACGCGCCCGTGCTGTTGCGCCAGATCGGGCAGCTGCGAGTGGGCGTCTTCCCGGTCGCGCTGCTGGTCTGGCTCGGCCTCTTGATGCCCGCTGCAATTTTTCTGCGGGTTTCGGTGTTGGGCCGCTATATCGATGCCATCGGCGCCAATCCGCAGGCCGCCTGGGTTTCGGGCATTCCCTACGTTCGAGTGGTGACGATCGTCCACGTCCTGTCGAGCCTGTTCGCCGTGTTTTCCGGGTTCCTGCTCATTGGCTTTGTCGGTGTCGGCAGCATGGATATCGGCCGCGACCTGGCGCTGAATTCGCTCGCGGCGGTCATTCTCGGCGGCGTTACCTTCGGCTCGGGCAGGGGGGGCGTGCTCGGCCCAACCGTCGCCGCCTTGATGTTGACGTTCAGCTTCAACCTGCTGACGAGCCTCGGGCTCGGCGAGCCTGCCAAGCTGATGCTGCAGGGGACGATTATCGGCGTCGCGGCGGCCGCCTATTCAGCGAGGCGTCAGTCCTGAGGCATTCGATAACCAAGCGAGAACGGCTGCGGCCGCAGGATGACAACAGGAGAGAGATGACATGACTGAGGTGATGGCTGGAGCCGAACCGTTCTTCATGCAGGGCAAGGGACCCGCGGTCCTCGTGCTCCACGGTTTCACTGGATCGACGCAAAGCATGCGGTATCTCGGCGAAGAGCTCCACCGACGCTTCGGCTTTACCGTGAGCGGCCCGCGCCTGAAGGGCCACGGCACCTCGCCGGACGATATGGAGACGACCGGCTATCTCGATTGGCTGGCGTCGGCGGAGCAGGCTCTTCATGAACTGGCAGGTCAGGGCAAAAGAGTATTCGTTACCGGCCTCTCCATGGGGGGCACGATTACCCTCAATCTTGCCGCGCGATTTCCGAACATCGTGGCCGGCGCCATCCCGATTAACGGCGCGGTCGGAATCTTTGACGGCGCAATGGCCGAACTCATATCGGACGGCGCAGCGCCGAAGCGTGTCCCGGGCATCGGCTCGGACATCAAGGCTGCAGGCGTCAAAGAGCTCGCTTATCAGGAGGTACCGGTCGCCTGCCTCCGGCAGGTCCACGTCCTGATTGCGGCAACCGAAAGCTTGCTGCGCAAGGTCACCTGTCCCACGCTCGCGATTCATTCCAAAGAGGATCACATCGTGCCGTCGACGAATGGCAAGCGAATCGCGCAGGAGGTGAGTTCCAGCGATGTGCGCCTGCTCTGGCTCGACAACTCCTACCATGTGGCGACTCTGGACAACGACAAGGATCTGATCGTCGAGCGCTGCGGACGATTCATCTCGGAGATAGCCGGGGCCGCAGTCTAGCGCCGCATTATTCAGGAAGGTGGGCCGATTGGTCGCAATCTTGAATATGCCTTGGCCATTCGCGGGGACTGCTTCGCTCGGCTCGCTATGACGGATGCTGGCAGCCCGATTTATCCCAGCAGCCATGGACTGAGTTGAGCGGAGCCATACCCACCAAGTCTGACGTCGTGGTCGGCGGGATTGCGATGCTCAACCCATTCTACGCCCGGTCCGCCGACGCCGGATAGATCAACGCGTCTCCGGCGCGCACGGCGCCTTGCGACAAGGTCGCTGCCTGTACCTGATCGGTGTCCATCAAATGGTAGACGGTGCGACCGGCATTGATCAGATAGTCGGCCACGATGCGCCGATGACAGCGCCACCACACGGCTTCCGCGCACATGATGGCCGTGCGCTGCTCGGCTGACACTTGCAGAAGACGATCGAAGCCGCGCCGAAAGTCGTCCGTGAGGGCGTAGTCCGCATAATGATGGAAGCTTTGGTTGGTCCAGAAGCCGTTGGTCTCCGGCGCGATGCCGCTCGCCTTGCGCAGGCCGCCGAGCTCGGCAATGCGCGTGTGGTTGATCTGATAGTGCGCAAGCGCGGCAGGCAGCACATCGGCATTGTACTGCGGGTTGGTCCGCGAGCGCGGGATGCGCCTGATATCGACGACGAGCTGAACGCGGCCGGCCCGCAGCAAGGTGACGAACTCGGCAATGGAGCGGGTGGAATGGCCGATGGTGAAGACGGGAGGAGCGCTGGGCGGCGGCGTGTTCTCGGAACGGTGCGCTGCTTCACCCATCCGAACCGCGGTCTTATTTGCCGCTCAGCTTCGTCAATGCGCTCTCCTTGTGCGCCGCGATGTGGTCGCTCTTGTCGCTCTTGATCTCGTATTGTGGCGACGCCTTGGAGGCGTGATGGCGGTGCCCCTTGTAGTCGAAGTCGCGCACGTGAACCGCGATGATGCGGCCGGTGACATGGCCGGCCTCCGAGTTCCAGGAGACGTGATCACCCTTCGCAAACTTTGTCATCGATCACCTCGCGCCGCACCGAAGAGGGGTGGTCACTTGACGTCGGGACTCGTCTGGGGCGCGCCGGTCGATTTCGCCTGCTCGCCCGCATTCGCATCCAGATAGGCGAGGGCCGCCTTCAGCTGCGCATCGCCAGGCTTGCCGATCAGGTCGGCCTTGATCGGGGCCGAAGACGTGGTTTTTTCATGCGACAGTGCGGCCTGCGTCGTGTTCGCGCCGGGCGTCGGCCCGAGCGGTCCCGGATTCTTGAACGCGCCCTGCAGCGCGGCTTCGCGCAGCAGGGGGCCGCCGCCGATCTGCTGGTCCTTGGGCGCTTCGACCACGACGTTAGGGGCGATGCCGTCATCCTGAATGGAGCGGCCCGAGGGCGTGTAGTAGAGCGCGGTCGTCAGCCGTACCGCGCCGTGTCCTTTCAGGGGGACAATGGTCTGTACCGAGCCTTTGCCGAAGCTTTGCGTTCCCATGATGGTGGCGCGGTGCCGGTCCTGCAGGGCGCCGGCGACGATCTCCGAGGCCGACGCCGAGGCGCCATTGATCAGAACCACGACGGGGACGCCGGGCAACATGTCGCCATGCGCCGGTGCAGCGAAGCTCTGCTGATCGTCTGCCTGTCGGCCATGAATGCTGACCACGGGTCCGCCGTCGAGCAGATCGCCGGCGACGTCGACGGCCGCGGTCAAAAGTCCGCCGGGATCGTTGCGCAGATCGATCACGAGGCCCTTCACGCCGCCGTCAGGGCCCTGCTTGAAATCCGTGATCGCCTTCTTGAAGCCATCCGCCGTGTCGCCGCCGAACTGGGTGATCCTGATATAGCCGATGCCGCCGGGCTCGAGCTCGGACTTGACGGATGCGACCTTGATGATCTCCCGCGTCAGCGTGACGTTGAACGGCTCCTGCTTGCCGCGGAGGATGGTGACCGTCACCTTCGAGCCGGGATCGCCGCGCAATTCGTCGACCACCTTCTGCAGGCTGACCCCTTGCGTGCTGGTGTGGTCGACCATGACGATGGCATCGCCCGGTTCGAGCTTGGCGCGCGCGGCCGGGGTCCCATCGATCGGCGCGATGATCTTCACCACGCCCTCCTGCTGCGAAATCTGCATGCCAAGCCCGCCGAATTTCCCGGCCATGTCGGCCTTGGAATCCTTGAACTCCTGTTCGTCCATGTAATCGGAATGCGGGTCGAGGCGACGGAGCATCCCCTTGAGCGCGTCCTTGACCAGTTCGTCCGAGCCCACGGGATGAACGTAATCCTGGCGGACGAGTTGGATCACGCCGGCGAGCACGGCGAGATCCTGAGGCGCGAGCCCGGTGTCCTGGACAGCGACGGCGGTGACGAGGGGGACTGCGATCGCGCTTGCGCCTGCAATGAGACCGGCGATCAGCAATCGGGATTTGATCATGATGGTGCTACCCTCAAGGCTACGCTCGTCGCGGCGTTGGTTTGGCGGGAAGGTTTACAGGAACGACCGAACGGGAACTTTGTTTCAGTCAGGAAGCTAAAGCCACGCAAAATTGCGTTAGCTCGTCGCGAGCGCTCCGGCCGGGGTCGCATCGGGGGGCAGTGGCGGGATACAGTCATGAATTCGGCCACGCTCAGCTTGCCCATGCCGAGGTTGCGATTCCCGCGTGGCTGATCTGCGATCGTCGCTTTTTGTGGAAATGCGGGTGGGGCAAGGTTAAGCCGTTCTCGCGCTCGGATGTGCAGGATATCGCATCCGGCTATCCGAAGCGCGCTGATCGTGCGACCAGTCTGGCACGCATGATCGATATTCCCGAAACCGCTTTTGTCGAGACCGTGTCCGAATTCAACAGCCAAGCCGCGCGCGGCGGCAACGTCTGGCAGCGCTCGCTGGGCGGTGCCGGTCAAAACACCGGCCCTTGCATCGCACCGATCGAAGCACCGCTCTGTGCGCATGGCTCGCGGCTCCCGGGCTGGTTCGCTTGCAGCAACGATATGGCCTTGGTCATGGAAGGCGCCTATCCAGGGCTCACGATCACATTGGGGCCGGCACTTTCCTTCGGCCGGTTCGCCGGACCAACGGCTGCGGGAGCAAACATCTGATGGCAGGAGAGCCGGACGTTCTCGTCATTGGCGGCGGCAATGCCGCGCTGTGCGCGGCGCTGATGGCGCGCGAGGCGGGCGCCTCGGTGCTGCTGCTGGAATCCGCGCCGCAAAGCTGGCGTGGCGGCAACTCGATGCATGTGCGCAACCTGCGCTGCATGCACGATGCGCCGCAGGACGTGCTGGTCGATGCCTACAGGGAAGAGGAATACTGGCAGGACCTGCTCAAGGTCACTGGCGGCTTGACGGATGAGCGGCTGGCCCGGCTCGTGATCCGGCATTCCTCGCGCTGCCGGCCCTGGATGCGCCGTCACGGCGTGCACTTCCAGCCGCCGCTCTCCGGCGCGCTGCATGTGGCGCGCACCAACGCCTTCTTCATGGGCGGCGGCAAGGCGCTGGTGAATGCGTATTACCGCAGCGCCGCCGGGCTCGGCATTGCCGTGCGCTACGACACGCCGGTGAAGAGCCTCGAGCTCAGGGACGGGCGCTTCGTCGCCGCGATCACCGAGAGCGGGATGCGCATCGCTGCCAAGGCTTGCGTGCTGGCCTGCGGTGGATTTGAATCCAATCTCGCATGGCAGCGCGAAGCCTGGGGCCGCAACGAGCGCGGCGAATGGCCGGCGGAGAATTTCCTGATCCGCGGCACGCGCTTCAACCAGGGTGTGCTGCTGAAGTTCATGCTGGACGCCGGTGCCGACGCGATCGGCGATCCGACCCAGGCGCACTGCGTCGCGATCGACGCCCGCGCGCCGCTCTACGACGGCGGCATCTGCACCCGCATCGACTGCGTCTCGCTCGGTGTCGTGGTGAACCGGGAGGCGCAGCGCTTCTACGACGAGGGCGAGGATTTCTGGCCCAAGCGCTACGCCATCTGGGGACGGCTCGTGGCGCAACAGCCCGGGCAGACCGCATGGTCGATCATCGATCGCAAGGCGGTCGGCCGCTTCATGCCGCCGGTGTTTCCGGGCACGCGGGCCGAGACGCTGGAGGAGCTGGCGCAGAAGATCGGTCTCGATGTCGCGAGCTTCACCGCAACCCTGAACGCCTACAATGCCGCCTGCCGCCCCGGCAGCTTCGATCACACCGTGCTCGATGACTGCCGCACCGAGGGGCTGACCCCGCCGAAGACCCATTGGGCCCAGCCGATCGATGCGGCGCCGTTCTTCGCCTATCCGCTGAAGCCCGGCATCACCTTCACCTATCTCGGGATGAAGACCGACGAGAGCGCCGCCGTGCGTTTTGCCGGCGTGCCAAGCGCCAACCTGTTTGCGGCCGGCGAGATGATGGCCGGCAATGTGCTGGGCAAGGGCTACACCGCGGGGGTCGGCATGAGCATCGGCACCGCGTTCGGCCGCATCGCCGGCGTCAATGCCGCCGCGAGCGCCGGATTCCATCATCCCGAGTTCAAGGAGGAGCTGGCCTATGCCGCCGCTCACTGAGACGATCGCGGCCGCGGCCGGCTCCACCATGCCGGACCTGAGCGCGTTACTCGGCAAGGACGAGCAGGAGATCGCGCGGGTCATGCAGATCTGCAACGCCTGCCGCTATTGCGAGGGCTTCTGCGCCGTGTTTCCGGCGATGACGCGCCGGCTCGAGTTCACGGGGGCCGACACGCATTACCTCGCCAATCTCTGCCACAATTGCGGGGCGTGCCTCTACGCCTGCCAATATGCGCCGCCGCACGAATTCGTCGTCAACGTGCCCAAGGCAATGGCGAAGGTGAGGGGGCGGACATATCGGCACTATGCGTGGCCTTCCAGCTTCGGACAGCTCTATCAGCGTCAAGGCCTGACGCTTGCGCTCGCGCTGGCCGGCGGGCTTGCGTTGTTTCTCGTGCTCGCGACCGCCATCGCCGGCGGGCTGACCGACAAGCCGCTCGGCGGGAATTTCTATGCGATCTTCCCGCACAATCTTCTGGCGAGCCTGTTCGGCGCCGTGTTCGTGTTCGCCATGGTGGCTTTCGCGGTCGGCGTCGTCAGGTTCTGGCGCGACATCTCGCCGGCGCGCGAAGCGATCCCGCCGGGGGCGGCCGAGCTGGCCAAGGCGCGCGGTCCGGCCGCGGTGGAAGCGGCAAGCGACGTTGCCCGGCTGCGCTATCTCGGCGGTGGCCATGGCGAGGGCTGCAACGAGGACGACGATCGCTTCACGCTGTCGCGGCGCTGGTTTCACCAACTGACGATGTACGGCTTCCTGTTGTGCTTCGCCGCCACCAGCGTGGCGACGCTTGACCACTACGTCCTGGCCTATGAGGCGCCATATCCCTGGCTCAGCCTTCCCGTGATGCTCGGCACGGTCGGAGGCATCGGCCTGTTGGTCGGCCCTGCGGGCCTGCTCTGGCTCAACCTGCACCGTAGTCCCGAGCGGGGCGATGCCGCGCAGCGGCCGATGGACCGCGGCTTCATCGCGCTGCTCTTCATCGTCAGCCTCACCGGGCTTGCTCTGCTCGTGCTCCGCGACACCCGGTTCATGGCGCTGTGGCTTGCGATCCATCTCGGCACCGTGATGGCGCTGTTCCTGACCTTGCCCTATGGCAAGTTTGCGCATGCGGTATTCCGTACGGTCGCGCTCTTCAAATATGCGCTGGAGAAGCGGCTGCCGAACCGGATTGGCGTCGGCGGAGAGTAGGGCCGCGACCATCCGGCGGCGCGGATCGATCGACGCGGAGCGTGCAGCCTCGCTGCGCCTGGCCTTCGCTGCCCAACACGGGCCTCCCGTCCTTTGCCGACGGAGCGGCTTCGACTCGTTCCACACTGTCAAACCGCAGATCTCCCGACAGCAGATATGATGATACGTTCTCGCGGCACGAGGTGCCCGAGAGATGCACGGGTAGCTTCACGCTCTCGAAATCGAGGGCGCAGGGAAGGCCGGATGCAAGGCCAGCACCCATGGCCCGCCTGCAGAAGAAAAGCAGGCGGCAGTCACCACAGGTACGGCCTACAACCGGCCTTCCCTGCGCGATGGTTTTAACGCTTATACGCGCTCTCCCCGGGGACCGGCTTTCTTGCCCCCGTCCGCGCGAGGCGAAGCCTCGTCACGTCAGCGCAACGCACTAAGCGCGTTGCGCTGGGCATCAGCACCGGGATGCCAGGACCACACGATTTCGCCGTGCGCATCAGGTTGTTCGTCGGCATGAATGATCACGCTGCAACCCGATCCGCCCACCGCATCCCACCCCGCGTGTCGTGACGATCGCGATACGCCCCTCGTGCCGAGGCGGGACGAGCGGATAAGATCATGATTTCCGAAAAAGCGAAAGAAGGATATTTTTGCGCGAGGGACTGGACAGGCCAAATCAGCTTGAAAAGGCTGCCGAAAATGACTGTTGGGCGCAAGCTTTGTCGGTTTCAATCGGCGGCGCAAACTGCGTTGACGGCCATTGGCAAGAAGCTCGGATGAGCGAAGCGATATCCGGGAAAACGCGTGAGACCCCCGATGTTGCTAATGCTCACCCGGGCTACGCAGCTCGCTAACAGTTGCGCTCGACGAGATCGGACCAGAACGGAACGTACCTGATCTGATCCGGCCACGGCCGATGTCCCCAGCCGTTGAACTCCCGCTCGAAATAGTCCTCCAGGTTCGCGCCGTAATGAATCACGTCGGCCTGGTAGACAGAGAACACGGGATTGCCGGACTCGTGTGGCTGCTCCGGAAGATAGCGGTGGCTGAGCAAGGGGATCAGCTTGGGCGCGCGCGAGAGAACGGAGCGGAGCACTTCGGCGCGTGCCTCCGGGTGGTCAGGCCTCTCTCCCCATTCGGACCACCATAGCGCGTTATGCTCGATATCGAAGAGCAGCCCCTCGAGGGGCCACTCCAGCATGCTGCGAATGGCGGCTTCATCGGCCCAGTCATGGCCGCGCACCGGTCGGCGCTCTCTCAATAGCGCGACGAGATCGGGTGGGAAGACCAGGCCGAATTTCGCCTGCGCATCGTCGAGTTCGGCCTGCGTATAGCCTCTGGTCCAATGGTCCAAGTTCATGCTGCGCTCTATGGCTTCGGGTCCCAAGGCTGCCGTGCGGCATGATGGATATGAAGTATCTCGATCGTGTCGTCGGTCGCGCGATAGAAGATTTCGTAAGGGGAGCGTCCAAGCGGAATAACGCGAACATCGGGGCGGGCCGGGAGCCGCCTTGCGCTCGTGGGCCAGCGTGCAATGTGGGCAACGACACGTCAGATGCGCCGCTCGACAGCCAGCGCGACGGTCGGATGGTGGAGCATGAGCCAATCGGCGATTGCGGCGAGGTCGTTGAGGGCTTCGTCGGTATAGACGACCTTCATCGCGTACGGAATTTGGCGAAGGCATGCAAGCGCGGTGTCGCCGCTTGCGTTTGATCGTGGGATGGAGCTCGCAATGCGGGCCGGGTCCGGCGGTCCTACTGATAAAGTGCACTGTCACCCGCAATCCCCGGCGCAAATCAGTTGGACGGCCGCGTCTGCGGTGCGGACCGGCATCTCCCAACCGGCGCGATGCCGGTGGTCTGTCATTGCGAGGAGCGCAGGCGACGAAGCAATCCAGGCTTGCTTGCCGGCTCCGGATTGTCTGGCGCGGGTCGTACTTCACCTGGGCGAAATGGCGCAGGATGAGGACGGCGGCCGGCCGACCGCCGACCTTAGCACACTGACTGCCACGGGCTCGCAAGGTGGAGCGAACGTCCGCAGCTCGCCCGTGGTCGATGGGATCAATGTGGTTGATCTCGATCAAAGGTCGCGGCGAGGAAGCGGGGCAATCTCAACTGGAAGATGCATGCGGGAGAACGCCAGTGCGTGCTTGTCTCTTTGGGTTGGCTGTCGTGATCGCTCTTCTGGGGTCGTCCTCGGCGCGCGCGGGCTGCTGGCCGAGCGAAACCTTTCCGATCTTCTGCTGGCTCGATACGAAGGGGGAAGGGTGTTCGGCGCACCACGCGCTGACCAGCGCCAAGGTGGTCATGTACCCGTACCCGAAGCAATCGATCTATGAGTTCGAAACCACCCATTGGTGGACCGGGCCTCCTCAGACGGCTTGCCCGCCGAGCAAGACGGTCAAGTTCACCGGCATTTGGGACCGCGAGACGGGCAAGGCGGAGGAAACGGCGTCCACCGGTTGGTCGTCATGGTCGCGTTACATCTATTGCAGCAACAACCCATGGACCGGACAAGGCCCGCCCACAGTGCCGATCTGTTCGGGGCCGGCCGGCGATGCAAATGTGGGGCAGCCAGTGACCTCGGCGATGCTTTCGCAAAGTCAGAGAACGAATTTTCTCTATGTCCAGGAGCCGCTACACACAAAATGCCTGCAGGTCGAACCCGACCCGATGGGCGCGGCATGGCTTACGGGAAGCTCGATGGTCAAGGTCGTCGTCTCGCACCATGAATTCCAAAAAATCGAATGGCACTTTTTCTTCCTGGACTTCTATTCGTTCGACCCCTGGAAGGAAGTCCCCATGCCGAAGTCCAAGGTGCCCTTGATCGCGACGAAAAAATACACCGAGCGTCGCATCGCCACGACGACGGGTCGGTTCTGGCTGAACAAGAAAGGGCGTTGGATGATCGTCGCGATCCCGAAGCCGACGTCGGTCGCCGCGCAGCTCGTCGGAACGACCGTCACCAACGAATGCCCGGGCGCGCGATTCAACATCCAATGAGGGAAGGGTCCGCCACAGGTTGATTGGACGAACCGGCTGGAGCCACGGGCGTAACCGCGCGAGCTCACGCGGAGGAAGCTGTTCGACTGCCTTTTCGATATTTTCAGCTCTCGTTATGCCGGAGACATAGCGTTGGCGTGCGAGAAGAAAGCGTGAAGCAACGGCAATCGAAGCCGTTGCGGGGGATAGGCGGCCGTCGTCGCGCGTCCGCATGCACCGAAGTTAAGTGCACTGTCAACGTAACTCTCATTCCTTTGCCTACCCGATCCTAGTCGTCGGGCGTGCAGACGCGCAGACGATGCCCATCGGGATCGACCGCAACGAATGTGCGTCCGAAAACCGCCACGCTCGGTTCCTGCTCGATGGATACGCCAGCGTCGCGCCAAGCGGCGTATAGACGGTCTACCGCAGCGTCATCGTCCACCATGAATGCAAGTTCAGAGCGATGGCCCGTTCCGGACGATACGAAGTTCGCCGCCTTCGTGGACCAGAGGCCAAGATATAGGCCATTGGTAAACTCGAAGGCGACATAGGTCGGAAATGATGCTGCAGGCGCTCTACCCAGCAGCTTTTCATAGAACGCACGGCTGCGTGCCGGGTCTTCAACGTAGAGAAGGATGAGGTTCGGAGTTGCCATCGAAAGTTGTCCTGCTGCGATGTTGCAGGACGAATATATGCGACGCCGGTGCCAAAAACTGGCAGCATGCGTCATGGCCAGATCCGAACGATTGCTGTCTCTCCTACAAGTGCTCCGGCGACACAGCCGCCCGGTGAGCGGAGCACGATTAGCCCAAGACCTCGGCATCAGCATTCGTACGCTTTATCGGGATATCGCATCCCTACAGGCACAAGGAGCGAACATCGAAGGCGAGCCGGGCGTCGGCTATATCCTTCGACCGGGCTTCATGTTGCCGCCGCTGATGTTTTCGCAGGAGGAACTGGAAGCCCTGATGCTTGGATTTTCTTGGGTGGCCAAGTTTGCCGATGAACCGATAACAAAAGCCGCATCAAATGCCTTGGCAAAGA
Source organism: Bradyrhizobium sp. SZCCHNR3119 (assembly GCF_032487775.1). NCBI lineage: Bacteria > Pseudomonadati > Pseudomonadota > Alphaproteobacteria > Hyphomicrobiales > Nitrobacteraceae > Bradyrhizobium > Bradyrhizobium sp. SZCCHNR3119. The sequence goes on along the minus strand of NZ_JAUEUV010000002.1, from coordinate 866,102 downwards.
TCACGGAGGTACTTCCGGAGAGTTTGAAGGATGAACTGGAGAGTTCGGCCCTTCTCGTCGGGCCAAGAACGATCGAAGATGTCGAAGCGATCGAGCTCAAGATCGTGCGGACAGCGATCCGCAATGAACAGAAGCTCCAAATAGCCTATGTTGACGCGGCAGGAAACCAGTCCGACAGAACTATATGGCCTTTCGCTTTGGGTTATTTCCAAAAGGTTCGGATCCTGGTCGGCTGGTGCGAGAAACGAGCAGACTTCCGGCATTTTCGGACAGACAGAATAATGGCTCTCAAGAATCTTGCAGAGCGCTATCCAAAGCGCGGTGCGATCATGCTTCGAGAATGGCGCGAAACGCAAATCGATGCGGACTACGTGCCAGACCCCTGAGAATGCAGGGCACGAAGATCGCGCCGCTACTCCACATCAAAAGAAAGAGCAGGCGCGCCGCGATGCTCATTGCAAGATCCTGATCGCCGAAAGTAATCGCCCGTGAAGAACTGGGAAGGTTCTGATCTGGTCTAACTCAACGGGGCAGGTGTGAAGTCTCAGCAAATCGTCTTCTACGAGGGCGAGACGGCCAATGGCGGTTTGGCATCCAAGCTAGCAGTCCGACCTTTGAACGCGTCGACCAAAGGCGGATTTGTCATTCCACAAACGAAGATGGCGCCGCGGAGGTCAGTAGCGGATGTCTATGGATATGTCCTCGCGGCCGGCATCCATCATGCGCCATCGATCAAGGTCGTCCAGTCGGCGAAGGTCATCGAGAACCCCGCCGATGCAATCGTCGTTGCGGTACGGCATGCCCAATTTGTAAAAGGGGCTGGCCGATCATGTTGCAACTGCAGCGCAATGGCCATGGCATTGCAAGATGAAGCTCGATCGCAACGAGAGGCCCGTCGATGTCGGACTGCGGCGACCATAGAGCCGGAGACGCAGCAACAGGTCGTCTTGCCGATTCTCGCGCAGGCATCAGACGCCGGCGAGCGAGATTCCGTCGACCGGTCCACACCGAGGCCAGTCACCTCAATTCGGATCGTCCAGCAGGGATCTGCGGACAGCATCCTCGGAGAGGAGCCGGTCGAAATAGGCGATCGTCCTGGTCAGGCCTTCGGTAAGGCCAATCCTTGGCTGCCATGACAGGACAGCTTCGGCGCGCGTTATGTCGGGCCGTCGCCGACATGGATCATCTACCGGTCGCTCCCCGCATACGATAGCAGACCGCGAATTGCACAACTCGATGATGGTCCTGGCGAGTTCCTGGATCGAGATCTCGGCGGGATTGCCGAGATTGAGCGGTCCGGTCACATCGTCCGATGTCGCGGCGAGGCGGACGAGCGCATCGACCATGTCGTCGACATAGCAGAACGAACGCGTCTGCGATCCGTTGCCATACAGGGTGATCGGCTTGCCGAGCAGCGCCTGGACGATGAAGTTCGAGACGACGCGCCCGTCGTGGGGGTGCATGCGAGGCCCGTAGGTATTGAAGATTCTGGCCACCTTGATCTGTAAGCGATGCTGGCGCCAATAATCGAAGAACAGCGTCTCGGCGCAGCGCTTACCTTCGTCGTAACAGGACCGCGGACCGATCGGATTGACGTTGCCCCAGTAGTCCTCCGTCTGTGGGTGCTTCTCCGGGTCGCCGTAGACTTCCGAGGTCGACGCCTGAAGGATCATGGCCTTGAGCCGTTTCGCCAGCCCTAGCATGTTGATGGCGCCGTGAACGCTGGTCTTGGTCGTCTGCACGGGATCGTGCTGGTAATGGACCGGCGAGGCCGGGCAGGCGAGGTTGTAGATGCTGTCGACCTCGACATAGAGAGGAAACGTCACGTCGTGCCGAAGCAGCTCGAAATTCCTATCGTCGAGAAGGGGCTCGATATTGCGGCGTGTGCCGGTGAAGAAATTGTCGACGCAGACGACCTGGTGGCCGTCAGAAATCAGTCGCTCGCACAGATGCGAACCGATGAAGCCGGCGCCGCCCGTGACCAAACTGTTCTCGCTAATGCGCCCGGACGCTCTTCTCGACACGATCCTTGCTCGTTAGAATGTTCTGTACCCAATAACAACCATAAGATGAGTCGAAGGGCAAGGCGACGGTCCTGCGGATCGTCGGCACAAGGAATGAACCGGCCGATGGTGAATTATCTTTCGCGATGCTGGCCGCCGTTTCATCCGCCTGCCGGCGCGCCGGTCTGATTCCATGGCGCGCATTCTCTATGGCGTGCACGGGACCGGCCGGGGCCACGCGATCCGCGCCTTGACCTTGGCGCAGCATTATTCCCAGCACGACTTCCTGTTCGTCTGTCACGGAGAAGCAGCGCGCCTGCTCGGGAGCCAATTCCGGGTGTTCGAGTGTCCCAATCCGGTCACGCCCGTGGGCTCGCATCGGGTCGATGCTCCGGCGGCGTTGCTGCGTACCGCCACGACACTCAGCAATGGCGCGCACTGGCGCCGCCGGGTCGAGCAGGCGGCCGAGGCCTTCGCCCCGGACTTTGCCATGACTGACTACGAGTTCTTCGTGCCGAGGGTGGCGCGCAGGATGGGAGTGGCCTGCCTGTCGCTCGACAACCAGCATGTCATCACCATGGGACGGATCGCATGCCCTCTGGGCCAAATGTCGAGCTGGCTAGCGACGGCGGCGGCGGTCCGGCTTCTGTTCAGTTCGGCGGACCAGTACCTCGTCTGCAACTTTTTCGACGTTCCCGCGCGGGCGGCGAGCCCCTGGCTTCGACAACTGCCGCCGCTGCTGCGGCGCGACGTCGTTGCGCGCCGGCCGACGGCGGGTGACCACGTCGTCGCCTATCAGGGCTATCCGACGTTCCCGGCCTTCGTCGAGCATCTCGCCACGCTTGATCGGCCGGTCCGTGTCTACGGCCTGGGCGAGCGCTGCAGCCTGGGCCGCGTCGTCTTCAGGGCATTCGACGAGCAATCGTTTCTCGATGATTTGGCGTCCTGCGCCTTCGTTGTCTGCGGCGGTGGCCATACGCTCATCTCCGAGGCGCTGCATCTCGGCAAGCCGGTGCTGTCGATTCCGGTCAGCGGCGCCTTCGAGCAGTTTCTCAACGCGTACTATCTGGAGCGGCTCGGTTACGGCATGCGTGCCGATCTGGCGACTTTCTCGTCGCGGATCCTGCGCGAATTCGAGGTGCGGCTGGAGAGCTACCGCGATCGGATCGGTTGCGGAGATTTCTGCGGCAACGATGCGGCCTTTGCCGCGATCGATGCGTTCATCGACGGCCGTTGGCGCCGCTCCCCGCGCTCCGGGCCTCGAGCACGGACTTGAACAGCGTTTCATAGGCTTCGACCACGCGATCCGAGCCGTATTGCGACAGCGCGCGGATCGCGCCCCTCGCGGCAACGCGGGCCCGTTCCTCGGGATGGGCGACGACATGGCCGATGATCTCGGCGAGAGCGTCGGGATTGCCGGGCGGCACCAGCCAGCCGTCGACGCCGGAGGTGATCAGGCTGCGAAGCCCGTCGACCGGCGAGGTAATGACCGGTTTGCCCATGGCCATGGCCTCGAGGACCGCGAGCGGCAGGCCCTCGAAATAAGTCGGATGGACGAAGATATCCATCGCGGCGATCCAGTCGCGAACGTCGCCGCGGTCGCCGGCGAAGACCACGCGATCGGCGATGCCCAGCGCGCGCGCCTGCTCCATGAGTTGCGCGCGATCAGGTCCGTCGCCGACCAGCCAGAGGCGAACGTCCGAACATGCCAGCTTTGCGAACGCCTCGAGGAGATCGGGGTGGGCCTTCTGTGGGTGCAACCGTGCGACCATGCCGAGGATGGTGGCGGCGCCGCCGCCATGGTCTCGGCGCAGGGCGGATGCTGCAACGGAGCGGTCACGGTCGTCCGCATCGACCCCGTTCGGAATGACCTGAACCTGGTCGGGCCGGACACCTTCATGCGCGAGCGAGAAGGGGACGATTTCGGCGCTCTGGAAGGCCACGCGGTCGGCCCAGGCCGCGGTCTTGCGGTCGAACCACAATTGCAGCCGTGGCTTGTCCGCGTAGCGGGCGGTCACGGTCGAGACGATCGGAGCGATGCCGGCGACGCGGGCGGCGGTGCGTCCGATCAGATCGCCCCATGGGAGTTCGGTGTGGACGAGATCCGGCCGGCGCCGCCGCAATTCCGCGGCGAGGTGCCAAAGACCGATCAGGCCGTACAGGCGCGGCCGCCCGATGATCTCGACGCTGGCTCCGGCGGCGCGCATGGCAGCGACGACCTCTTCGTTGAATATCTCGTTGAGGCAAATGATGTGCTGGATGTGGCCGCGCGCCGTGAGGCCGGCCACCACGCTCCGCAGCATGGTTTGAGCTCCGCCGCGATCGAGATTATCGAGGATATGAACGATCTTCATCGCAACGGGGCTCCCACGCGTAGTGCCGCGTCCTTCAGGCCGTTGCGATACAATGTCGCGTAGGCATCCGCCATGCCATCCAGTGAGAAATGCTTGCGAACGTGCCGCAAGCCTGCCTGGCCGATGTCGGCTGCCCGGGCGGGATCCGCCAGGATATCCATCATGCAGCGTGCAAGAGCGTCGGCGTCGCCCGGCCTGACCATCCAACCGGTCTTGCCGTGGATCACCAGTTCGCGGATGGCGTCGACGTCGGAAGCGACCACCGGTCGGCTCGCGGCCATGGCTTCCATCAGCGCATTGGGCATGCCTTCCCACAACGAGGGAAGCGCGAAGAGATCGACGGCGGCGAGGATGTCGCGCACATCGCGCCGGGTGCCCGCGAAGCGGACGGACGCCGTTATACCAAGTTCGCCAGCTTCGCGCTCCAACGCCGCTCGACACTCACCGTCGCCGACGAGCCACAGAACCGCGCCGGGGTAGCGCTCGCGAACGAGACGGAAGGCGCGCAACAGATATTGTTGTCCCTTGGACGGATGGAGGCGGGCGACGGTCGCGAGCACGGTCGCTTCCGGGGATGTCTGCAGTTCCCTGCGCACGTCGCCGGGTGGCCGGCGCGCCGTCGTGATCGAAACGCCGTTGGGAATGTAGACGACCTGGCCTGCGCGTATGCCCTCGTGGCGGATCGCAAACGGCACCGCCTCGCGGTCATTGAAGACGACCGCCCTGGCCAGATGTGCGGTGCGGCGATCAAGCCACCTCTGCCAGCTTGGCTTGTCGACGTTCCGGCCGCGGATGGTGGAAAAGATCGCCGGTACCCCCGTCAGCCATGCCAGCGAGCGGCCGATCATGTCGGAGGTCGGCAGCGCCGTCTGCACGACCTGGGCCGGCCAGGTCCGGAGTTCCTGCGTCAGGCGCAGCAGTCCGGGTCCTGCCCACAGGCGGCCTTCGCCGATGATTTGAACTTCGGCGTAAGGCGCCAGACGTTCAAGGATTTCGGGATGCGCAATCGCACGCATGCCGTAGACGCGCACCGCGAAACCGCGCGCGGCCAGTGCCGGCACCAGAAGAGTCAGCCAGTTCTGGGTCCCGCCGACCCCAAGATCGTCGATGAAAATCGCGAGATTGATGAGCTTCTGCATTGCGGCTCAGTGAGTCTACGCTTCGTGACGATAGTACCGCGTCGGCCGGTCAGGGCATCCACACGGCATTGTCCGAAACGGTCATTGCTGCGAACCTTGACCGTATTCGGCCGTGGCCCGCAAGAGCGTCGCGAAATGTGGATGGCCGGGGGCGTTTTCAGGACATGCTCGCCAAGATAGTATAGTTTTCGTATGTCGAGTGTCGGCGGTAAGGGGCGGCTGCCGGCATTACGGCTTCGGGGACTGTGGTGAGAACGATTCCTAGGAAGGACCGTCCTCCCGAGTGGAACTGCTGCCAGGGGCGAAGCGTGGTAGTTGGGGTCATTGACAGATATCTGACACGGCAGATTTTGCTCGCTTCGGTAGTCGCCGTCGCGGTTGTCGTCGGACCGGTGATCCTGATCTCTCTGATCAGCCATCTGGGCGAAGACGCGCTTTATACCAGCTTGGTGTGGCCCGCGCTCGCCAGCACCGGGCCGATGATCCTCTTCCATGTCCTCCCGGCGTTGGTTGCGATCGCGATCGTCTGGTCCTACGGCAGGTTTGCCGCAGATGGGATCTTGATTGTGATCTATTCGAGCGGTCGCTCGACCTTCGCTGCGCGGTTGCCCGGCTTTGCCGTCGCATTCGCCGCGGTGGTGCTTGGCTATTTGCTGACCTGTTGGGTCGTTCCGCTAACCTCAGGGCACCTCCACGACGTGCTGTTCTCGCTGCGGCGCGGGGTAAACCCGGCGCTGCTCAAGGTCGGCGTTTTCAATCAGTTCGATCATGGTCGCCAAGTCTTCTATTTCAGGAACTACATCAAGGGCAACGAGCTGGCCGATGTCTTCGTCCGGCAGGCGATGTCCGACGACGAGGAGCGGGTCTACAAAGCGCGTTACGCGGTGTTCGAAAGGCAAGGGGACGAAAGCGGCATAGTGCTGCTCGACGGGACCGTTCAGAGCTTGCGGAGCGGACGGTCCGAGGTCAGGAGCGTCGCCTATACTCGCATATTCGTCCCGCTGAACGAATATGGCTTTGGAGGGGTCAAGCGTGACTATACGATCATCGACGAAGTGCCCCTGCAGGACTTCCTCGACGGCCGCTCCAAGGCCATGGCCGATCCGGGGACGGCGCGCGAATGGATTCATGAGGCTCTCAACCGCCTGGGAATCCCGCTTCTCGCACTCCTCCATACCTGGCTCGGCCTCGAACTGCTTCCCGTCTGGCGCAGCCTCGGCGATCGCCGAGGGCCGCGTGCCTGGCTCGTCTGCGCCGCGATCGGGGCGCTGCATTTCTTCATGGTGCTCACCATCGAGCAGACGCTGGTGGACTTGCGGACGACATGGGCGGTCGGCGGGCTCCTTCTGGCCGAGCTGGCGCTGGCACTCATCCTCGCCCTCAGGCGCCGCGGCGGGGCGATGGCCGCACCGTCCGCCACGCCTGCCGTTTCGATGCGGCTCGGAATGACCGGCGTGCCGGCACTGCACGCCGGACTAGCTTTGTGGGACGGGGGCGCCGCCGCTCTCGTCAATGGACCGCACGATGAATTGCCGAACGCGATCGCGCCGCCATGTCCTTGACGGTTAGTTCGGATGACTCATCGGATTACTTAGACGGATCGGCTTATGGATAACGGTGGAAACGGAATATTGGCGCGTGCAGATCGCCTCGGCAACTCGCTGGAGAGGTTGGCCGATTCGCGAACCAACCCGCTGAGCATTGTCGTCGATGATGTCGTGGACACCGTCACCGCTGTGGTCGCAGGCCGCCGAACCTTGATGTTCGGTACCAACAGCTATCTTGGGCTCAACTTCAATCCGGCGTGCATCGAGGCTTCGGTCGAGGCAGCGCGACATTACGGGACGGGCTCCACGGCTTCTCGGGTCGCTGCAGGCAATCACCGTCTCCACGTGATGCTCGAGGAGGACATCGCGACCCTCTATGGTCGGCGCGACGCGGTGATTTTCAGCACGGGATTCATGGCCAATCTGGGCGTGATTTCGGCGCTCGCCCGCAAGGGCGACATGATCTTCGTCGATGCTCATTGCCACGCCAGCATATTCGATGCCTGTCGATTGAGTGGCGCCCAGGTGGAGAGCTTCGCTCACAATGACCGCAGCGATCTCGATAGCCGATTTGCACGCAGCAACGTTCCCGGACCGCAGACATTGGTGATCTGCGAGGGGCTCTACAGCGTTCGAGGCGACCTTGGCGAGCTCGAGGGGCTGACGACCGTCGCGCGGCGCCATGGAGCGGTGGTCATCGTCGACGAGGCCCATTCGCTCGGCATCTACGGGCGCTACGGCCGCGGCATCGCCGAACATCTCGGCGTCGAAGCCAAAGTCGACGTGATCGTCGGCACCTTCAGCAAGAGCCTTGGCGGAATCGGTGGTTACGCCGTGAGCGATTCGAGCGCGTTGCGCGCGCTGCGCTTCATGAGCAGGCCGTATCTCTACACCGCATCGCTCCCACCTCCGATCGTGGCGGCGGCGCGGCGGGCGCTTCACCTGATCGGCGCGGAACCGAAATTGCGAGACGACCTCTGGCGCAACGCGCGAGCCATGCATGACGGCCTCGCCAGGATCGGCGTCCGGCCTTGCGCGGACCCCGGCCCCGTGGGGAGCATCCGGATGCCCGGGTTGGCCGCCGGCTATGAATTCTGGAAGGCGCTGCTCGACCGCGGCATCTACGTCAATCTGCTGGTGCCGCCAGCGACACCCGACGGAGACGTGGTGTTGCGCTTCAGCGTCTCCGCTGCCCACACGCCGGACCAGATCCGGGCGGCGGTCAACGCCGTGGCCGAGGTGTCGAAGTTGGTGAAGCTGGCCTGATTGGAAGACGATGCTGGCGCCGCACGGCGTCGCGGCTTCGGATCGGGCTTGATGGGACGATGACGGTCGGGAAGTCATGGCAAAGACGAGCAGCCTGGGGATACTAACTGCGGCGCGCTACGCGCGACGAGTCCTTCCGCATCCATGGATCGCAACCAAGCTGATCCAGATGGAGGCTGACAAGCGGATTTTCAGCAAGTTCCGGATCAGTCGTACGGAAGGCGAGGCCGGTAGGATTCGTCAGGCGAGCTTCCGTCTGACCGACCGCTGCAATCTGCGCTGCCATACCTGCGGCCAGTGGGGCGACAATGGCTATCTGCTCAACTCCAGCCTCCGGAATCTGAAGGAGCGCGAGATCCCGACCGGTCGCTATCTCGAGTTGCTGCACGACCTCATCGACCATGGTCATGGTCCGCTGGTCTATTTCTGGGGCGGCGAGCCGATGCTCTATGACGGCATCCTCGACCTGATCGAGGGGGCTACCGAACTCGGGCTGCCGGTGAGCATCGCGACCAACGGTACGCGGGTGGCTGCCTCCGCCGAACGGCTGGCCAAGGCGCCGCTCTTCCTGTTGCAGGTGTCGGTCGACGGTCATCGCGCTGACCTGCACAATGCGCTGCGACCGGCCGCGGGGGGCGGCGGCGACAATTTCCACGAGCTTTGCCGCGGGCTGGATGCGGTCGCCGAGGCACGGGCGAAGCATGGCCGCGGGCTGCCCTTCATCGCCGCCTTGACCGTGATTTCGCAGGCCAACTGCAAGCATCTGGTCGACATCTACGATGCCTTTCGGGACAAGGTCGATCTTTTTGTCTTCTATCTGTCCTGGTGGATCGACCAAGGTAACGCGGAGGCGCACGAGAAGGATTTCTTCCGCCGCTTCGGCTTCTATCCGACCCGCCATCGCGGCTGGGTCGGAAGCTGGAAGCCCAGCAGCACGGAGGCGCTGGACGATCAGCTACGGGCGGTGATGGAACGATCGTCCGGCTGGTCATCGCCTGCCGTCGCGTTGATTCCGCCGATCTCCGGCTCGGACAAGCTGACGACGTATTACACCGACCATCAGGAGCACTTCGGCTATGACGAATGTGCGGCGATCTTCCAGGCGGTCGAGATCAACAGCAACGGCGATGTCTCGCCGTGCCGCGACTACCACGACTACGTCGTCGGCAACGTCAAGACGTCGACGATCACGGAATTATGGAATTCCGAGCCATACAGGCAGTTTCGGGCGAGCATCGGTCGCGACGGGCTCATGCCGGTCTGCGCCCGCTGTTGCGGTCTGATGGGGTACTGAGCGGCGGCGGTCGGCAGGAGCGGGAGGGAGTTCATGGCAGCGACACGATGCAACGTCCTCCTCGTCTATCCTCGCTTCGATCTGACGTCGTTCTGGAGCCTGACGACGACCTGCCGGATCGCGGGCAAGCGGCGCATGGAGCCGCCGCTCGGCCTGATCACCGTCGCGGCGATGCTGCCGAAGGAATGGTCGGTCCGCCTCATCGACCGCAATGCGGAGGAGGTCGGCGAATCCGATCTCGCCTGGGCCGACATGGTCATGACGGGCGGCATGATCCCGCAGCGAGCCGATACGCTGCGCCTGATCGAACTCGGTCAGTCCCGCGGCAAGCCGGTCGTCGTCGGCGGGCCGGACATCACCTCCAGTCCGGATGCCTACAGTCATGCGGACTTTCGCATGCCGGGTGAGGTCGAAGCGACGATGGCCGCTTTCATAGAGTCCTGGAATGCGGGCGAGCGCCGCGGGTTGTTCGAAGCGGAGAAATTCACCGTCGATGTGACCAGGAGCCCGCCCCCGCGTTTCGACCTTCTCAAGCTCGACCACTATCTGGCTTTGTCCGTCCAGTTTTCGCGGGGTTGTCCGTTCATCTGCGAGTTCTGCGACATCATCGAGCTCTACGGACGGGTGCCGCGCGCGAAGACCGTCGAACAGCTGCTCGGGGAGCTGGAGAGCCTCTACCGGCTCGGTTATCGCGGCCATGTCGATTTCGTCGACGACAATCTGATCGGCAACAAGAAGGCGGTGAAACAGTTTCTGCCGCATCTATGCGCCTGGCAAAAAGCGCACGGCTATCCCTTCACGTTCAGCACGCAGGCCTCGATCAACCTCGCCGACGACGATGTCCTGCTGCACCTGATGCGCGACGCCAATTTCGGGGCGGTCTTCATTGGGATCGAAAGCCCCAACGAGGACGCGCTGCTGTCCGCCCAGAAGAAGCAGAATACGCGGCGCAATCTCGCCGACTGCATCCACAAGGTCTACCGTGCCGGAATGTTCGTGACCGCAGGTTTCGTGGTTGGGTTCGACGACGAACGCGAGCGGATCGCCGACGAGATGGTCTCCTGCATCGAAACGGCCGGGCTGCCGATCTGTATGGTCGGCCTGCTGACCGCGCTGCCGCAGACCCAGCTCTCGCGACGACTCGAACGCGAGGGGCGGCTGAACCCTGAGGTCGATTTCAGCTTCGTCAGCAGCGCCGATGGCGGCGATCAATGCACCGAGGGCCTCAATTTCCGAACCGCCCGGGCGCGGCGCGACGTGTTGGGCGACTACCGCTCGATATTGGAACGGGTCAATCGGCCTGCGGCCTTCTTCGGGCGGATCCGGGCGGTCGCCCGCCTGCTGGTCCCGGCTCGCATCAATGCCTCGGTGCCCTGGCGGGTGGTTTTGAACGATGCGGCGACGGTCATACGCCTGCTCTGGTTCCTGGCCGCGCGGCGGCCGGAACTCCTGGGCGGATTCCTTGCGACCATCGCCGAATGCGCAATCCGCAATCCGAGGGCGCTCAAACAGGTGGTCTCGCTATTTCTGCTCTACCTCCATGTCGGGCCGTTCTCCAAAGAGGTGATCGCAAGCCTGAACCGGCAGATCGGATCAATCGATGCCGGCCTTGCGCGGCGGCATGAACCGCCGGCGGCGATCGGTCAGGCGCCGGTCCGATCGGGCCTCTGATCAGGTGGTCTTGGCGGGAACGTCGAACGGCAGTCCGGCCCAGGTCACGCGGCGGTCGACCAGCGCCTTCAGCCACATTACGGGAATGAGGACTTCCCGGCACAATCCAGAGAGTGGGGACATCCAGGACCAGCCCCAGCCTTTAGCCGCGAAGAAGATGACGTCGAGCAAGACCCAGCCGAGCAGGGTCGCGCCCGCCATCAGCCACCATGGCATTCCGAAGGCTGTAGCGCCCACGGCACCGCACAGGGCCGTGAAAGCGCCGCTGACCAGCGGTTCGGCGCAGAAGGCCAGCGGCGCCTGGATTCGACGAATGACCATCCAGCGCTGGTGGCGGTCCCAGACTTCGCTGAACGGCCGCCGGCCGATCGGCTGATGGATCTCCTTGGCGGCGAACACCGTTCGCAAGCCGAGGCGTGCCAGCCCTTGCGACAGCGCGTGATCGTCGCCGAAGGCCGAAGCCATCAATCCGATGCCGCCCGCCCGCGCCAGATCTCGGCGGTCGAACAGCATGACCTTGCCGAAGCCGACGTCTGCGCCGGCGACGGACAGTGCCAGCGTCAGCGGAGCGGCCTGCCCATTGAGGAATGCCCGCTCGAGTTCGGCGGCGAATCCGGTCGGGGCGACGGCAACTGGGATCGCGCAGACGAGGCCGACGCCGGCGGTCAGGTTCGTCATCAGATCGGCGAGTTGGTCGGGGCTCAGCAGAATGTTCGAATCCTTGATCAGGATCAGGTCGTGCTGCGCCGCTGCGATCGCCGGCGCGAGATTGCTGACTTTCGGGTTCGGAGTGATGCGCTCGTTTCCGGTCAGGATCCGCGCGCCGACCGCCGGGAATTGCGCAGCGACCTGCCGGGCGATCTCGATCATCGGCGAGCGGTCTTCCGCGGCCGAGACCAGAACCTCGCTTTGCGGATAGACTTGCGCGAAGGCGGATGCGAAGGCCGCTTCGGCGTCGAATTCCAGCCGGCGGATTGGGATCACGATCGAGACCGGCGGTCGATCATGTCGCGTAGCCAATTTGCGCCGTAAGCGAGGGTGCGCCAATGCGGCAGAGATGGTCGTGATGCGAAGAGCGCAGGAGATCGCCCACCATGCAGCTGCGGCGACTGGGAGCATCGAGAGCGCGTCCATCGCCGGCGCCTGTCACTCGTTGTAGAGTTCGGTGCGCTCGGGCACGTCGACATGGACTGCGGCGAACGCAAGGTCGGTCAAGCGCCGCGGCAACAGGCGGGTCAAATGCAGACCGAAGGCCAGCAGGCGGGGGAATGCGATGACCGCATCGCCGCGCTCCAGCCGCCGCCGTATGATGGCGGCCGCACGGTCGGCGCTCATGATGAGGGGCTTCGGACAGACGGTGTCGCGGTTGAGTGCCGTGTCGACGAATCCAGGCGCAATGGTGCTGATGGTGACGCCCTGGGCGGCAAGAGTAGGACGAAGCGACTCGGCATAGGCGTGAAGGCCGGCCTTGCTGGCGCTGTATGCCGGACAGGAGGGCAGGCCGCGCAAGGCGCCGATCGACCCGATGACGGCGATCGTCCCGCGCCCGCGCATGCACATCCGCTCCGCCAGGGGATCGATGGTGTTGATGGCGCCGATCAGGTTGATTGCGATCACGTTGCGCACGACGGCCGGATCTTCCCGCAGCCGGCCGATGCCGAGCCCAGCGGCGACCCCGGCGCCGGCGATCGCAAGCCCGATCGGGGCGGCGGCGTCGATGGCGCGGATCCATCCCGCCATTCGATTGCGATCCCGGACATCGATCGACGCGGTCGAGACGGCTGCGCCTTTGGCCCGGCACAGTGCTGCCGTTTCTTCCAGGCGGCCCTCGTCCCGGCCGGACAGCGCCATGTGAATGCCTGGCGCGGCATAGCTCATCGCGAGCGCGCGGCCGATGCCGCTGCTGGCTCCGGTGATGACGATCGAGCGGGGGGCGGACATGATGTGCGATCCTCAGCCGTCGTGGCGCGCCGCGATTTCAGCGACGCATGCTGCGTACCCCGCATCGGTCGAGACGATGACGCGCAGGATCAACTGCTCGGCGCGACCGCTACCCGGCACGTCCGATGGCATTCGCTTGACAACACGGCCAGAGAAGAGCAGGCGGCTGCCAACTGGAACGGGCAACAGGAAATTGCCATGGATGCGATTGATCCGCAGTGCCGGTATCCAGTCGCGGAGCGCGCCTTCGATCTGCCCCATCGCCAGCATGCCGTGGATAATCAGGCCGTCGAGACCTGCGGCGCGAGCCGTCGCGGGATCGCTGTGGAGCGGATTGTCGTCGAGCGATGCCGCCGCATAGCTCTCGGTCTGCGCGATGTCGATCGGCCCGGTCTCGATCACCGGAAAGCTCGAGTCCGGCATCGGGCGCGAACGGAGTGCTGCGTCGCGTGCTGCGTCGGGACGAAACGTGCGCAACAGCGTGTCGAGCGTTGTGACGATTCTCCCTTCGGAATCGCACACGGTCCCGCGCAAGAGCGTCCGGTCCGTTGGGGTCCGCTCGCGACGGGCTTCGACTGCGAAGCCGTAGTCGCGATCGGCGCCGAGGCCTTCATGATAGGTGAAGGTCTGCGATTGCTGCACGACGATTTCATCGGTGAGCCCGAGCCTGCCGATCACGGTTGGTCGGATTGCGGGAAGGCTGAGCCAGCGGATCGGAAAGGCAAACGGTACGGGGCCGAAGCCGCGCCGCAGCCCCAGCGCGGACACGAAGGCAGCGACGTCCGCCGTGTCCGTGCGGACCGCAATCGGACCGATGCTGATCTGGTCCTGCGCGCTGCCCGGCCCGCTCACATCAGATCCCTCAGGGTCAATCCGCCCGCGCGACGGCGAGGCATGCGTTGACGCCTCCGAAGGCGAAGGAGTTCGAGATGGCGACGCGGATCGGCATCGCGCGCGCCGCGTTGGCGACCGGGTCGATGCCGCATTTCGCATCGGCACCAAGCCAGTTGATGGTCGGCGGCGCAACGTTGTCGCGCATCGCCATGATGGTGATCGCCAGCTCGATCGCCCCGCCGGCGCCCAGTGCGTGGCCGTGGATCGGCTTTGTGGACGACACTGCGAGGCGTGGCAGCCGTTCGCTGAACACGCGCTGCAGCGCCTCGGCCTCGGCGATATCGTTGGCGACGGTGCCGGTGCCATGGGCGTTGACATAGTCGATATCGCCGGGCGTCAGCCCGGCGTCGGCGATGGCCTGTTCCATCGCGGACCGAGCGCCATTGGGGTCGGGACGAACGATGTCGAAAGCATCGCTCGACGTGCCATAGCCGACGATCTCGGCCAGCGGTTCGACGTTGCGTCGGCGCGCGGTCTCGAGTTTTTCGATCACCATGATGGCGGCGCCCTCGCCGAGCACCATGCCGTTGCGGCCCGTGGAGAAGGGCCGACAGGCATCCGGGGTCAGCACTCGCAGCAATTCCCAGGTGCGGATATTCAGCGCGGTCATCGACGATTCGCTGCCGCCAACGATCGCCCGCTCCACCGCGCCGGACCGGACCAGCGAGGTACCTATTCCGATCGCCTGGGCCGATGAGGCGCAGGCGCTTGTGATGGTGAAGGTCGGGCCGGTGCAGCCGTAGCGTATGCTCAGGTGCGAGGTGGCGGCGCTGCTCATGATGCGCGGAATGGCCAGCGGATTGAGACGGGACTTCGTCGCGTAGGCGCTGTAGCACTGCTCGTCGATGGTGGTGATGCCGCCGACGCCGGTTCCGAGAATCACGGCGGTCGTCGGACCCTGGCGCTCCTCGCGCGCAAGGCCAGCCTGGGACAGGGCTTCGTCCGCAGCGACGATGGCAAGCTGCGCGTATCGGTCGCAGAACGGCAGAACCTTGGCCTCGACATAGCTCTCCGGGGCGAAGGATTTGATCTGCGCTGCGAGCTTGATCTGGTTCGAGCCCGGGCGCTCGAATTCGAGCGGTCGCACGGCGCTCTGTCCGTCGCGGGCTGCCCGCCAGAGGGCGTCAATGCCCTTGCCGGTCGCGCAAGCCGCGCCCATGCCAGTGACGACGACGCGAGGGCGCGACACGTCAGCTGCGCTCCACCAGAATGCGGGCTTCGATCTGTTGCACGAATCCGCTCAGGTCCTTGACGTCAGCGATGCCGCCGTCGATCGGCACATAGACGCCGAACTTCTCCTCGATCGCCATCAGGATCATGACGACGTCGATGGATTGGATCTCGAGACTCTCCAGCGTCGCATCGGGGGTCGTCTTGGCCGGGTCGATCTTCCCTTCGCTGATGATGACTTCAAGGATCTGGTCGGCCAGGGAGGCGGTAAGAGCGGCCTTTTCCACATTCGATTGAGTCAATCGTGCCTCCGATCGCGTGTCCGGTTGTGCTGCCTGGTTACGGCAATTTCAAGTCAGTCTACAATGCTCTTCTCGTAGACTCCATAGGTGTGCGATTGTCGCAATCCGATCCGCGTCAGGGATTGCGCCAGAGGGTTGTCGTCGAGAACCCACCCGGCTATTGCCCGGTCGATGCCCAGCGTCGATCCGCGCTTCCAGAGCTCCTCGACCATGACGGCCGCAATCGCCGCGCGGAGAGCGCTGCTGCGGTATTTCGAGGCCATGCCGAGCAGCACAATTCTGAAGGAACGATATTTTGCGCGTCTGATGCGGATCAACAGCTTGAGCCAGCCGACGAGGCTCGGGGCAGGCCCGAGCCCGGCGGCGACATCGAACAAATTGGGAATCGCCAGCATGAAGGCTGCGGGCTCGCCATCGACCTCGATGAAGAATCCAGCGTCGGAAAACAGCATCGGCTTGAACTGGGCAGTCAGTGCGTGAACATCGGACTGCGTGGTCGGGGTGAAGCCCCAATTGTCCTGCCAACCATCATTGAAGATCTGCCTCGCCAGCTCCATGTCGGCCTCGAGGGCGTCGAGGTGAATGTCGCGCGTGGTGATGCCGGCGTGACGTCGCATGGAGGAGAATCGTTCGAAACGACTCTCGGTGCCGACGTCCATTCTATTGTACTGGAAGCAGAGCAACGATCGGACGAGCGCGTATCCGGCGTCGCGAACGCGACCATCGAGATAGTCGGGATGCCATGGGAACAGCGTCATCGGCGGCTCCTGTTGCCCTTCCAGGAGGAGGCCAGATTCGCCATTGATCGACAGCAGGAATGGTCCCCGAGCCACCTTGCGCCGCTGCTGACGCAGCCAAGCCTCCGCGGCCACGAACAGCGCGTTGACGACGTCGCCGTCGTCGATCGCGTCGAGACAGCCGAACAGTCCGATATTGGCCGCCTCCGGCCCGACGGCAGCATGATCGATCTGGGCCGAGATGCGTCCCTGCGGCCGACCATTCCGCATGGCGATCCAATAGGCTGCCTGCCCGTGCGTGAAGAATGAGTTGCGCCGGGGATCGAGCATCTGCCGCCGTTCGTAGTCGAGCGGAGCGACGAAACCCGGCATCCCGTTGTAGATCACTCGCGGCAGGACGATGAAATCGTGCAGTTGCGCGCGGGTGTGGACCTGTTCGACCGTCAGCGGCGAGGAGGTCGTGCGGCGATGCACCACGGCAGAAGAGGAGTGGCTGTTCCCGCCGATTGCGGTCATGTGCGGTCTCGGGGCAAGGCAGCGGGATGGGTGCTGCCGTGGCGGTCGGGCCCTTCGGCCCCGCCGCCGAGGAACCAAAGCCACTGGGCCGCGGTTCGAGCCGTATTGTAATGCGCGCGCATCTGGGCATGTCCCTGACGCGCAATGCGATCCAGCCGCACATCGTCGTTCCAGATCTGCCGGATCGCGTCGCGCCATTGATCCGCGGTCTGCGCCGACGGCATGCCGCAGATCTCGCTGAAGGCGACAACATCCGGCGACCGGGCGTCGCCGATGGCCGGACATCCCCGGGCGAACAGGCCACGCATGCGGCCGGCAGACTTGAGATAGGAATCGGGAACTGACGGCCGCGCCGGGACGATGCCCAGCCGGGCCTGGGCTGCCAGCGCGCACAGCGCTTTGGGCGACCAGGCGGTGTAGCGGACCGGCAAAGCGCCCCACTGCTCGTTCCGCTCCGGAAGGTTCGTGAGGATGACGAGTTCGGCATCGGTGTCGCGGCCCAGCGAAGCGAGCGCGTCCTTCAGGGCGACGAGACCATCGAGGCTTTCCCGCGTACCATGCCACAACAAGAGTGGCGCTCGTTGCGAGGGTGCCGCAGCGTCGAGCGCGGCGCCGCCGCTTTCGATGAGATCGACCGTTTCGGTCTCCTCAATGAACCAGGCGCGGGGATGGGCAGTCCCTAAGAACGATGCGAATACCGGAGAGGAAACCGAGACGACATGAGCGAAGCGGTCGAGATCCGCCCAGACCCGGTCCGCGTCGTCGGGCTGCAGCAGGACGGTACGATGCGGTGAGCACAGGCCACGCGGCGGGACGGCCTTGAGGCAGAGCAGCCAATCCACCGGCGCGGCGGGGAGGTCTCCGGCATCGATTTGCCAAGGCAGGCCGAGAGCTGCGACTTGACGGCGCAACTCCGGTACGACCCGATCGACATGGATGGCGGTACTGGGCCACGGATTGGGTGTCCAGAAGTGAATGCGGAGTGGCGCGCGGAGCGGGTCGGGCGGCGGTTCCTCCGGGACAGCCACGAACTGGCCCTTCGTCCGTCCGCCGTGATGCGCCGCCAGCATTTGCCGAAAGCGAAGCTTGGCTGGCAGAAGCGGCGCCCAGCGGGGCAATGTGTTGTCCCAGATCAAGAAAGAATACCGATACGAATTGTATTCAATGATTCTGTCGTTCTTCTCTACCGTTCTTCGCCCCGGATTGATAGATATCGGACCTCTTCAAGGTTGCAATTGCCAGAGCCTGCTCGTTGATATTTGATGGCATGGCCTTCGTCCGCAGTCTGCGCAGATGCCATCACCCGCCATCAAAGTCGAGAACGTCTCCAAAGCCTACACGGTCTGGTCGTCGCCGGCGGCGCGCCTACATGGGCCGCTGCTCGGGCGACTTGGCCAACTGCCGTTCCTGCCGGCCGCGGCGCGAGATACCTGCGAGCGATTGTCGCATGGCGCAGTTCGCAACTACTACGCCCTGCATGACGTCTCGCTCGAGGTGCGGCGCGGCGCCAGCGTCGGCATCATCGGCCGCAATGGTTCAGGCAAGAGCACGCTCTTGCAGCTGCTCGCTGGGACGCTGACGCCGAGTCAGGGCGAGATCGCCGTCGTCGGCAGCATTGCCGCCATGCTCGAGCTTGGCAGCGGCTTCGATCCGGACTTTTCGGGGCGTGAGAACGTCTATCTGAATGCGGCCATCCGCGGTATGAGCCGGCGGCAGACCGACGCGAAATTCGACGAAATCGCCGCGTTTGCGGACATCGGCGATTTCATCGACCAACCGACCAAGACCTATTCCAGCGGCATGATCGTCCGTCTGGCGTTCGCCACCTCCGCCTGTCTCAAGCCGGAGGTGCTGCTGGTCGATGAGGCGCTGAGCGTCGGCGACATCTTCTTCCAGCAGAAATGCATCCGCCACATGAGGGAGGCGATGGCTGATGTCACCAAGGTTTTCGTCACGCACGACCTCCAGGCGATTCGCAGCGTGACCGAATACGCCTATGTGCTCGACCGAGGCGAAATCGTCTTCGCCGGAAATTCAAGGGATGCCGTCGATTTCTACGTCAGGATGTCGCACCGCGTCTCCGACGGGCGCGACCGTTCCGTGGCGGACGCCGGCTCCGCGGCGCTCGGCAGGCGCTCTGCGCCGGGCGCGGACATGGACGCGGACAGGTTCAAGCGGCTGCCATGGATTGATCTCAAATCGTCGCAATTGAGCGGGGCGGGGGACGTTCTGATCAGGCGGGTCGCCGTCACCAAACCTGATCTTGCTCCGGCCGGTACGGTTCAGGCGGGGGACCGGATCAGCGTCGACCTGTTGTTGGGGTGCGCCGCAACGAAGACGCACGTGATCGTCGGCTATCTGCTCAGCGACCGTCTCGGCAATCAGATCTGCGGCGAGAACAGTTGTAGCCTCGCCCGCGGCCTCGTCGCACTCGATCCCGGCGAACACCTGGTGCGGCTCGAATTCGTCTGGCCGGAAATCCAGCCGGGCGACTACACCCTCACGGTCGGCATTGGCGAGGGGACGGATCCGCTGCGGCACGTCGTCCAATGCTGGGCTCATAGCGTCGTCAAGCTCAACGCCATCAGTCCTGGTCGGGCGATCCACGGCATCTTCAACAACCCCATAACGAAGCTCGACATCGCGCCGCTTGGCGGTTCCGCGGCCCGGCCAGCCCCCGGTTCGGCAGCGCCTCCATCAATCCGGTGGCGTATGGCCGAGCCCGCGCGCTCCGCCGACCTGTCGCAGCAACCAGCCTGGGTCGTCAGCGAACCAGCTTACGAGTCGGATGTCCTGAACCCCCAGCTCGCGATATCCCCCTGGCAGGGGCACCGCGACTTCGCGTACGACCTGGTCGGCTTTGCGCGGCCGCGCCTGATCGTCGAACTCGGCGTTCACTACGGCTGCTCCTATTTTGCCTTCTGCCAGTCGGTCAAAGATCGCGATCTGCCGAGCCGGGTCGTCGGCATCGATACGTGGGAAGGCGACGAGCACTGCGGCCACTATGGCGGCGAAGCGTACGAGACGGTCGCGAAGACGATGGCCGCCTCGTTCGCCGACGATCGCTTTGTGCTGCATCGCGCCCGCTTCGACCAGGCGACGGAAGCGTTCGACGACGATTCGATCGATCTGCTGCATATCGACGGCCTGCACACCTATGACGCTGTTCGCAGCGATTTCACCACCTGGTTGCCGAAGCTTGCCCGGGACGGAATCATCCTGATGCACGACATTGCGTCGTCATCGGGTTACGAGTCCGCCCGCTTCTGGGCAGAGATCAAGCAGCGCCATCCGCACTTCGAATTCCTGAACCGGTGGGGGCTCGGCATCCTCTTTCCCAAGGGCGAGCGCTGGTACCGCGCCGGGCTCGCGGAAGGCGTGCCGGACAAGATCCGCGGCTATCTCTACCGCGGCGAATGGCTCGTCGACCGCTACCGCGCCTCCATCGACTTGCAATGGCAGAGGGGGCAGACCGACCGCTGGTGGCAGGAAAGCGAGAGATTCAAGCAGCGCGTCGGCGAGCTGGAAAGACGGCAGCCTTCCGGCTGGTTGCGTGCGTTCGGCATCGTTCGCCGCTCCGACGGTGATTGACGGGATGGATTGGGGGATATCGGCAGATGGATGACACTGTTGCGGTGATCACGCGGACCAGGAACCGTCCGTTGCTGCTGCCGCGCGCCCTGGACAGCGTGTTGGGCCAGAGCTTCGAGGATTGGATTCACGTCGTGGTCAACGACGGCGGCGATCCTGCCACGGTCGACGGACTGATCGCCCAGCGCGCGGGCCGTTATGCAGGTCGTTGCCACGTCATCCACAACAATACATCGCGCGGCATGGAAGCCGCGTCAAATCAAGGCGTTGAAGCGTCATCCAGCCGCTATATCGTTATTCACGACGATGATGACGCATGGCGACCGGACTTCCTCAGTAAGACTGTGGCCTATATGGAGGCGAATGCGACGTTTCCGAAACTGGCCGGCGTGATCACCCACACGGAGAGAGTCGTCGAAACCATAAGAGAGGACCGGATCGAGACCGTGCTCCGACACGATTTCAATTCCTGGGTGAAGGGGGTGCATCTGTTTCGCATGCTGGCGCAAAACATGTTCCCGCCGATCTCATTCCTGTTCAGGAGAGATGCGCTGGCGAAGATCGGCCCCTTCCGGGAGGATCTTCCGGTTCTGGGTGACTGGGAATTTAATGTCCGATTCCTGCAATCCTTCGAGATCGGAGTGCTGTGCGAATGCTTGGCCTATTATCACCATCGTTTGCCGGCAGGCGCGGTCGAATACAGCAACTCGGTCGTCGATCAGAGCCACCAGCATGAGAACTACAGCGCCTTCCTCCGCAACGAATGGCTTCGTCAGGAACTGAATAGCGGCCGCACCGGGATCGGCACCCTGGCCAATATTTCGTGGCAGATGTTTCTATTGGAGGCGTGGCTTCGAAAACGGCGCCAGGACAAGGGTTTTCTTCACCGCGTTTTTCGTCGAAAAAAATACGATTGAGCATGCAAAGCTACATGGACGCGGAACTCCAATCCAGACTTGATGATGCCGACGTCGTTTCATTCGACGTCTTCGATACGTCGATTCTTCGCGCGCTGGCGGAGCCTGATGATCTCTTTCTGTTGATGGAGCCGGCCGTGCGCCGCAGGCTCGGCGCAGATTCAATACAGTTCGCGGCGGCGCGGCGCGATGCGGAGCGGTTGGCGCGCGAACGCGCCTGGCAAAACCAGCGTGCCCGGGAAGTCACGTTGGACGAAATCTACGGCACCCTTTCTGAGGCCCTGGCTATCGATTCGGATTTGGCTAAGGCCGTTGCGCAAATGGAAATCGAGGCGGAGCTCGATGTCTGCCGGCGCAATCCGTTCATTCATGATGCCTATCGCTGGTGCCGCGATCGCGGCAAGCGAATCGCCTTCATCTCCGATTCGTACCTTCCGGAGCAGGTGATCGCCGACCTGCTGCGGAATGCCGGCTACGACGGCTATGAAGCCTTGCTGGTTTCGTCGGTCTCGAAGAAGACAAAGTCAACCGGCGAGCTCCATGCCGAAGCGCGAGCGCGCCTGCCCGGTGAAGGTCAGCGCTGGCTGCACCTCGGCGACAACATCCGCGCGGACATCGAGATGGGACGGAAGCATGGAATGTCGACTTGGCATTACCGGCGCTGCATGGACGCGTATATGAGCTCTCACCGCGTCTCGAAGGTGTGGAAGACATCGGAGCCTGTATCTGCGGCAAGGTCGGTCGCGCAGGGGCTGATCGCCAACCGGATCACCCATGCAAGGCGGGACGCCGTGCCGGTCTCGCGCGAGGAGAGCTTTTGGGAGGATTTCGGCTATGTAACGGCCGGTCCGCTGTTTGTCGGCTTCACGGAATGGTTGATTGAGCAGGCTAAGGCGCGCCAGTTGGACGCCCTGTATTTCCTGGCCCGCGAAGGCCTCGTTATGCAGCAGGTCTATGACAAGCTGGCCGCCGCGGCAGATGGAGCGGTCAAAGAGACTCACTATCTTTATGGTTCGAGGCGTGCGCTTAACGTGGCGGCGATCAAGGACCTCAATGAGGATGTCATCCGGTTTCTGTCGGGTGGGACATCGGTGCTTACGGCGGCGCAATTCATCGAGCGCGCTGGCGTCGACTGGCGCAAACATCAGGGAGCTTTCGGTGCGGCTGGATTTAGCGGCCCCGACCACGAGGTCAAGACGGAAGCGGACTATGGACGCCTGCGACAATTGTTCCTCGGGCTTGCAGGACCGATCTGCGAGAACGCGCGCGAGGAACGTGAGGTTCTGCTGGACTATTTGAGCGCTTCCGGTCTGGTGGGGGGCCGCCGCGTTGGCCTGATCGACGTCGGTTGGCATGGTACGATGCAGCGGTCGATCACCGATATGCTGCGCGAGAGGGGGGATTGCCCGGAGATTACCGGACTCTATCTCGGCACATATGGGTTCGCGCACGAGATCGTTTTGCCCGACGAGAAATATCCCCACGACGCCTACCTTTTCCGGCGGGGCGAACCGGACGACTACCGCCGCCTGATCTGGGAGGGGGTCGAAGTCGTCGAATTGTTGTTTTCGGCGACGGAGGGCACGATCGTTCGTATGGAGCGCGACGCCGACGGCAACTATTTTCCGGTTAGGGCGTCCACCGATCTCGAGCCCTACAGGGTCGAGAGTATCGTGCGCATGCAACAAGGGGCGATGCAATTCGTCGACGATTATCTGGCGCTGAAGGTCCGGTTTCCGGACCTGGCCTTGTCCAAGGACGCGGCGGCGGCGCAATTGAAGCGCTTCCTGCAGTATCCGACCGAAGCGGAGGCGCGATATGTCGGCGATATCCCGCACGGAGAAGGATTCGGTGCCATATACGCGAGACGACTGCTGGCCTATCCGCACAGCCTGCGGATGCTGGCGCGACCGCAGTCGTTTCGATGGGTGCTCCGGCACGATTATTGGCATGCCGGCCGCAATCGTCGGGGCTCACCGGTGCAGCGCGCGGTCTATTGGCTTCTGACCCGGTAATCCCGCGCACGTCGACACCGGCGCGGCCAGCCCGCCGGCGACGCCCTCCGCCTTGGTCCCATGGTCATCGCCCACAGTCCGCGCTCGTTCCATCAGCGCGAGATCGCGCGGCGTCAACCCAAGGATCAGGAAGAACAGGATCACGCCCGCATATCCGAACCGATAATCCGGCACGACGATGAGGGGAAGCAGCATGACCTGATAGGCGATAGCCACGACCAGATAGACCATCCACTCCGGTCGACGCCGATGCAGCTTCAGCCGCACTATGGCCGCCAGAAGGACGACGGCTCCGATCATCGGCAGCCAATGGGTGGAGAGCCATTGAGGCGCGGCATCGAGATAGGCATTCACCATTCCGTTCGCCTTCGGCCAAAAGAGGTGAATACGAGGATTTGAATCGATGCCGGGATGGTACGTCCAATGCCCGCGCAGGTACTCGCGCACGATGACGCTGCGGGTGTCGAGATATGCGAGCGGATAGGCCACAACGGCGCTCTCCCAGCGGCGACGCAGTTCTGCCAAGTCGTCGCCGACGACGAACCGCACCATTTCACTTTCGGGATTCGCCCATGCGATCGGAGACAGGCTGTCGCTCCAGTAGTGCCGCTGCAGCACAGCAAGATCGTTGGCGGGAAAGCTCGCGGGAGTCAGCAAGAGCTGATCGGTCCGGATCGAAATGCCGGCGAGGTCGAACAGAAAGATCCCGCCCTCGGCATGCCGGGCTTCAGGCTTGACGACTTTTGCGACGAACAGGCCTAGCGCGGCGGCGGTGAGGAGCAAGACCCCGGCGAAGCGGGCGGCCGGGAGCAATTTTCGTCCGGCCAGGACGTACTCGCCCCAAATGAACAGCGGCAGCAGGAGAACGGTCTCCGGGCGTATCGATGGCGCGAGCGCAATCAGGGCTGCGCGCGTATGGAGGAGCCTGGCTGGCGCGGCCGCTGAGGACATCGCGAAGGTCGCGACGAATAGCGCGGCCACCCAGGTGTCCTTCGAGACCGCAACGAGGTGGTTGAGTACGGGTGGGAACAACGCGAATCCGAACGCGGCCAGCAACGCCGCTGGCGACGAAAGGCCATTGGCGCGTAAGGTGAGGACGACCGCATAAACGATCGCAAAGACGATCAGCGTGGTATGCACCGCGACCAGGGCCGGAGAGGCGCCGATCATTCTCCACAGCCAGGCCACGAGAGGAGCGTGCCAGTCGTGAAGGGGGGCGCCGAGTGCCTGGCCATAGAGGTCGAGCGCATCGGCATTCATCCGTCCGGGAAACGAGGGCAGCGCGATCAGAGCGGACCCGACTAAGGTCAAGAGCGCCAGAGCCCACGGCGGAAAGCGATCCTGATGCCCGGTTGTCATGAGCGCTGTGCCTGAGAAGATGCGGAGTCGTCGCTGTCGGTGCGGAATCCGGCTATTTACTTGCACTCGCTTGGCGCTACTGTCAAACTTGTTAATACCTATAGTTTCGCATCGGGTGGTGACGTAACATGGCGGCCATGCAGCAATCGCGCGATCATTTTTCCTGGCCGCAACTGCTGTTGCCGTGGGAAATCGTGCGCAGACTGGTCGCGCACGGTACGCTGCTTCGGCAGTTCACCTTGCGGGATATTCTGGCGCGCTACCGCGGCTCGTATCTGGGCGTTATCTGGTCGCTGTTGCGGCCGCTGGGTATGCTGACGGTCTATGTGGTCGTCTTTGGCTTCATCCTGCAGCCGCAACTCGGCGGTGGCGCGGGCAAGCTGGACTTCGTGCTCTCGATGTTCTGCGGGCTGATCCTATTCGATTTCTTCGCCGAGGCGGTCGGACGCTCGCCCGCTCTGATCGTCTCGAAACCTAACTTCGTCACCAAGGTGGTTTTCCCGCTGGAGATCCTGTCGCTGTCGGCCGTGGCGGCCGCGCTCGTGCAGATGATCGTCAGCTTCGTCCCATTCTTCTGCGGCGTCCTGCTGGCGCACGGTACGGTTCCGGCCACGGCGGCGCTGCTTCCGCTCGTGGTCGCGCCATTGATCTGCTTTGCATTGGGCTTTAGCTGGCTGCTGTCCAGTCTCGGCGTGTTTGTCAGGGATCTCAACGCGATGGTGCCATTGTTGCTGACAGTGCTCATGTTTGCCAGCGCGATCTTCTATTCGCTGAGCAGTGTCCCCTCGGAATTCCGATGGCTGTTCGATCTCAATCCGATTGCCGCGCTGGTCGATGATGCGCGCAAGGTCGCCGTACTGGGGCTTGCGCCGAAATGGGGGAGGCTGGGCGCGATGTTCGTCGCTGGCGTCGTTGTCGCTGTCGCTGGCTATGCTTTCTTCATGCGCACGAAGCGCGGCTTCGCCGACGTGGTCTGACGGCCTGCGGACGCGATGAACAGTACAACAAGCGCTTCGACCGGGGCGATGGAGGCGCCCACACCGTTCCGATTGGCAATTCTGTTCGACGATGCCGACGCGGCATCGCTGGCGCGAGCCGCCACCATGCGCAACGGCTTCGATCCCACTTGGTTCGCGCCGGAACTCTGGCCGGCCGGACTCGCGCGGTTCTCCGGCCTGATGCGGCTGGCTTGGCAGTTGCGTAGCCGTCGGCCCGCGGCTCTCTACGCGCCGTCGTCGCGCGGTGCGAACTGGGGCGCCATTTTGGGCGTCCTGTTCGGCATTCCCGTCGTGACGGACAGTCCCCGACCCGGCATTGCGCGCCTCGCGCGGCTGGTTCGCGGCCGCTATGCCGCTGTGGGCTTGGATGCAGCGGCGTCTTCAGCCAAGACATCTTCAGCTATGACGTTGGCGCTGCCAGCCATCGAGGGCGTCGAGCATGTCCTGCGTGAGGTCCTGCAGATGGGATCGTCGTGGACGACGACGGGCGACGGGCGGCTGCCGATCGAGTTGGCGCTGGGCGCCGGGTCCGGCGGGTCGGCGATGGCCGATCGGGTCGAGGAGCGTGGCGTCAGTCGTCCCGACCGCTCGGTGCGCCTCGTCGGCCGGCCGACCTTGACGGTGTTCCTCCCAGAGCGACGGATCGCGACCGGAACGGCGATCGTCATCTGTCCGGGCGGCGGCTATGCCGGCGTCACCATCGATAAGGAAGGTCATGACGTGGCGCGCTGGCTGGCTGCGCGGGGCATTGCCGGCCTTGTCCTGAAATATCGGCTGCCGCAATCGGATCGGGGGGGCGCCGCCCCGCCTTTGCCGATGGCCGATCTCGACGAAGCGCTGGCGGTAACGCGCGCCCATGCGACGGTGTGGGGGATCCGCTCGGATCGGATCGGCGCCATGGGCTTCTCGGCCGGCGGGCATATGGTGGCATGGGCCTCGCGGTCGGTGGGATCGCCGGCCTTTGCCATCCTGGTCTACCCCGTAATCTCAATGGATCGGGCCATTACCCATGCTGGATCACGCAAGGCCCTGCTCGGGAAGTCTCCATCCGATGCCATGGCCGGACGTTACTCCTTTGAGCGGGCCGTCACGCCAGACGTCTGTCCGACATTTGTCGTTCACGCTCGGGACGACACCGTCGCCAAGCCAGAGAATAGCTTCGTCTACCTTGAGGCGCTGCGTGCCGCGACCGTGCCTGTGGAGGCCATGATCTGTGATCATGGCGGCCATGGCTTTGGCCTTGGAATTCATGGCGGCGAGGTCGCAAACTGGCCGGATCGCTGCATTGAATGGATCGCCACGACGATTGCAGCGCGTTGGAAGCCTTCACCCGAATGAGCGGGATTGAGCAAGCCGGTCGACCACAACGATAGCCCATGGTATCGGTCGAAAGGTGTCGTGTCGATATTTGATCGCATTGGTTGAGGTTGCGAGGCGGGAAGGTTGCGGCCGAAGAAAGAGAGTTCTTGCATGGGTGCTGGGCGGCGGATTCTTGTTACGGGCGGGGCCGGATACATCGGGTCACATTGTTGCAAGGCGGTTAAGGAAGCTGGATTTGAGCCTGTCTGCTACGACAACTTTGCAATCGGCCATCGATCGTTTGTGAACTGGGGCCCTCTTGTTACGGGGGACATCCTGGACGAACGGAGCCTCGTTGCAGCGCTGAGGGAATTTGAGATCCAGGCCGTTATTCATTTGGCGGCATCGAGCCTGGTGGGTGAGTCTGTATCGCATCCTCACATCTACTATCGTAACAACGTGGTCGGCACGCTGACGCTGCTCGACTCCATGCGCAAGGCCGGATGCTCCAATATTGTTTTTTCAAGCACCGGTGCAGTCTATGGCGAAGTATCAGGGATGCCCATCAGGGAATCCCAGGCAGGGCGTGCCGTAAATCCATACGGTAGATCAAAATGGATGGCCGAGCAGATCATCGGGGACTTCGAGGCTTCATATGGCTTCAACGCGATTCGGTTGCGCTATTTCAATGCTTGCGGGGCAGATGATTGCGGGCTTATCGGCGAACTTCGGGACCCCGAAACTCATCTGATTCCGCGGGCGCTGATGGCCATTCAGGGGCACCTGGATGAGTTCGCCGTCTACGGGGATGATTACGACACTCCCGATGGATCGGCAGTCCGGGACTACATTCATGTCAGCGATTTGGCAGATGCGCATGTGAGGGCGATCCATGCCTTGATGAGAAACGAAAGGAAAATTGTCGGACGAGCGTTCAATCTCGGAACTGGCAAGGGTTATTCTGTCAAAGAGGTGTTGCACGCCATTGAGCGTGAAACCGGTTCTGCGCCGCCCGCAACGATGAAGGATCGTCGCCCCGGTGACCCCTCCACGTTGGTGGCGGACCCCACAGCTGCCAACGACGATCTCCAGTTCCGCCCATTGCGATCGGACCTGCGTACGATCATCAGGTCAGCCTGGGCATGGCATACGAAGGCGCATCCTCGCCGGGTCGGCGAGCTTTGACCAAGGGGAGCCGTCTTTCTTTCCGGCAGCCGGCCATGTCAAAGTCGCGAACTACGCGGCTCGAACTTGCGAAGTCGTTGTGTTCAGGGCTTGCAGGGAGAGCAAGGGCTCGTTTCCGCGTGTGTTGGTTATAATTGTTATCTCAATAACATACGAGTTCGCAGTTTTGTTCTGCATGGCGCGCCATTGGCGGCGATGCTCAATTTGCCGAAGGCTCTCCGAAGACCGGCTTTCGACCTTTCCATCGAGCTCGACCTGGACCTACGACTACAATGCCGAGATCGTGCGCAAGGCCGACGAGCTGGGATTCGAGATCGCGTTCAGCCGCACGCAATGGCTGCCGAAGGGCGGATATGATGGAGAGGCGTCGCTCGACAGTTTGGAAATCTATTTCCGCTGGCCAATCCCTGATCAGGCCAGCGTCATTTCGGCGCCACGTCGGGCCGCGGATCCCGGGTGAAGCCGTTGCGGTTCGGCATCTCGACCTTTGCCAGGGACGCAGCATCGAGAGTCGTGTCCTCGGGCACGATCCCGTTCAGGAACAGCAGATACGCCGTGACCGAATAGACCTTGACCTGCCACCGAAGTTTCATCCAGCCGCGGTTAGAGTCCTGTTGGGTTGTACGCCGACTGGCGCGGGTGGAGCAACGGGCGATCGGCGGAGCTGGTCAGGGTTGCGCAGCCGATCGCCCGTTGCGGTGAGGATGGCAGCGTAAGGCACCGGGGGG
Source organism: Bradyrhizobium sp. SZCCHNR3119 (assembly GCF_032487775.1). Classification (NCBI taxonomy): domain Bacteria; kingdom Pseudomonadati; phylum Pseudomonadota; class Alphaproteobacteria; order Hyphomicrobiales; family Nitrobacteraceae; genus Bradyrhizobium; species Bradyrhizobium sp. SZCCHNR3119. The sequence goes on along the minus strand of NZ_JAUEUV010000002.1, from coordinate 837,176 downwards.
GCGTATTTCAGCGAGGAGTGCGGCCGCTCGCCGTTGTAATCGGCGACCCAAGAAGCGAGCTTGCGCCTGGCGTCGTCGAGGCCGAAGAACAGCGTCTCGTTCAAGAACTCGTCGCGCATGCGGCCGTTGAAGCTCTCGACAAACGCGTTCTGGATCGGCTTGCCCGGCGCGATGAAGTGCCAGTCGATGGCGTTGTCCTTGCACCAGGCCAGCATCGCGTTGCAGGTGAACTCGGTGCCGTTGTCCGAGACGATCGACCCCGGCTTGCCACGCTTGCTGACGATCGAGCTCAGCTCCCGCGCCACCCGCCGGCCCGAGATCGAGGTGTCGGCGATCGCGCCCAGGCACTCCTTGGTGACGTCATCGACGATGTTGAGGATACGGAAGCGCCGTCCGCCTGCGAACTGGTCCGACACAAAGTCCAGAGACCAGCGTGCGTTCGGCTTGGCTTCCACCAGGATCGGCACGCGGACACCACAGGCCTTGCGGTGGGCACGACGCTTGCGCACGGTGAGCCCTTCCTCCCGATAGAGCCGGTAGATGCGGCGCGCTTGGCAGCGGGCCCTACCATTTTTTTGAGAGCAACTCCCGCAATGCCGCCGCATCTAGCATCTGCTCGGCCAGAAGCTTCTTCAGCTTGGCATTCTCATCCTCAAGGACCTTGAGGCGCTTGGCCTCGGACACGTCCATGCCCCCGAATTTGGCCTTCCAATTGTAGAACGTCGCCTCGGATATCCCGTGCTTGCGGGCCAAGTCCGCCGTCTTCGCCCCAGCCTCGTGCTCCTTCAGCACCGCTATGATCTGCTCTTCCGTAAACCGCCTTCGCTTCATCTGTCCGTCCTTCGTCAGGGCGGACTCTAACTCCATCTGGAGGATTTTTTTTAAGGGGCAGGTCAAATCTGCAACGATCAACCCGCAATGTTCGTGTCGGTGCCAGCAGGCAGCCTCAGCCAGGCTGGATGCGATCGGTATAGCTATGGCGTGGTGGCTGTCGGCGCAGAAGCCACGCGTTCGAGAAGGGCCAACAACCCGCGGAGAATTTCGCGCGGAGCGGGCGGGCACCCCGGGACATGCAGATCGACCGGCACGACCTCTCCCACGCCCCCAACCACGGCATAGCTGCCGGCGAAGCACCCGCCGTCGCGGGCGCAGTCGCCCACGGCCACGACCCACTTCGGATTGGGCGTTGCGTTGCAGGTCCGCTCCAGCGCCATGCGCATGTTCTTCGTCACCGGCCCGGTCACCAGCAGCACGTCCGCGTGGCGCGGTGACGCGACGAAGCGCAGGCCGAAGCGTTCGAGATCGTAATAAGAGTTGTTGAGCGCATGAATTTCCAGCTCGCAGCCGTTGCAGGAGCCGGCATCGACCTCGCGGATTGACAGCGACCGGCCAAGGCGCCGCCGGGCCGCCCGCTCCAGCGCAGCGCCCACTTCTGCAAGTGCCCGATCGTCGGCCGACGGCGCCGGCTCCGTCAACGGCATCTGCACGAGACTCTGGAACAGCAGTTTTCTCATCTGGATGTCCTTAAAGCATGATCCGGAAAAGTGCGCAGCCGTCTTTGCGGAACGCGTTTGCGGTCATGCTCAAACATAACCCCGAAGCGCGATGACTATTCATCCCAATCTCATCGCGCTTTAGAGGTCGTGGCCCGCATAGGAGCAGTTGAACGATTTGTTGCAGAGCGGGAAATCGGCAACGATGTTGTCTTGGATCGCGGCCTCCAGCAGCGGCCATTGGAACCAGGAGGGGTCGCGTAAATGGCAACGCGCAATGCTGTTGTCGGCATTGAGCCTGAGCCAGACCAGGATGTCGCCGCGAAAACCCTCCACCAGCGCTATGCCCTCGCAAGCGTGGCCGACAACGGGGAGATTGATCCGCACTTCGCCTTGCGGCATCCGTTCCAGCAATTGGATGACGAGCCTTAGACTTTGCTCGATCTCGCGAATGCGAATCCACACACGCGCATTGACGTCGCCAGCCTCGAGCACGGCAACCTCGAAGGCGAGCTCGTCATAGGGTGCATAGGCAAGATGCTTGCGCGCGTCGAAGGCGCGGCCTGACGCGCGGCCGATGAAGCCGCCAGGCGCGTATTGGCGGGCGAGATCTGGCTTCACTGTGCCCGTTGTGACGGTGCGATCCTGGAGCGAGGCAGTGTTGTCGTAGAGCTCGACAAGGGCAGGGAAGCGGGCCTGGATCTCGCCCACCAGCGATCGGATCGCATGGACGCCATTCTGGTTGATATCGGCACCCGCTCCGCCGGGCAGGATCAGGTCGCGCATCAAGCGGTGGCCGAAAACGTCACCCGCGGCCCGCAGCACCTTCTCGCGCAATATGCCGCAATGGGCTAGCATCAGGGTGAAGGAAGCGTCGTTGCAGATCGCGCCGAAATCACCGAGGTGATTGGCGAGACGCTCCAGCTCTGCCATCAGCGCGCGCAGATGGTTCTCTCGCGGCGGAGCTTCCGCCCCCAGCGCGGCTTCCACCGCGCGCGCGAAGGCCAGTCCGTAAGCGACCGTGCTGTCACCGGACGCGCGCGCCGCGAGCTGAGCCGCCTTCGCAAGGTTCGCGCCCACCATTAGGCCCTCGATGCCCTTGTGCACATAGCCAAGCCGGGGTTCGAGCCGCACCACCGTCTCGCCGTTGGCGGTAAAGCGGAAGTGCCCAGGCTCGATGATGCCGGCATGGACCGGGCCGACCGGGATCTGGTGCAGGCCGTCGCCTTCGGCGGGAAGGAATGCATAGGCTTTGTCGATCGGCGTTGGCTCCGGTTTCGCAGCCAACGGATGCCGCAGGTCCCAATTGCCGTGATCGAGCCAAGCCCGAGGGTCCGGCAAGGCCTCCGGCTGCAAGCCGTGGATGTCGCGGATGGTCCGCTCCAGCCGAAGCGCCGGCGGGTGATGCAGGCTCACCGACGGATAGCGGCGCTCCGGGCAATCGAGCGTGACGATGCCGACCGCCGCCTTCGGCGCATCGAGCAGCGCCATGTGAACGCGATCCGCCTCGCCCCAAAGGCCCAGCAGTTGCCAGTCGCCGCCGGCAAGTCCCGCGATCGCTTCGTTCCAGGTCGCGACGCTGACGACGGCGCGCGGCCAGGGACGGTGGCTCGATGCAGGCTCGCCTTTTCGCAAGATTTCGTCGAGGCTCATTGCAATCACCCCAGAATATCGGCGACGTGCCGAAACCACGTGACCAGCGTAGGCGGAAGGAAGATTCCGGCGATGAGCACGAGACCGAAATGCAGGATCATCGGCGTGTAGGACGCATCCGACGGCGCGGTGCTTCCGGTCGGCTCGCCAAAAGCGATGCCGTTGAGATGGTAGAACAGCGCGCCGAGCGCGAGCACGATGCCCAGCACGAGCGGGATGGCAAGCAGCGGCTCGCGCGCGAAGGTCGAGCTGACGACCAGGAATTCGCTCATGAAGACGCCGAACGGCGGCAATCCGGCGATGGCCACCACGCCGATCACAAGACTCCAGCCGAGCGCCGGGTGGGTCACGGTCAGGCCGCGGATGTCGGCGATCTTCTGAGTGCCCTTGATCTGCGCGACATGGCCGACGGCAAAGAAGATCCCCGATTTGGTGAGGCTGTGCATCGCCATGTGCAGGAGACCGGCAAAATTCGCGACCGGGCCGCCCATCCCGAAGGCAAAAGTGATGATGCCCATGTGCTCGATCGACGAATAGGCGAACAGGCGTTTGATGTCGCGCCTCCGGTAGAGCATGAAGGCGGCGAACACCAGCGACACCAGACCGAGTGTCACCATCAGTTGTCCGGGAGCCACCGCACTCGGATTGGCGGCCAGCACGATCTTGAAGCGAAGCACTGCATAGAGTGCGACGTTGAGCAGGAGGCCCGACAACACCGCGGAGATCGGCGTCGGCCCTTCCGCATGCGCATCCGGCAGCCAGGCGTGCAGCGGCGCCAGCCCCACCTTGGTGCCGTAGCCGAGCAGCAGGAAGATGAAGGCGACGTTGATCAGCTCCGGATCGAATTGCGCGGCCCGCGCGACCAGCACCGTCCAGACCATGCCGTTGATGCCTTCGCCCACCACGGGAAGCGCTGCCATGTAGACCAGGATGGTGCCGAACAGCGCGAGCCCGATGCCCACGCTGCCGAGAATGAAATACTTCCAGGCCGCTTCCAGCGCCTCATGGGTGCGGTAGATGCCGACCATCAGCACGGTCGTCAGCGTCGCCAGCTCGATGCCGACCCACATCAGGCCGATATTGTTGGCGGTCAGTGCGAGATTCATTCCGCCCATCATGACCTGGTACATGGCGTGGTAAAAACGCAGGTGTACCGGCGTCAGCCGTCCGGTCTCGAGCTCGTGCCCGATATAGCTTGCCGAAAACACGCTGGTGGTGAAGCCGACGAAGGTGTTGAGCACGATGAACGCGATGTTGAGGTCGTCGACGAACAGATAATGTCCAGCCTGGCTGCGATCGGCAAAGAACAACGACAGTGACGCCACGAAGGTCGACCCCGACGCCAGCACGTTGAGGCGCGCCGAAAGTCGATAGTCGGGAAGCAGGGCCAGCACCGCGGCCGAGACGACCGGGATGATGAGGACGAAGATGACGCCGCTGCTGTCGGAGAAAGTCATCGGCGCTCTCCGCGAAAACGATCCAGCGCCTGCACATCGACGGTGTCGAAGCGCTCGCGGATTCGGAACAGGAAGACGCCGATCACGAAGAAGGCGATCAGGATCGAGAAGGCGACGCTGATCTCGACGACCAGCGGCATGCCGCGCGCGCCGGTGCCGGCGAGTACCAGCCCGTTCTCCAGCGACATGAAGCCGACCACCTGGCTCACGGCGTTGCGCCGGCTCACCATCATCAACAGACCGAGCAGCACGACCGACAGCGCGAAGGCGAGGTCCTCGCGTGCGAGCGGATCGGCGGTGGGGGTGACCTTCAGCATGACCGTCATCGAGAGCGCGACCAGTCCCATGCCGGCCAGCATGGTCGTTCCGGAACCGATCACGGTTTCGATCTCGCGATGAATGCCGAGCCTCTGGATGATGCGATGCAGCCCGACCGGCACGACCACGGCCTTGAAGACCAGCGCGATCAGAGCAGTGACATAGAGATGCGGCGCGTGCTGGACGTTGGCCTGCCAGGCGACCGACATCGCCAGCAGAAGTGCCTGGAGCGCAAAGGCGTTCAGCAGCGAATAGAGCCTGTGCTGCGTGATCATCAGGAAGCTGACCAGCAGCAAGCCCCCCGCCAGCAGGTGCGCGACATCGAATGTCAGTCCGTGCGCCATTGCTAGAGGCTCCTCGATACGAACAACAGCAGCGTGCCGAGCAGGCCGAGCATCAGGGCTCCGCCGATGAAGTCCGGCAACCGGAAGACGCGCATCTTGGCGATGGCCGTCTCGAACACGCCGAGCAGGAAGCCGAAGATGGCCAGCTTGGCGAGAAAGCCTGCGGATCCGGCCAGATAGCTCACAGGGGAGGCGCCGGGCTCGGTGAGCGTCCACGGTATGAAGATGCAGCCGATCAGCGAGATGTAGAGAAGCAGCTTGACCGCGGCGGCGAGTTCGATCATCGCGAGATGGCGACCGGAATATTCCAGCACCATGGCTTCATGCACCATGGTGAGCTCGAGATGCGTGGCCGGGTTGTCGACCGGAATGCGCCCGTTTTCCGCGATGGCGATGATGATCAGTCCTATCAGCGCCAGGCCGAGCGAGACGCGCAGGCCGACGCCCGAGGCCATCAGATCGGCCACGGCCGATAGCTGCGTCGAGCGCGCGACCAGTGCCATGGTGAAGATGATCAGGAGCATGGCCGGCTCGGCGAGCGAGGCGATCATCATTTCCCGGCTCGCCCCGATGCCGCCGAAGGCAGTGCCGATATCCATGCCGGCCAGCGCCAGGAAGAACCGTGCGCTGGCGAGCAGCGCAATGATGGCGATGAGGTCGGCGGACCAGCTGAACAGCAGTCCCGTCGCGAAGGTCGGCACCAGCGCGGCGGCGACCCAAGTCGCTGCGAAGATCAGATAGGGCGCGACGCGGAATATCCACGAAGCATTTTCGGCAACCACGACTTCCTTCTTCAGGAGTCGGAGAATGTCGCGATAGGGCTGCACGATCGGCGGGCCGCGGCGGCGCTGGATGCGCGCCTTCACCTTGCGTACGAAGCCGGTCAGGAGCGGTGCTGCCAGCAGCACCAGCATCATCTGGGAGACCTGAACGAGAAGGGCAGACATCAGCTCCATATGGCGAGCACCAGCAAAAGCAGCACGAGGGAGAGGAAGACGAGGCTGAGGTAGCGGCGGATGGTGAGGAATTGCAGCTTGTTGAGTTGGAGGGCGGCGCCCTCCACGGCGCGGGCGACGGGCTTGTACAGCCATTCCCACACCGGATCGGTGATCGTCAGCGTGAAGCGGGCGGCACGTGTATCACCGGGAGCGGGCATGCTGACCTTTTCGCTCGTGACGGGCGTCCGCGCCAGGAACACGCGGCGGATAGGCTGGGCAAAACTCGAGCCGGAATATTGCGTGAGCGGACTGGTATCGGGAAAGCCGCAATCCCAGGCCGGGCCGCGGCGGATCGCGTGCGAGGCGAAGCGGTGGATCGCCCACACTGCGAGGAGCGCGGACGTGGCGATGAAGAGAAAGACGAGCAGGCCGTTATACGAACTGCCGGTTTCGGCCTCCGGCACGATCGTGAGCCAGGGCCGGCTTGCCTGGGGCGTCAGCGCCGCGCCGGCAAACTGGCGCGTGATCGGGGCTATGGCATCCATAATGGAGCCCGGAACGATGCCCGCGATCAGGCAGAGCAGGGCGAGTATCGCCATGGCCCAGAGCGAAAAGCGGTCCACTTCCGTTGCGTTCGCCGCTTCCGTGCTGCGCGGGCGGCCGAGGAAGGTGATGCCGAAGGCCTTGACGAACGTCGCACCCGCGAGCGCTGCTGCGAGCGCAAGCAGGCCGCCGGCCGCCGGGACCATGACCTTCAGCACCCATTGCGGCAGATCGGGGCTTTGAAGCACGGCCTGAAAGGTGAGCCATTCCGACACGAAGCCGTTCAGCGGCGGCAGCGCCGAGATCGCCATGCAACCGACCAGGAACAGGAAGCTCGTCGTCGGCATGCGGTGGATCAATCCGCCGAGGCGATCCATGTCGCGCTCGCCGGTCGCGGTCAGCACTGCGCCGGCGCCGAAGAAGAGCAGGCTCTTGAAGAAGGAATGGTTGAGTACGTGCAACAGGGCCGCCGTCATCGCCAGCGCAGCCGCCGCATTCATGGCGTCGGCGCGGAACGCCAGCGCAAGGCCGAGCCCGATGAAGACGATGCCGATATTTTCAATGGTCGAATAGGCGAGCAGCCGCTTGGCGTCGTCCTGCATCAGGGCCTGCAACACGCCCAGCACTGCGCTCAGGCTGCCGATCGCGAGCAGCAGCGCGCCCGACCACCAGGGCAGGCCGCCGGCAAGGTCGAACACGATGCGGATGAAGGCGTAGATCGCGACCTTGGTCATCACGCCGCTCATCAGCGCCGAAACGTGACTTGGCGCCGCTGGATGCGCCAGCGGCAGCCAGGCATGTAGCGGCACCAGCCCAGCCTTGGATCCTGCACCGATCAGGACCAGCACGAGCACCATCGCCGACGTCAGCGGCGTTCGCGCGCCATGCCTGATCGCCTCGAAGCTGTAATTGCCGTCCGGTCCGGCGAGCAGGCCGAGAGCGAGCAGGAGCGCGAGCGTGCCGAGGCTCGCCATGATCAGATACACGTAGCCGGCGCGCCTGTTCTCGGGATCGCGATGATGCGCGATCACGAGCGCCCAGGAGGCCAGCGACATGAACTCCCAGGACAACAGATAGCTGAAAGCATCAGCCGCCAGCACGACCAGATTCATTCCGGCGAGGAAGGCCGGAAAGAACGGCAGCACGCGATGCGGCTCTTCCTCGTGCACGCCGTAGCCGAGTGCGTAGAGGCTCGCCGCGGTGCCGCCGATATTCACGACCACGAGAAAAAAGGCCGCGAGCGCATCGATCGCGAAGTGCGCGCCGATCCAGGGCAGGCCGAGCGGCAGAATCAGGTCGGTCGGACCGCCGGCCTGGTCGGCAAGCGCGGTGAGCGAAGAAACCGTCGCCGCGCTGCACAGCGCCAGCATGGCGCCGTAGATGATGCGGGTCGCCGCATGCCCGCGCGCGATGGCTACCGCCAACAGCGCAACCCCCAACATCGCTGCCGCGCAGAGCATGAGGAATGCAATGATACTCATCGGAAATGCATCCTATGCCCTTTTCGCCATGTCCTTCACGTGGCGCGCGTCGGAGAGTGCGGGCTGCTTGAGCCGGACTCCGCGGCCTCCGGTCTGACTGGTTGCTCCGTCGCCGATCAGTTCGATGCCACTCTGGTTCAGTGCCTCGATCAATTTCATCAAGGAATCGACGTTGCCGCGCACGACCCCTTCGCTCGCTTCCATGCGCTGAATCGTGGGGACCGAAAGACCGGACAGTTCTGCAAGCTGGCGCTGGTCGATGCCAAGAAGCGCCCTGGCCGCGCGGAGCTGCGCAGCGGTAATCATCGTCGAGATGTCAGTTCTGACATTTGGCGCATCAATGCTGCGTACTCAAATGCTAGTAGCCCGATTAATTATACCAATGAAGGCGTTCTGTATAGCTATATTGATGTCTAAGGCATCATTCGGTAAGGGGCTTTGTCCCAGGCACAGTCGGCCCGACCTTCGGTGGCAGGTCACAATCGTAACTGTCTCACGTTGACCATCATCCAAGAAAGCTGCTGCAGGGAGGGATTTCTTGCTGCGCACAACCTCTGAGACAGGTTGACTGTCGACAGCGGCCAAGTCGAGCTTTGGGCCGTCACCGGGCCGGACTACGGCCGCATCTGGGATCACGAACTTGTTGCGGCCGTCATGCAGATCACATGCAACGGCAGGGGGATATACTCGGTGGAAAGTGCCGGGCGCGGTTCGCTTGGCTTTTGGCTCCAGCTGGGCCGCATCCCGTTAAGAACTTGGTATTTTGTTGGGTTTCCTCTTGGAATTGTGGGCTCGGCCTCGCGTGTTGGCCGGTTGAACGAGGGCTGCGCTTCGACTTACCGCCGTTGGGGGCGCCTTACGCGAGTTCGTGAAGAGTTTTGACGTGTCTGAATCATCTGGGAAGGTTTTTCGTGGCATAAGATGTAATTTCGGCATGGAGGAGAGATCGCGGGGGAAATTCACGGCCGAGAACATTCTTCATAAATTTGGCCAATGTAGATGAAGTTTTCAGGCCAAGTGAGCGTTTTTCACGATCGAAGGCTGCCAGAGGCAGCGATCCCGGCCGGCTATGCGGCGCTGATTGACGCCTACCACTTGTCCGTCCCGGTCCCACGCGTCCTCTCCGCCATCGGAACAAAGCACCGCATCATCGATCAAGGGGATGGCGCATCTACACGCCACGTCATGCGCCGGTGGCGACGCTTGAGGGACATCTCACCTTCGCACTCAAGAACGAAGGCCTCGACCTCGCCATCCTGAAGCGGCTCTTCCTTGCTGCGAAGGACGACGAGATCGCGGAGCTTGTGAAGCAGAAGCCAACCGGGCTCTACACCCGTCGCAACTGGTTTCTCTATGAATGGCTGTTGCAGTGCCAGCTCAATCTGCCTACGGCGGACAAGGTCTCCTATGTCGATGCTGTGGATACCGAACTCCAATATGGAAGCTCCGGGCAGAATTCGGCGCGGAACCGCGTCCGCAACAACCTGCCAGGCACACCAGACTTCTGTCCGCTTGTCTTCAAGACGCAAGCGCTCACGGAGTTTGTTGCTCGGGACCTCAAGGAGCGCGCGGTCCACGTAGCATCGAAGTCCTCGTCGCGCCCGAAGACCGACCGATCTTGCTGGACCCGGATCAACCGGTCAAGACCTCTGTGTCGAGGTACTAGATGTTTCGGATCACAGGCGAACGAGTCGATTTCTAATCAGAAGTTGGCGTCAAGTACTCATCGTTGGCCGTCGCTATTCCGTGCCGCTACTCTTCAAAAGCTGTGCGACCTCCATGACCTTTCGGCGAAGACGTTCATCAGTAATGCCGAAGTAGAGCTCGAGCAGCTGACGCGACTCCCGCTTTGTAACGAGTTCACTCCAGTCCTGCGCTTCGGAGGCTTGCTTCGACTCGGCGGACGTCCGTTTCTTGTCCTCTAACTCATCGAAGAACCAAGTGATTGGGACGGCGAGCTGCGTGGCAATGCCGTAGAGTCTCGATGCGCTGATCCGGGTTTCCCCCGCCTCATATTTCTGAATGAGCTGAGACGTCAGGCCAAGGCGCCTTGCCAATTCGTCTTGACTCAAGCCGAGGAGGTTGCGCCTGAGACGCAGTCGCTTGCCCACGTGCTGATCGACCTGGGTCGGCTTTTTCGACGAAACCCTGATCTTGCTGCCGCGCCGGTTCGGCGTGCGGGATTTCGATTTTTTCTGGGAAGGTTCCGAAGGCATCAAGCACCGCGGTTGAATTCTTGTTCCGCACACTCAACGAGGGGTAGTTAATAGGGCATATCAACTTCTAGGTGGCACTATCAACTAGAATTATGTCATGCAGGTTACAAACGCACGGATTATTGGCGGTAGGGACACGAGAATTGCGGGACGTCCAATCCATGCAAGAGCCTCTTCCGACATCGGGGCGCCTACCTGCTCGTCTCAAGATCAAGCATGGGCCGGTAGGTCTGCTCGGACGGTTCTTCCTTTGGGCCGATAGCGCTGCAAAGGATCGCGGAGTAACGCTGTCATTTGGCAGCCTGCAGGATCTCATCGACGTCAACAGGGCCAATTCCGACAGTTGGCGTCCGCTTGTACCGGTTTTTGACCAGGCCCTGGGCGGCGTCACGCCCGAGACAGCCTTTGTGCTGATCGGGCGGTGCAAGGATGGAGAGGTCGTCGCAACGCAAGCGGCGCGCCTCTATGAGTGGCCGGAAACTTCTCTGAAGGAGGAGGCCACTTCGCTGCGAATGTTCTATGCCGATCCTGGCGCCGCTTTCGCGCGCAACGATCGCTGCGAGATCACCGCGCCAATTGCCGAGACAATCACCGGGCGCGTCGTCTTTTCCGGTGCCATCTGGTATCGGCGCGATTTCAGAGGCAAGGACCTTGGAACCATCCTGCCGCGCATTTCACGGGCATACGCCTTCACACGCTGGCAGAGCGATTTCACGATTGGCATGTTGGGCGATGCCGTCATCGCCGGCGGCCTCGCAGAGCGCGCCGGATACACGAAAGTTGAGCGCAGCTGTATCAGACTGGTGGCGGCGCCGCTCGGCGAAATGCGCTGCGGGTTGGCTTGGATGCAGTCTGACGAACTGCTCGCCGATCTTTCAGCGGTCATGGCTTGGGCGAGCGTCCCGGTCACTGGACCCAGCACTACCGAGGAAGCAAACCACTGATATCGTAAGGCGAGGCGGTATGAATATCCAGACCTTTCGTCCTGAGGATTCAGAACGGCTTGTCAAGGAATTGTTCGATTGCATCGACGGCCGGGACTGGGCTGGGCTTTGCGAATTTCTCCACGACGAGGCGATCTATGAGCGACCGGGTTACGAGCCATTCGTCGGAAGGATGGCTATCCTGGACTTCTACCTGACGAAACGGATTATTTCGCTCGGCGAGCACCGCGTCGAGCGAGTGCTGAGCGACGGTGCCAACATTGCGTGCTGGGGCAACTTTTCCGGTGTTGCCAAGAATGGGCGCAATCTCAGCATTCGTTTTGCAGATGTCTACCGCATCAGGGAAGGGCGGATTGATCTACGCCGGACATTCTTCGACAGCCCGGCGATCTAGGGCGGATCGTTGCTCCCTGACGTCAAAGACCGACGCCCCCAGAAGGCATGTTTCTCCGTTTACCTTGTAGGTGAACGGCAAGATCAGACGCCGATAATGGCAGTGAATGCGATCGTTCCTGTCCGGCCGTCTGATCACGGCGTCGACCTCGTCGAGGCGCGGCAGTCGCGTCTCCAGGACGCGGCGGTAGATGCCCTGCACCCATCGGCCGTAATCGTAATCCGGTTGTTCTTCCATGGGCAGGCCCCTCGCATTCCTTCGCCAGGTCTCGCCGTATATTTCAAAGCCAGATCCGACCTCGGTAATCGTCAGCCGCCCCTCGACCGGCTCGACGAGCATGAAGCGCGCACGCAGCGTTTCAGGTAACCGGTCGGCCAGCGCCGCTGAATCGTAGACCTGTTTCGAATCAATCCATTGCGCAAAAAGGGATGAAAGTGCTTCGTCCCTGTTCGCGAGGATGTCGAGCGGCTGCTCTCTGCTCGTGAATGCGGTAGGGGGCGGCTGATGGCTGGCAGCGACCCGCTCGGCGATGTAGGCGATCGTCTGCGCCAGGCTAGGGGCCAGCTTTTCGGCGAACTGGTCCGGGTGGGAAATGATTGTGCGCTCGATTCCCATATCGGCAAGGCAATATAGCGCCGCGGCGATGCTCGTCTGCGACACCGTTTCGGGCCGAAATCGGATGCGCGCAGCATCGGGAGCGATTTTCGTGATCGCCACAAATCCCAGATTTTCGATCAAGTAGGCCAGAAAATCGAAGTCGGGAAGCGAGCAATGCAGGAAGCTTTTCAAGGTCGGTGACCGCGCGTCCCATGCGCGACCCTGGTCATCCAGTACGATCGTTTGCATGTGACCCTCATCGTCACCCCGAAGCAAAGTCGTCCATCTGGCGAGCATTTTTTGGCGAAGTTGTGTCAACTCGTTTTCACTCGTTTTGCTGGATACAAAAATCCGACGGGTGATCGGCTACGCGCTTTGGCGACGGCGTCTTTTCCCGCGATTTTCGCACTTCGTCTGTCGTTGCCGTCCAGGGCCCGGCGCGGGAGGACGAACTGCTCCTCTCCAGCATGAGTTCCTTGTTGGCAACTAGAATTAGATTTTTTCCATATCAACTAGAATTAGATATTGACGCCAAGTGCGGAATTATGACAACTATAGATAGTCATAAAGATGACGATGCAGATGGGGCGTTAAGGAGTTCGGCATGCAACCGCAAAAACAGTCCGTCGTCGCCAACGGCCATGATCACCACGCTGCAACGCGAGTGGCGGACAAGCTTCGCGATCAGATTTGCTCCAATCGTGACCTGACCTTCCTGATGGAAGCTCATGACGGTCTATCGGGCGCGATAGCCGAGCGTGCAGGTTTCAAGGGACTCTGGGCATCCGGCCTGTCGATTTCATGCGCGCTCGGCTACCGCGACGCCAACGAAGCATCCTGGACCCAGCTCGTTGACGTCGTCGAGCGCATGGTGGACTCGACGGACCTTCCAGTGCTTGTCGATGGCGACAGCGGCTTCGGCAATTTCAACAATGCACGCCTTCTGGCGCGCAAGCTTCAGCAACGCGGCGCTGCCGGCCTTGCGCTGGAGGATAAGGGCTTTCCCAAGATGAATTCGTTCGTCGGTGATAGGCATCCGCTTGCCGATACCGGCGAGTTTTCGGGCAGACTGCGTGCTGTAAGAGATACGGTAGGCGACGACTTGGTCCTCGTCGCGCGTATCGAGGCGCTGATTGCTGGCCACGGAATGGACGAGGCGCTCACCCGTGCCCATGCCTATGCCGAGGCCGGAGCTGATGCCATTCTCATTCATTCACGCAAGAACGTTGCGGATGAGATCCTCTCCTTCGCCGGCGCCTGGCAAAACAGGCTTCCCGTCGTGATCGTCCCCACCAAATACTACCGAACGCCCGTCGCGGCCTATCGTGAAGCCGGTATCTCGACGGTGATCTGGGCCAATCACTCGATGCGAGCGGCGTTCGCCGGGATGAGAGACATCTGCGGCCGCATTGTCGCCGAGGAGAGCATCGCCGGCATCGAAGGCGAAGTCGCCTCGCTTGACGAGGTCTTTGGTCTGATGCGTTACGGCGAGCTCGCTGCGGCCGAGGAGCGATATCTGCCGACATGCAACGGAAGTGATCGCGCGAAAGCGTGATTCCCGGGCTTCATCCCCAGCATAGAAACCTTCCCAACGCGGAGATCGTGCCATGCTTCATTCAACGCTAGAGGCCCCGAGACCAAATCAGCTGCCAGAGCCGGATATCGCGGAGGTGATCCGATGGCGCGATAGTTCCTACGCGTCTGATCTCTATATTGCAGCTGTCTCATGGCTCGACCTCTTTACCTATATCGAGGAAAACCCTGTGAACGAAGCCGCGCTGCGCGGGCATTTCCAGCTCAAGGAGCGGCCGACGCGAACGATGATCAGGCTCTTTGAATCCTGGGGGCTGCTCACCAATGTCGACGGCAAGCTGTTCGCGACGTCTTCCGCGCGGCGGTATTTGAGCCGAAACTCAAGCGAGAATATTTCCTCCTACATCGCGACCATGAAGTACAAATCATCGGTCCGGGAGATTTACGACGTGCTGCGCCTGGGCGCGCCTGACACCTGGCATGTTGATCGTGGCGACACGACCAATTGGGACGCGCTGATGCAAACCGACGATTTTGCCGACCTGAATACGCGCGGAATGGAGGAGCGCGGCCGGATCTTTGCGCCTGATCTCGCGCGACTGCTTGATTGTTCACAGGACACGGCACTTCTGGACGTGGGAGGAGGATCGGGTGTCTATTCGGCGCACCTGCTCAACCGGTATCCCAACCTGTCGACGACGATATTTGAGCGTCCTCCCGTCGACCAGCTCGCCATGCAATGTCTGGCCGAGCGCAAGCTGACGGCGCCAAGAGCGCGTGTGGTCGCCGGAGATATGTTCGTCGATCCGTTTCCCACGACCGCTTCGCTCCATCTATATTCACATGTCCTGCACAATTGGGGGCCGGAAAAGGTCCGACTGCTGCTGGAAAAATCCTTTCAAAGCCTGCCGTCTGGCGGACGGGTGGCCGTCTACAGCTGTCACCCGGACGACCGAGGCGGTCGCCCTGCGCCGATTGCGGAGGCGGAATACTCGGTTCTGCTGACGACCGGCTATGAGGGCTGCTGCTACAGTTTCGAGGATATGCGCTCCCTTATGGAAGACGCCGGCTTTCATACCGTCGACTATCGAAAGTCGATCTGCAATCGAAGTCTCATCACGGCGCGAAAGCTCGCCAACAGCTCCAGCTGAACGAGAGCTCGGTCTGGACGAGATCGCTGTCTGAAGGCGTTTCGTCCGATCTTGGTGTCGTCGATGCCGACGACACCAAGCGCTGCGCTCCGGCTGACGTCGGAGAAAAGTCGGCCCCTCGGGAGGGAAGTCTCAATGACTTTGTCGACAACGATACTCTTGGGCCTTCTAAAGCAGCAGAAGTACGAGTTCTTTTCCGGCGTACCCTGCTCGAATTTCGCTGATCTGTTCCAGCAAGTGTCCGTGGACGACGATATCGTGTCAGTCCCGGCGGCGAGCGAAGGCAGCGCGTTATCATTTGCCGTCGGCGCGACCCTGGCGGGGCGACGAAGCGTCGTTGCTCTCCAGAATTCGGGTCTGGGAAACATCATCAATCCGCTGACATCGCTGGTCCAGGTCAATTGCATTCCGACACTACTTCTGATCTCTGTGCGGGGACACGCCGACGAGCCCGAGGACGAACCGCAGCATCGTATAATGGGGGCCAATACCCACGCATTGCTCGATCAATTGGCCATCCCATGGAGCGAGTTCGACGGGACGCCACAGGGGTTCATGGCGGTCCTCCTGAAGGCCGAAGAGGCATTTGAGCGGTCGGTCTCGTTTGCGATTTTGGTTCGGAAAGGTCAGCTGTCGGCGGGCCCAGGCGGCGTCGTCAACGGCAAACAACCAGTAAGCGATTATCCGCTCAGCGTCGGGTGCGCTCTGGAAATCGTTGGCGAAGCCCTCCAACCCACGGATCTCGTGGTTTCAACGACCGGCTTCATTTCGCGCGAGCTATTTCGTCTAAGCGACCGCCGGGAGAATTTCTACATGCAGGGGTCGCTCGGCCATTGCAGCGCGGTGGCCGCGGGGGTCGCGCTCGCGCATCCATCGCGTCGGGTGGTCGCGCTGGATGGCGATGGCGCCGTGCTGATGCATATGGGGGTGTTGTCGACGATCGGATACGCATCTCCTCGAAATTTCGTTCATATCGTGCTCGACAACGAAG
Organism: Bradyrhizobium sp. SZCCHNR3119; assembly: GCF_032487775.1. Classification (NCBI taxonomy): domain Bacteria; kingdom Pseudomonadati; phylum Pseudomonadota; class Alphaproteobacteria; order Hyphomicrobiales; family Nitrobacteraceae; genus Bradyrhizobium; species Bradyrhizobium sp. SZCCHNR3119. The sequence goes on along the minus strand of NZ_JAUEUV010000002.1, from coordinate 821,123 downwards.
GTTACGTTTCGACTGGAGGGCAGGAATCAACCTCGGTCACTTCCTCGCTCGAAGCGGTTGCTTTGGCCTGCGGGTACAGCGCGGCCACCCGCTGTCTGACCGGCGCCGAATTGGGCGAGGCGGTTGCTCGAAGCCTGTCCACGGAAGGTCCGCACTTCGTGCTGTGCAAGGTCAATCGATCGCATTCGCGCTCGCTGCCGCGCGTGACATCGCTTCACAGCCCGGAGGAGAATAAACAGGCGTTCCAGATTGCGCTGAGTCAGCCGCGGGCCCTCCATGTCCAGGCGTCATCGGCGGGAGCGGCCCGGTGAAGCACCAGGCGGTCAATACGCTGACCAGCTTTCTCTGCCTCTCCTTCGTCGTCATTATTTGGGGCACGAATTGGCTTGTGATCAAGGAGGCCCTGCAGTCTTCGCCACCGCTGCTTTTCACCGGCATCCGTTTGCTCGGTGGGGCCATTGCCATCGGAGCGGCGCGACTGTGTCTTGGATATCCACTCCGGCTCGGTGGTGTTGGAAAGGGCAGACTAGTCGCCGTGGGTCTCCTTCAAATGGCCGGAGGCCTCGGGCTGAGCCTGGCCGGCTTGCAGTATCTCGATGTCGGGACCAGTGCCCTGATCTTTTATACGATGCCCTTGTGGCTCGTCGCGATCGAATGGGCTGTCGATCGCCAGCGGCAATCGCTCCTCGACGTCATCGCGCTGACCTGCGGCATGCTTGGTCTCGGGCTGCTCGCCTCCGGCGCCAATCCAGCGGCGACACCTCATGGTATCCTGGGCATTGCGCTGCTTTCGACGGCGGCTTTCAGCTGGGCACTGGGAACCTGGATCCATAAACGCGCGCCCGGCGGCGGCGACGTGTGGAGCCGTACCATCTTTCAATTGGCGATCTCAGGCGCAGTTGTGATCGTTGCCTCGGTTCTATTGGAACGTCGTCCGGACTGGAACCAATTGCCGGACCTTGTCTGGCCCATCGCGTTCAACTGTATCGTGGCGACCGGGCTAGCATTCGTCGCTTGGTATCGTGCGCTGAGCTTCATTTCCGCACAGATCGCATCTCAGAGCCTCGTGCTTATTCCGGTCGTTGCCTTGGTTGCAGCCGCCGTCTTGCAACGGGAGACCCCCACGACCCGTGTCGTGGTCGCCTGTGTCCTTATCGTGGTCGGTGTCACGATCGTGATCTGGCATGCTGGCGGTCAAAGGACCCAACCCTCTTGAGCATGATGCCACGCACGTGAACGGCAACGATCGGCAGCGAACACCATATGGAGTCCGGCGATGTTTAACTCGACACGTCTTCTTCAGCCAATGAAGGTCGCGGGAGAGGATGTCCTGACGGATTTGTCCATCGACGTTCGGAATCCGTTTACCGATCAGGTGATAGCGGCGGTGCCGCAGGCGAGTCCCGAGCATGTTCGGCGCGCCTTCGCGATCGCCCGGGCATTCCGTCCCAGGCTCACAAGGCGTGAGCGGGCGCGGATCCTGCTCGCCACGGCTGAGGCGATCGAGGCAAACCAGGACCGGCTTGCACAGCTCATTACATCAGAAAGCGGCCTGTGCTTGAAGGATTCGCTGCGCGAAACCGTGCGAGCCAGAGATGTCTGGTCATTTGCGGCGCACGCAGTGATCCAGGACGATGGGGCGATTTACGCGGGCGATATCGGAGGGGCAGCGCAGAGCCGGCGCATATTTGCGACCAGGACGCCTCTTCTTGGGGTGATCTCAGCGATCACACCCTTCAATCATCCCCTGAATCTCGTGAGCCACAAGCTCGCTCCGGCGATCGCGACCAACAACAGGGTCGTCCTCAAGCCAGCGGAGACGACGCCTTTGACCGCGCTCGCTCTTGCCGAGCTGCTTTATGAGGCGGGACTGCCACCGGAAATGTTGTCGGTGATCACCGGGGATCCGCGTTCGATAGGAGAGGCGATGATTAATGACCCGGACATCGACTTGGTGACGTTTACCGGATCGGTGAGCACCGGAAAGAGAATTGCCGAGCGGGTGGGATACAGAAGGCTGGTGCTCGAGCTCGGCGGCAATGATCCTCTGATTGTCATGAGTGACGCCGACCCCGATCGCGCCGCCAGATTGGCGGTGGAGGGCGCGACGAGAAATTCCGGGCAACGCTGTACTGCCGTCAAGCGAGCACTTGTCGTCGAGGGCATCGCGGACCGCTTTGTCGAAGCGACCCTCCCTCTGATGAAGCGGCTCGCAGCAGGAGATCCCATGGATCCCAACACGGATGTGGGGACGGTCATCAACGCGAAAGCGGCGTCAACGATTGCCGGGCGCGTCGAGGCGGCAATTCGCGAGGGCGCCCGTCTGCTGCTCGGCAATACTCCGCAGGGCGCGCTGTACCCGCCGACGATGCTGGACCATGTCCCGCCTGAATGCGAGTTGGTGCACGAAGAGACCTTTGGTCCTGTTCTGCCGATCATTCGCTGCCCGGAGGATGTCGATCACATCATCGCCATCGCAAACTCATCGGCCTTCGGTCTTTCGGCGGGACTGTGCACAAACAGGCTTGACCACATCACCCGCTTTGTGGATGCCTTGGACGTGGGGTGCGTCAACGTGTGGGAAGTCCCTGGATACCGGACGGAGCTGACGCCGTTCGGTGGCATCAAGGATTCCGGTCTCGGCCATAAAGAGGGCGTGCTGGAGGCCATGAAAAGCTTTACCAACATCAAGACCTACTCACTGCCGTGGTGAGATAAGCTTCAATCCAGGAGTTTGGACGCAGCCGCTTCATCGGTGACTAGGACCTGGCAGAAGCCAGCCAGCAGGCCAGCGCGAATAATGTCGACCTTGTGCTCACCTCCGGCGGCGAGGATCCGATGTCTGATCTGAAGCACATGCTCGATCGGTGGGTTGATCGTCCGCTGTACCAGGGGATGGCGAAGGGGCTTACCGGCTGAATCGAGGTAGTGGCCGCAAATATCTCCGACGGCGCCGGCGTCAAGCAGCGAAGCCCAGGTCTCGCGAGAAATGACGTCATATTCGAGCGCCTTCGATTTCGGAGACAGGTCGATCGCGCTCAAGAGCGCAACGTCGAGAGAGGGCACCATCGCGAGCACCGAACGAACAGGTTCGCTCGCGACCAGAATGTCTCTCAGCTCCGCGGTCTCGGCGAACATCGGCGCGGTCAGATAATAGCATCGCGCGCCAAGCGCTCGGGCGATCATGGTTGCGTTGTCATACGGATTGATCGGCGCGCTTTCGGCAAGCCCGCCGGACATCAGGACGACGCGGGTGCCGTCTCCCGATCGCTGCGGCAGGTTTTGAGCGGCGGCATTGATGGTGCCTCCCCAGGTGATTCCCAGTGAACCCGACGGCGGGAGGCATTCGGCGACGTATCGCGCGGCGGCAGCTCCGACGAAAGAGCGCACATCGGTGCCGCCCATAGGGACCGGCACCACGATCGCGTGACGCAGATTGAATTTGCGGATGAGTTCTTCTTCGAGCTCGGTCCGCAGGCCCGCGGGGTCGGCGATCGTGATTTGCACGAAGCCGCTTTCCCGTGCCTCGCCAAGGATGCGGTTGACCCGCTTGCGGGTCATCTTCAGCCGCTGCGCGATCGCGTCCTGGGTTTGCCCCTCTCTGAAGTAGTACCAGCAGATCTTTGCTACCAGTGCGGCCTCGGTCCGACCATCGCCGGCCTCGCCTTCGCCTGGTGCCGCTTGCGGGCCTCTAATCAACACGCCCGGGCCCTCCGATTCGGCTTCAGGAATCTGCTGTTTGCCTGTTCCGGGGGCGGAATGGCAACCCATCAGGCTTTTCCACAGCTCATATGTTGTGACCCAAATGTACCTAGTTCGTCACAAATGTGTTATGGGTTGCCTCTATCTGTCCGCCGAGCTTGGAAACAGGAGACGGTCCATGCGTCGGCTGATCATCGCAACATTGCTGTTGTGCGGCGGGGCGACGTCCGCCGTCGCGGAATTTTCCGACAACAAGATCATTATCGGTGTGATGGGTGATCAAAGCGGAGTCGTTGCGGACGTCGGCGGACCCGGATCGATCGTGGCGGCCCGTATGGCGGTCGAGGATTCTGGTGGAATCGCTGGCGGCGTCCCCATCGAGATCATTGCTGCGGACCACCAGAATAAGCCCGAGGTTGCCTCTGCGATTGCCCGCGAATGGTTCGACCGGCGCGGTGTCGACGTGATCGTCGACCTGCCGCATTCAGGCGTGGTCTTCGGGTTGATGGCCATTGCCACCGAAAAAAGACGTTCCTTGATGATATCTGGTGCCGCAAGCGTTGAGATCACCGGAGCGCGTTGCTCGCCGTTTGTCACGCACTGGACTGACGACACCTATTCGCTCGCGCGCGGGACCGCCGCCGCTCTGGTGCAGCAGGATCTGAAGTCCTGGTATTTTCTGACTGCGGACTATGCATTCGGCCACGATCTCGAAAAGGACGCCACGCGCTTGGTCGAGGAACGTGGGGGCAAGGTGATCGGAAGTGCGCGGCACCCTCTGAGCACGGCCGACTTCTCTGCCCTTCTGCTGCGCGCGAAATCCTCGCAGGCCCAGGTCGTGGCGCTGGCGAGCGCTGGTGCCGATACCGTCAATGCCATCAAACAGGCCGGTCAGTTCGGTATCATCCGTGGGGGGCAGCATGTCGCGGCTCTCCACGCGTTTGTCACCGACATCAACAGCGTCGGGCTCGAAGCGGCCCAGGGCCTAATCATCACGACCGGCTTCTATTGGAATGACACGGACGGCACTCGCGCCTTTTCGGAGCGCTTTTTCAAGGTTCATGGACGCATGCCGACCCGAGAGCAGGCTGGCGTCTATACGAGCGTGCTGCACTATCTCAAGGCCGCCGACAAAGCGAAGACCGACGATGCCGCGCTCGTGAACGCGGAAATGCGAAAGCTGCCGGTCGATAAATTCGGTCAACAGGTCCGCATCCAGGAAAACGGACGGGTCATCTACGATCTTGGGGTTTATCGCGTGAAGACCCCGGCCGAGAGCAAGGGCCCGTGGGACTATTATGAGCGGATTGCCACGGTCCCGGCCGATACCGCCTTTCGCTCGAATGAGACGGCGGGCTGCGCCGCTGCGAGCGTTCGATGACGACCATCCTTCTTGATCGTCCGCGGCTGGCAGCCGCACCGATTGCCTCGGCCGTCGCAGGGCGAGCTGCAGCTTCGATGCTGACCGCTCGCAACCTGGCTGTTCGGTTCGGTGATTTCGAGGCGCTTCGTGGGGTCTCGCTCGATCTCGATGCAAGGGCAATTCATGCGGTGATCGGGCCCAACGGGGCAGGCAAGACCACGCTGTTCAACGTGATCAGCGGCTTTACGAAACCGAGCGCTGGCCAAGTTCGTCTCAACGGTGTGGATGTGACGTCAGTTTCGCCGAACCGACTTGCGCGGCTCGGGCTCGCCAGATCGTTTCAGATTTGCTCGATCTTCCCCGATCTCTCCGTCGCCGACAATGTCGGTACGGCACTCGCGCTGAACGTGCGGGGTCTGCAGCTCCTGTGCGGTCGCTCGAGACGAGACGAAAATGAAGCAAGGGTCCGGCATCTTCTCGATCAGGCCGGGCTCGCGGACGAAAGCAAACGCCGGGCTGCGGATCTGCCCTATGGCCGCCGGCGACTGCTTGAGATCGTCACGACGATCGCGATTGGACCGAAATTTCTGCTGCTCGACGAGCCGACCGCTGGCCTGGCCCGAGAGGACATCGCGCCCGTTGCAGCTCTGATCAAGACGGTCGCTGCCACCTGCGGCGTCCTTCTGGTGGAGCACAATCTGCAAGTCGTGAAGAGTCTGGCGACGAAGGTCACGGTGCTCGCGGAAGGCGCGGTCCTCTGCGAGGGGACTTACGACGACGTCGCGCGGGACCCTCGCGTGATCAACGCCTATATCGGAGCCGACCGCTGTGCCTGACGCCGTTTCGCTGCGCCTCTCGGACGTGGAAGCTTGGTATGGCGATTCCCAGGTGCTGTTCGGCGTCGGATTCACGGTTCGGCCCGGCGAGGTCACTTGTCTGGTCGGTCGCAACGGCGCAGGCAAGACAACCATCCTTCGCGCCATCATGGGGTTGCTGCCGCGACAAACCGGCAGCATTGTCCTGTCCGGGTGCGACGCAAGCGGACTGCGCCCATATGAGCGCACAAGGTTCGGCATCGGTTATTGCCCCGAGGAGCGGGCGATCTTCTCCGGCCTGACCGTCGAGGAGAATCTCGCCCTTCCTCCAGCGGTTTGCGCCACAGGCATGGTCAAAGCCGATATCTTCGCGCTGTTTCCGAATCTTCGCACCAGGGGACGCCACTACGGCGATCAGCTCAGCGGCGGTGAGCAGCAAATGCTCGCGATCGCCCGGATTTTGCGCACGGGCGCGCAGACGCTTCTACTGGACGAGCCCACCGAAGGACTGGCGCCGGTCATCGTGAGACAGATCGAGCAGGTGCTGATCGAGCTCAAGCGCCGCGGCTACACGATCCTGCTTGTGGAACAGAACCTCGATTTCGTCCTGCATCTCGCCGATCGCGTGGTGGCGATCGAAAACGGTGAGGTTGCGGACGATCTCGAAACCCGAGGTGGCGAGCACGTCAAGGCTCGGCTTCTCCAACGTCTTGCGCTGTGAGTCCTGCATGATGGACCTCATCCTCGGCTATCTGACGATCGGCCTCGTCAATGGTTCGTTCTACGCGCTGCTCAGTCTCGGGCTGGCGCTCATCTTCGGCCTTCTCAACGTTCTCAACATGACGCATGGCGTGCTCTATATGATGGGCGCTTTTGCTGCATGGGCTGGTTCTCGATATCTCGGATTGGACTATTTCGGGGGGCTGGCTTTCGCGCCGGTGTGCGTAGCCGCTTTCGGCATGATGCTCGAACGCTGGCTGCTGCGTCGAACCTACGGCCTCGATCCGCTCTACGGCTTCATGCTGACCTTCGGCGCGGCGATGGTCGTTCAGGGCGCTTTCCAGGCCCAATTCGGTTCAACCGGACTGCCCTACGTCGCGCCGGATTGGTTAGCCGGTGGGGTTGATTTCGGCTTTCTCTATTTCCCCGTATACCGGCTTTGGGTCGTTGCTGTGGCGCTCGTCACATGTGTGATCGTCTGGATCGCCATTGCTCGCACGCGTCTGGGCTCGATACTGCGCGCCTCGTCTGAAAATGCAGCCGCTGCTGAAGCCCTCGGCGTTGGCGTGCCTCGTGTCTTCGCCGCTACTTTTGCCTTGGGCTCGGGCCTGGCGGGACTGGCAGGCGCGCTGGCCGCGCCGATCTACCAGGTCAGCCCGTTGATGGGTTCGGACATCCTGCTTGTCGTGTTTGCGATCATCGTTATCGGCGGCATGGGTTCGATCGCGGGAACCATCGTCTCGAGCTATGCGCTCGCGCTGATCGAGAGCCTGACGCAGGCGCTGGTCCCGCAGGCAGCGAGCTTCGTCGTGTTCGCCTTCATGTGCATCGTGCTTCTGCTTCGCCCGCAGGGGCTCTTCGGCATTCCGGTCGTCCGGTCCCATGAATTCATGGCGGCCCGGCTTTCCTGGATCGAGCCCGCCGGAAAGGATGCCGCCGCCAAACGCACGAACGGCATGGTGCCGGCGCTCGCTGCCGCGGCCGCTCTCGTGGCGCTGCCGGTGCTGCTCTATCCCGTTTATCTGATGAAGGTCTTCTGTTTCACAATCTTTGCCGCGTCATTCAACTTCCTGCTCGGGTTCGCCGGTATCATGTCCTTCGGCCAGGCGGCCTTGTTCGGCACGGCGGCCTATCTCACTGCTCATGCGGCGAAGGAGTGGGCCCTCCCACCGGAAACGGCAATCGGCATCGGGATCGCGGCCGCGCTCGGTCTTGGACTTGTGATGGGCATCTTCGCGATCAGGCGCCGTGGCATCTATCAGGCCATGATCACGCTGGCGATCGCGCAGATGATCTATTTTGTCTATCTGCAGGCCAGCTTCACCCATGGCGAGGACGGCATTCAGTCAGTCCCCCGCGGCATGTTGCTGGGACTGATCGATCTGCGCGAGGACGCCAATGTCTATTGGCTCAGCGCCGCTGCCATGCTCGGCGTGCTGTTCGGCCTACGTCGTTTGATGAGTTCCCCGTTCGGGATGATGCTGATCGCCATTCGCGACAATGAACGCAGGGCTCTGTCGCTGGGGCATCATGTCGACGCATACAAAGTCGCTGCATTCGGCATCGCGGCTTTCTGCGCTGGCGTGGCCGGCTCCCTCAGTGCCATCGTCTTCCAATTGGCGACCTTGTCTGACGCGCATTGGCATCTCTCGGGTGAAGCCGTGCTGATGGCATTGATCGGCGGTATCGGGACATTTGGGGGCCCTCTCATCGGCGCCGCTGTCTTGGTAACGATGCAGCATTTCCTGTCGCCGTTCGGTTCCTGGATCCTGGCTGTTCAGGGGGCCGTCTTCATTCTTTGCGTCCTGCTGTTTCGCGACGGGCTATTGCCCCAGGCCCTTGCACTCACCGCAAATCTTCGTCGGCAACATGCGACCTCGGACAACGCCGCGGTCCCGCGGGTGGCGGAGGCCGTCGGTCAATGAATGACGCATCAGGCACCCAGAGGCTCGCGCTCGTTTCGGACTGCAGGCGATTGAATGAATTGTCAGCTCGTACGATCGTCAATGCGATCCGCGATCGTCGGCTGACAGCGGCATCCGTGATGGAAGCCTGCCTCGAGCGGATCGCCACTCGCGAACCGCAGGTGAAGGCCTGGAGCTTTTTGGATGCGGATGCGGCGCGGGAACGGGCGCGGCTGGCAGATGAATGTCAGTCCGCGGGATTGCCGCTCGGCCCACTGCACGGCCTGCCAGTCGGTGTGAAGGACGTGTTCGACACCAGCAACATGCCATCCGAATACGGCAGCGCAAGCTTGCGTGGGCGCCGGCCGACCGAAGACGCTGATGCCGTCAGCGTGCTGCATCAGGCCGGGGCGCTCATCGTCGGTAAGACCAGCACCTCCGAATTCGGCATGTATCATCCCAGTCCGACCCACAATCCCCAGGATCTGTCGCGGTCCCCCGGCGTGTCGTCGGCGGGCTCTGCGGCGGCCGTGGTCGATCATATGGTTCCGCTGGCGCTCGGTACCCAGCACACGGCATCCACGACGCTGCCAGCTTCGTTCTGCGGTGCGTTCGCCTTCAAGCCGTCATTCGGGTTCACGAGCATGCGGGGATCGAACGTGCTGGTCCCGCGCATGGCGCATATCGGTCTGCTGGCCCGGTCCGTCGACGATCTCACGCTATTCGCCGGAGCATTCGATCGCAGACTTACGGAGGTCGAACCACTGCGGCATCCGCCGAGGCTCGGCTTTGTCCGTGGACCGGGCTGGGACCGCGTCAGTCCCGACGCGCGACAAGCTCTTGATCGGCTGGTTGCCGGACTGCCTGTGGCCGTAGCCGCAGTCGATCTGCCTGGCGAATTCGACATGGCGCTTGAGGTCGTGCTGGGCCTTCTGAACGCTCATCTGGCAAATCGTTTCGGTGCCTTGCCGGAGAACACCTTCCGCAGCTTCTGTCCGCCGCTGCAGGAGGGGATCGTTGCCGGGCGCGCGTTAAGTGCTGTACGTTATCTCGAACTCGAAGCCATGGCCGACCGGCTCAGCGCTCTGGCCGCGGCATTGTTGTCTGATCATGACGCCTTTCTCACACTTTCCGCACCGGGTGAGGCGACGCGCCTCGAGGAGGGGCCGGGCTCCGGCGTCATGTCCACGCCCTGGAGCCTGTGCGGACTACCGACCGTGTCCCTGCCGCTGCTGCGCGGAATAAATGACATGCCGATCGGTGTCCAACTCGTTGGCTGTCAAGGGGGCGACCACGATCTTCTGCGTGTGGCGGCATGGCTCACGGATGCTGTAACCCTCAACGGTAAGTCTTTTCATGAACAAGTCTGATTGGATATTGACCGATGCCACGCCAAATCGCGCGGAGAGAGCTCTACTCCGAGTGAACGGGCGCGCCTACGCCTGGCCGAAACGTCCGGCTGTGGTCGTCTGCTTCGACGGCTGCGATCCGGCCTATATCGAATCTGCCAGCGCCGCCGGAGCCATCCCCGCCATCGATCGGATGCGGCGCGAAGGCTTCAGCGCCTCGGCGCTTGCGGCAATGCCGACATTCACCAACCCCAACAACGTGTCCATCGTATGCGGTGTGTCACCCGCCGTTCACGGTGTCTCCGGCAATTTCTATCTCGACCGTGATACCGGCGCAGAAATTATGATGGTGGATGCGACTCCCGTGCGCGCGCCGACGATCCTGGCAGCCTTCTCGCAGGCAGGAGCCAGGGTTGTTGCGGTTACTGCCAAGGACAAGCTGCGCAGAGCGCTCGGCCATGGGCTCGACGGCATCGCGTTCTCTGCCGAGAAAGCCGACGATGCAACCGAAGCGGAGAACGGAATCTCCGCAATCGGCGCGCTGGTGGGGCGTGGAGCGCCAGATCTGTATTCTGCCGATCTTTCCTTGTTCGTGCTCGATGCGGGAATTCGCCTGCTTGAGGCGCGTCGGCCGGACCTGATTTACCTGTCGCTATCCGACTACGTGCAGCACAAGCATGGGCCGGATGCTCCCGAAGCGATCGCCTTTATGCACGAGGTGGACCAGCGGTTCGCAACATTGATCGCGCTCGGCGCCCGCCTCGGAATTGTCGCCGACCATGGCATGAACGACATGGCCCACCCGAACGGTGAGCCCAACGTCATCTATCTTGGCGACCTGCTGGATGCCGCCTTCGGGGCCGGTTCAACCCGCGTTATCTGCCCGATCACGGATCCCTTCGTACGTCACCATGGCGCTCTCGGCGGCTTCGTCCGTGTCCATCTTCAACGGACCGGGATTTCGAGCGGCGCGGTGCTGGAGTTCATTCGCCAGATTCCTGGCGTCTGTTTGGCCGCGTCGCGTGAGGAAGCGTGCCTGCGCTTCGATCTGCCGGAGGATCGTGAAGGCGACATCGCCGTGGTCGCCAGGTCGGGCGTCGCCCTCGGCGCTCGTGCCCGCGACCACGACGTTTCGCAGCTCGCGGGCGAGCGGCTGCGTTCTCATGGCGGCCTCGCTGAGCAGGTGGTTCCGTTCATCCTCTCTCACCCGCTGCGGCCTGGGCTGGCGGAGGGCAGGGCAGGGCAACGGCTCCGCAACTACGACGTTTTTTCTGCACTGCTCAATGATGTGGAAGTCTGACCATGCGTCGCGCGGTCCTCGTCATCCTCGATGGTCTACGCCGTGATCTCGTGACGGCCCAGACCACGCCTCGTCTGGCGGCCTTCGCTGGGCGCTCCGAGCAGTTCGCCGCCCATCGCACGGTGTTTCCGTCTTGCACGCGGGTGGTTTCGGCGAGCCTGGCAACCGGTTGCCATCCGGCGCGCCACGGCTTGCAGGGCAACACCATGGCGCTAATGGAGAACGGGCGACTCGTTCGGCACGACGCGGGCCGGCCCGACTTTCTCCAGCATAAGCGACGCGTCACCGGTCGCGCATTGGCGGTGCCAACCTTGGCGGAGTACGTAACGGACAGCGGCGGTGCTGTCATCTTCAGCAACGTATCGCCAGGAGCGGCCTATGCGCACGATCCGGATGGATTTGGACGGGTCTATCATCGGGCCGGATCGTACGGCCGCGGCCGGGTCCCGCTGCCGCAAGACGAACAGCTCCGCGTCACGCTGGATGTAGAGGGTGACCGGGCGATGACCGAGCGCTTCATCCGCGAAGCGGTGTTGCCCCAGTCCGATCCTCCTGCTCTTGCGGTGCTATGGCTCGGCGAGCCGGACGCCACGCAGCATGTCTTGCCGATGGGATCACCCGGTCATCTTGCGGTGCTGGAAGAGGCCGACCGCAATGCGGGGCGGGTCATGGACGCGGTGGCTAGGCTCGCGGACCGGGACGATATTCTATTGCTGATAGGATCGGATCACGGTCATCAGACGGTCGCAGGCGTCGTCGACATTGATGAAGAACTGGTCGCCGCCGGATTGAAGGAGAGCGCTGATTCATCCGACGTGGTCGTCGCCTCCAATGGCACCTCCGCGCTGCTCTATGTCCATCCCGATTTCGTCGCACGCACGCCCTCGCTTGGCGACTTCCTTGCCAATCAGGAATGGACGGGCACTGTTCTCGATGGCAGCGCTCTGGGGTCGGTGGGGCAGTCCCGGGATCATGGCCTTGCTTTTGCGGTCTCAATGCGCGCGAGCCAGGAAGCCAACGCCTATGGCGTAGCTGGCACCAGCCTCGTTGCGGAGCGCGCCGGCGGCAAGGCAGATATTCTCGGCAGCGGCCAGCACGGCGGCCTCGGCGCAGGCGAGCAGGCGCCCTTTCTCATGATCGAGGGCGCCGGCTTCAGCCGTGGCGCGGTGAGGCAAGAGCCTTCCTGTGTCGTCGACATCGCGCCAACCATTCTTGCCCATCTTGGGCTTCCTGGTTCTGGAATGGATGGGCGTCCGCTTCAGGCCGCGCGGGGAGGCCAGGATGGCTGAGATCGAGCTACGCCACATCGAGAAGAGCTATGGCCAAACCGCCGTCGCGAAAGGAGTTTCGCTGAGCATTCGCGATGGGGAGTTCCTTACCTTGGTAGGGCCCTCGGGATGCGGAAAGTCGACTTTGCTGCGGATCATCGCTGGGCTGGAGGCGCAGGATCGCGGCGAGGTCGTGGTGGGCGGCCGCTGCGTGAACGACAAGCGCCCCAAGGAGCGCGACGTCGCCATGGTGTTTCAGTCTTACGCGCTCTATCCACATCTTAGCGTGTTCGATAATCTCGCGCTGCCATTGCGGACCCGCCGCCTGACCTTTGCCCAGCGGCTGCCGCGTGTGGGCCGTGCATGGCCGGGACGTGCCGGCATTGAAAAGGCGATCCGCAGTGAGATCCAGCAGGCTGCTTCCATGCTCGACATCGCCCATCTGCTACGCAGCAAGCCGGGCCAACTTTCGGGCGGTCAATGCGAGTGTGTTGCGCTCGGCCGCGCGATGGTGCGGCACCCCGCAGTGTTTCTGATGGACGAGCCGCTGTCTAACTAACTAATCCGCCCTACGCTCGCTGGTTATCAGGCGCGCTCCGACATCAATCGGATCATGGGCCTCTGGTTGCGATCATACTCAAAGTCAGAAACGACCGTTGGTGTGTCTCGAGCTCGCAACTCCAACTGAAAGCGCTGAACGTTGTTAAATACGTCGTCTGGCGCACTACTTCCTGCATTATAATCTAGACTAGTAGTCGGCATCAGCGAAGCTGATATCCGGGAAAAGCGCGTGAGCCCCGGATGTCGTTGACGCTCATCCGGGCTACGCAGCTCGCTTGAAACCGGACGCTGGTCACTGAGACGGTTATGGCGGGCTCAGTATAGGTGACCTGATCGTCGGCAAGAATGCCGACTTATGCAAGTGCGGATAGCCGCACGGACTTAGCGAGGCGAGTAAAATGCAGCGTCACCGTAATTTTATCTCGACCTGTTGACGCTCGGCCGGAGTGGCGTGCAGCAGGCGAGGAAACCGAGCCAGGGGCACGCTGAGCGTTCGACCATCGGTCAATTCGACCGACACGGTGTGTTCGTCAAAACGAACGCTGGTTGCCGAAACGGTCATGCCGAGCTCAGGAAGGAACCGCCCAATTGTGTTTGAGAATGGAACGTGCAGCAAGAGGGGCGCCGTCGCCCTTGACCGCGCGGGGGGAGACGAAGGCAGCAAGCAAAAAGCGGACGGCTCTACCGCCGTCACGATAAAGTGTGCTGGACTGCACCCCTTAAGGGGCGAAACGGCGGATGACGCTCCGCTAATCCGCCCCTGCGCGCTGTTTCGGCCACAACCGATCAAAGGGCCTCGCAACACGTGTTCTGGTGCCGTCGAGATCACGCGGAAGACAGTGACCGCGGCCCCAATGTCATGACCGGCTGCCCCACTCTCGACGCAATCCGTCGTTCATGGTCGTGGTGCTGAGGGCTTGGGGCGCTGTTCAGACTCGAGGAGAGTTCGAGTGAAGACATTCGTGATTTCAGCAGGCGCGATGCTCGCGCTGGTGACGATGGCCCATGCCGCCGATCTGCCGCGCCCGCAGCCGGTCTACGAGCAGCCCGCGTTCGGCAAGATGCCGATCGGCAAAGCTCCGATTGGCAAGTCTCCGGTTGGCAAGGCGCCGGTCGTCGTCCCCGCGCCGGGCTATCGCCGCGGCTACTGAGCCCGGTCAGCGCTTTCACCAGACGTCATCATCCCCGGGGGCGTGCTTGTCATGCGGCGTTTCGGCTGGGTCGCACTTTCGTTGTCAGCTTTGCTGCTGCCCTGCGTCGCGCAGGCCGCCTCCGCGCGGCCGGCAGTCGCCCGCATGGCTCATGAGGTCGCACGGACCGCGCCCGCCCGGCGCGTCTCCGAGGTTAAAGGGCCATACTATGTCGACTTCCGGGCGCGCACCGCCGCGAGCTGGGGCCACGCCTTCGTCTGGTATGGCAAGAGCAGCGAGAAGGCGGTCGACGTCGCTGGCCTGACCCCGGCCGGCGACGAGCTCGCCTACGTGCTCGGCTATTTCACCTTCGTGCCGTCCGAGACCGGCGCGAGCTATGGCGATCTCGATCCGGACTATGTGACCGCGAGCTACCGCGTCTATCTGAACGAAGCCGACGCCAAGCGCGTGTTCGCCTACATCAAGAAGCTGCAGGCGGACTCGCCGGTGTGGAACGCCGAAACGGCGAACTGCACCTCATTCATCGGCAGCATCGCCAGCTTCATGGGCCTGGACACCCCGGTCCGCTGGACCCGGCCCGAGGAGTACGTCAACAAGCTCCGCGAGCTGAACGGCGGCCGGCAGGTCGTGCGGCTGGCGGCGGAGCAGTAGGGCGTCGGAAGAAAAGGGCAGTGTTATCGTTAGGCGCGATTGGAGTAACCTGATCGTCTGCGCCCTTGATGAACTCCTTGGCGGTGCCAATCCGTGGCGGCCCACGCCTGCGGCGGCGGTGCTGGTGTATGAGGTCGTGAGCGTGTTGGGTGAGCGAGAGATCAGTGCACTATCACCGTAACGCGTCCAAGCTTCGTGGTGGCCAAACGTAAACCGCCGATCGGGTCAAGCGGCGGATTAGGCTCCGTTATTGCGCCCTCCGATTGCTACGACCTTTTTGTCGACGAGGGGCTCTTGGTTGAGCCTTTTACGGGAGGATTGCTGGCATCATCAAATACTTGCTTGCTCGCGGACGGGTTCTTGAAAAGAACAGCGAGAAATTTTCCAGGAAACTTCTTGTCTACAGATTTGACGATCTCCTGGTAGGTATCTTCGCAGATTGCCTCGAGCACTTTGGTGTTAAGATCGGCGCCAAAGTCTTTTATCGGTTGCGATAGCTTTTGGATGCCCAGCTTTCGAAACGCCACTGATGCCAGAATTCGATTTCCATGAATGAGGACTCCCCACCGAGTGCCGCTCTTTTTTGCAATAGTCTTTTTCTTTTTCTCTATCCAGTCGTCAATTTTTCTGCTGACAATCGTGGCGTTGAAGGCGTGCGCACCGCTGACCGCGGGGTTGAATACCGCCTTATACGGGGGCTTGGCGAGGTCGTTGAAGAAGCGGCCTATACCAGTCTTAACTTGTACGGCTAAATTCGGATCGCCAGAGGCGCAAGCTAGCGCTGTCGTCACTTCGATCAATTCACAAGAAGTGGACGTCGCGACGACGTCTTCGCTTCGGAGAAACTGATAGTCGATACCCTCGACCGCCATTTCTTCACGTATTCTTCTTTGTTGAGGGTCTTGGGCAACGAAGTCTCGGGACTCTATGCGATTTTGAAGGTTGTTTGTCCGTGTTACGGCGTTGCCGAATCCTGCTGGTGTCGATTTTAGCAATATAACCCGTATCGGGACGCGGACCTTGCCAAGATTTGCATCGTTGTCTACCTTGCTGAGGGAGCTAACTGTCTGGGCGCCATTTACAATGGATGCTCCACGAAATTTGAATTGGCCGGCGGATTGTGATGCAGCGTTAGCAGGTGCCTTGAGCGCTTCGTCAGCGGTCAAGGTGATTCCGTTGTTGAAGTACCAGAAGTGCTCTGGCGCACTTATCGCAGTTTGACGAATCTCGTTGTTTACTTCGGTGGTACCTAAGGATTGACGGATGTTGGCTGCGACCAGACCTTTTCCATGTTTTCTCCACCATGTCTTCAGCTGCAAACCGTCGATTAATCCGAAGTAAGCTGCATACGGAGAGTTGACGCGAGACCAATCAAGAATCTGCGCGTCAAGCGTCAGGTTGCCTTGAAGCGGATCATTCGCCAGCCGAGAGTATACTTCGGAAAGGCCCATCAGCTCGCTGGAAGCGATCTCGTCTGGATCTTCACCATTCAGCTCCTTCAATAACTTATCGATTAGGCTCTGACCGGGCGCTGCTAGTGTGCTCGCTCCCGTAGTGACGAGTGCTAAATGGATCGAAGTTCCTGGCGTATTTATTCTGACGAGGATGTCGGCCAATCGAGCTTGAACCCGTGCGCCGAAATTGGCTTGGTTCTGTTCGATTGCATCTTTTACTCCATTTATGAAGGGACCCAGATCCTTGGCTTCTGGTTCGCCTGAGCCCTTGTTGATCCATTTTGATTGGACGAATACGACGCATAGATCTGATTGATCGAAATAGGCGGCATCTATTCCGTTGTCGCCGGAACCGTCCCATACGGCGGCAGCGGCCTGCTCTGGACTGCATGCCGCTATGGCATATACGCCAAAAGCAGCCAGGCATCGTGTTAGAATTTTTTGGTCTCTCTCGGTGTCTTTTTCGGAGAGATCGCTTAGGTCGAGATGAGGTTCAAAGAGGGTTCGAAGTCGAGCTTTGATTTGGTTGACCTTAAGCGATGACATATGACCAATCTCAAAAAATAGGTGGCTCGGAGCCACCCTTTGCTGATTACAATTTCCGGTGGTAAATTGGTGGGAAACCCAAAGTTCCGAACTAGGTCATCCTGAAGTCACTGATCCATAAGGGTTTTCTAACTGTCCCAAATCGAGAGACCCAAAGTTGTGGTCTCCGGCGACCCAAAGATGTGAACTAGACGCCTCCGGATAGCCCGAGGTGCGGAACCACGCGGTCGAAAAGCTCGCCGACGGACGCGGAAAAACACTGCGGTTCGGCGAACTCGCGTCGCCCCTTGCGGTCGGCGCAGGCGATGTCTGCTCGCGGGCACAACCGGAAGTAACCCACAGCGGGACTGTAAGGCGGCTTTTGACCCAAGCGGATGTCGCCCGTTTCGATAACACGCAACGCAGTCTTTACCATGAGGTCGTCGGCAAGCCGAAAAGATCAACATGGAGGTGCGGCGGGCTGCAAGGATGCATAAGTGATCAGCATGAGCAGAGGCATCCCAACAGGCAAAACCTATCTCGGGTTCGCCGCGCTATGGCACGCCATCTTTTTTGGCGTGTGGATCGTTTGTATTGCCTTTTTCGCGACTGGTAACATCGTCACCGCGACCGCTCTAATCCTGCTCTCCGCATATGGCTTCTTT
This sequence comes from Bradyrhizobium sp. SZCCHNR3119, assembly GCF_032487775.1. NCBI lineage: Bacteria > Pseudomonadati > Pseudomonadota > Alphaproteobacteria > Hyphomicrobiales > Nitrobacteraceae > Bradyrhizobium > Bradyrhizobium sp. SZCCHNR3119. Next base: position 803,695 of record NZ_JAUEUV010000002.1, on the reverse strand, counting down.
CGGCATGCCAGGGCGATTGGCCGACGCGGAAAGCAGGGCATTCGTCGGCCCACGCCTGAGCTTCGTCGATGGTTGTCGATCACTTCAGCAAGCCGGGACGTAATCGACAGCAATTCTCGATAGTGCGGCGGACGACCGCTTGTGGCCGATTTCGTTGAAAAAGTCAGCGGTTGCGACGCAGAGATATCGGTGATTCAGTCTGTCTAGTGGGCAGGACTGAAGGTCATGATGGGGCATCGGCAAGTCGAACAGGCTGCGTTGTTCTATGAGTTCTCGCTGGAAAGGCACATCCCCGCCGACCACCTCCTGCGGTCGATCGATAGGTTCGTCGACCTTGAGGACTTACGGCGGGAGCTGGCGCCGTTCTACAGCAACATCGGGCGGCCCTCGATCGATCCGGAGCTGATGATCAGGATGCTCCTGATCGGCTATTGCTTCGGCATACGATCGGAACGGCGCCTCTGTGATGAAGTCCACCTCAATCTGGCATACCGCTGGTTTTGCCGGTTGGGTCTGGATGGAACTGTCCCCGATCACTCGACGTTCTCGAAGAACAGGCACGGCCGCTTCCGTGAGAGCGATCTCTTCCGTCGCGTGTTCGAGACCGTCTTGCGCCGCTGCATCCGGGAGCGCCTGGTCGGCGGCGAAGGGTTCGCAGTCGACGCGAGCCTGATCAAGGCGGATGCCAATCGGCAGAAGGGAATCGAAGGCGATAAGGGGCTTCCGCCGGAGGCTGCGGGTCGAGCGATCGACGAGTACCTTGCCGTTCTTGATGATGCCGCGTTCGGTGCCGCGACGGAGGTCACGCCCAAGTTTGTGTCGCCCTCCGACCCGGCGGCGCGCTGGACGGGAGCGCACGGCGGCCAAGCCTTCTTCGCCTACTCGACGAACTATCTGGTCGACGTCGAGAATGCGATCATCGTCGATGTCGAAGCGACCACGGCGATCCGCCAGGCAGAAGTATTGGCCGCCAAGCGCATGATTGAGCGTTCAATCGAAAGGTTCGATCTTTATCCAAGCCGGCTTCTCGGCGACAGCGCCTATGGCTCAGCTGAGATGCTTGGCTGGCTAGTCTACGAGCAGGGGATCGAGCCGCACGTGACCGTCTTCGACAAGTCGGCCCGCACCGACGGGACCTTCTCGCGTGAGGCCTTCACCTACGACCATACCAGGGACGTCTATCGCTGCCCCGCTGGCAAACCCCTCACCACTACAGGGACGCTGGTGAACAACGATACGACGGTCCTCTACCGTGCGAGCAAGCACGATTGTCAAGCATGCTCTCTAAGAAGCAGGTGTTGCCCCAACACCCCGGCCCGAAAAGTGCCGCGCTCGATCTACGAGGGCGCTCGCGACATGGCACGCGAGATCGCAAGCTCATGGGAAGGCCGCACTTCACGCCGGCTCCGCAAGAAGATTGAGATGCTGTTCGCGCATCTCAAGCGCATCCTCAAGCTGGATCGGCTGCGACTAAGAGGGCCGAACGGCGCACGCGACGAGTTCACCCTGGCTGCAGCCGCTCAAAATCTTCGTAAGATGGCCAAGCTGATCCCGATGTCCACACCGACGCCCGCGTGAACCACACCGCGCCAATTCGTCCTCGAAACAGCTGGCGTTCACGACGAAACTACTGCCGACTTTTTCAACGGAATCGGCCCTAAGCCGACGTTCTCGATCGGCGAAGTTGAGGTGCATTTTTGACCGAAAGCCAACGTTCCACTGCTGAGCTGTTCATTGACGACTGTTCTAGCGCAGGTGGGGTTCTGCGGCTCCAAGCACCAGCGCCCATCCCACAGCCCACGCCACAACTTTCCACCACAATCGGATCATCTGACGATGAACCAACTGACCTGTCGAGTTGTATCGACTTGAATCGAAAAAACCACCGCCGTCAAAGAAGCGTTCGTTCTTGCTTGGATCGCGGTTGTTCATCAGGACAAGCTGGAAGTACCAAAATCGAGGCATCACGGCGACAATAGGCAGACCTTCGTCATCGTCGCGTGGACGAGGCGCGTGCCCGTGGACGACCCGGGGCGGTCCGGGCAGGGTGGTGAAGGCCAGCCGCTCCCTGGAAGAAGAGCCCAAGGTGTATCATCCACTAGACCGACCCGGGGCGAGGCGCTGATCTCCCGGCGCGTCGATATTGCACGGTCATCACGAAATATCCTCCACCGGCGCGGAGGTCCGATACCAGGCCACGCAGCGCCTCGGGAGGGGGCGGGTAGGCGAATCCTCTGCTAGGCGATAGACCGGGGCTGAGAGATTGAAATTGATCAGCAACCGCCTGCTTAATCGCAACCTCTCTTGTCGTCTGAGCAAACGAGTGACGCTCACAACCTCGGTATCGGAGAATCAATGACTAAAGCAATTGGCATGACGTTCGTAGAAGGAATACTGATCTACTACGCTGTCGTGAACGGCCGATCTTTCCCGGGACATGCAGGACCAGATGCTTTCAAATCCGCTCTTGCAGACGCCGGGGCGATTGAAAATGCAGAAATATTGAAGGATCTGCTATATCAAGAGTTTCTCGAGAACATCGAGAATCTAATAAAGGACGGCTCGTCTGTCGTGATCTCGACTAAGGCGAAAGTGAAGAAACGATATCTATACTTCGATAAACATGGCGTTCAAAAAGGTCAACCGTTTGCTTCGATAGATGAATTGGTCGAAGAATGTACGCCCAGCGATACGCCGCCGCTTAAGCGCTGATAGGAACGAGCATTTTGTATTTCTTGAGGGCCTATCCACGAACCTGGCCTCTGTGAAAGCCCAATGACGACCGGGTGATTCAGATTGAGCAATGCGCCGATGCCATGAGTTCGTTCAACTTCCGACATCTCGTCGAGCGTCGCCTTGATGGCTTGGAATTCTTCCAAGACTGCGTCACTCGGCGACGCGGAGAAAAAAGCGTCCCATCTGGCAACTCGCGCGCGCAATGATCTCACAGAACCGATTTCCATCGACGTGCGAAGGAATTTTAGGCGAACTTGCTCTGTGTTGGATTTCGTCATGAGCGTGAAGGCTCGTTCCATCAAAACATCATCAGAAGCGGGCGGACTCTGCATGAGGGTACTGGCAAATCGGCCCCTAGATGCCCTGGCTGCCTTCCACTCGGTCACAAGCACTTTTGCTTGGGCAGTCAGTGATCGCCCCGATGATTCGATTTCATCGGTTTGATCCGCAACCTGCTTGGCCGCTATCCTTGAAGTCATCCATACGCTCCCCGTCAACACCGATCGCCCCGACGGGAAGACCGACGCGCCCCATCATCAACAATGTTGAATCCGGAAGTCATTCGGCGCAATCCTCCCAACTGCGAAAGGCTATCGCCAGATGTCTACGTACCGGCGAGATCTTTGGCATCCTCATTCTTGGACGAACCGTAAGCGGTTTCAGATCGTCGATCTCATGTACGGCATTCGTTCGATACGCCGCGCGGCTGCATGGCGCGGATTCTGGTCCAGGATGAAGTCATGCGCGCCAGCAAGCTGCGCAGCGGCAATGACACTCTCCATTGGCATGCCGGAATCTGCCAGCGCAATGTTGTCGCGGATCGAGCGGTTGAACAGTACGTTCTCCTGCAGCACCACCCCGAGCTGCCGCCGCAGCCAGCTAACATCGACCATAGCGAGGTCGACGCCATCGATCATGATGCGGCCGGTCTCCGGCACATAGAGCCGCAGGCGCAGCGTGTCGAGAATCAACGCCGCGAAGTTCTCGCCTTCGAAAAGTCCGTCGAGAAACTTCTCGCTCTTTCCACGACGCCGAGCGACTGCCTTCGTCGGAAAATGATCCGGCTCCCAAATCTGGATAACCGTATCGAGCGCCGCAACTTGCTTGTCGACCTCTGCCAGACGCTCGAATAGCAACGGACGATCACTCCTTAAAGCATCCTGCTTGCGACGCAGTTCGCGAACCACATCCATCAAAACCCCCGATATCGATGGGGCTACTATGACAAGCAGTGAGATTTTCGTCTGGTGGCGTTTGCTACCTAATGCCGGACTATTGCGTGTCGAAAGCGACATTCGGGGAGTGTGTCGACCTCACCAAGAGCGTGCTCTGAGTTGGTCCCGGAAATCTGGACAGGACGAGAGGCTGTGGAAGAGCATCAAATACGAGGAGGTCTATCTGCGAGCCTACGAAACTGTCGGTGATGCCCGGAACTCGATCGGCCGGTATCTCGACTTTTACAATGGCCGCCGTCCGCATTCGAGCCTTGACGACCGCACCCCGGATCAAGCCTACTTCGATCTTCCTCCGCTCCGCGCGGCGGCCTAACCACGGCAGAGGCTCTACTTATCGACGCGGAAAACCTGTTCAGACAACCGGGACCACCTCATTTGACTCCCGAAGACCAAAGGTCAGGATTGCGTTGAAGTGCACCATTCACGTCAGCTCTCACATAGAAGAAGCTTAGGAAGTCATCCGGATCAAAGTGGGCCTCGATCCCAACCGTTCGAAGGGCCGATCGCACCTGCTTGTGATGAAGGCCAGCAGTATGCGATAGCTCACCCAACGAAACGTAGTTCTGGAGAAACGCATCCGCGCTCTCCCGGGACACGACCTGAACGTTTCTCCGCGCTTCTGGGCTGAACTCCTCCACGAGCTCAAGGTGACCCGAGGCAACGAATTTTCCCACGGAATCGCGCGCCATGCCGACAATGAACTTGGCCGCCTCAGGTTTGCTGAAGCCCGATTTCGAGCGACCGCGACGGATTGCGGCAATGATCTCGTCCGCATCGACTAGAAGAGCTCCGTATTCGCGTCGTCTGGCCAGCAGACCTTTCCAGATTTGGCCAGAGAACAGAAAGTCGATGATTTCGTTGAGTCCCGACACGGAAGCTTGCCGGGCCCTGAGAATGGACATCTGGCGCCCGGTTGGCTTCGCCACTGGCACGGTGCCGGAAAACAGGCGTTCGAGCGTATCGTCGACCGCGGCCTGGGTAAATCTGTGCTTTGCGTAGGCCTTCTCGTTGGAGGCCGTGACGGTCGGCAGGTGTCCGGCGTTGATCATGTAGAATAGATGATTGCGCGGAATGCCGGTCGTCTTCTGGACCTGTGTTGTGGTCAATGCAGTCTTGAGGGCCATCAGCATCTCTTCGACTTCGTCCGAATTGATGGTCACTCGATGATCCATGAGTTGGAGGGTCTGCTCGTCCCGGAGACGTTTCCTTTCGAACAGGCGTCGGATGGTAAGGCTGTGTGCGCCCGACACCTTGGACGCGGACCGGATTGTATGGACCACCTGCTTCTCCAGGGTCTCCCCGAGGACGTCGGTCCCGGCCTCGATCGGGACTTTTGCGATAGCGACACGTCGAAATACGGCTCTCGGCTTGGCGAAATCCGGATTGGTTTTCGTCTTGTTCAGAAGGCCGTAGGCGTGCCCGAAGGTATCCCGTAGTCCCCAGAAGCCGCGCGTCGTGGACTGGGCGTCGGCCAGGCGGACCAATAGTCGTTCGATCTCTTCCTCGCCTTGGTTGGCTATTCTGAATCCTTCGTCGGCTGCTGCCGCATGTTCCGATTCCGTCAGCGATCCCACGCGAACCTTGGGAGCGTGCAGAGCGGACAGCCCGAGCATCTCGCAGAAATCCACGGCCGCGTACAGCTGCATGTCATCCAGCCAGTTGCCCGAATTGCGCTTCCCTTCAAGACGGTCCGTCAGCCATCGCTGAAACGGGGATGGACGGGTTGGGATGGCGTCCGAAGCCAAGCCATCGAGCTCAGGAATGATGCGACCAATCCACTCCGTAAAGTCGAACGGCTCGTAGCGGCGTCGGACAGGGGTTTGGGGCATCAACAGGACGTTGTGCCGGTCGCAAGATCGGAAGTGCGTTACGATCCATTCGAGACGAAGCCAGGGGCGGGCCGCGATCGGACCTTCATATCTGAAGATGTCGTCTCGAACGCAATGCGGGCAGATGCAAAAGTAGGTCCGCCGAACCGAAAGGCGGTGGAGTGCTTCTGCCCCGATCGTGACGTAGTTTCCGTCCCCGACGGGAAACGGCGTAAACTGCGTGAGCTGTACCGGATCGAGATTGCCGAGCGCGGCAACGGCATCAAGGGCGCCTTGCCGGCTCTTATCGAGATCGTGGGCCGAGATGCACACTTCGCGCAAGAAGACGCGCATGGATCGGCCATTTAGTCCGGCCAATCGCGACGCGAAGCCGACCGCTGGCTCTCTCTGCTCAAGAGAATGGCGCCAACTGACCGCGCGCCGTATCATCGTCACTCCTCCTCGCTTTCAAATATAAAGGATCCCGGAGGGAGCGTTCGCCAGTCATCGGCGAGGAACGGGTTCATCTCGTCATGCCCTTGAGCGTTCGAATGAGCCAGATATGCGCTGGCGAAATGGTTCCGATGAAGAGATGATGCATTGTGTCGCACAGCGTCGTGGATCGTAGCGAGAACGACCTGCGTTGTTCGTCCATATCTGTAGTTGGCGGCATGGGCGACCCGGTCCGGAATGTCGGTTTTCAAGACGTCATCGCATTTGATATCAGCTGCGCTCGTCATGTCCTTGATGATCTTTAAGACGAGTTTCCGCTCGGACTCGTTCTCCATATCGATATCAGGCAACTCTTGAAAAAAGCCGCGACGTTCGAACTGCTCATCGAGACGGGCAAGATCGGTCGTTAGAGGTAGCCCGCTCATAATGAAACTAATCGGCCAGTCCTGATCGTTCATTGCGCCCTTCAACGCATTGGCCAGGTCTTTGCGATCCTTGTTCTGTCGTGTCTTCTTCAGCATGTTCTGCGTTTCGTCGATGTGGACGAGCATGATCTCGCGGTGGCCGAGCCGCTCCGGAAGGGACATCCATAATTGGCTAGGCCCAATTTTCTGAACTATCGGATACCCGGCCTTTTCCAGGATTTTTTCCCCGAGAGTGTTCAAGGTGCATGGGCCGGTCAACGAAACCGATACGATCGGACTGACCAGTCCGTATAGTCGTCGTTCCGGCTGCAGTACTGGGGTCTCTGCGATCAATTGCCTGACGATTGTCGACTTGCCCGCGCCGCTTTCTCCCGTGATGAAGAAAATGCGGCCATCGTCGCGGCGGGTTCCATTGTACGAGAGGATATGCTCCAGAAACAGGTCAAGCTTATTTCTCAATGCGGCGTCGCGACCACACGCAACGTATACCCCTTTTACCCGACGAAGAATCTCCACGGTACGGCGGCTGTTACTCGAGAGCTTAGCTAGCATCCTGGACTCGAAGTCGTCCGCCTTGGGTGGTTCAGGTAGCGCAGGGGGAGGGGCGCTCTTAGTGCGCCGCGGTGAACTGGACGTCATTCATCTTCTCCATACAGATTGATGCTGCTGCTAAACGGCTGGTCGGTTGCAGGCGTCGCGGACGAGTTGGCGGACGATTTCTTCGGTCTCGGTTTGGACGACGACCGCGTTGGTGGTCGTCTGGGCATGGTTACGACTACCTTGCCGGGTTTCTCATCGACCTGCTGGGGAGACTCGGGGTGTTGCGGTGTCGAGAACGCCGCCCGGGTCTTTTGGCGGAAGGCCGCCGATAGAAAACTGTATTGCTTTTGCGAGAGGCCGAAGAAATCCAGACCTGCATCTCGTCGCGCCTGTTCACCGGCCGACAACAGATCGCGATGGGCTCCGAGCCGAAACGGACGGCCAGCAGCTTGCTCGGCTTTGGCAAATTCGCGGACTTCCTTGCGTGCCCACAGATGCTGTTCCAAAGTCACGCCGGATGCGATGCCCCCGACCGACGCGACGAGAAGGCAGTCGCCGTCGAGCTGGGCTTTTATCTCGCGCACCTCGCGGAAGGCACGCGGAACGACGACAAGAATGGAGCCGAGGTCACGTGGGTCGACGAAGAAATCGACCTTCCCGCGTCCAAGCCTTGCGCGCAGCAGCGCCAGGGTGTCGCTGTTGTAACTCAAGCCGAAGATCTGAATCCCGTGCTTATCGATAACTCTTTCGTCCTTATACCCAAACGCCACGAAAAGCTGATGCGGTGTTGGAGGCTGATCGAGGCCGTACTTCCGGGTGAGGCGGGTCCATTCGCCATAGGGAGTGCGTCCCTCGAGGCCGCGATGGCCGCGGTGATGATAGCGGTCGACGATGTATCGCACGGCGGCCTGGAAAGTCTTTTCGAACGTCGCGCTTGCCATTTCCTTTGCAGGGTAGTCATCCTTCTCAACGACATTTGCGAATGTCTGCCCCGCAAAGTACCGACACACGCGCTTGAATAGCCGGAAGAATGCCTCGATGGTTCCTCGCATTTGAGGATCCATATCGGGCATCACGCGGTTGGTTGCGCTCAATCGAACGGAGTCGCTAAAGTCCCCTTTGAACGCAGGGCCTCCATCCGTAACGATGGCTCCAGGTCTGCCGAACATCGGCCAATCGCTTATGCAGTTTGCAAAACCAGCGATCGCGGACTTGTCGGTCATGACGGTGCGTAACGCGGATTTTGCGCCTTGCGTGCTTGGCGGCAAGGGAGTCAAGTGAAAGCCCACGATGCACCGGGTTGCGACATCGATGGCTACGGTAGCGGTACATCGCGCTCGAGGAATGTCAGCCTTCTGTTCCTCGGATAACTTACGCCAGGTGTCTGTCCGGATGACCAGGCTCATGAGGTCGAACTCCCAATCATCCATTTCCACCCGTTCCATGGGCATGTGGACTGATAGGCCGAGTCCAACTGGCGTGTATTTGCGGATTGCCCGGTCGAGACTGAACCGCCCCGCTTCGAGCAGGAACGGGTCAATTTTATGTATTCGACGACGAACGGCCGTCTCGCTTACGTAAACCTTTTGCCGTTCAGGAAGAGTGGCGTTCAAATCCTCCAATGCGAGCTCGACGTCCTCGTAGATGTCGCGCATCAAGGGTCTGGTGTTCGTCGCGTAACGCGGCACGCATTGGTCGATTATCGGAAGCGCGAGAGGATTGATCTGATTTCGATTTCCGGAACGCTCGTAGCCGGGGCGGAATGCCTCCATCCGCTCGTCGTGTTTTCGAAACAGAGTCAACCATTCGCGAAGGGCAGAGGGGCCGGGATAATCGAATTCCTTTCGAGGCTGTCCCGCGATCCGACGACCGGGCCGCCGGCGTTCGCCGTACAGGTCGAAGTACCATCGGTCCATCACGTGTTTTTCGGAATCAATGAATCGCTTTAAGTCGGTTGGGGACTGTCTCGGCCTCCATGCTGAGTTCGTATCGATCCGTCGACGATGGAAACGCACGCACCACTCCGTCTTCCAGGCGATGGTGCGCAGTGCATCTTCCGGAAGGTCCGAAAGATCAGAGCTGTCGTTGCGTTGACGGAGGTAGGCGAGCGTCTTGGAGTAAAAATCGCGTTCGTACTTCAGCCGTCCCGTTCGCCTGAGGGCGTTTATCTCCGCATCCGACTTTGTGATGAAGTAGTCCTGGAGCAGGCTGTCCGATACCAGCTGAAGAGTGAAGCGATCTCGTTCTTTCTGGAAGACGCGATAGGTCTGACCATCCAGAGTCAGGCGGTCGTGACGACCGAACCTGTTGCTGCGCTCACGTCGATCACTCATTTCGAAGCAACGTAGATAATGACGCGTAAATGCGAATTGGCACACCTTTGATCGTGGACATGACTGAAGCGAGGACGGAAAATCCAGAGTTATTTGCTAGATCACGATGGGCGACGGCCAATAAAGTTATTGAACCGTGTATCGGGTGTGATTGTGGAATATGGGCGCACAAGGCTCACATCCTCTGACTGGAGCATGGCGATCAAGGCGTCTGAACCGCGCGATCCTAGTTCGGTTTGACCGGCGATCGTTCGAGGCGTGACGACGGGCGGCGCCGATCGAAGATGATTACGGACCAGGTCGATGGCGTCGATGTCGAAGTTGCGTCCGCATCGAACGATGAGCTCGGCGTTTGCGATTGTCGTCGGGCTGATGTCGAACTCCGTCAAGACACGATATTCATCGAATTTGTGGTCGCCGGTTGCGGCGATCATCCGGACGAGGTCCTCAAGCGCCACCTTGTGTGCCTCTGCGGCATACTTGATAAAATGCGCAATGCGCTTTCCATCGGCGAAATCAACGACCGCATCCACGTAGTGGATGTGTGTCGTTCCGTCGCGGGTGTAGGAGACGAGAAACTGCTCGTGAATCGCGATCACGTCCGATCGGGCAATGAACGAAGTGACGTGCTTGGATTCGAGGCCGCTTTCGGCGTAGATTTCGCGCCTCCGGAACGGGTCGATAAGCACCACGATCTTCGATCCAAGCCTCTTCGGAACGGGGATGCGATCAGCGACGCTGGGTTCGATCACCACCGCGCGCCCATGGCCTTGAGGGCACGGTTCGCAAACAGGCGTGTTATGAGGCAGCCCCTATAGGTGTCAGTGCCACCAAACCTCGCAGACCGGCGCGATGCTCCCGCAATGACGTGGGGGTTGGCGGAAATGATTTCGCGGTAGAGGGTGTGGTGCGAGTACATGTGGGGTCTCCGGTAAACATGGCGTTCGGCAAGCGGATTCCGGCGCCTCGCACCGCCTTTGACGAGCGAGTTGGATCGCGATACCGAGCGTTCGGCGGCGACGTTGCGGACGTGTCTGCTAGGTCAGCGCGTTTTCAGGCCGTCAGTCAGTGTGGCGAGCGGGATCATGGACGTGATCTCCCCACGGCGACGCCAGAATGCGTCGGAACGTTGTCGTTCGGGACATGCGATGCCCGCATCGGCGTGCGACAGTGCAAGCGGCAAGCCGCCAACGATCACGCCGATATGTTGACGAGCACCGAGGATTTGCGTGCGGAGATGCAGCCGGAGGCTTGCGTGAATGCGTTCAACATTTGAGCCTCCTCTGGTTGGGATCATCTGCGAAGACGATCAGGCTGCGGGCTTTCGCTAATGCGAAAGGACGTGCTGCATACAGTTGCAACGCGTCGTCCACAAGATCCGACTTCATCTCGATGGCTCCACTTTTGGCGTTGCCTTAATGGCGTATTGAACGTTGAGCGTCAAAAATCGAGAAAAGTGTAACTGGATCGTGAAGCAGCCGCGGCGGCTCGAATCGATCGTCGCCGGATAGGAGCGACTTCATCCAGGTGGGATCGATCTTGCGGCCATTTTTAAGATGATGCCGAGAAATGCTCCCGATCGATACCGGTCTGAGCGACGAATTCACGCGCCAAGAGATGAAGCACTCGACGGTTCTGCTCGGGCCAGCGCTCGGGCGCCCTTCATACGTCGCCGAGGAGACTCTCAATCGCTGACGAGCGCCGGATCATTCTTGAGGCGTTCAATCGGTTGGTCCGGATCAGTGGAGGTCATGCAGGTCAAAGTCTGCCCCAATCCGAGGGATGCCTCAACTGCAGCGGCGACAAGCGTTGCCTGATATAAATCGGAATCGATTGATCCGCTGCCGTCGTCCGCATATTCGCCCAACACGACCGGTTCGGCCGCCAGTTCGGCGAGTAGGGTCGTGACCTTCGCGATGTATCTAGCCTTTATCTTGTCAAACCCTGGAGTGCGATGGAAGCTGGTTTCCCCGGCGCGCCCTGCCATTGTCTCCCGTGAGACCTTTTATTGCTCGGGTAGGAGTGAGGTTACGAGATCCCTATTGCGGTCCTCACAATTTGAAGAAACATCATTTGAATCCTCTCCTCGTACGAGGCGGGTGATATCGGAGGACGTAAGTTGGCTGTGCTGGGCGAGGGCGTCAGCGATCAAGACCAGCTTGCCGCGATGTTGGCCTATCAGCACACGAGCGCGTTGCGCGCAGGCTTTGAGCTTCGCATGGACCTGTCGACGCAGGCGGGAATCGCTGCGAACTAATGCTAGAATTTCGACGGGATCGTTGGGAACGAGGTACACGAGGCTGTTGCCGAGGCCGAACGATGATTCCAGGCCCGCTGCGAGGACGGTCGCGAGATGAAGATCTGAGTTTTCCGCGCCGCCGCTGCCACCAGCATGGCCACCCAGGACAACATCTTCGGCCGCAAGTCCAGCCAGCAAGGTCGTCATTTCGGCGAGATGGCCGGTGATCGAGCGGTCGAAGCCTGGAATTCGATAAAATTCCGTCTGGCCGGCGTCGCTTTGTGAATGGACGGTTTCCCGCAGGACCCGGGCAGCGGTCGGAATGCTGCCGGATTCCGCGCTCAAAAGGTGGCCAACCAGAACGTGCCCGGCTTCGTGAACGCAAGCCCGCTGGAATGCGGCCTCGGACAGCCGGATACGCGGGAAACCCCGTTCCAAGTCCTCGAGCAGCATCGGCTGTCCGGAACGTCGGGCGCGTCGGCGTGCGTCACGGACAACCCTCTCGATCAAGGCGCCCGTCGCGCCCTCGAGGCGGCGGGCAATGTCGGTCAGATCGAACCCGGCAAGGTGGTCACCGAGGTGATATCGCAGGATCTTCGAGCGTGCGGCCAGATCAGGCGGGGCGATTGAGAAATGCCTGTCGAGACGTCCAGGTCGGAGGAGGGCGGGGTCGACCTTTTCGGGGTAGTTTGTCGCGGCGACGACGACAACGCCTTCTCGGCCTTCCAGGCCGTCAAGGCACTCCAGCAGCGCGTCTACCACCTCCCTGCAGTACTGCTCGTTTGCCCCCTGAAAATTTTCCCGATTTCCGACAGCGTCGATTTCATCGATGAACAGGATGCAAGGGGCGGACTTGATGGATTCGTCGAAAGCGCGGCGCATGGCTTTCAGGAGCTCGCCGAGATGTCCCTTCGCTTGCCACCTGGCGAGCGAGTGTACGTGCACCGGAACGCCGCAAGTGTTCCCCAAAGCTCTTGCGAACAGCGTCTTGCCGGTCCCTGATGGCCCGCTAACCAGAGCCCCGCGGTCAACGTCGGCCCACGACAGCCGCTGGTCGCGATACTCCTGAAGATCCCTTGCCAGCGACATCCCCCAATCTGCGACATCTCCCAATCCGGTCAATTCCTGGAGGCGAGGGTGTGGCGTCAGGTCGGCCTTCCGAGCCTCCGGGGAAACGGAACGATACCGCTCGATAAGGTCGATCGCCTGGCGCAGTGTGCGGCCGCTGCTGAGGTAGACGTTCAAGACTTCGATGGGAACATCGGCCGCCGCAGAAAGAGTTTGAGGAGGAGGGACGTCGCGAAAGATTGCCCTGAAGGCCGCTGCCAACACGCGTTCATCAGTTCGGTCGAGTGCTACGATTTGGTCTGCGATCCGTTGAAACGCAACTGGCACGTCCTCTTTGTCTGAGGCGAATCCGAGCACGATGCTGTGGTTCGACAACAAGCGGAGCGAATCGCGATCAGCCGGAGATTTCCCTGCATCCTCCCTGTGCCAGAACAAGGCGTGGTAGGTCGTTTCATGGTCGACCACCGCCCCCAGAAGTGCCAAAGCTTCCCGGGCGTACACTTCGAGAAGTTCCGGTTGCGCACCGGTAAAGGCGACGAAAGCAGGTTTTCCACGCAGGACATGGTGAAGGCCACTCCGGCGGAGCGCGCGAACGATCGAGATTCGGATGATGAGGTTTGCGGCATGGCGAGGAGGCGTGCCATGTTGTACATATTCGCGAATGTGCGTTCGGTTTCGCATGACGGATCCACTGCGGTGCTGAAGCGATGTGGAAGCAACTATTCAGTGATTAACGCTGCCTTCGAGGGCTGGGCGACCAAGCGCGTAGATGCGAGACAGCGTTCGCGCATAGCCGAGGGCCGGAGCCAGTAACCATAAGCCGCTTGTCATTCCGCGATGGCCATCCTGCACATGCGGGTGTCCGCCCATCGTGCCGACGATGCAGAGCTCGGGGCGGAAGGCTATTTGCCACTGGTCGAGCACCGGGGCATTGGCGATCGTCTGCCGATCGGGATGTTGTCCGACCCGTGCGCGGTTCAGATCGGTCAGGAGCCGCTGCAGCCGTTCGATCTCCAAGGAGATCTCCGGAATGGGGGTGTTATCATTGACAATGAACATGACATGGCTCGTGTTCTCGGCACTTGCTCAGATGCCGATGGATGGAAGAACTGGAGCGAAGAAGTCGCTGCTAGTCTTGTAAGTGCGAGGCAATGAGCGCCTCGCGCTTTTGTCGACGAGACGGCGAGACAGTTGTTTTCGGGACGGACGTGCCTATCCCTGATGTCATCCGCTTGCCAGATGTAGACGGTCGATCGCGGACGAGCCGACTACTTTTCGGATTGCTCAGTACCAATTCCGAGGTGTGGATGTCTCGGAGCGTCCAGGGGTGGACGCTGATATACAGTGCCGATCAGGTAAGCCGCGGGGCAGTGTCGTGTCCATTGAGCTCTCCCGAAGGCCGCGCAATAAGGCTGTTGCAGTGGATGTCGCTTGCATCACCGTCTTGCGTTAAGCCAGAGTTCAACGAGGCGATGGCATTTTGGATCAATCTTGGACCGGCGGCGCAATGCAGATGAGAGCATGACCGGCGAGGTGATATCACCCTCGATTGCGCAAGCCAGCACAGCGGAAAGAGCAACGTCGACTTCGATAGCGCTGATCACATGCTTGTTGAGTTGCCGGATGGAGACCGCAATGCTGGCGGCCGCGTAGCCTCGGATAGCAGCCGACCATTCCTTGTCGGAGATCGTTTGGATCCGGATCAACGTTCTTCTTAGGTGCCGGAGGTCGCCACATGAGTACGAACCGGGCTCGCGAGTTCGCCACCACTTCGTGGGTGAGCCGAAGGACTCGGTCGGCAGCGGAAGGATTACTAGCGTCTGCTGTTGTTGCGCTGTATGCTGGCGGATGTTTTCCGAAGAGGCGATTTTGTGAGCGATTGCCGACATGTGTTGTTTCCCCCGAGAGCATGTACGAGACGAACGACATCAAGCCAAAGCACGGCGGAGCAGGAGTCGATGTGCGAATCCTACTGTCAGATCTGTTGCGACGACGCGCGGAGAATGAACTAAATCCTTTGCAAGGATTGCAAGCTAAGCTTCGACACGACTCGCCTTGTAGGCGAGCGCCGTATCGGCTGAATTCGAGAACAACTTAACGGTTAATATACCACACATCAGCGAAATCCGGTAGATCGGGTTGGGGTTATGGTTAACGCGGACGTTCGGAAGATCTCACCGGCGCAACTGCGAGCGGCGCGGGCATGGCTCAGATGGAGCCAAGACGACTTATCTGCGCGAGCTGGGGTCTCGAAGAGTTCAATTGCGGATTATGAGACAGGGAAGTCCCTGCCATACTCAGGGACGCTGGCTAGTCTGCAGCGAACGATCGAGGCAGAAGGCATCGAATTTCTGTTCGACGGACTTGTCCCGAAGGGGATAACGATTCCTTGATCGCTTTCGCGCCAGGTCCTTGATCGCCCCGCGCAGTGCAGGCCACACGCCAGCCGAGGCAATGCTTGGCTGTTCCCGCCGAACTACCTGTACGACAGGCGGCCATTACCGGGAGCTTACGTCGCTCGCTGCGTAAGAAAGCTGTACTTGGGTGAACTAGCAACTGTCCGCCAGCAGCACTAGCCGCCGGCGGATTTTCATATCAGAATTAGCTGTGCATACCCTCAATCCGATCCGAGTGATCTCTTAGTCCAACCTCAATCGAGACCAGTCATGGAAAGCAAGGCACGATCAGCAGAAGACCAATCTTGCCAATCTTTGCGAGTGATCGCGCCGGATGCGATATTGTCGATGCTCAATTGTGCAGAGACACGCAGCATCTCGCTGCTGAAGCGATTTCTGAGCAAGTTCAAGTCAAACATCGAGAACGAAAACGACGATAAAACGCGCTCGCTATTTGCGCGACTTCAAAAGTTCGCTGCTTGGGGTGAGGATGTCGAGAATAGTTACGGGAAGGGCGCTCTTTTGGAGCTCTCCCATCCCGACATCCAGTACTCCCTTCAACTTGGAATTATCACGCAACGTGAAGTGAGTGCCCCTTGCAACGCGTCATAGCCATCGTTCGCGTGGCAACCGCAAGGTTCTTCCGCATGAGTATGAATATCGATTGCCCGGATTTTGGTGAGATCGATCATGCCTTAGACTCCTTGGATTTGGCTTCGCGGCGCGAATTCGAGAAGCTTGCGTACCAGTCGATCGCTTCAGGGTTTCGCATCGAGCCGAGGTTGACGGAGGCTTCGACCGACTGCCCCATCAGCAGCTTGCGAACGGGGATTTCCATTTTCTTTCCGGTAAGTGTGTAAGGGATGTCAGGCGCCTCGATCACCACGTCCGGTACATGACGAGGGCTTCGCTCCTCCCTCAGTCGGGCCTTGATCCGTGCGATCAGCTTTTCGTCGAGCCCCTGGCGCTCAACAAGGCGGACGAAAAGGGGCATGAAGTAGCCGCCATTTTCTTCTTCGATGCAGACCACGAGGCTATCGGCAACCCCTTCAATCTGTTCAAGCGTGCGATAGATCTCGGCCGATCCGATCCGAACGCCGAATCGATTGAGGGTCGCATCCGACCGGCCATGCACGATGCAGCTACCCCTCTCGGTGATCGTGATGCGGTCGCCATGACACCAGACGCCCGGATAGACGTCGAAATAGGAGGCGCGATATCGCTCAGAATCCACATCACCCCACAGGAAAAGGGGCATGGAGGGCATCGGTTTCCTGATAACGAGTTCGCCTGGGGTCCCTATCAAAGGCTCCCCATTCTCACCGTAAGCGTGCAGATCGACGCCGAGTGCGCGCGCCTGGATTTCACCTGCATAGACTGGCAGTGACGGCACGCCGGCAACGAGCCCTGAGCAGAACTCCGTGCCCCCGGACTGAGAGGTCACCCACAGATTCGGTTTGACGTGCTCATAGAGCCAGGCAAACGTTTCAGGCGTCGCGGGAGATCCGACAAGGAAGATGTTCTCCAAGGGGCTAAAGTCGCCCTTGTCTTTGGGAACGATGTGCTGGGCTGCCATGAGCTGCACGGACGTCGGGCTGGTTCCCAGCGACTGCGCGCCCGTTTCTGCTGCGAGCCCCAACAGCATCCCGGCGTCGGGGAAGGTCGGATGGCCGTCATAGAGCACGGCAGCACCGTTCATGAGAGGTGCCCACATCAACGTGTTCCACATCATCCAGCCAGTGGTGGTGTAGAAGCACATCACGCTTCCGGGTTTCAGGTTGAGATGAAAGGCCGCAGACTTATAGTGCTCTAGAAGAATGCCGAGATGTCCATGCACGATGGGTTTCGGAAGGCCGGTCGTGCCCGAAGAGAAAAGTATCCACAACGGATGATCGCCAGGGACGTATTGGTACTCGAACTCTCCCGAGGCAACGGGCTCGCCGGCGAAGAGGGATGGCCAGCGGACGAGGCGCCGTCCACAGTTCGGCAGCTCTTCCTTCCTGGTGAGGTAGTCAAGCCAAACGACGGTCTCAACACTTTCGAGCGAGGCGACGATCGCGCGAATTTGCTCTGTCCGGTCGAAATCCTTCCCGCCGTAACGATAGCCATCCGCGACGAAAAGGACCTTAGGGCGGGTCTGAGTGAATCGATCGATCACCGTGCTTGCGCCAAATTCCGGCGCGGCGGTCGACCAAATGCCTCCGACCGCGGCCGTAGCCAGCATGGCGAGCACGGTCTCGGCGATGTTCGGCATGTAGGCAGCCACCCGATCGCCCGGACGAACGCCCAAACGGCGCAGCTCGGTCGCGAGTTTCTGCACATCGCGCACAACTTCCGCCCAGCTCAAGGTCTGGAGGGGACGCAGCTCGGACTTGTGAAACAGAAAGGGACGGTCGGGGTCGCCGTCATTCGCGTGGCGTAGGACATGCTCCGTAAAATTTACGAGGGCGCCAGGGAACCATTCGGCTCCCGGCATCGTGCGCTTGACCAGCGAAGCCCCGGGGGGCGTGATCGAGTGGATTCTAAAATAGTCCCATATCGCCTGCCAGAAATCCTCGACTTCGGTGGCCGACCACTGCCAGAGCTCATTGTAAGCGCCGAAATGAAGGCCGCGCTCCGCTTTGAGCCAATCCACGAATTTTGAGATGTTTGAACTGGCGACATACTCGTCGGTGCCCTCCCAAAGCAATTCTCCCTGTTGAGTCATATCGCCTCGTCCTCCCACATTAAGTTACTGCTCGTAGCGATGGGGCATCGGCCGGTCGCTCCGGAACCCAGAATCATTTGATCTTCCAGCGGTCCTCACCTAGACAGCGTACAATAAGTCCTGTACGATGTCCAAGAATTTTATCAGGACGATATCATTGAGAGGCACGATGGGACAGAGCGCACTGCAACAACCGGCGAGCGACGCGCTTGCGCTGGCATTGGCCGAGGCTACGGACACATTCGCGCAACGCAATTCAGCGAGCGCCGAGCAATTCGAGCGAGCCAGTCTCTCCATGCCCGGCGGCAACACGCGTACGGTGCTTTTTTACAAGCCGTTCCCCGTCACCATGGTGCGCGGAGAAGGATGCACTCTGTGGGACATGGACGGCCATCGCTACGATGACTTTCTCGGCGAGTACACCGCCGGCCTCTATGGGCATTCGGATGAATGCATCCTGCAGGCGATCAAGAAAGCGATGGATGACGGGCTAAGCCTTTCGGGACACAACAGACTCGAATCCGAGCTCGCAGCGGAAATCTGCAATCGCATTCCGTCGATCGATCTCGTGCGATTCACGAATTCAGGAACAGAAGCCAATCTGATGGCCATCGCGCTGGCGAAAGTCGCGACCGGACGCTCCAAAATTCTTGTTTTCGACGGCGCGTATCACGGAAGCGCAATTAGCTTTTTTGGCGGCGTCTCGTCACCGATCAACGTGCCACACGACTTTATCATATGCCCTTATAACGATCCCGAAGCCGCGACGGCTCTGGTCAGGAAGCATGGACCAGATCTGGCCGCCGTGCTTGTCGAACCGATGCTTGGCGCCGGCGGTTGTATCCCGGGCGACGTGGAGTTTCTCGGCGCATTGCGCCACGCGACTGATGCAGTCGGCGCGCTTCTTATTTTTGATGAGGTGATGACTTCCCGGCTCGCATTCGGAGGTCGCCAGTCGCAATTGAAGATTCTTCCAGATATTACTGTGATCGGCAAATACTTTGGCGGTGGACTCTCGTTCGGCGCCTATGGTGGTCGTGCTGATCTCCTTGAACGGTTTGATCCGCGGCGACCGAGCAGCCTTTCGCATCCGGGGACCTTCAACAATAACACTCTGACCATGGCGGCGGGGCTGGCCGGCCTGCGAGAAAGACTCGATCGGGAGGCGGTGTCGCGATTCAATGATCGGGGAAGCGGCCTCCGGGACGACCTGAACGCGATCCTTCGAAAAGCGGAGTTTCCGATGAGCCTCACGGGGCTTGGATCCGTCATGAATGTTCATGGCACCAAGGCGGAAATCCGTAACGCTGGGGACCTCAGGGGGCAGAATGAGAGGCTTAAGGAGTTGTTCTTCTTCGACATGCTCGAGGAAGGCATCTACCTGGCTCGTCGTGGCCTGATTGCGCTGTCCTTGCCCATCGGTGACGCGGAGACCGAACGATTGAAGAGCGCAGTCACGCGCTTCGTCGAACGCCGCCGGCCGCTATTGGCTCAACTCAACAGCTGACGAGTATTTCTAAGATGATCGATAGTTTCCCGCCAGTTGGCGGACCAATCCAGCTCTTTTACACCCCGATCGGCGCGAAACGACTTCCAACCATCTCGCGCGCCGAAGGCATCTACATGTGGGATACTGCCGGGAAGCGTTACGTTGATGCCTCCTCCGGGCCGATTTGCTGCAATCTCGGGCACGGCAACCGCCGTGTGATAGAGGCGGGCGTCTCGCAGATGTCGAAGGTGTCCTTCGCGAGCAGGAATCTCTTCGAAAACGAACCGAACATCCAACTGGCTGAATTGCTGGCGACGCTGTCCGGACCGGGTTTCGAGCGAGCGTTTATCGTTTCCGGCGGTTCCGAAGCCACGGAGGCGGCGCTCAAGTTCGCTCGGCAATACGCTGTCGTCACGGGCCGGGACACGAAATGGAAAGCGCTCGCCAGAATGCCGAGCTACCACGGCGCTTCATTGGGAGCCGTGTCGGTAACGGGCGATCCTGAAAGCGAATACCTCTATGGCGAGGTCACTCGCATCATGCCGAAGGTGCCAGCGCCCTTCACCTATCGGCTTGCCGAAGGTCAAGACGCAAAGGGTGCGGCCGAGGCGGCAGCCAGAGCACTGGAAGAGGCCATTCTTGCGGAAGGACCCGAGACCGTGCTCGCCTTTATCATGGAGCCAGTCGGGGGGCTCGCGACAGGCGCGCTCGTAGCACACGACGTCTACTACAGCCTTGTTCGCGACATCTGCACGCGCCATGGCGTCCTGCTCATTTACGACGAGGTGATGAGCGGCGCCGGGCGCACGGGCAAGTTCCTCTCAGCGGAGCATTGGCCGCTCGCTAAGCCCGACATGTGCACCCTCGCCAAGGGCGTTTCTGCGGGCTACACGCCCCTCGGCGTTGTCATGGTCAGCGCTGAAATGACGGACATCCTGCGCAACGCGGGGGGGTTCGTCCACGGCCACACCTATTCCGCCAATCCGCTGTCCTGCGCCATCGCTCATGCCGCGCTCACCGAACTCGTCGAGCGGGACCTGATGAGCAATGCGGCCGAAATGGGCGAGCTTCTGAAAGCGGAGCTGATTGCGCTGATGGATCGCTGCGATTTCATTGGCGACGTGCGCGGCAAGGGTCTGCTTACCGCGATCGAGGTTGTGTCAAACAAAGAGCGGAAATCGGTTTTCGCATCTGGAGAACCATCGGTCGGCCGCCTGGTTCAGCTCGGGATCGAGCGAGGCCTTCTGCTTTACACGCGCCGTACCGCATATGGTCGCTACGGCGAGTGGCTGATGATCGCCCCGCCTCTGATCGTCACGAGAGAACAAGTGCACGAGATCGTCGACCTACTCGAGGCGACATTTGCCGCGTTCAAGGCCGAAAAAGCTGGAAGACCATGATCGCGTCCGTTGTCCCCGTTCACAGGAAACCGCGGCAGTTGTCCCTCGGCATGATCGGCGTAGGCGCTTTTGGCGCCTTCGCCGTCAAGCATCTCGCGCCATATTTTCGTGTCGTCGGCTTCGATCCGGTTGCTGATCTCAGACCGCTCGCGGCAAAATACGGACTCCATTCGGCGACGTTGCGGGACGCGGCGAGTTGCGACATCGTCGTGTTGTCGATGCCCGTCCAGATGCTTGAGAAGGTCGTCCGCGATATCGCGCCGCACTTGCGAAAGGGAAGTATCGTCCTTGACGTCTGCTCAGTCAAAACAGAGCCGGCCGCAATTCTGGCGGAGCTGCCGAGCCATGTGCAGGTTATTGGCACCCATCCCCTTTTCGGCCCTCAGAGCGGGAAGGCAGGAATAGACGGTCTGCCGCTCGCCATCGTCCCGATACGTGGGACGGCCTGGCGAATGGTGGCTGCCTTTCTTCGCAGTCGGCTGAAGCTCAAGGTCGCGGTGACGACGGCGGAAGATCACGACCGCCAGATGGCCTATGTACAGGGCCTGACGCATTTGATTTCCCGCATTCTTCTGTCGATGCCTTCCCCCACCCTGTCATTGACCACCACCGCCTTTGACCATTTGAAGGCCATGGTCGACTTGCTTCGCCGCGATTCGGACGATCTTTTCCACGCAATCTGCGCGGAGAACCCATTCGTGCATGACGTCATTCGGGATTTTCTTGATGGCACCAGTACGGTTGGGGCGCAATTTTATGCCGACGACAAGCCACCAGCCTCTCCAATGGAAACCGGTCTCAGGATGATCTCTGTGGCTGCCTGTCCATAACTGCCTCCAGGCCTGCGATGAAGGCATCAACAAACAGCTCGAAGCTGTCGTCCATTGGGGCCTCAGCGCCATTTTGCCATCGCAAAATGAAGCTCTTGTTGGCCAGGCCTTCAATATTGCGCGCGAGGATTGGATGGTGGTCAGCTTCCACGGAAGCAACGACGCTACGCATCCCGATCGCCCACTCGGCGGCTTCCTCCTTCGGCACCATTGCGAATTCTTGGGTTGTGAAGCCCACCATGGCCGCGATCACGGCGTTGTAAGCCGCGCGCAACCGCTCGGGAGGGCACCCAGCCTGGGTCAGGACAGTCAGGATGCGCTCGATCATGTCGAGGTCCACACTGGCGTTGGATACGAGCTGGACACCAATGAGCGGCGCAACGTTCGGATGTTGGCGGATGGCCTCACGATAGTTCCAAAACAAGGACTTCAGCCACGTCTTCCAATCCAGCGGAAGAGCGGGTGCGATGCCGCGCAACACTTCCGAAATGACTTCGGCAATGACTGCGTTACGGCTTGGGATATGCCAGTAGATCGCCGTGGGATAGACGCCCAGTTCCTTCGCCAAATTGCGCATGCTGAAGCTTTCGAGCTCCGTGGCGTCGATGAGCTTGATAGCGGCCGCGACGATTGCCTCCCTGGTGAGACCCGGCTGATCGGGCTGAGGTTTCGACTTTCGCGGCGCTCGCCTCTGTCGACCTACAACGGCCTGGTTCATTTCAATTCTCCATACATTCCGCAATTGTTCGGCCGGCCAAGCCAACTGCTGACCAGAGGCTCCCTTCGGATTGTACACTGTCCATCGTACAATTGGAAATCATTGCGACCAGCCTTTCCACGAAATTTGTCTGAAATATCTGTCATGTGTGCCCGGGCCGCGGCTGGAGGAAGGGGGGCCTTGCAAATCCCACACCCTTGTTGTACTGTGTACAAGTACACTGTACAACAAGGGGAAGCCGGAATGAAAAGCATTCTATGTGTGCATTGCGATGTCGACTGTCCTGTTCGCTTTGGCAGGGCTCAACCAGCCCATTTGCGCCGACCACTCTCAACCTGACGGCCGACCCTCAGTTCGCCATCGAAGAGGGAGAAATCAACAATGGCTGACCAAGGACTCATGTCGCGCAAGCCAGTGGCGGACATCATTGCCGAAGGGGAAAAGCACGCCCTGTCCAAGACGCTCGGCGTCTGGAGCATCACGGCCTTGGGTATCGGTTGCATCATCGGCGCCGGTATCTTCATTCTCACGGGAACGGCTGCTGCAAATTATGCCGGTCCCAGCATCATGCTATCCTTCGTGGTCGGTGGCATCGCGTGCGCCTTCGTTGGCCTATGTTATGCCGAACTCTCTTCCCTCCTACCCGTTTCGGGTTTAACGTACACCTACACCTACACCTACACCTACACCTACGCCACACTTGGCGAATTGTTCGCCTGGATCATCGGCTGGGATCTCGTGCTCGAATATGCCATGGGCGCCGCTACCGTGGCGGTCGGGTGGTCGAGTTATGTCGTCAGCCTACTGCACAATTTTGGCATCGACATCCCACCCGCCCTTGCAGCCGCGCCCTACACCCAGACAAAGTTGCCCGATGGCACTACAGTGGCGGGTATCGTTAACCTCCCTGCTGCTTTCATTGTTCTGCTGCTCACCTTCGTGCTGATCGGAGGCACAAAGGAATCGGCGCGGCTTAACAACATCATGGTCGCGGTGAAGCTTACCGTGGTGCTAGCATTCATTGCCATAGGCTCCGGTTTCGTGAATCCGGCCAACTGGCATCCCTTCATTCCAGACAATACCGGGGAATTCGGCCATTTCGGCTGGTCCGGCATTATGCGCGGCGCCTCCGTCGTGTTCTTCGCCTTCATCGGATTCGACGCCGTCTCCACCGCGGCTCAGGAGGCGAGAGACCCGCAGCGCGACATGCCGGTCGGTATCCTCGGCTCGCTGCTGATCTGCACCATCCTCTATATCCTAGTCTCGGCCGTGCTCACTGGCTTGGTGCACTATACCGACCTCGTCGGCGTCTCCGATCCAATCGCCAAAGCCGTCGATATAATCGGCATGCCCTTGATCTCAATACTGATCAAAATTGGGGCCCTGGCCGGCATCACCACAGTGATCCTGGTTGTGCTCTACGGCCAGAGCCGCATCTTCTTCCAGATCGCGAAGGACGGCCTACTGCCGCCGCTCTTCGCCCGCGTACATCCGACTCTTGGCACTCCGCATCTCAGCATTGCGATAATTGGCGTCGTCGTGGCCGTGGTCGCCGCTCTCACCCCGATAGACATCCTCGGTGAGATGGTGAGCATCGGCACGCTATTCGCGTTCATCCTGGTCTGCGGTGCCGTTGTCTATTTGCGTCGCACGGATCCTCATGTGCCGCGCCCATTCCGGACGCCGGCAGTGCCGGTTGTCCCGGTCGGGGGAATGCTGTGCTGCCTTGGCCTGATGGTCTTCCTGCCCTGGGAAACCTGGCTGCGCCTCTTCGTCTGGCTGGCGATCGGACTCGCGGTCTATTTTGTCTATGGCCGGAGCCATTCGGTGCTGAGGAACGGCCCAGGTAAATAGACAGCTTGGAAGTTGCACTATGCGATCTCGCCGGGCCAGCCTCGTCCGGGCCGGCGATTTTGCTTTCGGTCTTCATGCCACCCTTGACGACGGCGAAGGACTACGACCGTCACGTGGCAAAATGTGCCGGGCCTGACGCACTAGATTTCCCGCTCTGGTCGAGTTGTTTCGCCGCGGGGCTGTCCGATGGCAACCAATCTCAGGACGATGTCTGACGCGGCCTGTCTATAACTGTCTCGAGGCCTGTGATGAAGGCATCGATAAACAGCTCGAAGCTATCGTCCATCGGTGTCTCAGCGCCATTTTGCCATCGCAGAATGAAGCTCTTGTTGGCGAGGCCGTCAATATTACGCGCGAGGATTGGATGGTGGTCAGCTTCCACCGAAGCAACGACACTATGCATTCCGATTGCCCACTCGGCGGCTTTCTCCTTCGGCACCATTGCGAATTCCTGGG
Source organism: Bradyrhizobium sp. SZCCHNR3119 (assembly GCF_032487775.1). Taxonomy (NCBI): domain Bacteria; kingdom Pseudomonadati; phylum Pseudomonadota; class Alphaproteobacteria; order Hyphomicrobiales; family Nitrobacteraceae; genus Bradyrhizobium; species Bradyrhizobium sp. SZCCHNR3119. Next base: position 779,008 of record NZ_JAUEUV010000002.1, on the reverse strand, counting down.
TTGTGAAGCCCACCATGGCCGCGACAACGGCGTTGTAAGCCGCGCGCAACCGTTCGGGCGGACAACCCGCTTGGGTCAACACAGTCAGGATCCGACGCATCCCAATTGCCCACTCGGCGGCTTCCTCCTTCGGCGCCACTGTAAATTCCTGGGTTGTCAAACCCACGGCGGTCACGATGACGGCGTTGCACGCCGAGCGCAATTGCTCGGGCGGGCATCCTGCCTGGGTCAGGACAGCGAGGATCCGCTCGATCATATCCAGGTCAACACTCGCATTGGAGATAAGTTGGACACCAATAAGCGGTGCGACGTTTGGATGCTGACGGATGGCCTCACGAAAGTTCCGAAACAGGCACTTCAGCCACGTCTTCCAATCCAGCGGAAGCGCGGGCGCGATGTCTCGCAACACTTCTGAGATCACTTCGGCGATGACTGCACTGCGGCTTGGAATATGCCAGTAGATCGCGGTCGGATAAACTCCCAGTTCCTTCGCCAAATTGCGCATGCTGAAGCTTTCGAGCTCCGTGGCGTCGATGAGCCTGATGGCGGCCGCGACGATTGCCTCCCTGGTGAGGCCCGGCTGATCCGGCTGAGGTGTTGACTTTCGCGGAGCTCGCCTCTGTCGACCCACCACTGCGTGGCTCATTTTCAGATCTCCATTTCTGGTCGTCCGTGCCTCGCAGGGCAGAATCGGTTGGTGATTCGGGCCGACTCCCAAACTACGACCGAAACGAATGACCTTGTTTGAATGCCGTACGGGAAAACCACCCTCGGCGTATCTCAAGAAACACAGGTGGCACAAGGTTCATTGTACAGTGTTATTGCTTCCTCCGTGGTACCCCTGCCCAAGGTTTGAGCAGCCCTGCGCTCCAACGTTGAAGCCCCTCCGACGACCCACGCTGACCCAGTTCCGACGTTGGAAGACATCTACGGATGACACCCTCGAACGGCTGTTGTCGGCCAGAGCTGCAGCGCCGGATGGAGCTTGCCACATGGGCTGATTAATGTACAGTGTTCTTGTACGCTGCATAATAAACGCAGAAAGCCATGACGGCGACCCAGCGGAGGTTCAATGACGGCAATTCAGCCTGAAACTTTGGAGCCACCGGCTCCACGAAGTGATTTGCTCGACCTTGTCGATCAATTGGCGCTGGCTGTTGAGAGCAAGGTCATCGAGTGGCGGCGCGAAATACATGCGCGCCCTGAACTTGCCTGCAAGGAGTTCCGGACAAGTTCATTAGTGGCCGCGCATCTTCGAGCGCTTCGCTTTGATGAGGTGCGTACTGGGCTCGGCGGAGGCACGGGCGTGATCGGCGTGCTCCGAGGTTCAATGGACGGTCCCGTCATCGCTCTGCGCGCCGATATGGACGCGCTTCCTGTGCGCGAGGAGACCGGGCTGCCGTTTGCATCGAAAGTAACCGCTGACTGGGGAGGCGTCGAGGTCCCTGTCATGCACGCGTGCGGGCACGATGCGCATACGGCAGTTCTGATGGGTGCGGCCGAAGTCCTGGCGGCTCTACGAGACGATCTCCCAGGCACGGTCCTGTTTGTGTTTCAGCCCGCCGAAGAAGGGCCCCCACCCGGTTGGGTGGGTTTACATGGGGCCAAGCTCCTGTTGGCCGAAGGGGCTTTGAGTAGTCCAAAACCGGAGGCGATGTACGGCATCCATGTCGTCGGAGGAAAACCGCCAGGCACCGCCGGTCACATCCACTACCATGTAGGCTGCGGTGGCTACGCCATGCGGCAGTTCAAAATTGTTGTTGAGGGTAAGGGAGGGCATGCGTCGATGCCCTGGCGCACGATCGATCCGCTCGTGGTCGGGGCGCAAATCTTGCTGGGACTTCAGACGATCATCAGCCGGAACACAGACGTCTACCGCAACCAGGCAACCCTTTCGATCGGGAGCTTTCGCGGTGGCGAAAAGTTCAACGTCATCCCCGATGTCGCTGTCATGGAAGGAGCGCTGCGTGTGACGGACGCAGCCAGTATGCCTGAAATGGAACGCCGGCTGAGTTCGCTGGTGGAAGGCATGGCGAGCGCAGTAGGGGCGCTGGGGCGGGTAGAGTGGGGTCACTATGATCCACAACTGACAAATGACATCGAGCTCTGCGCTATTGCCGCCAGCAGCCTCGAGCGCGCCGCCGGACCTGATGGCGTGGTTGCCGTCGCGCCGCCATTCGCCCTCGACGATTTCGCACAATTCTCTCAACACATACCATCGCTGTTCTTCACAGTGGATGTGCCTCCCTGCAAAAATACGGGGAACCGGCCTATCAGTGGGCTACTCCTTCGGCGTGGCGATATTCGGGGGCTTTGCTCCTTTCATCATTGCCTGGCTCCTGAGTGCGACCGGGTCATTGTTGGCGCCTGGCTTCTACGTCGCCGCGGCAGCATTGATCAGCTTGATCGCGCTTCATTATTGCAAGCGATATCTGTCTTAACGGCCCGGAGGCAGCGTAGTCGCGAATGCGCTTGCGCTGCGTCCCGCGATTTCAATGTGCAGCGGATACAACACCATGGAAATTTCGAAAGCCTGTGACCTCGCAAGTGAAGGGAAACCGCGAGCTCGCGAACTGGGCGTTCCCTTCGACGGCACTCCGGGACCGAACAACACGATAACAGACGTTGCTGGGATCGAAGTTGGCATGACTACCCTTATCCAGGGTGACGGCCTCCTGGTGCGAGGGCGAGGTCCGGTACGTACCGGCGTCACGATCATCTTTCCGCTGGGCAAGCACGGCAAAGATGCGGTCGCGGCCGGCCGTGCCGTTATCAATGGCACCGGAGAATTTACCGGTTTGCATGTGGTGGACGAAGTCGGCCTGCTCTTTGGCCCGATCGCATTGACCGGAACCGGCAACCTGAGTGTCGTTCACCAGGGCCTTATTGATTGGTCGTCCCGGCCGGGATTTCTCGCCGACGATCACCTGATCACAAGGCTGCTTCCAGTTGTGGGAGAAACCCTCGATAGCAGGCTCAACGACGTCCACGGCCGGTCGCTGAAGCTCGAGCATGTCTTCGCAGCCATGGACAACGCGGGTGGCGGTCCAGTGCCGGAGGGAAATGTCGGCGGCGGCACGGGTATGACGGCCTATCAGTTTAAGGGGGGGACCGGGACCTCCTCGCGGGTGGTTGCCGTAAAGCGACAACGCTATACAGTTGGCGTTCTCGTGCAGGCAAACCATGGCCGCCGATCTGATCTGCGGATCGCTGGAATGCCGATAGGCCACGAAATTACAGACCTGATGCCCAATATGAATCCCCTCCTGCGAGAAGGGCCTGCAGCGGACGGCGAGGTCAAGAATTCGTTGCTCATTGTCATCGCAACGGACGCGCCTTTGCAGCCCCATCAATTGCAGCGGCTTGCGCGACGAGCCGCATTGGGCGTCGGCCGCGAAGGTAGCACGGCGGCGACGAATTCCGGAGAATTCAGTCTGGCCTTTTCGACGACCAACACGACACCGCTAAAAGGAAAGCCAAACGGCAAGGTCTTCGTCAGCGACAACGAGCATCAGGTTCTCGATGCTTTGTTTAAAGGAACGGTTGAGGCGGTAGAGGAGGCCCTCGTCAATCAACTCGTCGCATCAGAGACGATGTCCGGCGCCAATGGCTCAACGATCTACGCCTTGCCACATGACCGCCTGGTCAGTTTGCTGCACAAGTACAATCGATACGCGCCCTCTGGTTTCAACAACTGAGCCGCCTATGGGATCCATCAGCTTCTGAAGGCGCCAGAAATCTGCCTCGGCCGAAGGCCCAAATCTGTCCCGCCATTCGACGCCACATGTTTGCGGCGCATGTGTTCTGTCGCGCGTCATAGCGGCGGAGGTTTTGCCTCTCTCTGTCCAGCCAAACAACTCGCAATCGCCGTGAAACCCCTCCAGCCGGCACGGGCTATTGCAAATCTCCGGTTTCTCTTGTACGCCGTTCCTGTACGGCGTTAAATACACAAGGGGAACCCGCAATGAAACGCCCTCTTATATGCCTCGCAGTATCGGCGGCCCTTTCCTTCCCGGCATTTGCGAATGACGTCAAACTCGGTGTGCTGCTCGGATTCACAGGCCCGCTTGAATCGACCGCTCCCGACATGGCGGCTGGTGCCGAGCTCGCGATCAAGGAAGTCAGCGACAGTGGTCTCTTCCTGGGCGCGAGCAAAGTCGTGGCCGTTCGCGCGGACTCGACCTGTATTGACGCTGGCGCAGCAACCGCGGCGGCGGAACGCCTTGTCTCGTCAGACAAGGTGAATGCGATCGTCGGCGCTACCTGCTCGGGAGAATCGGCGGCGGTTCTGACAAATGTTGCCATGCCGAAGGGCGTTGTCATGGTGTCACCCTCGGCAAGCTCGCCGGCTCTCTCGACGCTGAAGAGCAACGGCTTTTTCTACCGGACAGCGTCCTCGGACGCGCGCCAAGGCGAAGTTCTCGCGGCGATCATGAAGGATCGTGGGATCAAGACCGCGGCGATCACGTACACCAACAACGACTACGGAAAAGGCCTCGCCGACAGCATCAAGACCAACTTCGAGAAACTCGGTGGAAAGGTCACGATCACGGCTTCGCATGAAGACGGAAAGGCCGACTACAGTGCAGAGGTCGCGTCATTGGCTTCGGCCGGAGGGGACGTTCTCGTTGTTGCCGGCTATCTCGACCAGGGCGGCAAGGGGATCGTTCGCGCCGCCCTCGATGCTGGTGCATTCGGAAAGTTCGTGTTGCCGGACGGCATGATCGGCGACAGCCTCATCAAGGCGATCGGGCCGGAGCTGAATGGCTCGTTCGGTGACGTCCCCGGCTCCGATTCCAACGGGACGGAACTCTACAAGGCGATGGCGGCGAAGGCGGGCTTCAAGGTTGGCCCATATGCAGCCGAGTCATACGACGCTGCCGCGATCATTTTGCTGGCAATGCAGGCCGCGAAATCGAGCGACGGTAAGCTTTTCAAAGACAAGGTCATGGAGATCGCCAACGGCCCTGGAGAGAAGATCCTGCCCGGCGAGTTGGCAAAGGGCCTGAAGATTCTCTCCCAAGGCGGAAAGATCGACTACGTCGGCGCATCTAACGTGAAGCTTGTCCCACCCGGTGAAAGCGCGGGCAATTTCCGGGAAATCCTAATCAAGGATGGGGCGATCACCACGGTCGGCTACCGCTAATTCCCGCGGACGGACGCTCGGCCCTGAGGCCGGCCGTCCCCTTCACAAGAGACGTCAGTATGATCACAGTGGAGAAGCTGTTTAAGCGCTTCGGCGGTCTTGTGGCCGTAAACGATGTGTCGCTTACCATTCAATCGGGAAAGATAACGGGACTGATCGGTCCGAATGGCGCCGGAAAGTCGACGTTGTTTAATCTTATTGCTGGGCGTTACCAGCCAACATCTGGCCGCGTCCTGTTGGATGGCTTGGATATCACCGGCATGCCCCCGCATCAACTATTTGCGAGAGGGCTACTTCGTACTTTTCAAGTCGCACACGAGTTTTCGACGTTGACCGTTCGCGAGAACCTCATGGTTGTCGCTCCCGGTCATCCCGGCGAGCGCCTCGTGAACGTCTGGCTGCGGCCCGGCTTGGTTCAACAGTTCGATCATCAGGCCCGACGAAAAGCAGATGAAGTGCTGGACTTTTTGAAGTTGAGCCACGTCGCCGATCTGCCGGCCGGCAACATTTCGGGCGGGCAGAAAAAGCTTCTCGAACTTGGTCGGACTATGATGGCCGATCCGAAGATCGTTTTCCTCGACGAGGTTGGCGCGGGCGTCAACAGGACACTCCTCTATGAAATCGGCGATGCAATAATCCGGCTCAACAAAGAGCGCGGCTATACGTTCTGCCTCGTCGAACACGACATGGATTTTATCGCTCAGCTCTGTAATCCCGTCATCGTCATGGCGGAGGGATCCGTCATGGCGCAGGGGACTGTGGCGGAGATCAAGGCCAATCAAGACGTGGTCGAAGCCTATCTGGGGCACGGACCGAAACACAAAAGGGAGGTTCATTCATGACTTTCCTCTCAGGAAACAGCATGACCGGCGGCTATGGCGCTGTCGATATTCTCCGCTCCTGCTCGATCACCGCGCAAAAGGGGCAGGTGACCGTAATCGTCGGCCCGAATGGCGCTGGAAAATCAACAGCGATGAAAGCCTTGTTCGGAATGCTGCCGATCCGCTCGGGATCAGTGCGTCTCGAAGATGAGGATATTACGTCACTGTCACCTCAGCGCCGCGTTGAACGAGGGATGAGCTTTGTCCCGCAAGTCAACAATGTGTTTCCGTCCATGACGGTACAGGAAAACCTCGAGATGGGGGGTTACCTGCGCAAAGACGATATTCGGGGAACGATCGAAGAAATATTCGAGCTTTTTCCGGCACTCAAGCCCAAGCGGCGCCAGCTCGCCGGGGAGCTTTCGGGTGGTCAGCGCCAGCAGGTCGCGGTTGGTCGCGCCCTCATGACCCAACCAAAGGTACTCATGCTTGATGAACCGACCGCCGGGGTTTCGCCCATCGTGATGGACGAACTCTTCGACCGCATCATCGAGGTTGCTCGTACCGGAATCGCGATTCTGATGGTCGAACAGAATGCCAAGCCCGCACTCGAGATAGCCGACGTCGGTTATGTCCTTGTGCAGGGAGAAAACAAATTCACCGATACAGGGGCAGCGCTACTCGCCAACGACGAAGTACGCATGACGTTTCTGGGGGGCTGAGCAATGCATGATCTCGCAAATGCTTTCGTCCTTTTGCTTAACTATTTGATCGTTCCCGCGACGACGTATGGCTGCCAGCTTGCACTGGGTGCTTTGGGGGTCAGCCTGCTCTTCAGCGTTCTGCGGTTTTCCAACTTCGCCCACGGGGAACTCATGTCGTTCGGCACGATGACGACCCTTCTGGTGACTTGGTGGCTCCAGGCGAGAGGGCTCACAATACAGCCATTGGCGACGGCATTGCTCGCGTTGCCGGTCGGTATCTTCGTCACAGTCTTGGTGTCGCTCGGGACAGATCGGTGTGTGTACCGATACTACCGGGCGAAGCGCTCCGATCCGATCGTTCTGCTGATCGTTTCGATCGGCGTCATGCTGGTTATGAGCGGCATCGTCCGGTTCATCATCGGAACCGATGATCGCACCCTTGATGACGGTGTGCGCTTCGTCGTTTCTGCAAAAGGCTTCAGGGATCTGACAGGGTTGCAGGAAGGACTTGCCATCCGGGCGACACAGATCATGACAATCGTGTTAGCAGCCGCAAGCGTCGCGCTGCTCTTCTGGTTTCTTCACTATACGAAGACTGGTAAGGCAATGCGTGCCTACGCTGACAATGAAGACCTTGCGGGCCTTTCGGGCATCAGTGCGCAGCGTGTTGTGACCATCACATGGATCCTGGCTGCGACGCTGGCGACTCTTGCGGGAGTTTTGTACGGCCTGGACAAGAGCTTTCGGCCCTTTGTGTATCAACAGCTCGTCTTGCCAATCTTTGCGGCGGCGATCGTCGGGGGCTTTGGCAACCCTGTCGGTGCGATTATCGGAGGGTTCATAGTCGCATTTTCCGAAGTGGCGCTTACCTACTCGTTCAAGAGGTTCTTAGGCTACGTAGTTCCGGCAGATTGGACGTCTGACAGCCTCTATCAGTTGATTTCGACCGACTATAAGTATGCCGTTTCTTTCGTTATTCTCGTCGTAGTTCTAATCGTCCGGCCTTCCGGTTTTCTCAACAGGAGGTCAGCGTGAGCTTCTCTATCAGAAACATCGCTCTCTTCGCTGCCGTCGCCGCTATTCTTTTGATAATCGCGGCAATCCAAAGCGCTTCTGTCGCGCTGACGATCCTAAATCTTTGTCTCGTTTCCGCAGTGATGTCTCTCGGGCTCAACATGCAGTGGGGTTATGCGGGGCTTCCCAACCTTGGCGTAATGGGCTTCGCTGCGCTCGGCGGCCTAGCTGTTGTCGTGGTATCAGCCGCCGGCGTCCCTGCGGCCGTCACGGCTGGCGGGGCTGGCCTCATCGCATCATTGGTCGTCGCCGTTCTAGTCGTCGTCGCCGTGCTTGGAGCGGTTCGGCTGTCGTCGCTTTCACGGCGGATTAAATCAGCAGTGATCGTTGTTTTGATCGTGCTGGGCTACGCCCTACTCGAGCACTTCTTCGTTCCAGCCAAGGAGGCGATTGAGGCGATAGATCCCTCGGCAAAGGGTTATCTTGGTGGTCTCGGATTGCCAGTGCTTCTGTCCTGGCCCGTTGGCGCGGTCTTCGCTGCGGCCGCGGCCTGGCTCGTCGGCAAGATCGCGCTCGGCCTTCGAGGCGACTACTTGGCGATCGCAAGCTTGGGAATCTCGGAGATTGTCGTTGCGATCCTCAAAAACGAAGACTGGCTGAGCCGCGGCGTCAAGAACGTTGTCGGCCTCCCCAGACCATTGCCGGACGAACTCGAGCTCGCGCAGACACCGTGGCTTCAGACGTTGAGCAACTATCTCGGCCTTCTTCCGCAGGACGGCGCGTCGCTGGCGGTCAAACTCGGATATGCCGGACTGTTTACGGTCGTGCTCGGCGTGCTTCTGTGGTTGTCAGAAAGAGCGCTTCATTCCCCTTGGGGCCGAATGATCTACGCAGTTCGTGACAATGAGGTTGCCGCGAGCGCGATGGGTAAGAACGTCGAAAATTTGCATCTGAGCGTTTTCATGCTGGGCGCGGCTGTCGTCGGGCTAGCCGGAGCCATGCTTGTTACTTTGGATGGTCAATTCACGCCTGGATCGTACCAGCCATTGCGTTTCACCTTCCTCATATGGGTGATGGTGATCGTCGGGGGCGCTGGAACCAACTGGGGCGCGGTGCTCGGCGCGCTGATCATCTGGACCTGTTGGATCGAAGCCGACCCCATCGGGACATGGCTTCTGCAAAACACGGTTGGGTGGCTCTCGGATGGAAATCCGGTTCGCGAACAGCTCATCAGAAACGCCTCGCAGATGCGTCTCATCGTTATGGGGGTAATCCTCCTCGCGACGTTGCGCTTCAAGCCAGGGGGGCTCATCCCAGAGCGACGCTAAAGAGGGCGCCGCGAACGGCGAGCCGAGTGGGTTCTTGACGCACAAATACCTATCGAAAGAACAGAAAAGGAGTGGGAACGTGAAGAAAATGCTTCTTGCCGCCAGCATGCTACTGCAATTTGGCCTCGCAACATCTACGCAAGCTGCCGAGAAGGTTGTCGCGGTCGCAACCTTCGTCGAGCATCCCTCGGTACAGCTACTCTTGAAAGGCTTGCGCGAAGGTTTGGATAAGGGCGGGATCACATCGGAGAACGGCTACCGGATCGAACTGCAGAGCGCCCAAGGAAGCACGGTTACCGCTGTCCAGATCGCGAAGAAGTTCGCCGGTGACCGTCCGGAGGTAATCGTGGCGACGGGCACTCCAGTCGCGCAGCCGATGGCCCAGACGATCAAGGACCTGCCAATCGTCTTCGCCGGGCTCGCTGATCCACTGGGAGCAAAGGTCGTCCATGATCTTCAACATCCCGGCGGCAACATCACCGGGACCAGTGACCGCGCGCCCTTTGGCCAACTGCTCGCAACCATCAAACAACTCGTTCCGGCTGCAAAGAACATAGGCATCGTCTACAACGCGGGGGAAGCCAACTCGCGCGCGTCGGTCGATCGCTTCAAGACTGAAGCCGCTAGCCTAGGTTTTGCGACTGTGGAGGCATCAATCGCCAAGGCGAGCGATGTGCTTCCGGCTGCGCAGAGTCTGGTGGGGAAAGCAGACGTCTTCTATGCCCCCAACGATGGAACGCTCACGTCGAACTTCGAGGCGCTTACGCGGGTAAGCCTGGAATCGAAAATTCCGATCTTCGCTTCCGACCTGGGCAGTGTCCCGAGGGGTGCGCTTGCCGCGACCGGAGTCGACTACGAGCAGATCGGTGTGCGGACTGCCGCAATCGTGGTGCGGGTTCTCAAAGGCGAAAAGCCGGGTGAAATCGCCGTCGACCTTCCTTCCTCTCTTGACCTCGGCTTCAACGCGAAGATCGCAAGCCAGCTCGGTGTATCCGCGCCGGCGTCGTTTCGTGAGACCGTCAAGACGACCGTGAAATGAGGAGGCGCACGCCATGTCATATTTCGCATGGATGGGAGCCATCGAGGCAGGTCTGATTTTCGGCTTGGTGGCGATCGCGGTCTACATCTCGTTTCGCGTTTTGGATTTTCCCGACCTGACCGTCGAAGGGAGCTTTCCCCTCGGCGCAGCGACGACGGCGGTCTCACTGGTCAACGGAATAGATCCATTGGTCGCTACGGCGCTTGGCGCACTCGTTGGCGCCGCGGCCGGGTGCATTACCGCTTTGCTGACCGTCAGCCTCGGCTTTTTGCACCTGTTGTCGGGTATTCTTGTTTCGATCGCGCTATACTCGATCAATCTCCGCATCATGGGGCAACCCAACATCGCCCTGCTTCAAGAACGGACAATTTTTTCATACCTTCAAGACTTTGGGCTGCCTGACTCGCAGGCTGTCGTTGCTACCCTCCTGATCTTCGCTTTCGCATCCATTGCCATCGTCTCACGGTTCCTTTCCTCGCAGATCGGTCTTGCCATTCGCGCGACGGGGATCAACAGCCGCATGGCAGCCGCCAACGGCGTCGATACCAAGCTTGCCGTTTTCGTCGGGCTCGCGATCAGCAATGGCCTAGTTGGCCTCGCAGGGTCGCTATTCGCCCAGAGCCAAGGGTCGGCCGATGTCGCGATGGGCATCGGAACGATTGTCGTTGGGCTCGCGGCCGTCATTCTTGGCGAGAGCTTTATCTCGAGCTCTAAGGTCCTGCCCTCCGTTCTCGGGGCAATTTTGGGTGCGCTCGTATTCCGTGTTGTCGTCGCCTTAGCGCTCAATCTCAACGCTATCGGTCTGCAATCGCAGGATTTGAACTTGATCACCGCACTCCTGGTCATATTCGCGTTGCTGATGCCAAGGGTACGTAAAAGAATCGCACGGAAGTCCCAGACAACCCGTGACGCCCGCGCCGTACGAGGTGAGCTATGATTGCGCTGGACAAAGCTACCGTCATCTTCGGCGTGGGAACGCCCTTGGAACGTGTCGCGTTGCGAGGCGTGTCGCTTACGCTGAAGCCCGGTGAGTTTGTCACTGTCATCGGGAGCAACGGCGCTGGAAAGTCCACCCTGCTCAATACGCTCAGCGGGGAAAACAAGCTGTCTCAGGGCCGCATCCTGTTCGACGAACAGGATGTAACGTTCTTGCCGCTCAATCGACGTGCTTCCTATGTCGGACGCGTGTTCCAGGATCCGCTTGTCGGTACATGCGGTTCGTTGACGATCGAAGAAAACATGGCGCTAGCGGCGGCACGAGGTACGCGGCGAGGCTTAGCGCTCGCAAGCAACCGGCAGCTCGTTTCCCGTTTCAAGGATGAGTTGTCCGTACTCGGCCTCGGGCTGGAGAACCGCCTCCATGAGAAAATGTCGCAGCTTTCGGGAGGGCAGCGGCAGACCGTCAGCCTTCTGATGGCGGCGCTTGTTGGAATGAAATTGCTTCTCTTGGACGAACACACGGCCGCACTCGATCCAAGAACGGCTGCATCGATCATGCGGCTCACGGACGACCTCGTTCGGAGGGGTAATTTGACCACGCTCATGGTCACGCATTCGATGCGGCAGGCGCTCGATCACGGCACTCGCACCATCATGATGCACGAAGGGCGCATTGTGCTGGATTTCAGCGGAGATGATCGCAAAGGCCTCACGGTCGAAGACCTTCTCCAGAAATTCTCTGATGTCCGGGCCGAGAGCATTGATGACGATGCCTTGCTTCTTACGTAGCACGGGGCCTTGAGGGCTCAAGAAGCGGATTACCCATGTCTAACCACACCAAACTCAGCGGTAAGATCCAAACGGTGACTGGGCTCATCGACCCAGAGGAGCTCGGCTCCACTTTGATGCATGAGCATCTCATTGTAGATCTCAATCCGCTGAGCCAGCGCGCAAAGCCGTTGCCCCCTGACGACATCATTACCTTGGAGAATTCCTTTAAGATCCGCTATGGGCAGTTGTCCTCTGCGAACAATTTTCGCCTGGACGAGCCCGACGTCGCGATTGCCGAACTGAAGGAACTGAAGGCCGCGGGAGGAAATAGCCTAGTCGAACTGACCATCGGCGGAATAGGCCCCGAACCGGAGACGCTTGCTCGGATCTCGCGCGAGTCTGGTATCAACATAGTTATGGGCTGCGGCCACTACGTTCACGGCTACCATTTTCCCGAAAACAAAGATCGAAGCGTTGATAGCTTCGCGTCCGAGATGATCGCCGCGATTCGCGAGGGCGCATGGGGTACAAACATCCGCGCAGGGATCATCGGCGAAATCGGATGCGAGGAGCCTTGGGATGCCGCTGAGAGGCGGGTGCTCGAAGGCGCCGTTCTCGCACAAATGGAAACCGGAGCTTCGCTGAACGTTCACCCTGGCCGACATCCCGATCAACCAAAGAAGGTCGCCGATTTCGTTCGGAGCACGGGCGGGATCGTAGAGAGGCTGATTGTCAGTCACATCGAACGCACCATTTTCGATGAAGAGCGGCTGCTGCGCCTAGCGGATACGGGAGCGATTCTAGAGTTCGATCTTTTTGGTTGGGAACAGTCCGCCTACGGTCCGGCCGACATCGACATGCCAAATGACAATCTCCGCGTAAAGTGGATCAAGGTCCTCCTCGACCGTGGATATGGCGACCAGTTGGTGATCAGCCACGACATTTTCTCAAAGACGAGATTGTTGCGATACGGCGGGCATGGCTATCAGCATATCTATGCCAATATTCTGCCCTTCATGCGTAGGCGCGGTATCTCGGATGAACAGATTCGTTCGATGATGGTAGATACACCGCGGAGACTTCTGACCTTCAAATAGGTGTCGCATTTTGGCACAACTGCAGGCTACGCGACATCGGTGACGTAGCTATGATTTGTGGCGACCACCTCGACGCCGGGCAGGACAGCTTCATCAGAGAGTGGTTTGAGTTCGTCCGCATTCCGACCGTATCCGGCCAGCCTGGATACGGTCGGACGTGGACGCTGCGGGTATCCCGCATCCAGTCAACGGAATTCGGCAGTGTGGAAGTCATACCCACAGCGGCCATGCTGTCGTTTTTGCCAAGCGGATCAGTGTTCGAAGACTTGCGCCATCGTCCACGAGCGCAGTGACGGATAGCTCTCCTTCGGCCTTCGCGAAATCGTCGCGACCGGTTTCGTAGCCTTCAGGTTCGGCCGTTTTGGACGTGCTCGGAGAGGCGTTCTGCGATGGACTGTCATTTTTATCGGAGTTGGCCGTCGGCGAGGGTGCCATTGATGCCGGGAGAGATCTCGATGAACCCTTCGCGCTCAAGCATACGCCAAGCCTTGCTTAGGTGATCGTCAACTTGCGCTTGTTTGCGGAACGGGCAGCTGCTGCGGCGCTCGGTAGCCATTCCTGTGCCGAACGGCTCGGTCGTGATCGCTTGGTAGGTAAAGCCAGCGCCTGCCGTACTTGCTTGGCGATCATCGGCATGATGCGATCGATGTCGGGGAGGGGCATAGCAAGTAGGCGGTTGGCGTCCTTGATGCAGGTCGAAATCATTAGGCTTCTCGGAATTGCTTAAAGAGCGTCGCCGCAGGAAACGGCCGAGTTTTGTCCGCGCCAGGTCCAAAAGATTCGAACTTTGTCGCCCGGCTGAAGCTTGATCGCTTCCACGATCGCGATTCCGTTCTGCCAATTGACAGGCACCGTGCGTGAATCGTCTTCTTTCGCGTGTTTGAGGCAAGCGGAGGGCGCAGGCGTTTCGGCGTATTCGGACCATCGGATCGATGTGAAATCGTAAACTAGGGTGAGTTTCTCTGTTGGGTACTTGATGTCCTTTCCTCCCAACGAGTTGCCGCCCTGAAAGCCGTTTCGGAAAACGTAGATCATGCGCGGGCTGGGGGACACGCCGGTCAACGCGTACTCCGTATTCTGGTCGAGGTCCGCCTCTGATTCGACCGTGTACTCAATCGTGTTCTTGTCTTCGGTCGGCGCACGCTTCGTCTTGAGCCGGACCTGTGGCTCAATCGCCTTGATTTCGGGCTCGATCCCGCTGCTGGTGAGGCGTATGGCGTACGCGGCGCTCGTCCGGTGCATATCGACGTTCTCAACGTACGTAGCTTTGTCGAAAACTGGTGTGCCGTTGAAGCTGTCGACGGGCTGATCTTTCCGCTGATCGGCGAAAAAATCGAAATGCACGTAAACGAAGTCGCTGGAAATCCTTATATCAGTATTCCTCCAGAAGTAGGGGAATTGGTCGAAGTCCGGGTTGAACCATTTGGCCCCGAAGATGGCTGAAGCTACGCCGAGAATTGCAATAAGAATCTCTTTCATCCCGATCATCCCGCCTGCACAATCTAAGCTTACCACGACTTTGTCGGAATTACTGCAAGGTGTCTAATCGAGCCCCGGCCAATTGAACCAAGGAAGGGCAGCGAGCACGGCGAAGCCTACTCGTCCACCCGACGCGAAAACTTCGACGCAGGCGAGGGCGGTCTCGAGATCCTTTAGATCGTCGCCCACGCTTCTCCCTGCGAACGGAAATCTACCAAGGACGACGACAAATAATGCCTGGGCGAAATGTCGAGTTGCCAACGGAAGTTGGAAACGCACGCCGCCGATCCGCTTTGAGGATTTCGTCGCCGACGATGCCGAAGGCGACCCGGTCTCGGGGGACTGTTTCGCCGAAGAACACTACATCGGGCTTCATCATGCCACTGCAGGACCGGCAATCCGGAACCACGAAAGCCGAGAAGTCCACGTGGTCTGGCCGAACTTAAGCGCCCGGTCTTGGACTGGCTTGTCATTGAGATTGCGCCGGCAGACGAGGGCGCGGATCGGACGGCGGGTTGCCTCACGAAAACCTTAGCACGCGGCGTCTGAACCGCTGATCCGCCAGCCACCCAGATTATGTAAGTTTCTGAAGAGATGCGGAGAAAGCGATCGCAATGTGTTCTACCCGCATAATGCCAGTGCGATGCGAGTATGATCGGTCGGCTTCGCTTTTCAAAGCAGCTGCATTTCTGACCGCCATTGCCCGGTTGGGACTCGCCAAACGCCTACTTCAACGTCAGCTTGAGGGTCCGGACCGCAGAAGCGGCCTGCCCGAGCGACCCATCTCCAGGCCCCGGAACTGAAAAACCCCGCCGTCACCGGCGGGGTTTTGTGTGTCTCAGGCTAGGGGACCTACTTTGCCCCGATTAGGGGACCAACTTATAGGGGACCAACTTTGCCCATGGCTGCAGCCCGTTGCCGCAAAAGGGGCCAAGTCATTGAAATCTCGACACCTAGTTCGGAACTTTGGCTCATAAGTACAGAACTTTGAGTTTCCCACCACTTACGCAATTCTATCCCGCTCGCAAGCCGCTGCAGAGATCTTCGAATTCCGCGCTCGATGTGTCCGGCTTGGTTACAGCGGAGGGCGGTCCTTCGGTTTCATTCGCGGTGCGGCGCGGGGAAATCCTTGGCCTTGCGGGACTCGAGGGGCAGGGCCAGCGCGATATCATCCGTGCGCTCGCGGGATTGCAGCCGGCGGTCCAGGGACAAGTGGCAAAGTCGAGCGCCGCTGGGGACGGCTCGCACCCCCTCGATCTCACCGTGGTCGCCACCGCGCTCGCGGGTATCGGTTTCGTGCCTGAAGACCGGAAGTCTGAAGGGCTCTATCTCTCGCTGTCGATCTCGGAAAACATCGTGCTCGGCATGCTTCGCCGTTTCTCGGTCTGGCAGCGCGCAAAGGTCAGGACGGACCTCGTCGCCAGCCTCATGGAGCGCATGCGAGTTCGCGCGACGAGTCCCAAACAGCTCGTAGGAATGCTGTCAGGTGGCAATCAGCAGAAGGTCATGATCGGACGTTGGCTGGCGTCCGGCGTCGATGTGCTCCTTCTGGAGGAGCCGACCCGGGGCGTCGATATCGGCGCCAAAGCCGAGATCTATGCGTTGTTGCGAGATTTCGCGGACGGCGGCGGCGCGGTCGTGCTGACCTCGAGCGAATTACAGGAAGTATTGGGGCTCTGTGACCGGGTTGTGGTCGTACGTGGTGGCGCGATCACCGCAGAACTCGACGGCGCTACGACCAGCGAGGAGGAGGTTATGCGCTTTGCCTTGACTGAACGATCGTCCGCCGACGGATCGCAGGCTGCGCGCGCCAATGCTTAGGCTTTTGCGCACACCGGGCCGCTCCGGCATCAACGCAATGACGCTCGTGCTGCCGTTGGCCCTATTCCTTATCCTCTGTCTTTCATCCTCAACTTTTCTCAGCTTTCAGAATCTTGCCAACGTCAACAGCCAGATCGCGGGACTTCTGATCGTTTCGCTGGGACAGATGATCATTGCCATTTCCGGGGGCATCGATCTTTCCGTCGGCTCGGTCATGAGCCTGACGAGCGCGATGCTCGTCACGCTGGATCCCCAGTTGGCAATGCCTGCTGTATTAGCGGTCGGCATTGCTGCCGGGCTTGTCAATGGAATCGGCGTGACCTTGTTCAGCGTCCATCCGCTCGTCATGTCGCTTGCGACCATGACCTTCTTGCAAGGCTTGGCCCTGCTGATCCATCCCGTACCGGGTGGGGTGGTTCCGGAATATCTGAGGACGCTTGCAGTCTCGGACGTCGACGGTATCCCGGCCGCGTTCTTCTGGTGCGTGGCGGCCCTGGGGCTGACTGCCGCGACGCTGCACCTCACCCGCTTCGGGCTCCGCATTTTTGCAATCGGTGCCAATCCTCCCAGCGCGGCTCGCAATGGGGTTCCCGTCACCTTGCACAGGATCGCTTGCTACGTGATCTGCTCTCTCGGTGCGGTGTTGGCGGGCACCTTTCTGACAGCACGGGTCGCCGGAGGTGACGCAACGATCGGTGCGCCCTATTCGCTCGATTCCGTCACCGCCATCGCCCTGGGAGGGGTTCAACTGGCCGGCGGTGCCGGCAGCGTTGCCGGTGTCGTCGCGGGCGTCCTTACGCTCGGCTTCATGACCAACGGAATGAATCTCATCGGTATCTCGCCGTTCCTCCGAACCGCGGCCACGGGCTGCCTGCTGCTGCTGGCGATCGGCCTGCAGAGGCGGAAGGTGATCGGCGCATGACCGAGGTGACGATGGGTAGACCGCTCATGTGGGGGCAAAGGCTGCGCTCGGCGGCAAGTGCCGTTCGGGAGCTTCCATTCGCCTATGCCGCCCTCGTGATTTTGCTGTGCACCTCCTACCTGGTCCGTCCAGCGTTGCTGTCCCCGCTGCTCTTGTTCCTGATCGCGCGTCAGGCGGCTCCGCTCGGAATCGCAGTCATAGGCCAGTCGCTCTGCATGCGCGTCCTGTCGCTCGACCTTTCCATCGGCGGCGTTATTGTCGGCGTGAGCTATATTCTTACGAGCGGCTTGCTGCCGTTTTCCGAACCGGTCTTGCTCCTGATCTGCCTGGCCTTCGGTACTTCGGTCGGATTGATCAATGCGTTCTTCATCACGCGCCTGCGTGCGTCCTCGGTGATCGTGACGCTGGCCATGACCATGATCGTCAGCGGCGTCGTCGTCTCGTTCAGCCAGTTGAGGTCGCCGGGGGACGCGCCCATGCTGTTGCGCCAGATCGGGCAGTTGCGAGTGGGCGTTTTCCCGGTCGCGCTGC
Source organism: Bradyrhizobium sp. SZCCHNR3119 (assembly GCF_032487775.1). Taxonomy (NCBI): domain Bacteria; kingdom Pseudomonadati; phylum Pseudomonadota; class Alphaproteobacteria; order Hyphomicrobiales; family Nitrobacteraceae; genus Bradyrhizobium; species Bradyrhizobium sp. SZCCHNR3119. Next base: position 761,396 of record NZ_JAUEUV010000002.1, on the reverse strand, counting down.
TGGTCTGGCTCGGCCTATTGATGCCGGCTGCGATCTTTCTGCGTGTTTCGGTGTTGGGGCGCTATATCGATGCCATCGGCGCCAATCCGCAGGCCGCCTGGGTCTCGGGCATTCCCTACGTTCGGGTCGTGACGATCGTCCACGTTCTGTCGAGCCTGTTCGCCGTGTTTTCCGGGTTCCTGCTCATCGGCTTTGTCGGTGTCGGCAGTATGGATATCGGCCGCGACCTTGCGCTGAATTCGCTTGCGGCGGTCATTCTCGGCGGCGTGACCTTCGGCTCGGGCAAGGGGGGCGTGCTTGGCCCAACCGTCGCTGCCTTGATGTTGACGTTCAGCTTCAACCTGCTGACGAGCCTCGGGCTCGGCGAGCCTGCCAAGCTGATGCTGCAGGGGGCGATTATCGGCGTTGCGGCGGCTGCCTATTCAGCGCAGCGTCAATCCTGAGGCATTCGATCACCAAGCGAGAACGGCTGCGGCCGCAGGATGAGAACAGGAGAGAGATGACATGACTGAGGTGATGGCTGGAGCCGAACCGTTCTTCATGCAGGGCGAGGGACCCGCGGTCCTCGTACTTCACGGCTTCACTGGATCGACGCAAAGCATGCGGTATCTCGGCGAGGAGCTCCACCGACGCTTCGGCTTTACCGTGAGCGGTCCGCGCCTGAAGGGCCACGGCACCTCGCCGGACGATATGGAGACGACCGGCTACCTCGATTGGCTGGCGTCGGCAGAGCAGGCCCTTCACGAACTGGCAGGTCAGGGCCAAAGAGTATTCGTCACCGGCCTCTCCATGGGGGGGACGATGACCCTCAATCTTGCCGCGCGATTTCCGAACATCGTGGCCGGCGCCATCCCGATCAACGGCGCGGTCGGAATCTTTGACGGCGCAATGGCCGAACTCATATCGGACGGCGCAGCGCCGAAGCGTGTCCCGGGCATCGGCTCGGACATCAAGGCTGCAGGCGTCAAAGAGCTCGCTTATCAGGAAGTGCCAGTCGCCTGCCTCCGGCAGGTCCACGTCCTGATTGCGGCAACCGAAAGCTTGCTGCGCAAGATCACCTGTCCCACGCTCGCGATCCATTCCAAAGAGGATCACGTCGTGCCGTCGGCGAATGGCAAGCGAATCGCGCAGGAGGTGAGTTCCAGCGATGTGCGCCTGCTTTGGCTCGACAACTCCTATCACGTGGCGACACTGGACAACGACAAGGATCTGATCGTCGAGCGCTGCGGACGATTCATCGCGGAGATCGCCGGGGCCGCAGTCTAGCGCCGTGCTCAACCCGTCCTACGCCCGGTCCGCCGAAGCCGGGTAGATCAGTCTGTCGCCGGCGCGCACGGCGCCCGGCGACAAGGCCGCGGGCTGAACCTGATCCGTGTCCATCAGGTGATAAACGGTGCGGCCGGCATTGATCAGATAGTCGGCCACGATGCGCCGATGACAGCGCCACCACACGGCTTCCGCGCACATGATGGCGGTACGCTGCTCGGCTGACACTTGCAGAAGACGATCGAAGCCGCGCTGAAACTCGTCCGTGAGGGCGTAGTCCGCATAATGATGGAAGCTTTGGTTTGTCCAGAACGCGTTGCTCTCCGGAGCGATGCCGCTGGTCTTGCGCAGGCCGCCGAGCTCGGAGATGCGCATGTGGCCGATCTGATACAGCGCGAGCGCAGCGGGTAGCACGTCGGCATTGTACTGCGGATTGGTCCGCGAGCGCGGGATCCGCCTGATATCGACGACGAGCTGAACGCGGCCGGCCCGCAGCAAGGCGACGAACTCGGCAATCGTGCGGGTGGAATGGCCGATGGTGAAGACGGGAGGAGCGCTCGGAGCCGTCGCGTTCTCGGAACGGTGCGCTGCTTCATCCATCCCAACCGCGGTCTTATTTGCCGCTCAGCTTCGTCAAGGCGCTCTCCTTGTGTGCCGCGATGTGGTCGCTCTTGTCGCTCTTGATCTCGTATTGCGGGGACTCCTTGGAGGCGTGATGGCGGTGTCCCTTGTAGTCGAAGTCGCGCACATGAACCGCGATGATGTGGCCGGTGACATGGCCGGCCTCCGAGTTCCAGGAGACGTGATCACCCTTCGCAAACTTTGTCATCGATCACCTCGCGCCGCACCGAAGAGGGGTGGTCACTTGACGTCGGGACTCGTCTGGGGCGCGCCGGTCGATTTCGCCTGCTCGCCCGCATTCGCATCCAGATAGGCGAGGGCCGCCTTCAGCTGCGCGTCGTCGGGCTTGCCGATGAGGTCCGCCTTGATCGGGGCCGAAGACGTGTTCTTTTCATGCGACAGTGCGGCTTGCGTCGTGTTCGCGCCGGGCGTCGGCCCGAGCGGTCCCGGATTCTTGAACGCGCCCTGCAGCGCGGCTTCACGCAACAGGGGGCCGCCGCTGATCTGCTGGTCCTTGGGCGCTTCGACCACGACATTGGGGGCGATGCCGTCATCCTGAATGGAGCGGCCCGAGGGCGTGTAGTAGAGCGCGGTCGTCAGCCGCACCGCGCCATGTCCTTTCAGGGGGACAATGGTCTGCACCGAGCCTTTGCCGAAGCTTTGCGTTCCCATGATGGTGGCGCGGTGCCGGTCCTGCAGGGCGCCGGCGACGATCTCCGAGGCCGACGCCGAGGCGCCATTGATCAGAACCACGACGGGGACGCCGGGCAACATGTCGCCATGCGCCGGTGCAGCGAAGCTCTGCTGATCGTCTGCCTGTCGGCCATGAATGCTGACCACGGGTCCGCCGTCGAGCAGATCGCCGGCGACGTCGACGGCCGCGGTCAAAAGTCCGCCGGGATCGTTGCGCAGATCGATCACGAGGCCCTTCACGCCGCCGTCAGGGCCCTGCTTGAAATCCGTGATCGCCTTCTTGAAGCCATCCGCCGTGTCGCCGCCGAACTGGGTGATCCTGATATAGCCGATGCCGCCGGGCTCGAGCTCGGACTTGACGGATGCGACCTTGATGATCTCCCGCGTCAGCGTGACGTTGAACGGCTCCTGCTTGCCGCGGAGGATGGTGACCGTCACCTTCGAGCCGGGATCGCCGCGCAATTCGTCGACCACCTTCTGCAGGCTGACCCCTTGCGTGCTGGTGTGGTCGACCATGACGATGGCATCGCCCGGTTCGAGCTTGGCGCGCGCGGCCGGGGTCCCATCGATCGGCGCGATGATCTTCACCACGCCCTCCTGCTGCGAAATCTGCATGCCAAGCCCGCCGAATTTCCCGGCCATGTCGGCCTTGGAATCCTTGAACTCCTGTTCGTCCATGTAATCGGAATGCGGGTCGAGGCGACGGAGCATCCCCTTGAGCGCGTCCTTGACCAGTTCGTCCGAGCCCACGGGATGAACGTAATCCTGGCGGACGAGTTGGATCACGCCGGCGAGCACGGCGAGATCCTGAGGCGCGAGCCCGGTGTCCTGGACAGCGACGGCGGTGACGAGGGGGACTGCGATCGCGCTTGCGCCTGCAATGAGACCGGCGATCAACAATCGGGATTTGATCATGATGGTACCCTCAAGGCTACGCTCGTCGCGCCGTTGGTTTGGCGGGAAGGTTTACAGGAACGGCCGAACGGGAACTTTGTTTCAGTCACGAAGCCAAAGCCACGCAAAATTGCGTTAGCTCGTCGCGAGCGCTCCGGCCGGGAGCGCATCAGGGCGCAGTGGCGGTATCCAGTCATGACTTCGGCCACGCTCAGCTTGCCCATGCCGAGGTTGCGATTCCCGCTTGGCTGATCTGCGATCGTCGCTTTTTGTGGAAATGCGGGTGGGGCAAGGTTAAGCCGTTCCCGCGCTCGAATGTGCAGGATATCGCATCCGGCCATCCGAAGCGCGCTGATCGTGCGACGAGTCTGGCACGCATGATCGATATTCCTGAAACCGCTTTTGTCGAGACCGTGTCCGAGTTCAACAGCCAAGCCGCGCGCGGCGGCAACGTCTGGCAGCGCTCGCCGGACGGTGCCGATCACCTCTCCAACCCCCGGGGTGCTGGCGCCGGACCAACGGTTGCGGGAGCAAACATCTGATGGCAGGAGAGCCCGACGTTCTCGTCATTGGCGGCGGCAATGCCGCGCTCTGCGCGGCGCTGATGGCGCGCGAGGCGGGCGCCTCGGTGCTGCTGCTGGAATCCGCGCCGCAAAGCTGGCGCGGCGGCAACTCGATGCATGTGCGCAACCTGCGCTGCATGCACGATGCGCCGCAAGACGTGCTGGTCGATGCCTACAGCGAAGAGGAATACTGGCAGGACCTGCTCAAGGTCACCGGCGGCCTGACGGACGAACGGCTGGCCCGGCTGGTGATCCGGCATTCCTCGCGCTGCCGGCCCTGGATGCGCCGCCACGGCGTGCACTTCCAGCCGCCGCTCTCCGGCGCACTGCATGTGGCGCGCACCAACGCCTTCTTCATGGGCGGCGGCAAGGCGCTGGTGAACGCGTATTACCGCAGCGCCGCCGGGCTCGGTGTGGGCGTGCGCTACGACACGCCGGTGAAGAGCCTCGAACTTAAGGACGGGCGCTTCGTCGCCGCGATCACCGAGCAGGGTGAGCGCATCGCCGCCAAGGCTTGCGTGCTCGCCTGCGGCGGCTTCGAATCCAATCTCGCCTGGCAGCGCGAGGCCTGGGGCCGCAACGAGCGCGGCGAATGGCCGGCGGAGAATTTCCTGATCCGTGGCACGCGCTTCAACCAGGGTGTGCTGCTGAAGTTCATGCTGGACGCCGGTGCCGACGCGATCGGCGACCCGACGCAGGCGCACTGCGTCGCGATCGACGCCCGCGCGCCGCTCTACGACGGCGGCATCTGCACCCGCATCGACTGCGTCTCGCTCGGTGTCGTGGTGAACCGGGAGGCGCAGCGCTTCTACGACGAGGGCGAGGATTTCTGGCCCAAGCGCTACGCCATCTGGGGACGGCTCGTGGGGCAACAACCCGGCCAGACCGCGTGGTCGATCATCGATCGCAAGGCCGTCGGCCGCTTCATGCCGCCGGTTTTTCCGGGCACGCGGGCCGAGACGCTGGAGGAACTGGCGCAGAAGATCGGTCTCGATGTCGCGACCTTCGCCGCAACCCTGAACGTCTACAACGCCGCCTGCCGCCCCGGCAGCTTCGATCACACCGTGCTCGATGACTGCCGCACCGAGGGGCTGACCCCGCCGAAGACCCATTGGGCCCAACCGATCGATGCGGCGCCGTTCTTCGCCTATCCGTTGAAGCCCGGCATCACCTTCACCTATCTCGGGATGAAGACCGACGAGAGCGCCGCGGTGCGTTTTGCCGGCGTGCCGAGCGCCAACCTGTTTGCGGCCGGCGAGATGATGGCCGGCAATGTGCTGGGCAAGGGCTACACCGCGGGCGTCGGCATGAGCATCGGCACCGCGTTCGGCCGCATCGCCGGCGTCAATGCCGCCGTGAGCGCCGGCTTCCATCATCCCGAGTTCAAGGAGGAGCTGGCCTATGCCGCCGCTCACTGAGACGATCGCGGCCGCGGCCTGCACCACCACGCCGGACCTGAGCGCGTTACTCGGCAAGGACGAGCAGGAGATCGCGCGGGTCATGCAGATCTGCAACGCCTGCCGCTATTGCGAAGGCTTCTGCGCTGTGTTCCCGGCGATGACGCGCCGGCTCGAGTTCACGGAAGCGGACACGCATTATCTCGCCAATCTCTGCCACAATTGCGGGGCGTGCCTCTACGCCTGCCAATATGCGCCGCCGCACGAGTTCGCCGTCAACGTGCCCAAGGCGATGGCCAAGGTGAGGGGGCAGACCTATCGGCACTATGCGTGGCCTTCCAGCTTCGGACGGCTCTATCAGCGCCAGGGCCTGACGCTGGCGCTCGCGCTGGCCGGCGGGCTTGCGCTGTTTCTTGTGCTCGCCGTGGCGATCGCGGGCGGGCTGACCGACAAGCCGTTCGCCGGAAATTTCTATGCGATCTTCCCGCACAATTTCCTGGCGAGCCTGTTCGGCGCCGTGTTCGTGTTCGCCATCGCAGCTTTCGCGGTCGGCATCGTCAGGTTCTGGCGCGACATCTCGCCGGGGCGCGAGCCGGTCCCGCCGGGGGCGGCCGAGCTGACCAAGGCGCGCGGTCCGGCCGCGATGGAAGCCGTGACCGATGTGGCCCGGCTGCGCTATCTCGGCGGCGGCCATGGCGAAGGCTGCAACGAGGACGACGATCGCTTTACGCTGTCGCGGCGCTGGTTTCACCAGCTGACGATGTACGGCTTTCTGCTCTGCTTCGCCGCCACCAGCGTGGCGACGCTTGACCATTATCTTCTGGCCTATGAGGCGCCATATCCCTGGCTCAGCCTTCCCGTGATGCTCGGCACGGTCGGCGGCATCGGCCTGTTGATTGGCCCTGCGGGCCTGCTCTGGCTCAACCTGCACCGCGGTCCCGAGCGGGGCGATGCCGCGCAGCGGCCGATGGACCGCGGCTTCATCGCGCTGCTCTTCGTCGTCAGCTTCACGGGGCTTGCCCTGCTCGTGCTCCGCGACACCCGGTTCATGACGCTGTGGCTTGCGATCCATCTCGGCACCGTGATGGCGCTGTTCCTGACCTTGCCCTATGGCAAGTTTGCGCATGCGGTATTCCGTACGGTCGCGCTGTTCAAATACGCGCTGGAGAAGCGGCTGCCGAACCGGATCGGCGTCGGCGGCGAGTAGGGGCGCGCAGTCTCGCTGCGCCTCGGCTTTGCTCGACATGGGCATCTCGTCGATTATCTTCATAACGGTTCGACTCGTTCCGCATTGTCAAACAGCACATCGTCAAACAGCGGATGTGATGAGGCGTTCTCGCGGCACGGGATGCCCGAGTGATGCGCGGGTGGCTTCACGCTCTCGACATCGAGGGCGCAGGGAAGGCCGGATGCAAGGCCTGCACCCATGGCCCGCCTGCAGACAAAAAGCAGGCGGCAGTCACCACAGGTGGGCCGCTACAACCGGCCTTCCCTGCGCGGATGGCTTTACGGCTTATACGTGCTCTTGTGTCTTCCGAATGTGCCAGAATGTGCGAACGGGCGGTTCTCACCAACCGCCCGTCGCTGGATCTGAGCCCGAACGTGCTCAAAGGCCGGAGAGCCTGACGGGGAGCTAGGGACAGATCCGGTGTGTCTTCCTCAACCCGAACAGTTGCATGGGCTTCGAGCCCGGACGAGCAAGGAAGGGAGTGGATGATGGCACAAAACGATCGCGTTGTCGTCGGTATCGATGTGGCCAAGGACAAGGTGGATGCGTGCATCCGCTCGTTGTCACAGCGGCTAACGTTTCCGAGCACCGCAGAGGGGCACCGCAAGCTGGTAGCCTGGCTGCGCAAGCACAAAGCAGCCAAGGCGGTGATGGAGGCGTCCGGCGGCTATGAGCGGAACTGGGCCAAGGTGCTGCGCCAGGCTGACATCGAGGTACGGATTGTCGATCCCAAGCGGGTGCGCAGCTTCGCCCGATCAGCCGGGCGGCTCGCCAAGAACGATGCGATCGACGCGGAGATGATCACCTGGTTCGCCGAGACGTTCGACGAAGCGTCGGGCCAGACCCACGATGCCGCACGCGAGGAACTGGCGGCACTGGTCAAAGCACGCAAAGCTCTCATTGATCTGAGCACCCGCTTGCAAAGCCAGAACGAACATGCCGTGCCGGGAGCGGTTCAGAAAGCCCACGCCCGCGTCTTGAAGGGCTTGGACACTGAGATCACCAAGATCGACCATGCCATCGCCGCCACGATCAAGGCCACACCGGCATTTGCCGAACGCGCCGAGATCATTGAAAGCGTGCCGGGTCTCGCCGAGGTGGCCTCTGCGGTCCTCATTGCGGGCCTTCCGGAGCTCGGGACGGTACGTGAGGAAATCGCTGCCGCATTGTTGGGAGCCGCCCCTTATGACGACGACAGCGGCAAACGGCGTGGTGAGCGCCATATCAAGGGTGGCCGCCGCTGGGTCCGTAACGCCCTCTACATGCCCTGTCTCGGCGCAGCCACCCAGAACAACCCGGTACTCAAGGCCTACTATGAACGGCTGATCGCCAAGGGAAAGCTGAAAAAGGTCGCAGTGATTGCCTGCATGCGCAAGCTGATCGTCATCCTCAACACGATGATTGCACGCGGCGAAAAATGGGACTCCAGCCGCCACGCGGTGCGGTGAGCTGATCGAGCGCCTTACCGCGCTCGGTCCATGACCGAGCGCATGCCAAGCCGACAGACCGGCGAGCGGACGGGGTCAAGGCCTTCAGCCGCCGAAGGCGGTGGCGCGTCTTCGCGCCAGCCTTGAGGCCGGCCGATCGGCGGTCTACTTCAGCACAGTTGCTCCTCGGGGACCGGCTGTCTTGCCCCCGTCGCCGCGCGGATCATCTTCCGAGCAGCTTGACACCAGCACCGGGATGCCAGGACCACACGATTTCGCCGTGCGCATCGGGTCGTTCGTCGGCATGAATGATCACGCTGCAACCCGATCCGCCCACCGCATCCCACCCCGCGTGTCGTGACGATCGCGATACGCCCCTCGCATCGAGGCGGGACGAGCGGATAAGACCATGAATTCTGAAAAATAGAAATAGGAATGTTTTTGCGCGAGGGACTGGACAGGCCAAATCAGCTTGGAAGCGCTGGCGAAAATGAGTGCTGGGCGCAAGCTTTGTCGGTCTCAGCCGGCGGCGCAAACTGCGTTAGCGAAATAGCCCGGATGCGCAAAGCGATATCCGGGACAACACACACCGGCCCCCGGATGTCGCTGACGCTTATCCGGGCTACGCAGCTCGCTGAATCTCGGCCGGCCATCTCTCGACACGCTCCAACGCCGGTGTCAGCTTTCTTGCCTTCATGACAGGAACGAGGCCAACAGCCCGGCAACCGAAACGTCCTCGTCGAGAGCCTCCCAGCGCAGGCCGACGCGGCTTATCTCAACCTGTTGACGCTCGGCCGGAGTGGCGTGCAGCAGGCGAGGAAACCGCACTAAGGGCATGCTGAGCGTTCGGCCATCGGTCCGTTCGACCGACACGGTGTGTTCGTCAATACGGACGCTGGTTGCCGAAACGGTCATACCGGGCAACTCCTTCGTCCCCGGCGATCGCTCGGTGTGTTTCCGGTAGGGCTGCGGCAGCTCGCAAGCCGTGCGCCGTGGTACGTGCTTGAAGATCGAACGATGAGGTACAGTGTATATGAATGTGCCCTCTCCCCTTGCGGGCTATTGAATGCACACATCTTTTTTGGGTTGCGCGGCTCGTTGAGGACTGATTCCTTAGTGGACATAGGTCTTTACGCGGGGCATTCGCATGTCGATGAAGATTGGGCTGGGGCGATTTGGCGATCGCCGCCTCGAAAAAGGGGGGCCTTGCTGCATGAGGCCCTTGTTCGACGGCCATGTTCGCGGATTCGACGCCTTGCCGGGAACCGTGCGCGGGAGGTGCGGTTCACGCGCTTTCTGCGCAACGAACGAGTAGGCGTCGAAGAGATGGCGAGCCACGCGGCAGCGCGCACGGCGTTACGTGTTGCTGGTCGCGAGATCATCGTGGTTCAGGACAACAGCGAACTGGTCCTTGGCGGACGACGCGCGAAAGCCAATGGATATGGACCTGTCGGCAAGGGCGGTGGCACACGTGGGCTGATGCTGCATGCTGCGCTCGCGCTTGATGCCGACAATGATGCGCTGCTGGGTCTTGTTGATGCGCAGGTTTGGAATCGCGACAAGGGCAAAGTGACGGCCCGGCGCTCGCGAGCGATGGCAGACAAAGAGTCTCAACATTGGCTCACGGCGGCGAAAGCCGGCGAGGTCTTATCTGCAGCGCGCAGCATCACCGTCATCTCCGACCGGGAAAGCGATATTTACGCCCATTTCGTGCAACGTCCACCGAATGTGGAGCTTCTTGTCCGGGCCAATTGGAACCGGAAGATCAAATTGAAATCCGGGGCTTCTACGAGTGAGTTTGCATTCGTTGATGGCCTGCAGGAAGCCGCCCGGTACAGCGTGACGATACCTGCAGCTCCGGGCCGCAAGGAGCGGACGGCTGAGCTTGCCTTGCGCTTCTCGCCCGTAACGCTGTGCAGGCCGCATCCAAGCCCCGCGCCTGATCTGCCCGAGACCGTCCAACTGACCATCGTAGATGTTCGAGAGGTGTCATCAACCCACGACGGCGAGCCGATCCATTGGCGGCTCCTCACCACTCACGACGTGGGGAGCTCAAAGCAAGCACGTCGGATCGTCGATCTCTATCGTAAGCGATGGACCATCGAGGAGTTCTTTCGCACGCTCAAATCGGCGGGCTTTGATATCGAGCAGGCCGACATTGGAGAGCCCGAAGTCATGATCAAGTTTGTCGCCGCGGCCGCCGTGGCCGCGGTCACGATCATGCAATTGGTGCGCGCCCGTGACGGAACGACTGAAGATAAACTGATCGAGGCCTTCGACCCCGATGATCGGCCCGTACTCGAAGCCCTCTCTGCCGAACTTGAGGGGGCTACCGAGAAGCAAAAGAACCCACACCGAAAAGGCACGCTTGCCTTCGCAGCATGGGTCATCGCCAGGCTCGGAGGATGGACCGCCTACTACGGAAAGCCCGGTCCAATGGTCATGCGGTTGGGCCTCGAAGCGTTCCGCCGCATCAAATACGGCACCACTCTGAGGCTCAAAAATGTGTGAATCGAATAGCCCCTTGCGGGAGAGGGCATGCGCGGAAAGCGCGGCAGGCCCGAAAGGGTGAGGGGTATGCCTCCACGAGCTTCGTTCGCGGAGAGATACCCCTCACCCAATCGCGTACGTGGATGAGCCGGAGATGCCCTCTCCCGCAAGGGGAGAGGGCGCTGTATCGGACAGCACAAGCTGACCGACCTCGCTCAATTTGTGGGGCGGGCAGAGCGCCGCCGCGAGGCGGGCGCGTGCCCACCGTTGCCAGCGCTCGAAACTACAGCTCCTCGTCCGTCGGTCATCGCGGCGTGCGTCATGATCCACCTCGGCATAGCTGCGATGGACGCTTTCGACCGGATAGCCGCCGCGCGCGGCGTGCCCGTGCCGGATACGGAGAAGCAGCGGGAGTGGGTGATAGGGTTGAAACGGCAATGAATCGAACAGAAAAGTGCAGTGGACTGCACCCCTTAAGTGAGACACGATAATTACAGTGACAGGCATTTCGAGGATGACCTGTGGCAGTACGAGGAAAGAAGCGTCAGTTTCCGACGGCTTACAAACTGAAGGCGATCAAGCGGGTTGAGCGGGGCGAAGGCGTCCTCCCTGTGGCCCGCGAACTAGGAATCTCCCGCAAGATTCTCCACGACTGGATCAAAGCCTGGAACGCCGATGGGCCGGACGGATTAAACCGGAAGCCTGGACCCAAGCCCGGCCCCCGCAAGCTCAAACCGCTACCGACGTACGACGACAAACGCTCCGCCCTCACGCTCGCCAAAGCCCGCATTGCCGAGCTCGAACGGCTGGTGGGCCGCCAGCAGATGGATATCGATTTTTTTCGGAAAGCCTTGCGCGCATTGGAGCGGCCGGCAGCGCAAGGCAAACCCGCATCCGCATCATCAAAGTCATTCAAGCCATGACATCGGAGGCGACCGATTCCCACGCCGACGTGCAACGCCTCTGCCGCCTGGCAAGCCTGCCGCGCGCGACCTATTACCGGCATCTCAACAGGCGCAGCCGTGAGACGGCTGAGTGCGAACTGCGCGACCAGCTCCAGCGCATTTGCCTCAAGTATCCCTTCTACGGCTATCGACGGGTGGCAGCTACCCTCCGGCGCCAAGGCATGGTCGTAAATGCCAAGAAAGTCCTGAGGCTTATGCGTGAAGACAATCTTCTCGCGCAGCGCAAGGCGCCGTTCCTGAAGCCATCTGCCGAGCGACCAACGGGCGTTCTCGTCGTCCCCAATCTAGTGCGCGGCCTGGTGCCGTCCGCCCCCGATCAGATCTGGGTCGCGGACATCACCTACGTCCACCTCGCTAAGACCTTCGCCTATCTCGCCGTCATCCTCGACGCGTTCTCTCGCAAGGCCGTCGGTTGGGCCTTTGAGAACACGCTCGATGCCTCGCTCGCCATTGCTGCTCTGGAGAAGGCCATCGAGGGCCGAAAGCCGGTGCGCGGCAGCTTGATCCACCACTCCGATCGCGGCGTTCAAGGCGGATTCAAACGGTCGTCGCAACACTCCGAGGTTGGAGGTTGCGGTGAACATTCGAAAGCGGCGATCGGCACGATCAGGACGAGCGCCATTGCCATCGCCAGGGCGGCCGTCTGCTGCAGGGCGCGATGAACAGAATAGATTCTGGCGGGCGATCGCCAGGGGAGTGAGCAGCGAAGAGGCTGCGCTCGAAGCCGGAGTGTCGCAACCTGTCGGAACCAGATGGTTCCGAAAGGCGGGCGGCATGCCACCAGCGATGTTCAGATCTTCGGCCAAGCCGCTCTCTGGGCGGTACCTCTCGTTGATCGAGCGCGAGGAGATCGCACTCCTCAAGGTGCAGGGCCATTCCATACAGGAGATTGGACGCCGCCTCGGGCGGGCTGCCTCGACAATCTCCCGTGAACTGCGGCGCAATGCGGCCACCCGTAGCGGCGGGTTGGAGTACCGGGCGACGACTGCCCAGTGGCATGCAGATCGATCGGCCCGTCGTCCGAAGCTGACCAAGCTTGCGCTCAACACCACCTTGCGCACTTATGTGGAAGAGCGACTTGCCGGTGTCGTCGTGGCTCCGAGCGGCACTCCCGTTCCTGGCCCCGCCGTTCCGTGGAAGGGTCGCCGGCATGGGCCGCGCAAGGATCGGCGATGGGCCAAAGCCTGGAGCCCTGAGCAGATTGCCCGACGCTTGCCGATCGACTTCCCGGACGACAAGACGATGCGCATCAGCCACGAAGCTATCTATCAAGCCCTCTTCGTTCAGGGCCGTGGGGCGCTACGCCGCGAGCTGACGGCCTGCTTGCGAACAGGGCGTGCGTTACGGATGCCCAGAGCGCGCGTACGCAGGCGAGGCAAGGGCTTTGTCTCGCCGGAGATCATGATCAGTGAGCGCCCTGCTGAAGCGGCCGATCGAGCGGTGCCGGGACATTGGGAGGGAGACCTCATCCTCGGTCTTGGTAGCTCGGCAATCGGCACGCTGGTCGAGCGCACGACGCGCTTCACGATGCTCTTGCACCTTCCACGGTTGGCGGGGCATGGCGAAGCTCCGCGCGCGAAGAACGGGCCTGCGCTTGCGGGACACGGGGCCGAAGCCGTGCGCGACGCGATCACGCGCACCATCGTCACCTTGCCCGAAGAACTCCGTCGTTCGCTGACCTGGGATCAGGGAGCCGAAATGGCTCAGCACGATCGTCTCAAGATCGATGCGGGTATCCAGGTTTACTTCTGCGACCCGCAGAGCCCTTGGCAGCGCGGTACTAACGAGAACACCAACGGATTGCTGCGGCAGTACTTCCCGAAAGGTACAGACCTGAGCATCCACAGCGCCGACGAGATATCCGCCGTGGCAGCGACCCTCAATGCCCGGCCGAGAAAGACACTGGGCTGGAAAACGCCGGCGGAGGCGCTTGACGAGTTGCTGTCATGAGTGAAAACATTTGGTGTTGCGACGACCGTTTGAATCCGCCCAATACGCCTCAATCGCCTACCGCCAAATACTGGCCGACCGCGACATCACCATCAGCATGAGCAGGCCAGGAAACCCCTTCGACAACGCAAAGGCCGAAAGCTTCATGAAAACGTTGAAGGCCGAAGAGGTCAACGGCAAGGCGTACTCCGACATCAGTGACGCACGCCGCCGGATCGATAGCTTCATCGCCAATGTCTACAACAAGGAGCGCCTGCACTCGGCGCTCGGATACCAATCGCCTCTTGAGTTCGAAACCGCGTTCGCGCAAAACAAAGCACGATAACGCATCGTGGCAACCGCACTGTCACTGTAATTATCGTGTCTCACTTAAGGGGTGCAGTCCAGCAGCGTCACCGTAATTCCCGAGGTGGAAAATCAGGGCTCTCCGATGGATCGCTGCGTCGACCGGGGATTTAGGCGCAATCCCGCCGGACCGCAATGCGCAGCAAGCCGTGTCGATGGGAAACGCTCGTTCGCCGGGGCGATCACGAATTGCTGATGGCCGCGCCGGTCAGGCGATCCGGACATGGGATGGCCGTCCTGTTCCGGCCAAAAGCGAGCAAAGGGCCTGCAACACGGGTTCTGGTGCCGTCGAGATCACGCGGAAGACAGTGACTGCGGCCCCAATGTTATGACCGGCTGCCCCACTCTCGACGCAATCCGTCGTTCATGGTCGTGGTGCTGAGGGCTTGGGGCGCTGTTCAGACTCGGGGAGAGTTCGAATGAAGACATTCGTGATTTCAGCAGGCGCGATGCTCGCGCTGGTGACGATGGCCCATGCCGCCGATCTGCCGCGTCCGCAGCCGGTCTACGAGCAGCCCGCGGTCGGCAAGATGCCGATCGGCAAAGCTCCGATTGGCAAGTCTCCGGTCGGCAAGGCGCCGGTCGTTGCCCCCGCACCGGGGTATTATCGCCGCGGCTACTGAGCCCGGTCGGCTCTTTGATGTGACGTCATCATTCTCGGGGGCGTGCCTGCCATGCGGTGTTTCGGCCTGGTCGGATTAGCGTTGTCAGCTTTGCTGCTGCCGTGCGTCGCGCAGGCGGCTTCCGTGCGGCCGGCCGTCGCCCGGACGGCGCATGAGGCCCCGCGGAGCGCGCCGGTCCGGCGTGCCTCCGAGGCAAAAGGGCCATACTATGTCGACTTCAGGGCGCGCACCGCCGCGAGCTGGGGCCATGCCTTCGTCTGGTATGGCAAGAGCAGCGAGAAGGCGGTCGATGTCGCCGGCCTGACCCCGGCTGGCGACGAGCTCGCCTACATGCTCGGCTATGTCACCTTCGTGCCATCCGAAACCGGTGCGAGCTATGGCGATCTCGATCCGGACTATGTGACCGCGAGCTACCGCGTCTACCTGAACGAAGCCGACGCCAAGCGCGTGTTCGCCTACATCAAGAAGCTGCAGGCGGACTCGCCGGTGTGGAACGCCGAAACGGCGAACTGCACCTCATTCATCGGCAGCATCGCCAGCTTCATGGGCCTGGACACCCCGGTCCGCTGGACCCGGCCCGAGGAATACGTCAACAAGCTCCGCGAGATGAATGGCGGCCGGCAAGTCGTGCGGCTGGCGGCGGAGCGGTAGGGGGGCGGGAAGAAAAGTGCAGTGTTATCGTTAGGCCCGATTGGACTGTCGTTTCGAAGCAACCTGATCGTCTGCGCCCTCGATGAACTCCTTGGCGGTGCCAATCCGTGGCGGCCCATGCTTGCTGGCCCGAAAGTGTCAGCCCAATTTAATGGTTGCTGCTTGCGAACAACCGGGCCGATCATCGGCTTGCGGATTAGCGAGCCGTACGGCAACGTCCATTAGACGCGATCAATCTTCTTCGTTACTCATCCGGTTCGGCGCCAGCTCCAACGGTGTCGACCAGCTTGCGGTCGATGATGCGCTCGACGCGAGCATCAGATACCACGAAACGATACGCAGGCTGGCCGCCAAGTTCACTGCTGGGGGCTTGTGTCCCACTCTGTCGAACTAGTCCGATGTCTTCCCAGTTCTTAATCTTTGCGCGCGCGCTTTGATCGCCGATTTTGAATGCCAATTGAACATCTTTGTTTACGAAAGCGGTACGCCCGAGTCTGTAAACTTGTTCCAATAGCTTCTGTGGGAAAAATCCTTCGATTGTTTCTCGAACATACTTGTCCTGTCCGTGACCTGCCACCGAAGTTTCATCCAGCCGCAGTTAGAGTCCTGTTGGGTTGTACGCCGACCGACGCGGGTGGAGCAACGGGCGATCGGCGGAGCTGGTCGGGGTTGCGCAGCCGATCGGCCGTTGCGGTAAGGATAACAGCGTAGGCTACCTGGTTTCGTATTTTAGCGAGGAGTGCGGCCGCTCGCCGTTGTAGTCGGTGACCCAGGCAGCGAGCTTCCGCCTGGCGTCGTCAAGGCTGAAGAACAACGTCTCGTTCAAGAACTCGTCGCGCATCCGGCCGTCTTCCCCATCAACGGTCGGCTGCGGGATGAATTGCTGAACGAGAGACGCTGTTCACGACACTGGCTCAGGTCCGCGTGGCGCTCAGATGCTGGCGGGTCGATTACAACGACATACGACCGCACAGCAAAGGCCAAGTGATCAATCGCCAACGGCTCCGGCGAGGCGAGATCGCGTCGTTTTTCTCCTCGATCGAGCCGTGTCTGGTCGGCATCGAAGCCTGCGCCACCGCTCACCACTGGGCACGCGAGATTCGGCGGTTTGGACACGAGGTGAGATTGATTCCGCCTGCCTATGTAAAACCTTACGTGCGGCGAGGAGCTAACGACGCCGCCGACGCGGCTGCGATCTGCGAAGCGGTCACCCGCCCCAATATGAGGTTCGTCCCAATCAAGAGCGTCGAGAGCCAGGGCTTTTTGATGCTTCATCGCGCAAGAGGCCTGCTGGTCCGCCAGAGAACCATGACGGCTTGTGCCGTTCGAGCTCACTTCGCTGAGTTCGGAATCATTGTCGGCCAAGGCCGGCAACGGGTGGATAGTCTGGCGGACTTGTTGGATGACGAGGCCCTAGCGCGCTGCAGGTTGTCGGTCTCCTGCTGGCGCTCGTCAAGCGAACACTATTACCTGGACCTCGGCTTCCTGCCCGAGATCGTACGCTATGTCTCCATCGGCGGTCGCGAGCAGTTGCTTGGCGCGCTCGGTCCGGAGAACAGCCCGCTTCCCCTAATCCGCTGCCAGCCGCGGCACTGAGGGCGTCTGCAAGGGCCGCAACCGACTGCGGTGCCCGCCAATGAACCGACAAGAGCCGCATCGAAGCAGTGAAGCCTCGATGCGGCAAAGTCCGGTGGGGATTGGGGATCTGGGTAGGAGGAAGCGGTTATACATCCGCCTTTGTGCCGAGATGATGCTGGGAATGAGCCGCGGTGTCTACGGATGGGAGCGCGCGAGTGTTGTCGCCTACAGCATCACTTGCGCATCGTCCTGCGCTGCCGTCGGCCGTCGATGCGGTGGCGTTCCGCGCAACGTTCCACAATGTTACGGGGCGGCGACATCGTTCAACGGACGTCCCCGTCTGAGATCGGCGAGAAGTTTCCTCTTGAGCTCGTCGCCTAAGCCATAACGGTCCAGTGCTGCGGGAATATCGCTGGCCACCCCGGGATAGCAGTGCGCGAGCCGCTCGGCCGCCCGCACGGCACACTCCTCGTCCTGCTTGGTTGCGCATAGCGCAATCCGAAGCAGCAAGGTGAGCGGCACCGGCGAGGCCTCCGATCGGAAGACGATACGCCGGGCATTGACGGCATCGTTGCGCATGTAGGCCGCCAGCGCCGCGTAGGGCGGCATGAAAACAGTCGGCTGGATGGCGCCGGCCTGTAGTTGCGCTCCGAACGCCACGTCCTCGTCGTGGTGGCCGCGTGCGATATTGGTTGCCGCCAGCAAGGACTGGCTGAGGCCGGATACGGGTGGACCATCGAGGATCTGCGGCGTCAGCTCGAAGGCGCTTTCGGGATCGCCTCCAAAAAAACGCGCTGCGAACAGCGCGAGAAGACCGATCCCGAGCTTGGGCGAGCGGCTTGCGGCTCGCTCTGCGAGCTCCCGAGCCCGCGCGATGTCTGACTCGGGGTTTCGGCCCGGCGTCCCGTCGAGATACTCGGAAACCAGTACCGCCGAGAGCAGCGACAGCAGCCGTGGATCGTCAGGCTGCCGGCTGACCTCTGCTTCGAGGCAGGCGAGCGACTCCGGCAGGTCATAGGCGTAGTGAAGGATGGTATCGAGCGCCCGCAGAACGCAGGCCCTGCCCTGAAGGTTCCGGGCAGCAGTCGAACTGGAGCGGCGGAGTGCATCCGTCATGATCGCGCCGATCCAGAGTTCGCCGACGTCCGCGGCGACCGTGCTCACCATGCGGTCGTCGGCCGTGCTCTGGGCGCTCACGTCAATGCCCTGGAATGCGCGAGACCAGATGATCTCGTTGGAGCGCGCGCTGAGCAGCCGGAATACGAAGTCCCGCCGCGACCTCTCCGACGCTCCGGCCCGGACCAGAAGGACATAATCCACGGCGCTCTGATGGTCTGCGTCCGCACGATTGTGCATGACGGTCAGGTCGTAGTGGGTCAACGCGCTCTCGAGTGACGTGGCGATCAGCCCCGTCTGTTCGTCGGATGTCGGAGGATCGGTTTGCACGAGGACGCTCGGAAGGCCGAGCACCGGTGTGCTCACCTGTGCGCCGAACAGGCGCGCGACGTCGCGCGAGAGCAGGGCCGTTCCAAGCACCAGCGTCACCAGCAAGATCACGACATGACCCGGATAGAGCAGACGCGGCAACTTCGGCGCGACGTTGCTTTCTTCGGACCTAGGTGGTGGCACCTCCTCCTCGACCGGCACAGCTCGCAGGAACTGCGGCTGATACGAGCCGACGGGCAGCACGATATGCATCGGATTCTTCGCCCCGGTTCCCCTGTAGTAGTTCTCCAAGAGCTCGCGCAGGCGCTTGGCCTGGACGCGCACGACGGAATTGACCTGCGGATCGAAATCGCTGCCGCGTCCGAGGACGGAGGTGGCGATGGTGAAGGCCTTCAGCCGCTCACCGCGGCCTTCGAGAGTCTCCTGCACCACAAAGCGCAGGAACTGCATCGCAGCAGGATTACGGCGAAAGCTTGGATCCCGTAGAATTCGATCGAGCTCAGCCCCGACGTCGACGGGCTCGCTCGGGACCGGCGAGGAGCCGCTTTGGATGTCTGCATTCATATCGGTCGATCGACGCAGGATCCGTGGGAACTCGACGCCCTCGCGCAAGGTTCCCGCGCGTCGCGATATGGTTGGCTCAGCCTTCTCCGACCATCAGGTACGCTTGTCAGCGCGCGCTTGGCGAGGGATATCCGTGCTCCCAGACCGGTTCGATTACTGCCGCGCCTCATTGCGTCACTTCAAATTCCACTGCGTCACCAAGGTTGATCCGAACGCTTCTCGGATGCAATACCGGGCTCGGCGATTGTGCTGTCTGCGACAAAAAGAAGCCGAGGGCGACAAGCGCACAGCCGCCACACCGGACTGCCGGCCCTCATTTGCCGAACCACGTCTGGGCTGTGATCACGATGCAGATTGACGTGGAGGCGGGGAGCAGGAAAGACCGCGCACCGGGCTCGCGGTAATTGTACATCTTGACGTTGTCGGCGAAATCGCCCTTCGCCGCACCTTTCGTTTCCAGGGCCGCGCCGACCGTGTCGCAGCTCACCGGGTAAGGCTGCACGACCAGTGAGCTCGCATCGCAACTCGTACTCGCCAGGGGCGTCACGCCGGCGAAGCTGAGCAGCAGCGGCGAGGCCGGATCGCCGCTGGCAACCGCATTCGTCACCGAGAAGATGTGCTTGTCGGCTGCCTCCTTGTTCCAGAGCGCAGTCGCCACATGACGGCCGGTGGCGATCTGCGAGGATACCAGGCCGAGCAGCGGCGCACAGGCACGCACGCCGGCCTTGTCCGCGATCTGCAGCGCGGCAACCTTGCTCTTGTCCGGCTGACTCCCGTCCGGCTGGATCGGTTCTGCGGCGCTGGTCCCGGCAAGGAGGGACATGACATGCTCACCCAACGAGGTGAAGGTGAGGACCGCTGCCGCGGCGAAGGCGAACAAGACAGCAAGGACGGCGATCAGCCAGGACGAGCGTGCGGGGACATACGACAATGATGACATCTTGCCTCTCCGAGGAATGCCCGGCCATCGGCCGGCTGTCTCGACGACGGCGAGACAGCGATTCGAATACCGGAATGCGTCGAACCTAGTCTGCTCCGCGAGGCAAATATTGTCGTCGGGTACCCACGGCTTGTCCGATTGCGCGCCGGTCGGCACTGAATGCGGTTTCGGACAAGTTCACTTCCGTTCGGTCCTAGATTGCGCGTGCTTTCCTACTTAGGGTTTCGCGCCTCTCCAACGAGAGACGCAGGTCGTGCCGGCGCTCGATGGCGGCGGAGACCGACTTGCTCAAAGCTGAGCTTGGCGAAGCCGAAGGACCACGCTCCGCCGCGCCCTTTCGTGTCGAGCCCAAGGAACCAATGACCAGAGAAACGTGTCGTTCGCCGTCGCAGCAGTCCAAGGCCTTTGCAAGCGATCAGGAGAGGCCGCACCGTGGCGGCGAGGCTGCCGATCCCGGCTCCCCTGACCGGATGCGCCGCCGCTGGACGCCGCTGAAGAAGCTACGGGTTCTGCTGGCCGTGCAGTCCGGCGCGCTCGCGGAGCGCGATCTCTGGGAAAAGCTTCGGATCAGCGAAACGGAGTTCAACTCCTGGCGGCGCGCGTTCGCGGAGTTCGGCTATGCCGGACTGAAGACGACACAGCTTCAAAAGCTACGCAGGCGCGGCGCTCGCCGCAAGTGAAAGCGGCCGCGCTCTCGAGATGACGCTTCGGCTTGCAGGTGGCTGCAATCCCGACCGTGCTTTGCTGTGGCAACCCGCGGACATTGATCGGCATGCGCTGCGCTCGCGATCTGGCGCGATCGTTCGGTTTGCTGGTCGGTCGTACCGTGCCAGTCAATGTTGATGCCGCTACGAGCAATACGACGACTCCGGCGCCTGTCTAGGCTCCCTGCATGGTGAATCGAAGGATGTATTTCAATCATAGGTCGTGTCGCAGAACGCGAACGCGCATTGTGGGGCGAGCGGCCGAGAGATCGGACATTGGCGTTCGTAGTGAGTTCGGATTGATCGTGAGGGAGTGTCGTCTGCACGCGAAGGCAGGCGACGGATGCGCAGCGTTGCCAGGACGGCGGCGGATGCTTTTGCGCCGTGGGCGCAGTGTCGGAGCCGTCTCGCGCGAGGGGCAAGATGGCTGTCTTGGAGCGTTGCTCCGGTCCCTTGGACTGGTCGCATGCAGTTGAACTGGGAGAAGATCGCCATGATCATGAATTCGCAATCGAGCGCCGCAGCCTTTGTCGCCAACTGGGTTGATCATGCGGCAGGCGACTGCCGATCGCTGCGGCGCAGGCTGATCGCCGTGTTGCGGCGGGCTCATCGCGTGCTCGGTATCCGGCGCAAGGGACTTGGTATGGGACTGCTGGGGCTGCACGCCCCGCGCATCGCGGGGCTGTCGCTGGTCGCAGGTCTGAGCTTCGCCGGGCCGGCGAGCGCGAAGGTTTTCGTAAATAACACGGGCAATAGCAATGACAGGTCCTGCGCCTGGATTGAAGACGCAGGTACGATGGCCAGCTCGTTCACTACCACGGATGCTGGCGGGGGGTATCAGTCCGGTTGCAGTGCTGCAGATGCCTCGACGCAAACGAATCGCAGTCTTTTCTACGCCGGCCCAACTTTCCAAGAAGAAGTAAATCTGACGCTTGGCGGGCTGCTGTTTGTCAATGCGGGCAAAATTGGTGTCACCGACGTCGCCACCGGCACCTACTCTATGAGGATGGGCAGTGTCGCCACGATGAACGCGGCCGCGGGCGCCAATTCCATCGCCATCGGCTCGGCCCAGACCAGCACCTCGGACGGCGCTAGCTCTGGAGCGACGGTCGCGTCCGGCAACAGCGCCACCGCCATCGGGGTTAAGGCCAATGCCGCGGGACTCAACTCGATCGCGCTGGGCAGCGCCGCGTCCGCATCTGCTGAGGGTTCAGCTGCGCTCGGTAATTCGGCCAGTGCATCGGGCGTCGGCTCGACTGCGCTCGGCCGGCGTGCTGTGGCCGCCGCGGCTTCCGCAGTCGCTGTCGGCGACGGCGCCAGCGCGCAGACGGCCAGTGCGGTGGCGATCGGAGCGGGCGCCACCGCACTGGGCGGCAAAGCGGTCTCGATCGGCGCCGGAAACACCGCCAATGGGAATGGTGCGGTCGCGATCGGCGATCCCAACACCGCGGCCGGAACCGGCGCCGTCGCCATGGGCGCCAATAACAGCTCGAACGGCCAGGGCGCCGTCGCATTGGGCAATGCGAACACCGCGACGGGCCAAGGGGCGGTGGCGTTGGGCAACAGCTCGACCGCGGGCGGCGGCGGTGCGATTGCTCTCGGTGATACGGCTGCGGCCAACACAACCAAGGCTCTGGCGCTCGGTTCAGGAGCAACCGCGACCAACCAGAACGATGTCGCACTGGGCGCGGGCTCCGTAACCGCGACTCCGAACGCGACAAGTGGAGCCACGATCGCAGGGACATTCTACTCGTTTGCCGGCACCTCGCCGACCAGCGTCGTCAGCGTCGGCGCCTCGGGCTCCGAGCGCCAGATCACCAACGTCGCGGCCGGGCGGATCAGCGCGACGTCCACCGATGCCATCAACGGCTCGCAGCTTTATGCGACCAATCAGGCCGTCACGGCCGTGCAGCAGGTGGCGAACGCCGGCTGGAACGTCACGACGTCATCGACCGGAACAGGTACGGTCAGCGGCACGACGGTGCAGAAAATCGCGCCGGGGGCGACCGCGACCTTCACCGCGGGCAACAACATCGCGGTGACGCAGAACGGCGCGGAGGTGCAGATCGCCACCAGCATGACGCCGAGCTTCACCTCGGTGACGACCGGCAACACCACGATGAACTCCAGCGGCCTGACCATCAATGGCGGGCCGAGCGTCACTTCGAGCGGCATCGATGCGGGCGGCACCAAGATCACCAACGTGGCGGCGGGGACCAATCCGACAGATGCGGTGAACCTGACGCAGATGCAGACGGCGGTGACGAACGTCCAGACGCACTATTACAGCGTCAATGATGGCGGCACCCAGCAGGCGAACTACGCCAACAATGGCGCGACCGGCACCAATTCGCTGGCCGCGGGCGTTGCCGCCTCCGCCGCCGGTGCCGGCTCGACCGCGCTCGGCTTCGGCGCGAAAGCGAACAATGCCAACGACGTCGCGCTTGGCTCCGGCAGCACTACCGCCGCGCCCAATCCGACCGCGAGCGCCACGATCAACGGCACCACCTACAACTTCGCCGGCACTTCGCCGACCAGCGTGGTCAGCGTCGGCGCCTCGGGCTCCGAGCGGCAGATCACCAACGTCGCCGCCGGGCAGATCAGCGCGAGCTCGACCGATGCGATCAACGGCTCGCAGCTTTACGCGACCAATCAGGCCATCGACACGCTCAGTCAGGGGACCGTCAAGTACGATACCTCCGGCGGCACGGTGAACTACAACAAGATCACACTCGCCGGACCCGGCGGCACCACGATCACCAACGTCGCCCCGGGAGCGGTGAGTTCAACCTCCACCGATGCGGTGAACGGCTCGCAGCTCTATGCGGTGCAGCAGCTCGCAGGCGCCGGCTGGAACGTCACCACCAAGGCCACCGGCACCGGCACGGTCAGCGGCACCACCGTGCAGAACATCGCGCCCGGTTCGACCGCGACCTTCACCGCCGGCAACAACATCGCGATCACTCAGGTCGGGTCGGAGATCCAGATCGCCACCAGCATGACTCCGAGCTTCACCTCGGTCACCACCGGCAACACCAAGATCGACACCAATGGCTTGACCATTGCCGGCGGACCGAGCGTGACGTCAGCCGGAATCGACGCTGGAGGAACCAAGATCACCAACGTCGCCGCCGGTACCAATGCGACGGATGCGGTCAATGTCTCGCAAATGAACACCGTGGTCGCCGGCGCGAAGACCCATTATTATAGCGTCAATGACAACGGCGCCCAGCAGGCGAACTACGCCAACGATGGCGCCACCGGCGCAAATTCGATGGCCGCGGGTGTTGCCGCCTCCGCCTCAGGTGCCGGATCGACCGCCATCGGCTACGGCGCGACCGCGTCCAACGCCGGCGCTGTCGCTCTCGGTCAGGGCTCGACAACATCGGCGGCCGTCGCCACGACCGGGACCGAGATCGGCGGCAAAGCCTACACCTTCGCGGGAACATCCCCCACGAGCACGGTGAGCGTCGGGGCGGTTGGCGCCGAGCGGACCATCACCAACGTCGCCGCGGGCCGGCTCAGTGCAACCTCGACCGATGCGATCAACGGCAGCCAGCTTTACGCCACCAATCAGGCGGTGGACGTGCTCTACAAGGGTGGGGCCGGCCCGGTGCAGTACTCGAACTCCTCGACGCCGACGACGCCGAACGGCGGCACGCCGACCAACGACCTCACCCTGGTCGGCGGCTCCAGCGGGCCCGTCGTGCTGCACAACGTCGGGGACGGAGCCGTCTCGTCGACCTCGACCGACGCGGTCAACGGCAAGCAGCTCTATGCGACCCAGGCGAACGTGCCGGGTTCGTGGCAGGCTCCGACCTCGAATACGTATGTGCTGAGCAATCCGGCGGGCGGCGGCGGCCCGGTGACCCTGAGCAATGTCGCTCCGGGAACGCTCTCGCCGACGTCGACCGAGGCAGTGAACGGCTCGCAGCTTTATGCCACCAACCAGGCGATCAACAACATCGCCACGGGCTTCGGCAATCTGCAAAGCCAGATCGACACCAACGCCCGCCGCGCCGACGCGGGCATCGCCACGGCGGCCGCTTTGGGCATGGTCCGCTACGACGATCGTCCGGGCAAGCTGTCGACCGGCGCTGCCGTCACCTACCATCACAATCAGGCGGGCTTCGCGATGGGTGCGGGTTACACGACCGAGGATCGCCTGTGGCGGGTCTCGGCGGGACTCGCGTTCTCGCCGACCAGTAGGAGCATGGACGATCTCACGGTCGGCGCGAGCGCCACCTATACCTGGAACTAGATCGCGCGCCGACCCACCGGCGCGTCCGTGGCTACCAACATCGGGAATCGTCAGATGACATCCAAGATCACGATCTGCGCCGCAGGCTTGCTGCTGTCGCTTGCGTTCACGTCCCGGCCGTCACCGGCGGCTGATATGTCCGTTCCGGCGTCAGCCTGCCACGACGGTGGAAAGTACCAGCGTATCCCCATGAGCCGCATCGCGCAGCGGACCGAGCACGATCCGTCCGGCCTCTGGACAGACTTCGAGCTGTGGAACGTGAATAGCCCGCACAAAACCGACATTTGGGAGGGCGCGTACCGGGGCTGCCGGGGTGAACGCATCGTCGTCTCGCAGATCATCAATCGGCAATGCAGCAGCGCAACGGTCTGTCCGGTGCGGATCGTGCAATTCGACCGCGGCGGCAGCGGGCGGGTGCTGCTCGCCTACAAGCAGGCCTGCACGCTGCATGGCACCTTCGCGCTGAGCTCGGACGGACATGAGCTGATGGCCTGCGACGTCCCTTACGAGCTCGACTGAAGCGACCGGATCGAACAGCATCGGTCGACTCGATGACAATTAAGAGAAGGTTGTGAGCATGAATCCGCAGGTCCGAGCGATCCTGTTGCTCATCTGTTGTCTGGCGCCGACCGGGGCTCGGGCAGAGGTTGTGCCGGCAGCTGCTGGACAAACCCCGGCGCCGCCAGCTCCGGCGTCGCCTGCGCCGGCACCGCCCGCGCTTTCCACCAAGCCTTGGCAAGTCGACCGGGTACTCGCGCTGCTGCTCGTCCGCTCGACCGTCATTGCGCTCGATCAGGCCAACAAATCCGGAAACTACACGGTCCTGCACGCGCTGGCCTCTCCCAGCTTCCAGCAGGTGAATACACCGGCGCAGCTCACCGACCTGTTTGCGAACTTCCGTCGCGAGAAGTTTGACCTCTCGCCGGGTGCTATTCTCGAGCCGCAGTTCGCATTTGAGCCGAGGATCGAGGCCAACGGTCTGTTGCACATCGCGGGCGACTTCGCGGGACGGCCGAGCCCGTTCCATTTCGATCTGATGTATCAGTCGGTGGGTGGGCGCTGGCTGCTGGAGGCGATCTCCGCCGGCTCGCAAGGAGGCCAGGACAAGCCAAAGGAAGGCCCGGAATCCGGCGCAGCCGCGAGCGCTGCGCCGCCGGCGGCTCCGACGCCTCCGAGGCCGGTTGTGAGATCTGGTCAGCCGCAGCTGCTCCTTGCCCGGCCCGACCAGTCCAATCCGCCACAGACATCGCGCAAGCCGCAGCAGAAGAGCAATGAGCCCCGGTCGAACTGATCTCCGGCCGGAGGCGGCTCACTCGACCGAGGAATCTGGCGGACCCGGTCAGCAGGACGAGTTGGCTCCTTACGGAATGTCTCTCACGAGCATGCGGCCGGTCATCGAAACGATCGACGTGATCGCTTCCGCACTGATCATGGTGCGCTGGAGACACCAGAGCTCATCAACTTCCGTACGACTGGACGGGTGGATCCGCTCGGGAGGCTCGCGCCGCGCAGTCTTGCTCCCGCCGGAGTCCCTCCGGTTGTTGCGCGTCTCGCAATCCGGCGACGCGGTGTTCTGGGACTGCTGTGAAGGCGCGGTGCTGACCGCGCTCATGCTATGGCAACTCGCGGAAGAACAGCGGCCCTTCACCAACGAAGATGCGCGTGCCTGGCAGGCGGCCATGCGGCTGACCAACTCTGAGGTGGCGCAGCTGTTCGGCATCTCCAGCCGGACGTGGCGCTCCTACAGGGCGCAAGCCCGGATCCCGCGATCGGTCGGCATCGCGTGTCGTGCGATGACACGCGATCCGCTACCGCTGCATGCGCACGTTCAATTGTCCCGCCGCCTTCGCACTTCGAGTCGTTCGTCGGTCGAGGGCTGAACGGCCGCGGCGGCGCGTCTATGCAGGGGCGGAGCGCGCTTGGTACCGATCGCGCGTTGGGCGACAAGCGAGGTTCGCTGCGAGAAAATACCTGGCCGTACGAGGCCACTATGGTTTACGCGGGCAAATGGGATGGTCAGCTGTAGCGGCAGGGAAGTAAATGGTAGATCAGCCGAGCGCGATAAAGCAACGCCTGCGAAAGGTGCAGATCCATCCGAGCGTGCCGGAGCAGCTCCGCGACCAGCTCAAGAAGTGCGCCAAGGAGAGGGGGCGCTCGCTGAATCAGGAAATCGTGCTCCGGCTGACAAAGTCTTTGGCTGAGGACGGCTGCTGAGCCGAGACACGGAATTCGCATCGTCGGGACTGCCCGCTGCAACTGATGTCACGCATGATGTCTGGTTGTCAGACCGGTGGATCAAGCGCCCGAGCGACGCAGAAGAGGAACGTGAACAGCACAGCCGAAAAGGCGAGTCCATAGATGATGCCGCGCGCGACGCTCGTCCTATAATGGTCCCTGTTCGCGCTGACGTGCTTCATCCGTCTGTGCCGATGCTGAATGCCGATTCGCGTGAAGCCATTGTCACGAGAGCGTGCCGGTAAGCAAATGGATCCAAAGGTGCGCAAATTGGACCTGACCGCACAATCGTGCCGTAGACAAACAAGCTACCGGGCCACGGAAGATGACGATCTGTACGGGTACCGGCATGATCGGATTGGAGGAAGCGGTGCAGGTTCAACTCGCAATCGTTCTCATGCTCGCATCGGTGCTGGCACTGGTCGGTCTCGCCTTCTGGCTGCTTCGCGACTACGCTGCGGAACGCCGGCTGCAGGCTCGGATGGGCCAGCCATGGCGCGTTGCACCGATCCAGGTCGTGAGGCTCGCAAGCGGCCGTCGCCTCGTCCTCATTCGCCACCGAGACATGGAGCATCTGTTGCTGATCGGCGGGCCGGCCGATCTTGTCGTGGAAAGCAGGGCCATGCAGGCCGGCGAATATGACGTCGCGAACGGAGACGGCAATTAGCAGCGAGGGACGTCCGCGACGATGAAGTGACCGATCTCGACAATTCCAAGTCGAACAAATTTGAACGATTCATATCACTTTCTTGATGATCTGGCGGCCTTCGCCACGATGCTCCAAGGTGTCTTCGTTGTTCATTGGAGGCTGTGGATGCATTCGCTTTACGAGAAGCTATCTGTCCTGGTCGTGGATGATGATCCGACGTTTGCGACCACAGTTGCCTTCCTGCTCAGCCGCATTGGCGTTGGCCAGATTGGGGTCCTGCATGAAGTCGGGTCGGCCTGGTCCTTTTTGAACGCGACGCCCGTTGATGTCGTCA
The DNA here is from genome assembly GCF_032487775.1 of Bradyrhizobium sp. SZCCHNR3119. Classification (NCBI taxonomy): domain Bacteria; kingdom Pseudomonadati; phylum Pseudomonadota; class Alphaproteobacteria; order Hyphomicrobiales; family Nitrobacteraceae; genus Bradyrhizobium; species Bradyrhizobium sp. SZCCHNR3119. The sequence continues at coordinate 733,572 of NZ_JAUEUV010000002.1, read as the reverse complement.
TCTCCGACTGGAATATGGAGCCTGCCGATGGCTATCAACTCCTGAGGATGGTGCGCAGAAGTCGCCGCCTTGCGCTCCTCGGGTTTATCATGATGACCGCCAATACATCGGAACAATATCCGCGTCTCGCGATCGAGGCGGGCGCCACCTTCTTCCTCGTGAAGCCATTCCGGATGTCGAGCCTGAAGGCTGCGCTGGATGCCACGTTGAGCGAGATGCCTGGGCAGACGCCGTTCGCGCAGGTGCGGCTCGAGGGCAGTACGGGTCGTCGACCGGAATGGGGGTGATCGTCGATTCAGGTCTGCGAGGAATGACAATCTGGGTGCCGCACCTGACAAGAGATTCGCCTCAGTTGGCCTATCCTTCGGCGAATGATCGTGGTCGCCGCCGGGACAGCGGCGTGAACCGACGTTGTCGGCACGTGGAAGAGTGCCGCGTTGGGAAGGAGATCGCGTCGTGTGGTCCAGAAACTTGGCGTTCATCGGCGCGGCCTTAGCCTTGCTCTTCGTCCTGCCGCCTGTATCGACGTCCCTTGCCGGGACGGCCGACCGCGAGTCCCTGTACGTCGGACCGGCAATCAATCGCGATGTCTTCAAGGAAGGCGCGATACGGCGGATCGAGGCAAGCTTTCAGAATTGGCGTGTCGTGTGCGATGAAGTCACTGCCGAACGGCGCCGATTCTGCAGCTTGTTCGGGGCGGGTCAAACGGAAGGCAAGATGCTTGGTGACATCGTGGTGACGACCACCCGCGAGGGGCAGCCTGCCGCCATGCTCCATCTTCCTTACGGCGTGTCGCTGCGGTCGGGACTCACGGTCGCGGCAGCCTCCGGAGGCGCGATCGCTGGCTCACGGCGTGAAAAGACCAGTCGTGTCACCAAGCTGGCTTTCGTCACGTGCGACGCCCAGGGGTGCATGACGCTTTGGCCGCTCACGACTGCGCAGCTCAACGCCTTGATCACCGGTGGAATGCTCATTGTACGGTTCAAATCGATGACGGTGGCGAACATGGCCGGCCCGACGCCTATTCTGGTCGGCGCCGCCGATCGCGAGATGGTCATCTCTGGTCTCGGCTTCTCTGAAGCGGTCAGTGCCTCGATCAACAAGCCCTAACACACAGGCGTTGGCCACCGAGCGCAGGAGGGTTTGCGTGCGTTGCCCTCAACTTCGATAACGGGTTACGTTTGGAAGATATGCATACTACGTTACATCGGCATGTACGGGGGTGAAGAGCTCTCGGCAATGCCGACACGAAAGGTGACCGCACGCTAGCCGTCTGGCTATAAGGAATGAGCGAAATCGACCCTGGTGTGCATCGGCCTGCCCGAGTTGGTGCGACCCATTCGGTTCAATTCCAGCGATTTAGTACACTCGGGTGGATGACAGAGCGCCCATCCGTCCCAATTGGGGGCAGTTGTCCTGAGCCTGTCGGGTAGACCGAGCGAAGGCGAGGTTCCCCGATTCGGCGTTACGCGCGGCGTTCACCCTTCCTGAAGTAACCGTTACCACGCTGCAAAAATCGACAAAGGTGGCTCTCTTTCTACCTGGAAGCGATGGCGTTGCCGTTCGTTCCTGAAAACAGGGGGAAAGCATGAGCATTCTTGGCCAGGTCGGTATCAGTCATCGCGGCGAGCTCCAACAGACCGGGAATCGGTCGATCCGCGTGGCGCTTCACGTGACCGAGCCGGAAGGCGTCGCGGTGACGACTTGCGATGCCGCCGATGGTGGCAGCATCTTGTGGGCGTGGGGATTTGCCGGCTTCTTGAAAGAGCTGGACCGGAAGACCTCCGCTCCGATGGTATGGGCTGTTTTCGAGAACGGGATCAGCAGCTGTTACGTCTCGAATTCGCTTCATGGACTCCTGGGGGGCAAGGGCCGTCCGCGATATAATGGGGTAGAGGAGCAAAAACATCTCTGCGTTGCCATTCCGTGTCGCTCATTCTATCGGGGCGTCGATGATGTTCCACATAGAATCGACGCCAATAACAGGTCGTGGAGGGCGATCGAGCTGCTCGGGACAATGGCGAGTTACGTGGTTGGCGAGCTCAGCACGTCGAGCGAATCTACCAAGGAGCTCTCTCATCTCAATTTGGTTAACAAGGTCCTAACGCGCGCAGCCATCCCATTGCTGGTTGCCGCGTGCGACGAGCTGGGCGACTGTGCGGAGGCGCGCCGTGTAGCCGGCGCCAAGGGGCGGCATTTGAGGTTGCTCCTGCAGATCGTTCGAGAACGCTTCCGGGATCCGTCGTTCTCACTCCGTCGCTTGAGCGCTCTTTCGGGATTGAGCAACCGGTACGTCAACGCGATATTCCAAGAAAGCGGCGCCTCGTTCTCGGAACGGATATTGGATGCGCGGCTTCGATGGGCTTATCAGGAGCTGAGTTATAGCCCGCACACGGGCCGCAAGATCGGCAAGATTGCCTACGACGCGGGCTTCACCGACCAGCCTTACTTCAATCGGGCGTTCAAGCGGCGTTTCGGCATGAGCCCGCGGGAGATACTTCGCCGGTTTGATCTCACTGGCGATACCGAAGGTGACGAGATTCCGAGGTCTGTTCAGTCGGCTCGTCCGGAGGGAAGCAACCGCATTCTGCCGTTGCAGCGCCCGGTTCGCGTCGGGAGTCCCGATGCCTTCGAACTGTGAAGTTGTTGATTGCGCGCATAAGTTGCATTGTCTCGGCGGCGGCTTCGATCCCTGATCGGGCTTGGTCATATGACTTTTGTCAGGAAGTCTCGTGACTTTGTCCACGTGTCAGGATTCAAAAAATCTGCTCCGTTTTGTGGACGCGCTCGCATCGCAAGGGCTGGGGGCGGGCGACACGTCAACGAACAGGGATGGATGAATTATGACGAGGTTCTCGTACGTGTACCGAGCCTCTAGCCCGAGGTGCCCAATACCCGCGACCGTCAAAACGAGCGTCTTGGGTCATCGGGTGCGTCGGTTGTGGAGTTCGAAGCGATGATGCTCGAAGGTCAGTTGGAGATTGACGCGCGGCAAGAGTTGGCGGGAGGTCATAGGAAGGTCCCTGCCGCGACCACTTGGAATGGGCCGGACAGGCAAGAGATCGAGATGCAATTGTCGCGCTTGCTGGACAACGGCGAGTTTCGGAAGAGCAAAGCCGCGTCCCAGTTTCTCAAATATGTGGTTGTCGAAGCGCTGGATGGTCGGGCCGAGCGCCTGAAGAGCTATACGATTGCGACGATGGCGCTGGGACGAAGCACCGATTTTGATCCTCAGATAAACTCCGTCGTCCGGGTTCAGGCGAAGCGCCTCCGAGCGCTCCTGCACACATACTATCTCGGTCCCGGGCGACACGATCCTGTGCGCGTCGAGTTGCCCGTCGGCCGATATCAACCCGTGTTCAGCTATACCTTTATGCCGCCCGTACACGATGAGACGCGGCTGGAGCGCGCGAGCCCAACGACGGACGCACCTCTCCGATCGTGGCAGATGGCCGTCATGGTCGCTGTGATCCTCTTCGCGATCTTGTCCGGACTGACACTTGGTCTAGGAAGCCCCTGGTGTTCGCCTGGGTTGGACCGCGTACGCCGGCCGGTGGGATACCGGGTACCTAGTGGTTTTGTCCGCGTGCCGATCGACGCTTTCACATCTTCAGACCAGCGGCAGGCCCGCTCGCGGTCGGGTGGAGGGACGGTGATCTGCTCCACTGGATTTTGCCAAAGTTAGGATTGACAGCACAGGCGAATATTACGAGTTATACAACTAAGCGACAGAGATCCGTTCGTCCGGTGACGGGCGAGCGAACTGGAACTGGCGCGACCTGCGGCTCAATCGAAGGGCGCGCCGGCCTATTCGATCTTGGCTTGCATGAGAAAGGCGCAATGATCGACTTCAACTCCGAATTGCGCGGCGCAGCCGAAACCGACGTAATCAGCATCGCAGTCATCGAGGCGGATAGGGCTGTCAGTCGCAAGTTTGGACCGCTTCTAGAGTGGTTGCCCGCGCTTGGTGCAGATTGCTGCAACAGTATGCCGCTCGCGGGAATGGAGGCGGAGCTTGCATCACTGGCGCAGGGACGCAGGCGTAACATTGCTCTGCCGGGCCTCCGCGGGCTTTCGCTCGGCCTCAGCGAGCCAGTTACGGTTGTGATCATCTGGATCGAGGACAAGCTTCACTATCTCTTGATCGCGATGCCGGATTTTTCCGCGCGGCAGGTGGAGTTGCTGCTCGGCAGCGAGCGGCGCGCTCGGCGACTGGCCGAGCAGCAACTCGAGGCAGCGAGCATCGAGGTGCGGATTGCTTCGTTGGCGCGCGAACGCATGCGGCTGGCCCGGGACCTGCATGATACGTTGGTGCATTCGATCGTCGGGCTTCTGATGCAGATCCGGTTGAGTCGTCACTTTCTTGAGACAGACCCAAGCGCGCTGGCCGACAGCCTGGCGGCTGCCGAGGAAGCGGCAGCTTCGGGCCTCGCGCGGGCGCGCCGGGCAATCGACGGTCTGCGGCTGACGAAGGATGCGGACGAGGTGCTCGGTCTGGAGTTGATCGTTGCAGAATTTGCGAGGCGGATCGAGGTCGAAATAGAGGTTGACGTCGATCGGGCTCTGCGCGACGACGTCGCCCGTCACGGGAGCACCATAGACAGAATCGTCACCGAGGCTCTGAGAAATATCGAACGTCACTCCGCTGCGGGGCGGGTCTGGATAAGAGCGACCCGCGACCGAAGTTCGGGCATGCTCGAAATCGAGATACGAGACGATGGTCGCGGTTTCGACGCTACATCGCTACCAGCTTTTCACTACGGGTTGATTGGCATGAAAGAGATCGCGATATTGGCGGGTGGCGTCTGCTCGATCGATAGCGGGCCGGGCGAGGGCACATCAGTGCGGTTGTCCCTGCCGATAAAGCGGTCTCCAGGTCCGACACCGACGATTCCCTTGCGGTAGCATTGGTGCGCTATGACCGAGGACAGTCCGTGTTCGAGATAGATCCAGCGGAAGCGACCAACGTGAGAATCCTCATTGCCGACGATCAACCGATTTTCCGGGATGGTCTCGGCATCCTCCTGGCGCAGCACGACTCCCGGTTCGAGATCGTCGATCGGGCGGCGGACGGACAGCGTGCGGTTCAGCTCGCCCGCGACTATCGCCCGGACGTTGTCCTTATGGATCTGGAAATGCCGCGCTCCCCGGGGATCGATGCCATTCGCAAAATCGTTCAGGAGCTTCCGGGCACGAAGGTCATCGTCCTGACCACGTTTGCCTTGGACGATCTGATCTTCGAGTCCATCAGCGCCGGGGCAAGCGCCTATCTGCTCAAGGAAAGCCCGATACACGAAATCGCGAGGACTATTAGAGCTGTTCTTGCCGGTCAAGCGCAGCTCTCGCCGGTTATCGCGACGCGGATTTTAGAGGAGTTCAAGCGCCTGCGGTCCAGCGTTCGACGCGGTCTCTCAACGCGAGAAGAACTCACAGATCGTGAAAATGAGATTCTCAATCTAATTGTCGAGGGTAAGAGTAACGCCGAGATAGGCCTGAGTCTCAACCTTGCCGAGGGAACGGTCAAGAACTACGTCAGCGTCATCCTCAGCAAGTGCCAAGTCAAGAATCGTGCAGGTCTCATTGCCAGATTGATGGCTCCCTAGGCGACATATCCGCCGACCGGAAGGACGGACGAACCACTCGACCAGAGGTTCGGCCTGCTCTGAAGGCCAGGGTCAATTTTGGCTCACTCGAAGTGAGGTGTCTCTCGCCAGAACATATAACGCCAGCCTGTTGCGGAATGCGTCTCCGTTTTGATCGAAACCGCGCCGCGACACGCCAGATATTTCAACATGCGGCGAACGGACGGCTGAGTCCAGCAGTCGTGCTTCAACCAGATCTCGCGCGAGGATTGGGCATTGTCTTCGCCGACCGGGACATCCGTGAGCAGAGCTCGCAAAGAGGTCTCCTGATATCCGTCTTGCTTCGCACTCATGGCCCGTTACCCTTCGCCCATGCGCGGGCTGACGCGTCGACATCTGCATTAGCCACTCCGGAATGGGTCAATCAATCGACGCAGACGCACGCGAGTTGTCGTCGACCGCCCAATGAGATGAGCGCCCAATGAGATGAGCGCCTTCGGGTCATGCATTTGGCGGTTCAACTCGCTCGCCAGGTCCAGCGCAATAGAGCGCGACAACGTTACCGGGGGATGGGCATCTCGGAGAGGCAATCGCCGGGCAGCCTCGATAGGTCTATGGCGTTGACGAGAGTGATTTGCGGTAAAGCTCGCCCGCGAGATCCGCGGCGGTCTCGGCGAGACCCCAGCCGGTCTTTGCACTGACAAAGCTGACATTCTGCAGATCGGCAAGGCCATACATCTGTCGACTGGGTTGAAGCAGGTCAGCCTTGTTGATCACCGCCTTGAACGGTTTGCCCGGAAATTTCGTGTCGAAGGCTGTCGCAAGCTCGATCATGCGGGTGATCGTCTGCGGCCGTGTTGCATCCGAGACGATGATAGCTGACATGGCGCCAACCAAGTACACGCTGTCGAAGATCTGCGTGCTGAAATCCCCGTCGGTATCCCAAAGCGCGAATCGCATGATCTTGCGACAATTATCTATGTCCAACGCCACATCATGGGTCAATATCTCGACCCCGAACATCGTTCGGTAATCTCCTGAAAACCGATCATAGACAAGGCGGTACATGATTGACGTCTTCCCGACACCCATGTCTCCGAGAAGCATCACCTTTGCCTTCAACATTGCCGTCGCATTCACCCCGAAAAGTGACGTGACGATTGCCTTGGATCATGAGCCAGGCAAATCCGTGAACGGCACCGAGACGGTTCGCGATCAGATCGCGATCCCCAAGGTCGCTAACGCCGATCGGTGGCGGAAGTTCCGCGATATCTTCGGTCTGCGACATTATCTCTAGTGGCGAAGCCGCCGGTTACTTCCCATCATCAGCCTTGTGCGCGGAGTTGCTTCAAGTGTCGTAGTCCCGCACCGGACCCGGCCGATCGATCCTGGTCCATGCTAGGACGACGAAGGACGCGAGATCTGCTGACCCCACGATTAATGAACCAAGTCGCACCGAGGCGTTGTGGAAGCTGAAGGCGGGTAGGAGTCATCAAGATGTCACCTTGATGCGCCTGTTGAGCTGTGGTTAGGGAGCAAGACTGCAGCGTGCTTCGCTGCTCCCGCGCCCACACAGCTCCTCTTGCTGCGGGCCATCTCTTGATGACGTGCGCGATCTCATATAGAGCGGATTTCATCGGCGTCAGGCGTGAAGCTCGGTCATCGAGATGGAGGAAACAGTAAATGATCTCCGAACTGCGGGACCGGCTCATTCACATCGAATCCAAGATTGACGCAATCGGCCAACGAGAGCCCTGCAACCGAGAGGAGTTTCGGGGGCATCCCGATCAGAGGTACGGCCACCTGACCTACTCGCAACATGGCGAGGATCTCGTGCTCGTTGCGCTTTTCGAGCAGTTGGGCATTGGCAGGCCGACCTATTTGGACATCGGTGCGCATCATCCCATCGACTGCAGCAATACTGCTTTGCTCCATAAACGCGGTTCTCGCGGCGTCAACGTGGACGCAAATCCCGACTTGATGCCTGCATTCTTCAGAGAGCGTCCTGAGGATGTTAACGTGAATGCGGGCGTCGGTGGAAGCGCCTCGACAATGACGTTTTACCGGATTGACGCTCAGTCGGGTCGAAATACATTCTCCAGACAGGCTGCCGAAGAATTCGTCGCGAGCGATTCGAGATTCCGCATCACGGACCAAATTCTGGTCAAAGTCATGACGCTCGACCAGATTGTAGATGCCCATTGCAATGGCCGTTGTCCCGACCTGCTCAGCCTGGATGCCGAAGGTCTTGACCACGATATCTTGCATGCAGCGAGCTTCGTAACGCGCCCGCGCATCATCTGCGTCGAGACATATAGCTCGGCAGGGCGAGACGAAGACCGGATTTCAGGTCTATTGGACGCTCGTGGGTTCAGGAAGATTATTCAAATGGGCGAAAACGGCATCTTTGTCGATCAGCAGCTCGGTTCCAGCGTCGGTCCGTGAACCTGGCCGTGGGTCACGGCATTTTTGCTGTCTAAATCAGACTTCAGTGGCCTGACCATCTTAGCGCCAGGGGGGCTTTATGGTTGCGAGTACGAAAGGCTTGCGTGCGTAGCTTCGAAGTCAGAGGTTCGTGAGCTCCGAAGCCCCGGATGCGCAGCATCGGGCGGGGCAAGGAGAGCAGCTGTATAACCTGGTGTCTCCTGTCCAATAGAGGTGCATGCGCCTGCGTTGCGTGTTGGACCGACTCACCTCTTTCACGATCTCAGGTCCGGCGAGCACTTCCGGCTGGCTGAACTCATTCCTGACGTTCGGAACGTGCGCCTTCGTCCAATTGTTGTTCCGGCACTGTCAATGCGCGGCGCGCAACCTGTGATTTTCTACCGAATAATCAGGGAGCGCGGAGATCAGTCAGTCCGACGATCTCCATGGCGGTGAGGCCCTTTGTCCTCGCCGGCATCTTTGGTGTCATCCGCCTTTTCGGAGGTGGTTGAGACCGGGCGCGCGTTGGAGGTATCTCGCGTGGTGGACGTCGAACTCAAGACTGAAGCTGGACTGACGAAGACCATCTGTTTCGTCGCAAGCGATTCGGAGTTCCTGTTCAGGCATTTTTCGCCTGCCATCAGGGCGGCGAAGGCCGCGAACGCGCAAGTTTATGCGATCATCCCCAGCCAATTGAGAGGCCGAGCCTCTCAAGCGGACGGTATCAAAATCATAGCAAGCCCGACAAGTCGTGGCGACAATTCGCTGTTGTCCATGATCAGGGAAGCTCTGTGGTTCGCTGCAGTATTGAGAAAAATTGGGCCCTCGGTCGTCGTCGCATATTCGTTGCGAGTGTGCCTCGTCATTGCTCTCACCGAGACGCTGTTGCGATCGTACAGGTTCATCTTCGTGATCACGGGCATTGGATTCATCGGCATTTCGGGGGGGCTGCGCGCAAGACTGATGCGACAGGTCGTCTTCCGTGCCTTGGGCTATACGTCGCGTCAGCGTACGCACTTCGTATTCGAGAACCGGTCGGATCCCATATCCACCGGAATTGCACGTCGTGGCCATCAGGTATCCATTCTGATGGGCGCCGGTGTCGATCCGAGCGAATTTCGAGCGTGCGAGCTGCCTGGGGCGCCTCCGTTTCGGTTCGCAACCGTCTCCCGGCTGATCTGGTCCAAGGGAGTCGATCTCGCCGTCGGAGCGGTATCGGCATTGGCCCGGGAGGGATATCCAGTCGAGCTGCACATCTATGGCGTGCCGGATTACGCCAACCCGCGTCCGCTCGCTCCAGAGACTTTGAGCGGAGTTGCCGGTATTCATTACCATGGGTTCAGCGACAAGATCGCCTCGATCTGGGAGAATTCGCACGCAGCCATCTTCTCAAGCCGGGGAGGCGAAGGTCTGCCGCGAGCGCTCCTGGAGGCGGCCGCATGCGGCCGCGCGTGCATCGTGACGGCAGTTCCCGGCTGCGAGGACTTCGTACGGAACGGCGTGGAAGGTTACACTGTGCCCGTTGGTTCTGAGACGGCTCTCAAAGAGGCAATCCTAAGCCTGATCACCGCCCCGCATCGCTTTGGAACGCTCGGGAGCCGTGCTCGCGAGCGTGTCCTTCAAACCAGTACGACAGCGATAACGCAGCTGAAATATGAAGGGCTATTCGCGTCACAGCTCGAAATGCTGTACGCGCGAGTGCCGCTCGGGAGGAGCGATGATCGTGACAGCACTCGTATCCCAGAGAAAATGACGATCGGTTCGCTGCCGCCGCATTAGCCGATGTCTCCGAGCGGTCCTCTTTGGCATCTTTGGCATCAACTCGATAGAGAGAAATTCAATCGTTATCGCGTTGAGCTGCCCGAATTTCCACATTGGTCCTGCGTTGGTGTGCCGGCGTATCGCCATGCTGGGCTCTTGAATTGATGGCTGGAGTCTACTGAATGTCAATCGGACAAACGGCGGTCGTACCGAGGGTGATGGTCATCGGGGATGTTGCCATCGATCGGTATGTCTATGGCGAAGTGACCCGGATATCGCCCGAGGCGCCAATCCCGATCGTACGGGAGCTAAAACTCCGATCCTCGCCTGGATGCGCTGGAAACGTGGCCGCAAACATTGCGGCGCTGGAAGGCGAGGCGATCTTGATCGGCGTTGTGGGCCGTGATCTCGAAGCCAGTGAGCTCGATATTGCCATACGGAAGGCTGGAGGGGGAATCTCACCGAATTTCATCGTCGATGATACACGGCCAACGACAACCAAGACCCGGGTGCTCGGTGCCGACCAACAAGTCGTGCGTATTGATCGAGAGAGCAGCGCGCCGATCGACGCCGACGTCGAGAACAAGCTCATCGAGGCGTATGAAGCGACTATCGCGCGATGCGACGTGGTCGTCATTTCCGATTATGCAAAGGGCATGTTGACCGATCGGCTCTTGCGGCATGTCATCGATCGGACGAAAGCTAGCGGAAAAACTGTCTTGGTCGACCCGAAACGGGCCCGCCTGGAGGCCTATGCTGGTGCGACCATCATCAAGCCGAACCGTCATGAACTAAGAGCTGCAACTGGGCTGGCCTGTGAATCTGATCAGGAAATTGAGCATGCCGCCGATGGGGCGGCTGCATCGACAGGCGCGATGATACTCGTTACACGATCCGAAGAAGGCATGTCACTCTATCGCGCCGGTCAACGGCCGGTTCACCAGCGGTCTGCCGCGCAAGAGGTGTTCGATGTCTCTGGCGCCGGTGATACTGTCTCGGCCGTCCTCGCGGTTTCGCTGGCCGTGGGCCTCGATGTGGTTGACGCGATGAAGCGAGCCAACGTGGCAGCCGGCGTCGCGGTGGGCAAGAGGGGTACTGCTGCGGTTGCACTGAGTGAACTTGATCGCGCGTTGGATGTCTCGCTCGGGCGAAGCGACAGTCGCATTGTCGATATCGAGGCGGCGCTTGAGCAGCGGGAGAGATGGCGGGACGAGGGGCTTACGTGTGGATTCACCAATGGCTGTTTCGATCTTATCCATCCAGGGCATGTTTCGCTGGTTCAGCAGGCGAGGGCGAACTGCGACCGGCTGGTCGTCGCATTGAATAGTGACGAGTCGGTCCGCCGGCTGAAGGGTCCGTCCCGTCCGTTGCAGAGTGAGGCCGCCCGTGCAGCCGTAATGGCTTCTATGAGGCAGGTCGATCTTGTCGTTGTGTTCCGAGAAGACACCCCGGCCAAGCTGATAAATATGCTGAAGCCCGACGTGCTCGTCAAAGGTGCGGATTATCCTGAGCACGAGATCGTGGGGGGCGATATGGTCAAGTCGTGGGGTGGCACGGTGGTGCGTGCCTGGCTCGTCCCTCTGCAATCAACAACCCGTCTGGTTCAGCGCAGCGCAATTGGTGCGAACGTCGCGGTCGTCCGATGAAGTCCTTGTACCTGGTAACCGGCGGTTGCGGCTTCATCGGCTCGAACATTGCGATGGCACTGGCTGGGCAAGGGGCCGACGTCGTGATCTGCGATCGGCTCCGCAGCGGCGAGAAGTGGAGGAATCTCGTGAAGGGACGGCTATACGACCTGATTCTTCCGGAAGCGCTCGATTACTGGATGAGAGATCACGCACGAGACGTTGCCGCGATCGTGCACATGGGTGCCGTAAGCTCCACCACCGAGTCCGACGTGGACAAGATCGTGCGAAACAATATCCGGCTGTCGTTGAGGCTCTGGCATTTTGCTGGCCAGTACGGCGTACCGCTAATTTACGCGTCTTCTGCGGCGACTTATGGCGATGGAGCTGCAGGCTTCTCTGACGACGAATCTCCGGAGGCTCTGAGCCGGCTCGTTCCGCTGAATGCATATGGCTGGAGCAAGCATGTGATTGATCGGCGGTTCGTTGCCGACGCGCAGGCGGGCAGGCTCCGGCCGCCGCAGTGGGCCGGGCTGAAGTTCTTCAACGTGTACGGTCCGAACGAGGCACACAAGGGAGACATGCGGTCAGTCGTACATAAGATCTATCCGAAGATCGCGGCTGGCGAGGAGATCGAGTTGTTCAAGTCGCACGACCCGCGATATCAGGACGGCGGCCAATTGCGAGATTTCATCTATGTCAAGGATTGCGTCAGGATCGTCGTGTGGCTGCTGCAGCATCCCGAGATATCTGGATTGTTCAACGTCGGAACGGGGCGGGCGCGGTCATTTCGAGACCTGGCGCTGGCGGTCGGTCTAGCGGTAGGACGCGAACCGCGAATTCGCTACGTCGATATGCCCCCCGCCATTCGCGAGCGGTATCAATATTTCACGGAAGCGGACATGACCAAGTTGGCCGCGAGCGGACCCACGCTGTCGCTTACGTCGCTTGAGAGGGGGGTCTCGGAGTATATCGGCGCACTTATCTGAGCCTCGGATGCGCCATATCAGAGATTGACATGTGGAATAGCAATGTTGAGCGTGGAAGCACCAGCAAAACAGTTGAACGCGGATATCGAGCTTCTCCGCGCATATAGCGTCCTTGCTGTTTTGTATGAGCATATCACGTCGATTGTGGGTCTGCCGAACATCGAGCAGATCAGGAGCCATTGGAGCGGCTGGACCGGTGTCGACCTGTTCTTTGTGATATCTGGCTTCGTCATCTATCGGTCGCTCGATTCGACCGTCGGCTATGGCATGCCCGCGCGCGATGCCGTGCGGGAGACGGTCATGTTCTGGATCCGCCGTTTTTGGCGGCTGGCACCCGCCGGATGGTTTTGGCTCGCTGCGGGCATCGTTCTCATCGTCATTGACGATCCACGGGAGATCGGCTCAAGGCATGAGAATATCAGTGACCTGATCGCCTCGTTGCTCAATTTTGAGAATTTCCATCGGTTCGCTTGCAATGCGTGGCAGGGGCAATGCGGAGCTTTGTATCCGCACTATTGGAGCCTCTCGCTCGAGACGCAGTTCTACCTCATTCTCCCCGCCCTGATCGTGGTCCTGCCGCGAAAGTATCTGGTCGGCGTCCTGGTGGGTCTGATCGCAATGCAGTTGCCCATGCGTCGCCCGGCAAACGGGGATGTCATCGGCTGGTTCATCCGAACGGACGGACTCGCATGGGGCATCCTCATTGCGAGACTGAGCGCCACCGAGTTCTATCGGTTCGTGGAGCCGACCTTCCTTTCGGGCGGTATTGCGCGATGCGCCTGCACATTCGGCGGCCTGTTTGCGATCGGAACGGCGCAATACTTCTGGCGCGAGAGCTTCTTTCTCGGCTTGGTGGCGATAATCGCTGCGCTGCTGGTCTTGGCAGCCTCTTTCGGCAAGGGCTATATCGCGAGCCCTCCGGGATTGCGCAGGGCCCTCGTGTGGACCGGACAAAGATCATACAGCCTGTACGTCTCACACCTGATCGTGTTCAAGGGAGTCCGGGAGTTGTGTCGAGCATTGCATATCTATGACGATTCGTGGCCCGGCAAGCTAGCCTATCTGGCGCTTGCCTATTCACTCACGGTCGCCGCCGGCGCGATGACGCATAATTGGCTGGAAATGCCCCTTCGTCAAAGGGGGCGCGAGTATGCGAGCGCTTACCGGGCCAGGATGACACGTAGCACGCGCATTGCTGCGGAAAGTCGCTCCACTGCAGAAGGCGGCGCGCATGCGTGAGCAGCGTAATAGCGTAATCAAGGGAACTGACATGCTTGTCCAGCATCTCGAAGCATCACGTGCGGCGATGGATCGCCTCATCAGCTCGGACGTGGTGTCGGAGGTCGGCCGAGCTGTCGGATTGATAACTGCCGCGCTTCGCGGCGGTCATGCGCTGCTGGTATGCGGCAACGGCGGATCGGCGGCGGACGCAATGCACATCGCCGGCGAACTCGTCGGTCGCTTTCTCAGGGAGAGACGGGCGATCAACTGCATCTGCTTGGCATCCAATCCCGCGGTGCTTACGGCCTGGGCCAACGACTATTCGTATGACACGGTGTTCGCGCGGCAGGTCGAGGCCTACGGAAGTGCCGGAAGCGTGCTTCTTGGCGTCAGCACGTCAGGCAATTCTGTAAACGTCGTGCGTGCTTTCGAGATGGCGCGCGAAATAGGCATTGGGACCATAGCCATGACGGGCGCCGGCGGCGGCAGACTTGCGGGCCTGGCCGACGTCCTGCTTGCAATGCCGTCACAGGAGACCCCCATCGTCCAGCAGCTCCACGTCTGCATCTACCATCATATGTGCGAGCGAATAGAGGATTCGCTTGCGACCGACATGTCGAACGGAAGCTGGGGAACGCAGCCTGAGACCGGCGAGCGGGCCGAGCGGAAGCCTGATCTTGAGGCGCCCTCGCGCGCTCCTCTGGCGTCACGGTGACCTTGCATGCCGACTTTCTCGCCCGTCCCTACACGTGCTGCTGAACGATCCGCAATAGCGCGGTCTTCCACAGAGTGGCGCTGGTGCTTGATTGGAGCCGCGGATTTGTGCGCCGGACTGACCAATTGGCGCGTAAGTTATCTGATGGGCCTTGGCGAGATCCGCAGGCGTTACTCGCGCTCGCGTCTCGGGCAATTCTGGATGACGGTTTCGACCGGCGTCTTGGTGGCCGCGGTGGGAGTTGTGTGGTCGATGCTCTGGAAAGTACGGATCAGCGAACTGATGCCATTTATCGCGATCTCGCAGATTCTATGGACCTTGATCTCAGGTGCGATCGGAGAGGCCCCGACTGCGTTTGTGTCGGCGGGCTCGATCTTCCTCAACCAGGGAATGAGCTTCTCGACGGCGATCTACGCGCTCGTGTTCCGGCACTTCCTGGTGTTTCTCCACAATCTGCCGATCGCAATCCTGACGGTGGTGGCCTTTCCGGTGCCATTCGGCATGGTCAGTCTGCTCGCCATCCCGGGCATTGTTCTGCTGCTGTTGAGCCTCGTCTGGACGACCTACGCGATCGCGATCATATGCGTGCGGTTTCGCGATCTGACACAGGTCGTTCAAAGCGCGCTGTTGATCGCGTTCTTCGTGACGCCCATCTTCTGGAAGCCGAGCCAGCTTCCGCCGGACACGCAATACCTTCTGGCTCTCAATCCGTTCGCCGATCTCCTCTCGGTCGTGAGAGATCCGATCATGGGAGATATTCCGGGTCCCGCGGAGTGGGTCGGCGCGCTCGTCTTCGCGATCGGCGGCTTTGTGCTGGCGTTGCCGCTGATAGGGCTCTCTCAGCGTCGCATTATCTT
The DNA here is from genome assembly GCF_032487775.1 of Bradyrhizobium sp. SZCCHNR3119. Classification (NCBI taxonomy): domain Bacteria; kingdom Pseudomonadati; phylum Pseudomonadota; class Alphaproteobacteria; order Hyphomicrobiales; family Nitrobacteraceae; genus Bradyrhizobium; species Bradyrhizobium sp. SZCCHNR3119. The sequence continues at coordinate 718,398 of NZ_JAUEUV010000002.1, read as the reverse complement.
TTGGATCTGAAGCGATGGCGAACGTTCGGCTCGACAACGTGAGCGTTGACTTTCCTGTCTTCACGTCGCGTACCAGATCGGTCAGAACCGCTGTATTCTCGCGGCTTGGCGGCAGACTAGCGACACACGACGATACGGTCGTCGTCAAGGCATTGCAGCAGGTCACCCTGGAGCTCTCGGATGGCGATCGCCTGGGCGTGATTGGCCACAACGGAGCTGGGAAGACGACGTTCTTGCGAGTGGTCTCGGGAGTCTATCCGCCCGTGTCAGGTGAAGTCCGGATCAACGGCAAGGTGTCGTCGTTCACGGATATCACGTTGGGAATGGAGCCGGAGGCGACCGGCTGGCAGAACATAATATTTCGCTGCGTGTTTCTCGGTCTTTCGTTCGCCGAGGCAAGAGAGTTGTCCCCGGCCATCGGCGAGTTTTCAGAGCTCGGAGAATATTTGCACCTACCGGTGCGTACCTATTCCGCAGGCATGTTTGTTCGCCTGGCGTTCGCCATCTCAACCGCGGTCCGACCCGAAGTCGTTGTCATGGACGAGATGATCGGCACGGGAGACCGATCATTTGTCGAGAAGGCCCAGAGGCGCATGGCCGAGCTGCTCGGAAAGGCGGACCTTCTCATTCTCGCCTCGCACAACGAAGCCATTATTCGCAGTGTTTGTAACAAGGTCGTCTGGCTGGAGAACGGAGCTGTTAGAATGATCGGTGCGACAGAAGCCGTCATGGAGGCATATTCGGGCAATTCACAGCTAGCGAAGGTTGGCTGCTAGCAATGGGATCGGCAAGAGATGGGCAAATGTTCGTTGGTGATGTGCGCCGTCGTTTGGTGCGGCGCGTCAACGGTATTTACGGACTGTCGGGTAGTCCCGTGCGTGCGGCGAGGTTCCTGCTGCGATACGGATTGCGTAAAACGCCCTTGCTCGCAAGGTGGGCCTTCGCGAAGGCGAGGCGCCGCGGGAGCCGGCGAGCGCTGACGAATAGGCTTACAGTGGAGCTGCCGAAGCTGCTAATTCAGACGGCTGGAGGTGGCGTCGGGGACGACATCGTCGTGGCGCGGTTCGTTCGAGACCTTCGGGCGGCATGCGGTGCGTTCCAATTCGTCATCGCCTGCAATGACGAAGCGAGATCGTCCTGGATATACGAAGCTGTGCCCGGGTTTCGGGGGTGCTTGAGTGCGAGTCTGTTTGGCAAGAGCGTCGATATGTTCTCGCATGCGCTCAGGGTTGATCAGATGGTCCAGGTGATGGGGGAGACTGCTTCAAATGTGGGTTGCGGGCAGTTCGAGGAGAAGTTCGGAAAAGTCCGTGCCAACATTGCCGCGTCGTTGACGCGGAATGAATTGCTCTTGAAAGGAGTTCCCTACACGTGGGGAGATCTCGCCAGGCGTGCAGTGTTCGCCAACGCGACGCGTGCCACTTATCTGCATGCACAGGCGGGCATCGATTACGGCGGCGATCAGTTGAGGTTGCGGACCGAGCCCGATGCCATCACGCGTTTTGGCCTCCGTGGAATCAATTTCGTAACGGTGCACAACGGGTTCGATCCGGCCTTCATCGTCAGCGGCAACTCGTCCACAAAATGTTACGGCAGCTTCGATCGCGTCGTTTCGCGCCTGACCGAAATCTGCCCAGGAATCAGGTTCGTTCAGCTCGGATCGCCGCGCACCAGCAGAGCAATTGCGGGCGCTCAGGTTGACCTGATCGGAAAGACCAGTCTGGCCGAGGCAGCGGCGATCATCTCCGCCTCTCGGCTGCACATCGACGTAGATAGCGGCCTGGTTCACGTCGCCGCTTGTTTTGGAGTTCAGTCGCTTGTCCTATTCGGACCGACGGATGCCGACTATTTCGGCTACAGGAGTAACATCAATCTTCGCCCGCGCTTCTGTGGCGGATGCTGGTGGATCAGTGAGGCCTGGATGGATCAGTGTGTCAGGTCCTTCGAAGAAGCTCGATGCATGAGCTCCCACGCGGTGGAAGACGTCGTGGCTCACGTTGTGGAGGCACTTGAGCGGCCTCCCGCTGGCGGTAGGGTATTCGGGCCGGAGCGCAAAGCTATGCACGCGAGGTCCGGCTCGGCAATGGGGACGGATCGTTGAGGTCATGATGCCAATGCGGCTGAGGAGGTACATGCCGGGGGCGCGCCTCATCGGAGAGGTTGTCCGCGTAGTACAGCAGATCGGCATTTTTCACCGGCAGAACGGAAGCATGCCGCGCACGGGCAGATTTGCGATGCAGTTGCTCAAGCGGGCGTACGGGCGCCTCCGCGCGAGCGCGTCAGCGAAAGCGGAAGCACCCGAGATAGCTCCGCACATCTCGGCGGATTTGAGCGCCTTTGCTCCGAGGCCGCTCATCGCAGTCCTGGTTACAGGCGGTCTGGGCGACTATATCGTGGTGGCGCGCTTCATGCGCGATCTTGCGGCGGCGGTCGAGGACTTTCGATTTGACCTCTATTGCCCGAACCCTGAGATTGGCCGCTGGGCGTTCGCTCCGCTGACAGGCTTGAACAAGGTCTATCACGAGCTTCTGTTTCATCGTCTTTTTTCGCACTATCCCCTGGCCCTGCGGGCGAACCAGATCGTTTGGATCCACGATTCGGTCGCTCGTTGGGACTTGCTGGCCGCCAACGATCGATTGATAAAGGCATGCGCACATCTGATGAAAACGCGTGCGGAGTTCGAGATTTGCATCGATCGCCATCCCTACATGGACCATCATCTTGCCAACAGAGTCGTGTTCATGGGGCGTCGGCGCGATAACTTCCTTCATAGCCTTGCGAGAATTCCCTATCGCGGTGCGCTCTATCCGTTGCCGATGGAGCCGGACGCCTTGAGCCGCCACGGTCTGCCCGCACGTTTTGTCACGATCAACAACGGCTTCGACACCGGCTTTATCGTCACCGGGCGATCTGCCACCAAGTGCTATCCTCATGGAGACGAGTTGGTCCGGTTGTTCAAACTCCGCTTTCCGGATATCGCCGTCGTGCAGCTTGGCTCGAAGAACTCGGTTCCAATTGCTGGAGCAGACCACGACCTGATCGAGAAAACGACGCTTCCGGAAGCTGTGGCCATTCTGCAGCGGGCGCTTCTGCACATCGATAACGAAGGCGGGCTCGTGCACATCGCCGCAAGCGTGGGGACTGCCTCCGCCGTGCTGTTTGGGCCGACTCCGATCGACTATTTTGGCTACCCCGAGAATATCAACATCGCGCCCGCTGGGTGTGGCAATTGTTGGTGGATCAACAAGACCTGGATGGACATCTGCCCGCTGGGACATCAACAACCGCCTTGCTTGTATGGACGATCGCCCGAAAGCGTAGTTGATCGCATCACTCTGTCGCTGGAGGATGTGTCGTCGAGCGACAAGAGCGGCGCGGACGCGGTGCAGATTCAGAGCGAACCTGCTGATCGTGCCGGTCGCACGCGGTCCGTCGACAACAGCGGTGCCCCGCGGCCGGCTTGCACTACCGATACCCCGCGCTCCCTGACCAGCTTGACCGGTCGACCTTGAACTCGCGACTAAACGTCCGTCTCTTCATCCCCGACCTCCGGCTTTATGAAACACCTAATCTCGGTGTTCATCAAACCAGCAGCAGCTCATCTTGGCATTTTGAATTTGAGTCCTGACCTGCCACCGAAGTTTCATCCAGCCGCAGTTAGAGTCCTGTTGGGTTGTACGCCGACGGCGCGGGTGTGCTTCTGGTCTGGACCCGTCTGATCATGCCAAATGGCCGCTTGATCGTGCTCGAACGGCAGCCGGGCGACGATGCCGGCGGCCATTCGGGGCTATCGGACGAGGTCGACAATCATTGGAGGCAGATTGCGGGCGCAGCCTTGCTGTCAACGCTGCTCTCGGTCGGCAGCGAGGTGAATGCCGGTGTCGTCGCCTTCGCTACCGCCGTCGACCGGTAAGCGACGTACGCGGTCCACAATAAACGAAAACCCCGCCGTCGCCGGCGGGGTTTTGGGGGGCTACGAAAGTAGAGGTTTTAGTAGGGGGCGTTTTATGCCCGTCGCGGCAGGGGCTAAGTCATTGAAATCTCGACACCTAGTTCGGAACTTTGGCTCATAAGTACAGAACTTTGAGTTTCCCACCATCAGAAAATCTACCCTTACGAGCACCCCGTCGTGCTGCCGCACGTATCGCACTTCATGCAGGTGCCATTCCGCACCAGCGTGAAGTTGCCGCACTCCGAGCACATCTCGCCTTCGTAGCCTTTGGCCTTGGCTTCGGCGCGGCGTTCGGCCTTGGTGACGGTCTGCGTGGCGGCTGAGCCGGCCTTGCTCCATTGCAGCGCTTCGAGCTTCTCCGTGGGGGAGAGGTCGTGGCTCGGCTCCTGCTTCAGGGCGACGGCGCCTTCGAGGGCGTCGCCGGACCTGGAAGAGGAGAGAGAGGTGATCTTGGATCCCCCTCCCTGACCATCCTGCGGGGAGGGAACGGAGGCACCGCTACCGTGGCCTGACGGAGAGCCGCCGCGCATGACGACGAGGTTATCGGTGCGCGAGCGGGTCAGGCCGCGCGACAGGTACTTCGCCGCCTGCTGGCTCGGGCCGTCCTCCGACATCTTGCCTTCGTCGACGCCGCGTCCCAGCGCATCGAAATTGCTTTCGCTGGGATCGACGTGGGCGAGGTCGAAGCGGGACAGGTAGCTCACCGCGAGCTCGCGGAACACATAGTCCAGGATCGAGGTCGCATACTTGATGGAGTCGTTGCCCTGCACGGGGCCCGCCGGCTCGAAGCGGGTGAAGGTGAAGGCGTCGACATATTCCTCCAGCGGCACGCCGTATTGGAGGCCCAGCGACACCGCGATGGCGAAGTTGTTGATGAAGGAGCGCAGCGCCGCGCCTTCCTTGTGCATGTCGATGAAGATCTCGCCGAGACGGCCGTCGTCATATTCGCCGGTCCGCAAGTAGACCTTGTGGCCGCCGACCACAGCCTTCTGGGTGTAGCCCTTGCGGCGATCCGGCATCTTCTCGCGCTCGCGCATCACCACGATGCGCTCGACCAGCTTCTCGACCACGCGCTCGGAGATCTGCGCCGCACGCGCCGCCATCGGCTTCTCGTAGAGCGCCTCGACCGCATCGTCCTCGTCCTCATCGTCGCTGATGAGCTGCGAGTTCAGCGGCTGCGACAGCTTGGAGCCGTCGCGATAGAGCGCGTTGGCCTTCAGCGCCAGCTTCCAGGACAGCATGTAGGCCGCCTTGCAGTCCTCGACCGTGGCGTCGTTCGGCATGTTGATGGTCTTGGAGATCGCCCCCGAGATGAAGGGCTGCGCCGCCGCCATCATGCGGATGTGGCTCTCGACCGAGAGATAGCGCTTGCCGACCTTGCCGCAGGGATTGGCACAATCGAACACCGGATAATGCTCGGCCTTGAGGTGTGGCGCGCCCTCGACCGTCATCGCGCCGCAGATGTGGACGTTCGCCGCCTCAATCTCGCGCTTGGTGAAGCCGATCGCCGAGAGCAGGTCGAATCCAGGGGCTGCGATCGCTTCCGCCGCCACGCCGAGCTGGTCGCGGATGAAGTCCTCGCCCAGCGTCCACTTGTTGAAGACGAACTTGATGTCGAAGGCGGTCGGCAGCGCCTTCTCGACTTTTGCAATGGCTTCGTCGGTGAAGCCCTTGGCCTTCAAGGTGGAGGCGTTGATGCCGGGCGCGTTGGACAGCGAGCCGTGGCCGACCGCATAGGCCTCGATCTCCGCGATCTCGCTTTCGCGATAGCCGAGCGCGCGCAGCGCCTCCGGCACGGCGCGGTTGATGATCTTGAAGTAGCCGCCGCCGGCGAGCTTCTTGAACTTCACCAGCGCGAAATCGGGCTCGATGCCGGTGGTGTCGCAATCCATGACGAGGCCGATGGTGCCGGTCGGCGCCACCACCGTGACCTGGGCGTTGCGGAAGCCGTTCTTCTCGCCGAGCTCGAGCGCATCGTCCCAGGCCTTGGTGGCATGGGCGACGATCGATCCTTGCGGGCAGGAGGCGTGGTCGAGCGGCACCGGGTTGACCGAGAGCGCCTCATAGCCGGTCGCCTGGCCGTGCGCGGCGCGGCGATGGTTGCGGATGACGCGCAGCATGTGCGCGGTGTTCTTCTTGTAACCGGGGAAGGTACCGAGCTCGCCCGCCATCTCCGCCGAGGTCTTGTAGGCGATGCCGGTCATGATGGCCGACAGCGCGCCGCACAGCGCGCGGCCTTCCTTGCTGTCGTAGGGCAGGCCCATGGTCATCAAGAGACCGCCGATATTGGCGTAGCCGAGGCCGAGGGTGCGGAACTCGTAGGACAATTCCGCGATCGCCTTGGACGGGAACTGCGCCATCAGCACGGAGATCTCGAGCACCAGCGTCCAGAGCCGGCACAGATGCTCGTAAGCGCCGACGTCGAAATGCTTGGTGGTGGTGTTGTAGAACGTCAGCAGGTTGGCCGAGGCCAGGTTGCACGCCGTGTCGTCCAGGAACATGTATTCCGAGCACGGATTGGACGCGCGGATGTCGCCGGACGCCTTGCAGGTGTGCCAGTCGTTCATCGTGGTGTTGAAGTGCAGGCCGGGATCGGCCGACGCCCAGGCGGCGTAGCCGATCTTCTCCCAGAGGTCGCGCGCCTTCAGCGTCTTGGTGATCTTCTTGGTGGTGCGGCCCACGAGGTTCCAGTCGCCGTCGGTCTCCACCGCGCGCAGGAAGTCGTCCTTCAGCGACACCGAGTTGTTGGAGTTCTGGCCGGAGACGGTGAGATAGGCTTCCGAATCCCAGTCGGTGTCGTAGACCGGGAAGTCGATGTCCTTGTAGCCCTGCTTGGCGAACTGGATGACGCGCTTGATGAAGTTGTCGGGCACCAGCGCGCGGCGCGCCAGCTTGATCTCGCGGCGCAGGGCGGGGTTCTTCTCGGGATCGAAGCAGTCGTCGCCAGAGCCTTCGCAATTGACGCAGGCCTTCAGCACCGCCTTGAGGTGCTTCTGATTGATCTTGGAGCCGGTGACGAGGGCCGCGACCTTCTGCTCCTCCTTCACCTTCCAGTCGATATAGGCCTCGATGTCCGGATGGTCGGCGTCGACCACGACCATCTTGGCGGCACGGCGGGTGGTGCCGCCCGACTTGATCGCGCCGGCGGCGCGGTCGCCGATCTTGAGAAAGCTCATCAGGCCGCTCGAGCGGCCGCCGCCCGACAGCCTCTCGCCTTCGCCGCGCAGGCGCGAGAAGTTGGAGCCGGTGCCGGAGCCGTATTTGAACAGGCGGGCCTCGCGCACCCACAGGTCCATGATGCCGCCGTCGTTGACGAGGTCGTCGTCGACGCCCTGGATGAAGCAGGCATGCGGCTGCGGATGCTCATAGGAGGATTTCGAGCGGGTCAGCTTGCCGGTCTTGTAGTCGACGTAATAGTGGCCCTGGCCGGGGCCATCGATGCCGTAAGCCCAGTGCAGGCCGGTGTTGAACCATTGCGGCGAGTTCGGCGCCACCATCTGCCTGGCGAGCATGAAGCGCAACTCGTCATAGAACGCCTGCGCGTCCTCCTCGGCGGTGAAGTAGCCGCCCTTCCAGCCCCAATAGGTCCAGCAGCCGGCGAGGCGGTCGAACACCTGCTTGGCGGACCGCTCGCTGCCATAGCGCTCGTTCTCGGGGACCGCATTGAGGGCGTCGGTGTCGGGCACGGCGCGCCACAGCCAGGACGGCACGCTTTCTTCCTCGACCTTCTTCAGCCGCGCGGCGACGCCGGCCTTACGGAAATATTTCTGCGCCAGCACATCGGAGGCGACCTGCGACCAGAACTCGGGCACTTCGACATTCTCGAGCCGGAACACCACCGACCCGTCGGGATTCTTGATCTCCGACGTGGTCAGCCGGAAATCGATCCCGGCATAGGGTGACTGGCCTTCAGTGGTGTGTCGCCGTTCAATCCGCATCGGTCGTGCCCCAATCAAGTTCCCGGGCTGCCGCTTGCGCGAGACCCGGATCATTTTCCTTTGCCGCGCCGCTGTCCACCCCGCCGGGCCGGACGCGAACGCAACCGTGAGAACCGGTGAACCCGGTCCGCTCTCTTCAACGCTCCAACTGCCCCATGGACCCTGTGCCGGGCCCCTCATCAGCGCGTTCCAGATCCGTCCCGAAAACAGGGCAGACAAGCCCTTCACCCGGAGCCCAATGGCCGGCGGAGTATCATCTCGGAACGCGTCGGGAGGTGCCGGCGGGACCCGAACAGAACTCGCGCCGACGGGATGGAAGCTAGGACGACTCCGTCGCGCCCGTCAAGAACTAGTGCGAGTTCCTGAATCAAACACTAAATATGGGGGAAAGTGCGGGAAAACCAGGCCGCGTGCCGGCTTTGTGAACAGGGTAAGTATCGGTGAGTCCGAGCGGATTCCAAACCTGAAAATATTTCGAGGGGCGCCGTCCACAGCCCTTCATCCCGCTGTTCACAGGGCAGCCATCCGCACCCGTCCGACTACGGCATTTGCTCTTGCATCGGCGAGACTCACGGAGCGGTCCTGCCCGCGCCGTCCTCGGGCCCGCGCAGCGCCTGCCGCACCACCTGCGCCAGTTCCGATTTGCGGTAGGGCTTGCTCAGGAGCAGGGCGCCATGCTCGAGGCGGCCGTGTTCGGCCATGACGTTGTCGGTGTAGCCGGAGGTGTAGAGCACCTTGGTGTCCGGCCGGCGCGCGCAGACCGCCTCGGCGAGCTCCTTGCCGTTCATGCCGCCGGGCATGATGATATCGGTGAACAGCAGGTCGAACTGCGCGCCGGAATCGATTTTCGCCAGCGCCTCGGCCCCGGTCGAGGCCGTGATCGTGGTATAGCCGAGCGTCTTCAGCTGGACGACGACGAAGTCCTGCACCAGCTGGTCGTCCTCGACCACGAGGATGGTCTCGCTCCCGCCCGGCACCGGCGGCTCGATCGCGTCGCTGAGCGCCGCGCTGCCCTTGGCCGGCGGCAGATACATCCGCACCGTCGTGCCGCGGCCTTCCTCGCTGTAGATGTTGATGTGGCCGCCGGACTGCTTGACGAAGCCGTAGACCATGCTGAGGCCCAGTCCCGAGCCTTCGCCGGCCTTCTTGGTGGTGAAGAAGGGCTCGAAGGCGCGGTCGCGCACCTCGGGCGGCATGCCGGTCCCGGTATCGCTCACGGCCACCATGATGTAGGGCCCGGCGGTGACGCCGGCATTAGCGGCCGCATAGGCCGCGTCGAGCACCGCCTTTCGCGTCTCCAACAGCAGCTTGCCGCCGTTCGGCATCGCGTCGCGGGCATTGATCGCGAGATTCACCAGCGCATTGGCCAGCTGGGCGGAATCGATGTGCGCCAGCAGCACGTCGTCTTCGATGATGGAGTTGATCTCGATCTGCTCGCCGAGCGTCGGACGCAACAGCTTGGCGATGTCGAGCACGGTCACGTTCACGTCGCTGTCGCGCGGATGCAGGGGCTGCTTGCGCGCGAAGGCGAGGAGGTGGCGGATCAGCTCCGTGCAGCGATCGGCCGCCTGGCTGATCAGCCCGGCCGTCGCTGCCGCGGCCGGCCGATCCTTGGTCTCGTCGATCAACAATTCGATCGTGCCGGTGATGATGGTCAGCATGTTGTTGAAGTCATGCGCGACGCCGCCGGTCAGCTTGCCGATCGCGTCCAGCTTCTGCGCCTGGTGCAGTAGCCGCTCGGCTTCGTGGACGGCCGTGATGTCGTGATAGACCATCGCCGCTCCCGTGATCCGGCCATCGGCGCTGCGCAACGGACGGCCGCTGATCATGAGGCGAAGGGCGTCGCCGCTGTCGCGGCGATAGACCACGACTTCGCAGCGATCGAAGGACTCGCCGCGGAGCGCCCGCGGCGTCGGCAGCTCCGAGGCCGCGATCGGCGTGGTCCCGTCGCTTTCGAACACCTGGATCTGGCTGCGAACCTCTTCGAGGCTTTTGCCCTGGCGATAACCGAGCAGGTGCTCCACGGCCGGATTGGAGAACATCACCTCGTTGGCGGCGTCGACGACCAGCACGCCTTCGGCCATCGTGTTGAAGGTGTTCGCGAGCACCTCGGCCGAATGCCGCAGCTTCTCATGCGCCGCAACGAGATCGGCATGCTGCTGTTCGCTCTTCTCGGCCAGCGAGCTTGCTTCGGCCTCGGAACGAACCAGCGAGGCGCGCAAGGCGCAGTCGGCGACATAGGCGCGGCGCAGCAGCAGGCCGGCGATGAGTAGCACAAGGCCGACGCCGGCCAGATCGATCCCGAGCAGCAGCGATCCGGTCCGTTGCGAAGTTGCGGACCGCAATGCGAGCAGTCGTCGTCCCTCCGCGGTGAAACGATCGAGATTCTCCGAAACCCTCGCCATCGCCGCGCGGCCTTCGGCCGAGTTCATCAGCTCCTTGAGCCCTGCATCGTCGCGCGCGATGTGGAGGTCGATCATGTGGGCACTGATCTGCAGCTTGTGCGCGATCAGCGGTTCGGTCTGCCCGAGCAGGGCAAGCTGACCGGGATTGTCGCCGGTCGCCCGTCTCAGTTGGGCGAGCGCCGCGGGGATCTTTGCTCTCGCTTCGCTGAATTCGGTGCGAAAGCCCTCGATGTCGGTCAGCACGAAGCCGCGCGCGGCGCCTTCGGCTTCACGGACGAGCAGCCGCAAATCCGACGCCTGCTGCAAGACTTCGAGCGTGCGATCGACCCGCTCGGCATCGTGCCGCGACTTCAGGTCGAGCGCGGTCGATGCAGCTCCGATGGCCAGGAGGGTTCCCAGCCCGAATACGAGTCCCAGCCGTTGTAGGATCATCGTCCGTCCCGATCATTCCGCATCGCAAGACGAACGACGGCCGCGGCCCTGGTCTCGCTGCGTATCCGGAAGACGATGTCCATGAATCGATGATCTGCCGAGACGGCTTGCGCCGCAAGGACGGGTATCCACGGTGTCGTCCTATGACGGAAGCGACCGTGCCCGCACGGTGTGAATCAGAGCAGCTGCGAAAAGCGCGCGACAGGTCAGCATGAGAAAGGCGGCGCTGGGAGGCGCCGCCTTTGGTCACCGAACGGGTATTGCGTGCGTGGTTACGGGCAGGGATGCCGCAGACCGTCGTAGCCGAGATAGGTGCCTGAGGCCGGATCGTAGGAGCGATAGCGCCGCGCGCAGTAGCTCGCATCGCCGCCGACCACCGCAACCGGTGCACTGTCGTCATAGTAGGAGTAGTCGGTGTAATAGTCTGGACCGTAATCCCAGTAATAGTCCGGGCCGCCATAATAGGCATATGAGCCCAGCGCGGCGCCGACGGCGACGCCCGGCCAGAACCCGCCACCGCGGTGGTGCCATCGGCCGCCGTGCCAACCACCGCCGCCCCAGCCGCCACCGGCCCAGCTGCCGCGAGGTCCCACGGTCGGACCGGCCGCGATCCTGGCGCCGGGGCTTGCCACAACGCCCGGTCCCGGACCGCCCATTCCGCCGCGCGCGGCGAAGCCACCGCCGCCGATCGCAGCAGCATGGCCGCCCGCGAAGCCGCCACCACCAACACCCGGGCCGCCGCCGATTCCGCCGCCATGGCCTCCACCGCCACCGACTGCGCCACCACCCCCAACAGCGCCACCCCCAGGTGCGCCGCGCTGGGCGAAGCTCGCCGTGGACATCGCCAACGGCAGAATCAGCGCCACAGCCAATGTGGCGCTCATTTTCTTCAGACTGGTCATTGATGAGACTCCATCAGGGGAAAAGGACCTAACCGCAACCGGGGAGGGAGGTTCCCGATCGGGACCCACACCTTGACGTGCGTTGCGAGTGAACCGCCGTCGGCTCCCGAGCGGGGCAGTACTGGACAAGTCGGTGACGGGGTGGCATCAGGGCCCATCCGTCCCAACTCGGCTCCCGCGCATGAAACAGTTCCTGCTCAAGTTCTTCACCTGGTGGAACGGTCAGACCTTCGGCACGCAATTGTGGACCTGGCGGTTTGGCGAGCTGGTCGGGCAGGACGAGCAGGGCAACCGTTATTACCGCACCGCTGGTGGCAAGATCGATCCGGTGCTGCATTTCGAGCGTCGCTGGGTGATTTATAACGGACTGGCCGAAGCGAGCCGCATTCCGCCGTCCTGGCACGCCTGGATGCACCACACGGTCGACGTGCCGCCGACCCAGGACGGCTACCAGCCCCGCGAATGGGAGAAGCCGCATCAGCCGAATCTGACCGGGACGCCGTTGGCCTACCGGCCCTCCGGTTCGACGCTCGCCAGCGGCCGCCGGCCGAAAGCGACCGGCGATTATCAGGCCTGGACCCCCGGCAACTGATTCCTGTCCGATCCGGGGCACCTTGCGCCGGGGTGCTCTCTCCGTTTGCGCGGATGTTGTCCTGCCTGTGAATTGCGGGACTAACGGGGATGGTGTGTGCTCCGGGAGCCGGCGATCTCTTGATGACCACCTGAAGTTGTGGCCAAATGTTCCCGTCTTACGGAGGTGGATCATCCACTGCGTCGGTTCGGGCACAGAATCGCGACTGTCCCCGATATGCAGCGGCACCCGAGCCAGGACCTCGCGCCCCCCAGGAGATCAGCCCTCGGCGGCGCCTTCGTCCGGCAATCGCCCGCAAGATGTGGTGCCACCGTAAGAACAGGAAAGGCCGCCAGGATGCCTTCGGGTGATCCGGCGGCCTTTTTCGTTACGCGGCGAATCAGGCCGGCGAGGCCTGCTTCAGCCGTTCGGCTGCCCTTCTGGCCACCGCAACGCGGCGCTCTCGCGCCGGCGCGATTCGCTCCAGCATCGTCGCGAGCACGTCGGCCGGCGCCGTATCAGGCCCCCCTGCGTTGAACGGCGGGGCAGGGTTATATTCCAGCCGGAGCTGGATCAATTCGGCCATCCGGCGCTCGACCAGATGCGCGACCAGGGTCAGCGCGAAATCGATGCCTGCGGTTACGCCGCCGCCGGTGACGCGGTTGCGGTCGATGCAGACGCGCTCGGTGCTGGTGGTTGCGCCGAACAGGGGCAGGCACTCGCGCGCGCTCCAATGTGTCGCAGCACGATAGCCGTCCAGCAGACCGGCGGCACCGAGCGCCAGCGAGCCGGTGCAGACCGAGGTAATGTATTTGGCGCCGCCGGCCTGCCGGCGCAGGAAGCCGATCACCTCAGCGTCATCGAGGATCTCGTCCACGCCGAAGCCGCCGGGCACGCAGATGACGTCCGCCTGCGGGCATTCCGCGAACGTCGTGGTCGGCATCAATGTGAGAACGGAATCCGTTGGCACCGGCTCGATCCGCTTCCACGCCAGATGGATGCTTGCACCGGGAATGCTGGAAAACACCTGCAGGGGACCGGTGAGGTCGAGCTGGGTGACGCGCGGAAACAGCACGAACACGATCGAAAGCGACGCAGCCATGAGAGGCCTCCGGGACATTTGAGCGACGGGATGCTTGACCGCGCCAATTATGCGTGGTCCGCTCGATGTCCAAAATGTCTAAAATCCCTCGTTTTCCGACATAGGAGGAAGACCCGATGATCGGCGTCCTCATCTTTCCTGATTTCCAACTGCTGGACGCGGCTGGTCCGATCTCGGCCTTCGAGATCGCCGGACGCTATGCGCGCAAACGTGCATCGATCCGTGTGATCGCCGCCCAACCGGGGCCGGTGCGCTCCTCATCGAGTGTGGAGATGCTGGCGCGCAAGTTCGGATCTGCGGCCGCGCTCTCGACCTTGCTGATTGCGGGCGGCGATGGGGTTGATGCCGCCTGCCGCAATCCATGCGTGATCCGCTTTGTGCAGTCGGTCGCGAGGCGCGGCGTTCGCATCGCCAGCGTCTGTTCGGGGGCCTTCGTCCTCGCCGAAGCCGGTCTGCTGGAGGGCAAGCGCGCCACCACGCATTGGCAGCGCACCCGGCAATTCCTGGCCACTTACCCCAATGTGAAGCTCGAACCGGACAGCATCTATATCCGCGACGGCAACATCTGGACATCGGCCGGCATCACCGCGGGAATCGATCTCGCGCTCGCGATGGTCGAGGAGGATCATGGCGATGCCATCGCGCGGGATACGGCGCGGCAACTCGTGCTCTATCACCGCCGCAGCGGCGGGCAGTCGCAGTTCTCATCGCTGCTGGAGTTGAAGGCGCCGAACGGCCGCTTCGGTCAGTTGCTGACCTGGGCACGCGAGAACCTCGGCGCGCCGCTGACGGTCGACGATCTCGCCGAGCGCGCCGGGATGAGCGCGCGGCATTTCACGCGCGCCTTCATCGCGGAGACCGGCAGCACGCCGTCGAAGGCCGTGGAGCGGCTGCGCATCGAGGCGGCGCGACAGCGCGTGCAGGCCTCGCACGAGCCGATCGAGCGCGTGGCCGAATTGACCGGCTTCCGCGATCCGGAACGGATGCGCCGTGCCTTCATCCGCGCCTTCGGCCAGCCGCCGCAGGCGTTGCGCCGCGCCGCGCGGGCGGGATAGAGTCGCGGCCGATGCGCCAGGAGGTCGAGAAGATCGCACATGGCCACCTCCATGAGTTTCGGAGCTCTGTTTCCATCGCCCTATGTGGTCGAAGTCGCCAGGCTGCGGCAGCAACTGGACGAAGCGCATTTCGCCTGGGCGAAAGAATGGAAGCGGCAACAGCAGGCCTTCGTGATCGAGAACATCCGCTTCACGCATGATCCGCATTGGAACAAACGCTTCTTCAGCCTGCAGGCCGCGCATGATGGCGGGACCTGGTTCTGGCAGGCCGCGAGGATCGTCGTGACCTGCGGAGGATTGTCGGTCTAGTCCTGTCTGTCTGGCGCAGCGGATTGGGCGTTCGGATTCCTCCTTGCCGCGGGACCGCCACTCAAACTCAAGGCCGCACGTGCTTCGATGTGCTGTGCGGGCGCTCTTCGAACTTCCCGGGCGCGCATGGACCAATGCCGGCGCGATTGTTGGCATTCGCGGACGCGAGACCTATAGTCCGGCCAAGATAGATCGTTTGCGATTTGGGGGTCATGGGCATTTCCATCGTCACCGGCGGCGGTGCCGGCATCGGCGCGGCTGTGGCGCGCCGGCTGGCTGCGCCGGGCCAGCATCTCGTGCTGCACGGACAGGGAGCGGATGAAGCGAGCCTGGAGCGGCTTGCCGCCGTGGCCGACGAATGCCGACAGGCCGGTGCCGAGGTTGTCTGGCGCTGCGGGGATCTCGCCGTCGCGGGCACCGCGTCCGAACTGGTCGCCGCTACGCGCGAGAGGTTCGGCGCCGTCGACGCGCTCATCCATGCTGCGGGCTTCGCCGATCGCCGCAGTTTTCAAGATCTCACCCGCGAGAGACTCGATCACTCCTTTGCCGTGATGCCGGGCGCCTTTCATGAACTTGCGAGCGCCGCATTGCCCGATCTCACGCGCAGCGCGCAGGGACGCGTCGTCGCGATCTCGAGTTTCGGGGCGCATCGTTTCGTGCCCGGCGGCACTTTTCCGGCCTCCGCGGCAGCCAAGGCTGCGCTGGAAGCCCTGGTGAAGTGCCTCGCCATCGAGCTTGCACCGTCAGGCGCGACGGCCAATGTCGTCGTACCCGGCTATACGCGCAAGGATGCTGGACGACTCGGCTCGCTCGATCCGGCCGCCTGGGAGAGAGCGGCCAAGCTCAATCCGCTGCAGCACCTTGCTGAGCCCGTCGATATCGCTGCGACGGTGGCGTTCTTGGTGTCGCCGGAAGCCCGCCACATCACCGGTGCCGTGCTGCCGGTCGATGGCGGACTGACCTTGATGTAGGTATGCAGGACTGATGACGGGCGAAGCGAACGAGCAAGCGGCAGATGTCGTCGTATTGGGGGCGGGCATCGTCGGCACATCGACGGCCTATGCGATCCGCGAACGCGGCTTCTCCGTTGTTCTCGTCGATCGCAAGCCGCCGGGCGAGGAGACCTCTTACGGCAATGCCGGCATCCTCTCGAGCGCCTCGATCCTGCCGCTCAACAAGCCGTCGCTGTTCAAGGCGCTGCCGTCCTACCTCACCAACCAGAATGCGGCCCTGCGCTGGAATCCGGCCTGGACGCTGCGCAATCCCGATTGGGTGCTGCGCTTCCTCGCCAACGCGGCGCCGTCGCGGGTGAAGCCGCGGGCGACGGCGCTGCATGGCCTGATCGGCGCCTCGCTGAAACTGCACCGCGACTGGATCGTGAAAGCGGGGGAGCCGCAGCGCATCCGCGAGACCGGCTGGCTCAAGGTCTGGCGCAGCGATGCCATCGCGGCCGCCAAAGCCGAGCACGATTTTCTGGCGGAGTACGGCATCAAGAGCGAGCTGTTGGATCGCCAGGCGATCTCCGCGCTCGAGCCCCGCATCATCCCGGCCTACAAGGTCGGGCTGCTGCACAGCCAGACGGCTTCGGTCGATTCGCCGGGCAACGTCACCAAGGCCTATGCGCGGATGTTCGAGGGACGGGGCGGGATATTGCTGATGTCCGAGATCAAGTCGCTGCTGACGGATGCCGAGGGCTGGCGCGTGGTGCTCGCCGACCGCGCGATCCGGGCCCGCCACATAGTGGTCGCGCTCGGACCGTGGTCGCCGGATATCCTGAGGCCGCTGGGCTACAAGGTGCCGATGGCCTTCGAGCGCGGCTATCACCAGGAGTTCAAGCCAAACCCGGCACGCGGCCTGGGCCGTCCGATCCACGATGCCGAGGGCAGCTTCGTGATGACGCCGATGGAGAACGGCATCCGCGTCAGCAGCGGCGTCGAGCTGACGGACCGGGACGCGCCATCGAACCTTGCCCAGCTCGAAGAGGTGGTGCCGCTGGCGCGTAGCGTCGCGGAATTCGGCGAGGCGGTGGCCGTCCCATGGCGCGGCGCGCGACCGACCTTGCCGGACTCGCTGCCGATGATCGGCCCGGCACCGCGCCATGCCGGCCTGTGGTTTGCATTCGGCAACCAGCATATCGGCTTCACCACGGGGCCGGCGACGGGGGCTGCCATTGCCGCGATGATCGCAGGCGACACGCCAGCGATCGACGCCGCGGCGTTTTCCCCGAGCCGCTACCTGTGAGAGCCGAAACAGTATCGGCGCGCGATCGCGCCACCGCGGAGAGGGCATGAACTACGTCTGGGATTTCGCGATCCTCACCAAATATAGTCGGCTGTTCTGGATCGGAATCGGCTGGACCATGGCCTACACGGTCGGCACGATCTTTCTCGGCACGATGATCGGGCTGATCGTCGGCATGGTCAGGCTCCGGCGACTGCCGGTGATCGACTGGTTGCTGCTCGCCTATATCGAGCTGTTCCGCTGCACGCCGCTGCTCGTGCAGATCATCTGGTTCTACTATGCTTTCCCGGTGCTGATCGGCGTCAACATCCCCGCGCATGTCGCGGCGATCTCCGTGCTGTCGCTCTATGGCGGGGCCTTCTACGCCGAGATCATACGCGGCAGCATCGAGAGCGTGCCGCGCGGGCAGTGGGATGCGGCACGCGCCCTCGGCCTGAAATCATGGCGCATGATGCGGCTCGTGATCCTGCCGCAGGCGCTCAAGCCGATGCTCGCGCCTTACGTCAACCAGTCGGTCACCCAGCTCAAGAACACCTCGCTGGTGTCGGTGATCGCCGTACCGGATCTCGTCTACAACGCGACCCTGATCAATGCCGACACCTACCGGCCGCTCGAGGTCTACACGATCGTGGCCGTGATCTATTTCGCGATCCTGTTTCCCGCGACCTGGCTCGGCCGGCGGTTCGAGCGCGGCATGACGTACGATAAGGCGTGAGCCGCACTCCCGGATTTGTAGGGTGGGCAAAGGCGCGAATGCGCCGTGCCCACCGCGTTGAGCGGCGACGCATTGTCGGTGGGCACGCTTCGCTCTGCCCACGCTACATCACCTTTAGTCATGGCGTCATTGCGAGCGAAGCGAAGCAATCCAGGGTCGAGAATATAGTCTGGATTGCTTCGTTGCTCGCGCTCCTCGCAATGACGGTCGCGAGCGGGATCAGATGCTCAGCTCGACCGGGACGTCCTCGGGCTTTACGCCGGACAGTGACAGGCCTTTGACGAACCATTCGCGCATCTGGCCGATGCCGCGATTGTAGTCCACCCACACCGAGAGGAAGTCGCGCCAGCGCTTGTCGGGCTCGCGTCGCACCGCCATCGCGGAGGCGACCGCGACCGAGGGCGACTGCAGGATCTTGTAGGTGCCGAGATTCGGGTTCTTGGCGATCGCGGTGAGTCCCAGCACCAGCGCATTGACGACGCAGTCGACGCGGCCGGACGACATCTCCAGCATCACCTCGTCGCGCGACTTCAACGATTTGATGGTCGCGTTGGGCGCAAAGCGCCGGGCCACCGCCTCGTTAGCGGAGCCGACGTCGACGGCGATTTTCACCTCCGGCTTGTTGATGTCGGCCCAGGTTTTCGCCTCCATGCCCTTCTTCAGCATGGCGCCGAACGGATGCGGAAACACGGTGTTGGTGAAATCGACCACCAGCGCGCGCTGCGGGGTCGGATTGAGTGCGAAGCCGAGATCGATCTTGTTGGCCTGCAGGTCGAGCACCGAATTGCCATAGGTCGACTCGATGTATTCGAGCTTGACGTCGAGCAGCTTGGCGATGTCGTTGGCCATCTCGATCGAGAAGCCCGACCAGGTGCCGCTGGCGAGATCCTTGTTGAAGTAGGGCAGCTCGCCCGGCAGCACGGCGATCCGCAGCACCTTGCTGGCGCGGACGCGGTCGAGCGTGTTGTCGGCTGCGGCCTGCGCCGATGCGGGCGCGGTCATCGCGGACGCAAGCGCAGCACCGCTGCCGATCGCAAGCGCATAGCGCAAGGCCGCGCGGCGGTCTTCGGAAATCTTTTGTTCGTCGGATGTGGTCACTTAAATCCTCCTGCCCCGGCTGAGCGGAGCCTAGCGTCGGCCTCGCGCCTCAGCAACACGGATGTCAGCCGTTTCGGCAACGTCAGGAAGGCGGAGGCGATCGGTCACCACCTGCGAGCGTAACGCGTAGCGCGCCGATGCTTCATTCGGATGCAGGGCTGATCAAGCGATGATCGCTTTCGGCCTGCAGCTGCGCGCCGGCGCGCAGCCGATTGGCCAGCGGCTGCAACAGCTGTGGTGCCAGATAAATCGGAAACTGGCTCATCGCGAAATAGAGCCAGGTGGTGCCGGGCAGCGCGCCTTCGGTCGCGGCCAGCATGAGCCCCATGTTGCGCTGTGACACCATCAGCCCCAGCGCCATGGCGCGATCGTATCCTCGGGTGCGGAACAGCAGAATGGTGAGGCCAAGCAGCAGGAAGAACATCGCAAAGGCGAGCGCGGCGAGTGCCAGCATATGTAGGGGATCGGCCATGACGTCGGCGAGGACATGGCCCATCACCGCGGCCACGAAGACGTACAGGATCAGCACGTTCAGCCCGTCGATCGGGGCGCGATGGCGGCGGATCACCTCGATGCCGGCGACGAGGCGGATGATGACGGCGACGACAAGTGCGCCGGCGAGGATGCCTGCAAGCTTCAGCCCGAGCGCGAGCGGTGACAGGGTCAGGATCTGCCGGAGGAAGATGGAGGCGAACAGCGGAGCGGTGAGCGGCACCAGCGCTGTCGAGGTGACGAGCGTGATCAGCACCAGCGTCGCATCGAGCCCCATCAGCGCGGCGAGCGCGGGCGATGCCATCATCGGCGAGGCCATGGCCTGCAGCATCAGCGCCAGGAACAGATCAGGCGTGTGGGTATCGGCTGCGGCGAAATGCGCTGATAGGCCGACCAGCGCGGGGACGGCGATCGTCGTCCAGCCGGTCGCCATCAGCACCAGCGCTGGCCGCCGCAGATGCGCGCGCAGAGCCGAGATATCGACCCGCATGAAGGAGATGCAGAGCAGGAGGAAGATCGCCTCGGTGACGTAGGGCCGCAGCAGATCGCCAAGCGGCGGCAGCGCGATCCCGAACAGCACGAGGGCTGCGATCGCGCGGGTGCCCTGGTTGCCGAGCCAGGTCAGGGCCTGAAGAGGAAGGGCGAGGGCGCCGCGCAGCGGAGACAACATTCGAACGTCCGGAGCAACGAGATGAAGGAACGGCGCGACCATGCGTCAGCAGGGTTTCAGCGCAAAGTCACATCTCGTTACCGACGATGTCAGCGATCGTCCGCCTAGCCGGGCGCGCGAGGTCTCAGCGCGCGCCCGCACGTCGTCGTGGCCCGCGCTACTGGGCGCTGGAGCCGCCCACCACGATCTTCTCGTTCAGCTTCTGATCGACGATCTCGACCGTGCGGTCGATCTCGGCGCTGGGCATGCCGAGCTGATGCGAGATCAGCTTCACCAACAGGTCGACCCGCTCGATGAAGGGCGCGCCGCTGGCGACGGCGCGAGCCGCCGATGACGGCTTCAGCAGGCTTTCGGCCGCCTTCGCATATTTCTCGAACGGCACCTGATCCTTCGGGTCGGCGCCGAGACGGCGCGCGATCGCGTCGACATGGTCATAGATCGATTGCGAGAGCTTCAGGTCGCCATGCACGGCCTCGCGGATCGGCCGCGGCTCAGACGGCGTGATGCAGCGGTAATTGCCGGTGAGCAGCATCGACCATTTTGCCAATGGCACGAACAGCGAATCGAACACCTTGAGCTTGACCGGAACGTCCTTGCCCTCCAGCGTCACCGCATCGATGTCGGCCTCGAGCTCGCGCAGCAGTGCGTTGTGTTTCTCATCCGCGAATGTCGCGGCCTTGAAGTTCGTCGGCAGGCCGACATGCAGCACGTTTGGACCCTCTTCCGGCGGCCGGAAGGCCTGAGGATCGGGCGAGCAGAGCGTCACCAGGCCCGGGGTGAAGCGTTCCCACACCTGGGCATTGGTGTAGGCTTCCTCCAAATCCATGTTCGCCAGCGCGGGGATGCGCTTGAGGTAGGGCAGCGGCGGCATGTTCATGATCGACAGGCAAGGCAGCTTCGCCTCGGCGATCTTGACCATCAGTACCCGGATCGTGTGGTTGGTATATTGCGGCTCCTGCATCGCAAGCGCGACCAGATCGTAGCGGGAGAGCTCGACCTCGTTCGGCGCCTTCGCATCCAAGGTCCCCGGCAGGTCGCGGGAAAAGATCGAGCGGTGGGCCGGCTCGTCGCGCAGCTTGATGCGGACCTCGGTGCCGTCGCGATTGATGAGATCCGCGGTCTTCTTCCGGCACACCAGGGTGACGTTGTGGCCGGCCATCAGGAGCTTGGTCGCCAGCAATGAGCCGTATGAGGCTCCCAGGATCAGAATGTTGCGCGCCATACCTTGGTCTTCCCCAGACTATTTGTTCGAATTTTCAGTCACGCCGCGACGGGGATCGGCCCGAAGTCTTCGGTCAGACGCCCCGAAAGGACGGCGCAAAGATCGTCGTTGCGCCTCTGGCATGATGCATACCAGGGCGTACATCACACGGAACGGCCTGTCTGGCAAGACGCATCCCGCTCGTTCAACGCTCTCAGCCACGCCCCGATCTCGACGGCTGCGACATTCGCCTGATCCAGCAATTTGCCCATGGTGAAGAAGCCGTGGAACTGGCCCGGGAAATGCCGGTACGTGACTGCCACGCCGGCCTCTCGCAAACGCAACGCATAATCGTTGCCTTCGTCCCGCAAGGGATCGGCGCCTGCCGTCAGTACATACGCGGGCGGCAGGCCGACCAGCGTCTCCGCCCGCGCCGGGGATGCGCGCCAATCATGCACGTCGGCGGCGCTGCCGAGATAATGGTCGCGAAACCAGCGGATCACCGAATGCGTCAGCAGCACGCTGGTCTCGGGCTCGCTGTGCGAGGGATGGCTCATCGTGAAGTCGGTGGCGGGATAGATCAGCACCTGGCCCGCAATCTTAGGTCCTTTGCCGTCGCGTGCGGCGAGCGCGACCACGGCGGCGAGATTGCCGCCGGCCGAATCGCCACCGACGCTGAGCCGCCTCGCGTCGATGCCGATTGCAGCTGCGTTGTCGGCGATCCACTGCGCGGCTCCCACCGCATCGTCGACCGCCGCCGGGAATTTGTGCTCGGGCGCGAGGCGATAATCGACCGAGATCACGATCAGTTCGCCTTCATGCGCGAGCTTGCGGCAGACGATGTCGTGGGTGTCGAGATTGCCGATTACCCAGCCGCCGCCGTGGAAGAACTCCAAGACTGGCGCGGGCCCGTCCGGCAGCCGCATCGGCCGATACAGCCGTGCCGGGATCGCGCCGTGGGGAGCAGGGATGGCAAACTCTTGCACCTCGGCGAGTTCGGGCGGTTCCGGATTGGTGACAACGCGCGCGGCGAAGTAATAGGCGCGCGCTTCGTCCGGCGTGAGCGTTTCATATGCGGGCCGGCCAGCCTCCTGGAAGGCCTTGTAGACGGCGGCGGCATCGGCATCGAGCGTAACGGGCATTGGCTAGTGACCTCTTGAATGAGCTGCTGTCACGCGGCGGTGCGTCCGCCATCGACAGTGTAGGCGGAGCCGTTGACGTAACTCGCCTCGTCGGAGGCCAGGAAGGCGATGATGGAGGCGACCTCCGAAGCTTGTCCGAGCCGGCGGGCTGGAATTCGCTCGACGAGCTTGTCATGCGGCACCGATCCGCCACCGCGGCCTGCGACGATCGCGCTCAGCATGCGGCTGTCGATCAGGCCGGGACAGACACAGTTCACGCGGACATTGGTGCCGCTGCATTCGAAGGCCGCGCTCTTGGTCAGGCCGATCACGGCATGTTTGCTGGCGCTGTAGACTGCGATCTGCGGCGAGCCGATCAACCCCGCAATCGAGGCCGTGTTTATGATCGCGCCGCGGTTCTGCGCCAGCATCACCGGCAGCACGTGCTTCAAGCCGAGGAACACGCCGACCACGTTGACGTCGAGCACACGGCGGAAGGCGTCCAGCGGATAGTCGGTGATCGGCTTGATCTCGCCTTCGACGCCGGCATTGTTGTAGAAGACGTCGATCGTGCCGAAGCGGTCGCACGCGGCGCGGACATAAGCGGCTACATCCTCCTCGCGAGTCACGTCGGCGACGACCGCGAGAGCTTCGGCGCTCGCCGGCAGTTCGGCGATCGCGGCTTGCAGATCGGATTCGCGGCGGTCGACCGCGACGATGCGGGCGCCGCGCGCGGCCATCAGCCGCATCGTTGCGGCGCCGATCACGCCGGCAGCACCGGTGACGACGGCAACCTTGCCGTCAAGGCCAAGGGAAGCGGGCATTGTTTCCTCATTCTGCACCCGCTTGAGCCGGATGCTTCTTGTTGCCGCAGGTGGAACTTGCGGTTTGGCCGACTATCTCATCTGTGCAGGCGCCCGGCCAGCCCGCGGTACGCCGGGAAGTCGCCCTTTCGTCGCCTTATTCGGCATGTTAACGGGGTACCCGATCGAGAGCGGCGGATGGGACATGACGCCATTAGACTGTCCAAGACCCCGATTCGCCTGATAAAGCCGCGCGAGATGCATCGATTCATTACTGTCACCGGTCTCGCGGCCTTGCTGGCCGCCACCTCCCTCGCGCTGCCTCTGCCGGCGCGGGCGCAGATCGGCACGATCTTTTCTGACCCTGTTCCGCGTCCTCCAGGCAATATTCCGCGCCGTGGAGAACCGATGCCGCCTCCGGACGAGGAGGAAGAGGTGCCGGAACTGCCGCAAGGCCGGGTGCTGCCGGCGCCGACGCCCCGGCTGCCGCCAGGGCAGGGCGCCGCGCTGCCCGGTCCGGTGCAGTCGCAACCCTTGCCGCCGCCGCCTGGAAGCACCGTCGCGCCGCAGACCAACCCGCCCGTGGCGGCGGTGCCGCCGAACGGACAGCCGGGTGCAGCGCCGGCTCCGGGCGCCAATGCGAACCTGCCGGGTCTGCCACCCGGCCAGCGGCAGCCGAGGGGCAATCCGCCGGCCGGCGCGCCGCAGAACGCGGCCGTGCCGCCGAACGGCAACGTGCCTCAGACGCCGGCCACCCTGCAGCCGGGCGACGAGGTCGTGACCGAGCCGCCGGCACAGAAGATCGTGAACAAGAAGGCGACGTTCTCGGGGCTCGACAAGATCACCGGTCGGATCATCAATTTCGACGAGGATATCGGCGAGACCGTGCAGTTCGGTGCGCTGCGGGTGAAGACCGACGCCTGCTATACGCGGCCGGCGACGGAAGCCGCCAACACCGACGCCTTCGTCGAGGTCGACGAGATCACCCTGCAGGGCGAGGTGAAGCGGATCTTCTCCGGCTGGATGTTCGCGGCGAGCCCGGGCCTCCACGGCGTCGAGCACCCGATCTACGATATCTGGCTGACGGACTGCAAAGATCCGCAGACCACGGTGGTCAGCGCCGCGCCCGACCCGTCGAAGCCGGCCGCGACGCCCGCCTCGCAGCCGGCGCAGAGACGGCCGCAGCGACAGCCACAGCCGCGCGCGCAAGCACCGGTGCCTCCGCCGCCGCAATATCAGACCCAGCAGGCCGCGCCGCCTCCACCGCCTCCGCAGTCGGGCGGCGGCCCGTTCGGGATTTTCCGCTAGCTCTGTTCTCGGCCGTCGTTGCGGACGCAAGCGACCAGATGCGATTGCATCGCGGCGAATGGAAGCGCGCTATCCACGCTCGGCGATGATCGCGAGCGCCTCGGCGCCTGAAATGGGGCGGTCGACCGGCAACCTGGCGAAATTGGCCGCAGGTCCCGCCAGCGCCTTCTCGAGCAGCGCGGTGTAGCGGCGGCGCGGGATCTCGACCGCGCCAAAGGTCTTCAGGTGCTCGGTGACATATTGGGTGTCGAGCAATTCGAAGCCGCCGGCGATCAGCCGGGCCACCAGGTGCACCAGCGCCACTTTGGACGCGTCGCGCGCGCGGTGAAACATGCTCTCGCCGAAAAACGCCCGGCCCAAGCTGACGCCATAGAGGCCGCCAACCAATTCGTCATTTTGCCAGCACTCGACGCTGTGGCAGTGCCCGATCGCGTAGAGGCCGGTATAGAGCTCGCGGATGCGCTTGTTGATCCAGGTGTCCTCGCGGCCCACCTGCGGCTCGGCGCAGCCGTCCATTACCGCCTTGAACGCCTTGTTGACGGTGACGGTGAAGACGTCCGAGCGCACCGTGCGCGCCAGCCGCGAGGCGACGCGGAAACCGTGGAGCGGGATGATGCCGCGCAGCTCGGGCTCGACCCAGAACAGGCTCGGATCGTCGGCGCTCTCGGCCATCGGAAAGATGCCGCAGGCATAGGCGCGCAGCAGAACTTCGGGCGTGATTTCGGACGCAGCAGACTCGCGCGAATTCATGGTTGAAGCATAGCAGGCGGCGGCCGCGTAGGCGACCGGCCATCACCGCATCTTGTGCGCCGGCCGCTTCTCAGCCCACTGCGGCGGCGGCCGGCCGCGGTGTCTGCTTGGTGCGGCTGAATCGCACGACGATCTTGGTGCCTTGATGGCTTGGATCGGGCTGTACGGTCGCGTCGAGCTTGGTCGCCATCGCGTTGACGATGCGCTGGCCCATGCCGGTCGAGCGTGGATCGCTGCCGGCGCCGTTCAAGCCCACGCCGTTATCGGCAATCGACAAGACGATGTCGTCGCCTTCGAGGCCCAGCTCCACATGGATGGGGCCCGGGCAATCCGGATAGGCGTATTTGACCGCGTTCATCACCAACTCGTTGACAATGATTCCGATCGCGACCGCGCGATCGGGATCGATCTCGATCGGCTCCGCCTTCAAGGTCAGCCGCGACATCCGGTTGCCTTCCGCGGAGCGGCGGAGGTCTTCGAGCAACGCCTCGAGATATTGATTGAGTAGCACGCTCTTCAGGTCGTGCGACGTGTAGAGACGGCGATGCACCTGTGCCACGGCCGCGACGCGTCCCATCGCATTGGTGAGCGCTGCCTTGACGTCTTCCTGGGCGCTGCTGTTGGCCTGCAGATGCAAAAGCGAGGCGATGATCTGCAGCGAGTTTCCGACGCGGTGATTGACCTCGCGGAGCAGCACCTCGCGCTCGGCAGCGAGCGCGGCATAGCGGTCACGGGAGGCCCGCACCTCGGCCTCGGCTTCGTCGCGAGCCTTCTGCAGGCGCGCTTGGCGCAGCGCGCCTTCGGCAGCCACCTGCAGGAGCGGAACGAACTCGCCCTGAACGTCCTTGACGAGATAATCGGCGGCGCCGGCCTTCAGCGCCGTCACCGCGATCTTGGAGTCTTGCGAGGCGGTGACGAACACGACCGGGGGTGGATCGGGCAGCG
This sequence comes from Bradyrhizobium sp. SZCCHNR3119, assembly GCF_032487775.1. Classification (NCBI taxonomy): domain Bacteria; kingdom Pseudomonadati; phylum Pseudomonadota; class Alphaproteobacteria; order Hyphomicrobiales; family Nitrobacteraceae; genus Bradyrhizobium; species Bradyrhizobium sp. SZCCHNR3119. Next base: position 692,388 of record NZ_JAUEUV010000002.1, on the reverse strand, counting down.
CCAAAATGCGCTCCAGCGTCTCCAAACCGTCGAACCCTGGCATGTACTGGTCCAGCGCCACCACGTCGATGCCGCCCTGTTCGAGGCGCGCCAATCCTTCAGCGCCGCCGGGCGCGTGTTCCACCTTGAAGCCCGAGCGCGTGAGGCCGCGTTCGACCAGCCGCGCCAGCGCCGCGTCGTCATCGATGTAGAGCAGGGTGGGAGAGGGTGACGTCATGCCGTGGGTGGAACCTGGATGACCGAGAAGAACAGGCCGAGCTGGCGAATGGCGTTGGCGAAACTCTCGTAGTTCACTGGCTTGGTGATGTAGACGTTGCAACCGAGTTCGTAGCATCGCTTGATCTCCTGCGAGTCATCGGTCGTGGTCAGGATCACGACCGGCGCGCTCTTCAGGAACTTGTTTTCCTTGACCGTCCGCAGGATCTCGATGCCGGTCATATCAGGCAGATTGAGATCGAGCAGGATCAGGAGCGCGCGCCCTTTGTGCGCAATACCGCTGCCGTCGTCCCCCAACAGATACTTCACGGCATCTGTACCGTTGCTGAACGGGATGATCTCATTGTTCACGCCGGAGCGGCGGATGTTCCGCTCGATCAGGCGGGCGTGTCCCTCGTCATCCTCGATCATGATGATCGTCACGGGCATGGTCATCGATCTAAGTTCCGGTTGCTGGCGTTCCAGTTGATCGGGAGCGTGATGGTGAACGTGCTGCCTTGCCCGAGGTCCGATGCGACCGACATGGTTCCGCCCAAGCGCCGAACCAATGCGCGCACATGTGCAAGTCCTATGCCCTGTCCAGGCCGGTCCTGGGCTCCCGCACGGCGGAACAGCTCAAAGATACGCTGATGATCCTTCGGATCAATCCCCCGGCCGTTATCGGTGATCTCCAAAATCGCAAAGCCGAGCTTGGTGCGCGCCCGGATCGCGATGTCGCCGGGCATGTCTGGCTTTAGATATTTGATCGCATTGTCGATGAGGTTGGAGAAGATCTGCTCCAGCGCAAGGCGATCGCTGACGATGGTCGGCAGCGGCTCGACCCGGATCGTCGCATTGGCCTCGGCCGCCTGATGGGCGAGCGTCGTCACGATCGTCTCTATCAGCTCGCGTAGATCGATCCGGGTCGGCACGAATTCGCGGCGGCCTTCGCGGGTGAGGTTCAGGATCGCCGTGATCAGGCGATCCATCTTGGCGATCGACGATTTGATGAAGCCGAGCGCTTCGGAAAAATCCTCCGAGAGCTGCTTGTCGGTGTCCCCGAGCTCGGGCTCGGCTCCCTCCGGGGGCGGCGGGGAGGCTGAGGCTGCCCGCGCCAGCGTGGCGAGCCGCCGGAAGATGTCGTTGCGCAGTTCCTCCAGCTCGCTGGTGAAGCCCATGATGTTCACTAGCGGCGAGCGCAAATCGTGGCTGACGATATAGGCAAAGCGCTGGATTTCGTCGTTGGCCTCGCGCAAGTCCGCGGTGCGCTCGTCGACGGTGGCTTCAAGGTTGAGATTGTTCTCCCGCAGCCGCGCTTCGGCCTCGTCGCGGGCACGGGTGGAACGGCGGACCAGGAGAACCGAAATGCCGGCAAGCAGCACCACCAGGCCTGAGCCCGTGATGGTCACGAGCGTCGCGAGGCTCTGGCTGGAGTCGGCGCTGGCCGCCCGCAGTGCAAACAGCCGTTCCTCCTCGGTGCGCATCTGCCCAGCGGTGTCTTGGATATTCGTGTTGGTATTGCTCGATGCCGCGCTGCGGACCAACGCGGCGGCTCCTGCCGCATCACCTTGTGCAGCCAGCGCCTTCTCACGCTCGAATTGGCCGAGCCGGGTTTCGATCTCCCTCCGCAACCTAGCCAGATGCGTCACCTGCAGCTGATTGTCGGCCACCAAGCTCGCGAGCTTATCGAGGTCGGGGTGGATTGCAGCCACAGCGGCGTCGTGCGCCGCCAAGAACTCGTCACCGCGGGTCAAAAGGTAGCCGCGCGCATTGCTCTCGGCGCGGCGGACATCGAGCAGTAGCGTGTTCAGCTGGTTTTCGACCTCGATGGTGTGGACCACCCGGCCGCTGTCGTCGCGGGCCTTGTCCACCAGCAACACGGAGGCCGTGCTGATCACGACCAGCACCAAGAAGCCCGCCGACAGCAGCAGGATCTGACCCAGCGTACGCCTGTGTCTCACCTCAGGCGCCACGATCTACGCTCATCGTCCACGGAAAAATTGATGGCCCCCGCGGGGAACGTTCCCCGAGCCAAAACGCTGATGTGCTGATTTGGTTCCGTGGCGGCCTTTAGAAAAGAGCGGAGCGCCTCAATCCGCCTTCTGCCCCGCGAGATACTGCTCGAGCCAATGGATGTGGTAGTCGCCGTCGATGATCGCCGGCTCGCGCACCAGCGCGCGGAACAGCGGCAGCGTCGTCTCGACGCCTTCGACGACCATTTCGTCCAGCGCGCGCCGCAACCGCATCAGGCATTCGACACGGGTCTTGCCGTGCACGATCAGCTTGCCGACCAGCGAGTCGTAGAAGGGCGGGATCACGTAGCCCTGGTAGACGGCGGAATCGATCCGGACGCCGAGGCCGCCGGGTGGGTGATATTGCTGGATCTTGCCGGGCGATGGACGGAAGGTGACCGGGTTCTCGGCATTCACGCGGCATTCGATCGAATGGCCGTTGATGACGACCTCGTCCTGGGTCATCGGCAGATCGCCGCCGGCGGCGATGCGAATCTGCTCCAGCACGAGATCGATTCCGGTGATCATCTCGGTGACGGGATGCTCGACCTGGATGCGGGTGTTCATCTCGATGAAATAGAATTCGCCGTCCTCGTAGAGGAATTCGACGGTGCCGACGCCGAGATATTTCAGCTCCTGCATCGCCTTCGCGACCGTCTCGCCGATCTTGGCTCGGCCTGCCGCGTCCAGTGCGGGCGAGGGGCCTTCTTCCCAGACCTTCTGATGGCGGCGCTGCAGCGAGCAGTCGCGCTCGCCAAGATGGATGGCACCACCGCGGCCATCGCCGAGGACTTGGATTTCGATATGCCGCGGCTTCTGCAGATATTTTTCCAGATAGACCGAGGCGTCGCCGAAGGCCGATCTGGCCTCGTTGGCGGCGGTGGTCAGCGCGAGCGCAAGATCGGCCTCGGTGTGCGCGACCTTCATGCCGCGACCGCCGCCGCCGGCTGCCGCCTTCACCAGCACCGGAAAGCCGATCTCCTTGGCGATCGCCATCGCATCCTGATCGGGCGCGACCGCGCCGTCCGAGCCCGGCACCACGGGAATGCCAAGGCGCTTGGCCGTCTTCTTGGCCTCGATCTTGTCGCCCATCAGGCGGATGTGCTCGGCCTTGGGGCCGATGAAGTGCAGGTTGTGCTCGGCGAGAATTTCCGCAAAACGTGCATTTTCGGACAGGAAGCCGTAGCCCGGATGCACTGCGTCGGCGCCGGTGATCTCGCAGGCGGCCAGCAGCGCCGGAACGTTGAGATAGCTGTCCTTCGAGGGCGGCGGTCCGATGCAGACGCTCTCATCGGCGAGCCGCACATGCATGGCATCAGCGTCGGCGGTCGAATGCACCGCGACGGTGGAGATGCCGAGCTCCTTGCAAGCCCGCAGAATGCGAAGGGCGATTTCGCCGCGATTGGCGATCAGAATCTTGTCGAACATGTTGCCTCGATGGGCGAGTGGCGAATAGCGAGCAGGGAATGAACAACTTCGCTATTCGCCCGTTCGCTCTTCGCTCCTATTCAATGATCACCAGCGGCTCGCCGAACTCGACCGGCTGGCCATCCTCGACCAGGATCTGCGTCACAGTCCCCGCGCGCGGGGAGGGGATCTGGTTCATCGTTTTCATGGCTTCGATGATCATCAAGGTCTGGCCGACCGTGACCTTGGCCCCGACCTCGACGAATGGCTTGGCGCCGGGCTCGGGTGCCCAATAGGCGGTGCCGACCATCGGCGACGGAACCACACCGGGATGTTTCGACAGATCGGCGCCGGCCGCAGCCGCCGCGACGACGACCGGCACGCCGGCCGCAGCGGCGGTCACGGCCGAGGGGACGGCCGCCGCCACGGTCACGTTGCGTGCCACGCGGACGCGCAATCCCGCGCGTTCAAGCTCGATCTCGGTCAGGCTGGTTTCGTCGAGCAAGGCCGCGAGTTCGCGGATCAGCTCGCTGTCGTCGGATTTCATCGGTGTCTTGTCATTGGGCTGGCGCGCCATGATGGTGATCCAAAACTCTTCTTGCTGTTCTGCCGGGCGGAAAGGCCTTAGGCCGTTGCCTTGTTGGTATTTCCGGCGCCAATTCTCTCGGCAAGCCCGGCGATGGCCAATCGATAGCCGTCGATGCCGAACCCGCAAACGGATGCAAACGCCGCCTTCGCGGTGAAAGAATGGTGCCGGAAGCTCTCGCGGGCGTGGATGTTGCTGATATGCACCTCCACGGCGGGGATTTTGACCGCCATCAACGCGTCGTGCAACGCGATCGAGGTGTGAGAATAGGCGCCCGCATTGATGATGATGCCGACCGCCTGCTTGGCCCGGGCCTCCTGGATGCAGTCGACCAGCACACCCTCATGGTTCGACTGGCGACACTCCGCGGTCAGGCCGTACGCCGCCGCCGTGTCGATGCACAGCTTCTCGACGTCGGCGAGGGTTGCATGGCCATAGGTTTCCGGCTCGCGGGTGCCCAACAGGTTAAGGTTGGGTCCGTTGAGAACGTAGATCGTCTGCTGAGGGGCTTCGGCCATCCCAATCCCGGCAATGTGGCGGCAGGTGGCCGGGGTTATATGTAACAAAACTGCGAAGGGGAAGCCTTTCGCAGGGCAGGATGTTACCCCAGATCGCTCAACCGGCTTATAAAAACGTGCGCCGAAGCTGTGGAAATCGCAGGTTAACCACCATGACGGCGCTGCAGCGGAAAAGCGATGAGCCCAGCCACGAAAATGGGCGGGCATTGCTGCCCGCCCTCTGTCTCTTCACGCGCCGGGTCGCAATCAGGCGTCCAGAACCGCGACGATCTCGTAGGTGTTCGGATCGATGACGACGATCCGGTCATGGACCACGATGAAGTCAAATCCGCGCCATTCCGGGTAGATGCTCACGACTTCCGTCGGAAGCGGACGGAAGTGGATGTCGCGCGGCACGCGTGTGCCGACGGAGACCGAGAAGTTGACGTTGTTCAGCGACTCGACGTGCTGGCTGCGGATCACGCTCGAGATCTTGGTGCGCTGCTCAGTCGAGAGCTTGGCGCCGGCGCCCGCCTGGCCGGTGGTGACCTGCGAACGATCGGTGCCGGTCTTGGTCTGCGCGTTCATGTTGGCGCCGCTGCCACCCTCTCGGCTCTGCGCGTTCATGTTGGTGCCGCTGGCGCCCTCTCGGCTTTGCGCGTTCATATTGGTGCCGCTACGGCCCTCGCGATTCTCAGCGTTGCTGGTGCCGGTCTTGCTGTCGCGGCCTTCAGCCTTCATCTCCTTGGAGCCGCCCTTGGTCTCGTTCTCCGAGCTCATGCTCTTCGACTTCTGACCACGCATGTTGTCTTCGGCATGCTGCCCCTTGGCGCTGCCCTTCTGCTCGGACTGGCTCGACTTCATCTCCTTGGAGCCGCCCGCGGACGGGGATGTGCCGTCGCGGTTCATTGTAGCGCTGCCACTCGAGCCGGGGCCCGACGTCGTGCCACCCGTCGCGCCGCCCTGCATTGCAGCACCACTGGATTCGTGGCCACCGGTGCCCGCGCCCTGCGCGTGCGCAAATCCGGCACCGGCGATCAGCGCGATCGCCGCAACGGATACCATCAAGCGATTAGTCATTCTCAATCCTCCTCGTGTTATCGGCATTGCCCGCGCCGACAACTGCAGGAGATTGGAGATGTTCCGTACGCTGCGATTGGTTCCAGGATTTTGTTGTCGCTCGCGGCTTTCTGAACGGATGCTCAGCTTGCTGAACACAAGATGACCGCACGATCATCAGCCGTACAAACAACAAGGGCCGGTTGCTTCAACCGACCCTTGCGAGTGTTAGTTGGCTCGACGTGAGATAGCAGGCGCTTCAATCAGCAAGTTGCCTTGCCGCAGCGGGCGTTGCTGATCTTCTCCTTGAGGCCCTCGAGTCCGACGGCACCGATCACGACCTTGTTGCCGATGACGTAGCTCGGCGTGCCGTTCATCCCCATGTCCTCGGCGAGCTTAAAATTCTCCTCGATCGTCGCCTTGGCTTCCGGGCCTGCCATGTCCTTCTCGATCTTGTTCATGTCGAGGCCGAGGTCCTTGGCCACCGCGAGCGCGTGCGCCTTGTCGGCAGGGCCGCGGCCGCCCAACAGCTTCTGGTGGAAGTCGAGATATTTCTGCGGCGCCTGCATCCGCACGGCGACGGCGACCTGCGCCGCTTCGACGGAGCCCTGGCTCAGCACCGGAAATTCTTTCAGCACGACCTTCAGCTTGCTGTCGCTCTTCAAGAGGTCGAGCATGTCGGCCATGGCGCGTTTGCAGTAGCCGCAATTGTAGTCGAAGAATTCGACGAAGGTGACGTCGCCGTCCTTGTTGCCGAGCACGACGCCGCGCGGCGAATTGAAGATCGCATCCGCGTTCTTGGCGATGCTCGCCTCATGCTTGGCGGCTTCCGCGGCAGCCTGGCGCTTGCCGAGTTCGGTCATCGACTCTTCCAGGACTTCGGGATGCGAAACCAGATAGTTCTTGATGATGGTCTCGATCTCGCCGCGCTGAGCGTCGGAAAAGCTCTCTGCAGACACCGCCTGCGGCGCGGCACACAACGAAAGCGCGACCAGCGCAGGGAAGAGGGGGCGGAGTGACGACATGTACGTGGCTCTCTGGGTCAAAACGATCGTGTCCTTATCGTTGGTCGTGGTCGGGTCTGCAAGGCGAGACTATACCGAGATTTGTAACCGAGATTTCTATTCGCCTTTTTGGCCGGGAAGCGGCTTTGTCGAAACGATGTCGTCGGCCTTCACCCAGCCGGGCGAGCCGACTGCAAACCGCGTCTTGGCGCGCGAGGCGAGCTCGCGTGCCGTCTTGTTGTCGCCGCGCAGGAAGGCTGCTTGTGCCGATGCGAGATCAGCTTCCGCATAATCGCCCTTGCGGCCATAGGCCATCGCGAGCTGGCTGTAGCCGAGCGGCGCTTCGGTTTCGCGCGACACCGCGGCGCGCAGGATCGTGATCGCTTCGTCGGTGTAGGCCTTATTATCCGTGGCAACCAAAGCCTGCCCAAGTAACATCTCGATGAGCGGAGCATGGCCCGAGAGCTGGACCGCCTTGCGCAGCGGCGCGATGGCCTCGGCCGGCCGGCCGCCCTCGAGGAGGGCCTGACCCCGCACCTCGTAGAAATAGGGATTGTTCGGCTGGACCTGGATCAGGGTGTCGATCTGGGCGAGGGCGCTGCGCAGGTCGCCATGCAGGTAGGTCGAGATGGCCCGGGCATAGCGCGCCGGTAGGCTGTTGTCGGTCTGCGGGTAGCGCCGGGCGACGGTGTCGGGCCGCTCCATGAAGGCCGAGATCTTGGCGCGGACCATGTCGTGGCGGAGCTGGAGCGCGGGATCGTCCTTCTTGTCCCAATACGGGCTCTGCCGGGCCAGCCCCTCGAGGGCCTCGACACGATCGGCCGGCATCGGGTGGGACTGCAGATAGGGATCGGCGCCTCGCGCTGCGAACAGGCTCTCGCTGGTGAAACGCTTGAAGGTCTCGTACATGCCCTTCGGCGATTGGGCGGTCGCGGTCAGAAACTTGACGCCGGCGCGATCGGCGTTTTCCTCCTGTTGGCGCTGGTAGGACAGCAGCGAACGCCGGATCATCTCGCCGGGGCCGGCGAGGGCTGCGGCACCGGCATTGGCGAGCCCGTTGCCGGCACCGCCGCGTGCGCCCATCGCAAGCGCACCGGCGCCGAGCACGGTGGCGATGATCATCTGGGTCTGCGCGTTCGCCAGTTGCTGGCGCAGCTTGGCAAGATGGCCGCCGGCCAGATGGCCGGTTTCGTGGGCCAAGACGCCGATCAGCTGGTTCGGCGTCTCCGACTGCATGATCGCGCCGTAATTGACGAAGATGCGGCGGCCGTCGGCAACGAACGCATTGAAGGACGCGTCGTTGATGATGACCATCTGAATGTTCTGCTTCTCAAGCCCCGCAACGCGAAGAATCGGGCGCGTATATTCGCGCAGCAGTGCCTCGGTCTCGGTGTCGCGCAGGATCGGCGGGCCCTTGCCCTGCTGGGCGGCGGCAGGCATCACGGTTACGAGCGCCATCGCGCCGGCGACCACGGCGGAGATCAGGCCGGAAAGGTTCTTGCGAAGCACGATACGGAGCAACATCAGGCGATCTTTGCAATTGGCGCGGGGCTCGATACGGGCTATTGCCCACCAAACCGCGGAATGCGGCTCAACTGCGGCGCAAAACACCTGTCCCGGCACGCGCCGCCAGGTTGAGAAGCCGGGTCAGAACAGCCGGGGTCAATAGCAGATATCCATGGGCGACGCGACACTCACGAGACAAATGGAACAGCGGATTGCCGGCTTGCTGACGCCTTCGCGCCGCAGCGAGGTTCCGCCGTTCATCGTGATGGATGTGATGGCGGCGGCCGCGCGGATCGAGGCCGCCGGCGGCCATGTCATCCACATGGAGGTCGGCCAGCCGGCCGCACCGGCGCCCCGGGCAGCGATCGCCGCTGCCCATACCGCGCTGGAAACGGCGCGGATCGACTATACCTCGGCCCTGGGGATCAGTTCGCTGCGGGAGCGGATCGCGCGGCATTATCGCGAGACCTATGGCTGCGCGGTCGATCCGGCCAGGATCGTGATCACCACGGGATCGTCGGCCGCATTCATCCTGGCATTTCTCGCCATGTTCGAGCCGGGCGACCGTGTCGCGGTGACGGTGCCGGGCTATCCGCCCTATCGCCACATCCTGACTGCGCTCGGCTGCGAGCCGGTGCTGATCGAGACCACAAGCGAGACGCGCCATGCGCTGACCGGCGAGGCACTGCTTGCGGCGCACCGCAAAACGCCATTGAAAGGCGTTCTCGTCGCCAGTCCGGCCAATCCTACCGGTACGATGATGTCGCGCGAGGCTTTGGGGGGCGTGATTGGCGCTGCCCACGATGCCGGCATCCGCTTCATCTCCGACGAGATCTATCACGGGTTGGACTATGCATTTCCCGCGGTGACCGCGGCCGAACTCTCGCCCGATGCGCTCGTCATCAATTCGTTCTCGAAGTACTTTTGCATGACGGGATGGCGGATCGGCTGGATGGTGGTGCCGGACACGCTGGTCCGCCCGATCGAGCGGTTGCAGCAGAATCTCGCGATTTCCGTGCCGACACTGTCGCAGATCGCGGCCGAAGCCGCGTTTGATGGCCGGACCGAGATGGACGCCATCAAACATGGCTATCAGGAGAATCGCCGGATCCTGATCGAGGGGCTTCCGAAGGCGGGACTGACGAAGTTTCTGCCGGCCGACGGCGCGTTCTACCTCTATGCCGACGTCTCCGGCTTCACCTCCGACAGCTTCGAATTCACCAAACGAATGCTGGAGGAAATCCACGTTGCGGCGACGCCGGGGGTCGATTTCGACCCCATTCATGGCCGCAGCTTCGTGCGTTTTTCCTATGCACGATCGGCTGACGACATGCGGGAAGCCGTGGCGCGGATCGCGCGCTGGCTGGCCTAGCCCTCCAGCGACGGTAGCTCGCTGCACCTCCTCGGCCATTGACTCCGGCCTGACAATTTGCGTGAGGTGGAATGAACGAGGGCTGGCGGAAGCCAGCCTGGATGAAGCTCACGGAAGGGAGAACGAAGCGTTATGGGGGCAGTTACGGGAACCGCAGCGCAGGCTGCGCCGCAGCTGGCGGCGAAGAAGCCCTGGTACAGGATACTCTATGTCCAGGTCTTGATTGCCATTGTCATTGGTGTTGTGGTCGGTTGGTTATGGCCTAATGTCGCCACCAACGAGTGGGTCAAGGCCCTCGGCGACGGCTTCATCAAGCTGATCAAGATGGTGATCGCGCCGATCATCTTCTGTACGGTGGTCTCGGGTATTGCGCACATCCAGAGCGCGAGCAAGGTCGGTCGGGTCGGCATCAAGGCGCTGGTCTATTTCGAGATCGTCTCTACCTTCGCGCTCGTCCTCGGCCTGATCGTTGGCAATCTGGCTCCGATCGGGCACGGCCTTGCCGCCAAGCCGGATGCTGCCGCTGTGGCCAAGTATGTGACGCAGGCGGAGTCCCAGAAGACCGTCGACTTTATCCTCAACATCATCCCCGACAGCGTCGTCGGCGCGCTTGCCCGTGGCGACATCCTTCAGGTGCTGTTGTTCGCGATCCTATTCGGCTTTGCGCTGATGGCGCTCGGCGAGCGCGGCCACCGCCTGCGCGACGTGATCGACGACGCCGCGCACGCGGTGTTCGGCGTGATCGCAATCGTGATGAAGGCCGCGCCGCTCGGCGCCTTCGGTGCGATGGCCTATACGATCGGCAAATTCGGTCCGGCAGCGCTCGGCAACCTGATCGGCCTGATCGCGCTGTTCTATATCACCGCCGCCTTGTTCGTGGTGATCGTGCTTGGGCTGATCGCGCGCTTCATCGGTTTCAGCATTTTCAAGTTCATCGTCTATATCAAGGACGAGCTCCTGATCGTGCTCGGCACGAGCTCATCCGAAAGCGCGCTGCCGCAGCTGATGGAGAAGCTGGAGCGGCTCGGCTGCTCGAAGCCGGTGGTCGGCCTGGTGGTGCCGACCGGCTATTCCTTCAACCTCGACGGCACCAACATCTACATGACGCTGGCGACTCTGTTCATCGCCCAGGCGCTCGGCGTCGACCTGAGCTTTGGCCAGCAGCTGACCATCCTGGTCGTTGCGATGCTCACGTCCAAGGGGGCGAGCGGCGTCACCGGTGCGGGGTTCATTACGCTTGCGGCCACGCTGTCCGTCGTCAGCCCGGCGCTCGTTCCGGGCATGGCGATCGTGTTCTCGATCGACAAGTTCATGAGCGAGGTGCGCGCGCTGACCAACATCACCGGCAACGGCATCGCCGCGGTGTTCGTGTCGTGGTGGGAAGGCGAGCTCGACCATGAGCGCCTCCTGAAGCGTCTGAACCAGGAGATCGATCCCTCAGACGTCGAGACTGCGGTTACCACCGGCTAAACTCTGCTCTGTTCAGGACTGCACGAAAAAACGCCCGGCCAATGGCCGGGCGTTTTGCTTGTCAGGAATTCTCAGTCGGGCCGCTCGGTTACTGTCCGCCCCCGAACCTCCGCGACCACCAGCCGACACGGCGTGGCGCAGGTGTCTCCGTCGCGGCTTCCGGTGCCGGCGCCTCCGCGGCAGGTGCAGGAGCGGCTTCGGGCGGCGCGCTCGCGCCGGCATCGACGATCGGAGCAGGGGACTCCTGCTTCGGTTCGGCGAGGAAGCTGACCTTTTCGCGCACGGTCGAGCGCCGCGGCGCCTTCTCGGATTCGGTCTTCTGTGGCTCGGCCTTCTCCGGCTCCGACGCGACCGGCTGCTCGGCAGGCTCGGTCGCGGCCGGGCGGATCTCCGCCGTTACAGCGGCAGAGATCGGTTCGGCGCCCGGCCCCTGGGGCAAGCTCGAGCCGTTGCCGTCGAAATCTGCGACCGCACCTTCGACCTCGGAGGCCACGGGCGGGTTGAGCTCGTCGGCAATCGAGGCTGCGAGTCCATCGTCGCCACCGCGCCGGCGTCGCCCACCGCGCCGTCCGCGGCGCCGCGGCCGACGTTCGCCGCCGGGCTGATCGCCCTGCGCCTCGCCCTGGGCGAAAGCGGGCAGCTCGTCGGCTTCCTCGTCGTCGGCTTCGGAATCTTCGGCCGTCAGCTCCGCGGTCTGGCCGGCCTCGAGCGGATGCACCGCGACGGTGCCCTCGTCGGACTGGGTCTCTTCGCGCGGCGCCTCGCCGCCTCCGCGGCCACGCCGGCGCCGGCGCCGACGGCGCCGCGTTCCTTCGCCAGCAGCGGCGTCACCGGCGGCCGCCTCGTCGGACAGTCCTTCGGTCTCATCCGTCTCAACCTCGGATTCGGTCTCGATATCGAACGGCTCGTCCTCATCGTAGACCTCATCCACGACCATCGGCGCGGAGGCCTGCGCCGCGACAAGCGCCTTGGCCGCTTCGAGCGTATGCACCTGCTCGCCACGATCGATGATGAATGACTGCTGCCCGCTCACGGTGGGATCCGCGATGATCGAGAGCGTGACCTTGAAGGTGTTCTCCAGGTCGCGCAAATGACCGCGCTTATGGTTCAGCACATACAGCGCGACTTCGGTGCGCGTGCGGACCACCAGATTGTGGGTCGCGCCCTTCATCAGGGCTTCTTCGAGGCTGCGCAAGAGCTGCAGCGCGACCGACGACACCGATCGCACATGGCCGGTGCCGCCGCAATGCGTGCAGGGCTCGGTCGAACTCTCCAGCACGCTGGCGCGGATGCGCTGGCGCGACATTTCCAGCAGGCCGAAATGAGAGATGCGGCCGACCTGGATTCGCGCTCGGTCCTGCCGCAGGCAGTCTGACAGCTTGCGCTCGACCGCGCGGTTGTTGCGCTTCTCATCCATGTCGATGAAGTCGATGACGATCAGGCCGGCGAGGTCGCGCAGCCGCAGCTGCCGGGCGACTTCCTCGGCGGCCTCGAGATTCGTCTTGAGCGCGGTATCCTCGATGTGATGTTCGCGGGTGGCGCGGCCGGAGTTGACGTCGATCGAGACCAGCGCCTCGGTCTGATTGATGACGATATAGCCGCCGGAGCGCAGCTGCACGGTCGGCGTGAACATCGCATCCAGCTGGCTTTCGACTCCCATGCGGGAGAACAGCGGCTGGCCGTCGCGATACTGCTTCACCGCCCGCACATTGGACGGCATCAGCATCTTCATGAAGTCGTGCGCCTCGTGATAGCCGGCCTCGCCAGCCACGAGGATGTCGTCGATGTCCTTGTTGTAGAGATCGCGCAAGGAGCGCTTGATCAGCGAGCCTTCCTCGTAGACCAGCGTCGGCGCCTGCGACTTCAGGGTCATGTCGCGGACGGTTTCCCATAGCCGCAGCAGGTACTCGAAGTCGCGCTTGATCTCCGGCTTGGTCCGGTTGGCGCCTGCGGTGCGCAGGATGACGCCCATGCCCTCTGGCACGTCGAGATCCTGCACGACCTCCTTCAGGCGTGAACGATCCTGCGCCGAGGTGATCTTGCGGCTGATGCCGCCGCCCCGCGCGGTGTTGGGCATCAGCACCGCGTAACGGCCGGCCAGCGACAGATATGTCGTCAGCGCCGCACCCTTGTTGCCACGCTCTTCCTTGACCACCTGGACCAGCATCACCTGCCGGCGCTTGATCACTTCTTGAATCTTGTACTGCCGGCGCGGTCGGAAGGTGCGTTCCGGCACCTCTTCCAGCACGTCGTCGCCGCCGACGGACTCGACGAGTTCTTCCTCGGCTTCTTCGCCGTCCTCTTCCTCGTCGTCATGATCATGGGCCGCGCCATTCTCGTCCTGCGGAACGATGGTGACGCCGCTACCCTCGTGCTCGGTCACCAGTTCGGCGTCGGCCGGAGCGACCTCATCGGCGTGCTCGTCATGGTCGTGAAGGTCGGTGCGCTCCACGTCGCGCGCGCGTTCAGTTTCGCCCTCGTAATGCTCGGTTCCGGGAGCGGTCGGAAGGTCCTCAGACGGGACGACGGGGACTTCGGAAGACGCCTCTGCCTCGGCGTGTTCGGCGGCGTCCGCCGCTGCCACAGGCGAGAGATCGTCACGATCGTCATCATGACGGTCGTCATCGGGATGATCATCATCGTGATGGTGATCGTCATCGGCATGATGGTCGGTCGCGGGTGCCTCGTGGGGCTGGGCTTCGCTGAAGCCATGAGCCTGCGCGCTATCGGAGTCGTCGTCGCCGTAGCTCTCGTCATGGGTGCCGAAGTCGCCAGGTGAGCCCTGCGCCTCGTACCCCTCGGGCTCAAATCCCGCGGCCTCGTGCGCATGCGATTCGAGATCATGGCCTTCGGTCTGCGGCAGCCCTGACGCGGTGTCGGCTCCTTCGATGATCTCGCTCTGAACGCGCTCACCGCTGCCGCGCCGCCGCGAACTGCGGTGGCGATTGCGTCGCCGGCTGGCCCGGTTCTCGTTTTCCTCCTCGGCCTCGCGATGCGCGCGCTCTTCCGCTTCGATCAGCGCTTGCCGATCGGCGACCGGGATCTGGTAATAATCGGGATGGATTTCGCTGAATGCGAGAAAGCCGTGGCGATTGCCGCCATACTCGACGAAAGCGGCCTGCAGCGAGGGTTCGACCCGCGTGACCTTGGCGAGATAGATATTGCCGCGCAGCTGCTTGCGTTGGGCAGTCTCGAAATCAAACTCCTCGACGCGGTTGCCGCGGACGACGACCACCCGGGTCTCTTCCGGGTGGGTAGCATCGATCAACATCTTGTTGGGCATATTGGAACTCTTGAAGGCGACGGACGCGGTTGGCCGCGAGCGCGTGGCGCGCTGTCGGATGACGCGACGGTCCACCTGATTCGGGGGTGAGGGGAAGACCTAAACGCCTGACGTTGCGCTGTGCCGAAGCCGGAACCTGCGGAGTAGTCCGCCGAACGAGGACTTGGCCTCGGATCGGAGCGGCTGTTCCGCTGGTCTTGGTCGGCAATACAGTATGGCGCATCAAGCGTCGGCCCGTCTGAACACGTGGGCGGCATTGGGTGCCGCCGGTCTCCTGCTGAAGGCCAGATTGCGCCGAAACGCTTGCCTTGGAATTCGATACCGACCCCGTCCGGGGCACAATATCGGGCTATGCCGTGTCTGGCGCAGCACCTCGGGCGGCTCGAGAATGAGTGGCCCTGGGAACCGGCCCCGCTCGGGCTTGTCACCGGCCCCGACTGAACCGCGCGGGACGCGCTGGCTCCGAAGAGGAACGGAAGGTCGCTGGAAGCTTCGCGGATTTCGATCAAGTCGAATACGAAGGCTCCGGCGTTGCACCGGGAGGCTGAACGCGACACAACCGGCAGTAAGTATATGGGTCTTCAGCCCCTTGTTCTTACGTGGATTATCGAGTGGGTGCAAGGGAAGCCGTCGCTGGTCCGCAACAATCGCCTCAATTTAAGGGAAATGACAGAAGTAGCGATTTAACCCTGTGGTTTGATTGCGCTAAAGAGATCGCGCGGAGGCACGGAATCGTTGGCTGACCGGGCAAATCAATCCTTTTGGCTGGGATGCGCATTGCTGTGCGTCACGGAAATGTTATGTGCTGTGCCTACCCGGGTACAGGCGCAGACGGCTGTGCCGCCCATGCAAGCGGCTCTGCCGGCTGTCCAGGCTCCGGCCTTTCCGATCGTTTCGGACGCCCGTTTGGCGGGCGATTCCCGGCAGACGCGGTTCGTGCTCGATTTGGACAAGGCGGTTCCGTTTCGAGCCTTTGTGCTCGGCGACCCTTATAGGGTCGTGGTCGATCTCCCTCAGGTCAGTTTCCATCTTCCGACCGGTTCGGGTACCGCCGGCCGCGGTCTGATCAAGGCATTTCGGTATGGCTTGGTCCTGCCGGGGGGCTCGCGCATCGTCTTCGATCTCACCGGTCCGGCCCGAATCGCCAATGCGTCCGTGCTTGATTCGGCGAACGGACAGCCGGCGCGGCTGGTGCTGGAACTGGAGGAAGTCGATCAGACCAGTTTCGCACAGTTGATCGGGACTGAAAGCCGCTCGCAGCCGAGGGCGAATGTCGCGGATGCGGGCGCAACCGCCACCGCACTGCCGCCCGGCACTCCGCCCGCAATTCAGGCCCCTGCGGCCACGACGCCGGCCGCGCCGCCCGGACCTCCCGCGCCGCCCGATGGCAGGCCCGTCGTCGTGATCGATCCCGGCCACGGCGGCATCGATAACGGGACCCAGACCGGCGAAGTCCCGGAGAAGAACCTGGTGCTGGCTTTCGCCCAGGCGCTACGCGATCGGCTGGAGAAGACCGGCAAATACCGCGTGGTCATGACCCGCGATGATGACACCTTCATTCCGCTAGGGGACCGGGTGCGCATCGCGCAGAAGCAATCGGCCGACCTGTTCGTCTCGATTCATGCCGATGCGCTGCCCCGCGGCGAAGGTGATGCCCAGGGCGCCACGATCTACACGCTATCCGACAAGGCCTCGGACGCCGAAGCCGAGCGGCTGGCGGAAGATGAAAACCGCGCGGATGCCATCGGCGGCGTCAATCTGACCGAGGAGCCGACGGATGTCGCGGACATCCTGATAGATCTGGCTCGGCGTGAAACCCGAACCTTTTCCAACCGTTTCGCCCGCCTTTTGATGAATGACATGAAAACTGCGGTGCATATGCATAAGAGGCCACTCAAATCCGCAGGGTTCCGAGTGCTCAAGGCGCCCGACGTGCCCTCTGTGCTGGTCGAGCTCGGTTATGTCTCCAACAAGAGCGACATGGGCAATCTGATCTCCGAAAGCTGGCGTTCCCGCACCGCTGACGCGATGGCCCGCGCGGTCGATTCGTTCCTGGCCAAGCGCATCGCCACCGCGGCCGGGCCGCGTCCTGAGACCAAGACGCCCGCCCGGGCAAAGCCCTAGTTTGGCCACAGCCGCCGCCCTATAAGCGTACCGCGAGGCAGTGGGAATCGAGAAAGATTCAGCCGCGTGGCAGCACTGCAGCGAATGCCAGATCCGCCACGCTGGCGAACTTATGGTAGGCTTGCCCGTGCAAGGTTCCTGAACGCGGCTCATGCGGCATCATTGCCGCCGAATGATTCTGACCAAGGCGCCCTTGGAGGCGCTGCATGTTCGAGCCGAGAGTCGAACGAGAGTTGAAACGGATATTGCCGATGCGCTTTCTGGTGCGGTTTTTGGGCTTCCTGTTCGCCGCCGGGACAGTCGTTTTTCTGGTGGGAGTGGCCGCGGTCGCCGGACTGATTTGGCATTTTTCCAAGGACCTGCCGGATTATTCGCAGCTCCAGGATTACGAGCCGCCGGTCATGACGCGTGTCCATGCCGTGGATGGTTCGCTGGTCGGCGAATACGCGAAGGAGCGCCGGCTCTATCTGCCGATCCAGGCGGTTCCCAAGCTGGTCATCAACGCGTTCCTCGCCGCCGAGGACAAGAATTTCTATGAGCATGGCGGCATCGACTTCACCGGCATGGCGCGCGCCGCTGTCGTCTACGCCCAGAATTTTGGCTCGAACCGCCGTCCCCAGGGCGCCTCCACCATCACTCAGCAGGTCGCCAAGAACTTCCTCCTGACCAACGAGGTCTCGTTCACCCGCAAGATCAAGGAAGCGCTGCTGGCGATGCGCATCGAGCGCACCTATTCCAAGGACAAGATCCTCGAGCTGTATCTGAACGAGATCTACCTGGGGTCGGGTGCCTATGGCGTGGCGGCTGCGTCGCTCGTCTATTTCGACAAGTCGGTCAACGAACTCACCGTCGCCGAGGCGGCCTATCTGGCGGCTCTGCCGAAGATGCCGGGCAGCCTGCATCCGATCCGGAACCATGATCGCGCGATCGAGCGTCGCAACTACGTGATCGATCGCCTCCTCGAGAATGGTTGGATCAAACAGGCCGACGCCGACAAGGCGCGCAAGGATCCGCTGACGATTGCCAGCCGCAACACCGGCGCCCACATCTTTGCCGGCGAATATTTCGCCGAGGAGGTCCGTCGCGACATCTTCGAGCGCTATGGCGAGAAGAAGCTCTACGAGGGTGGGCTGTCGGTGCGCACCACGCTGGATCCAAAGGTCCAGGTCATGGCGCGCAAGGCGATGGTCGCAGGCCTCGTCAAATATGACCAGGAGCAGGGCTGGCGTGGCCCGGTCAGCAAGATCGACATCTCCGGCGATTGGGGGGTGAAGCTCGCCGACATCAAGTCGCTCGCGGATATTTCGCCGTGGCGGATGGCGGTGGTGCTGGAGACCAGCGACCAATCGGCGCGAATCGGCTTTCAGCCTGGCCGCGAACTCGGTGGCGCCGTCAGCAAGGAACGGCAGACCGGGCTGATCACGCTCGATGGCGTGAGGTGGGCACGCGCGGCATCCGGCACGCGCAGGACGCCGACCGCGGTCACGCAGGTGTTGCAGCCCGGCGACGTGATCTACGCCGATCCACTCTACAAGGAAGGCAATCCGGTCGAGGGGCAGTACCGCCTGGAGCAGCTGCCAGAGGTATCCGGCGCGATGGTCGTCATGGATCCGAACACCGGTCGCGTGCTGGCGATGGTCGGCGGCTTCTCTTTTGACCAGAGCCAGTTCAACCGTGCGACCCAGGCCTATCGGCAGCCCGGTTCGTCGTTCAAGCCGATCGTCTATTCGGCGGCACTCGACAACGGCTACACGCCGTCGACGCAAGTGGTCGACGCGCCGATCGAAATCGATCAGGGGCAGGGGGCCGGGATCTGGCGGCCGGAGAATTTCTCGTCCGGCAAGTATCTCGGACCGACGACCCTGCGCAATGCGCTCCGGCTGTCCTTGAACACGGTGACCGTGCGGCTGGCGCAGGACATCGGCATGCCGCTGATCTCCGAATATGCCAAGCGCTTCGGCGTCTATGACGAGCTGCCGAACTATCTATCCTATGCGCTCGGCGCGGGCGAGACGACCGCGATGCGGATGGTGACGGCCTATTCGATGATCGCCAATGGCGGCCGTCGCGTGAAGCCGACCCTGATCGACCGTATCCAGGATCGTTACGGGCACACCATCTTCAAGCACGATACCCGGGAATGCCGCGGCTGCGACGCGCCGGACGGCTGGCACAATCAGCCCGAGCCGCAGCTCGTCGACCGGCGCGAGCAGGTGCTGGACACCATGACCGCCTACCAGATCACCTCGATGCTGGAGGGCGTGGTCAACGCCGGTACCGCTACGGCCCTCAAGGAGGTCGGTAAGCCGATCGCCGGCAAGACCGGCACCACAAACGAGGCCAAGGATGCCTGGTTCGTCGGCTTCTCGCCGGACCTCGCAGTCGCAATCTATATGGGCTACGACAAGCCGCGCCCGCTCGGTCGGGGCAATGCCGCAACGGGCGGCCATCTGGCGGCACCGATTGCGCGCGACTTCATGAAGCTCGCGCTCGCCGACAAGCCTGCGACACCGTTCAAGATCCCTGCGGGCATCAAGCTCGTCCGCGTCGATTCCAAGACTGGTATGCGCGCAGGCCCGGGCGACACCGGCCGCACCATCATGGAAGCGTTCAAGCCGGGTACGGCGCCGCCGGATAACTATTCGGTCATCGGCGTCGCCGATGCGGACCAGCGCGGCGGCATGCCGTCTCAGAGTGGCGGGCAGCCTGACACCGGCAACTTCTTCATGCGTCCGGGCACGGGCGGGCTGTATTAGCGCGTGTGAAACCCGCCGTTCGGCGGCGCACGGAGATTGCGCTTTGCGCCGCGCACCGCTACATCCCCACAAGAATTGTTGCTGCGCCTCTCGGATATCCCGTGGAGGTGCAGCTTGAAGAGAGCGATATGCGCGCTGAAATCGAGAAAATTGTAGAAGAGATCAAGCAGTCGGTCGGGCTGCTGAGGAGGCATCTTTGACGTCGAAACATCGACGGCAAGGCTGGCTGAGCTGAACAAGCTCGCCGAAGATCCCAATCTCTGGAACGATCCGCAGAAGGCCCAGAAGCTGATGCAGGAGCGCACCTCGCTGGAGGACGCGCTGAACGGTATCGGCAAGGTGGAGCGCGACCTGAAGGACAACGTCGACATGATCGAGCTCGGCGAGGCCGAGAATGATGACGGCGTCGTCGCGGAGGCCGAGGCGGCGTTGAAGGCGCTGAAGAAGGAAGTGGCGCGGCGGGAACTCGAAGCGCTGCTGTCCGGCGAGGCCGACCGCTTCGACACCTATCTCGAAGTTCATGCCGGCGCCGGCGGTACCGAAAGCCAGGACTGGGCGCAGATGCTGCTGCGCATGTACGCGCGCTGGGCCGAGAAGCACGGCTTCAAGATCGAGTATCTGGAAGAATCGCCCGGTGAAGAGGCCGGAATCAAATCCGCCACCATCCAGATCTCCGGCCATAACGCCTATGGCTGGTTGAAGACGGAAGCCGGCGTGCATCGGCTGGTTCGAATCTCGCCGTTCGATTCGAACGCGCGGCGGCATACCTCGTTCTCGTCGGTGCAGATCTTTCCGGTCATCGATGACAGCATCAAGATCGACATCAAGGAATCCGACGTCCGCACCGACACCATGCGGTCCGGCGGTGCTGGTGGCCAGCACGTCAACAAGACCGAATCGGCGGTGCGGCTGACTCATATTCCGACAGGGGTCGCGGTGGTCTGCCAGGCCGGCCGTTCCCAGCACAAGAACCGCGCCCAGGCGTGGGACATGCTGCGCGCCCGCCTCTACGAGATCGAGCTGAAGAAGCGCGAAGAGAAGGCCGCGGCCGATCAGGCTGCGAAGACCGAGATCGGCTGGGGCCACCAGATCCGCTCCTACGTGCTGCAGCCCTATCAGATGGTGAAGGACCTGCGCACGGGCGTGCAGACCTCTGACACGGCAGGCGTGCTCGACGGCGATCTCGACGAGTTCATGGCCGCGACCCTGGCGCAACGTGCGTTCGGCACCACGCCGGGCGCCGCGGTCGAGGACGTCGACTAGGCAATGCCGCGCGTCGCCTTCATCGGGCTCGGCCGCATGGGTCGTGGCATGGCAGGGCGTTACATCGATGCCGGCTTCGATGTTGCGGTCTGGAATCGCAGCAAGGCCAAGGCAGAGGATCTGATCGCGCGCGGCGCTCGCTGGGCGAGCTCGCCCGCAGACGCCGCGACCGACGTCGATGCGGTCGTGACCATGGTCGCCGATGACGAGGCTTCGCGCTTGGTCTGGCTCGGCCCGAACGGTGCGGCGGCGATGATGAAGCCCGGCACGCTGGCGATCGAGTGCTCCACGGTCTCCTATGACCATGCCCTGCGGCTGTCGCGAGACCTGAATGGGCGCGGTGCAATCTATATCGACTGCCCGGTGACGGGGCTGCCGGATGCGGCCGCCAGCGGCAAGCTGACCTTGCTGGTGGGCGCCGATGCCGTCGCTCTCGACCGAGCCCGGCCGTTTCTCGCGCCGATCGGATCGACGATCCGGCATTTCGGCCCGGTGGGCTCCGGCTCGGTCTACAAGCTCATCAACAATCTGATGGGGGCGATCCAGATTGCGGGCCTTGCCGAAGGGCTTGCGATCGCCGAACAGGCCGGCCTCGACATGAAGCTTGTGCTCGAGGCTGTTCAGAGCGGCGTGACTGCGAGTCCGCAGGTCCTCCGCCATGCGCCGCGAATGATAGCGCGGGACTTTTCCGACGCGACCTTCACCGCTGCGCTTCGTCACAAGGATGCCGCCTACGCGTTGCAGCTCGCCGAGCAGCTGCTGCGCGAACCGCCACTCGTAACGCGGGCCGCGGTGGAGGCCTACGCGTACGCGACTGCGGAGATGCCCGACGACGACGAAGGCCGCATGATCGAACTCATTTCGCAGCCGAAGGCCTAACGGCGCGGACATCGAGCTCTCCACCGCGCATACCAATCCGAGAACCGGCCTCCGTCGCGTTCGCCGCCGTGGCGGACGGCGAAGGTGGTGCCATCGCTCGCCACCATGATCACGGCATCCAGCCCTTTGGCGCGGCGCAAGGTCTCGACCGCCTGTTGCGGCGTCTGCGCGATCGGGCCCGCGACGTTGAAAGACGTGTTGACGGACATCTCGACGCCGGCATGGCGCCCCATTGCCTTCAGATAGGCGTAGGTCAGCGGATCGTCGCGCTCGTGCACGATCTGGATGCGTCCGGTACCGTCGGCATGGATCACAGCCGGGATATTCTCGCGCGCCTTTGGTTTCGCATGCGCCGTCAGCACCATGTAGTTGTAGGCATTGTAGTCGGCGTCCGCGCAGCCGTCCTCGAGCACGAAATGGTTGCGCGCGGCCTCCAGCGTCGCCATCGGTGCCAAGGGGCGGATGGCCTCGCGATACTTGACCCGTGCATTGAGCCGCTCACGGGCGTCGGGATCGCAGGGATTGGCGAGGATCGAGCGGTGGCCGAGCGCGCGCGGACCGGTCTCGCCGGCGCCCTGGTAGAGCGCGATGACGCCGCCCTGTGCGACCACGAAAGCCATGAGGTCGGCCACCGCTGCGCGGCCGTCCGGCGTTGCGACTTCGCCGATCTCTTCCGCTGTGACGTCATCGGCGCGAAGGGCGGCTTCGATCTCCGCGCGGGCCGGCGGCAGGCCGCAATAGAAAGCATGGCTGAGCGCTGCGCCGCGCGGCGCGCCCGCCAGATGCGCAAACAGCCAAGCGGCCCCGATCGGCACGCCGGGATCGCCGGGCACCGGCGGCACCCACAGATGGAGCCGCGCTTCGCGACCTTGTGCCGTCGCGAACCACACCGCATCGAAATGTTCGAGCAGCCGCATATTGCCGACCGCGTTCAGTGCGACGCCGCCGGTCAGGATCAGCCGATGGGCGCCGGTCGTTCGCAACAGGTGATCCACGACGTGGACCATCGCATCCTCGAACACGAGCTGCGTGGCGGCAGCCTTGTCGAGCCGCTCTTGCGTATCGGCGCGGTGCTGGATGTCCTCGACGCGCAGCACGGCATCCGGATTCCACAGCTGCGACGGCTTCAGCGGCTCACCGAGGATCTCCGTCAGGGCAGGGTGATAGGGCGCTTCGAACGGCGAGGCGTACCAGTTGGCGAGCGCGCGGTTGAGCCTGATCTCGCCGCCATCTGCCAGCACCAGCACGTCCCTGAGCCGCTGATAGTAACGATTGCTGGCGCGATCCATGTTGCCCCAGGCGGCAGCGCCCATGTAGCGGCCCTCGCAGGAGAGCCAGGTCCAGCCGCCCTGGGTCGAGGCGATCACGCTGTAGAAGGCGCCGAGCGAGTCGAACACGCTGTCATTGCTATAGAGCTTTCGCATCGTGCCGGCCCGCCCCTCATAGAGCGAGACTGAGCCGCGATCACCGGTGCCGTCGAGCACTGCGATGGCGACCGGATCGTCGTCTGCGGCAAAGGGCGAAGCTGCATAGGAGAACCAGGCGTGGTTGTCATGATGCGGCATCATGATCAGCGGCACGCGTTCGCCAAGGCCGAGCTGCTTGGCCAGGATCTTGGGCGTGCGTGTCATCTGGTCCATGCGGCGGGCGTCGAAACCGGCGGCTTCGGTGGTGCGGAGCAGACCCAAGCTCTGCGGTGCTTCTTCCAGAATGGTGCGGGCCAGGGTGCCGGCGAGCGCCGGATAATCCCACGTCGTCAGCCAGGCGAAGATGTCGGAGACGTCGCGGCCCATGCCGCGCAGCGCCGCGATCATGGCGTCGATCGATGCGCGCGGATATTCGCTGGTGTGCTTGTTGCCGGAGAAGCGCTCCTCCTCGTTGTTGAGGATCAGCCGCGGGCCGTTCGCCTGTGTGACCTCCACGAGCGCGACGCCGGAATTGTGTGTCCCGGCCGGCCCGAGGCCAGCGAGATAAAGCGTCTCGCCGCGCGTAAGCCGCTCGTGCGCCTCGGCAAGACGGGCCTCCGCGAAGGCCGAGCCGAGCCGGTGGAAGCCGGCCCGGGCGAACAATCTCGTGGCCAGCCATTCCGCTGCGTGTCCCGCAGCGGCACCGAGCCGTGGATGCTTCGGCCCGATCCGCCGCATCACGGGCACGCGGGTCGGCTCATTTGGTGCCGAACATGCGGTCGCCGGCGTCGCCGAGACCGGGCACGATATAGGCGTGGTCGTTCAGTCTCTCGTCGATCGCCGCGGTCCAGATCGGGATATCCGGGTGCTCGCTCTGAAACTGCGCGATGCCTTCGGGCGCGGCGAGCAGGCAGACGAAGCGGATGTCGCGCGCCCCACGCGATTTCAGCAGCGCCGCCGCGGCGCAGGCGGAATTGCCGGTCGCCAGCATCGGGTCCATCAGGATCACCGTGCGGTCGGAGAGGTCCTGCGGCGCCTTGAAGTAGTATTCCACCGCTTCCAGCGTCTTGGGATCGCGATAGAGCCCGATATGGGCGACGCGCGCCGACGGCAGCAGCGCCAGCATGCCGTCGAGGAAGCCGACCCCGGCGCGCAGGATCGGCGCCAGCGTCAATTTCTTGCCCGCGATCTTCGGCGCCTTCATCGGCGCGAGCGGCGTTTCGATGTCGACCAGCTCCAGCGGCAGGTCGCGCGTCACCTCGTAGGCCAGCAGCATGCCGATCTCGTTCAGGAGCTCGCGGAAGCCCTTCGTCGAGCGGTCGCGCTCGCGCATCAAGGAGAGCTTGTGCTGGACCAGCGGGTGATCGACGACGTGGAGATTAGCGGCTGTCATGGAATATGACTTACCGGCTTTCGCGCAAGTGCGCCAGCGGCGTGGCTGCGGCTGAAATCAGCGTGCCGCTACCGGGGCAAATCCCGCCCAACCGCGTCACGGCAGCACCTCGCTTCGGCCTTCGAGCAGCGCCTCGGTCTCGCGGCGGCGATCCGCCAGCAGGCCCGCGCTGGCCGCCTCGATCAGGTTGAGCAGCACCTGCGCGTCGTTCAGGCGCGGCAGCGCGACGTAATCGGCGCCGGCGTCGTAGAGGTCGTTGACGTCGGCGAGCAGGTCGGCGGTGGCGACGATCTTGGCGGTCCTGTTGATGCTGCGGACGTGCCGCACCAGCTTCTCGTTGCTCGCGCCTTTGAGCAGCGAGTCCGGCACGCTCAGGATGATCAGCTCGGCCTTGCCGACGCCGGCATGAACCAGCGTGTCGGCATTGCTGATGTCGCCATAGGTCACCTGGATGCCGCGCTCGGACAAGGTCCGGAAGACCAGGGGATTGAAATCGATCACGCCGATCTGCTCGAGCAGGGCGGGCTGGTTGCGCTCGATCTCGGCCAGGAGCGCGCTGGCCGTGCGGTAGAAGCCGAGGATCACGATTGGCCGGCCGTTGCCATGGCCGGCTTCGTCGCCCGTCTCATGATCCTGCGCGTGATCCAGATCGCGCAGGCCCAGCCGCTTCAGAAGCGGAATCGTCCGGCGGACGATCGGGTCCGAGCGCACGATCACGAAGGTCGACAGCACGGCGAGCACGACGAAGGCAAACGAGGCCGCGCTCGAGGTCGCGCCGCGCAGATGGCCGGCGGCGACGCCGGTCTGGATGATCACCAGCGAGAACTCGCTGATCTGCGCCAGGTTGAGCGCCGGCAGCAGGCTCGCGCGCAGGCCCTGGCGCATCAGATAGAGCGGGGCAAAGGTCGAGAGCAGCCGACTTGCGACAGTGAACAGCGCAACGACCAGCGCCAGGCCGACGACCGACATGTTGGGAACGGGGATGGTCATGCCGAGCGCGACAAAGAATAGCGTGATGAAGAAGTCGCGCAAGGTGGTCACTTTGGCGGTGACGTCCAGCGCATAAGGGAATGTCGACAGCGACACGCCGGCGACCAGCGAGCCCATCTCGCGCGACAAGTGCAGCCGCTCGGCGATCTCGCCGATCAGGAAGCACCAGGCCAGCGCGCCAAGCAGGATCAGCTCCGGACTGCGGGCGACGCGATGAAACAGCTGCGGCAGCACGTAGCGGCTGAGCAGCAGCGCGATCGCGACGAGCGTTCCAGCGCGCGCGAATGACAGCAGGACCACGCCGATCTGCAAATTGTCGAGGCTCGGCTGCACCGCCAGGAACAGGATCGCGAACACGTCCTGCAGCACCAGAACGCCGAGCGTGATGCGGCCGGGCAGGGTGTCGAGCTCACGCTTCTCGTACAGCACCTTGACGATGATCACCGTCGAGGACAGCGCGCAGGCCACGCTCAAATAAAGCGCATCGTAATGGCCCTCGCCCAGGCCCATGCCGATCGCGATGAAGAACAGGAGTCCAAGCAGGGCGCCGCCGATGATCTGCACGCCGCCGGCGAGCAGGATCACCGGGCCGGCGCGGATGATCTTCTTCAGGTCGATCTCCAGCCCGATCATGAACAGCATGAAGATCAGGCCGAGCTCGGAGATGACGGAGATCGATTCCTGGGACTTGACCCAGCCGGTTCCAAATGGACCAATGACGAAGCCCGCGATCAGATAGGCGAGAATCGACGGCTGCCGCGAAAACTGCGCAGCCAGCCCCAGCCCCCACGCAAACAGGATGCTGAGCGTGATGTCCCCAATCAGTTCTTGCATGAATCCGGCCTCACCGCGGCAAACTAGGCGAGGCCGCATTACGCTGAAATGGACAATATGTCACATGCGCATGAAGCTCTGGCTGATCCTGCTTCTGCTGCCGGCTTCGATGGCTCACGCCCAGACGGCAGATCTGAAGCAGACCTTTGCGGCTTCGCTGACCCAGGTTCCAGCGGAGCCGCAGACCGTATCGGGCGCGCTCTATGTCCCGGTGTATTCCAGCGTGGCGATGACGCCGGGCAAGGTGAACGCCGATTTTTCGGTGACCCTGAGCGTGCATAACGCTTCGGAAGCGATGCCGCTCATCCTCAAGCGCATCAGCTATTTCGGTACGTCCGGAGCGTTGGTGCAGGCCTATCTGCAGGAGCCGATTGCAGTGAAGCCGTTTGCCACCGTCGAGATATTCATCCCCACCAAGGACGTTCGCGGCGGCACCGGGGCCAACTTCGTGGTCGACTGGGCTGCGACCGGTCCGATCGCCGAGCCCGTGGTCGAGGCTTTGATGATCGGCAGCCTCGGCAGCGGTCATTACGCCTTCATCAGCCAGGGCCGCCCGATTCGCACCGTGGGCGGCGGCCGGTAAGCCGGTTTGGACGAGCAGAGCCATCATTCGACGAAACGCGCCAGATTCTCCAAAGACGATGCCATGCCGAGCTCGTGGTCCGTGCGGCCGATTCCGATCGGCACGT
The DNA here is from genome assembly GCF_032487775.1 of Bradyrhizobium sp. SZCCHNR3119. Lineage (NCBI taxonomy): Bacteria > Pseudomonadati > Pseudomonadota > Alphaproteobacteria > Hyphomicrobiales > Nitrobacteraceae > Bradyrhizobium > Bradyrhizobium sp. SZCCHNR3119. Next base: position 665,663 of record NZ_JAUEUV010000002.1, on the reverse strand, counting down.
TTTCGGCAAGGATCGAGACGAGCGTACCGTCCGCCGCCGGCGCAAGCGACCAGGTCATGGTCATCGTGCCCGCGAACTCCGGCCGGTCGGAGACAAAATCGATCGCCTGCACGATCCGCTTTCCCGGCACGAGCTGCAGGAAACGACCCCGGACGACGTCCTGGTGCGAGGAGGATTTGCCCGGAGCGGCAGCAAAGGTCAAAACAAGCTCGAAGCTGCCGCCTTCACGCACATCGAACTGCCTGATCTCGCCTCTTGCCCCCTCGGGCGGAAGCCAGCGTACCAAGCTCTCCGGCTTGATGAAGGCCTCATAGATCGCATCCTCGCTTGCCCTGATGCATCTGGAGACGCTGTGCCTCCGGTCGATCTGCGAAGCGCCATTCATGAGTTTGCTCCGGGGCTAAGGGCTGAGCTCAAAGGACGAATGAGTACGGCTGCGGCCGACATCGGAGCATGCTTGGTCAAACGTGGCATATCTGCCGAAACTCGATTTGACTGGCGAGCAAGAGCAATATGGGCGTGCAAAAACACGTCCCGCGGCGCCGCGCGCCCGAGTTATAAACGAAGCCCTCGGGGAGAGGGCGCAGGGAATGCCGGGTGAAGGCCTCACCCATGGCCCGCCTGCAGCAAAAAAAGCAGGCGGCAGTCACCACAGGATCAGCCGGATCATCCGGCATTCCCTGCGCGATGGGTTACGACTTATACGCGATCTCCCGGTGCGCCGGGCTTTTTGGCCACCGTATTGCGACAATGCGCGTTTCCGCGCGTTGCGCAGGCATCAGCGTCGGGATGCCAGGACCACGCGACTTCGCCGTCCGCATCGACAGCCGTTCGTCCAACGGCATCAATGCGTCCACCGCATCCCGCGCTCAACGTCCGTGACGACGCGTACGCCCCTCAGTGAGGCGGGACGGGAAGAGTATACATGATTTCTGAAAAAACGAAAGAGAAATTTGTGGAATTGACCTGCCTTCGTGAGGCACTGGCTTTCCTTGGAGCCAAGCGCTCGTTTGAGCAATCATCGATTGCATGCCGGCGTATGCGCGTCACGCCTCGTGCAGAAGACCCGAGTCGGGGTGTCATGATCGTCGTGACCGGGACTTGCACCTTTGCTCGCGCAACCGATCCGTCCGCTGAACGACAATCTGCACTGCTCTCGCAGCACAGGTGGTTTGATCTTTGTCAAACCGAAGAAAGCCGGGAACTATAGTTTCGGGCTCAAGGGCGAGCGGCTTCCGGAGCGCGCGAATTGAGCGGGCGGTACGACACATCCATTGATCGGAGCCGCGAGACGCAGCGCCAGCAACTGGCGGCGACTGTCTGTGCCATCGCCCTGGCGTTCAACACTCTGTTGAGCATCGTTCTTCCGTTCGGGAGTCCGCGCACGGACTTCGCGGCTCGCGCGCTGATGAACGGCTGGAGCCTGATCTGCTCGGCGGCCGGGCCGATCGTCGTCGATGCCGACGGCCATCGGATCGCCGACGACGGGGCAGGCGAGGCCTCCGTACATGCACCCTCCTGCCTGTTCTGTCTTCCGCTCGCCGACGGTCATGCGGCGCTCGCTGCGGCTGCGGGCCTTCCAGCTCCGCTTCGGCACGCGCTGGCGCTGCATCTGAAGCCTCGCGCGATGGTGGTCGTCGCGACATCAACCGCCTCTCCAGCCTGGCCGCGCGCTCCACCTCAGCTGTCTGTCGGATAGCCCGTCTCGCATTGCCGCCGTCGACGAGGCGACGTCACGTGCGACGGGCCGCGCCATCCCATCGGTAAAGACAAGAGACACGTCTATGTCATCGAACCGCATCTCGGCCAGCGCCGACGCGGAAGCCCAAGCTGTTGTCGTGAGGCAGCGGCGACGGGTTCCACCCTCAGCGAAGGCCCGGTCGCGCCGATCGCCACGCGCCTGGCCCGTGCTCGCCTCCCTGCGCGACTTCGCACTCGCGGGTCTGCGCCCAACAACGCCGCTGCAACGCACGATCGTTGCCGCGCTCGTCCTCAAGCTCCTCGTCGTGCTCTCGATGCAGGCCTTCGTCGCCTTCGACGGGCCACGCACCGCGAGCTCCGACCGCGCGATCGCGCGCGTGATCGGCGTCGAGCAACCTCAACCCTAGAGAAGGCTCTCATGTTGGATCTCGATCCCACGAGTCTCGCCCGACTTCAGTTCGGGCTCACGGCTCTCTATCACTTCCTCTTCGTTCCTCTCACGCTCGGCCTGTCCTTCATCCTCGTGATCATGGAGACGAGCTATGTCATGACCGGCCGCGAGATCTGGCGCGACATGACCAAATTCTGGGGCAAGCTCTTCGGCATCAATTTCGCCATGGGCGTTGCGACCGGAATTACCATGGAGTTCCAGTTCGGTACGAACTGGGCCTACTACTCGCATTATGTCGGCGACATCTTCGGCGCGCCGCTGGCGATCGAAGGCCTAATGGCCTTTTTCCTGGAATCCACCTTTGTCGGGCTGTTCTTCTTCGGCTGGGACCGGATGTCGAAGCTCGGCCATCTCGTAGTGACCTGGCTGGTCGCGATCGGGTCGAACCTGTCGGCACTGTGGATTTTGATCGCCAATGGCTGGATGCAGAATCCGGTCGGTGCCGCGTTCAATCCCGATACGATGCGGATGGAGCTGACATCGTTCTACGATCTGATGTTCAATCCGGTCGCACAATCGAAGTTCGTCCACACGGTGAGCGCCGGTTATGTGTGCGGTTCGATTTTTGTTTTGGCGATCTCATCCTGGTATCTGCTGCGCAAACGCCACATCGCCTTCGCACGGCGCTCCTTCATCGTCGCCGCCTCCTTCGGACTCGCGTCGGCGCTGTCGGTGGTCGTGCTCGGCGACGAAAGCGGTTACACGGTGAGTGAGAACCAGCGCATGAAGCTCGCCGCCATCGAGGCGATGTGGCAGACCGAGCCGACGCCGGCCGCCTTCACGGTCTTCGCCATTCCCGATCAGGAGAGCAGGCAGAACCACTACGAGATCCAGGTGCCGTGGGCACTCGGCCTGATCGCCACACGTTCGCTCGATCAGAAGCTGCTCGGTATCGCCGATCTGGTCCGGGACAACGAGAGGCGCATTCGCGACGGGCTCGTGGCTTATAACGCGCTCGATGCCCTGCGCGCTGACCGGACCAACCAGGCCGCGCGCTCGGAGCTTGCGGCGCATGCCAAGGATCTCGGCTACGCGCTGCTGTTGACGCGCTATGTCAGCGATCCTCGCAAGGCCGACGAGGCCACCATCGCCAAGGCCGCCTGGAGCACGGTGCCTCATGTCGCACCGCTGTTCTGGTCGTTCCGGGTCATGGTCGCGCTCGGCTTCTACTTCATCGCGCTGCTTGGCGCCGCGTTCTGGTCGGCAAGCGGGCGCAACTTCGAGCGGCGCTGGCTTTTGCGTGCGGCGGTGTGGTCATGGCCGTTGCCGTGGGTCGCCGCAGAACTCGGCTGGATCGTCGCGGAATATGGACGGCAGCCCTGGGCGATCGACGGCGTGCTGCCGACCGGCCTGGCGTCGTCATCGCTATCTCTGCCGCAGGTTCTGTTCACGCTGACAGGCTTCGTCCTGTTCTATTCAACCTTGCTCGTGATCGATGTGATGCTGATGCGCAAATATATCGGCATGGGGCCGGTCAAGGCTCTCGCGCCGCCACCGGCGGCCGCCGCCGAACATCCCGCCGCCGCAGTGTCCGCCGCCACGCCCGCCGAATGAGGCTAGAGTCATGCAAATCCCTCTCGACTACGAACATCTCCGTTTGATCTGGTGGTTGCTGCTCGGCGTGCTGCTGATCGGCTTTGCCATCATGGATGGCTTCGATCTCGGTACGGCCGCTGTGCTGCCCTTCGTGGCCCGAACCGATACCGAGCGGCGCGTCGCGATCAATGCGATCGGGCCGGTCTGGGACGGCAACCAGGTTTGGCTCGTCCTCGGCGGCGGTGCGATCTTCGCTGCCTGGCCGATGGTCTACGCGACGGCGTTTTCCGGCTTTTACGTCGCGATGTTCCTGGTGCTGGCAACGCTGATCCTGCGGCCGGTCGGCTTCGAGTTCCGCAACAAGCTGAAAAGCCCAGGCTGGCGCGCGACCTGGGATTACGCACTGTTTGCGGGTGGGGTGGTGCCGAGCCTCGTGTTCGGTGTCGCCATCGGCAATCTTCTGGAGGGCGTGCCGTTCAGGATCGACCAGGATCTCCGGGTCTTCTATGAGGGATCAGGGCTGTTCGAGCTGCTCAATCCATTCGGGCTACTGTGCGGACTGGTGTCGCTGTCCATGCTGGCTTCCCATGGGGCCGCCTATCTCGCGCTCAAGACGAGCGGGGAGGTTGCGGCGCGCGCAGGCCGAATCGCAACGATCCTCCCGATCGTGACTGCCGGCTTGTTCGTGCTGGCCGGAGTGTGGATCGCCTTCGGCATTTCCGGCTTTGCCATCACGGGCGATGCTGCGGTCGCAGGTCCGTCCAATCCGCTGCTCAAGGCCGTCGTGATGCTACCCGGTCAGTGGTTGGCGAACTATGCGGCCCATCCCTGGATGCTGGCAGCGCCGGGGCTCGGCGTCGCCGGCGCGCTCGGCTTGGCGGTGGCAAGCCGGGCGGGCCTGCGGCTGACTGCGTTTCTCGCCAGCGCGATTTCGATCTTCGGCATCGTCAGCACGGCCGGCGTCAGCATGTTCCCATTCCTGATGCCGTCCTCGATCGAGCCGAAGGCGAGTCTCACGGTGTGGGATGCGTCATCCAGCCAGCTCACCCTGTTCGTGATGCTGCTGGCAACCCTGATCTTCATGCCGATCATTCTGGCCTACACGGCCTTCGTCTACCGGGTCCTGCGCGGCCCCGTGACGGCCGCGCAGGTCGAGGCCGATGGGCACAAGCTCTACTGATGGAGGATGTCACGATGTGGTACTTCACCTGGATTCTCGGTGTCAGTCTCGCGGTCGGTTTCGGCGTGCTGAACGCGCTATGGCATGAGATGCATCTGCCTGACGCACCGCTATCGGAGTGAGCCCTCGTCAGGGCGGAGCCACGGGTTCCGGGGCGTCCCCCCCCCCGGAATCCTGCTTTCGGGGCGCATGAACGAGGCGAATCGCGCAGCTGATTGCAGTCTCGTCACAAGTGAGACATGCGCAATCAATTGGGCGGGCTGCGGCGCGCCCTTCTTGTTTTCAGGTGCAGGTTCGCCGACAAGATCACTTCTCTCAATCGCGTCGGAGCTGTCACTCGCGGGGGGGCACATGCTGCACGTTGTCGGCCCTTGCCCATCCATTCAGGGAATCTCATGCCTCGCATCACGATCATCGAAACCGGGCTGGTCCCAGCGCAATATCGCGCGCGCCACGGCTCTTATCCGGCCATGTTCGAACGGATGTTCCGCGCCGAGGATATCTCGATCGAATGCGAGGTTGTCAGTCTCGCGAATGGGGAGCGATTGCCTGAACCCGGCTCGTTGCAGGCGATCCTTATCACCGGCTCTGCCGCAGGCGTCTACGATGGGCTCGACTGGATCGCGCCGCTCGAGGATTTCGTGCGGGCGGCCGACGCGAAGGGCACGCCGATGGTCGGCGTCTGCTTCGGACACCAGCTGATCGCGCAGGCGATGGGTGGCCTCGTCCGCAAATCGGACAAAGGTTGGGGTCTCGGTCGGCACGTCTATCAGGTCTCTCCGGAGAACGGGATCGTCGCGGACCCCCAGCTCGCCATCGCTTGCTCGCATCAGGACCAGGTGATCGCGGCGCCATCCAGCGCCCGCACCATCCTGTCATCGCCGTTCACGCCCCATGCCGGTCTGCTGTACGAGAGCGGCACGACTCTGTCCGTCCAGCCGCATCCGGAGTTCGATGCGGATTATGCTCATGCGCTGTGTGAACTGCGTGCGGGTGTCGCGCCCGATGACGTCGTCGCGACGGCAAAGGCGTCTCTGAGGGAGCCGTTGGACAGCGCCAAGCTGGGTCGAGCGATCACCCGCTTCCTGATGCGGTGAACGCGTCGGCGCGACCGTGCTCATGGCGGTAGCTCCGGGCTATGGGACGCCGCTCGCTTTTCTGTTAGAGTCGCCGCTTCGTCGAACTGCACAACAAGACTGCCCTGGGAGAGAAAATGAATCAGGACGCCGTATACGCGGCCGAGAAGGCCATTCGCATCGATCTCGCCGCCTGCTATCGGCTGGTTGCCCTCTACGGTTGGGACGACCTGATCTTCACGCATATTTCAGCGCGCCTGTCGGGACCGGATCATCAATTCCTGATCAACCCCTATGGAATGATGTTCGAGGAAATCACCGCCTCGAGCCTCGTGAAGATCGGGCTCGACGGCAAGCCCGTCGGGCATTCCGAGTTTCCGGTCAATCCCGCGGGCTTCACGATCCATTCGGCGGTCCACGAAGTTCGCGACGATGCCGGCTGCGTCATGCATCTGCACACGCCGGATGGCACGGCGGTCTCCACCTCGAAGGAGCGCCTGCTGCCGCTGAACCAGACCGCCCAGCTGGTGCTGCCGGAGCTCGCCTATCACGACTACGAGGGGGTTGCGCTCGACCATGACGAACGGCCGCGCCTGCAGCGGGATCTCGGCTCCAAGAACCTGATGCTCCTGCACAATCACGGCACGCTCGCGGTCGGGCGCACGTGCGCCGAAGCGTTCCTGCGGATGTATTTCCTCGAGCGCGCCTGCACCATGCAAGTGCGCACCCGCATGCTCGGCGACATCTCCATGGATCATCCGACCGCGCCGGAGGTGATCGAGAAAAATGCCAAGCTCGCCATGTCCGGCGGCATGTCGCAGCTTGCGGAACGGCTGGTGTGGCCCGCTCTGCTGCGCAAACTCGACCGGATCGACCCGAGCTTCAGGGCATGAGCCGACCTCCTTGCCACTGACGGAGCTGCTCCCCGCGGCCCGCGCCATCACGGCGGCGCGGGCCGCGGGGAGGCTGTCAGAAGTTCACGCTCAGCCTGGCATTGAACGAGCGCCCCGGACCCTTGACGGCGTAGCCGTAGGCCGCCGACGAGCCCATCATCGAGACCACCTTGTAGTCGACCAGGTCGGCGCCGCCGAGCGGCAGGTAGTAGTTCTGGTCGAACAGGTTGTCGATGCCGAGGTCGATCCGCGCATGCTGCCACTGGTAGCCGGTGCGCAGGTTGACCAGGGCGTAGCCTGGCGTCGTCAACTCATTGTGGACCTGGCTGACGACGTCCTTGGAGCCGACGAGCTGCAGCTCGATGCTGCTGGTCCAGCTGCCGAGCCGGTGGTCGAGCGCGAGCTTCGCGTTGATCGGCATCATGTGATAGAGGTCGATGCCGTCGGTGCGCTTGCCGCGGACGTAGCCGATGAGACCGCGGACCTGACCCTGGCCGTAAATGAGGTCATCCCAGACCGTCAGTCGTCCCTCGACATTGACGCCATAGAGCGTCGCGTCATGATTGGCGAACTGCAGATAGACGAAGCCGTTGTTCGCTGTCAGATTAGCCGGATTGTTGGCAAGACAGCTTGCGGTGCCGCAGCGGTCGACGTCGATATAGTCCTGCACGTAGCTCGCATAGGGCGTCACCTTGACGTCCCAGATCTTCTGCGCCGGATCGTGCCAGCCGGCGGTGAAGCTCACCGTGTGCGCCTTTTCCGGCTTGAGGTCGAGATTGCCGACATAGCCGTTGCCGTCGCCGAACCAGCCGATCATCTGCATCGCCATCGCGTCGGTCGACCAAGCGTATCGCTCATAGAGGTTGGGCGAGCGGGTCTTGCGCGCGAAGCCGAGCTCGTACTGGCTGACGTCGTTCGGCTCGTAACGGACCAGCGCGGAGCCGTCGAGATGGATGTCGGTGCGGGCGCGGTCGCTGCCGTTGAAGGCGGCGGCGTCGGCGCCGGAGGTCATCGCGTTGTAGCCCTGCACGTTACCGGTGTTCATCCACACCACGTCGTTGCGCACGCCGATGATCGAGGTCCATTGCCGGTCCCAGTGCCGCTCCCATTCGACGAAGGTGCCGACGCGGTCACGGGTGCCGCCGTTGATGTTGATGAAGGTGTTCGGGCCCATCATCATCGATCCCGCGACCGGACTCCACCAATCATCCAGCCGGTTCAGCGCCAGCTCGTTGCCGACCCGCAACAGGTCGTGGCCGGAGACCGGGATCGTGACCTTGACGGCGTAGCCGGTGTCGAGCCCCTTGGTGTCCATCGGCATGTCCGCCACCTTGTCGGGTGCGATGAAGCCCATGGTGTGTCGGATCTGGTGCACGAAGGCGCTGGCCTCGAGCTTGCCCCAGTCGAACACGCCCTCGTAGCGGCCGTTGGCGAACAGGCCTCGGTTGTAGACCATGTCCATGTACTGGTTCACATAGCCCTGATACGGGATGAACTGGCCGCCGACCTGGAAGGTGAAGAGGTTGCCGAAGGTCTGCTTGGAAACGCTGATGGCGTGGTTCTGCGTCTCGTACAGCGTCGACTTGATGGTCGAACCGTCGCCGGCCTTGTAGTTGCCGGAGCGGACCCAGCCGCCGGTATAGGTGATGCTGGTGTCGCGGTTGGCGACCGTGGCGCTCGCATCGACGCCGTAGGCGTTGCCGTTGCTACGGAAGAAGCTCGACAGCTGTGTGCTGGTGATCCAGCCCGCGGTCTCCGGCGCGAAAGCCGGTGGCGCTGTGGTGACGTCGATGCGGCTGCCGACATAGTCGCCACCGACCGAGACCGGACCGATGCCGAGATAGGCGCGCATCTTCGCGACCATCGCCGGATTGACGAAGGACAGCGGCGGATTCATCTCGTTGGGGCAGGCCGGGCTGATCAGCATCGAGTTGATCGCGACCTGCAGACGGTCGGCGCCGAAGCCGTTGATCGCGGGCAGGCTGGAGACACCGCCGGCGCCCCAGGTGGCGCCGCCGGGAAGATCGGTGACCAGGGACGCGGAATCGCTCGACGACAGCGCGCGCTGGACGCCGGCCTGCGGCGGCAGCGCGGTTGCGCCGATCGGCGGCGCGGTACGCTCGTCCCGTGTGGCCGTGGTTGCGGCGGGCGCCGTGGTGGGCTGCGCGTTCGCCGCCGGGTGCGGCTTGCGCTTGGCCCGGCGCGGCTGGGGCGCATTGACGGTCACCGTCGGCAACCGGTCGGCGGTTTGCGCGCGGGCAGCCATTGCAAGCGGCGGCACCAGCGCGGTGGTCGTGAGCAGCGCCGGCGCGAACAGCGCGGCGGTGACGAGCAGGAGCGGGCGGCGATGGCCCGTGGATGGATATGACATAAATGGATGTGACATGGACGGACTTTGAAAACCTGTCGCGCAAGGTGCTTGCGCATCGGAACGGGGCCGGGCGCACGATGGGCCGCGTCCGGCGGATGAAACGGGAACGTCGTTGCGGCGCGTGCAGACGCATACGGCACCGGCGGGGTGCGGCTGTCGGCTGCGAGGCGAACGCTGGATGGTGAGATGATGGCGGGAGCGGTCCGTCCGCTCAGGCCCGCTCTGGCACCCTTGCAGGCGGCGCGCGGGCGCGATGCGAGGAGTGGACCTCGGCGAGCTCGATGCGCGGCGCGGCGACGATCTCGAAGACGATCCCGAGTGTGCGGCGGAGCGTGACTGCGGGCGCATCCGGCGGTGGCAGCAGCGCAAAGGCCGGCATGACGCAGAGCGGGCAATGCGCAGCGCCCTTCACCGGCCCCGGTTCGCGGGAGGATGCGCCGTCACCGGCCAGCGCCTGGGTGTGGCAGATCTCGCCGAACGCGTAGTTCAGGTCTGGCGGCAGCCAGGCATTCAGGGTCAGCGCGAGCGTGAGCTGCAGCGCGATCACATAGGCCATCGCGCAGGCGATGATGCCCGCGCCCAAGCGCTGATGTGAATGATGATGACGCACAGCCCTAATCCCCTGGCGGGAATGATTAGCACATCTCGGAGCGGAGACGCGTCGCGTGCGAGGTTCGACCGGCGAAGGTCGCAGCTTGTGGCCGGATCGCCACAGGCGTTCGTCCCCCGCAAAGCTGTATAGCTGTGCAGTCCGGCGTAACGAGACGGAGCTGGATGGTTGAGGATGGTCGTTCGGAGCAGAGCCGCTATCCCGCGCTCAGCCGCACGCCGGCGCGCAGGAATTTCTGCGGGTCGACCGCCTCGCCGTCGATGCGGGTCTCGTAGTGCAGATGCGGGCCGGTGGAGCGGCCGGTCGAGCCGACCTCGCCGATCACTTCGCCGATTCTGACCTGCTGGCCGATATGCACGTTGATCTCGGAGAGATGTCCGTAGCGCGTGGACAGGCCGTTGCCGTGATCGACCTCGACCATGCGGCCATAGCCGCCGGCCCAGCCGGCCGACACCACCTTGCCGTTGGCGGTGACGCGCACGGGATCGCCGGTCTGGGCGCGGAAGTCGAGGCCGGTATGCATCGCGGGCCGTCCGAGGAAGGGATCTGAGCGAACGCCGAAGCCCGAAGTGAACTCGACCTCGCCGACCACGGGCTTGCGATAGGGCACCAGCGACAGCGTGCGGTTGAGGCGCTCGACCTGGGCGCGGGTGATGTTGATGCGGTAGAGCTGGCGCTCGAACGGGCCGGACTCTGCGTTGAGCTTCACGGGAACGAAAGGCCCGCCCATCGGTGGGCCCTTGGGAGCGGCGGCTTCGAGTTGTGCCGTGTCGAGGCCGAGATCGGTGATCACGCCGCGCATCCGTCGCAGCCGCGATTCCATGCTCTCCTCGGCCGTGTTGAGCATCGCGATCTGCCGCGCCTCGACCTGGTCGAGCGAGCGCTGCAGCTTGGTCAGGACATTCTCGACGCCGTTCAGCTTGGCGAATTGGTTCGGCTGCGCGTTGGGCATCAATGGTGTGCGGGATTCGAGCCGTGCCTCGCGGTCGGGCGGCGCCCTGAAGATCACGGTGTCGCTGATCGGCGATGGTTTCGGCGTCGCGTTCGCCGGTGTCGTCTCGGACGCGCTGCTGCGCGCCTGCGGCCGGATCGTGCCGGTGATATCGGGAATGCTGCCGAGCGTCGCGGCGCGGCTCTCCAGCGCGGCCTGGCGCTTCAGGATCTGGTCGAGCTTCTGGTCGAACTGCTCCTGGTCGAGCAGTTGACGGCCGGTCGCACGATCGACCTTGGCGCGCAGCTCGGCGATGCGATCCTCATAGGCGTATTGCATCTCAGCCTGACGGGCGATCAGGCGGGTCAGCACGTCGTCGCGGAAGGCGAAATAGGTCGCGGTGGCTGCCGACCACAGACCGAGCAGCGTGACGGTCCCGACCACGATCCAGAACACCACCGGCCCGATGCGAACCTGCTTGCCGGCATGCAGTAGCGTGTAATCGCTCTTGGACGCGGCAGGGGCGGACGCCGGCTGACTTGTCGGAACGCGCCGCGCTTGCAGGGCGCGACTGCGATCATGGGCATGATGATGAGGATATTCGGCATGATGGCCGGAACGATGCGACATCGGCACTCCCGCGCCGGTCGGATCGTGCAGTCCTACGGCTTTACAGCTGCCGATTTGACCCACCCATGGTTAATATTATCTCAATGGAACCGGGCGGGTCTTAAAGCTCCTTCGCTGCGGCGAGCACCGCATCGGCATGGCCATCGACCTTGACGTTGCGCCAGACCTTGGCGATGCGGCCGTCGCGGCCGATCAGCACGGTGCTCCGGATGATGCCGAGGAATTTGCGGCCGTAGAGGGATTTCTCGCCCCAGGCGCCATAGGCCTCGAGCATCTCGTGACGTTCGTCGGAGACGAGCGGAACCGAAAGGGCGTGCTTGTCGCGGAAATTGTCCTGCGCCTTCACGCTGTCGGCGGAGACGCCAAGCACCACTGTTCCACTGTCGGCGAACGCCTGGGCCAGGCGGGTGAAGTCGATCGCCTCCTTGGTACAGCCGGGCGTATTCGCCTTGGGATAGAAGAACAGCACCAGCTTCTGGCCGGCATAATCGGCGAGCGAGGCGGTTCCGCCGCCATCGCGCGGCAGTTTGAAGCCAGGCGCCTTCATGCCGGGTGCCAGACCCGCTGGGCTCGGCGCGGATTCGCTGGTCGGCTTCGCGGCGGAGGTCTTTTTGACAGTGGCCTTGACGGGCGGCTTGGCGGCCTTGTTACCGGCCTTGGCCGGCGTTTTCGAAGATGCGCCGGACTTCGCGGCAGACTTGACGCCTCCGGACTTCGCGCTGCCGGACTTGACCTTGCTGGACTTGGCGACCGCCTTGGCGGCGAATCTGGCAGGGCCCGAGGTTTTTGAAGATTTCTTACGTGATTGCTTTGACATACGCCTTCCTTTCGACGCTTTCCGCGGATCAATCATGGCCGTGTGCGAATCCTTGTCCGGCGCGCTGGCGCGGATTGGCACGCGCTTTCCGAAGCTCGCGAGAATCACTGCCGCGGATTTTAATCGAACTTCGGAGAGTGGACCTGGAACGTGGCCCTCGAAAGTCGTCCTGGGACAGTCGTCCTTGAAAATCGTTCTTAAAACGTCGTCCTAGAAACGTCGTCCTTAAGTCGTGGTGCCCACAACCGTCTCGCTAAACCATCTCGTTCCGCTCACCGATCGGAGTTCCCGGGACGACGAAGCCAAGTGAAGCCGAGTGAGGGCTTCGGGGGAACTTCGGATCGATGGCAGGAGTCGCTGGGCAAATCTGACGCCGGCGAGGTATGGTGACAACGATTTCGGCGCCTTGCCGGCCGCGCTCGTCGAGCGGGCCGTCGGCACCCGGCGAATGAGCAACAGGACCAGTCAAGGATCGGGGGCGATGTCGGCAGAGAACCCCTCGCTACCTGTCAACGGGCGAGGCCGAACCTGCGACCGATCTGGTACGTACCAGGCTGGTTGCGACTCAACTGACACGCGACGCCGAGAGGCAATGGCAAGGAATACGTCTCCCCAACGGCCCCATCTGCAGGCGGAGACCCAGGCCGGGCACTGGAACGATGCCGGCTGGGATCACGCGCATGCGCCGGACGATCATCAGGTCGAGGACCGCGACCACGACGACGTCGTGCGCCACCACCGCGCGCGGCGCCTGCTGGCGGGCTCGAACTCGCGACTGCGTTTGCTGACGAGCGGACCCGCGGCGCTGCGCCGCTGGACCGGCGAAGGCGGCTGGGGGCGGCGGCTCCTGGCCGCGATCACCGCGCTGATCGTGTTTTTCTCCGTAAGTTTCGCCGGCCTGTGGTGGCGCTTGGGGATGGGGCCGATCAATCTCGACATCGTCACGCCCTGGCTCGCAACCGCGATCGAGGACAATATCGGTCATGGCAACACCGTCGAAGTCGGCGGCACCCAGATCGAACGCGCAGGGCGGGTCCATATCGCGGTGCGGATCCGTGATGTCGTCGTGCGCGATCAGGATCATGCCGTGGTCGCGAGCGCGCCCAAGGCCGAGGTGCGGCTCTCCGGTGCGGCGCTGCTGATGGGCCAGCTGCGCGCCGAGAGCCTGAAGCTGGTCGACGCCGAGCTGGCGGTCCGCATTGCGCCCGACGGCACCGTTACGGTGTCGACCGGGTCCGCCAACAAGCCGCTGGCGACCGGCGTCGCCTCCAAGCGCGATGCTGGCCTGCCGCCGACCTTCTCGCGCGTGGACAGCGGCGCGGCGAGCGCACCCGGGGCTGCGGCGGCCTCGCAAGGCGGGAACGAACCGGCGGCCGCCACGCCACCGGCAGGCGCTGCGCAGGCCAATGCGCCGAGCGGGATTTTGGCTGGGCTCGACTGGCTGGACAGCTTGAGTCTCAGCGGGCTCGACGGGCAGAACCTCAACGAGATCGGGCTGAAGAACGGCGTGCTGGTCGTGGACGACCAGCAGCGCGGCAACAAATGGACGTTCGAGAACATCAGCCTGAGCCTGCGTCGGCCAGCCGGCGGCGGCGTCGCGCTCAGTGTCGGCGAGGAGGGCGCCAAGCCCTGGTCGCTGCGTGTTACCATCGGTGCGCCGTCGAACGGCGTGCGCACGGTCGATGTCAAAGCCGACCAGGTGTCGAGCAGCAACATCCTGCTGGCGCTGCGGCTGAAGGACCTCACCTACATGGCCGATCTGCCGCTGTCCGGCGAGGTCAAGGGTGAACTCGGCCGCGACGGGCTGCCGACCTATCTGAGCGGCAAGCTGACGGTCGGCGCCGGCACCGTCATCGATACCGATACGCCCGATTATCCGATGCCGATCGATTCGGCGGAGCTGAACCTGGAATGGGATGCTGGCCGCCGGGTGCTGGTCGCGCCGTTCAAGATCGTGTCCGGTGCCAATCGCATCACCTTGCTCGGCCGTCTCGAGCCTCCGGATGGCGCGGTCAACGACTGGCGTCTCGGCCTCTCCGGCGGGACGATCCTGCTCGGCGGCATCGAGAACGAGCCGCCTTTGATCTTCAATCGCATCTCGATCGGCTTCCGCTTCGATACCCAAGGCAAGCGCGTATTGCTGACGCAGGCCGACATCTCCAACGGAGAGATCGGGGTCGCCGGCACCGGCAGCATCGACTATTCGGGCGAGCCGCAGATCAAGCTCGGCTTCGCCGGCACGCCGATGTCGGCGACCGCGATGAAGCGGCTGTGGCCGGCGTTGATCGTCCCGGAGGTTCGGGCCTGGGTCATCGACCGCATCGAGCGCGGCTCGCTGCAACGTATCGACGTCGCCCTCAACTCGCCGGTGAAGAATCTGCCGCGCAAGGGGCCGCCGATTCCCGACGACGGTCTCGAGATCAACATCTTCGCCACCGGCGTGAGCGTGCTTCCCGTCGACGGTCTGCCTCCGGTGCACGACGCCGATCTGAGGGCGCATGTGACCGGCCGCACCGCGACCGTCACTATCGGCCAGGGCGTGGCCGACACACCCGCCGGCCGCAAGATCAATTTCTCCGACGTCGTGTTCGAGGTGCCGGACATGGCGCCGAAGCCGCCGCCGTCGCGGCTGCGCATGCGCGTCGACGGCCAGGTCGCCGCTGCGGCCGAGATTCTCGCGTCCGACCGGCTGAGCGATTTGTCGGCGACGCCGATCGATCCGAACACCAGCAAGGGAACCTTCTCGGCCAACATCAATCTCGCGATGCCGGTGAAGGGCGAGCTGACCAAGACCGACACCAGCTACGTGGTGACGGCCGATCTGACCAACTTCTCCGCCGAGAAGGTGGTGATGGGCCAGAAGCTCGAGGCGAGCACGCTGAAGATCGCCGCCAACAACCAGGCCTATCAGGTCAAGGGCGACGTCAAGATCAACGGCCAGCAGGCCTCGCTCGACTATCGCAAGCCGGCCGACGGCGACGCCGACATCAAGCTGCAGGCGACGCTCGACGATGCCGGCCGCGCGCGGCTCGGCATGGATTTCGGATCGGCGCTCAGCGGCAACATCCCGCTCAAGCTCAATGGCAAGATTGCTTCCTCCAGCGATCACGACAGCAAGATCGCTGTCGAGGCCGATCTGACCCAGGTCAAGCTCGACAACGTTCTGCCCGGATGGGTGAAGCTGCCGGGCAGGGCCGGCCGTGCCACCTTCAACGTGGTGAGCAAGCCGCAATCGACGCGGTTCGAGGACATCGTCATCGACAGCAGTGGCGCCTCGATCAAGGGCTCGATCGAGGTCGACCAGAACAGCGATGTGACCAACGCCAATTTCCCGACCTATGCCCCTTCGGACGGCGACAAGGCGCAGCTCAAGGCCGAGCGAGGCCAGGACGGCGTGCTCAAGGTGACGATGCGTGGCGACGTGTTCGACGGCCGCGGCTTCATCAAATCGACCATGTCCGGCAAGGACACCGACAAGACCAAGTCCAAGGGCATCGACATCGACGCCGACGTGAAGCTCGGCGCGGTCGCCGGCTTCAACGGTGAGGCGCTGCGCAGCGTCGACGTCAAGCTGTCGCGGCGCGGCGGAGCTTTCAAGAGCTTTACGCTTGCCGGCAAGATCGGGCGCGATACGCCGGTCGCTGCGGATCTGCGCGTCGGCCGCGACGCTCCGGTTTCAAGTCAGCGTGCCGGCCGCGCGCAAGGCCGCGAGGTGATCTATCTGCAGACCAACGACGCTGGCGCGTTCCTGAACTTTACCGACACCTATACCAAAGTGATCGGTGGACAGCTGGAGCTCGCGATGGAGCCGCCGACCGCTGACACCAGCCCGAAGGAAGGGCTGATCAACATGCGCGACTTCACCGTCAAGGGCGAACAGGCGCTCGACCGCGCAGTCGCCGGCGGCGGCATCGGCAGCGGGCAGGGCATCGGCTTCAGTGCAGCGCGTGCCGAGTTCACGCGGCAACCGGGCCTGTTGCTGGTCAAGGACGGCATCGTGCAGGGGCCAACGATCGGCCTCACGATCGAGGGCAATATCGACTACAACGCCAACCAGGTGCGGATGAACGGCACCATCATCCCGGCCTATGGGCTGAACAACATCGCCGGCCAGATTCCGTTGTTCGGGTTGTTCCTGGGCAACGGCAACCGGGAAGGTATGTTCGGCGTGACCTATGAGGTGGTCGGTACGCCCGGCAAGCCGGTGGTGCGCGTCAACCCGATCTCGGCGATCGCCCCCGGCGTGTTCCGCAACATCTTCCGGTTCGATACCGGCAAGCAGCCCTACGCGCCGCCAGAGATCCCGCCGAACAATTGATCGCGCTGCTACGCGGCACGCACGCCGGCGAGGAAGGTGTTCACCTCGGCTGCGAGTTGCTCGGCCTGTTTGGACAGATTGGTGGCCGCGCTCAGCACGTGACCGGCGGCACCGCCGGTCTCGTTGGCCGCGGTCGAAACGCCGCCGATATTGGCGGTGACCTCGCGCGTCGCCTGCGCCGCCTGCGTCACGTTGCGGGCGATCTCGGCAGTGGCCGCGCCCTGTTCCTCGATCGCCGAGCCGATGGTGGCGGCGATCGCCGAGACCTCCTCGATGGTCGAGGTGATGCCGTCGATCGCACCGACCGCGGTGTGCATTTGCGTGATGCGATCCTCCAGCATGCGGGTGCGGCTGAGCCAGACCGAGACGGCAACGATCGCGAGTACGGTCAAGGCAGCGAGGATCACCATGCTCGCGAGCTTGGTGCGGATCTTCATGCGGCTGAGCAGAGCCATGGCTTCCTCGTCAAGATTATTTTGACGAACGAACGACCATCAATCCTCTTACTAATCGTGAATGTGGCCCACTTCTTGCGTGTCCATTAGACGGACGCTGGGCCGTACTGCGGATGCGGCGCGCAATTCCTTGTGCGGCTCACACGTGAGTCGTCCGAACTAATTGCGCAAGGCCGGAACGACGAGAAACGGGATCATGCCTATGACGACGCTGACCAATGCGAGCACGAGCAGCGTATTGTAGCTGTGGGTGACATCGTGGATGACGCCGCCGGCCCAGGAGCCGAGTGCTGCACCGAGACTCGAACCGATGGTGATGGTGCCGTAGATCGTGCCGAGCCGCTTGCCGCGAAAGATCTTCATTGCAGTTGCTGACAACAGCGGACCGCGTGAGCCGATCATGCTGCCGAAGCAGATGACGAAACCGGTCAGCAGCCAGATGTTCGGCGCCCATTGCAGTGCCCACAGCATCAGGATGCCGGAGATGGACAACGCGTAGGAGAACAGAACCGACGGCCTGCGCCCGATCACGCCGTCGAGCCAGGAGACGCCGAGCATGCCGAACAAGAGCGCCACGCCGGAGAAACCCCAGGCGGTCGCGGCGTGCAGCGGCGGAAAGCCGGCGTCGATCAGATAGGCTACGACCTGCGGCGCGATCGAAAACATTCCGATCGCCGTGAAGAAGAAGGTCGCGAACAGCGCCCAGAATGCGTGATGACGCAGCGCCCGCAGCAAGGTCCAGCCGTCATCGCCCAGTTCGATGCTCATCGGACGCGTGATATGCGAGGCGCCCCTGGCGAACACTCGCCACGGCAGCAGCAACAGCGGCACGAGCAGGGCGAGCGCGACGGCGCCAAACAGGTGATAGGCGCTGCGCCAGCCGATGTGGTCGATCAGGAGCTGCGACGCAGGCAGCAGGATCAGCACGCCGGCGCCGGTGGCTGAATAGATCACCGACATGGCTGTCGGCAGTTTCGGTCCGAACCAGCGCCCGAGCAGGATCGAGTTCGGCACCAGTCCGATCAGCGCGACACCGGCGCCGACGCAGAGGCCGAGCGAGAGCTGGAATTGCCAGAGTTGCCAGGCGGAGGCGGCGATCAGGAAGGCCGTGCCGAGCAGCAGCAGGCCGAGGGCGTAGACGGCGCGAGGGCCGGAATGATCGAACAGTCGGCCGATCAGCGGCGCAGCCAGCCCGCCGGTCAGCGCCGCGAGCGAATAGATCGAGACCACTTCGGCGCGGTCCCAGCCCAGGCTTTCGGAAATGGGCTTCAGGA
Source organism: Bradyrhizobium sp. SZCCHNR3119 (assembly GCF_032487775.1). NCBI lineage: Bacteria > Pseudomonadati > Pseudomonadota > Alphaproteobacteria > Hyphomicrobiales > Nitrobacteraceae > Bradyrhizobium > Bradyrhizobium sp. SZCCHNR3119. The sequence continues at coordinate 647,420 of NZ_JAUEUV010000002.1, read as the reverse complement.
AGACGGTGAAGCTCTCGGCGAGCCCACGTCCAAGCACCGACAGGGCAAAGCACAGGGCCAGCACGACGAGCCCCACGCGCGCCGGCTGCGCCGGGGCTGGCGATGCGTCCTCCCCAAAAGCCTTTGTTTTCATGGCTGCCAGGGGGCCGCAGATTGGGCGCCCTGGCAAGCCGCGAAAAGCGAATGCGCCTATGCAGGCTTGATCAGGACGTGGCGCTTCTTGCCGAGCGAGAGCTTGATCACGCCCTCGCTGGTCAACTCTTTCGGCGTCAGCACCATCTTCTCGTCCGTCACTGGCGTGTCGTTGACGCGCAGGCCGCCGCCCTTGATTTGGCGCCGCGCTTCGCCGTTGGAGGCGACAAGGCCGGCCTTGACGAATGCCGCCAGGACCCCGAGCCCGGCTTCGAATTCGCCTTGCAGAACCTCGACCGTCGGCAGGTTCTCGGCGATCGCGCCTTCCTCGAAGGTGCGGCGTGCCGTCTCCGCCGCGGTCCGCGCGGCCTCTTCGCCGTGCAGCAGAGCGGTGGCGGCGTCCGCGAGCGCCTTCTTGGCCTCGTTGATCTCGGCGCCCTGCAGCGCGGCGAGCTTGTCGATCTCGGCGAGCGGCAAGGTCGTGAACAGCTTGAGGAAGCGCGCGACGTCGGCGTCCTCGGTGTTGCGCCAATATTGCCAGAATTCGTACGGGCTGCATTGATTCGCATTCAGCCAGATCGCGCCCTGCGCGGTCTTACCCATCTTGGCGCCCGAGGCCGTCGTGAGCAGCGGCGTGGTCAGTGCGAACAGCTGCGGCGTGCCCATGCGGCGGCCGAGCTCGACGCCGTTGACGATGTTGCCCCACTGGTCGGAGCCGCCCATCTGCAGTCGGCAGCCGACCCGGCGCGACAGCTCGACGAAGTCATAGGCCTGGCAGACCATGTAGTTGAACTCGATGAAGCTCATCTCCTGCTCGCGCTCAAGCCGCAGCCGCACGGAGTCCATGGTCAGCATGCGGTTGACCGAGAAATGCCGGCCGATGTCGCGCAGCATCTCGATCCAATTCAACTTCGTCAGCCACTCCGCATTGTCGAGCATGGCTGCATCGGTCGCTCCGTCGCCGTAGCGCAGCACCTTGGCGAACACGCCGCGGATGCTGGCCTTGTTGGCCTCGATCTCCGCGACTGTGCGCATCGCACGGGTCTCGTCCTTGCCGGAGGGATCGCCGACCATGGTGGTGCCGCCGCCCATCAGGGTAATCGGCTTGTTCCCGGTCTGCTGCAGCCAGTACAGCATCATCATGGTCAGGAAGTTGCCGATATGCAGCGACGGCGCGGTACAGTCGTAGCCGACGTAAGCGGTGGCTTCGCCCTTGGCCGCGAGCGCGTCGAGGCCCTCGAAATCCGAGCACTGGTGAATGAAGCCGCGGCTCTGCAGCACGTTGAGGAAATCGGACTTGAACGCAGTCATTTATCGACGACTCTGAAGAATGTTGTTTACGCTGATCTGCGCAAATCGCGGCGAGATTTGCGGCGGCGGCGCGTGCCGTGGGCTTATAAGAAGCGGGCGGCTTGCACAAGCCGCGACCTCGATTTGGCCGTACTCGGCGCAAAAGGTGGGCCTTTTCAGGTTTGATGACGATGATTCTGACAACGCTGGGTCTGATGAGCGGTACCTCGCTGGACGGGGTCGACGTGGCCCTGCTCGAGACGGACGGCCGCCGGATCAAGGCGTTCGGCCCAACCGGCTACCGGCCCTATAGTGGGAGCGAGCGCAGCCTGTTGCGGCAGGCGCTGGCCGAGGCCGTGCATCTGGAGCGACGCGAGGCGCGCCCGGGTGTCCTGCGTGCCGCCGAGCATGCCGTGACCCTGGCGCATGCGGAGGCGGTGGCCGCCTTCCTTGCGCAGAACCGCCTGACCGCCCAGGACCTCGACATTGTCGGCTTCCATGGCCAGACCGTGCTGCATCGGCCGGAGCGGCGGCTGACCGTGCAGATCGGCGACGCGCAGGCCCTGGCCAAGGCGATCCATATTCCCGTCATGTCCGACTTCCGCGCGGCCGATGTCGAGGCGGGCGGGCAGGGCGCACCATTCGTGCCGGTCTATCACCGTGCCTTGGTGCAGTCGCTGCAGCGTGAGGGCCCCACGGTCGTCGTCAATATCGGTGGGGTCTCCAACATCACCTATATCGATGGCGACCAGACGCTGATCGCCTGCGATACGGGGCCGGGCAATGCGCTGCTCGACGACTTCATGTTCCGGCGCGTCAGCCAGGCCTTCGACCAGGACGGCCGGATGGCCGCGCAGGGCACGGCCGACGAGGCATGGGTAGCGCGCGCGCTGGCGCTGCCTTTCTTCAGGCTGCCGCCGCCGAAATCGCTCGACCGCAATGACTTCGCGGCGCTCACGCTGGGTGACGTGTCGCCGGCCGATGGCGCCGCCACGCTGACGGCCTTCACCGTCGCGGCGATCGCAGCAGTCGTGCCGCTGCTGCCGAAGGTACCGCAGAGTTGGATCATCTGCGGCGGCGGCGCCCGCAACTTCACCATGATGCGGATGCTGCGCGAACGGCTAGCGCCCGCCACGGTAGAGTCCGCCGACGCGTTCGGCTGGTCGGCGGATGCGATCGAGGCGCAGGCCTTCGGATTTCTCGCCGCGCGCGGCATGAAAGGCCTGCCGCTCAGCTATCCCGCCACGACGGGCGTGCCGATGCCGATGACCGGAGGCGTGATCGCACGGCCGTGATTTTGATGTCGATGCATCCTTCTTGACCGTTTCATGCGAATGCATTTAATTTGATGCATCTGCATGAAATGCGAGGATCAAAATGGCCGCCGCGCTGAAGCTGATCAGCCACAAGCTGTGTCCCTATGTGCAACGGGCGGTCATCGCCCTGACCGAGAAGGGCGTCGCCTTCGGGCGGATCGATATCGATCTCGCCGACAAGCCGGACTGGTTCCTGAAAATCTCGCCGCTCGGCAAGGTGCCGGTGCTGACGGTGGCGACCGCGACTGGCGAGGTGGCGCTGTTCGAGAGCAACGTGATCTGCGAGTACATCGAGGAGACGCAGCCGGGACCGAAGCTGCACCCGGCTGACGCACTCGATCGGGCCCAGCACCGCGCCTGGATGGAATTCGGCTCGGCGATCCTGTCCGATCTCTGGGGACTGGAGACCACGACGGACGCCGCGATTTTCGAGGCCAAGCGGCAGGCCCTGGTTGCGAAATTTGCACGGGTCGAAGCGGCGTTAGATGCGGGACCGTTCTTCGCGGGTGAAAGTTTCAGTCTGGTCGATGCGGTGTTCGCGCCGATCTTCCGCTATTTCGACGTCTTCGATGAGTTCGGCGATCTTCACGTGTTTGCCGATACGCCGAAGCTGCGGGCTTGGCGTGCTGCGCTGGCGCGACGCCCCAGCGTGAAGGCAGCCGTCGGCGCCGATTATCCGACGCTGCTGCGCGCCTTCCTCGTTCGCCACAACGCCTATCTGTTGCAACGGGCGGCGTAACGCAGCGTTGCGTCTCGACGTGTTGGCGATCACCCCCAACTGTCATCCCCGGCTTGACAGAGGCGATCCATTATTCCGAGACGGCGGTGACCAACTGTGATGCGTATTGGATCAACCGCTTTCGCGGGTGATGAGAGCGGAGGATGCGGCGCTCGTGAGTATGACCGCCGCTCCGCCCGCGCTCAGCGCACGTTGGCGAGCCGCATGTCGAGATAGGCCGTGATGGTTTCCATCAGCGGCTCGAGCTTGCCGTCGAAGAAGTGATTGGCGCCGGGAATGATCTGCTGATCGATGACGATGCCCTTCTGCGTCTTCAGCTTCTCCACCAGCGTGTTGACGTCCTTCGGCGGCACCACGGCGTCCTTCTCGCCATGGACGATCAGGCCCGACGAGGGGCAGGGCGCCAGGAAGGAGAAGTCATAGAGGTTGGCGGGCGGGGCGATCGAGATGAAGCCCTCGACCTCCGGGCGGCGCATCAGAAGCTGCATGCCGATCCAGGCGCCGAAGGAGAAGCCGGCGACCCAGCAGGCACGCGCCTCGGGGTTGATGGTCTGCGCCCAGTCCAGCGCCGAGGCGGCATCCGACAACTCGCCGGTGCCGTGGTCAAACGCGCCCTGGCTCCGGCCGACGCCGCGGAAATTGAAGCGCAGCACCGAGAAGCCGCGATGAGCGAAGGCGTAGTAGCACTGGTACACGATCTGATGGTTCATCGTGCCATGGAACTGCGGATGCGGATGCAGGATCATCGCAATCGGCGCGTTCTTCTGCTTGGCCGGATGATAACGGCCTTCGAGACGGCCCGCCGGACCGTTAAAGATGACTTCAGGCATCGGTGAACCCTTGAGAACCCTTGGCAAATATCGCGCGACGTCGTGCTAGCTTCGGCCGGCGCGACCGCCGACGAATGTTGCAGGAGAGCGGCGACTGAAGCGCCATCCGGTTGCGGATTGCGGAGGGCGCTGTCGTGAATAGAAGGACGCCTTCTAGCATGCTGGCAGGGGCCAAAAGCAAGAATTTTCAACATCCGGCAATGCATTCAAGGCGTTAGCCCCCCAAATAGGCAGAGCGCGTCGAATGCGACGAGCCGCAAGAGCCGGCGAGTTGGAGCCGCAGCGGAAGATGGAATGCGAAATGCCCGAGCGCGTCTATTTCGATTGGAACGCCACCACGCCCCTGCGGCCCGAGGCCCGGGCCGCGATCACGGCGGCGCTCGATCTCGTCGGCAACCCCTCCTCGGTGCATGCCGAGGGACGCCAGGCGCGCCGGCTGGTGGAGGAGGCGCGCGAGTCGATCGCGCGGGCCGTGGGGGGCTTGCCGCGGAACGTGGTCTTCACCTCCGGAGGCACCGAGGCCAATGTGCTGGCGCTCAGTCCCGGCTTGCGGGCGCCGGCTGGACCGGTTCAGCGGCTCCTGGTGTCGGCCATCGAGCACGCCTCGGTCCTGGCTGGCGGCCAGTTCGACCCGGGAGCGATCCGCACCATCCCGGTGGTCCCGTCCGGTGTCGTCGATCTGGAGCGGCTGCGCGCCATGCTGGCCGATGGGCCGCCGGCTCTGGTCTCGGTGATGGCCGCCAACAACGAGACCGGCGCGCTTCAACCGATTTTGCAGGTTGCGGAGCTCGTTCGTGAGGCGGGCGGGCTGCTGCACGTCGATGCGATCCAGGCATTTGGCAAAGTTCCTTTTCGTATCAACGATGTGGGGGCGGACCTTGCGACGGTTTCTGCGCACAAGATCGGCGGGCCGAAGGGCGTCGGTGCCCTCGTGCTGGGGGCCGGGATCGATGGGCCGCCGGCGCTGTTGCGCGGCGGCGGCCAGGAGCGCGGGCGCCGGGCCGGAACCGAAAATGTAAGTGGAATCTTAGGGTTTGGGGCGGCGGCGAAAGCGGCGATGGCGGCGCTCGAAACGGATCAGGCGCGCATTGGCGCCTTGCGCGATCGCCTCGAAAGCGGCTTGCGGCAGACGCCTGGCGTGACGGTATTTTCGTCCGATACAGCGCGGCTGCCGAACACCACGCTGTTCACGGCCCCTGGTCTGAAGGCGGAGACGGCGGTGATTGGCTTCGACCTCGCCGGCGTCGCGGTGTCTTCCGGCTCGGCCTGCTCCTCCGGCAAGGTCCAGCCATCCCACGTCCTGGAAGCCATGGGCATCAGTTCCACTTTGGCACAGGGAGCGGTGCGCCTCAGTCTGGGCTGGTCCACGCGAACCGATGACGTGGATCGGTGCCTGGAGGCTTGGCGAAGGCTTGCCGGGACCTTACTTAAACTGAGTAGCGAAACCCAGCTTGAACGATTCTAGGCAGGTGATTTCGCCCGCGAAACGTCGTAAGACGGTTCCGTAAGATGTCCACCGCGGTCCTTGAAACCGCGAGCGGAGGAATGAATGGCAGCCGTGCAAGAGACGGTCGACCGCGTCAGGCGGATCGACGTCGACCAGTATCGTTATGGGTTTGAGACCCTGATCGAGTCCGAGAAGGCCCCCAAGGGGCTTTCGGAAGACACCATCCGCTTCATTTCGGGAAAGAAGAACGAGCCGGCCTGGATGCTCGAATGGCGGCTGGAGGCGTATCGCCGCTGGCTGACCATGACCGAGCCGACCTGGGCGCGCGTCGACTACCCGAAGATCGATTACCAGGATCTCTATTATTATTCGGCGCCGAAGCCGAAGAAGCAGCTCTCCTCGATCGACGAGATCGATCCGGAGATCCTGAAGACCTATGAGAAGCTCGGCATTCCCCTGCGCGAGGTCGCGATCCTCGAGGGGGTCGAGCCCGTGCCCGGCGCCGGCAGCCCGGAGAGTCGCAAGATCGCGGTCGATGCCGTGTTCGACTCGGTCTCGGTCGCGACGACATTTAAGGAGGAGCTGAAGAAGGCCGGCGTGATCTTCATGCCGATCTCCGAGGCGATCCGCGAGCATCCGGAACTCGTGCAGAAATATCTCGGCAGCGTGGTGCCGACCTCCGACAACTTCTTTGCGACGTTGAACTCGGCCGTGTTCTCCGACGGCTCGTTCGTCTACGTGCCGCCGGGCGTGCGCTGCCCGATGGAGCTGTCGACCTATTTCCGCATCAACGAGCGCAACACCGGCCAGTTCGAGCGCACGCTGATCATCGCCGACAAGGGCTCCTACGTCTCCTATCTCGAAGGTTGCACCGCGCCGCAGCGCGACGAGAATCAGCTGCATGCAGCCGTGGTTGAGCTGGTCACGCTCGATGACGCCGAGATCAAATACTCGACCGTGCAGAACTGGTATCCGGGCAATTCGGAAGGCAAGGGCGGCATCTACAACTTCGTCACCAAGCGTGGCGATTGCCGCGGCGCCAACTCCAAGATCTCCTGGACCCAGGTCGAGACGGGATCGGCGATCACCTGGAAATATCCGAGCTGCATTTTGCGCGGCGATAATTCGCGTGGTGAATTCTACTCGATCGCGATCTCCAATGGCTATCAGCAGGTCGATAGCGGCACCAAGATGATCCATCTTGGCAAGAACACGACGAGCCGGATCATCTCCAAGGGCATCGCGGCCGGCAAATCGCAGAACACCTATCGCGGCCTCGTCACCGCGCATCGCAAGGCGAGCGGCGCGCGCAACTTTACCGCCTGCGACTCGCTCTTGATCGGCGACAAATGCGGCGCGCACACCGTGCCCTACATCGAAGCCAAGAACTCCTCTGCCGTGTTCGAGCACGAGGCGACGACCTCGAAGATCTCCGAGGACGTGCTGTTCTACTGCGTCCAGCGCGGCTTGAGCCAGGAGGAGGCGGTCGGGCTGGTCGTCAACGGCTTCGTCAAGGATGTGCTGCAGCAGCTCCCGATGGAGTTCGCGGTCGAGGCGCAGAAGCTGATCTCGATCTCGCTCGAAGGCTCGGTCGGATAGACCTTGTTGCAGGACGGCGCGGCCGTCCCGCACATACTTTCACATAGATCTCGCGACCTTCGTCCTTTGAGACCGCCTCCGGCGCATGCAGGACGAGGAACAGACGGAAGACAACGATGCCATTGCTCGAAATCAAGAACCTGCAAGTCCGCGTCGAGGAGCGTGAAATCCTCCATGGACTGTCGCTGACCGTGAACGAAGGCGAGATCCACGCCATCATGGGGCCGAACGGCTCCGGCAAATCGACGCTCAGCCATGTGATCGCAGGTAAGCCCGGTTATGAGGTTACCGGCGGCGAGATCCTGTTCAAGGGCGAGGATCTGCTTGCGATGGAGCCGGACGAGCGCGCCGCCAAGGGCGTTTTCCTGGCCTTCCAATACCCGGTCGAAATCCCCGGCGTTGCCACCATGACCTTCCTGCGCACGGCGCTGAACGCGCAGCGCAAGGCGCGCGGCGAGGAGGAGTTCTCGACCCCGGATTTCCTGAAGAAGGTGCGCGAGACCGCGAAGTCGCTCGGCATTCCGCAGGACATGCTCAAGCGCGGCGTCAATGTCGGCTTCTCCGGCGGCGAGAAGAAGCGCAACGAGGTGCTGCAGATGGCGCTGTTCCAGCCCTCGCTCTGCATTCTCGACGAGATGGATTCCGGCCTCGACATCGACGCGCTGCGCATCGCCGCCGACGGCGTCAATGCGCTGCGCTCGCCCGAGCGCGCGATGATCGTGATCACGCATTATCAGCGGCTGCTCAACTACATCGTGCCTGACGTCGTGCATGTGATGTCGAAGGGCCGTGTGGTGAAGAGCGGTGGCAAGGAGCTGGCGCTTGAGCTCGAGGCCTCCGGCTACGCCCAGTTCGAGGACGCGGCGTAAACCGCGCGAATAGGTTTGTGATGACCGTTGCTTTGGTAAAGAACGACTCCGGCAGTGCGGCGAATGGCATCTTTGCCGCCGCGCAAAGCCGGTTGCCCGGGACGGGCAGGGTCGCCGATCTCAGGCGCGACGCTTTCGCGGCGTTCGAACGCGCGGGCCTGCCGCATCGGCGCGTCGAGGAATGGAAATATACCGATCTGCGCGCGCTGATGCGCGAGTTGCTGCCGCTCGCGCCCACGCCTGACGCGGCCGCTCTGGCGCGCGCCAAGGCAGCGCTGGCTCCTGTTGCGATCGATGGCGCGATCAAGTTGGTGCTGGTCGATGGCGTTTTCGCAGCCGAGCTGTCCGACAACGTCGCGGCGGGCGTCAGCCTGCGGACGCTGCAGAAGGTGCTGGAGAACGAAGCCAACGAGGCCCGCGGCGATCTGTTGCTGACGACCTCGACCGATCCGATGATCTCGCTGAATGCGGCGCTGGCGACCGACGGCGTGGTGGTTGGAATCGCTGATGGCGTACAGCTGCCGGGGCCGTTGCAGATCATCCATGTCGCGACGGCTGCGAAGTCGTCGCGCTCCACCCGCTCGCATCTGCAGATCGGCAAGGGCGCACGCGTGACCCTGGTCGAAACCTGCGTGGCGGCCGAAGGCGCCGCCGCCTATCAGGCCAACGATGTGGCCGTGATCTGGGTCGGCGACGGGGCGGAGCTGTCGCATATCCGGCTGATGCGCGATGCCACTGACGCGGTCAATATCAGTTCGGAACTGATCACCGTCGGCACCAAGTCCAAGCTGAACCTGTTCAATATGACCAGCGGCGGTGCCGTGAGCCGGCTGCAGGCCTTCATCACGCTGGCAGGCGAGGGCAGCGAGCTCACGATCAACGGCGTCAACCTGCTGCGCGACAAGCAGCACGGCGACACCACGATCGTGGTCGACCACGCCGTGCCCGGCTGCACCAGCCGGGAGAACTTCCGCGCCGTGCTCGACGACCGCGCGCATTCGGTGTTCCAGGGCCGCATCATCGTGCGTCCGGATGCGCAGAAGACCGACGGCAGGATGATGACGCGGGCGCTGCTTCTGTCCGACGAAGCCGAGGCCGACAACAAGCCGGAGCTCGAGATCTTCGCCGACGACGTCTCGTGCGGCCATGGCGCGACCTCCGGTGCGCTCGACGAGAGCCTGTTGTTTTACTTGCGCGCGCGCGGCCTGCCCGAGAAGCAGGCGCAGGCGCTGCTGGTCCAGGCCTTTGTCGGCGAGGCGATCGAGGCCATCGAGGACGAGGGCTTGCGCGAGCGTATCATCGATGCCGCGCAACATTGGTTGGAGGCCCGCGCATGAGCACGCATCCGGCGGTCGCCAATGGCGCCTATGACGTGAATCGCGTGCGCGCCGATTTCCCGGCGCTGTCGCTGCAGGTCTACGGCAAGAAGCTCGTCTATCTCGACAATGCGGCCTCGGCGCAAAAGCCTGCCGCTGTGCTCGATCGCATGACCCAGGCCTACACGTCCGAATATGCCAATGTGCATCGCGGCCTGCACTACCTCGCCAATGCGGCGACCGAAGCCTATGAGGGCGGCCGCGCCAAGGTCGCGCAATTCCTCAATTCGCGCCGGCCTGAGGAGATCATCTTCACCCGCAATGCCACCGAGGCGATCAACCTGGTCGCCTCGTCCTTCGGCGCGCCGAATATCGGCGAAGGCGACGAGATCGTGCTCTCGATCATGGAGCATCACTCCAATATCGTGCCGTGGCACTTCCTGCGGGAGCGGCAGGGGGCGGTGATCAAATGGGCACCTGTAGATGACGACGGCAATTTCCTGATCGACGAGTTCGAGAAGCTTCTGACCGATCGCACCAAGCTGGTTGCGATCACCCAGATGTCGAACATGCTGGGCACCCTGGTGCCGGTCAAGGAGGTCGTCCGAATCGCGCACGCCCGCGGCATCCCCGTGCTGGTCGATGGCAGCCAGGCTGCCGTGCATCTGGCGATCGACGTACAGGACATCGACTGCGACTTCTACGTCTTCACCGGCCACAAGCTGTACGGTCCGACCGGCATCGGCGTGCTGTACGGAAAATACGATCTGCTCGTCGCGATGCGTCCCTATAACGGCGGCGGCGAGATGATCCGCGAAGTCACGCGTGACTGGGTGACCTATGGCGATCCCCCGCACAGGTTCGAGGCGGGCACGCCGGCGATCGTCGAGTCGGTCGGGCTGGGCGCTGCGATCGACTATGTCAATTCGATCGGTAAGGACCGCATCGCCGCGCATGAGCACGATCTGTTGACCTACGCCGAAGCGCGGCTGCGCGAGATCAATTCGCTGCGGCTGATCGGCACGGCCAAGGGCAAGGGGCCGGTCATCTCGTTCGAGATGAAGGGGGCGCATGCGCACGACATCGCCACCGTGATCGACCGCCAGGGCGTCGCGGTGCGTGCGGGCACGCATTGCGTGATGCCGCTTTTGGAGAGATTCAACGTCACAGCGACCTGCCGGGCGTCGTTTGGGATGTACAATACGAAAGAAGAAGTCGATCAACTGGCGCAGGCCCTGATGAAGGCGCGGGATTTGTTTGCATGAGCGACACAGCCGAAGTCAAAACCCAGTCGGTGGAAACCCATTCGGCCTTGCCGCCGGAAGAGACCGAGCGGCTCTCGCGCGAGATCATCGCGGCGTTGAAGACGGTATTCGACCCGGAAATTCCGGCCGACATCTATGAGCTCGGCCTGATCTACAAGGTCGATATCAAGGACGACCGCAGCGTCGATGTGGTGATGACCTTGACGACGCCGAATTGTCCGGCGGCCGGCGAGTTGCCGACCATGGTCGAGAACGCGATCGCGAGCGTGCCGGGGGTCGGCATCGTGAGCGTCAACATCGTCTGGGAGCCGCAATGGACGCCGGACCGGATGAGCGACGAAGCGCGGCTCGTCCTCAATATGTGGTGAGGCGTAATCAGGCACGGACTTTGAATGAACAGGCGGGATTGATCGACCGCCGGGATTGAGCACATGAACACGATGACGAACACACAAGCGAGCCTTGCCGGGAAGCCGAAGCCGCGGCCCCGCCCGCAGGTGATGAGGCTGACGGACGCCGCGGCGGCGCGCATTCGCGAACTGATGAGCCGAAGCGATTCCGAGATCGTGGGCCTGCGCGTCGGCGTCAAGAACGGCGGCTGCGCCGGACAGTCCTACACGGTTGAATATGCCCATGAGATCCGGCCCACCGACGAGGTGGTCGAGGACAAGGGCGTCAAGATCCTGGTCGATCCGAAGGCGGTGCTGTTCCTGCTCGGCACCGAGATGGATTACAGGGCCGACAAGATGCAGGCCCAATTCGTGTTCAACAACCCGAACCAGATCAGCGCCTGCGGCTGCGGCGAGTCGGTGCAGCTCAAGCCGGCCGAGGTGTGACGCGTCAGGGCGGATTCCCGCCTTGTCGTGTTTCGGACATTGACAATCGCTCATCGTGGAGACGACAACCGCAGCAGGGGCCGGTATCGCATGCCCGGCGCGCAATGAGCGGTGGACGCGATGGACCGCGAATTCCTGGCTGATCTGTTTGCCAGTTTTGGGCCGGTGACGATCCGGCGGATGTTTTCAGGTTTCGGCATCTCCGCCGATGGCATCAATTTCGCGCTGGCTTTGCGCAGCGGGCTTTATCTGCGCGCGGACGAAGAGACCATCGGAGCGTTCGAGGCGGCCGGCTCCAAGCCGTTCCAATATCAGACGCGGGCGCGCACCATGACCGTGGGGTCATATTGGGAGGTGCCGGCCCATCTGTTCGACGATGTCGAGGAATTCGCCACATGGGCAAAGGCGGCCTTCGCCGCGGCACAACGGGCCGCGCTGAAGAAACGGAGCAGGGCGCGCCGGCCCGCTGCGAAGAAGGATGGGGTGAGCGCGAAGAGCCGGCCGGCAAAGAAGGCGGCATCCGGACGCGCGGGATCCGGCAAGGCACGCACGACGAAAAAGGCGGCCGAGCCACCAAAAAAGCGGTCAGCCAAACGATCCCCGACGACGAAAGCCGCGAAGCGAGCTCGCAAATCCGCTTCTTGAGGCGATCATCTGCTCAACAGGCGACTTGGCCCTGCGTTTGAGCGACATATTCCGGATCGACTTCGCAGATCACCCGGTTGCGGCCACTGCGCTTGGCGGCATAGAGGCAGGCGTCGGCGCGTTCGATCAGAGCGTCGGTGTCGTCGCCCGGCTTGAGCATGGACACGCCGACCGAGATGGTGACGCGGCCGAGAACCTCCCCGGTCGATTTTTTCTTCAATTCCTTTGCCATGACCGCGCGGCGAATCTGGTCCGCGACGGTGAGGGCCTGCCGGAGGGCTGTATTCGGCAGCACCACTGCGAATTCCTCGCCGCCATAGCGCGCCGTGATGTCCTGGCCCTTGATCGCCTGTTTCAGCGACAAGCCGACCAGGCGAAGCACCTGATCTCCGGTGAGGTGGCCGTAGGAATCGTTGAACGACTTGAAATGATCGATGTCGAACATCAGCAGCGAGAGCGGCAGGCAGGTCGCCTGCGCCGTCTCCACGGCCATGTCGATCATGCGGTCGAAATATTTGCGATTGCCGAGACCGGTGAGCGGATCGGTCAGGCTCTCGGCCCTGATCGCTTCCAGACTTTGCTGCAGGTCGCTGATCTCGGTCTTCGAGAGCGACAGGCGTTGTTCGAGCGCCCGGTTCGTCTCGCGCATTTCGCGCGTCGATCGGGCGAGCGCTTCGACGATCTCGAACAGCTGCTCGCGACTGGTCACGGAAGCAAGCTTCTGGTCCGCCTCCGCAAGGCTCGCATCATAGCTCGCGGTGATCCCGAGCGTATCCGTGATCAGGTTCATCACATCGTCGATCTCACCGATCACGCGTGCGCCGACCTTGTCGATGCGGTCGGTGGTCTTCTGCTGGGAAAGATAAGTCTCGTAGAGCTGTTCGAGCTCCGGCTCTCCCAGCTTGCCGCTGCGGGCCAAGGTCTCGTTGATGATCTGGTTGAGCGAGGCGTTGTAGCCGGTGGCGTAGACGTACCAGATCTCATAGTTGCGCGGCGTGGCGGTGTGGCGCAGCAACTTGATTTGGCTGAGCGCGACATCGGCGAAGGCCAGCGTGCGTTCGTATTCGTCAAGCACATTGACCACTACGAGTCCCTCACAATTCGCCTGCCGCGAGCAATCAATAAATATGCAGGCAAGTTAGTGGACGAGAGTGAATCGGGGGTAAACAGATGCCGGGGTGCTTCCAGGCATTATCGCGCGATGGAATGGCGCGCGCCAAACCGGCGCCGCGGCCAGCGCGGTTGGCCTATCACGTTCAAGCTGCAACGGAAGCGAGCGGAGCGCGGCTGAAGCCGAAACCTGACGACTATAACATAAGTTAGTCCGCGCCTCTGGTCAGATGACGCGCTCAGGTGTTCGGCCGCTTGGCTCCTCGGAGATGATCCGGACAAGTCTCATCGGACGGTGTCGGCGTGCGATGCGTCGATGTGGGACGCGCGCGGCTCAAACCACCGGCGCGCGCACCGGGCGCAGCAGAAAGGCAGGAAGGTGAGAATGATCTGCCGGCTCGTTCTCGACCTCGCGGCGCACGCGCCGCGGTTCGCTGCGCGGCTGGGAAGTTGCTGCGCGGGGTTGGGGAGCGTGCGAAGGCCGGTCGTCTTTATGTGCGTGCTTCGGTGTCTCGCGCTCCCGCTGAGGCTTGCGGTCGTGGCGGTCGCGTGAAGGCTTGCGCTCGCGCCGAGCGCCGTCGCGCGGGCGATGCTCACGCGTGTCTTCGTGATTCGACGAAGCCTCCTGAACGGTGTAATCGCCTTCAGCGCGGGGGATTCCTTGCCCGATCAGCTTTTCGATGGCCGCGACGGATTTCTGGTCGGGTGACGTCACGATCGAAATCGCAGTGCCTGAGCGTCCGGCGCGTCCCGTACGACCGATGCGATGGACATAATCATCGGGATGATGCGGCACGTCGAAATTGAAGACGTGGCTGACCTCGGGAATGTCGAGCCCGCGGGCCGCGACGTCCGAGGCGACGAGGAGCGGCAACTCGCCCTTGCGGAACTGATCGAGCGCGGCCATGCGTGCCGACTGATCCATGTCGCCATGCAGCGCGCCAACGCTGAACCCGTGCTTCTGAAGCGATTTGTAGACGATGGCCACGTCACGCTTGCGGTTGCAGAAGATGATCGCGTTCTTGAGGTCTTTCGCCTCGCGCAAGAGGCGCCGCAGCACCTCGCGCTTCTGATGCGCCTCGCGCCCCGAGGGCACTTGCGACTGGGTCACCGTGACGGCCGTCGTAGCAGGCTTGGAGACTTCGACCTTCTGCGGATTGTGCAGGAAGGCCTCGGTGACGCGCCGGATTTCCGGCGGCATGGTGGCAGTGAACAACAGCGTCTGCCGCGTGAAGGGGACCAGCTTGCAGATCCGCTCGATGTCCGGGATGAAGCCCATGTCGAGCATGCGATCGGCTTCGTCGATCACCAGCAGTTCGACGCCGGTGAGCAGCAATCCGCCCCGTTCGGTATGGTCGAGCAGGCGGCCGGGAGTTGCGATCAGGACGTCGACGCCACGCGTCAGCTTGGAGTCCTGGTCGCCGAAAGAGACGCCGCCGATCAGAAGCGCGACGTTGAGTTTTTGGCCGGCGCCGTAGCGATCGAAATTCTCTTTGACCTGTGCGGCGAGTTCGCGGGTCGGCTCCAGGATCAGGGTGCGGGGCATACGTGCCCTGGCGCGTCCCTTTTCCAGGATGGTCAGCATCGGAAGCACGAAAGCGGCCGTCTTGCCGGTGCCGGTCTGGGCAATGCCGAGAACATCGCGGCGGGCCAGGACGTGAGGGATGGCTTGTTCTTGAATGGGGGTCGGTGTGGTGTAACCGGTCGCCGCCACTGCGGCCAACACCTTGTCGGATAAACCGAGATTGGAAAAGGACATCGAGCCTCTGTTTGGCGGGGCCCCTAGCTGACGAGGCCTCTATTCGACGCCGCCGTTAGGAATCGAGGGGAACGGGCTGTGGTCGCGTTCAACCCCAAACGGCGTGCTTTGGATAAGCTGGGGGCTCTCTGACTTACGCTGACCCCGCGGTTGCTCATATAGGAATCGGATCGATCCTGAGCCGCGTTACACGGGAAGATAGGGTCAAATTGCCCAAAGTCAATGGAGGAGAAGCGCGAAGTATCGAAAAAGCCTAATGTTTTTGCATTATTTGCAGGCATCCTGTCGCAAACTTGTTGCACTTCGTCGCCGCCCCGATCGACCTTGAGCGGCATATCGGCTTATGCCCTGGGGTAAGATTCGCCTGCAGTGGCCGGATACCCTGCTCGGGTCGGAGGGGGCGCAAGACGGCCGCACCGGGCCCACCCGAAGCAGGTGCTCGGGCTTGAACCAGTGACGATCGATGGCCGACTATGGCGAAGCGGATCGCATTGGGCCGATCGGTGCAGCTCAAGTGGGACAGGGGATCGATGCGGACATTGTTGAGGGGCCTTCTGGTCTGCAGTCTTGCCGCGACCGTTCTGGTTCTCGCGCTGCCGGCGCATGCGGAGAAGCGCATCGCGCTGGTGATCGGCAACAACGACTACCGATTCGTCCCGAAGCTGCAGAAGGCGGTCAATGACGCTCGCACGATGGGCGACACGCTGAAGCAGCTCGGCTTCGAGGTCATGGTCGCCGAGAATCTGAATCGTCAGCAATTCAGCCAGGCGCTGCTTGCCTTCGATAGTGCCGTCGCGCCCGGCGACACTGCGTTCTTCTTCTATGCCGGCCACGGCTTCGAAATTGCCGGCCAGAATTTCCTGCTGCCGACCGACGTGCCGGCCGCGACCGAAGGGCAGGAGGAATTGGTTCGCGATGCCTCGATTCTGGCGGACCGTGTCATCGAGCGGCTGCAGAACAAGAAGGCGCGGACTTCGATCCTGGTGTTTGACGCCTGTCGCAACAACCCGTTCGAGCGGCCGGGGACACGCGCCGTTGCTGGTGGCGGCGGATTGGCACCGATGACGCAACTGCCTGAAGGCGTGTTCTCGGTCTTTTCTGCGGGGCCGCGGCAAACCGCATTGGATCGATTATCGAACGAGGACGCCAATCCGAATTCAGTGTTCACGCGCGCCTTTGCCAAGGAGCTGACGCAGCCCGGCATCAACCTGGTGCAGGTCGCGCAGCGTACGCGCCGCGTGGTCAGCGAGATGGCGGAGACCGTGCACCACAAGCAGGTCCCGGTCTATTTCGACCAGATGGTCGACGATGTCTTCCTCAACGGCCTTGCCGGCGCAGCACCGGCGGATAAGCCTGCCGATCCACCGCAGAAGGTCGCGGCGCTGCCGCCGGTCTCGGTGCCGCACCTGCCGCCGGCCAATGAGAGCGTCAATGCGCCGATCGCGATGTTCTCGCGCCACAATGGCGGCTGGACCATCACCTTCTCGATTGCCGATCCGACGCTTGGCATCTCCTGGCGGATGGGGGACGCCGGTGTCTTTCGCGAGACCGGATTCATGGACGTGCTCGATCCGCGCACCCGCAAGCGCATGCCCAACCCGTCGATCGAACTGCCCGCCGACACGCCGGCCGGGACGATCCAGGTGCGCTATGTCGACGCGGGCGGCGAGATGCAGGGCCCGTTTCCGATCAGGTTCGAGCCGGAAGCTGCGCTGATCCGCGATCAGCGCAAGATCCTCGACATGACCGCGACGAGCTGGTTGTCATTTCGCGAGTTCAACGGATTGCTCGTCTACTACACGCATCTGATGTCGTATCGCTGCGCGATCCGCCAGGTGCGGATCGGCATCGATACGGCTGTGCCTGACAAGGTTCTGAATCTGCCGGCCTGCGACATGAAGGACCCGATCGCGATTCCTTCCAATGCAACGCCGTATCTGAAGCTGCCGCCCGCGACGCAGTTCGTGTCGGTCGAACTGACTTATCGCGACGGCAGCGTGTCGGAGATCAAGAGCTTCCGGCGCTGAACGTCGCTTATTGCTTACGCCGACACCGAATATCCGCCGTCGACGGGAATGGCCGTGCCCGTCACGAAGCCGGATGCTGCTGAGCTCAAGAAAACCGCGATGCCGGCAAAGTCGCCGATCTCGCCCCAGCGCGCCGCGGGCGTCCGCGCCAGCACCCGGTCGTGCAGGCCGTCGACCTGCTGGCGCGCGGTGCGGGTCAGGTCGGTATCGATCCAGCCGGGCAGGATTGCATTGACCTGGATGTTGTCGGCGGCCCAGGCGCACGCGCAGGCACGCGTGAACTGCACGATGCCGCCCTTGCTGGCGGCATAGGCCGGGGCGAAGCTCGCGCCGAAGATCGACATCATCGAGCCGATATTGATGATCTTGCCGCCGCCCGCCGCCTTGAGCGCAGGGTAGACGGCCTTCGAGCACAAGAACGCGCTGGTGAGGTTGGTCTCGATGACCTCGCTCCATTCATCGAGCTCGAGCGCCTGTGGCGGCTTGCGGATATTGATGCCGGCGTTGTTGATGAGAATATCGATGCGGCCGAATGCGTCGCCAACGCGCGCGATCATTGCCGTCACCGCGTCCTTGTCGGTGACATCGGCCGTCACCGCGACAGCGCGGACGCCGCGCGCCATCATGTCGGCTGCGACGGTATCGCTCTTGGCCTGGTTGCGGCCGACGATCGCGATGTCGGCGCCCGCATCGGCCAGTCCTCGCGTCATGCCGAGACCGATGCCGCCGTTGCCGCCGGTGACGATCGCGACCTTGCCGCGGAGATCGAATGGTGAAGCCATGGCGCGTGTCCCCTTTGTCAGCAGCTGCCTTGCCAGATCAGGACCAGGCCAAGCGCAGCGGTGCCCGCACCGTAGCCGGCCCATTGAATTTGATTGATCATGAAGCTCGAGCTTGGCCAGGCGACAACGCCCGTGCCCTGACCGATCCAGAGCAGGCCGACGCCGAGCAGCAACAGGCCCGCGATGAGAAGAAATCTGCGCATCCGCCTCCCTCCCGGCCGACGCTGCCATATGTGCGACCGCCGCATCTTGTTGGCGCGATCTGTTACGCGCGGTACGCGACCGTAGCGGCCGGGTGCGATGATGGCCAGCGTGGGAGGCACGCTGCGGACAAACAAAAAGCCCCGGCAGAGCCGGGGCTTTTCTCATCCGATCCTTTGGATCGATTAGTACTTCGCAACCACCGGGCCGGTCCAGTTGAAGCGGTAGACCAGCGAGGTGCTGATGGTCTGCACCCAAGGCTTGAAGCTGATCGAGTCCGTGGTCAGCAGGTTGCCGACGTCGGTGCGGACCGCGATATCCTTCCGGTCGTAGTAGGCAGCGCGATATTCGGTCTTCATGAACCAGCCCGGCGCCGTGATGCCGAAGATGTTCAGGTTGTTCTCGACGCCGCCGCCGATGAACCAGCCGTTACGATTGAAGGAGTCGGTGTGGAAGCCAGATGCGGTGCCGGTGAGGGTGGTCAAACCCGTTCCCGACCAGTGCGATCCGGAGTAGCCGCCGTTCACATAGGACAGCACATTCGGAGCGACCAGATAGCCGACGCGGACGCCCGCAGCCCAGGAGTCCTGCAGCTTGACCCGGCCGGTCAGGGCAGCAAACTGATCCTGAACAGTGCCGCGGAGGCTGCCGAACTGGCCGTCACCGAACAGGCCGACAACCCAGCTCGGGGCGACCTGCCAGTCGTAGCCGACACCGACGGTGCCGAACCAACCGTCACCGCCAACGCGCTGGTCGATCGTCACCGGGGCGCCCAGGAAATTGGTGTGCGAGTCGGCATCCCAGATGCCGCCGCCGGCGCCGCCGAAGATGTAGAAGCCGGTCCAGCTCGGAGCGGCCGGGGCGATCGGGGCCTTCACATAGGGGCGGGCGGCCAAATCGGCGGCCGAAGCGGCTCCCGTCATCGCCACCACTGCGGTCAAAGCCAGCAAAAGCTTTTTCATAATTCTAATCCCCAAGTCGACGTGCCGCCCGTGGCAGACAATCTGTCGGCGATTCCCTCGCCTGATGTGCCCGAACTATAGCCGATTGGTGCCCAAAAGCTGTTGCCTGACGGGCACACCGTCCGGAAAACAACGGGGCGGCTTGCTCGTCGAATGTGCAAATTATTGAATCAACTGCCAGAAAACGGCTGTGGCGAGTTGCGTGGAACTTGCAATTGTGGCTCGAAGGCGTTTTGAGGTCAGACGTCGAGGAGTTCGTCGCTGGCAAATTCCGCCTTTTCCGAAATGAAGGCGAAGCGTGCCTCGGCCTTGGTCCCCATCAGTCGCTCCACCGAATCGGCCGTGCCTTCCCGATCGTCGGCCAACAGGACGACACGGAGCAGGGTCCGCTTGGCGGGGTCCATGGTGGTTTCCTTGAGCTGCGCCGGCATCATTTCGCCGAGGCCTTTGAAGCGGCCGATCTCGACCTTGGCGTTGGCGTTGAACTCGCGTTTCAAGAGCTCGTCCCGATGTGCGTCGTCGCGGGCGTAGAAGGTCTTGCTGCCGTGCGTCAGCCGGTACAGCGGCGGCACCGCGAGATAGAGATGCCCTTCGTCGATCAGTCCCCGCATCTGCCGGTAGAAGAAGGTGATCAGGAGCGAGGCGATATGGGCGCCGTCGACGTCGGCGTCGGTCATGATGATGATGCGCTGATAACGGAGGTCCTCCTCGCGATAGGCGGTGCCGGTGCCGGCGCCGATCGCGAGGACGAGATCGGACAGCTGGGCATTTGCGGTCAGCTTGTCTTTGCCTGCCGAGGCGACATTGAGAATCTTGCCGCGTAGCGGCAGGACCGCCTGCGTCTTGCGATCACGCGCCTGCTTGGCGCTACCGCCGGCCGAATCGCCCTCGACGATGAACAGCTCGGAGTTGGCAGTGCCGGCATCGGAGCAGTCGGACAGCTTGCCCGGCAGCCGCAACTTCTTGGTTGCGGTTTTGCGCTGTGTTTCCTTTTCCTGGCGGCGGCGGATGCGCTCTTCCGCCCGCTCGATCACGAAATCGAGCAGCCGGTTGGCCTGCAGCGGATTGCCGGACAGCCAATGGTCGAACGGGTCCTTCACGGCCTGCTCGACGATGCGCTGCGCCTCGGCGGTTGCCAGGCGATCCTTGGTTTGGCCCTGGAATTCCGGTTCGCGCACGAACACCGACAGCATGATGGCGGCGCCCGCCATGATGTCCTCGGAGGTGATCGAGGCGGCGCGCTTGCCTTGGCCGGCGCGCTCGGCGTGGTCCTTCAGGCCACGCAGCAGGGCGCTGCGGATCCCCGATTCGTGGGTGCCGCCGTCGGGGGTCGGAATGGTGTTGCAGTACGAGGACAGGAAACCGTCAGCATCCGCGGTCCAGGCCACCGCCCATTCGCAGCCGCCATGGCCGCCGGTGCGGCCGGATTTGCCGGCGAAGATGTCGGGGTGGACCAGCGTGTCGGCATGGATCGCGGCGGCCAGATAATCCTTCAGGCCGCCCGGGAAGTGGAAGGTCGCCTCCGCCGGTACATCCTCGAGGCCCTTGAGCAGCGACGGATCGCATTTCCAGCGGATCTCGACGCCACCGAACAGGTAGGCCTTGGAGCGGGCCATCTTGAACAGGCGCTGCGGCTTGAACGCTGCCTTGGCGCCGAAGATGGTCGGGTCGGGCTGAAAGCGGACCTTGGTGCCACGGCGGTTCGCCACCTTGCCGAGTTCTTCCAGCTTGCCCTTGGGGTGACCGCGCTCGAACACCATCCGGTAGAGCTTCTGGTTGCGGGCGACCTCGACCTCGAGCCGGGTCGACAGCGCGTTCACCACGGAGATGCCGACGCCGTGCAGGCCGCCGGAGGTCTCGTAGACCTTCGAGTCGAACTTTCCGCCCGCGTGCAGGGTGCACATGATGATCTCGAGCGCGGACTTCTTCGGGAATTTCGGGTGCGGATCGACCGGGATGCCGCGACCGTTGTCGGTCACGGTCAGGAATCCGTCGGTATCCAGTTCCACCTCGATGAACGTGGCATGGCCCGCCAGCGCCTCGTCCATCGAGTTGTCGATGACCTCGGCGAACAGGTGGTGCAACGCCTTCTCGTCGGTGCCGCCGATATACATGCCGGGGCGCCGCCGGACCGGCTCCAGCCCCTCGAGAACCTCGATGTCACGGGCGGTATATTCGCCCTCCGCGCTCGACGCGCGGGCAGGTGCCTTGGAAGCTGCCTTGGCCGGAGCCTTGCCCTTGGCTTGCTGCGCCGCAAACATGTCGTCGGCGGGTTTGGCTTTCTGTTTTGCAGCGGATTTCAATGGCTTACCCATGGAATCTGACAATCTTGGTGCGCGAAGCGGAACGAATCGCTGGGCCTGACTATGCCATGGACGGGCGTAAAACAATGACCGGACAGAGGTTCCGGGCTGCTACGGACCCCAAAATCGCCCCTGGAACTCGTTTCACGCGCCGGGAAGGTGTTTGTGACTTGAAGTCCTGAAGGCTGCCGGCGTACCAGTCGCGCCGATGGGAACCGTAATAGCCTTCAATGGCTTAGGTTACGGAGCGAGGGAAAGGCAAATCGGAGATGGAAGACGTTGGGCGCGCGGTCGCCGACTTCGTGCGCGACCACCAGGCCTGGGCCGCTCCGATCGTGCTGCTGCTCGCTTTCGGTGAATCGCTGGCCTTCATCTCGCTGCTGATCCCCGCCTGGGGCGCACTGGTCGCGATCGGAGCGCTGATCGGGGTGACCGGAATCAGCTTTTGGCCGGTCTGGCTCGCCGGCGGCCTTGGCGCCGCCCTGGGTGATTGGGTCTCCTATTGGTTCGGCTATCGATACAAGGACCATGTCGCGCAGATTTGGCCGCTGACCCGTTATCCTAATATCCTCCTCCGCGGTGAGGCCTTCGTCCGCGCCTGGGGTGTGCCGAGCATCTTCATCGGCCGCTTCTTCGGGCCGTTGCGTGCTTCGGTGCCGCTGGCAGCCGGCATTTTCGAAATGCCGTACCTGCAGTTTCAGATCGCCAATTTCCTCTCCGCCCTGGTCTGGTCCGCGGTGCTGCTGCTGTTCGGCGACGGCATCGGACGCGTCGTCGAATGGCTCTGGCGGTCGGCTTGAGCGCGTTCAAAATAATAATGGCCGACGTTTTAGCGAGCTGCGCTCGGTCGCTTGACGGCGGAACCGGGCGGTCTTATAGCCATGCGCCCATGATCAACGCCCGGACCATTATGTTCGCTCGTCGCCGTCGCGCATTCGCGGTACGGGCGGTCGGCTGAGTCTGGACCAAAGCCCTTGCCGCCGGATCTGATCCCGCGGCAATCTCCATGCAGCGTGATCTGATCAGGCGGCTCCTCGCCACGCAGGAGCCTTTCGATGTACACGCCACCGCCCTTCAAGCCTGATCGTGCCGCAAGCCTCGGCTTCGCGGATGCGCGCGGCTTCGGCACGGTCTGCGCGTGGGACGGCGACAAGCCGATTGCATCATCCCTGCCGTTCTATCTGAGCTCCACCGACGACGGTACGCCGCAGGCGTTCTTCCATGTCGCGCGCGGCAATCCGCTCGCGAAGTTCGCGGACAGTACAACGTCCTGGCTGCTCGCGGTGCTCGGTGCGGATGCCTATGTATCCGCCGACTGGTACGTCTCACCAGATCAAGTCCCGACCTGGCTGTACCAGGCCGTGCATCTGACAGGACCGGTTCGCTTGCTGTCGGAGACCGAACTCGCTGTGCAGGTGGATGCCCTGAGCGCAAAGTTCGAACAGCAGTTGTTGCCGAAGACGCCGTGGACGTCCGACAAGATGACGGCAGGACGGCTCGAGGCGATGAAGAAGGCGATTGTTGGCCTGGTGATGACGGTCGAGCAGGTGGAAGGCAGCTTCAAGCTCAATCAGCACAAGTCCGAAGCTGACTACGCGGCGGTCGCGGCCAGGCTCGGCGAACAGCCCGACATCGGTTCGCAACGCATCTGCACTCTCATGCGACAGGCGCGGCCCCAGGCCTTCGCCGGTGAAACTCTGACGTCCACAAGGAGCGTGTCATGACCGTGATCGAGACCAAGCAGCCAAAAGGCCAAGCGGCCGGTGCCGCCATGCGCTCCGTCTTCGTCGACGGCGGGTCGGGGACGACAGGCCTCGGCATCGCCGAGCGGCTGAGCCGGCAGAGCGACATCGCGGTGAAGACCATCGCCGAGGACAAGCGAAAGGATCCGGGCGCCAAACGGGCGCTGATGGAGGAGGTCGATCTTGTCATCCTCTGCCTGCCCGATGACGCCGCCAAGGAAACGGCGGCGTTGATCGACAGCATGGGCAACGCTGCACCCAAGGTGATCGACGCCTCGACCGCGTTCCGCGTCGCGCCCGATTGGACCTATGGCTTCCCCGAGCTCGCCACCGACCAGGCGGACAAGATCCGTAGCGCGCGGAAAGTCTCCAATCCCGGCTGCTATCCCACCGGCGGAATCGCGCTGCTGCGGCCGCTGGTCGATGCCGGCCTGCTGCCGGCGGACTATCCGGTGACTGTGAATGCGGTCAGCGGCTATTCGGGCGGCGGCAAGTCGATGATCGCGTCCTTCGAGAACGGCACCGCGCCGGCCTTCGAACTGTACGGTCTGGGCTTCGAGCACAAGCACCTGCCGGAGCTGCAGCTTTATTCGAAGCTGACGCGGCGGCCGATCTTCGTGCCGTCGGTCGGCAACTACCGGCAGGGCATGCTGGTCTCGGTGCCGCTGCAACTGGACACGCTGCCGGGCAAGCCTGGCGGAGCCGACCTGCAGGCAGCGCTCGCCAAGCATTACGCCGGAAGCAAATACGTCTCTGTCGTGCCGCTCGACAACGAAGCCGCGAAGAGCGGTCGGATCGAGCCGGAAGCGCTGAACGAGACCAACCAGCTCGAGCTCTATGTGTTTGGCAGCGACAAGCACCACCAGGCGGTCCTGGTGGCCCGCCTCGACAATCTCGGCAAGGGTGCTTCGGGCGCAGCGGTCCAGAACCTGCGGCTGATGCTCGGGCTTCCCGATCTCGCGAGCTGAGACTACAAAACGGCTTCGCTCAGCGGCGAGCGCCGCTGAGCGTTCGATCGCGGACGAGCCGGTTCTGCCGGCAAGCGCGATGCGTCACCAATCAACGATACGAGCGACCGATGGGCGGACATGACACCGTATTCGATATCAACCGCCTGCCGGTCCAGCCGTCAGACATCAGGGCCGCCGCCGCGGCGATCCAAGGCGCGGTGCTGGCGACCGACTGCCACAAAAGCCGGACACTCAGCGACATCTGCGGCTGCAACATCTGGCTGAAGTTCGAGAACCTGCAGTTCACGGCCTCGTTCAAGGAGCGCGGGGCGCTGAACCGCCTGCAGGCGCTCTCGGCCGAGCAGCGGCAGCGCGGTGTCATCGCGATGTCGGCGGGCAATCACGCCCAGGGCGTCGCCTACAATGCCAGGCGGCTCGGCATTCCCGCCGTGATCGTGATGCCGATCGGCACGCCGATGGTGAAGATCGAGAACACGCGCAGGCTTGGCGCCGAGGTCGTGGTTTCCGGCGCGACGCTGGAGGAGGCGGGAGCGTTCGCCCGCAGCCATGGCGAGGCAAGGGGGCTGACCCTGATCCATCCTTACGACGATCCGCTGATCATCGCCGGCCAGGGCACGGTTGCGCTCGAGATGCTCGAAGCGATCCCGGATCTCGATACGCTCGTGGTGCCGATCGGCGGTGGCGGCCTGATCTCCGGGATGGCGATCGCCGCGCGCGCGCAAAAACCGGGCTTGCGCATCATCGGCGTGCAGGCCGAACTGTATCCGTCGATGTACAATGCAGTCTATGGCAAGGATCTGCCGATGCGCGGCGACACCCTGGCTGAAGGTATCGCGGTCAAAGCGCCCGGCAGGATCACGACCGAGATCATCCGGCAGTTGGTCGACGACATCGTGCTCGTTACCGAGCCGCAGCTCGAGCGCGCAGTGGCGACGCTGATCTCGATCGAGAAGACGGTGGTGGAGGGGGCCGGCGCCGCAGGGCTTGCTGCGGTGCTTGCTTATCCCGAGCGATGTGCCGGCCGCAATGTCGGCCTGGTCCTCACCGGTGGCAACATCGACACGCGGTTGATCGCCTCGGTACTGACCCGCGAGCTCGCGCGCGAGGGCCGGCTGACCCAACTGTCGATCGACATCGTCGATCGACCCGGCCAACTTGCCGCGGTCTCGGCCCTGCTCGCCGAGGCCGGCGCCAACATCATCGAAGTCTCGCACCAGCGCACCTTCTCGGATCTGCCGGCGAAGGCAACGCTGCTCGAGCTCGTCATCGAGACGCGTGACCAGGCGCATCTCGACGAGGTGATGGCAAAGCTGGTGGCGGCCAATTTCAAGGCACGTTGCACCTAACCGTCCAGCGCGGGCTTACACCCAGCCGAAGATTGCGAGTGCGAGCACGGCCTGGGCGAGGAAGCCGATCGTGAACGCAATGGTCCGGAACACCGGCAGGCCCAGCGTGTAGACGATGACGTGGGCGACTCGCGTCCAAAAATAGACCGCACAGGCGATCACGGTCCATTTGGTCGAATAATCGATCGCGTTCAGGATCAGGACCAGGGGCGCGAAGATGACGAGGTTCTCGACCGCATTGTCATGGGCGAACATCAGCCGCGTCGCCCAAGGCGCATGCGGCTTGTCGTTGCGGGAGGGGTTGGCCATGGCTCCGCCGAGCCCGCGCACCTGGCATCGGTTCAGAATGTAGGGGATCCACAAGAGCCCGGTCAGAATCACCGTGAGCGTCAGCCAGAACAATTCGCGCGTCATCGATTTCCCCTCAACTGATATCGTCCCGTCCCGGCGGGACGCCGAGGGTTATATTTGATCGCCGCATAGCGCGCTATGCGCGGACGCGCACATAGGAGCCGGGCGCATCCTCGATCGGCGGGAAACCTTCGCTGCCGACACTGCGCGCCGGAACCTCTTCCGGATCGAGATTGGCGAGCCATTGGCGCCAGTCCGGCCACCAGGAACCCTTGTGCTCCTGCGCGCCCTTGATCCAATCCTTCAGGGAAATGTCGCGGATCGTATCGTTGGTCCAATACTGGTATTTGCCCGCCGCGGGCGGATTCACCACGCCGGCGATATGGCCGGAGCCGGACAGCACGTATTTCACCGGCCCGCCGAAGAATTGCGAGCCGTAGAGGACGGAATCGGCCGGAGCGATGTGGTCCTCGCGCGTCGCCAAATTGTAGACCGGCACCTTGACCATGGAGAGATCGAGCAGTGTGTTGTCCAGCACCATGGTTCCCGAGGTCAGCCGGTTCTCGAGATAGCAATTGCGCAAGTAGTAGGAATGGTTGGCGGCCGCCATCCGCGTCGCGTCGGAATTCCAGTGCAGCAGATCGAAGGCCGCCGGCGACTGGCCTTTCAGGTAGTTGTTGACGACATACGACCAGATCAGGTCGTTCGAGCGCAGCATGTTGAAGGCCATCGCCATCTTGCTGCCCTCGAGCACGCCCGAGGCCTGCATGTCGCGCTCGAGCGCGGAGATCTGATTCTCGTCGACGAAAACCAGCAGATCGCCGGCATGGGTGAAATCCACCTGTGCGGCGAGGAAGGTCGCCGAGGTCACGCGCTGTCGCCGCTTCTCCGCAAGCCAGGCAAGCGTCGTCGCCAGCATGGTGCCGCCGACGCAATAGCCGAGGGTGTGCACCTTCATCTCGCCGGTGATCCGCTCGATGACGTCCATCGCCTTCAGCGGGCCTTCCTTCATGTAGTCTTCCCAGCCCTTGCTTCCGAGCTTCTTGTCGGGGTTGACCCAGGAGATCACGAAAACGGTGATGCCTTGATCGACGCACCATTTGATGAAGGATTTCTCGGAGCGAAGGTCGAGGATGTAGAACTTGTTGATCCAGGGCGGCACGATCAGGAGCGGCGTGCGCAGCACCCTCTCAGTGCTCGGCTCATACTGGATGAGCTGCATCAGGTCGTTCTCGAAAACCACCTTGCCGGGCGTGGTCGCCATATTGACGCCGACCTCGAGATTGGCCGGATCGGACTGGCGGATCTTCAGCATGCCCTTGCCGGCCTCGATGTCCTCGGCCAGCATCTGCATGCCGCGTACCAGATTTTCGCCGCTCGAGGATACCGTGTGGCGCAGCACCTCGGGATTGGTGAAGACAAAGTTCGACGGCGCCAGCGCGTTGGTGATCTGGTTGACGTAGAACTCGGCCCGCTTGCGGGTCTGCGGATCGAGACCTTCCGCATTGTGCACGAGATCCTGCGCCCATTGCGACGTCAGCAGATAGGCCTGCATCACGAAATCGAAGAACTGGTTCGACTTCCACTCGGGATCGGCAAACCGCTTGTCGCGCGGGGAGGGCGAGATGGCCGGAGGGGCGTCTTCGCCGGCGAGCCGTCGTGATGCAGAACCCCACAGATCGAGATAGCCCTTGGCGATCTTGGTCTGGATATCCGCGGCGCGCTCGCTGTCCGAAAGCCAGTAATCGGCCACCGCGGTGAAAGCTCTCACGACCTCGGCGAGTTCGGTCGGCGGCCGGTCTTGGACCTCGCCGCTCTCGCGCGGCTTGAGGTAAGCCGCAAGCGCCTTGCCGCTGCTCTCCAGTGCCTTTGCGATGTTCCTCGCAAAGGCTTCGGAATCGAATGTCTTGATCGGCTGGGTCTCGGTGGGCACGTCGCTCATGGCGCAACAACACTACCGTGTCGTGCGCGGTTCGTCACCGCGCGAGATCAACAATCCGCGAGTTTGCGGTTAATTCCAACGCACCCTGTTGCGTTGCCGCAAAGCATCTTGCTTCCGACATATTGGGCTTCTACCCGCGAAAATTGCTGTTCAGGTTGTAAATGTTTCCGGTGACATTTGGTTGTGCTGCGGCAAAAATATGCCGCGCTGCGGAGCGGCATAGAGCGGGGATCGTGAACGTGGAGGATGAACGCGGGTGAGATCGGTGGAGCGTTACGGCAGGCGGAGATATGGGTTGCTGGCCGTCACGCTGTTCGCCGGCGCGCTCGTCCTTTCCGGCTGTTCCACTCCCATCGCCGATATGCAACCATCGGCCAACTCTGCCGATCCGCAGAGTGGGCCAAGTGGGCCGGGCGCCTATCTTCCGGTCAACGAGCCGCCGCCGGTGCGGGATACTGCGATCATCTCCCCGGAAGAACGTGCCAAGATCGAAAAAGAGCTGGTGGCGGCGCGCGACCGTCAGGCCTCGGCAAGTGCCAAGGACGCAGGCAAGTAATCGCCCTGGCCGGGGCAGTAATCTTCTGGCGCGGCGCGGTGTCCGTGCTAAAAGGCTGGAATCAACCGTAAAGTTTTGAGGGTGAGGCGGGCTCGTCGGTCCGGAACCCGTGCTAAAATCGTGATCTGGCACGTGTTTCTGGCAGACAGGCCCGCAGGTAAATCCGCCTCGAAGGGAAGGCGAGTGCCCACCGGTTGCCGGAGCTAGAGACCCATGGAAGAGTTCTATCGTATCCGCCGTCTGCCGCCTTACGTGTTCGAACAGGTCAACCGGGCCAAGGCGGCCGCGCGGAACGCCGGAGCCGATATCATCGATCTCGGCATGGGCAATCCGGATCTGCCGACGCCGCCGCATGTGCTGGAGAAGCTCAAGGACACCCTCGGCAAGCCGCGCACCGATCGCTATTCGGCCTCCCGCGGTATCGGCGGCCTGCGTAAGGCGCAAGCGGCCTATTACGACCGCCGCTTCGGGGTGAAGCTCAATCCGGAGACCCAGGTCGTCGCTACGCTCGGCTCCAAGGAAGGGTTTGCCAATGTCGCCCAGGCGATCACCGCGCCGGGCGACGTCATCCTGTGTCCCAATCCGAGCTACCCGATCCATGCCTTCGGTTTCCTGATGGCGGGCGGCGTGATCCGCTCGGTGCCGTCGGAGCCGACGCCGCAATTCTTCGAGGCGGTCGAACGGGCGATCGTTCACTCGATCCCGAAGCCGCTGGCGATCGTGGTCTGCTATCCATCCAACCCGACGGCCTATGTCGCGAGCCTGGATTTCTATCGCGATCTCGTCGCCTTCGCGAAGAAGCATGAGATCTTCATCCTGTCCGATCTCGCTTACGCCGAGGTCTATTTCGACGACAAGAACCCGCCGCCATCGGTGCTGCAGGTGCCGGGCGCGATGGACGTCACCGTCGAGTTCACCTCGATGTCGAAAACCTATTCGATGGCCGGCTGGCGCATGGGTTTTGCGGTCGGCAACGAGCGGATCATTGCAGCGCTGGCCCGGGTCAAATCCTATCTCGACTATGGTGCATTCACTCCGATCCAGGTGGCGGCGACCGCCGCCCTGAACGGGCCTGACGACTGTATCCGCGAGATGCGCGAAACCTACCGCAAGCGCCGCGACACCTTGGTCGAGGCATTCGGTCGCGCCGGCTGGGAGATCCCGGCTCCGGAAGCTTCGATGTTCGCCTGGGCGCCGTTGCCCGAGGCCTTCAAAGGGTTGGGCAGCATGCAGTTTGCCACTTTGATGGTCGAGAAGTCCGGTGTTGCGGTATCGCCGGGGGTCGGCTTCGGCGAGTACGGCGAGGGCTTTGTCCGTATTGCGCTGGTGGAAAACGAGCAGCGAATCCGGCAAGCCGCGCGTGGCGTCCGTCGCTTCCTTGAAAGCGGCATTGAAACGTTGCACAACGTGGTTCCCCTCGCCAACCGGCGGTAATATTTCCGGCAGGTTCTTTTTGTGATGGTTGCACCCCTGAGAGTGGGTATCGCGGGCCTCGGCACCGTGGGCGCCGAGGTTGTCCGTCTGATCGCGCGCCAGGAGCGCGCGCTGGCCGAGCGTACCGGCCGTGGCATTCGCGTGGTCGCCGTCACCGCGCGTTCCAGGGCCAAGAACCGCGATATCGATTTGTCCGGAATCCGCTGGGTCGACGATCCGGTGACGCTCGCAGGCGATCCCGAGGTCGACTGCCTGGTCGAATTGATGGGCGGCGTCGGCGATCCCGCGCTGGCGGCGATCGAGACCGCGCTCAAATCGGGCAAGTCGGTCGTGACGGCCAACAAGGCGTTGATCGCCAAGCACGGTTTGCGCCTCGCGAGGGCCGCGGAGGCGCATGGTGGCGCGTTGAATTTCGAGGCGGCCGTCGGCGCCGCGATTCCGGTGGTGAAGACCTTGCGCGAAGGACTCACCGGCACCGGGATCGATCGCGTCTATGGCATCCTCAACGGTACCTGCAATTACATCCTGACCCGCATGGAACAGGAGGGACTCTCCTTCGCAGAGTGCCTGAAGGATGCGCAGCGCCTCGGCTATGCCGAAGCCGATCCGTCCTTCGACGTCGATGGCCACGATACCGCGCAGAAACTCGCCATCCTCGCAAGCCTCGCTTTCGGGACCGAGGTTGCGGAGAACGCCATCTATGTCGAGGGCATCTCCTCGATCGCACCGGAGGATCTGCGTGCCGCAGCCGAACTCGGCTATCGGGTCAAGCTGCTCGGCGTCGCCATGCGCACCGCCAAGGGCATCGAGCAGCGCGTGCACCCGACCATGGTGCCGAAGTCGTCCTCGATCGCGCAGGTGATGGGTGTGACCAATGCGGTGACCATCGATGGCGAGGGGATTCCGCCGATCACCTTGGTCGGTCCCGGCGCGGGCGGCGCAGCCACTGCGTCTGCGGTCGTGGCCGATATTGCCGACGTCGCGCGCGGCGTAAGGGTCGCGCCCTTCGGGCGGCCGGTGGAGACGCTGCGCGCCACCGAGAAGGCACCGATGGAGCGCCACGAGGGCGGCTACTACATCCGCCTCATGGCACGCGACCACGTCGGTACGGCCGCCGCGATTGCAACCCGGTTGGCCGAGCAGAAGATATCGATCGAATCGATCGTGCAGCGCCATCCGGACGGCGGCGGACCGGCCTCGTCGGGTGAGGGCGCGCCGGTGCCGGTGATTCTGATCACCTACGCGACCCACGAGGATGCGGTGCATCGGGCGCTGCAGGCGGTACAGGACGACAAGGTGATCAGCGGCCGGCCGCAGGTCATCCGGATCGAGAAAAATTAGGGCATTCGCCGTGCCTAAACAAACACATGGCGTTTGCGGAAAGATCATGCTCAAACCGGGCGATCGAAGGGCGGGGCGGTGCGACGGGCGCCGATCGCGCAGCGGGTGCGGCGTCCGGGGGACGACGTTGAAGTGAAGAGTTTGCGGGCATTGGGTGCCCGCCGTGATGTCTTGAGGAGTTGA
The DNA here is from genome assembly GCF_032487775.1 of Bradyrhizobium sp. SZCCHNR3119. Lineage (NCBI taxonomy): Bacteria > Pseudomonadati > Pseudomonadota > Alphaproteobacteria > Hyphomicrobiales > Nitrobacteraceae > Bradyrhizobium > Bradyrhizobium sp. SZCCHNR3119. The sequence continues at coordinate 616,126 of NZ_JAUEUV010000002.1, read as the reverse complement.
CCGATGTCGACGCAGATTTCTGTCCCGCAGCAGTTGTTGCTTGAGCGCATTCTGACGCTGGAGATCGTGCGCGTGACCGAACGTGCCGCGGTGTCGGCGGCGCGTCTGCGCGGCCATGGCCAGGAAAAGCCGGCCGACCAGGCGGCGGTGGATGCGATGCGGCGCGAGCTCAACAAGCTGCCGATCGAGGGCACCGTCGTGATCGGCGAGGGCGAGCGCGACGAGGCGCCGATGCTCTATATCGGCGAGAAGGTCGGCTTGAACGCAGGGCCAAGGGTCGACATCGCGGTCGATCCGCTCGAAGGCACCACGCTGTGCGCCAAGAACATGCCGGGCGCGATCGCGACCATGGCGATGGCCGACGGCGGTACGCTGTTGCATGCGCCCGACGTCTACATGCAGAAGCTCGCGGTGGGCCCGGGCTATGCCAAAGGCGTAGTCGACCTCGATGCGACCCCGGCCGACAACGTCCGCCGGCTCGCTAAGGCCAAGGGCGTCGATCCCTCGCAGATCACCGTGCTGGTGCTGGATCGTCCGCGCCATGCCGACATTATTCAAGGCGTGCGCTCGACCGGCGCTGCCGTCCGCCTGATCACCGATGGCGACGTCGCCGGCGTGATCCACTGCGCAGATCCCGACAATACCGGCGTCGATATGTATCTTGGCACCGGTGGCGCGCCGGAAGGCGTGCTGGCAGCCGTCGCGCTGCGCTGCATCGGCGGCCAGATGCAATGCCGCCTGATCCTCGATACCGAAGAGAAGCGCGAGCGCGCGGCCAAGATGGGCGTCGGGGATCCCAAGATGATCTACGGCATCGAAGACATGGCCCGCGGCGACTGCCTGTTCGCGGCAACCGGCGTCACCACCGGCTCGCTGCTGTCGGGCGTCAAATTCCGCAAGGACGGAGTGATCGAAACCGAGACCGTGGTGATGCGCTCGGTGACCGGGACGGTGCGCTATATCAGGGCCGAGCACCGGCAGCTGGAAAAATTCCACCTCGACTAAGCCAGAGGCGCGGTGATGTCCGATCTCTCCGCCGTCAAGGCGCTGGTGTTCGACGTGTTCGGCACAGTCGTGGACTGGCGCACGAGCCTGATTGCCGATTTCACCAGATGGTCGGAGAGCCGCGGCATCAAGGGCGACTGGACGGCGCTGGTCGACGGTTGGCGTGGCCTCTATGTCGGCTCGATGGACGAGGTACGCAGGCATCCCGAACGTGGCTACGTCATCCTCGATGTCCTGCATCGCCGCTCGCTGGAGCAACTGGTCGCACAGCTCGGCATTGTCGGCTTGACCGACGCCGACCTCGACTATCTCACCAGGGGCTGGCACCGGCTGCACCCGTGGTCGGACAGCGTCGCCGGGCTGACGCGGCTGAAGCGCAAGTTCATCATCGCGCCGCTCTCGAACGGCAATGTCGCGCTGCTCACCAACATGGCGAAGTTCGCGGGGCTCCCCTGGGACCTCATCATGTCGGCCGAGTTGTTCGCCCACTACAAGCCGGATCCCGAGACCTATCTCGGTGCCGCGCGTCTGCTCGGTCTCGCGCCCGGCGAGGTGATGATGGTGGCCGCGCACAACAATGATCTCCAAGCCGCGCAGCGGTACGGCCTGAAGACGGCGTTCGTGGCGCGGCCGACCGAATATGGCCCGCTGCAAAGTCGAGACTTTGAGGCGACCGGCACCTGGGACATCGTCGCCAAGGATTTCGGCCAACTTGCCGACAGCCTGGGCTGCTGAGTCTGAGCCTTAAGCGCCGGATACGATCACGCCATACCAGCCGAGCCCTTTATACGTTTCGTAACCCGGTGTGGCGTGAAACGCGATCAGCCGGCTAGAGGTGTCGTGATAGAAGCCGCTTGGCTTGCCGTCGAGCTTGAGGGCGAGATGCTCGCTCAGGATGCCCTGGCCGTCGGATGCGGCGATGATGCGGAAATTCGAATCGACCAGCAGCACGCGCGCGTTGTCGTCGGCTCCGACCCGCACGCCCTGCACGATTGCACGCGCCTGCGCTTCCCAGTCGAAATGGATCGCAAGCACGCCGAGCGGCTTGCCATGCGCCTTGCCGTTCTCGCGTACGCTGGCGCAGTAGGTCGCGACCTGGGCGTTGCCGAGCAGCGGCTGGCATTCGATGTCTCCGGCGACGTAGTCGTCGCCTGAACGCAGGCCGCGTGCTTCGCGATACCATTTGGTGTCGGCGACACTCTGGCCGACCACCTTGAAGCGGTCGGCGCGGCCATTGGCGATGACCTTGCCGTCGAGATCGCACAGCCAGAGATCGAGATAGACGGTGTAGGCTGAGAGGATCACGGCGAGCCGCTCGGAGACGTGGGACATCGTCGCAGCGTTCGGGGTCGCGGCGCAGTCGACGACAGCGGAATCCGTTGCCCACCAGCGCACGTCGCAGGTGCGCTCATAGAGATTACGATCGATCAGCTCGATCGCATTCAGCGACAGATCGACCATGCGCTCGCCACGGGCGCGGTCGGTCATCCGCTCGATCGAGCTTTTCAGGTTGCCGGTGCGGGTGGTGAGATGGCTCTCCAGCTCGCGTGCGATGGTCTCGACCTGCTGGCCGACCGCGCGCACCTCCTGTGCGACGACGGCAAAGCCCGCGCCTTGCGCGCCGACCCGCGAACTCTCGATCAGCGCGTTCAGCGCCAGCATCTTCATCTGGTTGGTGATCTGCTGGATCGACTTGGTCTTCTCGCAGGCGATCTGATTGACCTCGCCGGTCAGCCGCGCGATCAACGCGGCGATATCGGTTTCATCCTCGGTGTTTGCTGCTTGCGAAGGGGCGAGAGGGGACGATTTCTTGGAATCAAGCGCAATCAACATCGGCAAAAAGCCTCCACGTTGCAGCGCGCGTCTCATCCCGGCAAGGAGAGCGCGATGAAAGAAATTGAGCAATATTTGACGAAATTTGTCGCGGATTTCGCCTAACGGGCGCTTAATGCCACTTGCAGGAAGGGCGGCTGATTTGCCTGTAATTTGAGCACCCCCCCCATCTTTTGCCAGTTCCCACAGCGATCTCGGCCTGTGCGCCCCCCTGCGGTCTTGATGGTGTAGGTTCGGGGTAGGCTTCCGAATCGAATCAATCGCACCTCATGCCCCTGTCCGCCACCGCACTGCCCATCGAAGCCCCGCCGGCATTTCTCGGCGTGCGGCTGTCGTTGACCGGCAAGCTTTGGCGCAGCCGGCTCGACGCGCGCGGCGCGGCACGCGCGCTTGCCATCGTGCAGCGCTATCAGCTTCCCGAGATGCTGGCGCGGGTGCTGGCCGGCCGCGATGTCGAGATCGACCAGGTGTCTGATTTCCTCGATCCGACCATCCGCAAGCTGATGCCCGATCCGTTCACGGTCACGCAGATGGAAGCGGCGGCCAAACGGATCGCAGATGCCGTGGTCAAGCGCGAGAAAATCGCGATCTTCGGCGACTACGATGTCGACGGCGCGACATCCGCGGCGCTGCTCGCCTGGCACCTGCGCCATTGCGGGCTTGATCCGCTGATCCACATTCCTGACCGGATTTTCGAAGGCTACGGCCCCAATGTCGAGGCTGTCAGGGCGCTCGCCGCCAAGGGGGCCACGCTGCTGGTGACGGTCGATTGCGGCACCACCAGCCTGGAGCCGCTGGCCGAAGCGCGGCGGCTCGGCATGTCCGTGGTCGTGATCGACCATCATCAATGCGGCGAAGATCTTCCGGAGGTCGATGCGCTGGTCAATCCGAACCGCCCTGACGATCTCTCCGGCCTCGGCTATCTCGCCGCTGTCGGCCTGACCCTCGTGACGCTGGTTGCGGTCAATCGCGAGCTGCGCGGGCGCGGCTTCTGGACGGCCGAAAGGCCGGAGCCTGATCTCCTGGGCATGCTGCATCACGTCGCGCTCGGCACCGTCGCCGACGTCGCGCCGCTGGTCGCGCTCAACCGCGCTTTCGTGGCGAAGGGCTTGATCGCAATGCGCCGTCGCGACCATGTCGGCCATACCGCGCTGATGGACGTGGCGCGGCTGAATGGTCCGCCGGAGGCCTGGCATCTCGGCTTCATGCTGGGGCCGCGCATCAACGCCGGCGGCCGCATCGGCCGCGCCGATCTTGGCGTGCGACTGCTGCTCGAAGGCGACGTGTCGGAAGCGGCGCGCATCGCGGCCGAACTCGACCGGCTCAACAGCGAACGGCGCGTGATCGAGCAGATGGCGGAGGCGCAAGCCGAGGCCGAGGCGCTGGCCTCGCTCGGCCTCGAGGACAAGGGCAATGTGATCGTCACGGCGTCCGAAGGCTGGCATCCCGGCGTGGTCGGCCTCGTCGCTTCCAGGCTGAAAGAGAAGTTCGCGCGGCCGGCCTTCGCGATCGCGCTCGAGCCCGGCGGCATCGGCACCGGTTCGGGCCGCTCCATCCTCGGCGTCGATCTCGGCAAGGCGGTGCGGCAGGCGGTGGAGCAGGGCATCCTGATGAAGGGTGGTGGGCACGCGATGGCCGCCGGCATCACCCTGCGCAAGGAGAAGCTCGCGGAGTTCCGCGCCTTTCTCGAAAGCACGCTCGGGCCTGACGTGGCCGATGCGCGTCATGTCAATGAGATCCTGATCGACGGCGCGATCAGCGCCCGTGCGGCAACGCCTGAGCTGGTTGCGACGCTCAATCGCGCCGGGCCGTTCGGCAGCGGCAATCCCGAGCCGGTGGTGGCGCTGCCGGCGCATCAGCTGGTCTATGCCGATGAAGTCGGCCAGGCGCATCTGAGGCTGCGCTTCAAGGCCGGCGACGGCGCTACGGTGAACGGCATCGCCTTTCGTTCCGTCGGGCAGAAGCTCGGCAACGCCCTGACGCAGCATCGGGGGCAGGTGCTGCATGTTGCGGGAACGCTTGCGGTCGATCGCTACCAGGGTGTCGAGCGGGTGCAGCTGCGCGTGCTCGATGTCGCGGTGCCCGACCAGGGGCCGGCGGTGATCAGGTAGCAAGACCAACACTGATGTCGTCCCGGACAAGCCTGCCGACGCGCCGCGGGTTGGCATGCGCCGATCCGGGCTCCATACTCCGAGGCAGATGGTGCGACGATGCGATGCCGACCTTGCCTCATACGACGACCGCGGCGTATGGGTCCCGGCTCGGAGGCCGGGACGACAGCGGAGTGTTTGGCGACCGTTGCGTCTCTCATTGAATGGCGTGTCGTTGTGTTCTCGCGGCGCATCTGCGTCCGAGCTATCCATGATCGTGCCCCTCTTAAAATGAAGAGGGGGCAGGGAATGCCGCATAGGCGTTAAGGTAGCGCGAGCATCGATTGATACTTGCGTTTTCGAGGAGGCTCGCGAAGGTGGCGCCCCAACGCGCGTTTTCTGCGGCGCAAGCAACGGATGGTTGGTTGTGGAATGATTGCTTGCAGCAAGGATGCAACGAGCTGCTGCAGGACCCGCCAAGCGCCAGGCGTCGTTAAGCGGCCTGCGTCCAGTGGGGAGAGTCCTCGAAGTCGCTGGCAAGCGGCTCGAGCAACAGGATGATCAGGAGGTGGGCCAGCAGGTAGGGCTTGGCAGAGCGCGGATCGGTTCCTGGCGGCGTCTTGAGGCCAATCAGACTCTTCAGTCGCTTGAACCCAAGCTCGATCCGCCATCGCAATCGATAGAGCGCAAGCACATCTTTGGTGGAGAACTCGTCCCGCGCGAGCGACGTGATCAGAATGACCCAATCCGCAGCCTCCAAAGTTTCTTTGGAGATGATGCGGTTTTCATCTTTTGCGTCTTGCCGGGCTTTACGCCGAGAAGCAGCAGCCGCACCGGTGGGCTTCTTGATTGCGACCAGACGCATAGCCAGAGGCGCGCCGCCCTTGCGCTTGATCCAAATCTCCCGATCGACCAGTCCGCGCGCCTTCGCGGCACGCAATTGGGCCATCAGATCGAACGGAAGGCCTTTGGCGTCAAGCCAACGTGCGTTCTTCCAGCCCGCTCGGATCAAAACGTCGGCCCCGGCTTCGCGGACGGCCGCAATGCGGTCAGGTTGCAGATAAGCGCGGTCAGCAATGCGGATCTCGTTCTTGACCACTGGTATCCGGTCAAACGTTTCGCCCTCTTGCTGATCTGTCAGCTCGAAGTGACCAAAGCGCTCATAGGGCAGATCAAATGCGCTATGAACGCGCCAAAGCTCACTGTTCTTGCGCGCAGCCGGTCCCGCCTGAGGCACTGTCGTCGCATCGATGATGCGGATCAGGCGGCCTTGGCTCGCCTTCGGAGCTGCCGCAGCGAGCAAGCCCTCCACCAGCACCGCAAACCAATCACCACATTGACGCAGCCGATAGAACAACGCCACGCTGGTGAGGTCGGCAAGGCCAACAGAAGCCGCCCATGCGGCTGTCGATCTCAGCCCTCTTTCACCCAAACAATAGGCCAGCATCAGCCGAAGTAACGTCACCGCATCTGGAATCTGCCGCCGACGCGCGAAGGCCTTCGTCTGGCGCGCAGTTTTCTCGAGCTGCGCAGCCCCGCCCAGCTGCGCAACCACTCTCGTCCAGTCCTCGTTCAGGAGCGATTCGTCTGCCATCCCCTGTTCGAATCACGGCGGATTCCAACACTCAAGCATAAACTTAACGCCTATGGGGAAGGCCGGGTGAAGGCCTCACCCATGGCCCGCCTGCAGAAAAAAAGCAGGCGGCAGTCACCACAGGATCAGCCAAATCATCCGGCATTCCCTGCGCGATGGTCTTAACGGCTGCTTCGCGTTCTCCTCGGTGCGCCGGGCTTTTTGGCCACCTCCGCGCGAGGCAATGCCTCGTCGCCTGCGCGACAACGCGTTACACGCGCTGCGCGGTGATACCAGCGTCGGGGTATCAGGACCGCGCGACTTGACCGTACGCATCAGCCTGTTCGTCCGCATGAATGGTCATGCTGCAAGCCGATACGTCCACCACATCCCGCGCTCCACGTGTCGTGACGATCGCGATACGCCCCTCTCATGAGGGCGGGACGGCGCAATAAGAACACGATTTCCGAAAAAACGAAAGAGAAGAATTTTCGGCGGACGGCCTCGAGAGAGCGATGTGCCTGAAGCGGTTCGCGAAAAGACTGTTTGCGCGCATGCCCTTTCCGGTCGCAAATCGGTCCAGCGATCAGAGCAGTCGGGCAAGTTCATGCGACGTGAGTCGGCCGACGGGCAGGGCGCTTCGTGCCCTGACGGGCGGACCACCAGTTCGCGATCGCCTCGGTAAGGTCATCCCAAAGCGCGGTCGGAAGATCGGGAACGGCGACACGGACGCTGTATCGATCGGTTGCGGCGCTGTGAAACCATTCCGTCGCGGCGAAATCGAAACCGAAGCTGCCGGCATGGCGAATCGGCAAGCCCGCCGCGGTCAAGTCATCGCTCATGGACGCGGCGGCCCGCCGCGCTGTCGTCTCATCCAGCGGATTCGTACTGCTGAGCGTGACATAAAGAGCGTGAGCGAAGCGAAGCTCCTCGGTCAAGCCTGGAAGTGCCGAGGCGAAATATCGGGCAGCGCGGCGGGTGTTGCGCAGGATGGCGGCCATCCGCCTGTTGGTGAGTTCGCGGTGGGCGGATGTGCTGACATAGGGTGGGAAGTGCGCCGGCAGCGCCGCACCACCTAGGAGCCGAACAGCATTGCGCATTTCAGCACTCAGCTGCTCGAGCTTCGATTCGATCGGCAGGGAACCGTCACTTTTCCGATGAAGGAAAACGGCAGAGCCGAGACGGCCATATTCCGCTCCGAGCGAATCCAGTTTGGTATGGCTTCGCACCATCACGACCGGAATGTTCCACCGACGAGCCCAATTGAGGACACGCCGGATGCGGCCCGAGCCGGTGGAAAAACAGGTGCCGTCGAAGATCAGGAGCTCGAAGGCAGGACGCCTGCAACGAAGCGCTGCTTCGAACGAGGCTGCCGGGGCGCATGCATCGAGCAACATCAGGCGGGGAGATGATGTCGAAGCAATCGTCTCTTCCAGAGAGCGCTTCGCGGTCACCAGATGCAGGTGGCGGGCATAGCCTTCAATCAGTTCGAGCGTCTCACCATAGGTGCCGGGCAGGACGATGAGGTCGGCCTGACCGATCACCTTGGCCGCCGCCAAGAGGAGCGCCGAGATCGCGGCCATGCCGGAGGCCGTGTAGAGTGTCTCGCTCGTGCAATCGGCGTCGAGGTCGTAAAACGAGGGGCCGTGCGCATCGAGATCGGCACGCTGGTAGTCGTAGTCGAAAGCGAACGGGCCGCTACGGGGCTGGCCCGGATGCGCCCAAGCCGTCTCCGTGATCGCCCAATGCGACAGCGCATGCTCCGCCTTGAGCCTGGCCGTAAGCTGGAACTTGTCCAGGATCACTTGATCCACGGAGCGCGGCTGCACCAGCGCCAAAGGGCTTCTCAGGCAGCCATTCAGGAGCCTGAGTTCTGCTCCTTTCCGGTTGAGGTACGCCTCGATCGTCTCCATGCCTGTCTTCGCTGGTGCGGGTCTCACACAACGTTTGAGAGCCGCATTGGGTCCATCCGCCAGACTGGCGCCAACTCACCGAATGAGATCGTTGGTGAGACCCGGGCGCCGCGCGCTGTGCTCATCCGATCCGCATCGACAGCTCGACGTCATCTCCGAACGGCACCGATGTGTAGCCGTTCGCCGGCGAACGCACGTAGGCGAGATAGTCGGGACTGTCATCGGCATTGTCGGCGACGATGAACGCGCCCGGTCTCAGGCGGTTCTCCAGCAAACGCAGAATGTCAGGATAGAGCGGCTTGGCGCCATCGAGCAGCACGAGATCGATCATCGCCGGGAGATCGACGCTCAGCGTCTTCAGCGCGTCGCCTTGACGGATCTCGACAAGATCGATCACGCCGCCGGCGGCAAGGTTGGCGCGCGCCCGCGCCACTTTGGACAGCTCGAACTCGGATGTGATCAGGCGGCCGCCGCCATTGTCGCGCAAGGCCGCGGCAAGGTGGAGGGTCGAGATGCCGAACGACATCCCGAACTCGATGATGTTGCGCGCGCGGCAGCCCCGCGCCAACATATAGAGCAGGGCGCCGGTCTCACGCGAAACCGGCAGCGGAACATCCTTCAACCGGGCATACAGATCGATGTAGTTGGTCCTGCTTTGCAGCAGCTGCGATACCTCGTCCTCGGAGAGATCGGCAAAGACGGGGCTCGCCTCCGGCCGATTTTGGGCGGCGTGTTCGAACAAGCTGTCCAACAGGGGCGCGAGCGGGGTGATGTCAGGGTGGTCATGGAGGTCTCCACGGCAGGTGAGGGCGCTGTTGCGCGCGAGAAGAAATATGACTAATTCGTCGCGTTTCCTATTCGCATTCCCCGGAGGCGATCATGGCCGCTCGCCGAAGTGCTTCAGTTTCCTCGCGAAAACAGCCCAAACAGGCGCGATCGACCGAGCTCGTTACGGCCATTCTGGAAGCTGCTGTTCAGGTTTTGGCGAAGGAAGGTGCGCAGCGTTTCACCACCGCGCGTGTCGCGGAGAAGGCTGGCGTCAGCATCGGATCGCTCTATCAGTATTTCCCCAACAAGGCGGCGATCCTGTTCCGCCTGCAGAGCGACGAGTGGCGGCAGACGGGCGACCTGCTGCGCGAGATTCTCGAGGACGCGGAGCAACCGCCGCTGGAGCGGCTGCGCAGGCTCGTTCATGCCTTCATCCGTTCGGAGTGCGAAGAGGCCGCAATACGCGTCGCGCTCCACGATGCAGCGCCGCTTTACCGTGATGCGCCCGAGGCGCGGCAGCAACGGGCTTCGAGCGGCCGCACGATGCGGACCTTCATGCAGGAGGTCCTGCCCAGAGCTTCTGACCAGACGCGCAAATTGGCCGGCGAACTCATCAAGACCACGCTCAGCAAGGTCGGCGAGCACTTCTCACAAGCGCCGCGAAAGCCCGCAGAGATCGACGCCTATGCCGAAGCGATGGCCGACATGTTCTGCGCTTATCTTCGAAGCCTCGAGTCCTGAGAACGACGCGAGGAAAGGACGCAGGGCAAGCGCACGCCAACCTCCGGGGCAAGCTCGGCGTGCTCATTCGATCTTGTTCATGTCCGGAAACTGCGCCCGAAACTCCTTCTCGTCCAACAATTGATCGAGAATCTTGACCATGCCGTCGTCCGAGGGATGGTAGGCATCAATGAAGTTGAGCGGATCGGTCCCGACCGACGAATGCGCCATGTCGAAGAAGGTGATGCCAAGGCCGCGGAGCCAGCTGGCCGTCTGCTCGCTCTCGAACTCGCGCCAGACGCCGGACCAGGGCCGATAGGACTCCTCGTAGTCCAGGTAGTCCACTGCGCTGCGAATATAGGGAAGCTGGATGGCGATCAGCTTGATCCCGCGCTGTTGCGCCAGCGATGCAAGCTGGACGATCGGGGCCATCTGGCGCTCGGACATATGCGCGGCGCCTGGCGTTGACTTGAGGAAGTACTCGGCCGACTGAAATTGCTTGCGTGCCACCTCGATGAATCCAGCCGGATAGGCATAGGACCCGTCCCGTCGAAACCCGTCCTGGCGCCGATCGTCCTGGAATGGGGCGAGCGAGGGCAGCGAATGGGTCAGATAGCGGAACTTGAACAGGACGTAGCGAAGCGGCTCGTAGATCATCGTCCGTTCGGTCCCGTTGGCCTTGTCCCAGGTGTCCGTGAACAGGAAATAGTCGATTGCGAGGATGACGACCCGCGGCCGCACCTCGCGCGTCGAGCGCTCGAACACATCCAAGAGCTGAGACGTGGTCCAGGCCGTGAAGGATGCGTTGTAGAAGCGGTACGGCTTGAACATCCAATCGCGGAACGTGCCTGGACGCGAGGTGCCGATACAGATGACATCCGGACGCGCCTGGCCGATGCGTGCGAGCTTGAAGGCCGCGTTGTAGCGGAGGTCGGCGGGCAGGATGATGTTGTCTACGTCCCTGACCTGCGATTGCGCAAGATCGGCCGGGGTTGCCAGGACGTGGAAATGGTATGCGAAGCCGAGTACGCCCAGCGCGAAGGCCGATAGGAACACAAGCACGGCGACGAGGTAGCGGCCGGCCGTCGGCATCAGCCGCCCTGCCTGAGCTTTGCCAGCACCTTCAGCCCACCATAGCCGTCGGCCGGCTGAATGCCGGCCTTGACCTGGAAGTCGCGGATGGCCTTCATCGTGTCGTTGCCGACGCGGCCGTCGGTGCCGCCGGTGTCGAAGCCGGCCTGGGTAAGGCGCCGCTGCATCTCCTGGACTTCCGCGAGCGTCAGCGCGCGCTCGGATCCCGGGAACGGTTGAATGAAAGGCGGTCCGCCGAGGATGCGGTCACCGAGATGGCAGATCGCGAGCGCGTAGCTCATCGCCGGATTGTAGCTCTTCACCGAATAGAAGTTCGGACCCAACAGAAAAGACGGTCCGCCGGCGACGGGACTCCAGAGCTGCGCCGAAGCGTTCGGCTGCGGGAAGGCTTCGCCATCGGCGCGCCTGACCCCGGCCGCCTGCCATGCCGCATAGGTGCGGCTGCCGGACATGCTGCCGGGGGCGCGCACCTCGTAGCCCCAGTGCTCGCCACGGCGATAATGGCCGCGATTGACGAGGTAGCGCGCGGTCGAGCCCAAGGCATCGTCGGGCCTGCCGAAGGGGGAAATCTTGCCGTCGCCGTCATAGTCGAAGCCGACATTGAGCCAGACCTCGGGCATCCATTGGGTATGGCCCATCGCCCCGGCCCAGGATCCCCGCATCTCCTCCGGCGTGCTCCAGCCGCGATCGACGATTTTCAGCGCATTGATCAGTTCGGCTTCCCAATAGGCCTTGCGGCGCGGCTCGTTCCAGGCGAGCGCGGCCAGTGCAGGAAACACCGGGCGCATGTGGTTCTTCTGCACCAAGGGATCGCCATAGGCCGACTCGACGCCCCAGAGCGCCAGCAAGGTGCCGCGCTCGACGCCGAAATCCTTCTCGATCCGCGCGAATAGCGCCGCGTTCTCCTTGAGCGCGATCTTGCCGTTGATGATGCGCCAGTCGGAGACGCGGCGGTTGATGTATTGCCAGAGCTCCTCCTTGAACTCCGGCTGATTGCGCAGCTCCTTGAACACGCTCATGTCGGGCTCGACATCGGCCATTGCGCGCTTCCAGGTCGCGGGCGAAATGCCCTTGGCCAGCGCGCGCGTGCGGAACGACTCGCGCCAGGCCTCGAAGCCCGCAGGGACGGCGGTTGCGGTGAGCGGCGCAGCCAGGAGCACCGCGGCACCGGCTCCGGTGCGAAGCAGCGCGCGGCGGGTCAGGGAATCATGCTGTCTCATGCGATCGAGTTTACCCCGCTCCGAGGGCGTGCCGGGAAAGTTCTCGCGTTTTAGCCCTCCTGCAGGTCGATCGCAATTTTGGCGAGCCAGCGGCGGATGGTCGCGAGTTCCGTAGCATTCATGTCCTTCTCCAGACGCCGTTCCAGCGCCATGGCATGCCGCCGGCAGGCCTGCAGCAGATGGAGGCCGCGTTCGGTCAGGCTCCATTGCAGCATGCGGCCGTGGACCGGGTGGGGGGTCTTGGCGATCGCGCCGTCGCGCTCGAGATTGCGGATGATGACGCCCACCGTCTGCGGGGTCAGCAGCGCGACGCGCGCGAGGTCGGCGCCCGACAAGCCCGGATAGGCCTTCAGCATCGTCAGCACCACGAATTGCGGTGGCGTCACCCCCAATTCCCCGAGCGCGCGTTCGAGGCTCAACCGCGCCGCCGCCTGCGCCTGCCGCAACAAATAGGCGAGATAACCCTGTTCGCCGCGTTTGCCCTCTCCGGGCAGCGGCGGAACCGCCGGACGAGGAGCCGCCCCGCGACTCTTCCCGCCGGATTGCCGCGTCCCGGTTTCGTCATGGGTCGTTTGCTTGAGCGTCGGCTTGCGCATGATATAAGAGCTCTTATAATTCGACAGTGTTCTTATATCACGGAGAGTGACAGATGCCACATGCGCGCAAGGACTATCCGGATTTCAAGGCGCTGGCGCCTGATGTCTACGAGCGGGTGCTGGCGCTGAGCCAGCTCGCCGGAAAGGCCGGGCTGGAGAAGGATCTGTTGGAGCTGATCAAGGTTCGGGCTTCGCAGATCAACGGCTGCGCGTTCTGCGTCCAATTCCACATCCTGGAAGCCGAGCGGCTCGGCGTTCCCGCCGACAAGCTCAATCTCCTCGTGGTCTGGCGCGAGGCGCCGCAGTTCTCGGCCCGCGAGCGCGCTGCGCTGGCGTGGACGGAGGCGCTGACCTTGTTGTCCGGTGGCGTCGGCGACGCGGTTTATGCGCAGGCGAGCGCGGAATTCTCCGAGAAGGAGCTGGTCTATCTCAGCTCGGCGATCGGCGTGATCAATGTCTGGAATCGCTTCGGCGTCGCCTATGGCTGGACGCCGCCGGTGCGCCCAGCTGCGCGGATTGCCGGATCCTGACAGAGCCCCTGTAAGGCGAATTTTGGGAGGACGATCATGACTTCGCTGGCGACGGCACACTGTCTCCGGCCGATGCGGCCGCACATGCGATCGATTTGGTTGTCCTTCATGGCGGGTCTTGCTTGTGCCTTGGCGGCGGCGAGGGCGCTGCCGGTGACGACGGACGCGATCTCTGGCGCACTGGCGCCGCTGTGTGTCACCACCGCGGCGGCCGGATCACCGCAGGACAAGGTCGAACAGATCGCCTCTTATCCGCTGGCAAATGTGCCGGGCAAGCGCGTGACCATCGTTCGCGTCTCCTATGGCCCGGGCGGTTTCTCGCCTGCGCATCGGCATTCCGGTTCGGTGACGGCCTACATCACCAAGGGCGAGATCCGCTCGCAGCTGGCGGGAGGGCCGCCTGAAGTGTTCCAGGTCGGCCAATCGTTCTTCGAGCCGCCGGGCTCGACGCATCTGGTGTCGGCCAATGCGAGCGCGACAGAACCCGCAGAATTGATCGCCGTGTTCGTCGCCGACGAGGGGGCGCAGCTCACGACCTATCTGCAGTAGGCGCGGGCGCTAGACAGGTTGCGATGGCGGCTCAGAAGCGAAACAGCGCATATGGCGCGGCCAGGACGCGCGCGCGCTCGTTCGCATCCGGGATCAGCTCATCGAGAAAATTGCGGTTCGTCGTGTAGTCCTGCGTGAGTTCGAACTGGGTGTGGGGCCAGTCGCTGCCCCACATCAGCCGGTCGGGGCCGAACGCATCGCGCAGCAATGGATAGGCCTGCCGGGCGAAGGCGCGGCCCTGTGGTCCGTTCCGATATGGGGCGGACAGTTTGACCCAGACTTGGCCCGATCCGCCGAGCTTCAGCACGGCGGCAAAGGCCGGGTCTGCGATCCCGAGGATCGGATCTGGCAGCGCGAAATGGTCGATGACGACGGTGAGATCGTATTCGACGAGCTGCGTGACCAGATCGGGCAAGTCAGCGGCGCGCCGCTGGATTTCCACCTGCCAGCCGAGATCGGCGACCGCTGCAAGCAACGTCCGCCAACGGCTCTCCGTAAGGTCGGGCAGCGGGCAGCCGACCAGGTTCAACCGGATTCCGGCAATCCCGCCGCGATCCATCGCCTGCAAGTCCTCGCTGGAAATGGAGGGATCGACGACCGCGATCCCGCGCAGCCGGTTCCGAGCAATTCTGATGCAGTTGAGCAGATACCAGTTCTCGGTGCCGAGAAAGCTCGGCTGCACCAGCACGCCATGGCTGATGCCGGCGGCGTTGAGCTGCGCGAGATACTGGTCCACCGGCGCATCATAATCCGGGGCGTAGCGTCGCAGGTCCGCGAGCGCCAGGCCGCGATGAAAGACATGCGCATGCGCGTCGATGCTGACCATCGATGCCTCAAGCGCGCGAGGGTGCGTCGATCGGCTGCTCGAACACCTTGCCGCGCGTCTCGGGCAGCATCAGCACGGCGAGAAGCACCAGCGAATAGGCAAAGGCGGCGTCGATGCCGATCGCGGGTCCGAGGCCGATATGCTCGGACAGATAGCCGACGAGGAACGGGAAGGCGGCCGAGACGACGCGGCCGAAATTGTAGCAGAAGCCGACCCCGGTGCCGCGCACGCCGGCCGGATAAAGTTCGCTGAACAGCGCCGCCATGCTAGCGGGAATGCCGGCGGAGAAGAAGCCGAGCGGAAAGCCGAGCAGCAGCATCTGCGAATTGGACAGCGGCGCGAAGATATAGACCAGCACGGTGGCGATACAGGCGGAGGCGAACAGCGCGACATTGGCGCGGCGGCCAATTCTGTCGCTCACCACCCCGCTTGCGATGCAGCCGCAGAAGAAGGCGATGATGATCACGGCGAGATAGCCGCTCGAGCCCAGCACCGACAATTGCCTGACCTCGCGCAAATAGGTCGGCAGGAAGGTCGTGAGCGCGGCATAGCCGCCATGGGCACCGATCCCGAACAAGCCGCCGATCAGGGTCGAGCGCAGCACCTCCGGCTTGAACACGCCGGAGACCGTAGCGAGGAACGGCATATCGGCCGCTTTCACCGCGCGTTTCGGCTCCTCGATGCCGCGGCGGATGTAGAGGATCAGCAGCGCCGGCAACAATCCGGCGGCGAACAGCACGCGCCAGGCGATGTCCTTCGCGACGTAAGTGAAGATGACGGCCGATAGCAGCACCGCCGCCCCCCAGCCGACCGCCCACGCACTTTGCACGGTACCAAGCGCGCGCCCGCGATGATCGGGGCGAATGATCTCGGTCATCAGCACCGCGCCGCAGGCCCATTCGGCGCCGAAGCCGAGGCCCTGGATCGCCTTCAGCACGAGCAGCTGGTTGTAATCGGTAACGAAGGCGCAGGCGAAGGTGGCGAGCGCGAAGGTCGCCACCGTGATCTGCAGCGCTTTGACGCGCCCGAACCGGTCGCCCAGCGCGCCGCCGAGCCAGCCGCCGAACGCGCCGAAGAACAGCGTGATCGATCCGAGAAAGCCGGCTTGCGCCTTGGTGATGCTGAATGCCGCGATCAGCGCCGGAATGGCGAGGCTGAACATCTGGACGTCGAGCGCATCGAGCGCCCAGCCGCCAAAACTTGCCCAAAAGGTGCGTCGCTCCAGCGGCGTGGATTCCTGATACCAGTTCGACATTGTTCCTCCCTCGTGATCGTCATTATTGTTGTCGCCGCTGGTGCAGCGAATTTGGGCGCTAGCGGATTTCGGCGTGGTAACGGAAGCGGTCGGCCGGTCCGCGCGAACGGCGCCACTCGATCGGCCGCCGTTCGAGATCGAAAGCGAGCCGCTCGATCACGATCAGCGGCGCGCCGGGCTGCAGCCGCAACAGTCGCGCCTGCATCGCGTTGGCGGTCTCGACCGTGAGCACCTCGTCGGCGGAAACCACCACCTGGCCGCAGCGCTCTTCGTACAGCGGATAGAGCAGGTCGGAGAACTCGCCGCTCTCGATCTCCATGATCGCGGCAAAGCGCGCCTTTTGCAGCCAGATCTCTTCCGCCAGCAGCGGCACGCCGTCGATCAGCCGCAGCCGCGACAGGTGGATCACCGGCTCGCCCGGCGGAATGCGCAGCGCCGAAGCGGCGGCCGAGGGGGCCGGCAGCTCCTTGCGCCTGATGATGCGGCTCTGCGGCACCCGCCGTTCGCCGCTCTCCGACTGGAAGCGGAAGAAGCGGAACAGCGAGGAGTTGAAGCGGGCGCGACGAACGAAGGTGCCGCGGCCCTGCTGGCGCTCCAGAATGCCGTCTGCGACCAGGCAGTCGATCGCCTTGCGCACCGTGCCGATGGAGAGCCCATGGGCGGCTGCGAGCTCGGCTTCGGTCGGGATCGCTTCGCCCGGACGCCAGGCATGGTTCGCAATGCGCTCGGCGAGGTGATCGCGCAGGCGTTGATAGAGCGGCAGGCGGGCGTCGGAGCTGATCTGTGTCATCTAGTCATATATATGACTAGATGAGTTGGGCGCGGTCAAGGCGTTTCAAGCCGGGGCGGGGCCACCTTTTGATCCGACGCCGTAGCTGTCGCGGCGGCGGGAACGCGTGCGCGGGGGCGCGAGTTGATGAGGATGAACTTGGAACGAGGGGAGGAGGCGACGATGGCCAGCGCACCAGACCAGCTGAAGCCACGCGATTTCCCGCTCGAGGCCGACAAGGCCAGGATCAAGCGCCAGGACGGTACGCCGATCGCAGAGACCGACAGCGACGCCTTGGCCCACGACATCGCCGGGCGGCTCAATTCCGAGGAAGCCTTACGTGAACAAGACAGATGGTCGGCCTGAATGTCCGGTGTGTTCGGGCGCTCGCCGCTGCCGGGCGATCAGACTTAATAAGGATTGGCTGGCTGTGCGCGTGGCGGACCGGCCGGCTTAGGCTCGACGGTAAGGGAGCGGTCGGTCGGAAGCACCTTCGCGCCGGCGGCCCGCGCCGCGTCCCCGGTCTCGGAGTGCTGCGCCTCAGTTGCCGGTTTGATTTCGGGCGGTTGCCAGCGGTCGCGTACGAGTACGGTCAATGTTGCGACGCTGACGATCACAACAGCCAATGCAATGGCCACCGGAGCCTTGCCGTCGCGCCGTTTGCCGCTCACTCGCGCCACCTCCCTTCGGAGGTTAACGAGGTCGGCAGGCTTGCGGTTCCGCTGCCGCGGAGGTCATGGAGGCGGAACTAATGCGCGCCGGCGTCGCTCGCCGCCTGCTCGGCGGCGGCCGGTGCGACTGTGATCACCGGCGAGGACGCCATCTGAGGTCCGATCTCGCGACCGCGGCCGCCGATCAGGCGCTCATAGGCTGAGATCAAGGTGACGTAGGGATTGACCCAGATCCAGCCGTCGCGGGTGAACACCTGCATGTCGAAATGCAGATGGCGCGTCGTGCCGTTGGGATGGTCGAGATAGTTGGAGACGACGCCGATCTGCTGGCCTTCGCGCAACACGCGACCGTTCAGCAGTCCATCAGCATCCATCGCCGTGGGCTGCATGTGCATATAGCGAAAACGGATATGCTCGGTGCCGCTATTGACCTGCAGCGTCGCCGCCTGGTCTTTGGGGCTGCGGATCACGACGCCGTCGCGGACCGCGAGCACGCGCTGCCGCTTCGGATCGCAGCCATCTGCGCCGTCGCGCCGCGCCGGGCAGGCACCGGGGCGGATGTCTTCGCCCTGATGTCCAAAGCCGCTCGCACATTGTCCGACATTGAAGCTGCGCGCTTCGCAGAAATTGTCGCGCCACGGATACTGCCCGCGACGCTGGTCGGCAGCGTCGCCGGAGCGGCCCTTGCCGGAGGATTGCGAATGGACATAGGCCGGCGCCTCGAGCGGAAAATGGATCTGCGAGTAGACGATGCGATCGGCAGGCCCGCTTGGGCCGGCGGGACTGCGCTGGCCCGGAAGATCTCCCGCCGGACGGTAGGTAAACTCAGCCGAGAGGTTTGCTGGATGTTCGGCGGCGGTCGGCGCGATGTCGGGGCGTGGCAATATCGGCTGGCCGCCGACCACATGCAGCGCCTTCAGAAAGCGCTCGGCGACCGGGTAGGCCTCCCGGCAGGCCAAGCGCCGCGCGCGCGGGACGCTATCCAGGCATTGGATCGAGACCACGTAAGCGATGCCGAAACGCGTGAAGGCATAGCGGACGTAACCTTCGCGAATGAAGCGGCGCAGTTCGGGATATTGCGCCGCCAGCGCCTTGACCGGCTCGCCCTTGCCGCCTTGCGGATCGGGAATGTCATAGACGAGGCGCGAGCCGGTGATCTGCACCTCGATCGCCTTGGCGAAGACGCGCGGCGGCAGACCCGCGCCGACCTCGGGCGGCAACGAGAACACCGCGTCGTAGCCGGCCGGGCCGGTATCGAATAGTTCGGTGCGGAAGTCGGCCTGGTACCGGCTCAGCGGCACGATCTCAGCCGTGCCGCTCCGTCTTGCCGCCAAATAGGCCGTTGTGTCGAAGGGCAACAGCACGGGCACTGGACTGCGTCCAATGCCCGTGAAGATCGGTGATGTCGCGCCGTTGAGCTCGAGCAGCGCCGGGCGCGTGCGCGGATCGAACGGAGCGACGCCGTGCCGCCGCGCTGAGAGGACGAACTCCGCGGCGACGGAGGGCACGGTGTTCAATTCGGAGCGGAGTTGATCCAGGGCCGCGCGCCAATCGGTGTGGCTCACGGCGATCCCCGGCGTGCGAAAAAGCTCGTCCGCCAGGGCGCAAGTCGGCGTTGCTCCGATCACCGCCAGCCCCGACAGCCAGGCGAGGAGATGAGTGATCCTGCGCCTGCAAGAGACCTTGCCCCTCAAGATCGGCCTCCAAGACCGTCCGCTAAAGATCCGCTCCCAAAGTCCGGCTGCCCGGCATATCAGATCGCGCGTTTGCCTCCGCGGCGCTCCTCGGCCGAGGTCAGTCCTTGGCGCGCTCGCAGTAGGAGCCGTCCTCGGTCATGACCACGATGCGGGTGCCGACCGTGATGTGCGGCGGAACGCCGGTGCGGATGCCATTGGAGAGCACGGCAGGCTTGTACGACGATGATGCGGTCTGGCCCTTGGTGACGGGCTCGGTGTCGACCACCTCCAGCGTGACGCGCTGGGGCAGCGCGATCGAAACCGGCACCACGTCGTGCATCGACAGCTTGACGGTCATGTTCTCCTGGAGATAGGCCGCCTGCGCGCCGACCACGTCCTTCGGCACCTGGACCTGATCGTAGGTCTCCGGGTTCATGAAGTGGAAGCCGTCGGCATCTTCGTAAAGATAGGTGAAGTTGCGCTCCTCGATGGTGACCTTCTCGACCTGGTCGGTGGTCTTGTAGCGTTCGGAGATCTTCACACCATCGCTGATTCGACGCATTTCGATCTGGCTGACCGGCGTGCCCTTGCCGGGATGGATGTTCTCGGCCGTCACGACGACGTAGAGCTTTCCATCTTGCTCAATGACGTTACCCTTGCGAATAGAGCTGGCGATGACTTTCAAAGCTGTTTTTCCTGATATTGGGGCCCGGCGCCGGGCAAGGCCGCGGTGCTTCGGGACGCGAGATGCGGTTTCGGGCCGCAACATACTGATTTTGGCCCGGGTTGCCAGTGTTTTGCGGACCGGTAGGGCTACCCTTTGATGGCCGGTCAGCCCCCGATCTCGCCCTGGTGGTCGGCCGGCCGGCACGCCGACAGGCGGCCGTTCCTGCTGGCGCGTGGCGCGGTCACTCGCGCCGTCAGGACCTGGTTCGAGGAGCAGGAGTTTACCGAGGTCGAGACCGCCATCCTGCAGCTGTCGCCGGGCAACGAGACCCACCTGCATGCGCCGGCGACCGAGCTGACGGGGGAAGATGGCAGCCGGAGCAGGCGGTATCTGCGGACCTCGCCGGAATTCGCCTGCAAAAAGCTGCTGGCCGCCGGCGAAAGCCGGATATTCGAGTTCGCGCGGGTGTTCCGCGACCGCGAGCGCGGCGACCTGCACCTGCCGGAATTCACCATGCTGGAATGGTACCGGGCCAACGCCGCTTACGACGTGATCATGGCCGATACGGTCGCGGTGATCGTGCGTGCGGCGCAAACGACTGGGATCTCGCAGTTTGCTTTTCGGGGACGGAGCGCCGATCCGTTTGTCACCCCGGAATTCCTGACCGTTGCGGCCGCCTTCCAGCGCTACGCTGGAATCGACCTGCTGGCCACGGTGACGTATGGCGAAGGGGATCGTGCGGCGCTGGCGGCAGCGGCCAGCGGCAAGATCCGGATCGCGGCCGACGACACCTGGTCGGATCTGTTCTCAAAGATCCTGGTCGAGCATGTCGAACCGCATCTGGGGCAAGGGCGTTTGACCGTGCTCTACGAATATCCGGCGCCCGAGTCGGCCTTGGCGCGGACGAAGCACGCCGATCCGCGCGTTGCCGAGCGTTTCGAGGTCTATGCCTGCGGGGTCGAACTCGCCAATGGGTTTGGCGAATTGACCGATGCCGTTGAGCAGCGGCGACGCTTCGAGGATTCGATGGAGGAGAAGGCCCGGCGCTACGGCGAGCGCTATCCGATCGACGAGGATTTTCTCGTTGCGGTCGGCGTGATGCCGCTGGCGAGCGGGGTGGCGCTCGGTTTCGATCGGCTGGCGATGCTGGCCACCGGCGCAGTCAGGATCGATCAGGTGGTATGGACTCCGCCCGCGGGTGAAGCATGAACCGAGTGCTACGGCCAAACACCTTGCGGACGGCCGCCGACCTCGTCGCGCACGGTTTCGTTGCGCCGACAGACCAGGCCGTATTGGAGCAGGTCGGCGAGCGCTATGCGATCGCCGTGACGTCCCACCTGGCTGATCTGATCGAGCCGGGGAATGCCGCCGATCCGATCGCCCGCCAGTTTGTTCCGACACCGGACGAGCTGGTCGCCGCGCCTGGCGAACGCGCCGATCCGATCGGCGATGACGCGCATTCGCCGGTGCCCGGCATCGTGCACCGCTATCCCGATCGGGTGCTGCTGAAGCTGGTGCATGTCTGCGCGGTCTATTGCCGGTTCTGCTTCCGCCGCGAAATGGTCGGGCCCGGCAAGGAGAGCGGACTGTCGGATGCCGCCTACCGCGTAGCGCTCGACTACATCCGTGCCCACTCCGAGATCTGGGAGGTCATCCTCACCGGCGGCGATCCGTTGATGCTGTCGCCGCGCCGGCTCAAGGAAATCATGTCGGATCTGGCCGCGATCGATCACGTGAAGATCATCCGCATCCATACCCGTCTGCCGGTCGCCGAGCCTGCGCGGATCAGCGCCGCATTGGTCGAGGCCCTGAGGCCCGCCGGCGCGACGACCTGGGTTGCGCTCCATGCCAATCATCCGCGTGAATTGAGCGACGACGTCCGCGCCGCCTGCGCGCGGCTGATCGATGCGGGCATTCCGATGGTCAGCCAATCCGTGCTGCTGCGCGGCGTCAATGACGAGGCCGAAACTCTCGAAGCCTTGATGCGGGCCTTCGTTGAATGCCGCATCAAGCCCTATTACCTGCATCACGGTGACCTCGCCCCGGGGACTGCCCATTTGCGCACCACGCTTGCGCGAGGCCAGGAATTGATGCGGGCGTTGCGCGGTCGTGTCTCCGGACTGTGCCAGCCGGATTTTGTGCTCGACATTCCCGGCGGTTACGGCAAGGCGCCGGTCGGCCCGCAATATTTGGCGACAGATGATTCTGTTGAGCAGGATCATGAAGCGGCTGCGGATAGGCGCTATCGTGTGATTGACTATTGTGGCGAGGTGCATCTCTATCCACCCGATGAGGGCGTCTGATTTCCTGCTGAGGAGGAGCAACATGAAGGGATTTGCAATCGCGATGGGGCTCCTGATTGCGGTGGCGGCCGGGCCGGCTTTTGCGCAAGGTGGGGGCGGCAGCGGGGGAGCAGCCGGCAGCGGCTCGGGCCGCAGTGGCGGAGCCTCGAGCTCGCTTCCGGAAGCGCCAGTCGGCCATCGTCAACCGCGCGCCAGCGACTTCTCGAATGAGAAGGGCCTGAGCGATCCGAATCTTCCGGAGAATAAGGAAGACGCAGCGCTCGACAAGAAGCTCAAGAGCATCTGCCGCGGCTGCTGAGCGCATCCAGCGGGGCGCACGTCGGACGCGAGCCCACCGCAAAGTGATACGAACGTCAGAATCGGATACTAGCCGCGCCGTTCACCAGCGCTCCGCCGAGAAGCGGGCTGCGAGCGCGTCGATGAACAGGCGCGTCCGTGCCGGGAGATGCGGCACCGGTAGCCAGACGGCGCTGACCGGAACGGGCGGTGGTTCGAAATTGGTCAGCACGAGTTCGACTCGCCCATCATCGACCATGGCGCGGATTTGCCAATATGGCGCAAGGCCGATGCCAAGCCCGGCGGCGACCGCCGCGTTGCAGGCGGCTGCATCGTTGGCGGCGAACGCGCCACGGACGCGCACAGGGACGATTTCCCCGTTCGAGGTCAGAGGCCAGACATCCCCTTCAGGTCCAATCGTTCTGACCACGCATTGATGCCGTGCAAGGTCCGAAGGACTTGTCGGCCGTCCACGACGCTCGAGGTAGGCCGGTGTCGCGAACAGGACCCGGCGCAACTGCGCAAGGCCGCGTCGACGCAGTGCTGACGGCGACAGGTCGCCGATCCTGATGGCGAGATCGATGCGGTTTGCAACGAGATCGGAGAATTCGTCGCTGAGCTCCAGCTCGATGTCGACGCCGGGCCAGCGCTGCATGAAGGACGCGGCGGTCGGCACGACATAGGCTGGCGCGAATAGGACGGACGCGGCGATCCTCAATCTGCCCGTGACGATCTCGCCGTGTTGGGCGGCTTCATCGCGTGCGAGGTTGATCTCGGCAAGGGCTGCCTTGATGCGGTCGTGGAACGCCTGGCCTGCCACAGTGACCTGGGATCGGCGGGTGGTTCGTAGCAGCAGCGGCGTACCAAGCTCGCGCTCCAGCAGTGACAGGGATCTGCTGACCGTCTGCAGCGAGCGGCCTAAGGTCTTCGCGGCCCCCGTCAGGCTGCCGCGATCCACGATTGCAATGAAGGCAGTGTAGTCGTCGAGATCGGCCATAGCTCAACTCTTCCATCGGTTGGAAGAATATATCGCTTTCGCGACAGATTATCACAAATCGGATGGGCTGTACGCTGCTGCGGCATAGGCGCGCCGAGCGTCCGGCACGCGCATTCCATGGGGAGCTGAAAATGCCGTCCATTGTCCCGCCGGCTGAAAGCCAGCGGATATCGTCTGTCCTTCTAACCGCCCTCGCAGCCGCGGTCGGCCTGATCGTTCTGCCATTGTTTGCTGCGCAACCGCTGGTCGGTTTGATCGGGCCGAGCCTCGGTTTTCCGGTTGCGCTCGCCGGCCTGGCCCCGACACTGACCTCGCTCGGCTATGCCGTCGGGCTCGTCGTGCTCGTGCCCATGACCGATCTACTGGACAGTCGCCGGATGATCTTATGGACGTTGACCGCAGATGTATGCGCGATCGGCTGTGCCGCGGCGGCGCCGTCGGCTGGAATCTTCCTGTTTGCAGCCTTTGCTACCGGGGTTGCGACCAGCGTCATCCAGATGCTCATCCCGGTGGTCGCAGCGATCGCCCCGGCGCCGCTGCGTGGTCAGGCGATCGGAACGGTGATGAGTGGCCTGATGGTGGGCATTCTGCTATCGCGACCCAGCGCCAGCCTCCTGGCCGATCACTTCGGCTGGCGCATGGTCTATGCGATCGATGCTGTTATCATGATCGGGGTGACCTGCATGCTGCTCGCGGTGCTGCCCCGCCGCAGGACTGCGGCAAGCGCGACCTCGCTCGGCCTCGTTGCATCTTTGTGGACGGTTCTGCGCGATGAACCGGTGTTGCGGCGGCGCGCGGTCTACCAGGCGTTATGCATGGCCGCGTTTGGCAGCTTCTGGACTTCGATCGCATTACGTTTGGCGGCGCCGCCGTTTGATCTCAGCCAGACGGGCATCGCGGTTTTTGCATTGGCTGGTGCGGGAGGGGCGATCATCTCGCCGCTCGCAGGGCGAGCCGGCGACCGTGGACTCACGGGTGTTGCCACGCGCGTCGCGCACGCAGGGGCCGCCGGTGCACTCGTCCTTGCGGGTATTGCCGGAGCCGGATGGCTCGGGTTTGAACCGGGAACGTATCCTCTCACAGCGCTCGCACTGCTGGCGATCGCCGCCTTCGTGCTCGATCTCGGCGTGATTGGCGATCAGACGCTCGGGCGGCGGGAAATTAACCTGCTGCGTCCGGACGCGCGCGCTCGCATCAACGGATTGTTCACGGGCCTTTTCTTCGTCGGCAGCGCCGCCGGATCGGCGCTGTCTGGTCTTGCATGGACGGCCAGCGGATGGTCGGGCGTCTGCTTGCTGGGCGCATTTTTCGGCGGCGCCGCCTTCGTCATGGGCCTGCGCGAGCGGAACGCCTCGGCAGCGCCCCACCTAGCGCAGACCAGCCGCTAGGCCGAGCGTTCCTGCAAAGCGCCTTTGCACGTGGCGCGACGCGTGCTGACTGCGTCCGCCAGCTGATCGAGCACCTCGACGGTCGTGCTCCAATCGATGCAGCCATCCGTGATGCTCTGCCCGTAGACCAGCGGCACGCCGGGTTGGACGTCCTGGCGTCCGGCCACCAGGTTGCTTTCGATCATCACGCCCATGATGCGCTGCTCGCCTTCCATGATCTGCCGTGCAATGTCGGTGGCCACCGCCGGCTGATTTTCCGGCTTCTTGCCGGAGTTGGCGTGGCTGGTGTCGATCATCAGCCGCGGCGCAAGCCCGGAGTGGACCAGCTCATTTGCAGCCTGATCGACGCTTGCCGCGTCATAGTTCGGACCCTTGCCGCCGCGCAGAATGATATGGCAGTCGTCATTGCCGCTGGTGGCTGCGATTGCCGAACGGCCGCCCTTGGTCACCGCCATGAAGTGATGGGGATGGGAGGCCGATTTCACCGCATCCGTGGCGATGCGGATGTTGCCGTCGGTGCCGTTCTTGAAACCGACCGGGCAGGACAGGCCGGAGGCCAGCTCGCGGTGGATCTGGCTCTCGGTCGTGCGGGCGCCGATGGCGGCCCAGGAGACGAGGTCGGCGATGTATTGCGGGGTGGTCAGATCGAGGAATTCGGTCGCCGCCGGCAGGCCGACATTGTTGATGGCAGATAATACGCTGCGCGCCAGCCTAAGCCCCTTGTTGATGTCGAAGCTGTTGTCGAGATCGGGATCGTTGATCAGGCCCTTCCAGCCGACCGTGGTCCGCGGCTTCTCGAAATAGACCCGCATGACGATCTCGAGCCGGTCCGACAGCCGTTCGCGTAAGGAGGTGAGGCGTTCGGCATAGTCGATCGCCGCCGCAGGATCATGGATCGAGCAGGGACCGACGATGACGAGCAGGCGGTCGTCGCTGCCGCTCAGGATCGCCCGGATGGCGTTTCGTGCGGCCATCACCACCCGCGTTGCGGTCAGCGTGCGCGGAATCTCGCCCATCACCTCATCGGGAGAGCTCAATTCCTTGATTTCCTTGATGCGAAGATCGTCAGTCGTACTCAGCACGGCGGGCTCCTTGTGTGACTTGCACGACCCGCCGGCAATAAAAAAGCCGCCAGGTCTGGCGGCTGTTCGGATGGCTTGCTGCAATTTTCAGATTGAGCGCGATCCTCCCGCCGCCAGCGAGCTGTCGTAGCTAAAGTACCAAAAATAGATGGCGGCGACGGTGATCATGACCGGCTATATAGCCTCGGCCGCGCGACTTGTCATCCCCAAATCGCGCAGCCTGAATTGGACGCATCTCAAGCGCTGCGTGCCGCGAGCGCCATCGCGATCATCGAAATCCCGCCGAACAACAGGTTGATGCCGACCAGGAGACCGATGGCCCACAGGGCCGAGCCGGGCAGGCCCGTGATGATGATGCCTGCGATGACGATATCGACCAGGCCTGAGGCGAGCAGCCAGCCCCAGCGCGCGGACATTTCGCGCCGATGCTCCAGCGCATACATGATGGTGGCGACGCCCTCGGCCAGGAAATAGGCGCCGATCACGATCGTCAATGTCAGCGTGCCCTCGACCGGCTCCGCGAGCAGGACGATGCCGGCGACGATCCCGAGCACCGCGGAGATCAATGACCACCAGAAGCCGGGCATGGCGCGCGCCCAGAAGGTCAGGGCGAGGCCGGCGACGCCCGATATCAGGAACATCCAGCCGAGGAAGATCGTCACCGCAAGGCTTGCCAAGGGCGGGACAATGATCGCCGCAAGGCCGAGGATTACGAGCAGAATGCCTTCGATCAGGAAGGCAACCCAATGCGCGTGCACCGCGGCGCTGATGTCCGATCTGAGCCGATCGGCTTGGGTATCGTGGGGAATGGTCATCTCAATGCTCCCAACGGTTGAAGTGCCTGTTGCCGCGATCAGACTCGCGTGCAGGACGTCTGATGCAGCTCTGACAATCATAGCCTGCACGCATCTTTTCTAGCCGGGCGACGTAAACATGAGTTGATCCGGCGCAAAGCGGGCCACCGCGACCGGTGGAGCGGATGTGAGCTTCGCTACCTGTCTGCCACGCCATCCGGGCGTGAACGCAAAATCAAAAGATCATCTAAGGTCAAGACGTTGATGGCAATTCTTCAACGCCGATATCGACAAAGTTGCCTCTCACATGGGATCGAAGGCGAATTTGGAATCGGAATTCCTAGGCCGTCGTCCGGATCCGATTCCGCCCGAAAATGTAAATCGCGGTCGTGACAACCAATAGAGCGATACCAAGAAGAATCGCGGTCAGGCCAAGCGGAACCAGCACCACGGCGACGTTGTGATCTGGGTTGAGCAGCCAATGGTGGAGCGAGGTCAGGACGAAGGCGAGACCGAAGAAGCCGGCGGCGCCGCCGACCAGGAGCAGCGCCCACATCCGCCTGAGCTGGCTCAGCCGCGCCCGCGCCAAATCGGTGTGCGGGCTGTGATGGTGCGCAACCCGACGCACCAGCCGGGCCGCAAGTCCGATCGAGGAGAAGCCGATCAGCAGGCTCACGCCCCCAAGCCAGATCCGGAGCACGGGATCGAGATCCGGATTCCGCTGCAGCATCAATAATGGAAAGTCGAATGCCGCATGCAGCGCGACTGGTGCGATCAGCACCAGGGCCCAACTGGACATCCGCGCCCAATCGCGATGGCGACGATGGGCGCCGAGGGCCGTTCCGGCGCGGGCGATCGCGAGATAGGCGCCGGCGATGACCCCGAGCGCACCGTGAAAGGGCACCGTCAGCACGCTGCGAAGCGCAGCGAGCGAGCGCCATATATCCGCGTGCTGCACCAGATAAGCGAGGTTTTCATAGGCGGCGAAGCCGAGGCCGACGGCCGCGCCATAAACCACGGTGTCCATCGCGTTGCCAAAGTGACGGCGGCGCGAGGAAATGGCGGCGATCACCAGGACCTTGACGATCTCCTCCGGCAAGGCGACGCCGGCCACCGAATGCAGCACCTGCGCGGCCCAGGGATTGTCGACCACGACGGCCATCTGGCGAAACGGCGCCCGGACCAGGCCCAGCAGGAGGACGCTGGCGGCGCCGAGCGCAAACGCGGTCCACACCCTGAGCGGCGGGCCGGGATGGTCGCCGGCGGCAACCACGAGCCACAAAATCAGCAGGGCAGGTGCAATCGCTGCCGTTCCAATGACGGTGGGTAAGGCTTCCAACAAATTCATCTGAGGTGGCAGATAGGCCATGTGATCCGGTCATCCAAGACGCAGGGGCGGAGCGTAGCGGCGGGTTCCACCCACGGTTTGGATTTGACATCGGCTCTTGGCTACGGGGCAAGGCGTCGCACCGCAAAATGTGCCACGCCCGGTCTGCTGCCCCCCAGCCTCCCACCGTCCCTCCGAAATGCCCGGCTTGCTCGCGGCCAAATCTGTTCAGGACAGCGGCCATTGGCGCCGCGCGGTGCGCGCGCCAGCGATGTCCGGGCGTCTGGGTTAGCAGTCGCGGCAGATCCGCGTGGTGCGTGGGCTCACTCTGTCGCCGTCGCGGTTGGAGTCTGCGTCACGCCCGCTGGTTGCCGGCGGGTTCCAGGTATCCGGCCGCGCCGCGGTCGGAGCTTCGGCGGTTGCCGGCTTCTCCACGCAGCTGAGCCGTGGGGTGGGGTCGGCAACGCGCCGGCATTCCAGGCCTTCGGCAAAGGCGGCCTGACTGAATGCGCAGGCGACCAGCAGAGCAGTTAGGATCTTCATCAATGTCCTCGTGGTTTCCGGGTCTCGGACCCGGTGATGCGAAACCGTGACGGATCTGATAGCGGGGCGGATGTTGCGCCGAAACGGCGCATTTCTTTGGCCGAGCCATCCCCGATTTGAAATAATTTGGCCATCCCGGCGCCGATCTCCTGCCGATCATGATGGGCAGGCGGTACAGCTTTCCCGGAAATTGCTGATCTGGATCAACGAAGTCCCCCCAGAACTGGGCTTCGATCCTGCCCCGCAGCAGTGCCCTCCAAGACGCTCCCACCCACCGATTTGCCTTGGTTGATTGCCTGACTGATTTGGCTCGGTACGGCCGAACAGGCCGAAGAACGGATCACATCATGGATTACGACGCCTATTTTGATCGCGCCCTTGGTCAGCTGCATCAGGAGCGCCGCTACCGGGTGTTTGCCGATCTCGAGCGCCTGGCCGGCCGCTTTCCCCATGCGATCTGGCATTCGCCGGAGGGCGAGCGCGACGTCGTGATCTGGTGCTCGAACGATTATCTCGGCATGGGCCAGCATCCCAAGGTCATCGGCGCCATGGTCGATGCGGCGACGCGGATGGGGACCGGCGCAGGCGGCACCCGTAACATCGCCGGCACCAACCATCCGCTGATCGAGCTCGAGCGGGAGCTCGCCGATCTCCACGGCAAGCAGGCCGCGCTGGTCTTCACCTCAGGCTATGTCTCCAACGAGACCGGCATCTCCACCATCGCCAAGCTGCTGCCGAACTGCCTGCTGCTGTCGGATTCGCTGAACCACAATTCCATGATCGAAGGCGTCCGCAAGGCCGGCACCGAGAAGCAGATCTGGCGGCACAACGACACGGCGCATCTGGAGCAGCTCTTGCGCGCCGCCGATCCGGATCGGCCCAAGCTGATCATCTGCGAAAGCCTGTATTCGATGGACGGCGACGTCGCGCCATTGCACCGGATCTGCGACCTCGCCGAGCGCCATGGCGCGCTGACCTATGTCGACGAGGTGCATGCGGTCGGCATGTACGGCCCGCGCGGCGGCGGCATTGCCGAGCGCGACGGCGCCATGGACCGGATCGACATCCTGGAGGGCACGCTGGCCAAGGCCTATGGCTGTCTCGGCGGCTATATCGCAGCCAACGCGAACCTGATCGACGCGGTGCGCTCCTATGCGCCGGGCTTCATCTTCACCACCGCGCTGCCGCCGCCGGTCTGCGCGGCGGCCACCGCCGCGATCCGTCACCTGAAGACCTCGCAATGGGAACGGCAGCGGCATCAGGATCGCGCAGCGCGGCTCAAGGCCGTGCTGCATGCGGCGGGCCTGCCGGTGATGCCGAGCGACACCCATATCGTCCCGGTTCATGTCGGCGATCCCGAAAAGTGCAAGCTGGCCTCCGACCTCTTGCTGTCGGAGCACGGCATCTACATCCAGCCGATCAACTATCCGACCGTGCCGCGCGGGCAGGAGCGGCTGCGCATCACGCCGTCGCCCTATCATGATGACGGCCTGATCGATGCGCTCGCCGAGGCGCTGGTCGATGTCTGGGAGCGTCTGGACCTGCAACGTACGGAGCAGGCGAGGGCAGCGGAGTGATCCGCCGCGCCAGCCTGGCTCCGATTGATCTGGCGCAATGCCGAAGGACTGTTCCGGCGTAGCTTCGATTAGCGCGGGCTCGATCGTGCAAGACGAGCTCGCAGGCGGGCGAGGTCGGTCATGGCGAAGATCATCGACGCATTGCGGGACGAGCACCAGAATATCGAGACACTGCTTGGCGTGCTGGAGCATGAGCTCCAGTTGTTCGATCGTAATCAGCGGCCCGATTACGATATCCTGCAAAGCATCATCCAGTATTTCGAAGATTTTCCGCAGAGCTGTCATCATCCCAAGGAAGAGATGATCTTCGAGAAGCTGCGCGTGCGCGATCCGCGCGCAGCCGCGGCCTACGGCGATGTCGACGCCGAGCACGAGACCGAGGCCAGGCGGTTGCGCAAGTTTGCCGACGCGGTGAATGCGGTGCTGGCCGATCAGGAGGTCTTGCGCGAGACCTTCCATCTCGCCGTGCACGACTTCATCAAGAACCAGCGCGAGCACCTGAAGAGGGAAGAAGCTCTGCTGTTTCCGGCGGCGGCGAAGGCGCTCACGGCCGGCGATTGGGCCGACATCGATGCCCACATGGCGAACAAGACAGATCCGCTATTCGGCGGCGCCGCGGAAGAGAAATTCCATGGCCTCGAACGCACCATCCTGCGCTGGGAGCAGGAAGCGGAAGAGGCGCGCGCTACGGTACGATAGGCACGCGTCGCGTGGCACTGGCTTGGTGTCGGCGTATCGTCGAGTGCAGGCGCGCATCCGCAATCATACGGAAGCGCGCATTAAGCTCCCGTTAACTAAATCAGGCTCACGCTGATTGGTATCCTGCGACGGAACCGGACAACCGGGAGCCGGCAGTCGCGACAAAGGGTCGGCGGCGTAGCGCCCGCCGGCCTTTTTGCTGAGCGTGCGAGCTCAATTCCGCCGGGCCAGCGAGCGCAGGAAGCCCTGATATTCTTCGTTGAGCTCCATGTCGACGGCAGGCGCCAGCTTCAAGAGCGCGTTGGCGATGAACGGCTGGTCGTTGCGCGGCTCATCGAGTACCTCGCGCAGCACCGGCACGTTGTCCTCGATGTGGTGCAGGAAGGCGACGCCTTTCTCCGCCGTCTCCGTCCAGCGGCCCCGCGTCCATTTCGCGAGCGGGTACATGATCTCGTGGATGAAGTTGGACTTGCGCGCCTTCTCGAAGAAGCGCAGGCCCGTGCTCCAGTTCTCCTTGGCGCGCAACGGCGGCGGCGGAATGTCGCCGAGCAGAAGCTTCTTGCCGGCCTGGCCCACGAAATCGTCCAGCGTCGTCGGCGCATCGATCGTTGTGCGGAAATGCCAGAGCGCGAAGGAGCCGGGGAAATCCTTGCCCATGCGCTCGATCAGGGCTGTTTCGACCTTGTCGAGGGCCGGCTTGTCGCCTTTCAGCGCCGCCGTCATCGCGAACGCAAACAGCGCGTCATTGCCGACCTCGTGCACGCCGCCGCCCTTGAGCTGCGCCGCCGACAGCGCCGGCGTCTTGCCGTCGGCGGGGACTTCGGCCTCACCGGCGCGCTGCGCCTTGATGAAGGCCGTGATCTCCAGCCAGCCCATCAGGCTCGCGACGAAGGCGTCGGGATCGACGTGGACGATGGCGAGGTTGAGCGGCTCCTTGCGCTGTCTCAGCTCCGCCATATCGGTCATGACTTGCTCCGTCGCCGCATTGTCTCTGCTCGCACCGTCCGTGTCGGTTTCCCGACAGCACCAACGCGCGACGAAGACTCCTGCCGTGATGGCAGCAAGAAGGGTGCCAGCACCGCGGCGAAGACCTTTGCTTTTCCCGAGTGCCGCTTTTCCGGGCTCACGCTGTCGCACATGGCCGGCATAGGATGACGCGCGGCATGCTTGATGGAAGGGGCTTGAATGTTCACCCGCGTTTGCAAAGTCGACACGATCGACGAAGGCGGCATGCGCCTCGTCATCGCCGACGCTCAGCTCATCATCGTGGCCTGGCCGGACAACGGTGAGCTCAAGGCGTTCCAGGGCGTCTGTCCGCATACGGCCGCGCCGCTGGATGAAGCCGGATTCGATGGCCGGGTGCTGAGCTGCCCGGTCCACAACTGGACCTGGGACGCCTCGACCGGCGCGCCGCTGCACCCGCAGGAAAGCGCGCTCGCTGAATATCCGGTGAAGGTCGAGGACGGGATCGTTTACATCGATACCATCGGGGTCACGCCGCTGTTTGCCGCCCGGTGAGCCTCGGAGGAACAGACTGCGCGTGGGATTCCCAACATCGGCTTGCCCGACCGGCGAAAGGACACTATACGTTCGGCCGCGCCGGGGCGGAATCGGATTGAAACCGCGGCCGGCGTCGCAATTTTTCGCCGCAACGCGTTGAATTGCCGAGGGTTTTACGGAACCTGGAGAACGATGACGTCGCGCGAGGATGCTCGTCGTGCCGTCCAGCGTTTTGCTCCCTTCGTCTATCGGTCAGGACGCCACCCTTTCACGGTGGAGAGAGCGGTTCGATTCCGCTAGGGAGCGCCATCTATTTCCTCCTAGTCCCTGGTCCCGGAATGGCAGCAGCTATCGCGGACCTGCACGCCCGCCGCACTCTTGAGCAGGCAGCTCTCGGCAGAGCCCGCTCCTGAACTGCCCGCCCGCCGCCAGGTCCACGCACGGCAGGCGGCCGTGTCCTGGCACAGCTGGCGGCAACGGCGCCAATCCTGGCCCGGGATCTCGCTGCGGCTGATATCGTGGCCGGGGAGGCGGATGCCTGGCAAGGGCGGCACCGGACAACTGATGTGGTAGCCGCTCGCGATGTCGACCCTGGTCGCGGGATTGATGTTGCCGCCATCGACCACGCAGCCGCGTTTCCCTTCGATGAACAGCACGAGGTCGAGGTCCTGCGCGTAGTTCGTCGGGCTGGCCACGCAGAGGTCGGTATCAAGCCGTTCCGCCATGTTCACGAAGGGGTAGTCACGGACTTCAAGGCTGCCGTGCGATTGGCAGGCAGAGGGTACCGCATCGACGTC
Organism: Bradyrhizobium sp. SZCCHNR3119; assembly: GCF_032487775.1. Taxonomy (NCBI): domain Bacteria; kingdom Pseudomonadati; phylum Pseudomonadota; class Alphaproteobacteria; order Hyphomicrobiales; family Nitrobacteraceae; genus Bradyrhizobium; species Bradyrhizobium sp. SZCCHNR3119. Next base: position 583,090 of record NZ_JAUEUV010000002.1, on the reverse strand, counting down.
GCGGGCATCCCAATGGGCGCGCACGCACGAGGTGATCGCGCGTCGCGCCTCCCGCCGAGCTTCATTGACTTGGTAATAATGCGTGACCGTATTGCGCACTGACCACCGATAGGCTTTGCGCGCTGTGCTGGTGCCTGATGGACGCACCTCGAGAATGGCGGTGCAACTTCGCGTGTAATCCGCCTCCGCCGGTCGAACGTTGGAAATGGCGATGGTGGCGGCGGCGAGGGCCAGCAGCGACATCCGCTGCCACGCGAATGTTTTCGATCTCGGCGTCATTGAAGCTCGCCTCCACTCGAATGTCGCTTCTTAGCCCCGCCGGGCGCGCCCACATTGAGAATGATCAAATGGCGCGAAATGAGTCGAGGCGCTGCGATCTCGATCAGAACAAGGGTGGGCGCAGGACGCAAGAAGGTCAATTGACCAGGCGCTCCTGTTGCCTTGGTGGCAGTGATGCAAAGGCTCACCGCGCCCGTTGAACGGAGCCCCGACCGAAAGAACCGGGGCGCGCATATCCTGCGCGCCCCGGCTCCTCTATGCTTCGTCAGTGCGAGATCGTTTCGAATGACGGCATCGTGGCCGCCCGGACCGCGCGGAAGAACGACGCCTGGCCGTGGACGGCGGCGTAGAGATTGAGGCGGCCCCAGCCGTCCCAGCTGTTGCCGTCGAGCAGGGCATAGCCGGCCGGCAGCGCGGTGTCGCGCAGGATCTCGCTGCGCTGCTCGTCCGTCATATAGGGGAAGCGCGTCAGCAGCAGCACCTGCGCCTGCACCGGCACGACTTCGGGCGTATGGATATGGCTCGCCAGCGCAAGCCCGTAGGTCATGCGGAAGGTGTAGCTCTTGGTGTCGTCGGCATCGATGTCGTCGTCGAACGCCTCGCGATCGCGATGCCGGTCCTCTCCGGCCTTCGCTTCGTTCTTCTCGATGCACCTCTCGACGCTGCTGGTGCCGCAGGATTGCGCCAGATATTTCTGGGTCTGGGTGTAGGCTTGGTGGATCGCGTAAGCGGCGGCATTGGCAGGATTGGTCCAATCGACCCGGTTGCCGTTCGCATCGTACAGCGCGTTGTAGATGTTGGTGGCGACGATCGCGGTGGCCTCGATGCGGCCGCCGATCACGTCGAGCGGCGAGTGCATGCCGGCGAGGATGCGGTTGTTGCCGAGATCGGCCGCGCGCGCCAAGAGGCTCGCATATTGCTGCGGCACCAGGAAGGCGAGGCCGAGCGCCTGGTTGTAGGCGAGGTTGGTGTGGCCGCTGATATAGGCACCATCGGCATAGGGATTGCTGCCGTTGATGATCTGCCAGAGCAGGGTGGGGACATTTACCGCGCTCGACAGCCGGTACGGCCGCGGCGCCGTGCCGATGCCCGGGACATAGTCGCCGACATTGAACGTCGTCGGGGTGAAATTGCCGGAAGCATCATAGGAGCCCATATTGGGGACTGCGATCGGCTTGCCGCCGTTGGCCGTCACCATGGCCTGCGTCACGGTGAAACCGCGGACCCAGTTGACAGTGGTGCCGTAGACAGGCGGGACGGAGAAATTGCTGAAATAGGTCGGCACCACGAATTGCGCCGTGTCGGCGGTGGTGAGGCCCGCCTTGTTGCTGGTGGCGCTGTAATTGCCGTAGCGCGCATCGAGCGGGCTGATTGCGCCTGCTGCGATCGAACCCGGATTGGTCACAGGCGCGGTCGAGCCCATATAGCGCTCGAATGTGCGCTTCGGCGGCTCGGTCGAGGCGTTGTTGCGGATGGTGTTGTTGAGGAAGTTCGCGGCCGCCGCCAACGGCGTCGCCGTGCCGTCTCCGAACGTCGCGAAGCCGATCGTGGCGCCGTTCAGGTAGTTAATGCCCAGGGCGGTCGGTGCGTAATCCTGCAGGGTGGTGGTCACGTAGGAGGTCGGGGTCAGCTTCGCCGGCGCCGTTCCCGTGGTGGACGACCCAATTCCAGTCATGAAAGAGGAGGTCAGCACGCCGAGGCCGTTCAGCACGCTGTAGGGCTGCGCGGTGCGATCGTCGTGGATGGCGGCGAGCGTCTGCGCCGGCGTCCGATTCCGCGTCATCCTGACCACGGTCGCGATGTTCTGATCCATCACACCCGCGCCATGCTTGAGCTGCGGGTTGTACTGCATCAGGTTGACGTAGGAATCGAGCAGATTGACGATCGTGGAGCCGACCGACGCGGTTGAGCTATTGGTGAAGTTCACCGGCGGGGTGGTCGGAATGCTGCCGGCGTGCGCGGCAAACGGGACAAGCGCAGCTCCGAGAGCTGCATAATTCCAAAATTTCGACGATGCGGACGACATCCAAGAGCCCCAGGGATCAAGATTGCTGGGCCAATCCGGCCCATGCCGTTGCGGGCGGTCTTGCGATGATCCGGGATGCGAAAGACCGTCGCGGCTTCTTATCTGTCGATTTTAACTGTTTGGTAACAAGTCGGTCGGTGGCGCGGAAATCGCGAGGTTGTCGCCGGAAAAGCGCACATGTTCATTGCGGGAAAGACGTCGGGGCTACCACCGGCGCGCTATGCCCCCAACGTGCACGATGGTCCTGGTACGATTGTGCTGGCGCGATCGCTCTGGCACGGCCGCGGCCGGCTTAGCGATCTTTCTTTAGTCAAATCAACCCGATCTTAGGGGCTGCCGCGATAGCGCATCGCCCGTACGGAGGTCGATGCGAGATGGCTGCCCCCAAGAAGCGCGAAGCGCGGAAATCCATGAAGCAAGCTGCGTGGATCACGCTGGATGGTGGATTCGCCGTGCGACATTGCCTGGTGCAGAACATTTCAAGTGCCGGCGCCAAGATCACACTCGACGACGCGGTCGCCTTGCCCAACACCATTCGGCTGGCGTTTTCGCGCGATGCGCGCACCGGCCGGCTTTGCCAGGTGGTGTGGCGCCGAGGAGCCTCGGCTGGAGTCAAGTTCATCGGCTGAGGCGGCATGCGGGCTGGCGAAGCTCGGCTCGCACCGTTAAAACAGCCCGATGTTCAGATCGTTCATGCTCGTTGCGGTGCTCAGCCTGTCGTGGGCGACGACCGTGCTCGCGCAATCGCCGGGAGCCTCGTTGCTTGTGCCGAGCGCTCCGACGGCCAAAGCGGCGACAGCCAAAACTCCGCCGACGGTGAAGCCGATGCCCCGTGCCGGCATGAGCAATCCATGCACCGCCTATGGGCCAAGCTTTGCGAAGCTCCCCGGCACCGACACCTGCGTGAAGGTCGGCGGTGCCGCGAGCATCGAGGCCGGAAGTTCGCTCCGGCGCTGATCGTGGCGATGGCGCCGCTGCGCACTTACGAGAGCGGTGCTGCGACGTGCCGGATGAAGGCCGGCCGGGCCGGAGAGCGCCTGGTACCAGCGCGACAGGTGCGGCAGCTCCGGCTTCTCGATGCCTTCGAGCCCGAACCAGCGGCGTGCGAACGCGCCGAGCGCGATGTCGGCCAGCGTGAAGATCTCGGCCTCGACATAGCGTCGCGTCTCCAGATGCGCATCGAGGATTCGCCACAGCGCAGCGGCCTCGTCAGCGCCTTTCTGCAGCATCGCCATGTCGCGCTGTTCGGGCGGTGTGCGGATCAGTCCCCAGAACACCGGGCGCTCGACCGGCTGCACCGTCGAGAGCGTCCAGTCGAGCCACCGCTCCACGCTCGCGCGCTGCCGCGGCCGTTTCGGATAGATCGGCGCATCCGCGCCATAGGCCAGGCAGAGATAGCGCATGATCGCGTTGGATTCCCACAGCACGAAATCACCGTCCACCAGGGTGGGGATCCGTCCGTTCGGATTCATCGCGAGATAATCGGACTCGGTGTTGCGGCCGAACTGCATGCCGGCATCGATTCGGTCGTAAGCGAGGCCGAGCTCTGCGGTGCACCACAGCACCTTTTGAACGTTCACCGAATTCGGGCGGCCCCAGATCGTCGGTCGGCTTTCGTTCGGCATCGCGCGCTGTTCCTCCAGAATGTCGGCGTGGGGATAGCCGCTGCGCCCCAGACATGCAAAAAGCCCCACCGTAGGCGGGGCTTTTCGACGGTGCGTATCGACTTCGGGATCAGTGGCCGAAGATCAGCCACAGCACGATGATCACCGGAATCGGCACGCCCAACAGCCAAAGCAGAAGTCCTCGCGCCATGTCCGCCTCCTCGCGTTCCTCTCCAATCGGAGCGACAACGCAGTGCTGGCGGTGATGTTCCGGTTCTGGCGGCGTCCTTGGATGGCGCTCTTGGCAAGCGTTTTTGGACGGCGGTCTCGAACGGAACTACCAGTGCCCGGTGTTCGGCATCGAAAGCCACGGCTCCTGCGGCGGCTTCGGCTCGCCCTTCTGCAGCAGCTCGATCGAATGCAGGTCCGGCGAGCGGATGAAGGCCATGTTGCCGTCGCGCGGCGGACGGTTGATGGTGACGCCGAGCTTCATCAGCCGCTCGCAGGTGGCGTAGATGTCGTCGACCTCATAGGCGAGATGGCCGAAGAAGCGGTCTTCGCCATAGCTCTCTTCATCCCAATTGTAGGTGAGTTCGACCAGCGGTGCCCCCCGCGTCGCCGGCTGGCTCTTCAGCAGGTGTTCATCTTCGGGCGCGCAAAGGAAGAGCAGTGTGAACCGGCCCTTCTCGTTATCGATCCGGCGGACCTCCTTCAGCCCGAGCGCATCGGAAAAGAATTTCAGCGCGACGTCGAGATTGCGCACGCGCAGCATGGTGTGGAGGTAGCGCATTTTTCTTGTCTCCTTGGACGAAATCTGGTGCTCGACGGGGACTGTCGGCCGCGCCCCGTCCATAGCAGCAAAAGCCGCAGCGAGGCAGAGGATCCCGCCGGCGTAGAGATCGGCTCGCGTGGAATTGTTCATGTTGAGCGGCATAAGCCGGCGCCCGCACCAGACCTTCGCGTCTCGTTTGCCGTTCGGGAAAATGCAGGAGAGGAGAGCGCCACGGGTCGAAGCTGGCGTCGTCCGTTGGGTCGAACGGTTATCGGCTGCCGTCTTGCGGCGCGACGACGTGTCGCGAAAGCCTATTTTCGCAGTGATTCGCGACGTCGACCGACGCCTCCGTGGAGCCCATTTCAAGGTTATTTCCACGCAATTGTGCGAGAAAGTGTCGCTGAAATCACGCGACCAAGCCAGAAATGCCTTAAAACATAGGGAAAAATGAAACTCGGGGGGCCATTGACGATCATCAATCCTTGACTTCTGCTCGTGTCGTTGGAATTTTGGCGTCGCTGTGGGTGCTTCGGGGCCCTTAAAAACCAGGAGATTCCCGAAAGAACGCGGGGTCACTTCCGACCAGACGACTCAAAGTCCCGGCTGCGCAATGCAGTCACAAAGCCCCGACCGATCCGTGCAGCAATGCGCGAGATAGCCGCGTGCAGTCGTCTAAGTCTTTCATCGGTACCACTCAAAGGAGATACGATGGCTACCCAACTTTCCAAGTCGCAGTTGATCGAGAAGATTGCGACCACGACTGAGCTGTCCAAGCGCGACGTCAAGAACGTCATGGAGACGCTCACCGACGTCGGCCACAAGGAGTTGAAGAAGAACGGGGTGTTCCTGGTCCCCGGCTTCGCGAAGTTTGTGGTGATCAAGAAGCCCGCCACCAAGGCGCGGAAGGGCACCAATCCCTTCACCGGCGAGGAGATGATGTTCAAGGCCAAGCCGGCGCGGAAGATCGTGCGGGCTCGCCCCGTCAAGGCCGCCAAGGACGCGGTTGCCTGAGACCAGAGGCCCCCTGAAAAGGGGGCCTCTTACTTTGCGTATTCGTTCGCGTCGGTGGCTGGCGAATAGGTGTCGCAAGGTGCAGTCGCCCTGCTGCCGACCTGCGTCAATGGAGGTGGCAGCTACGATGCGGTGCTCGAACGCCGCGGCGAGCAGGCCAGCTAGACGCTCTGCTGACGCGCCGTGAGCCGATGCCCGGTGCCGACGCTCGGCAGGAGCGAGGTTAAAACGACAGCAGCGCCACGGACGGCGGAATATGTTCGCCGAGTGACGCTGCCTCGAAGACTGGGCCCTGAAATCCCCAGCAACAGTCCGTCCCTGCGCGGGCAAAAAGGTTCAAAAAATTCTGCCAGCGAGCCGGGAGGCCGTTGTGCTTGACGTCGCCGACATAGCCTAGGCCAAAGGGGTGATCGAGAAGGCGAGGGGACTGTCACAAGCGACAAGTCGCATCATTTCTCGGCACGGCAACGGCAAGGTCTTCTCAGGGATCAAATCGAAACGGCTGCTGCGCACTGAAGTTCCGATCGGCTTCGTCGCGTATGCTTCATCGCACGCGCAACCGGACCGATGCGGCCGCTAGGCCTTGTCCTGACGAACCTCCTCTGGGGCGCTGTCTGCGACGTCAGGCCAGTCGCGCGAAGCGAGGACGAGGAAACCGCCATATCCGATGATGTTCAAGACCAGTTCCAACCATGACGGCATGGGGCACCTCGCTTGATCCAGAACGTTCGAACTGTCGCCGCGTTCCGTGGTGCGGCTCGGGCAAACGCCTGCAACCAAGGCAGGCCGTGCGCGTTGGATGCTGGTGTTCAAGTGGAGGACATGACCATGAGAAAAACACTGGCAGTGTTGGCGACGGTCGGCGCTGTGGCCGCGACCTCGCTCGCGACCGCGCCGGCTGAGGCGCGCGGCATCGGACCCGGTCTTGCTTTCGGCCTTGCGGCGGGTGCGCTGACCGCGGGCGCGATCGCAGCGTCACATCCGTATTATTACGGCCCCGACTACGACTACTATTATGGGCCTCGCTACGTTTATGGCCCGGGCCCGTACGCGTATTATGGCGGTCCCTACTATCACCGCCACCACTATTGGCACCACTACTGGTGATGATAAAGCCCGGAAGCCCTGCTTCCGGGCTTTTCGCTGCTTGTGACCCCAGCGAGCGGCGGCGGCGGAGCGAATTCGAACCCCGATTGGCGGCCCGCGCGCTCATCAGCGGAACTTCGTCGCCGCCGCGCTAGTCGCCTCGCTCGTTCCTTCCGGCCTTCGCCCAGGCTGCGATCGCATATTGTTCACGTTCCCGCGCAAACCGGTCCTGCGTCGCCTTGAACTTCGCGACCCGCGCGGTGATCTCCTCGCGCTCCTTCGTAATTCGTTCCTGCTTTTCATTCTTTGCCATCGATCATCTCCGGTCGCAGCCGAATCGTGTGCGCGGATGAGCGCTCGCGATTAGGGCGCGATTGCGGACAAGCTCCGCGAACCCATTCCTGCGCAGTGGATTTCCCACTGCGGCGAACGGGGCAGGAACAAGTCGCACCGTGGTGGTGGAAAAGGCGGCGCCATTGTTGTGATGTCGTGAGCTTCTCGCTAGCGATCACAATGGGAGCCCGTGCCGCCGTCACCGCATTCTGCGCGCCGCAAGCGCCGTTCACGACCTTCGGGGCGAACGCGGCACGAGAGACCACCGAGAATCAGAAACTTGCAAGCGGCCCTTCGGCTTTTCGAAGTTCGTGCGGGAGGTCGTGCGATGGACTCACGAACTTCGAGAGATGGGCTGAGAATGGCAAAATTCGATCTGGATTCCCTGAGCATTGACGAACTGGCCGGGCTGCGCGACGCGGCGGCGGCAAAATTGCTTGAAAAGGTCACCGCGCGGCAGATGGAGCTGGAAGCGGAAATGGAGCGGCTGGCCCAGTTGGGCGGTGGCAAGCCGGGTAAGAAGGTGGCGGCTTCCGCGCCTGCTCCCAAGGCCAAGAAGGCGCAGGATGGGAAAACCGGAACAGCCGGCGATGCCTCAGACTCCGTCTCGGAAGCTGCCTGACCGGGCTTTGCTGACGCGGGCGAGCGCAGGGCGGTAAAGGGAAAAGGCCGTGCTATGATTGGCACGGCCTTTGTCTTGGGACTGCTGCCGATGATTGCAACGGATCTCCAGAGTGGTGTCGCGATGCTCGGCGATATGATCGCCGCCGCATCCGTCGTCGTTCCTTTCACCGGCGCGGGACTTTCCACCGAAACCGGCATCCCGGACTTCCGTTCTCCCGGTGGGGTGTGGGCACGCCATCGGCCGATCTCCTTCGAGGAATTCGTGGCCAGCCAGGACGCCAGGGACGAGGCTTGGCGCCGCCGCTTTGCGATGGAGGCGGTGTTTGCAGCGGCGAAGCCCGGTCGCGGCCACCATGCGCTGGCCTCGCTCTATCGCGCCGGCAAGGTTCCGGCCGTGATCACCCAGAACATCGACAATCTGCACCAGGCGTCGGGCTTTGCCGCTCATCATGTCATCGAGCTGCATGGGAATACAACCTACGCGCGATGCATCGGATGTCGGCAAGATTATGATCTGGCCTGGGTCAAACAACGCTTCGACGCCCAGAAAGCCGCCCCGGATTGCCCAGCTTGCGGCGATCCGGTGAAGACGGCGACGGTTTCGTTCGGTGAAGCCATGCCGGAAGATGCGATGCAGCAGGCGGCCAATCTGGCCCAGCGCAGCGACCTGTTCCTCGCCATCGGCTCCTCGCTCGTGGTCTGGCCGGCCGCCGGCTTTCCGCTGATGGCAAAGAACGCGGGGGCGAAGCTCGTGATCATCAACCGGGAACCGACGGAGCAGGACGACGTTGCCGATCTCGTGATCCATCACGATATCGGAGAGACCCTGTCTCCCTTCGTTCGCAATTGAATCGAAATCGAAGCGCACCCTGCAAGACTGTTCAAAGGTTCCGGCGGCTTTGATTTTTATCTATGCGCGAGGCAAGGGAATGTTATCTTTTGGTTCGAGAGATTCGCGTGATTCATCGTGAGTAGAGTTGATGAGTGCGCATGAGGGCGCCGTTGCAGGGGTGGCGGCTCACAAAATCATCTGTGAGGTCCGGGGTTATGGGGTCGGACGAATTTGGGTCCAAGAAGCTCGGAGTACCGGTGCCTGGTGGGTCCGCACCAAGCCGGCTCGGAGATTATCCAAGCGGCGCCGCGCGCGATTCGGCGATTGATGCATTGTCGAGTCTCGGCGAAGATCTTGTCGAAATTGGTGGCGTCATCAAATGGTTCGACGCTTCGAAGGGGTATGGCTTCATTGTCCCGGACAATGGTTGGCCAGACGTTCTTCTGCATGTCACCGTGCTGAGGCGCGACGGCTATCAGACCGCCTACGAAGGCGCGCGTTTGGTTTGCGAGTGCGTGCAGCGGGCGAAAGGATATCAAGCCTTCCGCATCCTTTCGATGGATGAGTCCACCGCGATCCATCCGGCGCAGATGCTGCCGCCGCGGACACATGTCACCGTCACGCCCACGAGCGGGTTGGAGCGGGCGCAGGTGAAATGGTTCAACCGCCTGCGTGGCTTCGGCTTCGTCACCTGCGGCGAGGGTACTCCGGATATCTTCGTCCACATGGAGACGCTGCGTAGGTTCGGCATGACCGAACTGCGTCCCGGCCAATATGTGCTGGTGCGTTATGGGCCGGGCTCCAAGGGCATGATGGCAGCGGAAATCCATCCGGAAAGCGGATCGCCCGCCATCTCGTCACATTGAATCGCCCGCCCGCAGGGTGATGTCACGAAGTTGTGAAATCAACTGACGTCCACTTTCGGTTGTGGAAGGCCGCGCGCATTTGCCGGACCGGCGCTCCCCAGCCGCCTTGCTGCCGAGGCGGCGAGCGTGTAGGACGTCGGACCACAGAGTTCGGGGTATAGCGCAGCCTGGTAGCGCGGCAGTTTTGGGTACTGCAGGTCGTTGGTTCGAATCCAGCTGCCCCGACCATGTGCTCTCCCCTGGGTGCCCCCTGAGACAACCAGAGCCGCCAAAAGCCATTTCTGATCAAGGCACTTAGTACCCCCTGGCGTCCCCCTAACGCGTCAGTGCATGTCCTTCCCATGCATCAGTTTTTGCCCCGATTTACCCACAGAGCTGGGTCGCCGTTGGGGTGTTCGAATCTGTATTTTAGATCCGAATAAACGAGGGATTCGAACAAGCGACCCGCAGTACCCAAAACCATTGCTCAAGCATCTTGCTGAGGCACTTTCGACTGATCTGGCGGAGCTTTTCGTGATCGTTACCGTCTATGTTGACGAGAGCGGCGCCTATGAATCCGGCTACACCATCTTGGGTGGCTTGGGTCGGAGCTCAGGCCAATGGGCTGGTTTCGATCCAAAGTGGAAGGCGCTTCTGAAAAGAAGCCACTTTACTTACCTACTTCCACTCTAAGAAACTTCGCCAATCGAACTGGCCTTGTGGTGCAGATGGAATGTCGGCAGATGCGGGTGCAGACTGACCTCGTCGACGCCGGTGAGGCCGATATAGGTGCGAAAGCCGCGCACACTCGTCATCCGAACTTCAACTCGGAAACTCCGATTGACTGGCCTTGCTGCCGGATAGGCTGGCGTTCGCGTGCGGAGCGCGGGCTTACGACGTTCTTGCTTGACGCTTCCCCGTACTGAGCTCGTGACCGTCGTTGACTGTTCGATGAGCCGCCAAAAAAATTCGGATGCCCCCGGAGCGGCAAACTCGGGAGCATCCGAAGTTGAGCGGCTGAATCCGGGGAAGGAACATCCGCTATGGTTATCCTCGCCTGAATCGAAAACTATCGTCTTTGCGCTAGATCAAGCACATCGTGCCTGCGACACATTGGCCTGATCGGGGCGTCGTGCCTGCAGCGAGGCCTTGGCAGACGGCGCGAGATAGGGAAGGAAACAGCCGTTAGCCGGCTGTGCCCGTCGCCACCCGCGGCGGCGGCATTTTGAAATGCTGCTTGGCGTAGGCGATGATCTGAGCGTCACTCGGGTGATCGGCCGGCTCGACTGCGACGACGCGCTTGCTGATCGCCGGATGCCTCTCCTGCAGATAATGGGCAAGCTCCGTCTTCGCACCGGCCGGGCCGATAATGAGGATTTCCCCGGCATCGCCGAGCGCGTTCGCGACCTCCTCAAGGAAATGCTTGTCGGTTGCCGCGTGCCCGCTGCCGATCGAACTGGCCTTGTGGTGCAGATGGCGCGTCGGCAGATGCGGGTGCAGACTGACCTCGTCGGCGCCAGTGAGGCCGATATGGAATACTTTCGCCTCGACGTGATCGAGCCACACGACGGCATGAAAATGGGTCGGCATAATCTGATCCTTTCAGCGAGGCCGCATCGGGTTGCATGCGAGCGGATGCGCTCAGTGCAGCACGACCTCGGGTTCGTGACCGACCATTAGCGGCGACCGTCCGGCCGCGATTGACACAGGTCAACCGTGCACCTGCAGCCTTCACTTCGCATCAGAAGCATCGATGGCGCGGCCGAGCGTGAACTGGCCGACCGGGCCTTCGATGTGGAACGGAATGCCACTCACCTTTTCGAACAGGTCGATATTGCCGGTGCCGACCGCACAGGCGCCGAGCCCCATGTCGGCCGCCATCAGATAGAAAGTCTGCAACAGCCCACCGACATCCTTAAGCGTCAGCGCGTAGGCAATGGCGCTGTATTTCCAGGCCAGCCGTGCAAAGCGCGACGTGACGGTTATCAGGATCTGCGGGTGGCCGGCGGCGTCCATTGCGAACTGCGCCGAATCCAGCATTGCGGTAAGCAGCTCGGGCCGGGCTGGAATCGCTACCAGTGCATGTGCGTCGGCATCATAATGATAGAGCCCGGTAGCCAGGCCGTCGCAATTGGCCACTGTCAGATACAGCTCGAGCTCGTAGGCACTGCCGCCGGACGGATAGGGCCGTCGCGTGTAGTCGAGCACCGGGCTGTCGCTCTCGTCGTCGAGACTGCTCTCCCAGCGCGACAACACCCGCGCGGTGCCGTCGAGAAACAGCGACAGCTCGGCCAGCGTGATCGGCCTCTGGTCATCATAGTCGCGCACCGAATGCCGCGAGCGAAACAGTCTTGCGGCGGCGGAGGCCGTTTCGGCCGGCGCAGCGAGCGCTGGCTGAAGATCGATCCGCTCGCCCGGCCAATTGGGCCGAATGGCGGGCGGCGGCTCGATCCAACCCACATAGGGATAGACGCCGCCCAGCGGATTGGCCTGGCGCCCCTCGGTGCTGCGGGCATGAAACAGCAGATCGTGGAAGTCCCACATCACCAGGGCTTCGTCGCCCTCGCTCGGGCGCTGGCCGTCATCATCGGGCCTGTCCAACCGGAACAGGATGCCGCAATCCAGCAGCAAGGCAAGCAGCTCGATGCCGGGAAATCCGGACATCGCGCGCAGCTTGCCGACTTTCTGCGGCGCCGCGAGCGCCGTCAGCATCGCAACGACAGCCGGATCTCCGATTCGAAACAGCGCGCCAGAGCGCGGCGACTCCAGCACCATCTCGCTGGCGCGCCGGCGCAGATAGGCAAAGCGTGACAGCACGATGGTCTCGCCATTGCCGAGTTTTGGGATCTGCGGCCGATAGTCAGGCATCTGCGGCTCGATCACGGCGAGTGCATGGGCGTCGGCCCTGCGCGCCAGGACATATTCGACGAGGCCTTGGCGCGCGAGCAGTTGGACGAGCTTCGCAATCTCCTGGTCCAGCGGCTTGGTGCCCGCCAATGCGGCAAGCTTGACGCCATCTTTCAGAACGTGCGCCCGTTTCGCGGCAGCCTCGCTGAACCTGCCGAGATCCAGCGGGTAGCCGTTGACCACAGCCGACAGATGGTTGCGGCCTGCCGGTTCGAGCACAACATGCTCGCTGAGCCGCACCGAGAGCACGAGCGGCGCAGCTCGCTGTGGCACCGCTTTCGCTTTCTTCGTCGGTGCTGCCGCCTTCTTCGTCGGCTTGTTCATCCGCTTGGCCATGGTGCGTGTCCCGCGATCACGTATGCGGCAGGAATGGCGTCAGCTCATGCTCCGGGATCGGCGCATCACGCAGGCCGAGCTTGACCGGCACGTCATAGAGCCTGCCGGGCCCGAAGCGGCGGTAGAAATGCCTCAGGCCAGGGACGACGACGCGGACCACGGATACCCCGACGTCCGGCCGGGTCTGGTCGAGCACCAGAAAGTCGTGACCGGCGCGTCTTGCGATCTCGACGGACGCATCGACCTGCTCGCGCGTGGTGCTGCGCGGGATCGCCATTCCCAGTTCGGGACGCGGGATCGGATATTTCGCAGGCCGCAGGAATGGATAATCCTCGAGCCTGAGCGGCGTGATGCCGTCCAGTGTCGGCTTCTCGCCGGAGCCGCCGCCCATCAGCCCAATGGCCAGGAATTGGCTGAGCTCGGTCATGGCGCGGAGAAGCGCAATGCGCGGATCAAAATGCGCGCCGGAGCCGAATTCGATGTTCTCGTGCCCGTCCTGCATCCAATGCATGATGGCGACGAAAGTCGGCACACCGAGATCGCTGGTGATGTCGAGCACCCACAGCTTGCGGCCGGCGTCAGTGAACTGGTTGCGCAAATCGCTGACGTAGGAATCCTCGAAATGATCGAGGTTGACTTCGGTGCGCTGCGAGCGGTTGTACCACCAGATCGCGTAAGAATCGCGCTCGACCAGTTCGAGGAAGCCCTGGACGATCGCTTCTTCCAGCGTGTTGCCTGCGGCACAGCCGTTGGAATCTGCATGGAACGGGCGCGGGCCGCTGTAGAAGAAATAAAGCTGGCTGGTCGGAACGTATCTGAACTTGTTGTCGCGCAGTGACCACAGCGGCGACCATTCAATTTTCGCAAGCGGATCGAAGGGCTCGGGCGCCGGCTGGGTGTCGTCCTGATGGGTGTGGTTTTGGCGATGCTCGTATTGCACATCGCTGAACAAGAGGATGTCGTTGGGCTTGATCGCATCGCCATCGGCGAAATCCGTAAACCGCTTGGTGGCGCGGATTTCGTCGCCCTGGAAGATGCCGGAGTAGCGCTCGATCGCTTCCATCAGCGCGCTGGCTTCGCCCTGTTCGGCGGTGGAGCCCTTGCCGAAGCTGCCGCCTTCCAGGCCGGACCTCAGCTGGGCGACGCTCTGCGCCGGCGCGGAGAAGTTATGCTGCGCGAAAAAATTGGTGTTCATCGGTAGATCGGCCTCGATCCGCTCGAGCCGTTTGACCACGCCGGTGAGCGGGCTGACGTGCCGCCTGAACCGAGCGACGGTGGCGCGCGAGGTCACGGTGCGATAGCCGCCGGACGTGATCAAAAGCTTGGCACCGGAGCCCAGCGGGATCGGCTCGGGCGCGCGGCGCGGATTGACCAGCTTCTTGTCGCCGCAGGTCGGACATTGCGGTCGCTGGGCGACATAGTGCCTGGCGATGGCGGCACCGGTCAGATCGAAGCTCAAAATGTGATCGTGCAGGTCGGTGCGGAAGCCGGTCGCGATCGCCTTGGCGATCTCCATCGCCGCAAACTGGATCGCATTCTGGCCGAGCGGGTTGCGGGCGAGGGGAGAGGTCGCCACGGCGCGCGCGCCGCCGCGATCGAGAAAGCCCTTGATCTCGCGATTGCGGATCATGCGGTCGAACAGGCAGGTCCAGCACCCGGTATGGCCGGGCTGAAACACCGGGCCGACCAGCGGGGCGATACCGGATGGCTGCACCAGAAGCCACGTCGTGTTGTCAGCCACGCGTTTTTGATTGAGCGCGGTGAGTTGCGGTTCCAGATAATCGTTGACGAGCGTGATCGTGAGGTCGGCAGACCGTGCGACGACGCGCACACCAAGCTTGCCCAGAGCTGAACTCAGCTCAGCCGCGCCCTTCACGTCGATGGCTTCGATCCGAACCTTGCATTTTGCCAGATTCTGCGCGGCCGCCTCAGGCGGCAGGCCGATGCTGGCCCAATAGCCGGCGAGCACGTCGCCATTCGATGCTCCGCCATTGACGACATAGCGGCGTTCGAGCAGGCGGTTGATTGCCCCTTCGATCTTCTCGGCAGGGAAGGTCTTGCCGAGCTTGGCGATCAGATCGCCCCGGCTTTTGCCACCTTGTCCGATCGCAGATGCAAGCGCGCAATAGAGCTCGCCATGGAGGAAGAATTTTCGGTCCTCGGAATAGACGCAGACCACGTCCGGGGGCAGCACATAGGCGGTGAAATTCGGCGCGAATTGCAGTGTGCTCTTGCTGGCCCGCGACGCCGAACCGGTTCGGGAGCGCGCCGATTTTTGGGGGCGTGTCGTCATGGTGTAACGTCCCTGCGAATGTGTGCTGGCGATGCCGCGCGACCGGGGACGCCCGTTTCGGTGACAGGAATGTCCTGGAGCTGAATCGACATACCGGGAGGGCGGGAAGGCAGGTCAGTTCGGAAGAGGAAACCCGAACGGGATCTTGGCTGGCGGCGCAGTCAAGACATGAATGAGCCGGGTCGACCTCGTCGGACCCGGCCATGAGACATTCACATCGATCGGACGATCAATGGGCTGAGCTGGCTCAGCAGAGGCGGCAGGCGCCCCACGAGAGGCAGCAACCGCCGCAGCCTCCGCAACCGCCGCAACGACAGCCACGGCACCCGCGGCAGCCACATCCGCGGCAACCACGGCAGCCGCCGCAGCCGCGCCAAGCGGTCTGCACCTTGGCGTCCGCGTTCTCCTTGTCGAACAGATGGAAGGTCGAGAGCGAGATGTCGGCGATTTCCTCGTCACTCAGCGTGATCGGATGCGTCGCGGACAGATCGACGGTCTTCGGTGCATCGACGGGCATGGTGGCGGCCGATGCGGCACCGACCATCGAGAAGCCTAATCCGGCAGCGCCAAGCGCAGGCACCGCAGCCTTTACCGCACGCTTCCGCTTCGAAGCTGGCTTTGCTTGTGGCATCGTTACATCCTCCGTTCCCTCGAAAGGTCTGTGTCGATCCGCCCCACTTTGATAGTACGCTGCACCTTCGTGACACGCAAGGCAGGAGAAAGATTTGCTTGGCGCAACGTTTTGCTTTCATTCATCTTTGTGAACGTCGGCGATGTCAGACTGGCACGGCACAGAGCCCACACAATCACGATCGCTCTTGATTGTTCCTCGCGACAGCCGCTTCAAATGTGAATGTGGCGTTGCAACAAGCGCGGCAGAGCTGAGCTCATGACCAGCAACCATGGACATTTTGTGTGGTACGAATTGCTGACCACCGACAGGGGGGCGGCCGAGGGCTTTTATCGCGAGGTGGTTGGGTGGGATGCTCGCGACGCATCGACACAGCAATTTCCTTACCGCCTGCTGACCAACGCCGAGGCTCCCGTGTGCGGGGTAATGGCGTTGCCCCCGGAGGCGCTGCGCAGCGGCGCTATGCCGCGATGGGCCGGCTACGTCGCTGTCGCCGACGCGGATGCAGCTGCCGAACGGCTCCGGGCGCTGGGAGGCCGGGTCTACGTTCAGCCCACCGACAGCAATATCGGCCGGATCGCCATCGTTGCGGACCCGCAGACGGCGACCCTGGCTTTGGTCGAGGGGCTGAAGTTTGCGCCGCCGCGCGCAACGACTGCAACCGTCGGGCGGGTCGGCTGGCACGAGCTGCTGGCGGCCGATGGGCCTGCGGCCTTCAGCTTCTATAGCTCTTGGCTGGGTTGGCAGAAGGCGGCCGATGATGTCGGGGCGATCGAGGGATACCAGCTGTTCTCGGCAGGCGCGGATACCATCGGCGGTATCTTCACCAAGCTGCCCCGGGCGCCGGTCCCGTTCTGGCTCTATTATTTCAATGTTGCCGATCTGACTGCAGCGCTGCAACGCGTTCGCACGCTTGGCGGACGCGTGGCGCAGGGGCCGGTGGAATTGCCGGACGGGATCTGGATCGCGCGGTGCATCGATCCACAGGGCGCAATGTTCGCGCTCCAGGGCAAGCGCCTCGGCGAGATCGAGAAGACTGCTGCGGTCGAGGTCGGTTGGTCGGCGGAGTGGGGTGGCTTTACTTCGCGCGGCCGGATCGTTTCCCCTCCGCTCTCCCAGTCAGCGCAGCGAGACCAGGCGCCTTCCGCGTCCCGCAAGCCGAAGCGTTAGCGCCCGGAGAGGGCGCTTACGTCGGCTTTGGTACCGGCTTGGGCAGGGGCTTGTCCTGACGCTTGGACCAGGAAATGTAATAGGCCACCGTCGTCATGATGGCGATGCCGGCGACACTGACCAGGATCTGGGCAAGCAGCGAACCTGAGCTCATCATGAGCGTGAAGTGGCCGATGAAGGAGAGGAAGACGCCGACGCAGAAGACGGCCAGCGATTGCTGTCCGCAGACCACCAGCGGGTCGAAGAGCTTCCATTCCAGCCCCGACCATTCCTTCGGGACGAAGCGGATCACCAGGATCACGATGACGACGAAATGGAGGAAGCGGTAGGGGGCGAGGTTGGTTTTGTCGTTCGGGTTGAAAGCGCCGTACAGCCAATCCGGAAACATCGCCCCGAAATCGGGAAAGCGTCCGGCCATGGTCATGATCAATGCAAACAGCAAGTAGGCCAGGCAGAAGTACAGGGTGATCGGGGACATGATGATCCCCATGGAGCGACGGGCACCGCCGAGCGCACACCACGAACCGAAGACGAACAGCACCTGCCAGCAATAGGGATTGAAATACCAGGTGCCGACAGGATAGGCAGTGAAATTCCAGTCGAAATGGCGTGCAGCAAGCCAGAGCACGATGGACCCCGCCATCGTGAGATCGGGCTGGCGCAGCATCAGCCATAGCACCGGCGGGAAGAAGCCCATCAGCACGATATAGAGCGGCAGCACGTCCAGATTGACCGGCTTGAACTTCAGGATCAGGCCCTGAGCCAGGGTGTCGGTCGCGTGATCCACCAGCCCCGCGACATTGAACTCGCTGATGATCTCGGAATCGCCGAACCGGCTGGCAAGATAGCTGATGGCCGCGATGTAGATCACGAACAGGACGATGTGGGCGACATAGAGCTGCCAGACGCGCTTGAACAGGCGGGTGGCGCCGACGATGAAGCCACGGTCGATCATCATCCGCGCATAGACGAACGAGGCGGTGTAGCCGGAGATGAACACGAACAGGTCTGCCGCGTCGCTGAACCCGTAATTCCGTGTCGTGATCCAGTTCACCACGTTATCGGGAATGTGATCGAGGAAGATCGCCCAGTTGGCGATGCCGCGGAACAGGTCGAGCCGGAGGTCGCGTCCTTTCTCCGGCAGTGTGGCCTTGATGTTCATGGGGCTGCTTCAACGCGCTGTTTCGAGACGGTCGTCAGGGAGCAGGAGAATCCCATGGCCATCATCGCAGATTGTCATGGGGCGGCAGAATGACTATACGGGTCGAGAAAAGGTGCATCCAGGGGTAGGAATCACCGATCACATTCCTGAAACGTGCCTCTAGCCTATCCCGGAGGTTTCCACCACGCGCTTTACTGTCGCTTTGAGGGCCCGTCCATCGATGACCGCACGTATTTTTAAGCCGGCCAAGAACGCGATGCAATCCGGCAAGGCCAAGACCCGGGAATGGCAGCTCGACTACGAGCCGGAGCAGCCGCGCGCGATCGAGCCGTTGATGGGCTGGACCTCCTCGACCGACATGAAGCAGCAGCTGAGCTTGCGTTTCCACACCAAGGAAGAGGCGATCACCTATTGCGAGCGCAAGGCGATCCCGTACCAGGTGATCGAGCCGAAGGAGCCGGCGCAGCGCCAGATCGCCTATGCCGACAACTTTTCGTTCCGCCGCGGCGAGCCCTGGACGCATTAAATCTGGACGCACTAGTCTAAAGCAGCGGCGGCGCTGCTTACTTCGATCCAGCCGGTGGCGGCTCGATGGGCAAGGGCGCGTCCTTTGCCACGCCGAGCACTGGGAAGCTGCGGATGGCGCGGATGCCGGGCAGGGCAGCAAATTGCCGGAGCTGCCGGCTCATACCGTCGACACCGGTCGAGACGCATTTCAGCAGGAAATCTGCTTCGCCTGACAGGCGCCAGCATTGCTGGACCAGAGGGAGCGCCGCGATCGCGGCTTCGAACGCCGCGATCGCCGCTTGTTGCTGGCTTGCGAGCTGGATCGTGACGAAGGTGACCACCTCATAGCCCAGCGCCTTCTCGTCCAGGCTGGCGCGGATCGTCTTGATCACGCCGCGGCTGCGTAGCGCTCGCATCCGCCTCAGACAGTTGGAATGGGAGATGCCGATCCGGTCGGCGAGTTCGTTGTTGCGAAGCCGGCCGTCGCTCTGCAACTCCGCCAGGATCCTCCGATCGATATCGTCCAGCAATGTGCCCTCTGTCATACGGTCCGGTCCGTGCCGTCACAGCCGGCAGGTTGGATGTCGCGCGCTCTGCCTGTGGCAGCGGGCTGCGCGGCTTGCGGCATCACGCCCGAGAGGACCAGCTTTTCATGGGCGGCGATGATCGCGTCCCTGGTGAGCCGTCCGCCCGGCCGATACCACGTGCAAACACCGGTCAGGAGCGCAATGATCGCGAAGGTTGCGACCTGGATGTCGACGACGTCAAAGACGCCGTCCGCAACGCCTTCGGCGAGAATGTCGGCCAGGCGCTGTTCATAGGTCGTGCGCAGCGCCACGATCGCGGCGTAATTCCTGGGTTCCAGGCTGCGCAGCTCCGAATTGGCGATGAAGACCTCGCGCTTCCTGGCCATGTGGTAGGTGACGTGAAAGGCCACGAAGGCGCGCAGCCTCTCGGTCGGACCTTCCTTGTCCTGCAGCGCCTGTTCGAGGGCGCGCAGCAGCGTGTTCATGTGTTCCTGCACCAGATCGAACAGTAGGTCCTGTTTGGTGCTGATGTGGTTGTAGAGCGACCCAGGCTGGATGCCGACCTCGGCGGCGAGTTGACGTAGGCTCATCGCGGCGTAGCCGTGTTCGAAGATCAGACGCAGGCCCGCTTTGCGGATCGCCTCCATCGTGGTCGGGCCGTGTGAGCCGATCGTGCGTGCCATCTCGTGCCTGCCCTGAGTCCTCCCAGCCCGATCGAGACCGGCGAGCCGCGATCCGACGCTCTCACGAAATTCCCATAGTTTCAATGGACTAGCTGACTGCGGCCAAACGAAACTATTGCTTGAGCCTGAATTAAAAAAACGTATGATCGTTTAATTCCTTGGGAGAAATAGTGGCGAGCGCCAAGTCGGAGCCACAGGGCGAGGGAGGGACAGCGTGGGCGTAAAGATGATAGACCCGGCTGTGTTGCGGCCGGGCTCGGATCCGGGCTCGCCTGGACTGGGTTCAGGTGGCTTTCCTCCCTCGCTACTTTTCCACCCTCGCTAAAGGCGCCGGTGATGACACTTCATTCCACGATTGATCCGGCGTCCGCCGATTTTGCGCGCAATGCGGACGCGATGCGCACGCTGGTTGCCGATCTCCGCGCCAAGCTCGACCAGGTGGCGGACGGCGGCGGCGAGGCGTCGCGCAACCGGCACCTTGCCCGTGGCAAGATGCTGGCGCGCCAGCGCGTCGATCTGCTGCTGGACCCTGGCACCGCCTTTCTCGAACTGTCGCCGCTCGCGGCCTACGGCCTGTATGGCGGCGATGTGCATTCGGCCAGCATCGTCACAGGCGTCGGGCGGATCGCGGGGCGGGAATGCGTCGTCGTCGCCAACGATGCCACCATCAAGGGCGGCACCTACTACCCGATGACGGTGAAGAAGCACCTGCGCGCGCAGGACATCGCGCGGCAGAACAATCTGCCCTGCGTCTACATGGTGGATTCCGGGGGCGCCTTCCTGCCGCTGCAGGACGAGATATTCCCCGACGAGCGCCATTTCGGCCGCATCTTCTACAACCAGGCGCAGATGTCGGCGCAAGCCATCCCGCAGATTGCGATCGTGATGGGCTCCTGCACCGCGGGCGGGGCTTATGTGCCGGCGATGTCGGACGAGAGTATCATCGTGCGCAACCAAGGCACGATCTTCCTCGGCGGCCCGCCACTGGTGAAGGCCGCTACAGGCGAGGTGGTCAGCGCCGAGGAGCTCGGCGGCGCCGATGTGCATTCGCGCCAGTCCGGCGTCACCGATCACTACGCGCAGAACGATGCCCATGCGATCGGGATCGCCCGGCGGATTGTCTCCACCCTGAAGCCGCCGGCTGCGCGTGTCGCGCTCAACATGCGCGAGGTTCGCGAGCCCTTGTTCGCGGCCGAGGAAATCTATGGGGTGGTGCCGGTCGACGGCCGCAAGCCGTTCGATGTGCGCGATATCATCACGCGCGTGGTCGATGGTTCCGAGTTCGACGAGTTCAAGAAGCTGTATGGCCAGACGCTGGTGTGCGGCTTCGCTCATATCTGGGGTTATCCGGTCGGCATCATCGCCAATAACGGCATCCTGTTCAGCGAGAGCTCGCTGAAGGGCGCGCATTTCATCGAGCTGTGCTGCCAGCGTGGCATTCCTCTGGTGTTCCTGCAGAACATCACCGGCTTCATGGTCGGCAAGAAATACGAGGCCGGCGGCATCGCGCGTGACGGCGCCAAGCTGGTCACGGCCGTCGCAACCGCGTCCGTGCCGAAATTCACGGTCGTGATCGGCGGCTCCTACGGCGCCGGCAATTACGGCATGTGCGGCAGAGCCTATTCGCCGCGCTTTCTATGGATGTGGCCGAACGCGCGGATCTCGGTCATGGGCGGCGAGCAGGCGGCAATGGTGCTGAGCCAGGTCCGCCGCGACAACATCGAGGCCAAGGGCGAGAACTGGCCGGTCGAGGAGGAAGAGAAATTCCGCGCGCCGATCCGGGCGCAATATGAAAGCCAGGGCAATCCCTATTACGCGACCGCGCGGCTATGGGATGACGGCGTGATCGATCCGGCCGACACCCGCCTGGTGCTCGGACTTGGGCTGTCCGCCGCCGCGAACGCGCCGATCGAGCCGACCAAGTTCGGCCTGTTCAGGATGTGAAGATGGTCAATCCCGGATCGTATCGACGTTTTCGCAAGCTTCTGATTGCCAATCGCGGCGAGATCGCCGTGCGCGTGATCAAGACCGCGCGTGCGATGGGCCTCAGGACCGTTGCGGTCTATTCCGAAGCCGATCGCAACGCGATGCACGTCGCCTTGGCCGATGAGGCCGTGCTGCTCGGGCCGGCGCGGGCGCGTGACAGCTACCTCAATGTCGAGCGGCTGATCGAAGCCGCGCGGCAGACCGGGGCTGAAGCCGTTCATCCCGGCTACGGCTTCTTGTCGGAGAGCGCGGAATTCGCGCAGGCCTGTCTCGATGCCGGCCTTATCTTCGTCGGACCGACGCCTGACATGATCAGGGCGATGGGTTCGAAATCGGGCTCCAAGTTGCTGATGGAACAGGCCGGCGTGCCGCTGGTGCCGGGCTATCATGGTGAAGCCCAGGACGAGACAACGCTCGCGGACCAGGCGGCGCGGATCGGCTTTCCCGTCCTGGTGAAGGCGTCGGCCGGCGGCGGTGGACGCGGCATGCGGGTGGTGCATTCGGCCGGCGAGCTCGCGGCCGCAATCGCCAGCGCCAAGCGTGAGGCCAAGGCGGCGTTCGGAGACGACCGCTTGCTGATCGAGAAATTCGTCGACAACCCGCGCCACATCGAGGTGCAGATCATCGGCGACAGCCATGGCAATCTGGTCTCTCTGTTCGAGCGTGAATGCACCTTGCAGCGCCGGCACCAGAAGGTGGTGGAGGAGGCCCCGTCGCCGACCCTCGATGCCGTGCAGCGCGATACGGTCTGCGCGGCGGCGCGCCGGGCAGCTGCGGCGGTCGCCTATGTCGGTGCGGGCACGATCGAGTTCGTCTCCGACGGCAAGGATGTGTTCTTCATCGAAATGAACACGCGCCTGCAGGTCGAACACCCCGTGAGCGAACTGATCACCGGCATCGACCTCGTCGAGTGGCAGTTGCGCGTCGCGTTCGGCGAGGAGCTGCCGCTCAAGCAAGACCAGATCAGGCTGAACGGCCACGCCATCGAGGTGCGGGTCTACGCCGAAAATCCGGCCAAGAACTTCATGCCGTCGGTCGGCACGATCAAGACCTGGCGCTTGCCGGAGGAGACTTTTGGCCTTCGTATCGATGCAGGCTATCGCGAAGGCGATACCGTCTCGCCGTACTACGACGCCATGCTGGCGAAGGTGATCGCGTGGGCGCCGACGCGTGAGGCGGCCATCGACCGGCTCGATCGTGGTCTCGAGCAGACGGATGTCCGGGGTGTCATCACCAACATTCCGTTCCTGTCGGCGCTCGTGACGCATGCGAGTGTGCGCGCCAATGCCATCGATACCGGCTTCATCGAGCGTGAATTGCCGGCGCTTACCGGGTCGAGCGCAACTGTCGGTAATCTCGAGCTTTGCGCGGCGGTGGCCGCTATCCTCGTCGAGGAGCAGAGAGCAGCGGCGCATCAGGCGTCCTCGCCATGGTGCAGCGACGGCTGGATGCCGGTCGGCCGCCGGCGGCGTGTGTTCGCCTTCCGGGAGCGGCAAGGCGGCGAGTACGCGGTGACGCTCGCTTATGGGCGCGGCCCGTCGACGCTCACGGTCGGCGAACGCGAATTTGTGCTCGCATTTTCGACGACGGATGGTGGCGGTTTCGACCTTGTGCTCGACGGGCTGAAGTCCTATGTCGCCGCCGCCATCGAAGGTCACGAGCTCTACTTGCGCACCCGCAACGGCCGGTTCGAACTGCATTGGATCGATGCCTTCGGTGGCGATACCGAGGAGCAGACCGGCGAGGATAAGATCGTCGCGCCGCTGCCGGGCACCGTGGTCGCCCTGCTTGCGCAGGAGGGGGCCACGCTGGAAAAGGGCGCCGCGATCCTGACCTTGGAAGTCATGAAGATGGAGCAGACCTTGCGGGCGCCGTTCGCCGGCGTTCTCAAAGCCATCAAATGCAAGGTCGGCGACATCGTGCAGGAAGGCGCTGAGCTCGCAGACGTCGAGCCGTCATCCTAATCAGGGAGGCCGTCATGAGCGACAGAGTCCGGATCATTGAAATGGGTCCGCGCGACGGTCTGCAGAACGAAAAGACCCCCCTCAGCGTCGCTGACCGCATTGCCTTCGTGCGCGCGCTGGTGGACGCCGGCCTGACGACGGTCGAAGTCGGCGCCTTCGTGTCGCCCAAGGCGATCCCGCAGATGGTTGGCTCGGACGAGGTGATGCGCGCGGTGGCTCAGCTGCCCGGCGAGTTCCATGTGTTGGTGCCGAACGTGAAGGGCTATGAGGCGGCGCGGGCGGCCGGCGCCAGGGTCGTTTCGGTATTCGCAGCGGCTTCCGAGAGCTTTTCACGCGCGAATATCAACTGCTCGGTCGCCGAATCGCTCGAGCGCTTCAAGCCGGTGATCGCCCACGCCAAGGCCGACGGCATCAAGGTGCGCGGCTACGTCTCCTGTGTGCTCGGCTGTCCCTATGAGGGCGAGATCAAGCCGCAGGCGGTCGTCGACGTTGCGAAGGTCCTGTGGGAGCTCGGCTGCTACGAGATTTCGCTCGGAGACACCATCGGTGTCGGCACGCCGCGCAAAGCGCGCGAGATGTTGCGCGCTGTCGGCGGCGATGTGCCATCAGCGCATCTTGCGATGCATTTCCATGACACCTATGGCCAAGCGCTGGCCAATCTCTATGCCGGCATGGAAGAGGGGGTGCGCGTGATCGACGCCGCGGCCGGTGGCCTCGGGGGTTGTCCGTTCGCGCCGGGCGCAACCGGCAATGTCGCGACGGAGGACGTGGTTTACATGCTCGAAGGCATGGGCATCCGGACCGGCGTCGATATGGCAAAACTGCTGGCCGCCACCAACGAGATCAGCCGATTGATCGGCCGCCCGCCCGCGAGCCGCGTGGCGAACGCGCTCAATGCAAAAGCCAAGAGGGCGACTAGGGAGTAGCAAATAGGGGATGGTCCCTATTCGCTACTCCCGTGCGCGACTTGCAATCTCGGCCGTGTCAGCGGCTGAGATCTGGTCCCATCACGAGGTCCGGCAGCAGGGTCGAGATCTGTGGGACGAAGCAGAGCAGCAGCACTGCGCCCATCATCAGCAGCACGAAGGGCAGTGTGCCCCAGATCACCTGGCTCAAGGGGATATCAGGCGCGACATTCCTGATCACGAAGATGTTGAGGCCGACCGGCGGATGGATGAGGCCCATCTCCATCACGATCGTCATCACAACGCCGAACCAGATGATGTCGAAATTGGCTGCCCGCAGCGGTGGCAGAATGATCGGGGCCGTCATCAGAATGATCGACACCGGCGGCAGGAAGAAGCCGAGCACGATCACCATCAGCAGGATCGCCGCCAATAGGCCCCAGCGCGGCAACTGCATGGCGACAATGGATTCGGCTGCCGATTGCGAGATGTGCAGATAGCTCATCACGTAGGAATAGAGCAGCGACATGCCGATGATCAGCATCAGCATGGTCGATTCCCGCAGGGTCGCCTTCATGATCGGGGCAAGATCGGTCGGCCGCCACACGCTGTAGATCAGCGCGATCAGAACCAGGGCCAGAATGCCGCCGAGTCCCGCCGTCTCCGACGGCGTGGCAAAGCCGCCATAGAGCGCAACCATGACGCCGGTCAGCAACAGCACGAACGGGATCACGCGCGGCAGCACCGAAAAGCGCTGGGCGAGGGTGAAATCGTCCTCGGCCAGGATCGGGGACCAGGTGCCCGCTTTCTCGTAAGCAAGCTTGGCGGCGGCATACTCCTGGCGGAAACGGATCACGGCATAGCCGCCGAACAGCAGCACCAGCAGCAGGCCCGGTCCGATGCCGGCGAGGAACAGCCGGCCCAGCGACTTCTCGGCAGCGATCGCAAACAGGATCATCGTGATCGAGGGCGGCAGCAGGATCCCGAGCGTCCCGCCGGCTGCGATGATCCCGGCCGCGAAGCCGCCCGAATAGCCGCGCTTGCGCATTTCGGGGATGCCGGCCGAGCCGATCGCAGAGCAGGTCGCCGGTGACGAGCCCGCCATGGCAGCGAACAGCGCGCAGGCGAAGACGTTGGCGACGCCGAGCCCACCGGGCACGCGGTGCAGCCAGGCATGCAGCGCGGAATAGAGATCCTGGCCAGCCCGCGAGCGGCCGATCGCCGCCCCCTTCAGAATGAAGAGCGGGATGGACAGCAGCGTGATCGAGGCCATCTCCTCGTAGACATTCTGCGTCACCGTATCCAGCGAGGCGGTGGGCATGTAGATGGCCATGAACACGACGGCGACCGCGCCGAGCGCAAAGGCGATCGGCATGCCGGAGAACATCGCAACCAGCGTTGCCACTCCGTAGGACAGCCCGATTCCAAACACGCTCATCGGCGCGCTCCGGTCAGGGGCTTTACGATCTGCAGCAGGATCTGCAGGCAGAGCAGGGTCATTCCAGAGGCCATGAGAAAGTAGGGAATTGCAAGGGGGGGCGACCACATCGAGTTGGAGACCTGGCCGTCTTCCCAGGCCTCGTTGGTCAAGGTCCAGGATTTCCAGGTGAAGAATGCGCAGAACAGAAAGCTCACGACGTCGACAAGCCAGAGCCGGATCCGATTCGCGAAGGGCGACATCAGCCCGACGAAGGCTTCGATGCTGACGTGACCGCGATGCTCCTGCACATAGGCCGAGGTCATGAAAGTGGCGCCGACCAGCAGGAACACTGCCGCTTCGTCCTGCCAATAATTAGCGGCCCTGAACAGGGCGCGGCCGATCACGCTATAGCTCAGGATGACGCAGGCTGCGACAAGCGCAACTGCCGCGAGCACGACGATGATGCGATTGACGAACGCGAGGCCCCGTTCGACTCCCGCCAGCGGACCGCCAGCGGGAATCTGCTGAGTGATCTCGCGATCCGGAGACGGACCGTGCATCATGCTGCAACGTCGGAGGCGAGCTTCAACAATTTGCCGGCTGTCGCGGTCCGCGCGCCATAATCCTTCCAAGCGGTGTCACGGGCAATATCGCGCCACTTGTTGACCGTTTCGAGATCGAGCTCCACGACCTTGGCGCCGGCCTTTTCGTAGACCTTCGTGACCTCGACGTCGTCGGCTTGCGCACCCTTGCGGCCAAAGTCCTCGAGCTCGGCGCCGACGGCGAGGATGATGTCCTGGTGGTTCTTCGGGAGCTTGTCGAAGATCGCCTTCGACATCATGAGCGGCTCGAGCATGAACCAGTAGGACGCTTTCGCACCGGAGGTCAGGAATTTCGAGACTTCCTCCAGCCGGAACGAGATCAGGCTGGTCGATGAGGTGATGCCGGCGTCGCAGGCGCCCGTCTGCATCGCGGTGTAGATTTCATTGGAAGGCACCGAGAGCACCGAGGCGCCGGCGGTCTGCAGCACCATGTCCATCTCGCGTGAGCCGCCGCGGACCTTCATGCCTTTGGCGTCCTCAGGCGCAACCAGCGCGCGCGTACGGCTGGCGACACCGCCGGCCTGCCAGATCCAGCTGAGCAGGATGATGCCCTTGTCGGCCATGAAGTCGGTCATCGCCTTGCCGACTGGCGAGGTCTTCCAGCGCGCGCCCTGATCGTAGGTGGTGACCAGGCCCGGCATCAGCGCGATATTGGTCTCCGGTACCTCGCCCCCCGCATACGGCATCGGGTAGAGGCTGATATCGAGCGCGCCCTTACGCATCGCGGAGAACTGCGCGACGGTCTTGACCAGCGACGAGTTCGGATAGATTTCCGCGACGAGGTCGCCGCCGGAGCGCTTGGCGACTTCCGCGGCGAACATCCGGCACAGACGATCGCGGAAATCGCCAGCGTCGATCGTGCCACCGGGAAACTGATGGGAGATTTTCAAGGTGGTCGCCGCTTGAGCTGTGCCAACTCCAAAACGCAGGACGGCGGGTGCGGCGAGGGCGGATGCGATGACGTGGCGACGAGAGAGCATGGTCTTCCTCTGGACAACTTCTGATTGGTGTTCCGGCTAAGCCGGTGGTTAAGAGACTCTCACCGGTCCTGCCGAAACACGTCTGGTCAATGACTCAGACCATTCGGGCCTGAACTGCAAGAGGTGAGATTTGTTGCGGTGCACTCTGGCCGATCTATCCCGGGACGCGACCCGTCCTAAGTGTCCTGAATCCGAGCTTCGCGCAGTTTCGCGGCGATTTCCCTTAAGCGAACTTCGGATGCGCGGGGACGTGAGAAGCGAATTTCTGAACCACACTAACATGCTCTTCACGGGCGAAATTGTGTCGTCATTCAGGAATTCCAAACACCGCGCTCAAAAGTGTCGGAGTGACACCGATCGAAAAATCTCCGAAGCACGTAACAAAGTCCAGTGGGGAAACGTCGAGAACACGAGCGACATCGCGTCGCTGGCGAAACCACTCCTAAGGAAGGATCATCATGACCACCCGGACCCGTATCTTGCTTGGAATTTCCGCAATTGCCTTCTCGCTGAACGTCGCGCTGGCGCCGGTCGCTTTTGCCGAGGACAAAATGGGCAAGGACGAGATGAAGAAGGACACAATGCACGATGGCATGAAGAAAGACGCCATGTCGAAGGACGGCATGAAGAAGGGAGATGCCATGTCCAAGGACAGCATGAAGAAAGACGACGGCATGATGAAGAAGAACTAGTGCCGCAGATATTGAAGTCCGTGAGTCACTCGCGGCGAAATTCACGGACTTCAGATCGAGAAGCGGTACTGGGATGGTTTCCCGGTGCCCATGACTGTTCGAACTCCGTAGAGTGTCGCGGCGATGCGCGCGGACTTCGGCGCGTGGGCACTGGAGCACGATACGAGCTGGAGCAAGATACGGAGTTTGTGGCGGCTGTCCCGCGTGACACACGCCGATCGCGTTGGCGCGGAGACGATGCTCAACCAAGGACCCTCACGGGCGGTGGTGCTTCAATTGATCGCATGCGCTCCGTGGAGGCGGGCAGGGGCCATGCCTGCGGCGAGCCTGGCCGTCGCTGGGCTCATTGCAGGTAATGCATCGCGAGCGCGCCCCAGCAAATCCGGTGTGCGCTCGCTGATACGGCCGCAGATCGCGGACCTGGCAATGCATCGTGCCTTGACGCGATTCACGGCGTCAGACAATTGACGCTGTCAGACGATGCGCAAGTTCGTCAGGACGAGGTCGGACCGCCGAGCCCCGCCCGCCTTGCGTTGTCTCTATCGCTTCTTGCCGCGTGCCTTGCGCGCAGCGTAACGTGCGTCGCGTTTTGCCTTCTGTTCGGCCTCGATCTCAGCCTGGCGCGCGGCAGCTTCTTCCGCCTCGCGGGCCAATCGGGCAGCTTCGGCCGCTTTGGCCTCTTCCTCGAGCCGCTTCTGTTCAGCCTTGGCCGCTTCGCGCGCCAAACGTGCCTCTTCGCGCCGTGCTGCCACGGCTTCCCGCTCGAGGCGACGCTTCACCATTTCCGGATCGTCCGGCTTGGGCTGGGCGCGGAATTTCTCCAAGATCGACTTGCGCGCGTCTTGGGCCGCCTTTTGCCGGTCGGCAAATCCGGGTTCCTTAAATCCTCTCATCGAATGTGGTCGCTTCGCGTGGCTGTTTGGGTTGCTTGTGGGATCGGTGGTTGGGCGTCACCGTCGATTCGCCGTTCAGCGATCTCTTGATCAAGCATGAGGGCGCGACGGGAGCCAGTGTGTACAGGATCGCATACCCAGATGACAATTGGTTTATCGCCATTGCAGCCCGTAATGCGATCTCCATTTTAGCTGCCCACGGTGAGCCGGATCGGCCGGTTGTGGTTGAAATCACAAATTCAGGGCAGCAGGCGCCGTTTTGCGCTTCCAAAGGAGCCACCGGGCATGACCTCATTGTCGTCGAGGCGCATAAGGCTGGCGCTTGCCGTCGCGATCGCGATCGTCGCCGCCAGCGCCAGCGTGATGGCAACTGTCGTGACGCAGCCGACGTCGGTCGCAAGCCGGGTCCTCGGTGTCGATTGGCAGTGCCAGCAGTTGATATGGCTGACCACCTGCACCTATGTTGGGCCGGCGGTGCCGACCAAGGCGCATGTCGGTTTACGCGGCGTCTGACCAGGAGCCTTCCTTGAGTGATCCGAACGCCGACAATGGCAGGCGAGGCGCGATCGCCGGGCTGCTTATTGCCGCCGCGATGCTCGCTTTCGGCCTTTGGCTGGCGCACGACCTGACGGCCGCGAGCAAGATGCAGGACTGCCTGATGTCCGGCCGAACCAATTGCAATGTGATCGAGCCGGCCCGCTGAAGTCCGCCCGATCAGGACAGCGAGCCCGCTCTATTGTGGCGGAGATGAGGCGGATTGTTTCCGTAAGCCGCTAAGCAAATCATGGACATAGCGCGTGAAGTTGAGATCGGGCTGCGGGATTCGCCGCAAAATCGGCGTGATCTTGCCGATCTGTCGGGACGGTGGCCGGCAGGTGCTTCGCTTCATGCGATCTCGACAGATCGCAGTTCTCAAGGCGTTGCCGCGGCCAGTGCAAGGGATAGGCGAGCGAGGAAGGCGAGAATGAGGGCATTCAACCGAATAAGAACGTTGCTGCCTGTGATGTCGCTTGTGACGGCATTTTCGCTGTCCGCGCAGGCGCAGGAGCAAAACGGCCCGGGAGGCCATCCGGTCCCGCGGGGCGCGCCGGCGCCGGCAGCACGCCCGTCCGGGCCTGGTCCCGCTGCCGGTCATGCCGCCGGCCCGCGGCAGGTCGGCCCGCACCCGACCGGGCCTGTGGCCGGCCGCGGGCCGGACGCCCGCTTCGCCCGCGGCGCCGTCGTGGCCCGTGACTTCGGCGGACATCCGTATCGGGGCCGCCTCGGCTGGGAAGGTGGGCGCTGGCGCCACGAAGTCCATGATGGCCGGGACGGCTGGTGGTGGGATGTCGGCGGGGTCTGGTACTACTATCCAGAGCGCTTGGAGGGGCCGCCGACCTACGTCTCCGAGGATTATGCCGACGACATCGTCTATGCCCCAGCGCCGGCCTATGCGCCGCCGCCGGTCGCCTACGAACCGGCTCCGCCTCCGCCTCCCGCGGATCCCGGCGCCAGCGCGCTTGGCGGCGCGATTGTCGGTGGCGTGCTCGGCGGCCTGCTGACGGGACGCGCTAGCGGGGCCGCGGCCGGCGCGGTGGTTGGCGGCGCGACCGGCGCCCTTGTCGGGGCGACGGCGGCGTCGCGTCCCGGCTACTACCTCTCGCAGGGAGGCTGCTATTATCGTTATCCATCCGGTGAGTACGTTGCGGTCGATCCGCGCTCCTGCGATTGAGGCCGGGACCGCCATCTCTCAAGGCGACTTTGTCAGAAGCCGGGGTGCTCCGCGCCTCGGCTTTTTCGTGACAGCACGTGGCGGCAGACGAAAGGACGACCGGAAAGCCCCACGAAACCAATTTGGGCGGCGAACGACATCGTGCTGAAACAAAGGCCGATCAGCCTCTCCAAGCAGTCACGCGCCCTTCGACGTCAAAAGCGAAGTGCGCCAGTGGTTTGGATGGCGGCCATGCTTGCGGAAAAATTCATCTTGGTGCTGGAAACGCTAAGAAGCCGGAGCGCTCGGGACGGGAGTTGGCGGGTGGTGAGCACGTCGCCTCATGTTCCGGTCCAGCTGCCACGAGGTAGCTCGGATTCGCGATCGAACCGCACTTGAGGTATCACGCGGTGTGTCTCGGTCGAGCCGGACCGGCGCCGGTGGGAGCAACGAATTGCTCAACAATGATTCGGGCTGTGCAGTGTCTGTCGCCGACCGGACGTTATGCGCGCGTGACGAACACCACACCGCATTTTCAGGATGATGCCTCCCGCGTTTTGGTCTGAGACGGAAGCGGCCTCGGCTCTGGAGGACCGCTCCTCCCCGCATCCTCCGGCTCGCTCTTGGTGAAGACGATCTCCTGGTGAGGCGCCGCAAGCTCGTCCGGCGCCGCCTCGCAGGCTTTGATCTCGAAATCATTGTCCAGGATCTTTTCGCCGTGCGTACCGAGCGTGATGAGATCCGCACGCTCCGCCGCTTCCCAGACCTCTCGTTCGGTCCGAAACGGGCGCGTCAATCTTTCATCGTTTTCGAACAGAGCGTAGGGCACCACACACTCCGGATCGCAGCATCCGCAGCGGTCCATCGTACGTTCCGCCGCACACGGGGAAGGCCCGTGCCGGTCGTCAACGACTCTGGACCGGCGGTGTTCCCAGTGATGAACGGGCAGCTCTATGAATTGTGAGGCGGCCAGAGAGCATCAGAAACCCGGAGCGGGGAACGATGCCGGCGTGGCCTCATTGACCGCTATCCAGGTCATCGAGGGAGCATGCGATGGATTTGTCAGGAAAGAAGATCGCGATTTTGGCCACCAACGGATTTGAGCAGTCCGAGTTGGAAGTGCCGCGCGACCGCTTGAGACAGGCCGGTGCGACCGTGGAGATCGTCTCGCCGGTCGGCGGAGAGATCAAGGGCTGGGACCAGAAGGATTGGGGCCGACCGGTCAAGGTGGACAGGACCCTCGAACAAGCATCGGCGTCAGATTACGACGCGGTCGTGCTGCCGGGTGGACAGATCAACCCAGACCTGCTGCGCGTCGAGCCAAGGGCACTGAAGTTCATCAAGGATATTTTCGAGGCGAAGAAAATCGTCGCGGCAGTCTGCCATGCGCCGTGGTTGCTGATCGAAACCGGGATTGCCAAGGGCCGCAAGATGACCTCCTACAAGTCGATCAAGACCGACGTCGTGAACGCCGGTGCCACCTGGGTGGAGGCTGAGGTGGTGGTCGATCAGGGCGTGATCACCTCGCGCTATCCCGGTGACCTCGAGGCATTCAGCGCCAAGATCATCGAGGAGGTCAAGGAAGGGCGCCACCTGCAGCGGAGCGCTGCTTGACGGTCAGGCAGGGGCTGGGCTTGGCGGTCCAACCTCAGAGCAACGTCAACGGCCCCGGCGCTCGATGGGGCCGAACGCCGGGGCCGCATTCCACACGGAGTGCTCCCGACGTGATGGGGGAATGCTGCCGGGAGCGGAGAGAAGACGCTCCGCGGCGTCGAATGTTCCTAATGTGGTGCCGCGATTGTCATGCCGCTTGATCTGCTGCTCATTCCGAGAGCGATAGATCGAATCCTATAAAGCCAGGGCTGGCTCTTTGGGCAGATCGCCCGGCGGGCCGCTGTGCCAGGTCAACGAGCAAGGTCAACTCGGCGCGCATCGCCGACTCCCGTCCCACACGAAGCGTGCGGCACGGAAGCGTTCCGTGCGATTCCGGAACTTCCATTCCTCTCATTGGTTGCCCGCCTTATTCGCCGGAGATCCCGCCATGAGACGGAAAGCAAAGGTCGAGCAGTATGATGCACCGGCCGGTGGCTGGGGCTCGCTGCATGCGGTCGCCAGCATTCTGACCCAGGAGGAGGTTGCGCTGCTCGGCAGCGAGATCCTGCTCAAGCAGAACAAGCCGGACGGATTCATGTGCGTGAGCTGCTCATGGGCCAAGCCGGCGAAACCTCGTCCGTTCGAATTCTGCGAGAACGGCGCCAAGGCGACGGCGTGGGAGATCACCCGAAAGACCGTCGGGCCGGAGTTCTTCGCCTCGCATACGCTGAGCAAATTAAGAACGTGGTCCGATCACCAGTTGGAAGAGCAGGGGCGCCTGACCCATCCGATGCGCTGCGATCCGGGATCGGACCGCTACGTTGCGGCGGTCTGGGAGCAGGCCTTTCGCGATATCGGTGTCGAGCTGAAGCGGCTCGATCCACGTTCGGTCGTGATGTACACGTCGGGAAGGGCCTCGCTCGAAGCCAGCTACATGTATCAGCTGTTCGGACGCATGTACGGGACCAACAATTTCCCCGACAGCTCGAACATGTGCCACTGAGTCCACCTCAGTCGCTTTGCCGGAGGTGATCGGCGTTCCCGTCGGCACCGTACTGCTGCCGGATTACGAGAAGGCCGACTGCATCCTGTTCTTCGGCCAGAACACGACGACCAATTCGCCGCGCATGCTGCACCCGCTGGAGGAGGCGGCGAAGCGGGGCGTCCCCATCATCACGTTCAATCCATTGCGCGAACGGGGCCTCGAGCGGTTCACCAATCCGCAGAACCCGGTTGAGATGCTGGTGACAGGCGGGACGCGGATCAGTACGCAATATCATCAGCTGCGCATTGGCGGCGATGGTGCGGCCCTGCTCGGTCTCTGCAAGGCCGTGATCGAAGCCGACGATACGGCACTTGCCACCAAGAGCCCACGCGTGCTCGACGTGATGTTCATCGAACAGCACACGTCGGGTTTCGATGAATTCGCCAATTATTGCCGCCAGGCGTCATGGAGCGAGATCGAGCGCGCGTGCGGATTGCGCCGGTCCGAAATCCTCGAGGCGGCAAAAGTCTACGCCAAGGCTCACGCGGTGATCGCCAATTACGGCATGGGCATCACCCAGCATCGGCACGGGGTCGAGACGGTCAAAGATCGACCGAGCACGATCCTGCCATTCTTTGCCTGCCTCCGTTGCTGCAAGCAAATTGAATCAGAGCCGAACCGATTTGGGAATCCCTCGCGATTCAACCCGATCGCAAACCGCTCTAGCCGACAGCGCGCTGCAGTGACGCCACAGCCGCCACGCCGGCATGCGTGGCGTGGCCATCCGTGCCCGTCGCTGTGCGCGCAATCGGCACGAGCAAGCGGCAGATCAGCCCCTCCGGCCGCCAATCGAACACGGCTTGGCCGCCGAGCTGGCTCTCGACGCTCGCCATCAGGCTGCGCGTGCCAAAGCCGCGCGAGGTCGGCACGTGCACCAGGGGGCCGCCGGTCTCCACCCAGACCAGATCGAGGCGGTCATCTTCGACGCTCCAGCTCACGGAGATCTGCCCGGACAGCACCGAGAGCGCGCCATATTTCGCCGAGTTGGTGACGAGCTCATGCAGGGCGAGCGCAAGCGTCTGCGCGGTGGCCGGCTGCAGTTGCAGCTCCTCTCCCGAAGACGATATCTGCCCGCCGTTCGCGTAGGGAGCAACTTCTTCCGCCACCAGCCGGCCGATTTCAGCACCTTGCCAACTGGACAGCGACAGAATGGTGTGGACGCGCGCCAGCGCGCTGATGCGGCCTTCGACGGCCCGGACATAGGCCTGGACGTCCTCAGCGCGGGTCAGGCGGACGATCGACTGTGCCAACGCCAACGCGTTTTTGGCGCGATGGTCGACTTCCCGCGTCAGGAGCATCTGGCGCTCCTCGGCGTTCTTCCGATCGGTGATATCGACGGTGACCCCGCTGACGCGCAGGACCCGACCTGCCGTGTCGGTGGTCGCTGCGGCCGTCGCCACGCACCAGCGCTGCTCGCCGTCCGGCCGTTTGATTCGAAACTCCGCTTCGAATGACTTGGTCCCCTTGGAGAAATCGGCAATCATGTCCTGCAGGCGCACGGAATCTTCCGGGTGGCAGAGCGCCATGATGTTCGTCGAGTTGACTTCGAAGCTGTGGGGGTCAACGCCGAAGATGCGATACTGACCATCGTCCCACATCCAGTCGCCGTTGACGCCGTCCCAGTCCCACGAGCCCATCTTTCCGGCCGCTATCGCCATGCTGCGCCGTTGCTCGCTTTCGACGAGCTGTGCCGTCGAACGTTCGAGCTCGGCCGTGCGCGCGCGCACACGGTCCTCGAGCTCGGCGTTGAGACGCTCCAATTGCCGGGTCTTGCGATAGAGCTCCGCGAACACCTTGATCTTGGCGCGCAACACTTCCGGCACCACCGGAACCGGCACATAGTCGACCGCGCCCATCTCATAGCCGCGCAGGCGATCGAAGTCGCTGACCTGGATCGCCGATATGAAGATGATCGCGATCTTCTGGAAGCGTGGATGTTCCCGGATCATCGCGGCAAGCTCGAAGCCGTCAAGTTCGGGCATGCACACGTCGACCAGGATGACCGCGATCTCGGTCTTCAACAATATCTCCAGCGCTTCGCGGCCGGAGGTCGCGACGACGAGCTTTTCCCCGAGTTCCTTCAGGATGACTTCATAAGCCAAGAGCTTGGCTGGCTGGTCGTCGACCAGAAGGATGTTGATCTTTTCATGCTCCATCATCATCAACCGCTCAGCGATGCAGCCACATGCGGATCGCAAGGAGTAGCTGCTCGGTGTTGACGGGCTTGGCGAGATAATCCGATGCGCCGGCTTCGAGGCACTTTTCGCGGTCGCCCTTCATCGCCTTGGCCGTGAGCGCGATGATCGGAAGGCGGGCGAAGTTTGGATTTTGCCGGATCACGCCGATCGTCTGGTAACCATCCATCTGCGGCATCATGATGTCCATCAGCACGATTGCAATCGTCGGGTTGGTTTCAACGAGCTCGATCGCCTCGTTGCCGGTCGTTGCGGTCAGGACTTTCATGCCGCGTCGTTCCAGCACGCTCGACAGAGCAAAGATGTTCCGCGCGTCATCGTCGACCAGCAGCACGGTTCTGCCGATCAGGTCCTCGTCGGAACTGTTGAGCTTCTCCAGCATCCGCTGTTTCTCGGCCGGCAGTTCCGTGATCACGCGATGCAGGAACAACGACGTCTCGTCGAGCAGCCGTTCCGGCGATTCAACACCCTTGACCACGATGCTGCGAGCCATGGTGTGAAGTTCCGCGTCTTCTTCGGCCGAGAGTTCGCGCCCGGTGAAGACTACGACCGGCACGCCGGAGAGCGTAGGATCCGAGCGAAGCTGATCCAGCACGTCGAAGCCGCTCATATCAGGTAGACGCAGATCCAGTACCACGCAGTCGCAAGGGGAGCCGCGCAAGACACTGAGCGCATGGGCGCCCGTGTCGGTCGCGATGATCTCGATATCGTGGTGGTCGAGCAGTTCGCGGATGCTGAGCTGCTCGGCCGGGTTGTCTTCGACGATCAACAGGCGCTTGCGGCGCGGCTTGGCATATTCCTTGATCTGCGCCAAGGCTGCACTCACGCCCTCGGTCGTCGTCGGCTTGTTGACGAAGGAGAACGCGCCACGCGCCAGCGCATGCTGTCGGTCTTCATCCAGCGTGATGATCTGCACCGGAATGTGTCGGGTCAGCGGATTGTGCTTGAGCTGACTGAGGACGGTCCATCCCAGCATGTCCGGCAGGAACACGTCCAGCGAGATCGCCGCGGGCTGGTATTGCTTGGCAAGGTCGAGCGCTTCCGCGCCACGGCTGGCGACCAAGACCTTGAAGCCCTTGTCGCGCGCGAGATCGATCAGTACGCGCGCGTAGTGTGGATCGTCTTCGACGATCAGCAGGATCGTATCGCCGGGGTCGAGGTTAAGCCGGTCATCCGGGAGTTGCTCGATGACACGCTCCTGGGACGTCGGCTGCTGCAGGGTCGAAGACTGCGCATATTGGGACGAAGAGCCGGAGCTCGTGCGCGGCGCCACGGTCGGGCCGGCATATTTCAGCGGCAGATAGAGTGTGAACGTACTGCCTTTGCCGAGCGCGCTCCTGAGATGGATTTCTCCGCCGAGCAGGTTCGCGAGTTCGCGGCTGATCGCAAGTCCGAGACCCGTGCCACCGTATTTGCGGCTGGTCCCGGCATCGGCCTGCTGGAACGCCTCGAAGATCAGCTTCTGCTTCTCCTGCGGGATGCCGATGCCGCTATCGGATACTTCAAACGCGATCACGGCGGGCGCCGTGTTGAGGACGGGATGCTCAGCGCTCCAGCCGCCGACGGCGGCGGCGACCTTCAGGTGCACGCCGCCTTCGGCCGTGAACTTGAAGGCGTTGGAGAGCAGGTTCTTCAGGACCTGTTGCAGGCGTTTGGAGTCGGTGACGATGCTGCGCGCCAAATTCGGATCGACGTCGATGTCGAATGACAACTGGCGGTTCTCGGCTTCATGCCGGAACGGCCGTCCGACAGTCTCGAGCAGGTTGGACGTGAGGATCTCCTCCGCGTCGACCGTCACCGTGCCGGACTCGATCTTGGAAAGGTCGAGAATGTCGCTGATCAGGTTCAAGAGGTCGGTGCCAGCGCCATGAATGGTGCGGGCGAATTCGACCTGCTTGGCCGTCAGGTTGCCGTCGGGGTTTTCGGTCAGCTGCTGGCCTAGGATCAGGATGCTGTTCAGCGGCGTGCGCAGCTCGTGTGACATGTTCGCCAGGAACTCTGACTTGTACTTCGACGTGAGCGCGAGCTCGGTCGCCTTTTCTTCCAGCGCGCGGCGGGCCTGTTCGATTTCCTGATTTTTGCGCTCGACTTCGACGTTACGTTCGGCGAGCTGCTGCGCCTTCTGTTCGAGCTGCTCGTTGGTTTGTTGCAGCTCGCGCTGCTGCGCCTGAAGCTCGGCGGCGAGCTGCTGCGACTGCTTCAGCAGACCTTCGGTCTGCATCGTGGCTTCGATCGAATTGAGCACGATGCCGATGGAGTCGGTGAGCTGCTCCAGGAAAGTCATCTGCGAGGTCGTGAATGTCGTCAAGGACGCAAGCTCGATGACGGCCTTGACCTGGTTCTCGAACAGGACCGGCAGCACCACCAAATTCCTTGGGATAACGCGCATCAGCGCCGAGCCGACCGGGATGGCATCGGCGGGGATATCGGCGACGAGGCGCTGCCGCTTGTCCATCGCGCACTGGCCGACCAGGCCCTCGCCGAACTGCAGGACTTGCGGGTGGGGATAGATCCCATCATCGGCATAAGCGGCGAGCAGCCGCAGCTGCGGCGTATATTCGTTCTCGACCTGGTAGATCACGCCGCGATGCGCGTTGACCAGCGGCGTCAGCTCGGTCAGCAGCAGCCGGCCGACGGTGGTCAGGTCGCGCTGGCCTTGCAGCATGTTGGTGAATTTGGCGAGGTTCGTCTTCAGCCAATCCTGCTCGGTGTTGAGGTCGGTCGTGAGCCTCAGATTGGTGATCATCGTATTGATGTTGTCTTTGAGCTCCGCAACCTCGCCGCGCGCATCGACCTGAATGGTGCGCGTGAGATCGCCCTTGGTCACGGCGGTCGCGACCTCCGCGATCGCGCGGACCTGGGACGTCAAGTTGGCAGCCAACAGGTTGACGTTGCCGGTCAGATCCTTCCAGGTGCCGGCAGCGCCGGGCACATTGGCCTGGCCGCCGAGCCGGCCTTCCACGCCGACCTCGCGCGCCACGCTGGTGACCTGATCGGCGAAGGTCGCCAGAGTCTCCGTCATGTTGTTGATGGTCTCGGCAAGCGCTGCGACCTCGCCCTTCGACTTCACAGTCAGGTTCTGCTTGAGGTCGCCATCGGCGACCGCGGTCACGACCTTGACGATGCCGCGCACCTGTTCGGTCAGGTTGGCGGCCATGAAATTCACGGTGTCGGTCAAGTCTTTCCAGGTGCCGGCCACGCCGGGGACCTGGGCCTGACCGCCGAGCTTGCCTTCGGTGCCGACCTCGCGGGCGACGCGGGTGACTTCGCCGGCGAACGCGTTGAGCTGATCGACCATGGTGTTGATGGTGTTCTTCAGCTCGAGGATTTCGCCCTTCACATCGACGGTGATCTTGCGCGAGAGGTCGCCGCGCGCGACCGCGGTCGTGACTTCGGCGATGTTGCGGACCTGGGTGGTGAGGTTTGCCGCGAGCAGGTTGACGTTATCGGTGAGATCCTTCCAGGTGCCGCCGACGCCTGGCACCACGGCCTGGCCGCCCAGCCGTCCCTCCGTGCCCACCTCGCGGGCGACGCGCGTCACTTCGGCCGCGAACGAGCGCAACTGCTCCACCATGGTGTTCAAGGTGTCCTTGAGCAGCAGGATCTCGCCACGCACGTCGACCGTGATCTTCTTCGAGAGATCGCCGCTGGCGATGGCGGTGGCGACGTCGGCGATGTTACGCACCTGCGCCGTCAGGTTCGAGGCCATGAAGTTGACGTTGTCGGTCAGGTCCTTCCAGGTGCCGGCGACGCCGGGCACTTCGGCCTGTCCTCCCAGCTTGCCTTCGGTGCCGACCTCGCGGGCGACGCGCGTCACTTCGGAGGCGAAGGCGTTGAGCTGGTCCACCATGGTGTTGATGGTGTTCTTCAGTTCGAGAATTTCGCCTTTGACGTCGACGGTGATCTTGCGTGAGAGGTCGCCGCGGGCCACGGCGGTCGTCACTTCGGCGATGTTGCGGACCTGGGCCGTGAGGTTGCCGGCCATCGAGTTGACGCTGTCCGTCAGGTCCTTCCAGGTGCCGGCGACGCCAGGCACGTTGGCCTGGCCGCCGAGCCTGCCTTCGGTGCCGACCTCGCGCGCGACGCGGGTCACTTCGCCCGCGAAGCGGTTGAGCTGGTCGACCATCGTGTTCAGCGTTTCCTTCAGGCTGAGGATCTCGCCGCGGACGTCGACTGTGATCTTGCGCGACAGGTCGCCCGAGGCGATCGCGGTCGCGACCTCGGCGATGTTGCGGACCTGGGCCGTGAGGTTGCCGGCCATCGAATTGACGCTGTCGGTCAAATCCTTCCAGGTGCCGGCGACGCCCGGCACTTCGGCCTGGCCGCCGAGCTTGCCGTCGGTGCCGACCTCGCGTGCGACGCGGGTGACTTCGCCCGCGAACGCATTGAGCTGGTCGACCATCGTGTTCAGTGTCTCCTTCAATTGAAGGATTTCGCCCGAAACATTGACCGTGATCTTTTTCGAGAGGTCGCCTTTGGCGACCGCGGTGGCGACTTCGGCGATATTGCGGACCTGGCCGGTCAGGTTGGACGCCATCGAGTTGACGCTGTCGGTCAGGTCCTTCCAGGTGCCGGCAACGCCGCGCACCATGGCCTGTCCGCCGAGCTTGCCTTCGGTACCGACCTCGCGTGCGACGCGCGTCACTTCACCGGCGAAGGCATTGAGCTGATCCACCATCGTGTTGATGGTGTCCTTCAACTCAAGGATTTCGCCGCGCACGTCCACGGTGATTTTCTTGGACAGGTCGCCATTGGCAACGGCGGTCGTCACCTCGGCGATGTTGCGGACCTGAGCCGTCAGGTTGGACGCCATCGAGTTGACGCTCTCTGTCAGGTCCTTCCAGGTACCGGCAACGCCGAGCACGTTGGCCTGGCCGCCGAGCCGGCCTTCGGTGCCGACTTCGCGGGCGACGCGCGTCACCTCGCCCGCGAAGGCGTTGAGCTGGTCGACCATCGTGTTCAGCGTCTCCTTCAACTGAAGGATCTCGCCCGACACGTTGACGGTGATTTTCTTGGAGAGGTCGCCGCCGGCGATGGCGGTGGCGACGTCGGCGATGTTGCGAACCTGCGCGGTCAGGTTCGAGGCCATGAAGTTGACGTTGTCGGTCAGGTCCTTCCAGGTGCCGGCGACGCCGGGGACCTGGGCCTGGCCGCCGAGCTTGCCTTCGGTGCCGACCTCGCGGGCGACGCGGGTGACTTCGCCGGCGAACGCGTTGAGCTGGTCGACCATGGTGTTGATGGTGTTCTTCAGCTCGAGGATTTCGCCCTTCACATCGACGGTGATCTTGCGCGAGAGGTCGCCGCGCGCGACCGCGGTCGTGACTTCGGCGATGTTGCGGACCTGGGTGGTGAGGTTTGCCGCGAGCAGGTTGACGTTATCGGTGAGATCCTTCCAGGTGCCGCCGACGCCTGGCACCACGGCCTGGCCGCCCAGCCGTCCCTCCGTGCCCACCTCGCGGGCGACGCGCGTCACTTCGGCCGCGAACGAACGCAGCTGATCGACCATCGTGTTGATGGCCTCCTTCAACTGCAGAATTTCGCCGCGCACGTCGACGGTGATCTTCTTGGAAAGGTCGCCGTTGGCGACCGCAATCGTCACCTCCGCGATGTTGCGGACCTGGCCGGTGAGATTGTTGGCCATCGAGTTGACGCTCTCGGTCAGGTCTTTCCAGACGCCTGTCACCTCCGGCACCTGGGCCTGGCCGCCGAGCTTGCCTTCGGTGCCAACCTCGCGCGCGACGCGCGTCACCTCCGAGGTGAATACGCTGAGCTGCTTGATCATTGTATTGACGATGTTGGCGGACTGCAGGAACTCGCCGGCGAGCGGTCGGCCGTCGACATCGAGCTTCACGGTCTGCAGCAGGTCGCCTTGCGCAACAGCCGCAACGGCGCGCGTCACTTCGCGGGTGGGCCAGAGGAGATCGTCGATCAAGGTGTTGACCGAGTCTTCCATGTCGGCCCAGGAACCGGACGCAAGGCCAAACTTTACGCGCTGTCGCGTCTTGCCTTCGCGGCCGACCACTTGGCCGACGCGTTCGAGTTGCTGCGCCATGCGCTCGTTTGCGGCGATGATCTCGTTGAATATATCGGCGATCTTGCCGTCAATTCCGACATAATCGCCGCTCATACGAACTGAGAAATCGCCGGACCGCATCGCCTGCAGGGCGTGCAGCAGATCCTGTCGTGCGTCGGGCTTGCTCAGGCCGTTGGTGTTGCGCTTGGCCGGGCGCGGCACCGTCGGCGAGGCAGCTTCGGAATCGATGTCGCTCATCAAGTCCCCCAAACGCAAGTACATCCTCGCAAGAATCTGCGATGCAGACCTTGCACTTGCATAGAAGCTGTCGCCAACCGCTAAATCAAGAGCGATCGATCTAAGTCGGCCGATGGAACCCGGCGACAAGCCACGCGCCATAACGCTGTTGCCCCGCACTGGTTCCGATGTCATGGCCGATTTTTCGGGCCGCATACAGCGCTGGGGACGGAGCGGCCGGACGCCGGGTACTTAAGCCTTACGATGGAGGATGGCTTATGAAAGTTCTAGGAATGTTTGCTGCTGTGCTCGTCCTCGGCTCACCGGCGGCCTTGGCGGAGAATGGCGGGCCGAGCGGACGTGGATCGGTCCTCGGGGATCCCGCGGCAAGCTCGGCTACGCCGGGAACCGCTCCGACGACCGGCATGGCACGCAGCAGAGTGGCAGCGGAACATCGACCTCGGGCGGACGCGATGCCAATGGCGATCAGCGGCGAGACAAGATGCCTGACAGCGACAGGAACGTGATGCCGCTCGACCAGCAGCATAAGCCGGACACCGGAAAGTAAGCGGAGACGGCCGCTATTTTTCAGCAAGTGCGGCTCGCGTGTCTTCAAGTTCGGCACGCAGTCGTGGCAGCTGCGCCGCTGCGAAATTCTTCACATCATCGATATCCGAGGATTGGAGATAGCGCTCGAGCACGGAAACGGTCATCTCGTACTGAGCCAGCTGGGCAGCATAGAAGCTGCGTACAAAGGCGGGGCCTTCGGCCGAGTCCATAGCCGCAAGTACGTCGGCCCGCTCGCCGGCAGCTGGCCGGCTGATCTCAGCCTTGCCGGCACGGTGCTGCAACTCGACAAGCGCCTGATCGCGCTGCAGCGCGGCCTCGGCCCGCAGCGCAGCAACGTTCTGAACGTCAGAGTTCGACAGTGCGGCCGTACGATCGATCGCCGCCTGCTGAAATGCGTCGAACTCATACAAGCGAGCGATGACCTCAGGCGGCGTCGGGTGTGGATCGACAGCACCGAGTGGCGTGCGATCGAGACTCTCTGAGCGCACCGCGCCGGCGCCGAGAGCGAGCATGAAGAGCAAGGCAGCAATTCTCATGGCTTCAAAATCGCGCAGTCGCCCACAAGTTCCACCAACATTAATAACGCGTAAGGGCGGTTGTAGGCCGCCGGTGCGGCTACCAGCTAAGATTGATGAAACAGTCAGATCGATTTCGAGAACACGCTGAGAATTGCCTGCAGCTTGCCGAGCGCGCCGCGCAGGGGCCTGTGTTCAGGCGTTACACACGTATGGCCCAGGGGTGGGCCGCGCTGGCCCAAGGGCAGGAATGGCTTGACGGCGAGGTGTCGCCCTTGGGCCACCCAGACTCGGATCGTCCGCGTACTTAGGTGCGAGCTCTTCGGCGTGACAAGACATCGGGTGTGACAAGACATTGGGAGCGAAAGGAGGAACGTCAGATGACTCCCCGCTTGGTTCTTATTGTCCTGATCGTGGCCTTTGGAATGGCATCGGCCTTCGCGACGATCACCACCATCCGGCAGGTCCGGACGGAAGCCTATGCGCTTCCGCAGCCGGTGACCCACATCTGATCCAGCTAGCAGCCTACGGCTGCCCCGAGCCGCCCGACGAGCCGTACACTTGACCATTGGCGTAGCTCGCATCGGCGGCTGCGAGCTGGACATAGATCGAGGCCAGTTCGGCCGGCTGTCCCGGTCGTCCTAGCGGCGTCTGCCCGCCAAATTTCTCCAGTTTCTCCATCGTCGCGCCGCCTGATACCTGCAGCGGCGTCCAGATCGGCCCCGGAGCGACCGCGTTGACGCGAATACC
The DNA here is from genome assembly GCF_032487775.1 of Bradyrhizobium sp. SZCCHNR3119. Taxonomy (NCBI): domain Bacteria; kingdom Pseudomonadati; phylum Pseudomonadota; class Alphaproteobacteria; order Hyphomicrobiales; family Nitrobacteraceae; genus Bradyrhizobium; species Bradyrhizobium sp. SZCCHNR3119. The sequence continues at coordinate 539,412 of NZ_JAUEUV010000002.1, read as the reverse complement.
CTTGGGACCCAGCTGTTTGGCGAGCGACTTCACGTAGTTCATCGTCGCTACTTTGGTTTGGGCATAATCATAGAGGTCCGGTGAAGGGTCATAGGCCTGCTCCGACGCCGTGCCAATGATGGCTGAGCCGGGCTTCAGGTGCGGCAGCGCCGCCTTGATGATCCAGAACGGCGCATAGATATTGGTCTTCATGGTCGCATCGAAGTCCTCGGACGAGATGTCGAGGATGGATTGTCGAGCCTGCTGGCGTCCGGCGTTGCTTACGATGATATCGAGGCCGCCGAGGCCTTCGACGGCGCGCTGCACCAACTCCTGGCAGAACCGCTCATCGCGGAGATCACCAGGAATGGCGAGAGCGTTGCGGCCTTCGGCCTTGATCAGCGCGATCACTTCCCGGGCATTCGGCTCTTCGGTCGGATAGTAATTGATGGCGACATCAGCGCCCTCGCGCTCATAAGCGATCGCCGCGGCGCACCCCATGCCGGAGTCTCCGCCGGTGATCAGCGCCTTGCGACCGACAAGGCGCGCGGAGCCCTTGTAGCTGATTTCGCCGTGATCGGAACGGGGATCCATCTGACCCGCCAGCCCTGGTCAAGGCTGCGACTGCCTGTTGAATGGAGGCTTCGGATATTTGTCGACGGGATTGATGAGGTCCTGATTGATGGGGGCTTGGCCATTCTCGCCTGCCATTGGCTCGCGTCCTTTCGCCGTTGCAGAAACGAGGGACGCTGCGGCCAAGGTGGCTCCGCCGCCGACCATTCGTCGGTGAGACATCGAAGGGATCTGGTCGTCTGCCATTCACGTCTTCTCCGCGTTCTGCAGGTCAACGGCGTTCGCTACGGAACGTTTCTAGTCAGCGCGGTCAATTCCGATGATGTCCACCGCCCCGGTACGACCGCGCTTTGGCAATCCCCGGAACAATTCGGAGCGGTCGGCGTCGTTGTGAACTTGGCAACAGCGCTCTGCTCAAATTTTCCATTCGGACGGAGGCTTCACATGGCTATGTCAATTGACCAACGCGAATTCGGTAGTCTGATCGGCAGCGACAAAGTCGAGGGGACATCGGTCTATGGACCTGATGACACCAAGATCGGCACGATCGAGCGAGTCATGATCGACAAGATGAGCGGCAGAGTGTCTTACGCCGTGCTTGGCTTCGGCGGATTCCTCGGCCTCGGCAATGATCACTATCCGCTGCCCTGGCAGTCCTTGAAATACGATACACGGCTGGGCGGCTACGTCACCGGAATCACCGAGAGCCAGCTCCGCGGCGCGCCACATTACAGCGATGACCGGGAGTGGAACTGGTCGGACGTCGCCGCAACTCGGGCGGTCAATGATTATTACGGCGTTCCGATCGTCTGACCCCTGTCGGGCGAGCACGGGTTCAACACGCGCGAGGCCGTCCATCGGGGCGGCCTTTTTGCTGATGATCGCAGTCATTCTGGAGCAGCTGCAAAAGCCGGCCGGGAACGAAGCTCGCGCAAGACAATTACCTCGCAGAAGCCGTCGCGCAGGGGGCAATCGACAGTTCAAGCCGAGGTGTTTGCCGTGGATGCCCAGACCAAATCGCGCGGGTTGTCTGCGGACAAGGGGCAGGCGCTTGATCCGCGATCCGAGCCGAAGTCCGCGGAGCAGGACCGTAAGGGAAGGCAGGAGGGCAGAGAGCCGCAGGCGCAAACCGAGCACAAACGGTCGCTGGCGGATCGGCTGCGGGCGCATCCGGTGCTGACAGCGGCAGGCGTTTGCATCCTGCTGATAGCTGCGATCGGTGCGCTTGCTTATTGGCTGAATGCACGCCACTACGAGAGCACGGATGGCGCCTTCGTCGCAGCGCGCAGCTATTCGGTGGCGCCGAAGGTTGGCGGTTACGTCACCCATGTTCTGGTGACCGACAACCAGCATGTCAAAGCCAGCGACGTGCTCGCGCGCATCGATGATCGCGACTACAGAATTGCGGTCGATCAGGCGCAAGGGCAAGTCGCTGTGGGACAGGCTAATGTCGACAACATCCAGGCGCAAATCGATAGCCAGCGCGAGCAGATCGCACAGGCCAAGGCGCAGGTCGACCAGGCCCAGGCGCAGCTCGAGTTCGCCCAGCAGGAGGAAGCCCGCGCACGGGATCTCGTCGAGAGGGGGGCGGGCACGGTTCAGCGTGAGCAGCAGACCCGCTCCGACTTGCAGGCTCAACAGGCCAACACGACGCGCACGAAGGCGGCATTGACGGCGGCTGAGCTCGGAATAAAGACCCTGCGCGGCGCAGCTTGAAAGCGCCAAGGGCTCGTTGCAGCAGGCGCAGGCCCAGCTCGATCAGGCCAAGCTCAACCTGCAATACACGAACGTGACGGCCGGGGAGGCCGGCCGCGTGGTCAAACTGAGCGCAGCGAAAGGCACGCTGGCAACTGCGGGACAGAGCTTGATGATGTTCGTGCCGGACGAGCTCTGGGTGGTCGCGAACTACAAGGAGACCCAACTCGCCGACATGCGCCCGGGGCAGCTGGTCGAGGTGCGGATCGACGCCTATCCGAGCCGGAAGCTCTCCGGGCGTGTAGCATCGGTACAGCCGGGCTCCGGCACGGCCTTCAGTCTGCCGCCGGCAGAGAACGCCACGGGCAATTACGTGAAGGTCGTGCGGCGCGTGCCGGTCAAGATCACGATCGACGAATGGCCGGCCGATCTGGCGGTCGGACCGGGCATGTCGGTCGTACCCTGGACGAAGGTGCGATGACCGACGCTGCCGAAGGCGGCGCTGCTGCTGGCGGTTGGTCGCCGGAGCGGTCCGCTGCCGCCGGCCACAATCCCTATTTGATCGCCTTCGTGGTCTCGATCGCCACCTTCATGGAAGTGCTGGACACCACGATCGCCAATGTCGCGCTCCGCCATATCGCGGGTGGGCTGGCCGTCGGCATCGACGAGAGCACCTATGTGATCACAAGCTATCTCGTGGCCAATGCGATCGTGCTGTCGATCTCCGGCTGGCTCGCCACCGTGATCGGCCGCAAGCGCTTCTACATGATCTGCGTCGCCGTGTTTTCGCTCGCCTCGCTCCTGTGCGGTTTTGCGTGGAGCCTGGAGGCGTTGGTCGTGTTCCGCATCCTGCAGGGGTTCGGCGGCGGCGGCATGGCGACCAGCGAGCAGGCGATCTTGGCCGATTCGTTCCCTCCCGCGAAACGCGGACAGGCATTCGCGATCTACGGTGTCGCCGTCGTGGTCGCGCCTGTGGTCGGCCCGACGCTGGGGGGCTGGATCACCGATACGTACTCTTGGCATTGGGTGTTCCTGATCAATGTGCCGATGGGCCTGTTGTCGCTGTTCCTCGTCGGTACCCTCGTGGGCGAGCCGTCGGGCGCGGAGGAGGAACGGGCACGGCTGCTCAGCAATGGCCTGCGCGTCGACGTCATCGGCTTCGCGCTGTTCGCGATCGGGCTCGGCTCGCTGGAATTCGTGCTCGACGAGGGGCAGCGCAACGACTGGTTCGGTTCGAACATGATCCTCAGCGTCGCATTGCTCGCGGGGGTCTGCCTGTTGGCCTTGATACCTTGGGAGCTGAGCCGCGAAGATCCTATCGTGGATATCAGTCTGCTTGGGCGGCGCCAGTTCGGCGCCTGCTTCATCGTGATGCTGGCGACCGGGGCGGTGCTGATCGCAACCACGCAGATGTTGCCGCAGCTGCTGCAGGCAGAGCTCAACTACACGGCGTATTTGGCCGGACTCGTGCTGTCGCCAGGCGGCATCGTGACGATGATGATGATGCCGATCGTCGGGCGCCTCGTCAGCGTCGTCCAGCCGAAATATCTCCTGGTGTTCGTCGCCGCCGTCGTCGCCCTCGCGATGTGGTATCTGACCGGGCTGAACGGCGACATCACCTACGGCTACGCAGCGATGTCGCGCGTCATGCTCGGCGTCGGGCTGCCTTTTCTCTTTCTGCCGGTCACGACCGCATCCTATGACGGGGTGCAAGCGAACAAGACCAACCAAGCCTCGGCGCTGATCAATGTCGCGCGCAATATCGGGGGCTCGATGGGGGGGGGCACTGTCGCAGACCATGCTGGCGCAACGACAGCAATTCCATCAGAGCAGGCTGATCGAGCACGCGGCACCGTCCGACATCGGGTATCAGCAGACGATCGATGCGGTGACACGCTACTTTCAGGCGCATGGATCCAATGCAAGCGACGCGGCAGGGCAGGCGATCGCCTGGGTCGGGCAGACGCTACAACATCAGATCGATCTGCTCGCCTATATCGACGTATTCTGGACGCTGTCGATGTTGGGGCTTCTGATGATTCCGGTGGCTCTGAGCATCAGGCCGATCGACCTCGGCGCGGCGCCTCGCGGGCATTGAAGCTGCGAATGCGAGGTTCAGGCGGCTGAACTCTCCGGTGAGCGCGGCGATGCTTCGCCCGTGGAGCGACGTGAGAGCCAGCTCGGAATCTCGCGGTAGCTCACGCCTTTCTCCTTCATCTCGGCGATGGTCCATTTGCTCGGATGTCGTTCCTTGCCGACGAAGATCCAATCCTCCGGCGCGGGGGGCGGCTCATTCGGCCGGGTTCGGAGCCAGGCCGAGCGCGCGCCTTTGGGCAACCGGTCTGGCTTCATCTGATAGAGATCATACATTGGCGAACGCATTACGTACCCCACCCCACACGCACACAACATCACCAGGGGTAAGCATCAACTGGCGCGCGGCAGAATTGTGAAATTGGAGCGGCGAGGGTGTGCAAAAGCGACATTGAAATATGATGGTGCGGTCGAGCCACGACAATAAGGCGCTTCTTGACGTAGAAAAGCCCGCCGCTGCCGGCGGGCTCCAACCGCTGAATGAAGCCCCGACTTAGAAGAAGCCGTAGCTCAGGTCGAGACCATAGCTGGCGTGGAGCAGGGCTCCAAACACAGCGGCTCCGCAGAGCATCAGAACGGTACGTAATTGCTCGGCAGTGAGGCTGGCGTCATGGAAGCTTGGGATAGATTTTACGATGGTTGTCATATGTGATCTCTGTACGCGGTGCGAGGACTGAGCTTGATCAACTTTGTAGCATATCCCTGATAGAACCCGGCTAGAGCAGATCCGTTGTGATTGCTTTAGACGGTTTCTAACAACGGAATTTGGAACCCAGCTTCGTGCACTTTTTGCGGCGAAGTTGCGGAAACAGGGTGCGCGTACGGAATCTATTACAGAAAAAGCCCCTAAAAGGTTGTAAGTATGGACGAGATTCAATTAATGCTGGTTAACCACGCCCGTTCTGCGGAATTAGTTCGTCTGACATATGATTGGGGTTGCTGAGGGATAGCTACTCGCGCGTTGTGATCGCTGCTGCACGGACACGGTGGGAGCATTTCGCGGTTGTTGCGCGCGTCATGTACAACCTAGATCGATCTGACGCTGGCGCGTCGGCGGCCGTTGCTACCAGGATGGCTGAACGAGCCGCTACGGTTTGGTTTCGGCACGCTTCTGCCGTTGGACCGCGCGCTCCACTTCGGATGCGAGAACGTCAAGGTGGTCCGCCAGACGTCCAAACAGCTCGCGCTTGGCGCGATCGGTCGTCAGATCGCGGATCATGGCGCATTCGGCGGCGTCGGCTCGGAGCTTGTCCAGATGTGCAATCATGTCTTTCATCGGATCGTCTCCAGAGGCGCGATCCAACGCGGGAACAGGCATCTGGTTCCCAGGTAGCGTGTCCGGCAGCCTCCTCACGTGGCCGCGTGGTCAATCGTCCCAAAGCCGCTCGCCGCAACTGCCGCATTCGAACAGCCGAACCGTGCGGCCGCGGCGAGGGTCGAGCATGGTCTGGCGAAGCCAGAGCGGCGTTGCGCAGTTGGGACAGCTGGGCCTGATGTTGTCGGTCTTGCGCTCCGGCATGTCCTTGATATCGGTCACGGCAGGCGGTCTCTACCAAACGGTGTCAGCGCCTAAGATACGAACCGGGCCGCGATCAGTTTCAAATCGTCCAGGTTCAATTCGCTACCGCTCGCGTCATGGCGCGGAGCGGCCACGATGGGCAGTCAGCAACCAGGTCGCTTGGCCTGCGTTGCCGTCCGATGGATAAGCTCCGAGAGGGTGGTTTTTGGATCGCGATCGCAGCCGGCCTCCTGCCGCTGCTCGCCACCGCTGCCGTGCTGCTGTGGGTGCAGAGCTGAGGCCGGCAAGCCGTGCAGGCGCGCGCGATACCAGGTCTACGTCGCCGAGCACGCTGGGCAAGCACGTTGCCCTGGTCGGTGGGATCGATATCGGCCCGACAGGATCGCGCGCCCCTCGCTAGGTGAAGTGGAGCTGTACTGGCTCCACTTCTGAAGTGCGGTACGGCGCGCCGCTTCGGTAGAGCTCACTGGCAGTTCCAGGTGGTGCCTTGCGCGCAATAGCTATAAGGGCTGTCGCCACCGTAACGCTGATACGGAAAATGGCCGGCAGGGTAGTAGCCGTAGTAACCTGGCCCGTCGTAATGAGCCGGTCCACCGTAGTAGACCGGACCGTCGACATAGGCGGGCCCGCCATAGTCGTAGGCATAGGCGTCGCGGGCTGCCGCGGCCGCGAGACCGAAACCGACCGCGCCGGCGACGGCCGCAGCTGCCGCGCCTCCACTCTGCCAATGTCGCGGTCTTGCATTCGCACTTGTCGGCGCCAGCGCGCCGAGCGTCAGGCCGAGAATTGAAGCGGCAACGGCCGTGCGGCCGAGCAGCCGAACTTTTCGGGTCGACATTTGATCCTCCTACGGGTCTCGACAGGCGTGTTGCATGTCCAATCCACATAGAACCATTGCTCCCCGGAAGTAGTTCCGTGCCCTTATGATGGCTGCGGGCCGGAAGGGACCGGGGCGCGCCGACATCGTGACCCGCATCAGGCTGTCATCGAATCGCGACTGAAGCCGGAGGACAGGAACGACAGCGCCTCTGGTCCATTAACGTCCCAGATCGATGGAGAAATCGAATGGCCAGGCATTTAACGCGTGCTCGGCTGACGCGGAGCGTCGCCGGCCTATTCTCAGCTTTGGCGGTTTGCGCAACCGCGGTGTTCGTTGCGGCACGTCACCTGGCAGGCTGACTGCGGGTATTTGCGCCCTCGTGATCCCCTCGTCAGGTCGAGCGCTGCTCGAAGGGCAGATTGGCTGGCGTCCATCGCTTTGCGAGCTCTGCGGGCAGTCCCGTCGAAATCTCATTGAAGACGCCCGCAACTTGCCCATGCCGGTACCGTTGCCCGGTACCGCTGCCAACGGGTTCGATCTCCCTCATTGGCCGCTGCGGCTTGGAGCCCTTGGTCCGTGTTAGCGAACGTCAAGTTCAGGCTAATTTGACTGCCTCACGAGAATGTAGCGACTGCGCTTTGTTGCGGCGCGCGTGAACTACTTCACAGCGGACGTAACCAATGCGGTGTAAGTGGGGGACGGGATCTCCCGGAGGACGACGCCATGGCTGCTACAATCGCTCGAGCTATTTCCCGCGTCTCGGAGACCATCGTCGGAAGCGAGACGCTGAAGATCCTTCTCATCTTCGGTCTGGCAGGGCTTGCGGTCTCGCTGCTGGCGGCCAGCTACGGTCTCGATCTGAGTGTCGGCTTCTTTTGATCGGGATCGACGCCAAGCCAGTCTTGCCGTCGCCTGGGGAAGCGCACGGGCACGTTGCCCGCTCACGTGCGGACGGAAGCGCCTCTCTGAGGCGGCATTAGGGTAGTGTTAGCCGGAGATTCCGGTACCCAGGTCCATTCCAAGATAGGCGAGGGCAAAGCTTAGAACGAGTCCCGCCAAGCAGAAGGCGGCGATCGTGGCGAACTCCGAGTCGCGCGTCTGAGCGACAATCAGGCCGTATCCAATTGCGGTCATGTCAATTCCCAATCTGAAATGAATGGTCCGAGCCTAACGAACACAAGTTTCCAGCAGGTTTCGATCGATTCTCGAAATCCGCCCGAAGTGAGTCATATGTCGTACGACATCCCATCTAATGTCGGCGGCGGTCGCAGGGTGTTCATCGCGAGAAAGACTTGCGATGCATCTCGGTTGAGGTGACTGCAGCGAGGGCCCGCGCACGAAAGAACGGTGCGGATATCGCACGAGTTGTCGGGGTGCCTCGCTTCCAGCTCCGAGGCTTGTTAGTTGCTGCCTTGACTGGGCAGCTCGTGGAGAAGATTCGACGTTCGCTCAATCTGCCCGAATATCGAGACGCGAACGTCGAATCCGAAGCTCACTCACATCGATAAGTTGGCTAGTGGATCTATGAGGCCAAGAGTCGCAAATATGCCTGCCGAGTAGGATGCGAATGCCGGCGTCGGACCACACTAGGACGGCATTCCGGCCGGGTCCGACGCCCGCTCGTCGCTGAACTCGGCATTTCGGGCGCAGCCGATAGCTGTGTAGAAACCCGTCGCAGCGGCAAGGTCGGTCACGGGAGGATTGATGAAGATCATTTTCGGCATGCTTGCCCCTTTTTGGATAACGCGCGTCAGCTCGATCGCAACGACCAGCCACTTCGCACACCTAGGACGTTCGAGCGTCCTGGTGTCCGACACGGCAGTTGAGAAAATGCGATGAGAGCAGGACGAAGGACGACGCGCCGCACGCCGCATCGTAAGCGGGCCCAAGCCGGCCTCTGGAGCATGTGGCGATCCCGGCAGGACTCGAACCTGCAACCCGCGGAGTAGAAATCCGCTACTCTATCCAGTTGAGCTACGGGACCGTCTTGGCACCGGGCGAGTCGCCCGCCGTGTCGGCTTGAATACCACCGCTATATGAAAAATTGTCCGGTTCGCCAAGATGATCCGAACCGGATTTGATCCTGCGCAGACAAAGCGGGGCGGGGGAGTGCCAGAATGCCACTTTTCACGCCTGCGGGACCGAATGAACGGCCTCCGCGGCCACGCGGCTTCCGTCGGTACGGTAGGGCTTGTGAAATGGCTTGCGAAGTCTCGCCCGAGATGAACGGCCTGCTGCCCCGAGACCTCGGGCGCTGCTGGAATTGCGCCACGAAGACGTTCCGTTCTGGCGGCCAACCCGCGTCGGCTGCGATCAGTCTTTCACCATTTCGCGCCCAACCTCGCCACGAATCGGCAAAAACGCGGGCGATGACCCGCGGCTTCCGAAGGAGTTCCCCATGATCGGTCTGGTTCGCGCCGCCGCCCTCTGCGCCGCGCTGGTGCTCGGCCTTGCTGCCGCCTCCGCGGCCGAGAAGGCGTTCAAGCGTGACGATCTCAGTGACGCCGCGATCAAGCTCGAGGCCCAGATCAAGAGCGAGGCGGGGGCGGTGAACAAGCCGGTCGCCACGCTGCGCAGCGATGCCGACGCCGCGTTCCGCCGCAATGATACCCGCGGCGGGCTGCAGATCCTCGGACAGATCTCCGCGACGGCGCCCGACGATGCCGCCAACTGGCTACGATTGGCGCGGACCATCGTCTTCCAGGTCAAGCCGGCCAATTCGACCGAGCAGACCGTCCTCTTGGAGCGCGCCTCCACCGCCGCCTATATCGCCTATCAGCGCGCCGGCAATGCGGGCGAGGAGGCCGATGCGCTGGCGATGATCGGCCGCACCATGGCGGACCGCAAGCTGTGGCGGCCGGCGCTCGATGCTCTCAGGCTGTCGCTCGACCTGCGCGAGGTCGCCGACGTCAGAGGCCAGTACGAACGACTGCGCGACGAGCACGGTTTCCGCCTGCTCGACTACACCGTCGACTCCGACTCCGCGAGCCCACGCGCCTGCTTCCAGTTCTCGGAGGATCTCGCCAAGCGGACCGACTTCACCCCGTTCGTGACGCTGGCCGGTGCCGACAAGCCGGCGCTGAGCTCTGAGGACAAGCAACTCTGCGTCGAGGGCCTCAAGCATGGCGAGCGCTACAACATCAATCTGCGCGCCGGTCTGCCCTCGACGGTGAAGGAGACTTTGCCCAAATCGGCCGAGTTCAACATCTATGTGCGCGACCGCAAACCGTTCGTGCGCTTCACCGGCAAGGCCTATGTGCTGCCGCGCACCGCGCAGAAAGGCATTCCGCTGGTCAGCGTCAACACCCCGGCGGTCAGCATCAACGTGTTCCGGATCGGCGATCGCAACCTGATCAACACCGTCATCGACAGCGACTTCCAGCGGCCGCTGTCGAGCTATCAGCTCACCGATCTCGGCAATGAGCGCGGCATGAAGGTGTGGTCGGGCGAGCTCGCGACCGCCATGACCTTGAACCAGGACGTCACCACCGCTTTCCCGGTGGATGAGGCGATTGGCGAGTTGCAGCCCGGCGTCTACGTGATGACTGCGGCAGCCAAGGCACCGGCGGCCAATGGCGACGAAGACGGCCAGCTCGCGACCCAATGGTTCATCGTCTCCGACCTCGGCGTGACCGCCTTCTCCGGCAATGACGGCATCCATGTCTTCGTCAATTCGCTGGCTTCGACCGCGCCGGTCGCCCATGCCGAGGTGCGGCTGATCGCGCGCAATAACGAGATTTTGGCCACGCGTAAGACCGATGACGCCGGACACGCGCTGTTCGAAACCGGCTTGGCGCGCGGCGAAGGCGGGCTGTCGCCGGCCATGCTGACCGTGTCGGGCGAGAAGACCGATTATGCGTTTCTCAGTCTGAAGAGCAGTGCGTTCGACCTCTCTGACCGCGGCGTTGCCGGGCGCGAAGCGCCGACAGGACCGGATGCCTTCGTCTATGCCGAGCGCGGCGTCTACCGCTCCAACGAAACGGTCTATCTGACTGCGCTGCTGCGCGACGGGCAGGGCAATGCGCTCACCGGCAGCCCGCTGACGCTCGTGGTCGAGCGCCCCGACGGCGTGGAATTCCGTCGCGCCGTTCTGCCCGACCAGGGCGCCGGCGGCCGCAGCTATGCCGTGCCGCTCAACTCGGCGGTGCCGGCCGGCACCTGGCGCGTGCGCGCCTTCACCGATCCGAAGGGCGCATCCGTCGGCGAGACCTCCTTCATGGTGGAGGACTATATCCCCGAGCGGCTGGAGTTCGATCTCTCGTCGAAAGACAAGATGATCAAGGCGGATGCGCCGGCCGAGGTGAAGGTCGATGGTCATTTCCTCTATGGCGCGCCGGCCTCGAACCTGCAGCTCGAAGGCGACATCCTGATCACATCAGCGGCGGAGCGGCCGGGCTTTGCCGGCTATCAGTTCGGTGTTGCCGACGAGGAGACAGCTTCCAACGAGCGCACCCCGATCGAGAACCTGCCCGAGACCGACGACAAAGGCACGGCAATGTTCCCGGTGAGCCTCGACAAGCCGCCGACCTCGACCCGCCCGCAGGAGGCGCAGATCTTCATCCGCATGGCCGAGACCGGTGGCCGTGCCGTCGAGCGCAAGCTCACGCTGCCGGTGGCGGCAACTGCCGCGCAGATCGGTGTCAAGCCGTCCTTTGCGGGCAGCAGCATCGGCGAGGGCGAAAAGGCCGATTTCGATGTCGTGTTCGTCTCGCCCGACGGCAAGGCGCTCGCCCGCAGCGGCCTTCGCTATGAGCTGTTGAAGATCGAGTCCCGCTATCAGTGGTACCGGCAGAATTCCTATTGGGACTATGAGCCGGTGAAGTCCACCCGCCGGGTGGCGGACGGCGACGTGAGCATCGCGGCCGACAAGCCAACGCGGCTCAGCTTCGGGCCGGAGGCCGGGCGCTACCGGCTCGACGTGAAATCGACCGACGCCGACGGTCCGATCACCTCGGTGCAGTTCGATGTCGGCTGGTATTCGGACGGCAGCGCCGACACGCCGGATCTCCTGGAGACGTCGATCGACAAACCGCAATACGCCTCGGGCGACCCGATGATCGTGACGGTCAACGCGCGCACCGCCGGCAAGCTGACCGTCAACGTCGTCGGCGATCGCCTGCTGACGACGCAGAGCACCGACGTCAAGGAGGGCACCAATCAGGTCAAGCTCGTCGTCGGCAAAGATTGGGGCACTGGCGCCTATGTGGTCGCCACCCTGCGCCGTCCGCTCGACACGGCGGCACAGCGCATGCCGGGACGCGCCATCGGGCTGAAATGGTTTGGCATCGACAAGGCGACGCGAACGTTGAACGTCAGCCTGACGCCGCCGTCGCTGGTGCGGCCAGGCTCGACCTTGAAGATTCCGGTCAAGCTCGGCGGTCTCAGCCCCGGCGAGGATGCCAAGATTGTCGTTGCCGCGGTCGATGTCGGCATCCTCAATCTGACCAACTACAAGCCGCCGGCGCCGGACGATTATTATCTTGGCCAGCGGCAGCTCGCGGCCGAGATCCGCGATCTCTACGGCCAGCTGATCGACGGCATGCAGGGGAGCCGCGGCCAGATCAAGACCGGCGGCGATTCCGGTGGCGCCGAACTGCAGGGCAGCCCGCCGACGCAGAAGCCGCTCGCGCTCTATTCGGGCATTGTCACGGTCGGCCCCGACGGCACCGCGGCGATTAGTTTCGACATTCCGGAGTTCGCCGGCACGGCGCGCGTGATGGCGGTGGCGTGGACCGCGACCAAGCTCGGCCGCGCGACGACCGACGTCACAGTACGCGATCCGGTGGTGCTGACGGCAACCCTGCCGCGCTTCCTCTTGCACGGGGATCACGGCACGATGAGCTTCGATCTCGACAACGTCGAAGGCGCCGGCGGCGACTACACCATCGCGGTGAGGGCGAGCGGACCGGTGAAGATCGCCGGCAACGCCAGCACGACGATGAAACTGGCCGCCAAGCAACGCGCCTCTACGAGCCTCGGCCTCGATGCCGGGGGCACGGGAACCGCGCAGTTCGACGTCGATATCAGGGGACCGAATGGGCTTACGCTGGCGCGGCATTATCAGCTCGATGTCAAGCCGGCGACGCAGGTGCTGGCGCGGCGCTCGATCCGCACCTTGGCCAAGGGCGAGAGCCTGACGCTGACGTCGGATATGTTCTCCGACCTCGTACCGGGTACTGGCACGGTCTCGCTGTCGGCGAGCCTGTCGAGCGCGCTTGATGCGGCGACGATCCTCAAGGCGCTCGACCGTTACCCCTATGGCTGTTCCGAGCAGATCACCAGCCGGGCGCTACCGCTGCTCTATGTCAATGAGCTTGCGGCGGGGGCGCATTTGGCGATGGATACTGCGGTCGACCAGCGCATCCGCGATGCGATCGACCGGCTCCTTGCCCGCCAAGGCTCCAACGGCTCGTTCGGCCTGTGGTCGGCCGGTGGCGACGATGCCTGGCTCGACGCTTACGTGACGGACTTCCTGACCCGCGCCCGCGAGAAGGGCTTTGCGGTGCCCGACGTGCTGTTCAAGAGCGCGCTCGACCGCGTCAGGAATTCGGTGGTCAATGCCGAGGAGCCTGAGAAAACCGGCGGGCGCGATCTTGCCTACGGCCTCTATGTACTCGCGCGCAATGGCGTGGCGCCGATCGGCGATCTGCGCTATCTCGCCGACACCAAGCTGAGCAATCTGGCCACTCCGATCGCGAAATCGCAACTCGCTGCGGCGCTCGCTTTGGTCGGGGACCGAACCCGTGCCGAGCGGGTCTATGCAGCCGCAGTCGACAGCCTGTCACCGAAGCCTGCGCTGGTGTTTGGCCGCACCGATTACGGCTCCGATCTGCGCGACGCCGCGGCGCTGGTGTCACTTGCAGGCGAGGGCAATGCGCCGAAGGCGACCTTGACCCAGGCCGTTGCGCGGGTCGAAGCCGCGCGCGGGCTCACGCCCTACACCTCGACGCAAGAAAATGCGTGGCTGGTGCTCGCGGCGCGGGCGCTCGCCAAGGAGACGCTTGCGCTCGACGTGAACGGTCAGGCGGTGAAGACGGCGCTGTACCGCAGCTACCGCGCGTCCGAGCTTGCCGGCCAGTCGCTCAAGATCAGCAACACCGGGGACGCGCCGGTGCAGGCGGTGGTCTCGGTCTCCGGCTCGCCGCAGACACCCGAGCCCGCTGCCGCCAATGGCTTCAAGATCGAGCGCAGCTACTACACGCTGGACGGCAAGCCGGCCGACATCTCGAAGGCGAGGCAGAACGACCGTTTCGCCGTGGTCTTGAAGATCACCGAGGCCAAGCCGGAATTCGGTCACATCATGGTGTCGGACTATCTCCCGGCAGGACTTGAGATCGACAACCCGCATCTGGTGTCGTCGGGCGACAGCGGCACGCTCGATTGGATCGAGGACGGCCAGGAACCGGTCAATACCGAGTTCCGCGATGACCGCTTCACTGCTGCGCTCGATCGCGCCGCGGATTCCAAGGCGGTGTTTACGGTGGCGTACGTTGTGCGCGCGGTATCGCCCGGCAAATATGTGCTGCCGCAAGCCTATGTGGAAGACATGTACAATCCCTCCCGCTATGGTCGGACGGGAACCGGATCGGTCGAGGTTCGCGCGGCGAAATGAGCGAGACAGGGCCAGATTTAGGAGCCGCGGCGGAACCTCAAACTCCGTCGTGGCCGGGCTTGTCCCGGCCGCCCGCGTCTTCGCCCGACGCACGACAGAAACGCGGGGGCATTCGGGGCTCTTGGGTGAAGACGCGTTTCGCGGCTTTGGCCGGTCCTGACGGAGTGAGGTGGGGTACGGCACGACGCCTGGTGACGATCGCGGCTGTCCTGCTTGCGATGGTGATCGTCATCTTCACAGCCTGGATCATCTCCCTCGGTCCGTTGCCGCTGCAAGAGGCGCGCGCCGTGTCCACCACGATCGTCGATCGCAACGGCAAGCTGCTGCGCGCCTATGCGATGGCTGATGGCCGCTGGCGGCTGTCGGTCGATGCAAAGAAGGATGTCGATCCGACCTACCTGAAGCTTCTGCTCGCCTATGAGGATCAGCGCTTCTTCGAGCATCATGGCGTCGATCCCAAGGCGCTGGCACGCGCTGCGGTTCAGCTCGCCACCAGCGGCCATATCGTCTCGGGCGGTTCGACCATCACCATGCAGCTCGCGCGCCTGCTCGAGCCGCGGCAGCACCGCTCGCTGCAGTTCAAGCTGCGGCAGATCGTGCGTGCGCTCGAGATCGAGCGGCAGATGAGCAAGGACGAGATACTCGATCTCTATCTGACGCTCGCGCCTTACGGCGGCAATCTCGAAGGCATTCGCGCCGCCTCGATCGCCTATTTCGGCAAGGAGCCGAAACGGCTGTCGCTGGCCGAGGCCGCGCTGCTGGTCGCGCTGCCGCAGTCGCCGGAGACGCGCCGGCTCGACCGCTATCCGGACGCTGCGAGGAAGGGAAGGGATCGCGTGCTCGACCGTATGGTGTCCGAGCATGTCGTGTCCGAAGAGGACGTGGCGCAGGCGAAAGCGCAACCGGTGCCACGCTTGCGCCACCCCATGCCGATCCTGGCGCCGCATGCGGCGGACCAGGCGGCCGCCGCGGTCAAAGATCGATCGCTGATCCAGCTGACGCTCGATGCCAACCTGCAGAAAGTGCTGGAGCCGCTGGCGCATGATCGCGCCGTGAACCTGGGGCCGAATATCTCGGTCGGCATCATCGTGGTCGACAATGCCAGCGGCGACGTTCTCGCGCATGTCGGCTCGGCCGACTATTTCGACGCGCGGCGGGCAGGGCAGGTCGACATGACCCGCGCAGTGCGCTCGCCGGGATCGACTCTGAAGCCGTTCATCTATGGGCTGGCCTTCGAGGACGGCTTCGTGCATCCGGAAAGCCTGATCGATGATCGGCCGGTGCGCTTCGGCTCCTATGCGCCGGAGAATTTCGACATGACCTATCAGGGCACGGTTCCGGTGCGCAGAGCGCTGCAGCTGTCTCTGAACGTGCCCGCGATCGTGCTGCTCGACCGGGTCGGCGCCAGCCGGCTGTCCTCGCGGCTGAAGCAGGCGGGCGCCAATCTCGTCCTGCCGAAAGATGAGGCTCCGGGGCTTGCGATGGGGCTCGGTGGCGTTGGCGTCACCTTGCAGGATCTGGCGCAGCTCTATTCCGGCTTCCCGCGCCTCGGCAGCACCAAGCCGCTGCGCGAGATCATGGGCAGGGATGACGCGCGGGAGCCCATGCGGCTGATGGACCAGGTGGCAGCCTGGCAGGCCGGCAATGTGCTGTTGGGGACACCGCCACCGGAAAACGCCGTACGCGGCCGCATCGCCTTCAAGACCGGCACCAGCTACGGCTATCGCGATGCCTGGTCCGTCGGCTTCGACGGACGGATCACGATTGGGGTATGGGTTGGCTGCCCCGATGGCGCGCCGGTTCCCGGGCTGATCGGCCGGTTGGCAGCGGCGCCGATCCTGTTCGATGCCTTTGCCCGCACCGGCAAGCTCCCAGTAGCATTGCCGAAGCCGCCGAAGGGGGCGTTGCTGGCCAGCAATTCCAAGTTGCCGTTGCCGCTCCGGCGGTTCCGGCCGTTCGGGGAGCTGGTCCGAGCCGGGACCGAGCAGGCGCCCCATATCCAGTTCCCATTGAATGGGTCGCGGATCGACGTCGATCGCTCGGTCGGTGTGGATGCGGCCGCCATGCCGGTCAAGATCTCCGGTGGAGTGCTGCCCATGACGATGCTGGTCAATGGGCTGGCGGTCGGGGAGATCGACAGCCGGCGGCAGCGTCTGATCGACCCGCCGGGGCCGGGTTTTGCGCGCCTGACCGTCATCGACGCTGTTGGCGCCGCGGACACAGTTGTGGTCAGAATTCAGTGACATTTCGCTAAGCGGTTGTCGACACGGTGGTTTCAGCGTATGCGGAACCCCATGGTCGAGACCTATGCCCGTCCCCGTTTCGGAGAGCCCCGCGAGCCGAAGAACCTGGTCAATCCAGGTAACCGGCTGGCGCGGTTCCTCGATGTTGTCACCGTCAGCCACCTGCGGGCGGTCGCGTTCCTGCTCGTCTGCGGGCTGCTCGTGTTTCTGCCGGGCTTCTTCACCATCCCTGCGATTGACCGCGACGAGGCGCGCTTTGCGCAGGCCACCAAGCAGATGGTCGAGACCGGCGATTACGTCGATATCCGCTTCCAGGACGACGTGCGGTACAAGAAACCGGTCGGCATCTACTGGTTGCAATCGGCGGCAGTGGAGACGGCATCCGCACTCGGTCTTCCGCGCGCAGAGTTGCGCATCTGGGTCTATCGCATCCCGTCCCTGATCGGCGCGATCGGCGCGTCTCTCCTGACCTATTGGACTGCGCTCGCCTTCGTGACCCGCCGCGGCGCCGTTTTGGCTGCACTGATGATGTGCTGCTCGGTGCTGCTCGGGGTCGAGGCTCGGCTGGCCAAGACGGATGCGATGCTGTTGCTGACCGTCGTCGCTGCGATGGGGGCGCTGGCGCGGGTTTACCTGTCCTGGCAGCGCGGCGAGGATCCCGAACGTCCGCCGTGGAGTTGGCCCGCGATATTCTGGACGGCGCTCGCCGCCGGCATCCTCGTCAAGGGACCGTTGATCCTGATGTTCGCGGGGCTGACGATCGCCGCACTCGCGATCATGGATCGCGGGGCCGCGTGGTTGTGGCGCTTGCGGCCGCTCTGGGGCCTGATGTGGATGCTGGTGCTGGTGCTGCCCTGGTTCATCCTGATTTTCCTGCGAGCCGGAGAGACCTTCTTCACCGACTCCGTCGGCGGCGACATGCTGGCCAAGATCAGCGCGCAGGAGTCGCATGGCGCACCGCCCGGCGTTTACCTGCTGTTGTTTTGGATCACGTTCTGGCCCGGTGCACCGCTCGCGGTGATGGCGGCGCCCGCGGTCTGGCAGGCGCGACGGGAGCCCGGCGCGCAGTTTCTGCTGGCGTGGCTGGTGCCGTCCTGGATCGTGTTCGAGGCCGTGTTGACCAAGCTGCCGCATTACGTGCTGCCGCTCTATCCGGCGATTGCGATCCTCACGGTCGGTGCGCTGGAGCGCCGCGTGCTGTCGCGCTCGTGGCTCCGGCGCGGAACGGCCTGGTGGTTTGCGATTCCGGCGATCACCTCGCTGATCGCCGTGATCGGTGCGATCAGTGTCACCCGGCAGCCGGTGTTCCTGGCTTGGCCGTTCGTGGCGGCCGCACTGATTTTCGGCCTGTTCGCCTGGTGGCTGTATGAGGACGGGCGGGCCGAGCGGTCACTGCTGAATGCGGCAGTCTCCGCCATGTTCCTTGCTTTCGCGGTGTATGGCGTGGTGCTGCCGGCGCTGACACCATTGTTTCCGAGTGCCGAGATTGCTCGCGCCTTGCGCAATGTCGTTTGCGTCGGGCCGAAAGCGGCGGCGGCCGGCTTTCACGAGCCGAGCCTCGTGTTCATGACGGGCTCATCGACTCTACTGACCGACGGCTCGGGCGCCGCAGATTTCCTGAGTCAGGGCACCTGCCGCTTCGCGCTAGTGGAGCAGCGCTCGGAGCGCAGCTTCGTCCAGCGCGCCGAAGCGATCGGCCTTCGTTACAACGTCGCCAAGCGCATCGACGGCTATAACATCTCGCAAGGACGCCCGGTCACGATTTCGATCTTCCGGTCGGAAGGCACCGAGTAATGACTGCTCCCGAGGCGAGCGCGAAGGCGCCCGGGTACGGCGCGAATCTCGTGGCCGTGGTCGGGCAGGGACTTGCGCGCCTTGTGCGCCCGTCCCAGGCGCCGCACCAGGCCGTGGCTGCGGGCCGTCTGAGGCAGCAGCTATTTGCGCTGAGCGCAGTCAGCATCGGTCTGATTCTGCTGTTGGTGTTCACCTTCGACACCACGGCGATCGGATTGATGCCGCCGCGCGGCACACCCGCCCTCTGGCCGGTCCGAATCTTCACCGACTTCGGCAAGGACGAATATGTGCTCGCAGCCCTCGCCGCCGCGTTGGTCGTGGTGGCGTTGCTGGCGCCGCTCTGGCCGCGGGGCTCGCGCAGGCGCTTGCTGCATCTCGGAACGCATCTTCAATATCTGTTTATCGCGGTCCTGAGCCCGGTTCTGGGTGCCCAGGTCCTGAAATGGGCGATCGGTCGTGGCCGCCCCTTCGTCGGCGGCAAGGCGAATGCATTCAATTTTCAACCGTTCAACGGCACCGAGGCTTATTTCAGCATGCCGTCGGCCCACGCCGTGACCGCCTTCGCGCTCGCCTTTGCCGTGGCCGCGGTATGGCCCCGGTTGCGGATTCCCATCTACCTCTATGCCGTCGCGATTGCGTTGAGCCGCTTGGTGCTGCTGGCGCATCATCCCAGCGACGTGGTCGGCGGCGCTCTGGTGGGCCTCGTTGGCGCCATGCTGGTGCGATATTGGTTCGCCACGCGCCAGCTGGGCTTTGCGGTCGGTGACGGCGGCCAAATCGTACCACGTTGATCGGGCCGCCATGGCCAATTTGCCCCGACTTTCTCCCGCCTGCCTTCCCCCTCAAAGGGGTTGCTAGGCGGGGCCCGGCCCCATAAGAAGCCCCCCACGGGAAACCGCAAGGGCGCACAGCCCGCCTGGATTGATCCCTTCCACCACGAGCGTCGATTTTGCCGTCTTCCGAACACCCCTTGGCCGTCTCGATTGTCGTCCCCGTACGGAACGAAGCCGGCAATATCGGGCCGCTGATTGCCGAGATCGCGGCCGCGCTGGATGGCTTGTGGGCGTACGAGATCATCTACGTCAACGATGGCTCGACCGATGACACGGCTAAACGTCTCGCGGACGAGATGGCGCGGCGAACGAATCTCCGGGTACTTCGCCATGAGAATTCGTCCGGCCAATCCGCCGCGGTCCGCAGCGGCGTGCGCGCGGCCTACGGCGCCATCGTTGCGACCCTCGATGGCGACGGTCAGAACGATCCAGCGTTCCTGCCGGACCTGATTGCGGCAATCGAAAAGGGGGGAGCGCGTGTCGGTCTCGCCGCGGGCCAGCGCGTCGGTCGCAAGGATACCGGCTTCAAGAAACTGCAGTCGCGTCTTGCCAACAGGATCCGCAACGCCGTGCTGCACGACGGCACGCGCGACACCGGATGCGGTCTGAAGGCATTTCGCCGCGACGTGTTCCTGATGATGCCCTATTTTGACGGCTTGCATCGCTTCCTGCCGGCGCTGGTGCGCCGGGAAGGCTTCGACATCGCCTATGTGGATGTGATCGACCGGCCGCGCCGGTCGGGCGTGTCGAACTACGGTTTCTTCGACCGGCTGTGGATCGGGATCATGGACCTGTTGGGCGTATGGTGGCTGATCCGCCGCAAGAAGCCGACGCCGATCGCGACCGAGGTGAATTGATGCTGATCCAATACGGGCAGGCACTCGGCAATTACATCTACGACATCTTCGTCGCCAAGTTCGACTTCTGGCTCGCGTTCGGCCTTGCCGCCCAGCTCGCCTTCGCCGCGCGCTTCCTGGTGCAGTGGATCGCAAGCGAGCGCGCCGGCAAGAGCGTCGTGCCGCTGGCATTCTGGTTCTTCTCGATCGGCGGCGGCGTGATGACGCTGATCTACGGACTGGTCAAACGCGAGCCTGTCATCATCTTCGGTCAGCTGTTGTCCAACATCATCTATATTCGCAACGTGATGCTGATCTTCAAGTCTCGTCAGCATGGTTCGCAGACGCTGAGCCGGTAAGGCGGACTTAGCCTATCTGAATGAGCATGGCCGACCGCGAGGTCGTGCTTCATGAGACGGAATCCGCCTTCGTCAAATGGGCGCAAGCCTGAACGTTCAACCGCGGTTAGAGAGCGGGCCTCCTCGATGGTACTGTCGACTTTGTCGACCCAATCGTGTTGCGCTTCGCCGGAGAGTTTTGCCGGGTGGCGGTCTGATGTACTAGCAGGATCGGCGTTCGCTTCCGTCTGGCAGTTGTCGTCGATATGACGATTTTGTTAAGTCGTTCGGCGGAGCGCGAAAAAAATCCAGGAGTTCCTGCCCCGAATTTGTTCGCCGAACCAGTATGTGTGCGCCAGGATGGTGAATATTCCCAGGGGAGGGAACCATGACCAGAAAAATTCTTTGCGTTGCGCCTGTCATCGCAATTCTGCTCCAGCTATGCCCTGGAGGATCGGCGACCGCCGCCTCGCCAGGCGACAGTGGCGCGATCGGCACGACGTTTCCCGATCGTTTCCCGGTGATCCGGAATTTCTATCTCGGTCAGCCGGTGATTGGCTTCGGCTCCGATGTGGGTCGCGTCGAGCACGTCCCGATCATCTTCCTCCACGGCAATAACGATACGCCGTTCCCGACCGCCTGCAATCCATTCGGGCGCATGCAGGCCTTTGCGCAGTTCTTCATCGATCACGGCTACCGCGCGAGCGAGCTTTGGGGGCTGGGTTATCAAGGCGACCAGTGTGATCTGGCGCAGGACAACACCCATCGCTCGGGCATTTCGCACACGACGGCTACGGCGGTTCCGATGCTGCGCGAATTCGTCAAAGCGGTGCTCGATTTCACCGGCGCCAAGCGCATCGACATCGTCGCCCACAGCCTCGGTGTTACCGTGGCGCGCGAATGGATGCTGCAGGACAATGCCTATCGCAAGGTGCGGGCATTGGTTGCCATCGACGGTCCCAATCACGGCATTGTCGACTGCTCGCCCAATCCGGCCAACGTCTATCAGCTGCCGAGCGGCGGCGGCTTCACGCCGCACAGCGCGCTATGCGATGAGTACGGCTCCGACCACACGCAACTCCTCAGCGTCCTGAACGGCGCCGGCGAGACGCCAGGTCCCACGCGTTACCTGGTCATCCGCAACAAGCCGGGAACACCCGACTTCGTCTATAACAGTCTGCCGGATGGCACCCTCCCGGGCGTGCCCGCCGAAGATCGCGACGGCAAGGCGCATGATTTCACCGCCAGCGCCGGTCTTGCCGGTGCCGAGACGATCGACCTTGTTGACCAGGGGCAATTCGATCCGGTCCTCGCCACCGCCCATCTCGGGATCCTCAATTCTTCCGAAACGCGCGACGCCGCGCTGCGGTTCTTGACCTCCTTGGGAGGACGGGCCGATCAGGAGAGCGGCAATTAGCGCAACGTTCTGGCGTGAGAGGGATAGACCTCGATCATGAAGCAACGGAGCCGGGCTGCAGGCAGATGTCTCAGGCCGCGTTGAACGCGGCAAAACCGCGCTCGAAGTCGGCCTTCAGATCCTCGACATTCTCCAGCCCGATATGCAGCCGCAAGGTCGGACCTTCAGGCGCCCAACGGGTTGCGGTGCGATAGCTCGTGCAGTCGAACGGAATCGCGAGGCTCTCGAAGCCGCCCCACGAATATCCCATGCCGAACAGCGTGAGCGTATCGAGCAGCGCATCGACGGCAGCTTGCGGTTTCGGCTGCAGCACGATGCTGAACAGGCCGGAGGCTCCGGTGAAATCGCGCTTCCAGATCGCATGTCCCGGATCCGTTTCGAGCGCGGGATGCAACACCCGCGCGACTTCCGGTCGACCTGCGAGCCAGCGCGCCATCTCGAGGCCGGAACGATAATGCTGCGCCAGACGCACGCCGAGGGTGCGCAGGCCGCGCAGTGCCAGGAACACATCGTCCGGACCGGCGCAGACGCCGAGCAGCCGGATCGCTTCCGAGACCAGCGGCCACGCCGCCGCATTCGCCGAGATCGTGCCGAACATGATGTCGGAATGACCGCCGATATATTTGGTGGCGGCCTGGATGCTGATATCGACGCCCTGCTCGAGGGAGCGGTGATAGAGCGGAGTGGCCCAGGTGTTGTCGTCGATCACGAGCGCGCCATGCGCATGCGCAACCGCGGCGATGGCCGGAATGTCCGGCATCTCGAAGGACTGCGAGCCGGGCGCTTCCACGACCACCGCGCGTGTATTAGGCTTGAGCAGTTGCCCAATTCCTGTGCCGATCTGCGGGTCGAAGAAGCCGGTCTCGACGCCATAGCGTGCCAGGAGGCCGGTGCAGAAATTGCGCGTGGGACGATAGACGTTATCACAGACCAGGACATGATCGCCGGCCTTGAGCACGGCGAGCAGGGTGGTCGAGATCGCCGCTAGGCCTGAGGGCGCAAGGCCGACGCCTGCGCATTGCGGCCCCTCCAGCGCGATCAGCGCCTCCTGCAGCGCCTTGGTGGTCGGCGTGCCGTGCCGACCGTATTGGAATTCGCCACGATGCGCATGAAGATCGTCGGCCGTCGGATAAAGCACGGTGGAACCATGAACGACAGGCGGATTGACGAAACCATATTGGGCGTCTGGGTTGCGGCCGGCCGTCACCAGCCGGGTCTCAACCTGTTGTTGCGCTGCCGCAGCGCCGTCGTTTGAAAATGTCATGCGTTCGCCGCGTCTTTTTCCGGTCGTTCAGGTGACAGGATTTCATCCAGATCAGGAATGTTAATAACAGAATGCAGAAGAGGGGCGTCAACCCCTTGACCCGGCAGGCCAGTCGTTCTGTGATGGCGCCGCTATTCCATCGCTGCACGTTGAGGGGCTTGCCGCGATTTCCGGTCCATTTTGCGCGAAGGACGCCATATTCTGGTATGGCGTTTGCAATGGCGGATTCCGGTCGGCCCCGTTGACCTGCGTGAGGTATCAACGCTCAGGACGACCCTCGAAAGGCTGTGCCCATGAAACGCGTTTCTCTGGCTTTCACCCTTGCCCTCGCCACCGCCGTCGCAAGCCCCGGCGCTCACGCCGACACGCTCAAGACGGTCAAGGACCGGGGCATGCTGTCCTGCGGCGTGAGCCAGGGCCTGCCGGGCTTCTCCTCGCCGGATGACAAGGGCAACTGGACCGGACTGGACGTCGACGTTTGCCGCGCGGTCGCTGCGGCCATCTTCAACGATCCGACCAAGGTCAAGTTTGTACCGCTGTCGGCCAAAGACCGGTTCACCGCGCTGCAGTCCGGCGAGATCGACATGCTGTCGCGCAATACGACCTGGACACTGTCGCGCGACACCTCGCTGGGCGCCAATTTCACCGGCGTGACCTATTACGACGGGCAAGGATTCCTGGTGAAGAAGTCGCTGAAGGTGAATTCAGCGCTGGAGCTCAACAGTGCTTCGGTGTGCGTGCAGACCGGCACCACAACCGAGCAGAACCTCGCCGACTACTTCAAGGGCAACAACATGAAGTACGAGGTGATCGCATTCGCCGGCGCGGACGAGACCTTCAAGGCTTATGAATCCGGCCGCTGCGACGTCGTCACTTCGGACGTCTCGCAGCTCTATGCCGAGCGTCTCAAGCTCGCCAATCCCGCCGACCACGTGGTGTTGCCTGAAGTGATTTCGAAGGAGCCGCTGGGGCCGATGGTGCGCCATGGCGACGACCAGTGGTTCGACATCGTCAAGTGGGTGCTGTTCGGAATGGTCGACGCCGAGGAAATGGGCATCACCCAGAAGAACGTGGACGAGATGGCCAAGTCGGATAAGCCGGACATGAAGCGCGCCTTCGGCACCGACGGCAATCTCGGCGAGCAGCTTGGTCTCACCAAGGATTGGCTCTACCGGATCATCAAGGCTGTCGGAAATTATGGCGAGTCGTTCGACCGCAATGTCGGGACCGGCTCCAAGCTGCAGATCGCGCGCGGCTTGAACCAGCTCTGGAATAAGGGTGGAATCCAGTACGCGCCGCCGATCCGCTAAGACCAACGGGGTCGGGAGCTGGGGCGATGAGTATCGAAGCGAGGTCCCCTCCGCCGCAATACGCGCTTCGCCTGAAGCGCGTATTGGGCGGCCGCGCAGGGTGGAGCGGGTTCGTCCTGCAGATCCTGTTCGTCGCAGCGCTGGCGTGGATTGGCTTCGAGATCGTAGCCAATGTCCGCGCCAATCTCGAAGCTCAACGCATCACCTCGGGCTTCGGATTCCTGAACAATACGGCAGGCTTTGACGTCAGCCAGAGCCTGATTCCGTATTCCGGATCGAGCAGCTACACCCGCGTGTTCCTCGTCGGGCTGCTCAATACGCTGCTGGTCTCGGTCATCGGGATCTTCTTTGCCACGATCATTGGCTTCATCGTCGCGCTCGGCCGGCTGTCCCCGAACGGATTGCTGGCGCGCGTGGCGGGTGCGTACGTGGAAATCATTCGCAATCTGCCGGTGCTGTTCCAGATCCTGTTCTGGTATCTCGCCGTGCTCGCGGCGCTGCCTGCACCGCGGCAAAGCATCTCGCTGTTCGGAAGCTTCTATCTGAACAATCGCGGCTTGGTGATTCCATGGCCAATTGCCGAGCCCGGACTTGTGCCGTTCCTGATCGCGCTTGCGATCGCAGTGATTGCCGCGCTCGGGCTTCGGGGCTATGCGCGGCAGGAGCTGTTCCTGAAGGGGCATGAGATCCGGATCTGGCCCTACGTGATCGGCGTGTTGGTCGGGCTGCCCCTGATTTCGGCGCTCGTGTTCGGCAAGCCGGTCGAGTTCGAAGTGCCGGTACTGAAAGGATTCAACTTCGCCGGCGGCTCACGGGTCATTCCGGAATTCGTCGCGGTGACCGTAGCCCTGTCGATGTATACGGCGGCGTTCATCGCCGAGGTGGTGCGCGCCGGCATCCTGTCGGTGCACAAGGGGCAGATGGAGGCGGGCGTCTCGCTCGGCCTGTCGCGCGGACGAGTGCTGCGCCTCATTGTGATCCCGCAGGCGCTGCGCGTGATCCTGCCGCCGCTCACCAACCAATATCTCAATCTCACCAAGAACTCGTCGCTGGCGGTCGCGATCGGCTATCCCGAGCTGGTCTCGGTGTTCATGGGCACCACGCTCAGCCAAACGGGACAGGCGATCGAGATCATCGCGATCACGATGGGCGTATATCTGCTGATCTCCCTGATCACGAGTGCGATCATGAGCTTCTACGGCTGGCGACTGGGTAAGAGGCTCGGCGCATGAGCGACATCACCGCCCCCACCTTCATGCGTCAGGAACTGGTGCCGGAACGACGAGCGCCAGTCAGGACAACGGGACTGGTCGGCTTCGTTCGGACGCGGATGCTCAATTCACCGCTCAACGTCCTGCTCACGATCATCAGCGCGGCCCTGATCTGGTTTACGGTGGTCCCGGCGATCCAGTTCCTGCTGGTCGATGCGGTCTGGCACGGCCAGGACCGCGAGGCCTGCCTGGCGCAGAACGCCGGCCATCCGGTCGGCGCCTGCTGGCCCTACATCGGCGCCAAGATCACGCAGTTCGTCTACGGCTTCTATCCCGAAGCCGAACGGTGGCGCGTAAACCTCACCTTCCTGCTCGCCGTCGTTCTGCTTGTACCGCTGCTGATTCCGCGCATTCCGGCCAAGAGCCTGAATGCCGGCCTGTTCTTCCTGGCGTTGCCGGTGGTGGCCTTCTTCCTGCTCTATGGCGGCGGCCTCTCGGGCTTTGGCGTGAGCTGGACGGCGAGCCTGCTGGCGGCTTTTGCCGACAGCATCCAAAGCTCAGGCAGCGCATTGCTGCGTGCCGGCGCGAACACGCCCGGGGTCGGAATTCTGTTCTGGGCGGTCGGCGAGCTGATTGTTCTGATCGGCACGGTGGTGTCCTGGATCATCTCGCCGCTGACTTGGTTGCGGGGGGAGATCCAGAATTCGCATCAGCCGCTCTGGATCGATCTTGCGCTCACCGCCATTCTGGTTTCGGCACTGGTGTTGTTCCTTGGCGGCGGCCGGCGCGCGCTGGGGGCGGTCGTCAAATGCATCGTCACCTTTGCCGGTATCGGCGTCGTGATCGGCCTGATGGGCCTGGATCATGGCGGCCTTCAGGTCGTCGATACCAGGCTGTGGGGCGGGCTTCTGGTCACCCTGGTTGTATCGATCACGGGCATCGTCGCTTCGATGCCGATCGGCATCGCGCTGGCGCTCGGGCGTCGTTCGACCATTCCGCTGATCCGCATCTTCTCGATCGCCTTCATCGAGCTCTGGCGCGGCGTCCCCCTGATCACCGTGCTGTTCTTCGCCACCTACATGCTGCCGCTGTTCTTGCCGGGCAACATGACGGTGGATGGACTGCTCCGTGCGCTGATCGGCGTCTCGCTGTTCTCCGGCGCCTACCAGGCGGAAGTCATCCGCGGCGGCCTGCAGGCGATCCCGCGCGGGCAGGGCGAGGCGGCGAGCGCCCTGGGCCTGTCCTGGGCAAAGACGACCTTCCTGATCGTGCTGCCGCAGGCGCTGCGCCATGTCATTCCGGGGCTGGTCGGCTCCTTCATCTCGCTCTTCAAGGACACATCGCTTGTTTCGATCGTTGCGATCTTCGATCTGCTCGGCAGCCTGCGTGCATCGTTCTCCGATCCCACCTGGGCGACGCCGACCACGGCCTTCACCGGCTTCGCCTTCACGGGAATGATCTATTTCGTCTTCTGTTTCGGCATGTCGCGCTACGCGCTGTTCGTGGAGCGCCGGTTGAATGCGCACCGGCGCCATTGACCAGCATCGCGCAAGAGAGCTCAAAGTGATCCCATGACCACCAACCCGATCGTCAACATTGCCGCCCTCAACAAATGGTACGGCGATTTCCACGTGCTGCGCGATATCAATCTCGGCGTCGCCAAGGGCGAGCGTATCGTCATCTGCGGCCCGTCGGGCTCCGGCAAATCGACGTTGATCCGCTGCATCAATGCGCTGGAGGAATTCCAGGAGGGCGAGATCACGGTCGACGGCATCGAGCTCGGCCCCAACCTCAAGCGCGTGGATGAAGTCCGGCGCGAGGTCGGCATGGTGTTCCAGAGCTTCAACCTCTTTCCGCATCTGACCGTGCTGGAGAACTGCACGCTGGCGCCGATCTGGGTCCGCAACATTCCGCAGAAGGATGCGGAAGCCACCGCGATGAAGTTCCTGGAGCGCGTCAAGATTCCGCATCAGGCGCACAAATATCCCGGGCAGATGTCGGGCGGTCAGCAGCAGCGCGTGGCGATCGCACGTGCGCTCACCATGAATCCCAAGGTGATGCTGTTCGACGAGCCGACCTCGGCGCTCGACCCGGAGATGGTCAAGGAGGTGCTGGACACCATGGTCGATCTCGCGAAGGAGGGCATGACCATGCTGGTCGTCACCCACGAGATGGGTTTTGCCCGCGAAGTCGCTAACCGGGTCGTGTTCATGGACGCCGGCCAGGTTATCGAATCCAACACGCCGCAGGAATTCTTCGCCAATCCGCAGCACGCGCGCTCGAAGGTGTTCCTGAGCCAGATCCTGCGGCACTGATGAGGGAGCGAATAAGGGAGATTATTCGCTGATCCCTATTCACCTCACACGAATGGCGGCTTGATGTCGCTGCGCTTCTCCAGCCATGCCGGGACCGGCAGGTTCTTCGACCGCATGAACTCCGGATTGAACAGCTTCGACTGATAGCGATTTCCAGAATCGCATAGGATGGTGACGATCGTCTTGCCAGGTCCGAGCTGCTTGGCGAGCTGGATCGCGCCGGCGACGTTGACGCCGGTCGAGCCGCCGAGGCACAGGCCCTCGTGCTGCAGCAGGTCATAGATGATGCCGACGGCTTCATCGTCCGAGATCAGGAAGGCCGTATCGACCTTCGCGGTTTCGATGACCGGCGTCACCCGGCCGATTCCGATGCCTTCCGTGATGGAATCGCCAGGCGTCGATTTGGCTTCGCCGTGCTTGAACCAGTTGTACATGGCAAAGCCATGCGGATCGGCGCAGGCCGTGACGATGTCCTTGTTCTTTTCCTTCAGGTAGCGGCTCGTGCCGGCCAGCGTGCCGCCGGTGCCCACGGCGGAGATGAACCCATCCACCTTGCCGCCAGTCTGTTCCCAGATCTCCGGGCCGGTCGATTCATAATGCGCGTTGGCGTTGTCGAGGTTGTTCCACTGGTCGGCGAACAAGACGCCATTCGGTTCGGTCTTGCGGAGCTGATCGGCAAGGCGCCGGCCGACATGCTGATAATTGTTCGGATTGGAAAAGGGCAGAGCAGGCACCTCGACGAGTTCGGCGCCGCACAGTCTGAGCATGTCCTTCTTTTCCTGGCTCTGCGTCTCCGGGATCACGATCAGCGTGCGATAACCGCGCGCTGCCGCGACCACGGCGAGACCAATGCCGGTGTTGCCTGCGGTCGCCTCGACCACGAGTCCGCCCGGCTTCAATTCGCCGCGTTTCTCAGCCCCCAGGATCATCCATTTGCCGGCGCGGTCCTTGACCGATTGGCCGGGATTCATGAACTCGGCCTTGCCGAGAATGGTGCAGCCGGTCGCTTCCGAGGCATGCTTGAGCTTGATCAGCGGCGTGTTGCCGATCGCCTCGACGACGTCGTTTCGAATTGTCATGGCGCAATACCGTAAGGGATCCTCTGAAACATCTAGGAAGACCCTAGCGCGATATCCAGCCGCACGTAAGGCGCGGTGCAAGACGCGTTGACCGGCAGGTCGTTCAACGCTCCTTCGCGAACACGACCTGCCTGACGTCGATATTGCCGGAGAGGAATCCCGCCTCGCAGTAGGACAGATAATACTCCCACAGGCGACGGAAGCGATCGTCGAAGCCCGAGGGCACCAGGTTAGGCCAAGCCGCCCGGAAATTATTTCGCCAGATCGCGAGTGTCTTGGCATAATCTTGCCCAAAGATGCGCTCGCGCACGACAGGAATTCCAAATCGCTCGCCGAGTGTCTTCAGGATCTGCGGCGATGGCAGCATGCCACCCGGAAACACGTAGCGCTGGATGAAGTCGACTTCCCGGCGATAGTGCTGGAACATGCTATCTTGGATCGTGATCGCCTGGATGCCGGCCAAGCCGCCGGGCAGCAGTCGATCTCGCAACTGCGAAAAATATCTTGGCCAGAACTGCTCGCCGACCGCTTCGATCATCTCGATCGAGGCAATGCGGTCGTAGCGGTCGCGCTCGTCGCGATAATCCTGCAGCTTGATCTCGACCTTATCAGCCAGCCCGGCCTCGTGAATGCGGCGCTGGGCGAAATCGCGTTGCTGGGTGCTGATGGTGAGGCCGACGACCTTGGCGCCGAACGTCTTGGCGACATATTCGGCGAAGCCGCCCCAGCCGCAGCCGATCTCCAGCAGCTTCTGTCCGGGCTTGAGGTCGATGGCCTCGGCCAGCCGCCGGTACTTGTTCTTCTGCGCTGAAGTCAGGTCGGTCGTGTGCTCCTCGAAGATCGCCGAGGAATAGGTCATGCTGGAATCGAGCCAAGCCGAGTAAAACGCGTTGCCGATATCGTAATGCGCGTAGATGTTGCGCCGCGCTTGACGTCGAGTGTTCCGATTGAACCAGTGCCGTACCATCTGGGCGAATCGGATCAGCGGCTTGTCTTCGAGCATGGTCTGCAGGAGCTCGTGATTGACGCAGAACAGGTAGAGAAACTGCGTCAAGTCCGGCGTTTCCCAATCGCCGTTGAGATAGGCCTCGGCAATGCCGATGTCGCCGCCCTTGAGCAGCCGCGAGGCGAAGCCGTAATTGCGGAGGATCATGGCGGCGGCCGGGCCCGGCTCAAGCCCCCCGAGCCTGATCACGCGCCGGTCGAGCAGGGTCACGTCGAGCGTTCCGCGCCGCAGCTTTGCGCCGAAACCGAGGGCCAGCCGGGCCAGCCGCGGCAGGTCGGCGAGAACCTGATCGATATTGTCAGGGGTGACAGCAATCACGTCCGGCATGAGAGGTCCATTTCACGCAAAACGGCTCTGCATCCGAATGGTCGTGCCATCGGCGCAGCGTGGCAAGAACGAGCCTTCCGGACCAAAGCGCGCCGCCGGGGAGCCGTCAGCGCGGCAATATATTAAGCGTGGCTGTCCCGACTCGCCAAGCCGGTATTGGAACTCTGCGGACCAGGCTTGTCCGGACGGGGCACCAGGGCAATGCCCTTGAGCCAAAGCCGCAGCGCTTCCCAGTGGATGGCGGCAAAGACCTTGAAAGTGACAAGCGGAAGCGACACGAAGGCGTGCAGCAAGGCGGCCGAGGTCAGAGCGCGCCGGCGGCCGAGGAAAGTGGCGGCGAGCACAGGACCTTCTGGGCCGCTCTCCAGGATGCGCAGCTTGACCTCATCGCCCGGTGGGACGATGCGGAAATCGTAACGCATCGCCATGTCGATGAAGGGCGAGACGTAGAAAGACTTCTCCTGCGCCTGCCTGAGGCCCGCATCCGTGAGTTCGCCCGGCTTGACCGGCTGCACGTAAGGGGTGATATCGCCAAAGGTGTTGCGGACCTCGTAGATCATGAGTGCCAGACTGCCGTCTGCGCGGTAACAGAAATAGACCGACAGCGGATTGAACACATAGCCGAGCAGGCGCGGATAGCAGAGCAGCAGCACGCGTCCGCCGGAAAGGTCGATCCCGTGCGCGGCGGCGCTGGCTTGCGCATAGTCGCGCAGCGACGATCCGTCGCACTTGCCATGGTCGATCTCGCGAAAACTATAGAGCGCCCGGCGATTGGTGCCGAACAGGAAAGACTGCTGCCCCGCCTGGTCGAGCTGGTCGAGATCGATCAACAAGCTCATCACGCGGTAGGCGAAGCGATGGTGCCGTGGGCGCAGCCGAGCATGCATGACATCGCCGAAATAGAGCGCGGCGGCAGCTGGTGGCGGATCGGTCGTCGCGAAGCCCATGATCATTCCGCAGCTTGAGCGAGCTGTGGCGGCAATTTGCGCCAGGGCGCGACCGCGCCCAGAGCTTCCGCTGCGGCGAGGCCGGAGCGCAGCCCGTCCTCATGAAAGCCATAGCCGGTCCAGGCGCCGCAGAACCAGGTGCGGCGATGGCCTTGAATGTCCGGCAGTCGCTTCTGCGCGGCAAAGGCCGGGGCAGTGTATTGCGGATGCTCGCAAAGATACTTGCCGAAGGTGAGTTCGGGGGCCGGGGCAAAGGGCGGGTTGAGACTGACGAACAGCGGCTTGTCCGGGTCGATGCCCTGCAGATTGTTCATCCAATAGGTGACCGCGACGTCATTGAGCGGCGTGCCTTCGCGTTGCCAGCGCAGGAAATTCCATGAGGCCCAGGCGCGCTGGCGCCTTGGCATCAGCCTGATGTCGCGATGCAGGTAGATCGTGTTCGGGGAATATCTGATAGCGCCGAGAACGTCGCGCTCCTGCGTGTCGGCATCGCTCAGCATCGAAAGCGCCTGGTCGCTGTGGGCAGCGATGACGACGTGATCGTAGCTGTCGCGGTGGCCGAAGCTGTCGCGAACGACGACGCCCTGGGATGTTCGCTCGACCGCCGTTACCGCGCAGCCGAGCCGCAGCGAACCGCGAAAGGCGGACGTCAGTTTCTGAACGTAGTTGCGGCTGCCGCCCTTGACGGTGCGCCACACCGGCCGGTGATATTGCAGCAGACGATGGTTGTTGAAGAAGGCGATGAAGTTCTCGGCCGGAAAGTCGAGAATCTCGGAGGCCGGTGCCGACCAGATCGCCGCGCCCATCGGCGCCAGATAATCGGAGAGCAGGCGCGGGGCGAAATGGTTGCTGCGAAAATACTCGCCGAGCGAGAGGCCTGCGAGCCGGCCGGCCTTGAAGTCGGCGACGCTTTGCTCGTTGAAGGTGACAATGTCGCGCAGCATCCAAAGATACGACGAGGAGAGCAGATTGGCGGGCTGGGCGAACAGGCCCTTGGCCGTCTCGAGCCAAGTATTGCCGCCGCCTTTCCATTCGAAGCGGCCTTCGTCCGCCGTAACCGCAAAGTTCATGCAGCTTTCGATCGTCTCCACGCCCAGGTGGTTGAAGAGGGCGGATAACTCGGGATAGTTGAGCTCGTTGTAGACGATGAAGCCGATATCGACGGCAATCGGGGCTCCATCATAGTCGATCGTGACCGTGTGGCTGTGGCCGCCCGGGCGAAGCTCGCGCTCATATACAGTAACTGGATAATGCCGTGACAGCGCCCAGGCCGCAGCGTTGCCCGCAATTCCCGTTCCAATCACTGCGACTCGCATTCAAAGCCCCCCGACCAGGATGTGCGAGATACGGTGCGTCCCGTGAAAGGTTTCAGGCGCGGCTTTGACAGCACAGCTGCGGTCA
This sequence comes from Bradyrhizobium sp. SZCCHNR3119, assembly GCF_032487775.1. NCBI lineage: Bacteria > Pseudomonadati > Pseudomonadota > Alphaproteobacteria > Hyphomicrobiales > Nitrobacteraceae > Bradyrhizobium > Bradyrhizobium sp. SZCCHNR3119. The sequence goes on along the minus strand of NZ_JAUEUV010000002.1, from coordinate 506,799 downwards.
AAATGGTTCGCCGGATATGAAATCTTGGTAAGAATGCGGGCTGTGCCGAGGCCGCTTTGGCCGCAGAAAACCGCAAAAAATGCGGGGAATCCGTCCCATTCTGGATAGCGGAAGGAGATTGCCGCGAAGGGGACAGAGCTGCGGCAGGACTGTCCGTCGTGCGTTCGCGCGGGTAGTATGATCGGCAAGATCACAGGGAAGCATTACGTTCGTGTCCAGCTTGCACATCGTCGTCGACGAGGCCGCCCGCGCCTGCACCTATGCGCGCGTGCGCTCCGCCCTTGCGGCTTCTTCGGCCTGCGGAGACCGGATGTGACCCAGTTTGGCGTGATGACGGCGGCCAGGCCGGCACGCCCGCATTTGCGTCGTGCGATCCGATGGCTGGCGGCGGTCGGACTTGCGGCGAATTCGGCCGGCTGCCTGTTGACCCAGGATCTTCCGGATCCGGCGCTTGACGTCCCAGGTCGCTACAAGCACGCCGCAGGGGCGGATTCGGTCGCTCCTCCCTCCTTGGATTGGTGGCGCGGCTTCGGCTCGAAGCAGCTCACCGAGCTGATGGAGGAGGCGCAGCGGGTCAATCTCGACATCGCCGCGGCGGTTGCCCGTTTCAAGCAGGCCGACGCGCTGGCCCGGCAGGCCGGCGCAGCGCTACTGCCCAGCCTCACGGCAACGGGGCAGGAGACCTATTCACGCACCTCCGGATCCAGCGCCAGCGGCCTCACCAATGGCGGCCGCGAGGTCGTCAACTACCAAGCCTCGCTTGCGGCGAGCTACCAGCTCGACTTCTTCGGCCAGAACCGTGATGCGCTCCAGGCCGCCGAGGAAACCGCGATCGCGAACCGCTTCGATCGCGATGTAACGGCGCTGACCACGCTCGCGAGCGTCGCCAACGCCTATTTCCAGGTGCTCGCCGCTCAAGATCGTCTTCGTACCGCCGAGCGCAACATCGCCAGCGCCCAGCGCGTGCTCGATGCCATCCGCGAGCGGCAGAAGGCCGGCACCGGCACTGATCTCGACGTCGCGCAACAGGAGAGCGTGCTGGCCAACCAGAAGGCGGCCGTGCCGCCGCTGCGGCAGACGCTCGACCAGAATATCAATGCGCTGGCGGTTCTGGTGTCGCGCCCCCCCGAAAGCATCCATGTCAAAGGTGGTTCCCTCGACCAGATCAGGACGCCACGCGTGACGCCGGGGCTGCCCTCGGAGCTCCTGACGCAGCGTCCGGACATTCGCCGCCAGGAGGCGCAACTGGCGTCTGCAACCGCAAACGTCGGCAATGCACGCGCGCAATTCTTTCCGAGCATTCAGCTGACCGGACAAGGCGGCTATCAAAGCTCGGCGCTGGTGTCGCTGTTCCAGCCGCATGCCGCCTTCTTCAGCCTGGTCGGCAGTGCGACCCAGCCGATCTTCGACGGCGGCCGGATTCTCGGTAATTTCGAGAACGCCAAGGCACGCCAGGATGAGCTGTTGCAGACCTATCGCAAGACGGTGGTCCAGGCCTTCACCGACGTCGATAATGCGCTGTATTCGATCAAACAGACCACGATCAGGCTGCAGCTGCAGCGTGACGTGCTGGCATCGTCGCGGCGGGCGTTCCAACTCTCCGAACAGCAACTGCGCGCCGGCACTGCCGATATCGTGACCGTGCTGAATACGCAATTGACGCTATTTCAGGCCGAAGACGTGTATTGGCAAGCGCAGCTCGCACGGCTCCAGGCCATCGTGAGCCTCTATCAGGCGCTGGGGGGCAGCTGGGAGCCGAAAGTGGAGAAACCGGTCGATGCTCTTTAAACCGGACCAGAAACGAACCGACACAAAGGGTGAGCCTGTAAAGCGATCCAGGCGGGGCCGGCGCCTGGTCGCGGCCGTGCTGACGCTCGTGATCCTCGGTGGTCTCGGTTACATCGGGTGGAGCGCGATCCAGCAGCGGCAGGCCGGGCTGCGCATGCAGCGGCCGGACCTGCCGGTCCCCGTGCTTGCCGCGACCCCGATCACCAAGGATGTCCCGGTCTATCTGGACGGAGTCGGCGCGGTGCGCGCGCTCAACACGGTGACGGTGCGCTCGCAGGTCGACGGCAAGCTGATCGCGGTGAATTTCGTTGAAGGACAGGACGTCAAGAAGGGCGACGTGCTCGCCGAGATCGATCCTGCGATCTACCAGGCGCAGTACGACCAGGCGGTCGCCAAGAAGGCGCAGGACGAGGCCCAGCTCGCCAACCAGAAGCTCGATCTGCAGCGCTATGAGCAACTCGCGGCCAGCAATGCCGGCTCGAAGCAGCAGGCCGATACTCAGCGCGCGACGGTCGCGCAGCAGCAGGCGCTGATCAAGGCCGATCAGGCCGCCATCGACAATGCTGCGGCGACGTTGAGCTACACCAAGATCGTCGCGCCGCTCTCGGGACGCGCCGGCCTGCGCCAGGTCGACCAGGGCAACATCGTCCATGCGGCCGATGCGACCGGCCTCGTGATCATCACCCAGCTGCAGCCCATCGCAGTCCAGTTCAGCCTGCCGCAACAGCAGATCATGCGGGTCAACGCAGCAGCGGGCGCCGGGCCGCTTGCCGTCGACGTCTTCGGCAATGACGGCGTGACCGTGATCGATACCGGGACGCTCAAGGGCATCGACAACCAGGTGGATTCGACAACGGGCACGCTCAAGCTCAAGGCCGAATTTCCCAATGCGAAGTTCCAGCTCTGGCCGGGACAGTTCGTCAATGTTCGGCTGAAGGTGGAGACCCTTGCCAGCGCGATCGTGGTCCCGACCGCCGCCGTGCAGCGGGGGCCCGTCGGCACCTTCAGCTATGTGGTCGGCGAGGGCGATATCGTTTCGGCGCGCCCTGTCACGGTGACGCAGCAGAATGAGTCCGAGGCGGTGATCGCCAGCGGATTGACGTCCTCGGACCGGGTTGTGACCACCGGCTTTGCCAATCTGGCCGATGGTGCCAAGGTGATCGTCGGTCACGATGAGCAGACCCCGACCGCCGATCTGGCGCCACGCAAGCGCGGCAGCCGGAATGCGCAGGGCAAGGATCAGCCCAAGGAACAATCCAAGGGCCAGGCAAAAGGCGGTGGCGGGAGGCCGCAGCCATGACGCAGATCAGCGGCTAGGAGCCTCGTGCGGATGGGCGTATCCGAACCCTTCATTCGTCGTCCGATCGCGACGTCGCTGCTCGGGGTGGCGCTCCTGATCGGCGGTCTGTTGGGCTATTTCGCGCTGCCGGTCTCGGCGCTGCCGCAGGTCGATTTCCCGACGGTGCAGGTGACGACGCAGCTGCCGGGCGCGAGCCCCGATGTCATCGCGTCGCTGATCACCGCGCCGCTGGAGCGGCAGCTCGGCCAGATTCCGTCCTTGAGCGCGATGAATTCGACCAGCTCATTCGGCGTCAGCCAGATCTCGTTGCAGTTCGATCTCGGCCGCGACATCGACGGCGCGACCCAGGACGTGCAGGCGGCGATCAATGCCGCCGCCGGCGTCTTGCCGAAGACGCTGCCGTATCCGCCGACCTACGCCAAGGTCAATCCGGCCGACGCGCCGGTGATGACGCTCGCACTGACGTCGGGCACGATCTCGCTGCGCGCGATGAGCGATATCGCCGACACCATTCTGGCGCAGCGCCTGAGCCAGGTGTCCGGGGTTGGCCGCGTCTCCGTCCTCGGCGGCCTTAAGCCCGCCGTGCGCATCCAGGCGGACCTGGGGCGGCTGGCCGCTTACGGCATCGGCATGGAGGATCTGCGCAGTGCCATCGCCGGCGCCAATGTCTCGGGGCCGAAGGGCTCGCTCGACGGCGCGCAGCAGGCCTACACCATCACCGCCAATGATCAGATCGCGGCCGCCGACGCCTACAAGCCGATCATCATCGCCTATCGCAACGGCTCGCCGGTCACGATTGCCGACGTCGCGACCATCGTCGATGGGCTGGAGAACGAGCGCACCGGCGGCTGGTACCAAGGTACGCCGGCCGTCATCATCGACATCCAGCGTCAGCCCGGTGCCAATGTCATCGAGGTCGTCCGCCAGATCCGGGCCGAGATCCCGAAGCTGCAGCGGACGATTCCGGCCGGCGTGAAGCTGAACATCGTCAGCGACCGCACCGTGACGATCCGGGCCTCGGTGCATGACGTGCAGTTCACGCTGGTCCTCAGCGTGGTGCTGGTCACGCTGGTGGTGCTGCTGTTCCTGCGCTCGATGCGCGCCACCATCATCGCCGGCGTTGCATTGCCGCTGTCGTTGATCACGAGCTTCGGCATCATGTATTTCGCCGGCTTCAGCCTCGACAATCTATCGCTGATGGCGCTCACGATCGGCACCGGCTTCGTCGTCGACGACGCCATCGTGATGATCGAGAACATCGTCCGCCATATGGAGGAGGGCGAGTCGGCGATGAGCGCCTCGCTGCGTGGCGCTAGCGAGATCGGCTTCACCGTGATCTCGCTGACGGTGTCGCTGATCGCCGTGTTTATCCCGCTGCTGTTCATGACCGGCTTGGTCGGCCGCATGTTCCGCGAATTTGCGCTCACGCTGACGATCGCGGTGGTGACCTCGGCGGTGGTGTCGCTGACGCTGACCCCGATGATGTGCTCGCGGCTGCTCAAGCATACGCATGAGGAGTGGGTGATCCCGGGCCTCATGGCGATCAGTCGGTTCATCGATCGCACCGTCGCCTTCTATCACCGGACGTTGCTGTGGGTGTTGGAGCGCCAGCGCGCCACGCTGGCTGTGACCTTTGCGACGCTGGCGACGACCATTGCGCTCTATGTCGTCGCGCCGAAGGGTTTCCTGCCGCTGCAGGACACCGGATCGATCACCGCCGTCACCGAGGCGGGGCCGGACGTCTCCTTCGTCGAGATGCAGAAGCGTCAGGCCGATGCGGCGGCTGCGATTCAATCCGATCCTGACGTCACTGGCGTCGTTTCGGTGATCGGCGCCGGCTCGGTCAACCCGACCACCAATGTCGGCAAGTTCGTGATGACCTTAAGGCCGCTCGGCGAGCGGCGCGACAATGTCGCGGTCGTGATCGACCGCCTGAAGCAGAAGGTCGCGGTCATTCCCGGCATGAGGGTCTATTTCCAGCCGGTGCAGGACGTGCAGATCTCGACGCAGTCGAGCCGCTCGCAATATCAGTACACGCTGACGGGCACGGATGCGGCTGAAGTGTCGAAATGGGCGGGCAGGCTGGTCGCGGAGATGCGCCGCGATCCGCTGTTCCGCGACGTCTCGTCGGAGGCGCAGGACGGCGGTCTGCGTGCCGAGCTCACGATCGACCGGCAGCGCGCCGGCCAGCTTGGGGTCAATCTGCAGGGCGTGACCGACACGCTGAACGATGCGTTCGCGCAGCGGCAGATCTCGACCATTTACGGCCAGGCCAATCAGTATCGCGTGGTGCTGGAAGCGCTGCCGATGTATCAGCGCGACCCATCCGTGCTGTCGAAACTCTATCTGCCCGGCGCCGGCGGCCAGGTGCCGCTCTCGGCGGTCGCGACATTGAAGCGGACCACGGCTCCGCTCGCGATCTCGCACCAGGCGCAGTTTCCTGCGGTGTCGCTGAGCTACAACCTGGCGCCGGGTGCCTCGCTCGGCGAGGCGGTCGATGCGGTGAAGACGATCGAGAACCGGATCGGCATGCCCGGCAGCATTGGCGGCGTCTATTCCGGCGATGTCGCCGAATTTTCCAAATCGCTCGCCGGCCAGCCCTGGCTGGTGCTGGCCGCTGTCGTGACGATCTACATCGTGCTCGGTGTGCTCTACGAGAGCTACATCCATCCGATCACGATTCTTTCGACCCTGCCGTCGGCCGGCGTCGGCGCCATTCTGGCGCTGATGGCGTTCGGGCAGGATCTCTCGGTCATCGGCCTGATCGGCATCATCCTCTTGATGGGCATCGTCAAGAAGAACGCGATCATGATGATCGATTTCGCACTCGAGGCGGAGCGAAAGGAGGGCATGTCGCCCTATGACGCGATCGTGCAGGCCTGTCTGTTGCGCTTTCGCCCGATCATGATGACAACCTTGGCCGCGCTGTTCGGTGCGCTGCCGCTGGCGATCGAAAGCGGCACCGGCTCCGAGCTGCGCTTTCCGCTCGGCATCTCCATCATCGGCGGCCTGCTGCTGAGCCAGCTCCTGACGCTCTACACGACGCCCGTGATCTATCTCGCGCTCGACCGCATCAACCGCTCCCTGGAGCGGGCGCTGCCGCCGGTCGGCCCCGATGCGCCCCCGATCGCCGGGGCCACAGAGGGCATCCAGTAATGGCGTCGATCTCCGAGCCATTCATTCGGAGGCCGGTCGGCACCACGCTGCTCTCGATCGGGCTGTTCCTGGTCGGGATCGTGGCTTACGTGTTTTTGCCGGTCGCGCCAGTGCCCAACGTCGATTTTCCGGCCATCTTCGTCTCTGCGACGCGTCCGGGCGCCGATCCGTCCGTGATGGCAGGTACCGTCGCGGCGCCGTTGGAGCGACGGCTCGGAGAAATCTCCGGCGTCGATCAGATCACCTCGACGAGTTCGCTCGGCACGACCAATATCCAGATCCAGTTTTCGATCGGGCGCGATATCGACAAGGCCGCGCGTGACGTGCAGGCCGCGATCAATGCAGCGCTGGCGGACCTGCCGAGCGATCTGCCGGCGTTGCCGCGTTTCCGGAAAGCGAACACGGCCGCAGCGCCGGTGTTCGTGCTGGCCCTGACCTCGAAGACGATGTCGACCAGCGCCATCTACGACGTAGCCGATACCGTGCTGGCGCAGCGGCTGTTCCAGGTACCTGGTGTAGGCAATGTGACCGTGAGCGGCGCCGACCAGCCGGCGGTGCGGATCGCGCTCAACCCGGTCGCGCTCGCCAATGCCGGCATCGCCACGGACGATGTCAGGACAGCGATCGTGAACGCCAACCCGCTCGGGCCTGTCGGCATTTTCGAAGGGGGCCGCCAGAGCGAGACGATTGCGATCAACAAGCAGATGCGCCATGCGGTGCAATTTCGGGACATCCTGATCAAGAGCTCCAACGGCAATTTCGTCAGGCTGTCCGACGTCGCCGATGTCGAGGATTCCGTTCGCAACGTGCGCCAGGTAGCCTGGTTCAACAAGCAGCCGGCGGTGCTGATCCAGATCAGCAAGCAGGGCGATGCCAACGTGATCGAGACGGTCGACCGGGTGAGGGCGCTGATCCCGGATCTGAAGCAATGGATTCCGGCCGGCCTCGACATCTCCATTCTGGTCGATCGCACCGGCACGATCCGCGCCTCCGTCGATGACATGCAGTGGACGTTGCTCGCGACCGCAGCGCTCGTGATGGTCGTGGTCTTCGTGTTTCTGCGCCGGATTGTTCCGACGATCGCAGCCGGCGTCTCCGTACCGCTGGCGCTCGCCGGCACCTGTGCTGGGATGTGGCTCGCCGGCTTCTCGATCGACAATCTGTCGCTGATGGCACTGGCAATCTCGGTAGGTTTCGTGGTCGACGACGCCATCGTCATGATCGAAAACATGTACCGCAATCTCGAGCACGGCATGCCGCCGTTCCGCGCGGCGCTCGAAGGAGCGAGGCAGATCGGCTTCACCGTACTCTCGATCAGTCTCTCGCTTGTCGCTGCCTTCATCCCGCTGATCTTCATGGAAGGTGTGGTCGGGCGGCTGTTGCGCGAATTCTCGCTGACGCTGACTTTTGCGATCGTCGTCTCCACGGTGGTGTCGCTGACGGTGACGCCGATGATCTGCGCGCAATACATCAAGGAAGCGATCTCGGACCGCGCCAGCTGGTTCGACCGGCTGGTCGAGGGCACGTTGTCGCGGATGGTCCGCTTCTATGCCTGGAGCCTGCGCGGGGTGCTCGGCTTCCCGCTGCTCACCTTGCTGGTGTTCTTCGCCACGATCGCGTTGACGGTGACGCTCTACATCAAGACCCCGAAGGGCTACTTCCCGATTGACGATTCCGGCTTTGTCATCGGCGCCACCCGCGCCTCCGCCGACATCTCGTTCCAGTCGATGCTCGGGCTGCAGCAACGCCTTGCGGACATCGTCATGGCCGATCCGGCAGTTGCCGGCATTGGTTCGATCATTGGCGCTGGTGGCGGGCCTGGCGGCGGCACCTCGAACCGCGGCACCATGTTCATCAGCCTGAAGCCGCCCGAGGAGCGCGGCGGCATCTCGACCCAACTCGTGATCGACCGCCTCCGGCACAACCTCGCCATGGTGCCGGGCATTCGCCTGTTCATGTTTGCCGCCCAGGATGTCCGCACCGGCGGGCGCCAGAGCGACTCGGATTACCAGTACACGCTGACCAGTCCCGATCTCGACCTGTTGCAGAAATGGGCGCCGATCGTTGCCAAGCGCATGGAGACGGTGGAGGGGATCACCGATATTTCCAGCGATCGCGATCCCGGCGGGTTGGCGTTGTCGCTCACGATCGACCGGCAGAAGGCGTCGATGCTCGGCGTTCGTGTGCAGGACATCGACAACGCGCTGAACAATGCTTTTGCGCAGCGTCAGATCTCGATCGTCTACAGCCAGCGCAACCAATACATGGTGGTGATCGAGACCGATCCGAAATTCCAGACCGATCCGTCGAACCTCGACCGTATCTACGTGGCGGGCAGCGGTGACACCCAGGTGCCGCTGTCAGCGGTGGTGCACGCCCAGCGCGGCCTGTCGCCGCTCGCCGTTTTCCATTCGCAATCGTTTCCGTCGACCACGGTTTCGTTCAACCTGCTGCCGGACGTAACGTTGCAGGCGGCGACCGCGAACATCCAGCGTGCGGTCGACGAGCTGCATATGCCCGAGGGCATTCGTGGCAGCTTCGACGGCAATGCCGGCGACTTCGCCAAGACCAGCGGGCGCCAGTGGGTGCTGATCCTGTTCGCTTTGGCGGCGATGTATATCGTGCTCGGTGTGCTTTATGAGAGTCTGGCCCATCCGTTCACGATCATCTCGACTCTGCCGTCCGCCGGACTCGGCGCGCTGCTGGCCCTGCAAATCACCAACACGCCGCTTACCGTCATCGCCTTTGTCGGCATCATCCTCCTGATCGGTATCGTCAAGAAGAACGGGATCATGATGGTGGACTTCGCGCTGGAGGCCGAGCAGCAGCGCGGGCTGTCCTCGGCGGATGCGATCTTCGAGGCGTGCTCCGCGCGCTTTCGCCCCATCCTGATGACGACGATGGCCGCGCTGTTCGCCGGCATTCCGCTGGTCATCGCGACCGGCCCGGGAACCGAACTGCGCCGCCCGCTCGGCATCACCATCATCGGCGGGCTGTTGGTGTCCCAGGTGCTGACGCTCTATACGACGCCGGTCATCTATCTGCTGATCGATCGGGTCCGGAATTTCCGCCTGCTATCCAAGATCGGCTGGTTTGTCGTCACCCTGGCCCGCTGGATTTGGCCGCCGACCGTACCTGGTTCGTAGCGCGTGGCTTGCCCGTTGTCGGATCGCGACACTCGGCCTATAGCCGGGAAATGTCAGATCCCAAAGAACCTCTCGTCGCGGACCAGCTTGGCGAACATCCCGATTGCCCACGCTGCCAGAAGCAGATGCCGCTCTGCATTTGCGACAGCGTCACTCCGATCGCGAGCCGCCTTTCGCTCCTGATCCTGCAGCATCCGCAGGAGCAGGACCGGGCGCTTGGCACCGCACGGTTGGCCGCGCAGCATTTCGAAAAAGCCGTCGTTCGTGTCGGCCTGTCCTGGCCGAGCCTAGCCAAGGCGCTGGGCCGCCCGGTGGCGGATCCGGCGCGCTGGGCGGTTCTGTATCTCGGGTCGGCCAAGGCTGCCGATCTCGATCCGGACAGTGAGGTTGTCGCGCTCACGCGCAAAGGCGAGGTCGCCGAGAACCAGCGCGGCGTCCTGAAAGGGATCGAAGGCGTGATCCTGCTCGACGGTACCTGGAGCCAGGCCAAGGCGTTGTGGTGGCGCAATCCCTGGATGCTCAAGTGCCAGCGCGTGATCTTGGGTCCGCGCTATCCGTCCCGCTACGGCCGTCTCCGTCGCGAGCCGCGCCGCGATGGGCTGTCGACCATCGAGGCGGCTGGGATGCTGATCGGCGCACTGGAGCACCGCCCGGAGATCGCCGCCACGCTGAATGCGAGTTTCGAACGGATGCTGTCACGCTACCGCGAGGTGCAGCGGGTAAATCCGGAACTCACGCCGCCCCCCAAGCCCCGGAGGAATCGGGATCGGCGTCATAAGCGCGCGGTATCATCTCTTTGATGGAGCACGATCTTTTCAGAAAACCGGTTTCCACTTTGCCGGATCGTGCTCCAGGGACCATCGGTACGCTTTTTGCATTGCAGCATGAGGCGAGGATGGAGCCTATGCAGCAAGACGATAAAGAATCCAACGTGGTACAGCTGCGCGATTACGCGCAGAGGCGGACCCCCGGGGGGCGCCGCGACACGGCCGCGCCGTGCTGTTCGGCCTCGCAATCCGGGCGGTTGCTGACATGGCCGCGGTTCCGGGCCGCGTATCCCGGCGGGATCGACGATCTTCCCGTCTGAGCGCGCCGGAACGAGCCTCGACGCGGCCGCAGGAGATGGTTCTAAGTCATTGAGAAGATTGATGGAGGCCACGACCAGAATTGAACTGGTGTAAACGGTTTTGCAGACCGCTGCGTAACCACTCCGCCACGTGGCCCCATTCAGGGCGGTTCAATACAGGCGATCAGTGGGCTAGGCAACCATTCTCGCCGCCATCCGGTGCCGGTTCCCCGGATTATTCGTGCCGCCTCTCGGACCGGAATACTGATCGCCACGCGCGACCGCCAGCGGCCACGCCTCGTTCAATCAGCAGGCCGCATGCCAGCCGTCAGGAAACGGGATCAGTGGCCAGGGGGTCTGATTGTCGTTCGCGGCTTTGGGCAATGCGAAAGATCTCGAGGGCACGCGCGGCATCGTGACGATCTCTTGGTGGGCCTGGGGCTCCGGCGCAATCGCCGTTCGCACAACGTCCAGCAATAACTCGTACTCAACTTCACCCATGATGCCCTCACGCCATTCGCGTGCGCACCATCGCAAAACAGTTCTTTCGACCGGTTGAGCGATTCGCTCTAATTCTAATGATCTGTCGCCGATCCGGGCATTGGTTACCGGCCACTTCACTCTCGCGCTGACGTTAGCGGAGGTCAAAGATCGCAGCACGTGAGTAAAATCACATTTCCCCGGGAACATTTCACCGCTCCTGGATCCGGAAGCCCCCCGAACGGATGGGACGCGATGCGCGAGCCGATCGTTAGCGGGCACGTGATCGGGACGAGAATGCAGCCGAGTGCCGACCGATCCCGCCCCGGCAAGCAGCGCCCAGCACCAGGGTAGGCCCGTTCAGTTCGAAGTCGTTGTCGGCCAAGTCTGCATCTCGCCGGCGACAATCGCGGCAGAGGAGGGCAGGATCTCCTGCATGAGCTGTGCGAGGTCGTTCGGATCGAACGGCTTGGCCAACCTGTAGAGACCCGGCACTCTGACCGACATGCCGAGAAAGTCGGGCGCGCCACGCCCGGATTCCAGAACCATCGCCGACATCATGACGATTGGCATGACGGGCCAAACCGCCCGCGCTGCCCGCATCACGTTGCTGCCATCGATCCCCTGAAGGTTGAGGTCGATGAGAGCGGCGGCGTATTCGTCGTTTGCCACCGCTGCAAGGGCCGCCCTGCCATCGGTCATGGCCGTAACAGCATAGCCCTGCCTGATAAGCAGATGCTGGATCATGCAGCAGATCCCCACCTCGTCGTCGACGACCAGGATGTTCCTCATGATACCCTCCGGATGAAGGATGCTTCGCCGGCTCGGTCTACGGTTGCCAGCACGTCGACGATATCTAACGGCGCTTGCTGGGCAGCAGTGGCACCCACCTTGATGGCCGAGCCGACCGCGGCCGGATCCCCCTGTCGGCAATCGGTGAAGGCGTAATGCGATGGGGCGAGGGTGGGGATGGTGGGGTCGATCTTGATGAATTCCCGGATGGTGCCGGGTGCTCGATCGTGGTCGATGACAAGGATGGTGGGCATTGGCCACCTCAGTGTCAGCCAGACTGAAGGACACACGCGACGAGCGGGTCGCTGAGATTGACCTAGCTGCATCGCCAAGACTTGCAGCCTGAATCAATTGTTCCTGTTTTGCAACCAGAAGTTTTGTGATGCGCGCGGGCGTTATGTTGCCGCGCTCGTCAAATTCCGCGTTTTATGCACCCTAGCATGCAAAGGTGCGTGTCATTTTGCCTGTAAGTTGGCCGGACTATGCCGGTGCTGCGCGGCAGACTAACGGCAAGACGATTAATCGCAGGCAGAATGGCCTCTTTCATTCGAGCAGGCACCGCGGTCGCGCCTTGTTTCCCTCTTCAAGCAACTGCAAACAGGCGAATTCATTGCTATGGGTTCAGCCCTGAGGCCGCCAGGTTGGCCGAGCAAAGAACGGCGCATTTTCCCTCGCGAACGCCTGCCGCGAGATGATGCGGCTCGAGGGCGACACCGAAAGATTCTGCCACTCGATCGGATCGACAAAGCGGAGCGTTGCGATCTCGTCACCATCGGGCGTCAGGGCACCGCCGATGATCGACGCCTCGAATGCAATGACGGTGTAGTAGGTGAGGTCGCCGTTCGGATACCGGATCAGAAATTCCGGACCGCCGAACACGCCGATCAGCCGTTCCGGACGGGTCAGGAGCCCGGTCTCTTCGAAACATTCGCGCATCGCCGCATCGGCAGGATGTTCGTCGGGATCGATCGCGCCCCCAGGCAAGGTCCATAGGCCGGTCTCGGCGTCGAGCCCCAGCAGCAGCCGATTCTGATCGTCGAAAATCGAGATGGAAACAGCCGTCGTCGCCAGAAGGTCGTGGCCGATCTTGTCGCGAACGGCCTTCATATGGGCAGAAATAGGCATGGGCGAACCGAGCTCCGAGCAGGGGCCTCGCTTGCCCGACTGCTCACAGGGCGTCAAGTACATTGGCTGGCAGCGATGCGGAATCTTCGAGGTCGAGATCGAACCACATCGTCAAGCGAAGTCCGATGTCCACCGCCCGCACCGCATCGTATCCTTGGCGAGAAATATCTTCGCCGAGCCCAACCTCGAAAGCGGCTACACACCTATCGCAGTTCGGCCGAAAGCCCGCTTCCACAATCCGCGCATGATCGCAAGCGTATCGAGCGTGCGAATCTCCTGCGAGTAGTCTCCGGTATAGAGCTTCACGATCAGGCGATCACGTGAAGCCGCATCCAGTTCGTGCGTGAACCGGATCGAGGTCTTCCGTGCCGCCCCTCTGGTAATGCTCTCGATGCGGGACGGGAGAGGAGGAAACCCGGCGGCTTCGATGAGGATATTGTCGCCGACGGAAAGCGGCTCGTCCTGCAAAACCTCCAGAGTGCCGGATTCCAGCGACATGCTGATGAGTCGTCCGGGAACACGTCCCCGATTGGATCGTGCGCTGGCCGGTTCACCAATAAAGAACGCCACTACTGGTACGCGAGGCTTCTCGAAACAAATGAGGGCAGCGATCACGAGCAGCACGACGTTTGCTCCCGCCCAATACATGGCGACGACCGAAAACTCGCCCTTGCGTATGGTCGACCATTCAGGAACGATGTTGATGATGACGCCGAGCACGGTAAGTGTGACTAACACTGAGATGCAGGAAAATGTGTATCCGTCAAAATAGCCCTGGCCGGCTCCGCTGCCTTTTGGGGTTACCCTAAAGGGAGCCCCGAACGGCTTGATGAGGGCCATGATCACCGTGGGCAGCAGGCGAAACGTTGCAAACACACCGACGGCGTTCGACACGACAGGTAAATATCGCGATGGCGTGATCCATTTCATGAGGAGGAAGTAGGCCAGCAAGACTGGCATCTGATAGTAGATGATGTCTTCAGTCGAGGTGAAAAAGAGCGGAGCAACTCCGGTCCACAGAAAGACAATGGGAACTATCAGGAGACAGAAGCGGACGATGTACTGGATCAGCCAGCTCGTCGGCATGAACATGATGCGCTGCAGGAGAGTCAGGCCGGGCCCATGGACGGGGCCATTTTTCACGAACAGGCTCTGGATTCCCCCGAGGCACCAGCGGCTGCGCTGAATGAAATAGCCCCTGAGGTTCTCTGCGGCCAGACCCATCGACAGCCGCTCGTTCAAATAGCGTGTCTTGTAGCCCTTGTTCAGCATTTCAAGCGTCGTGAGCAGGTCCTCGGTGACGGACTCGGTGGGAATGCCTCCGATCGCCTCGATCGCTCGTCTGCGAATGATCGAACACGAGCCGCAACAGAAGGAGACGTCCCATGCGTCCCGGCTCGCCGCCAGCTCGTCGAAGAACAGCCGCTGCTCGTCCGGCCAGACGCGCTCAATGCTAAGATTTGACTGGATGGGATCCTTGTTGAAGAAGTGCTGCGGTGTCTGCACAATGCCGATTGTCGGGTCGCGAAAGAACGGTGCCGTCCGGCGGAGAAATTGCCGGTAGGGGACGAAGTCGGCATCGAAGATCGCGACGAATTCGCCGGACGAAATTCCCAGGCCATGGTTCAGATTTCCGGCTTTCGCATGTGAATTGTCCGGCCGAGACACGTAGATGGCTCGCTTCTCCTCGCACAAGACTTTCAGCCAATCCCTTTGCTTGTCGTCGAGCACATAGACCCTGAATTTGTCCTTCGGATAATCGAGCGCGAGGGATCCGACGATGGTGCGTTCGAGCACGTCGATGGGCTCGTCGTACGTTGGGATAAAGATGTCGATGGTCGGCCACTCTTCCTGCGGTCGCGCCGTGAACGCCGCCTGCAGCCGGTCGGCTTCGGCGCTGCGCTCGACGTAACGGCTCATGATGAGGAGAAAGAGCGCAATCTCGGCAAATGCCAGCAGTTCGATGGAAAAAAGAAACCACACCCAGTAGAACGTCAGACCGCCATAGGGATAGGGCAGGACGGTGTCGTGAAAGCGCCACCAAAGGTACCGCAGCGAGACCAGCAGCACAAAAGTGCATGTGATCGTCCGCACCCAGGTGCGCTGGCGCGGCGAATTCAGGACAAAAATGAAGAATACCGCCGCAACCAGCAGCGTCGGGCCGAATGGTTCTAAGTAATACTGAACCATATCGACCTCAACCAACGCACAATCGGGAGCGAGCGGGTCTTGAACCGGACCTGGACGGAACGTCCGATCTGGCAGAAGTTTGGATAATCTGAATTCAGCGCCGATTGAGGAAGGCCTACGCGGATACGTGCGTCCTTGCCGCGGCTCTGCGGAGGTTTCGCCGCAAGCACCACATCGTCGACCACCGCCGCGCTGCCGCGCACCGACAGGACCCTGCCCTCAAGCACATCGGAGCGACCGAACAGCCGGATCTGCGCCTCGCGTCCGGGGTAGATCTGGTCGTAATCGACTTCCGCTACGAGAATGTCGACGAACAGGTCGCGGCAGTCCAGCACCTGCATAAGCTCATTGCCCGCGATGACATGGGAGCCCTCGACCACATTGCTGCGCCAAACGACCCCGTCGAACGGGATTCGCAAATTCACGTATCCCAATGTCCGGTTGCGTTCGTGTTCTTCCTCTTGCTGCGTGGAAAGCTGGACGATGCGGGCTTTGAGGTCTCGCTCGCTGAATTCCAATTCGGCAAGCTGGATGGAGATCTCGTCGATCCGCTGCTGGGAGTAGGGCACATCATTGCGACCCTCGCCGATGAAGATACCTTTCCTTACGGAATCGAGCTGCAGGGTCAGTCTGTCCAGTTCCATATCGGCGATGGTGCGTGCGTTTTCGGCGCCGACAGAGGCTGCCCGCGCCTGTTCGACCACGGATTCGGCCACGATACCTGTCACCCCCAGCCGCTGCTTTCTGGTGAGGTCGGACGCGGCCGCCACTCGCTGCGCCATCGCCGTGGTTATTTGTTGACGTCGTATGTCGATTTGCTGGGTCAGATTCTGAATGCTGGCCTGCTGATATTCCAGCCAACGTGTATGAAGTTCCTCACGGAGGGCCATTAGTTGGGTGCGCCGGGCGTCCATGGCCTGGAGCCGCTGCCGTGCCGCCTCGAGCTCTGCGCTCATCTGGACTTCAGCCGTGCGGACGATCTGATCGTTTCGGATGCCCAGCAGTTCAGTTCCTCCCGTCAGGGCAGTCCCGATTTTGGGCGGAGTAACCGTTACAGTGCCGTCAATGGGAGCTGAGATCACCGTGATAAGTGCGTTCACGGTTCCATCAAGACTCGTATAGCCGGTCAGTGTCGGCAGGATCGCAACGGCGGCGCCTCCCAACAACAAAATGCCGACTGTGATACGAACGGACCGCCGGTTCCATAAAGCCATAATTCATTATCGACTGATTTAGAGTGGTTCCATTGATTTGGATCAACGTCTGATTGTGCTAATTTTGAATAGTTGGTCCGAACCGAGCGACGGGAAGTCACATGATTTCGACGGCACGGCTTCTGCTGGCTTTTGTAACCATTCTGGGTGGAGCGCTTTGGGCTACTGAGCCTCGCAGCGAGGACAGCGACTATCCCGCCCGCAGGATTACCCTCGTGGTGCCCTGGATCCCGAGCGGTCCGCGCGATGCGGTCGCGCGCGTCATCGCCGGCCATATGTCTCTCCTATTGCGACAGGAAGTGGCGGTGGAGAACATCGTGGGGGCGGCCGGCTCGACCGCTTCGCTGCGTGTAAAGCAGGCTGCGCCGGATGGATATACATTGTTGATGGGAAACACTGGCACCCATGCGGCTGCACCGGCGTTGTACCCTAACCTTGCATACGATCCTCAAATCGATTTCCAACCGATCGGGCTGGTGGCGACCTCGCCGATCATCATCCTTGGGCGAGGGGATTTCCCTGCCGCGGACCTCAACGGGTTCATCAATTACGTGAAGACGAACTCTCACAAGCTCGATGAAGGACATGCGGGCGTCGGTTCCGTTCCTTTTATCGCATGCGGTTGGCTCAATCATGTGCTCCACGCGACTCCGCGCCTTGTCCCGTACGAAAGCGCCACGGCCTTGATGGATGCGGTGGCCCGCGGCCGCATCGATTACACGTGCGATTCGACCATAATTGCAGCGCCTCAAGTCCATGCCGGCAAGGTCAAGGCCTACGCGATCGCCGCGCCGTCGCGCAGCAAGACCCTGCCGGATGTCGCGACTACAAAGGAAGGTGGGTTGCCGGAATATGAGTTGTCCGTGTGGTACGCGATGTTCGCCCCGAAGGGGGTCTCAAATATCATCGTGGAAAAGCTCAATGATGCGCTGTCCAGGACGCTGGACGACGAAACGGTGCGCAACCGGCTGATCGAGCTTGGGGGCACTGTTCCTGACCGCAAACAGCGCGGCCCGGAAGCACTGACTGGATTTGTAAGGGACGAGACGAATCGCTGGACGGCCCGCATCCAGGCGGAACGTCTCGATGTAAACTAGCGCGGTCGCCAGCGCCGGCCCGACGCCGGGGATCGGTCCAGCCGTTTGCTCGTCGCGCTTGATCGATGCCGGCCGATGATGCATCGATCGAACTCCAGGATTCGGGCCTTCGGGGCTCGCAATTGACTGCCGGAGAGCAGCAAGACATGTTTTCCTTGCCACCGCCGCCCCAGGGGAGGGGGCGTATTGGATCGGGCCGACTGGTCTATCTTAGGACCCTCCTCCCTCAGCACACATCCACCCGCGCAGGGCGATCCATCCATGGGACTCGGGGAGTCTCACCTTGGAGGCCCATCTTTCCAGGAGGTATGTTTTCCTAGGGGACTCATTTTGGGAGTCTCCCGATGGAGTCGACCAGATGACCCAGCATGAGCAGTTGATTGAGGAGATCAGGGAGCGCTTGAAGGACCTGAAGGGCGCCGGAATGGTTGACCCGATGGCCATAGCGAATGAGTTGGTGGGGTTGTACTCCTTCGCGTTCGAGGAAATCCGCGCTGTTGTGATCAAGGAAGCGGATGCGGCGGGCATCCCTCTGGTAGCCCGTTGATCGTCCCGATGACTGACTTAGATACCCGAGCCGCGCAGGTTCGCCTGATCGCCGAGGGCAGTCATGGGCGCGTTGTCGAGCGGGACGGCGATATCATGCGGATTGAGGTGCCGACTGATGTTGCGCCGCGGCCTTGCGGGCATCTGGGGCATGGGCGGCTTCTCGGCACAGTTCGTTGGCCAGACCACGCGGGACGCGCCGCGCCGGGTTCGCAACTCGCAGACCGAGGCGATCATCTTTTGTGAGGGCGATTCGTGACGACGGCGTTCTATCGGTACGACGTCGACCTCAGACCGCGTCGGGAAGGCGTCCAGCAGCCTCTGCCGTGCGATATCACGGTGTCGAATACGTTCGGCGATTTGATCCATTTCGACGGCGGCGAAGCTGGCACGTTCTCTGGCACGATAGCGCCATCCGGTCCAACCATCGTCGGGCAGTTTATTCACCTCAAGGCAAAGGCTCGCGCGACGTTGGGGACGCAACCGACGACAACGGGTTATTCCAGCATTGGTGCCTCGATGATCGAACAACAGCCGCTGCTGATTACCAACGGCCTCTCGGTTCCTGGAACGGCGACAACCGTGAGTGGTGGATTGGTGATCTAGGGAAGCGTAAGTGATGTGGCACGCTCCTGTTGCGCGTCATCCGCGCCAAGTCGTTCCATGATCAGCGGTCCAAGCTGCTGGCGGGCGAGCCAGACCGATGCGAACGGCCTCAAATGCCCGTGGTCAAAGGTAATCATGCCATCGCGAGGATCATTGCCGAGAAAGGTGAGGCACCCCTCTGAATTGCAGAAGGGTTTTCTCTCGTCGATGAACTCGAACGGCTCATCGCTTCGCAGCGCGGCCTTGAACTTCTCGTCCAGTGCGGCGAGTTCTTCATCCTGGTGACCTGGAATGTACCGCGGCATCTGGGGCCAATATTCGTTGAGGATGATCTTATAAAGATAAGGCTTCCAGTGTGGCCGCTCACTGAGCAGGAGGACGTGCTTCACGCCATAGCCCTTGATCATCGCCGAAACCTTGCGGATGGCGTCGATCTCATACGAGTTGTTGGAGTTCATGACCACAACGTCCGGCGGATCGGCCTTGATGCGCTCCATGGCGAAGTGGTTGGCCATGGCACAGTGATGTATCTGGACGATGTGAGGAACCAAATAGCCGGGCTGGCATCCGGAACTGAAGATAAGAAGAACCGAGATGTCTTTCGGCAGCACCTCGCGCAGCCCGTAGTAGAGATCAGCGGCAATTGAATCGCCGAAGAGCAGAACGCTTTTGGCAGAATGCTTGGTGTAACAGTCGGGATCGATCGCCGCGCGTGGGACAAGGGTCGGCATCTTGGCATCCCATGCATAGAAATTGCATTGGTTCTGTCCAATTTGCGCCCGTTCCTCGAGGTGGCCGGTTCCGTTCAGATAGCTCTCGAAGTAGGCGGCATATAAGCTCCTGTTTCGGTTCAGGCGCGAAGGCAGCCCGCCGAGCGCGACATCGACAACGCCGACTATCGCGACCGCGGCCATGGTCGCTGCCACCGCTGGAACGATCGAGCGCTGCCGATAACCGAAACGGATCGGTCGCTCGATATAGCGATAGGTGAGCCAAGCAAGGCCGACCGCGGCCATCATCAAGCCGGCGCGGATGGTCGCCGGTGGTGTACCGCCATGGATATGGCGGGCGAATGCGAGCAGCGGCCAATGCCATAAATAGAGGGGATAACTGATCAGGCCGATCCAGACCATCGCGGGATTGGAGAGCAATAGTCGGTTCAGCAAAGCTCCCGGGCCAGCAAGGATAATGAAGTAGCTTCCGACGACTGGCATCAACGCCCACCAACCTGGGAATTCGTGCTGGCGCGTGATCACCAGGACCGAGGCGCCGATCAGTCCGATCCCGGTGATTGAGAGAAAGTCCCGATAGAGCTTTTCCTTGTCGATGCTGCCCCGCTCGAAAAGAACCGAGCTAATGACCGTCGCCACGCTGTTTTCGAGCCATGCGGCCGGTCGCGGGGCGGCAAACGACACTCGCGCCAGGATGCTGCCAGCGGCGAGCTCCCAAAACCGAGCGGCGGGAGAATAAAACGCAATCACCTGGTTCGCGGGCGTCATCATGATGCAATAGACCAGCGAAGCGACAAAGACCGCGGCAAATAGGGTGAGGAGGTTGAGACGCCATCGCGAGGCGATCCAGATGAGCGCTGGCCAGAGCAGGTAGAATTGCTCCTCGATCCCAAGCGACCACAGATGCAACAGGATCTTGGTCTCCGCAGCGACGTCGAAATAGTTGGCCTCTTGCCAGAGTGCAACGTTGGAAACGAAGGCGGCGCCCGCAACCGTGTGCTTACCGAGCAGGCGGTAGTCATCCGGCAAAAGGATAAAGGCACCAGCCGCAAGCGATACCGCCAGTACGACGGCGAGCGCGGGGAAGATGCGTTTGATGCGGCGCGCGTAAAACGTTGCGAAGCTAAAGCGATCCTTGGCGATACCGTTGATGATGATCGATGTGATCAGAAAGCCGGAGATCACGAAGAAAATATCGACACCGACGAAGCCGCTGCGCAGCGCGCCCGGAAACGCGTGAAAGATCACGACCGATAGTACGGCGATGCCGCGGAGCCCATCGATATCAGGGCGATAGTGGCCCGCATAGTTGGTCGCCGGTCCGAATGCGGACACACTGCTTTTGTCGGTTCCGTGCATGTCGAGCGGCCCCCTGTCACTCGCGCGCACCGAAGGTCTAGTGCTGCGCCCCCGCCGAGCCGTCGTGATCGCCCGAACAGGGGTCAGGCATAGCATCTCAATTTGGGAGCATTCAATCCTTGCGGGTCGATCTGCCGATGCGCACCTTTCTGGGAGTTTTGCTGGAATATCAAGATTTTTCAGTGGGGTACCGCGATTTGAAGAGTTCGCGCCCTCCGCGTTCGTCACAAAAATCGTCCCAACAATGAGGCAGATCAAGATGATCGACCTGCACGGGATCTCGCAGGAGACCTTCGACGACGCCGTCGGCTACGAGGTGACCAGCCGCGATGTCTATGAGAAGCGTTGCCGGTGCCTGACCTGGCCGAACCCGCAGTCGGGGCCGACTGGCGCCATCGGCCATGATTTCGGCCAGGCGAGCCGAAAGCAGATCGCGGCCGATTGGGAGGGACGGATCTCCGACGCCGAGCTGGGCGCGCTGTTGTCCTGCGCCGGCGTCACCGGGCCGCGCGCGCGATCTGACGCGGCAGCTGCACGGCGTCGTCGACATTCCCTGGGATCTCGCGCCGGAGGTCCACGCGGCGTGCGACCTGCCGCGCTACACCACGATGTGCCGCGCGCATCTGCCGGGCTATGACGCGCTGTCGCCGTATTGCAAGGGAGCGCTGTTCTCGCTGGTGCTCAACCGCGGCGCCTCCTTCGACAAGCAGGGGCCGCGCTATGCCGAGATGCGCGACATCAAGGCCGCGATCAAGCGCGGCGATCTCGCCCGGGTGCCGGCGCTGCTGCGTTCGATGAAGCGGATCTGGAAGGGCACGCCTGATGAGAAGGGCCTGTCCGCGCGGCGCGAGAAGGAGGCGCAGCGCTGAGAGAGGGGGGGTCCTCGAGAACGATCCGGAGCAGCACGCGCGGCTGCCGGATCTGGCCGAGGTGCCGGATCCGGAGCTAGTTGCACGCGTGCAGCAGCAGCTAAGAACATCAGGCTGTTCCAGGTCGACAGCGGCGATGGTTCGATGACGCCGAAAGGCAGGACCGAGGGCGCTATTCTCGACTTCCGCAATCGCGAGGGCCTGCCGCTGGCGCCGACTATCGACGACGAATTCCTGACCCGGCTGGCCAAGGCGCAGCCGATCGATGTCGCCGAGCACCGCGCCTATGCCACCTTAGAGGCCGCCGCCATCGAACATCTTGTAGGATTTTTGGCCCTGGGCTTGGCTCCCTTGATCTTGTTGTCGGTCAGCAGCTTCTCGGCCATCTTGTGCGCCCTTCTCGTTAGGCTTCCACTCGCTGGGGGCCTTTTGGAGAATAGGCCCCGAAATTGGGGCACAAGAGGCAGAGGCCCCCACCAGAGGCCCCACGGTTTCCCGCGGATTTGAACGGCCAGAGACGGCCCGGAACGGGATTGATAGGGAAAAACCGAGTGTTTTCAGGGCGCTTCAGGCGGGTTTGAAAGGAATTGAACGGGGGATTTGGCCTGAAAAGAGCTCTCTGGCTCCCCGGGCTGGATTCGAACCAGCGACCATTCGATTAACAGTCGAATGCTCTACCGCTGAGCTACCGAGGAACAGGCGACCTAAGGGCCGCGAGCGGGGGAGCGTATAACAAAGCCGCATCGCCTTGCATAGGAGGAAATCACGCGATCGCACAGAACTCCGAAAAGAACGAAAAGTTTCGTTCTGACAATTACTTACTGCGGAACCAGGAGCTCGCGGGCGATCGCGTCCCCACAATCCGGTCGCAGGAAGTTTGCAAGTCGGTCGGTCTGATTGCCCGATTTTGCACGCGACTCGCGGACAATGGATTGGCGTCTTGAACCAATGCGCGACGTCGCCTCCGGATGCCTGCCGCAGAGAGCGGCCAGCTCTGCCGAAGGCCGGACGATCATCATGTTGCGTTTTCAAAAGCCTTGTACCAAAAGGTCACGCAGTTCCTTCGCGGCTTGTCCGCTTGCTTGCAGGTCTGCCCCATGTCCGCCTTTGCGATTGCACGCCAGAAAATGGTCGATAGCCAAGTGCGCACCAACGATGTCACCGATCATCGCGTGCTGGATGCAATGCTGACGGTACCGCGTGAGGCCTTCGTTCCTGAGGATCGTCGCGCGCTGGCCTACCTCGATCTCGATCTCGATGTCTCTGAAGCCGGCTCGGCCAAGCGCTTCCTGATCAAGCCGATGCTCACCGGCAAGCTGTTGCAAGCCGCGGAAATCCTCCCTACCGATCATGTTCTGGTCGTCGGCTGCGCGACCGGGTATCTGGCGGCTTTGACGGCACCGCTCGCCGAGAGAATCGTCGCCACCGAGTGCGATCCGGCGCTTGAGGGCCGCGCCAGAGGGCTGGTCGGGAAATTCGGTTTCGACAATATCACGGTCAAGGTGGCAGGATGCGCCGAGGGTGATCCGGGCGATGACCGCTACGATGTGATTCTGTTGAACGGAGCCTCAGAGGTTCCCGTGGATGGCTTGTGCCGCCAGCTCAAGGAGGGGGGACGCCTGGTGGGGGTCTTCGCCAAGACCAAGCCCGCGCGGGCCATGATCATTACCCACTCACATCAAGATTTCGGCTCACGGGTCCTGTTTGATGCCTCGGCTCCGGTCCTGCCGGGACTTGAGCGGGTTCCCGAGTTCGTTTTCTAAGACTGTTTCACCCCGAAACCGCCCCGAAATGGCCTCTGGCCGGGGCGCCCCCATGGGGATTCTGCGGCGGTCGCAGGCCTGTGGGCGGGCGGAAATCTGTTTTAAATCAGAAGTGTGGCCCGGATGCTGCAGGCGTAGAGTTTCCACACGAGTCCGATCTTGGGTGGTTTCGTCGCGCTTGCGTGGGGAATAAGGTGCGGTGGCGCGCGGGAGTCTCTCTTGTGGCTTACGGCCCGGCTTTGGCGTTGAGCCGGTAACAACGATGATTGGAACAGGGATGTTTGGGGTGAAGGTCGTCACCGCAGCGGCGGCTGCGGTCCTCCTGATTGCTTGTGCTGGACCCACGCCTGTGCTGGCCGATACGATAGAGGCCGCGCTGGTCCGTGCTTATCAGAATAACCCGCAGCTGAATGCCCAGCGTGCCGCGGTCCGCTCTACCGACGAGAACGTGCCGCAGGCCCTGTCGGGTTACCGGCCCAAGGTTTCACTCACAGCCACTGGCGGCTACCAGTACCAGGACATTCAGATCAGCGCGGGCACTGACCCCTTCCATGGAAAGACGGTCCCGCGAAGCGTCGGCGTGACCGCGACCCAGACGCTCTACAACGGCAATCAGACGGCCAACAAGACGCGAGCCGCCGAGAGCCAGGTGTCTGGCGCGCGTGAAGGTTTGCGCGTTCTGGAGCAGCAAGTGCTGTTCCAGGCCGCGACCATTTACATGGACTATCTCCGTGACGCTGCCATCGTGGAAGTTCAGCGCAGCAACACGCGGGTTCTTGAGCAGACTCTGAAACAGACCCGCGACCGCTTCAATGTCGGCGAGGTGACGCGCACTGACGTGGCGCAATCGGAGGCACAGCTCGCCGCGGGCCGGACGCAGCAGCTGACCGCTGAGTCCAACCTGACGACGACCCGTTCCAACTTCCGCCGCATCATCGGCAGCGAACCCGAGAATCTCGCCCCCGGCTCGCCGGTCGACCGTTTCCTGCCGTCCACCCTTCAGCAGGCCATCGAGACCAGCCTGACGGAAAATCCGAGTGTCACGGCGGCGATGTTTGGCATCGACGTCAATTATCTCCAGGTCAAGATCAACGAGGGGGCGCTGCTGCCGACGGTGACGGTGACGGCTCAGGCACAGCAATCCAATGAGCAGAGCTTGCAGTCCTTCCGCTCGTTCGGTGCATCGGCGGTCGCCCAGCTTACGGTTCCGATCTACCAAGGCGGCGCGGAGTATGCATTGATCCGCCAGTCGAAGGAAAATTTGGCGCAGCAGCGTCTGAACCTTGATACGACGCGCGATCAGACTCGTGCCAACGTGGTAACGGCTTGGGGACAGCTGGTCGCCGGCAAGGCTCAGGTTTCCTCTGCGCAGGCGCAGGTGACCGCGTCCGAGGTCGCTCTCAACGGCGTGCGCGAAGAAGCGAAAGCGGGACAACGCACGACGCTCGACGTTCTGAACGCGCAGCAGGCACTCGTGAACGCGCGCAACGCCTTGGTGACGGCGCAGCACGATCGGGTCGTGGCGTCATACTCGGTGCTCAATGCCATCGGACGGCTGTCGCCCCAGGTCTTGAACCTGCCCACCACGGTTTATGATCCGAGCGTCCATTACCATCAGGTTCGTGACAGCTGGGCTGGTGTTCGCACGCCAGACGGGCGGTAAACCAATCGCAAGGGTAGACGATCAACGCCTCGGCCATTGGCCGAGGCGTTTTCGTGTGTAGCGAACGCGGCAGTGTTTGTTGAGGCGACAGGCCGATGCTGTTAGAAGTTGTGGCGCGCCTGCGCCGAACGGCTACTAACTTTGCCTGCTCCACCGGTTCGCGGCCAGCGTTGCTTGCAATCATTTGTTGCCATGACATAGCCTAAAAAAGGCCGCGGAACGATTCGGAGCGCCTCGGAGTATCATTCCAAGCGGAGCTCCGACGCGGACGGCATCGTTCTTTCAACTGCATCGAGCGGCGCATAATCTGGAGACAATCGGGGCATGTCCATCAGGAAATCCGAGCCTCTTGGATCCGGAGCCTGCGAATCTTGCGGTGCTTGGGGTAAGATGACGCGTGCGACGGCGTCGATGATTTGGAGTCGGAAATGACGCAGCCCGCGAAAGTGCAAGAACCCTCGATGGAGGAGATTCTGGCGTCGATCCGGCGCATCATCGCCGACGATGAAGCCAAGCCGTCGGCTGCCGAGAAGCCTGTGGCAGCTGCAGCCGCGCCGCCACCGAAAGCTGAGAAGCCGGCGCCTAAGCCGGCGATGAACGACATCCCACCTTCAAAAATTCCTGCCGCCGTTGCTGCAACCGCAAAAGCGGCTCCTCCGCCGGCAGCGCCGCCACCAGCCGCGGCTCCGGCCAGCAATAGCCAGGACGACATCGACGCATTGCTGGCGGGATTGGATGAGACGACGGCCGAAGAGGTTCGGCCCGCAGACCCCGAACCAGAACCAGAACCTGATGTACTTGAGTTGACGGACGATATGGCAGTGGCACCTCCACCCCCCGCTCCGAGCCCCGCGCCGGCTTCATTCCGCAGGGTCGAACCGCAGAACGACATCGAGTTCATTGAACGCGCCGCGGCGAACCAGACTGTGAAGGCGCCCACGTTCGAATCGTCCTTCGATCAGACGCCTCCCAAGCAGCCGATCCTGTCGCCAACCACGGTCAATGCCGTGGAGTCGGCTTTCAACGCCCTGGCCAATACGGTGCTCAGCAACAATGCGCGCACCTTGGAGGATCTCGTCAAAGAGATGCTGCGGCCGATGTTGAAGAGCTGGCTCGACGACAATCTGCCGGCCCTGGTCGAGCGCATCGTCAAGGCGGAGATCGAGCGGGTGTCGCGCGGCCGCTGAGCGCCGGCTCCAAGCGCGTCTTCCGCTTTGCCGTCTTGCCCGCGCGCCGTCTTGGCGCGCAGACGCCCCCTCCGGGCTGCTGTTGACTTGATGCGCTGCGGGGGGTTTCTACCCATCTTCAAACTGGTGCCGCCGAGGAGGTGCCGCCGCCCGCTCGCTTGCGGTTGCCTCGGACGGTGCATCGGCTCGAAAAGAGCTTGAGAGTCATGAGCTTGCGGTGAGTTTCTCAGTTCCGATCGGAACTCTGAGGGCAGAGCTGCGAGGGTCCACGAATTTTGGAAAGCTGGCGCGTGCCGGCTGCGAACGCCATGATCGAGAAAAATTACCAGCCCGCCGACATCGAAAGCCGCATGTCGCTCGTTTGGGAGGATGCCCGTGCGTTCAGCGCCGGGCGCCCCGACCGGCGCGATGCGGAGCCGTTCACGATCGTGATCCCTCCGCCGAATGTGACGGGCTCGCTGCATATGGGCCACGCGCTCAACAACACGCTGCAGGACATCCTCTGCCGTTTCGAACGCATGCGCGGCCGCGACGTGCTCTGGCAGCCGGGCACCGACCATGCGGGCATCGCGACCCAGATGGTGGTCGAGCGCCAGCTGATGGAACGGCAGCAACCGAGCCGCCGCGAGATGGGCCGCGAAAAGTTCCTGGCGCGCGTCTGGGAATGGAAGGACGAAAGCGGCGGCACCATCATCAACCAGCTCAAGCGGCTCGGCGCGTCCTGCGACTGGAGCCGCGAGCGCTTCACCATGGACGAGGGGCTGTCCAAAGCCGTCGTGAAGGTGTTCGTCGAACTGCACCGCGCCGGCCTGATCTACAAGGACAAGCGGCTGGTTAATTGGGACCCGAAACTGCTCACCGCAATCTCCGATCTCGAGGTCCAGCAGGTCGAGCTCAAGGGCAATCTCTGGTATCTGCGCTATCCGCTGGAGGGCAGGACCTTCAGCCCCGATGATCCCACGAGTTTCATCGTCGTCGCCACCACACGGCCCGAGACCATGCTCGGCGACACCGCAGTCGCGGTGCACCCCGACGACGAGCGCTATCAGCATCTGATCGGCAAGCGCGTGATCCTGCCGCTGGTCGGGCGCGAGATTCCGATCGTCGCCGACACGTATTCCGATCCGGAGAAGGGCACCGGCGCCGTCAAGATCACGCCGGCGCATGATTTCAACGACTTCGAGGTCGGCCGCCGCCATGGCTTGGCGCAGATCAGCGTGCTCGACAAGGAAGCGTGTCTCAACCTCGTCGGTAACGAGGATTACATGCGCGACCTGCCCGAGGGCTCCGAGGAATTCGCGCGGGAGTTCCACGGCATCGAGCGGTTCGCGGCGCGCAAGAAGATCGTCGAACGCCTAGAGACGTTCGGCTTCCTCGAACGGATCGAGCCGAACACCCACATGGTGCCGCACGGCGACCGCTCCGGCGTCGTGATCGAGCCGTATCTCACCGACCAATGGTATGTCGACGCCAAGACCTTGGCCCAGCCCGCGATCGCGGCGGTCAGGTCGGGGACGACGACATTCGTCCCGAAGAATTGGGAGAAGACCTATTTCGACTGGATGGAGAACATCCAGCCGTGGTGCATCTCGCGCCAGCTCTGGTGGGGTCACCAGATCCCGGCCTGGTACGGTCCCGACGGCAAGGTGTTCGTCGCCGAGACCGAGGAGGAGGCGGTTGGCCACGCCATCGGCTACTATGTCGAGCAGGAGGTCATTACGCCGGAGCAGGGGCGGGAGATGGCGCTCGACCGCAACAAGCGCGCCGGGTTCATTACCCGCGACGAGGACGTGCTCGACACTTGGTTTTCTTCGGCGCTGTGGCCGTTCTCGACGCTCGGCTGGCCCGACGATGCGCCCGAGGTGAAGCGCTACTATCCGACCAACGTGCTGGTCACCGGCTTCGACATCATCTTCTTCTGGGTCGCCCGCATGATGATGATGGGCCTGCACTTCATGGGCGAGGTGCCGTTCTCGACCGTCTACATCCACGCGCTCGTCCGCGACGAGAAGGGCGCCAAGATGTCGAAGTCGAAGGGCAACGTCATCGACCCGCTCGCCCTGATCGACGAATACGGTGCGGACGCGCTGCGCTTCACCTTGGCGGCGATGGCCGCCCAGGGGCGCGACATCAAGCTGTCGTCGCAGCGCGTCGAGGGCTATCGCAACTTTGCGACCAAGCTCTGGAACGCCTGCCGCTTCGCCGAGATGAACGACTGCGCGATGCCGGATGGCTTCGACGCGGCAAAGGCGAAGGAGACGCTCAATCGCTGGATCGCCCATGAGGCGGCGGCTGCGACACGCGAGGTTACCGAGGCGATCGAGGCCTATCGCTTCAACGATGCGGCGGGCGCCATCTACCGCTTCGTCTGGAACGTCTATTGCGACTGGTATCTCGAGCTCGCCAAGCCGGTATTGACCGGGCCGGAGAGCCGGGCGAAGGCCGAAACCCAGGCGATGGTCGCCTGGGCGCGCGATGAGATCCTCAAGCTGTTGCATCCCTTCATGCCCTTCATCACGGAGGCGCTGTGGGAGACGACGGCGCGCCGCGACGGGCTGCTCGCACTGACGCCCTGGCCGCATCGCACCGACGTCCCGACGGTCGAGGAGATCGCGGCGCTGTCGGCGGCCAGCTTCGCCGATCCGCTGGTGCCGCCGCTCCTGATCTCGTTCGACGCCGCCAGCTTCAAGGACGAGGCCGCAGAGGCCGAAATCGGCTGGGTGGTCGATCTCGTCACCGCGATCCGCTCGGTGCGCGCCGAGATGAACATCCCGCCGGCGACCTTGATGCCGCTCGTTCTGGTCGGCACCTCGGCAGAGACAAAGGAGCGGGCGCCGCGCTGGACCGATGTGATCAAGCGCCTCGCTCGGCTCTCGGACATCAGCTTCGCCGACGGGGCGCCGGAAGGCTCGGCCCAGCTCGTCGTGCGCGGCGAGGTCGCCGCCCTGCCGCTGAAGGGTGTCGTCGATCTCGCCGCCGAGCGCGCGCGGCTCACCAAGGAGATCGCCAAGGCCGACGCCGACATCGAGCGGGTCGACAAGAAGCTCGGCAATCCGAACTTCGTCGCGAAGGCCGCCGAGGAGGTCGTCGAGGAAGAGCGGGAGAAGCGCGAGGCAGCGCTGGCGCGCAAGGCCAAGTTCCAGGAGGCACTGGCGCGGCTGGCGGGCGTTGGGTGAGTGCTCGGCGTCTTGATAAGACGCGCTTTACTATTGGTCCCGGGTCTGCGCGGACTTCGTCCGCTTGCCCGGGACGACGGCTGAGGACGGGGCAGCCGGTGCCGCAAACGGCTTGCTGAGGAACCGCGAGCCCTTCGCGCCGTAGCGCCAGGGCAGTTCCACGGCTTTCGTAATACCGATGCGGACGCCCCTAATGACATCGACATCAGCCGTACGCGCGAACAGCTCGATCGGCACAGCATCCAGCGGCAGGCCGTTGTGCGCGATCGTGATGCCCATCGCCTCCGTCAGCTTGCCCGGGCCGGAGCACAGCGCGTGGACATCCTCCAGCTTGCGCCGCCGGCGCATCTCCTCAATGCCCATTGTCGGTTCGATCGCGCGGATCAGGACCGCGCTCGCCGATCCCTCTTTCTCGCAGACGAAATTCACGCACCAATGGATGCCGTAGGAGCGGTAGACATAGGCAAAGCCGGGCGGCCCGAACATCACAGCGTTGCGCGGCGTCTGGCCGCGGAACGAATGCGCGGCCGGCTCGGTGTGGTGATAGGCCTCTACCTCTACGATCATCCCGCCGACGCCATCAACCAGGAAGGTGGCCCCGATCAGCTCCGGCGCGACCTCGTGCACGCTGCGCGTAAAGAAGGCGCGGGTCAGCCGCTTCCCTGTCCGCGGGGCCGGAGTCCGTGAAACTGCTGGGGTGGAGGGCGGTTTGCGGGCCATTTTGAAGGGAATCAACCGGGATAAGGGCGCGGAAGACTGCCCATATCTGCCATGTCCTGCTAGGGTCGGCGAGCTGGTTGCGTCACGGCAAGCGGCGGATTAGCTAAGCCTTTTCGCAGTCTGGACCTGCCTATGGTCACCATCGTCGACACCCTCTCGAACACGCCGCTACGCCCCCGTCACCCCGAAAAGGTGAACCGGCCGGATTCCGCTTCGCCGGCAAAGCCGGCCTGGATTCGGGTCAAGGCCCCGACCAGCCGCGGCTATGCCGACACCCGCAACATCGTCCGCGAGAACAAGCTCGTGACCGTGTGCGAGGAGGCCGGCTGTCCCAACATCGGCGAATGCTGGGACAAGAAGCACGCCACCTTCATGATCATGGGCGACACCTGCACCCGGGCCTGCGCCTTCTGCAACGTCAAGACCGGGCTGCCGGACGCGCTGGATGCCAGCGAGCCGGAGCATGTCGCGGAGGCTACCTTCAAGCTCGGCCTGACCCATGTCGTCGTCACCTCGGTCGACCGCGACGATCTCACTGACGGCGGCGCGGCGCATATCGCCGCGACCATCCGGGCGATTCGCCAACAGTGCCCGACCACCACGATCGAGGTGCTGACGCCGGACTTCCTGCGCAAGGACGGCGCGCTCGAGCTCGTGGTCGCGGCCAAGCCCGACGTCTTCAACCACAATCTCGAGACGGTGCCGTCGCGCTATCTCTCGGTGCGGCCCGGCGCCCGCTACTTCCATTCGATCCGCCTGCTGCAGCGGGTCAAGGAGCTCGATCCCACCATCTTCACCAAGTCCGGCATCATGGTGGGCCTGGGCGAACAGCGCCACGAGGTGCTGCAGGTGATGGACGATCTGCGCTCGGCCGACGTCGATTTCCTCACCATCGGCCAGTATCTGCAGCCGACCCGCAAGCACCATGCTGTTATGAGCTACGTCACGCCGGAAGAATTCTCCGGCTACGAGACCGTCGCCTACACCAAGGGCTTCCTGATGGTGTCGGCGAGCCCGCTGACGCGCTCGTCGCATCATGCCGGCGAGGATTTCGCCAAGCTCAAGGCCGCGCGCGCCGCGGCCCAGCGCTGACATGCCGAGATTCTCCAACAAGCGGCGCGTTCCGCATACCGCCGACCAGATGTTCGACCTGGTCGCGGATGTCGAGCGCTATCCGGAATTCGTGCCGCTGTGCCAGGCGCTGGTCGTGCGCCAGCGCAGCGAGAAGCCTGACGGCCTCGAGGTCATCGTTGCCGACATGACGGTGTCGTTCAAGCTGGTCAAGGAGACCTTCACCAGCCGCGTCACGCTGGATCGGGCGGGCCGCAAGATCCTGGTCGAATATGTCAGCGGACCGTTCTCCTCGCTGGAGAACCGTTGGAGCTTCGAGCCGCGCGACGGCAATGCCTGCGAGGTCACTTTCTTCATCGCCTACGAGTTCAAGAGCCGCATGCTCGCGATGCTGATGGGCTCGATGTTCGACACGGCGTTTGCGCGGCTGTCCTCGGCATTCGAGAAGCGGGCGGACGCGATCTACGGCAAGAAGCCCGCGGTGTCCTCGACCTAGGCGCGGCTTGTTGCAGGCCTCGTCCTTCCCATCGTCATTCCGGGGCGCCCGCAGGGCGAGCCGGAATCCATACTCACGATCGTGGTTATGGATTCCGGGCTCATCGCTTCGCGATGCCCCGGAATGACGAGCTGGGAGAGTCGTCGGGTTACTACTATCCACGTCTCAAACAGCAGATGCGGGTCCGCATTCCCGCAGCGCTGACGCGCCCGAGTCTGGCGAAGCTCACACCCTCAAAGATCGAAGAGGGCGCAGGGAATGCCGGGTGAAGGCCTCACCCATGGCCCGCCTGCAACAAGAAAAGCAGGCGGCAGTCACCACAGGTTAAGCCGAACATCCGGCATTCCCTGCGCGATGGGTTACGGCTTATACGTGATCTCCCTGGGGACCGGCTTGATTGCCCCCACTGCGTGATGCGAAGCATCATCGCGTCGCGACAACGCGTTTCACGCGCTGCGCTGGACGCCAGCACCGGGGCGTCAGGACCACACGATTTCGCCGTCCGCATCATCAGCCGTTCGTCTCACGGCGCGACGCGGCCATCGCTTCCCCGCCTCACGTATCGTGACGATCGGCCGAAACGTCCCTCTTGCCGAGGCGGGATGAATGAAATCAAACACGAATTCTGAAAAAACGAAACAAGAATATTTTGCGAGGAGGCTCTTGAAACGGACCTTCTCGTTGATCTGTCTTGAGAAATCAGCTCTTCGGCGCAAGCCGTGCTGCGGCTGTTCGACGTGACAGTCGGCGCGCTCGGCTTGCGCACTCCTAACCGATTTGCCCGACAGGCACGGCACAGTCGATCAGCAGAGCAGGGCGCGCGATTGTAGTCACCTCACGCGCAGGCCCGGCGGGGGCGGCTCACGCCGCGTCCGGTCGTTGCGTCATTCCAATCACAGACGCAACGCGATCCGCAACGATCGAAACAATGACGTAGTTCGGCGCAACGAAGCCGCGCGCAACAGATCGGCGGTCGGTGCGATACTCGCTGAATGAGGATGACAATCGGGGATCGGTGCGCTATAGCGTCGGCCATGATCACCGTCGCCATCAGCCATTCCCGACGTTTTACACACGACAGCTCGCTGGCGGCGGGAGGATCGCGCTCAATCTGAGATATTGCAGCAAGACATCCGAACAGCCGCCTGATCTGGCGGCTTTTTTTATGGCCGGCAGGTCAAAGTCCCACGGGAGGCCTGCCATGCCGAGCACGACAGACGATCTTCGCGTCAGGAACATCAAGGAGCGGCCTCCGCTCCCCGACCTGATGCGAGCTCAGAGACTTGCCAGCCAACCTCGTGATCTGCCGAGGTTACCGAGTCCCTCCGTGTCTGCGACACCGGGCGCGAACGTCTATCCTTTTGGGAAGACGGCTTCCAATCCCGACCGCGCTCCTCGCCAG
Organism: Bradyrhizobium sp. SZCCHNR3119; assembly: GCF_032487775.1. NCBI lineage: Bacteria > Pseudomonadati > Pseudomonadota > Alphaproteobacteria > Hyphomicrobiales > Nitrobacteraceae > Bradyrhizobium > Bradyrhizobium sp. SZCCHNR3119. Next base: position 473,856 of record NZ_JAUEUV010000002.1, on the reverse strand, counting down.
ACCAAGTCGGTCGTGCGGGTCTGGTGGGAGCGATGGCTGGAACGGCGCCGGTTCGCTCGCCAATTGCCATGGATGGCCGACGAGGTGCTCAAGGACTACGGCCTGACAAGGGAACAAGCGCGCTGGCTGTGCCGCCGTCCGTTCTGGCGGGCATGAGCGGCGTCACGGACGACAGGTCCTATCTGCCCATCAGATGCTCGGAAAAGAACCTGACCACCTCGGCGTCGAACACGCGGTGAAATGCCGCGCGGTCGAAGTCGGGCGGATTGTCGGTGCAGATGCGCGGCACGGCGGCTGCGAACTCAGCAAAGCAGGGCGCGAGAAAGGCGTAGTGCGCGGCGGGCACGACATGAATGTCCGGCTGATTCCAAAGACTGCCCGCCACCCGCGCGGTGCCTTCGGGATCGGCGCCATGGCCGCCAAGCCGCGAGCGCCAGATCTGCAGCGGGATCTTGATGCTGGCGAGATTGCCGTCGGCGAAAGGACCAGTCGGCGCCGTGTCTGCGAGCACGGCCGCCTTGATCCGGCGATCGTGTGCGAAGGATTTTGGAACGTCACCGCTGTGGACCTGCTCGCAGAACGGTGATCGGTCGGTGCAATAATGCGCGACGCGGCTGAAGTCCGGATCCGCTCCGGCCAGCACCAACCCTGTATAGCCGCCCTTCGAGAAGCCGAAGAAGCCGATCCGGTCAGGATCGATCGCGGCCTTATCCTTCCAATCATTCAGCATGAAGTTGATCAAGCGCACGATGTCGGCTGGCCGCGACGCCCAGTTCGACAGGCTGTCGCGCTGCGCGTCGTCGCCAAAACTGTCGCCGGGATGACTGATCGCGGCGACGATGAAGCCGGCATCGGCCAGAGCCTCGTTGAGATCATGGTGCTGGCCGAACCAGCCGCCGCGGCCGTGCGAGAACACGATCAACGGCAGCCTGCTGCCCTTGATCGGACAGTCCTTGACGCCGGGCAGCGTCTCGACGGCCGTCACCCCGAGCTTGCCCAGCTGCACGTCCTGTGGTGGAGCCGAGCAGGGCGTCCAGATTGCGCCCTTCAGATTTGAATCGGACTCCAGAAGCTGGAGGCCGGCAGGACGGGCCGGTGAGGCGAGGCAGAGCAACGCGAGGCCGAGCGCCCCGAATGTCCTGTGCAGCAAAATGTCCCCCTGGATAAAATGCTACTTGAGCGGGAGGGCGCGGCGGAAATGTGTCGGCAGCCTTCCAGCTATGCGAAAGGCGTCGCGCAACGAGACGGATTCGAGCGGCAGGGTGGCAGCCGGGCGCGAAGCCCTCGCATCGTGCAGAGGCTGCCTGGGGTCCGCTTGGTGCAGCAGATGAACGGGACAACCGACCTCTTGCGGACCGTTTCCATCAACGGTTATCGATCAAACGAAGGACCTGCGCCGGATTACCTCCGACAAGCGTATTCGGGGGAACGTTCTTGGTGACGACCGAACCCGCCGCCACGACCGAGTTCTCGCCGACGGTTACACCGCCGATAATCGTCGCGCCGGCTGCAATCCACACACCTTTCTCGATCGTGATGGGCCTTCCGATTGTGACGGTACGCCGCTGCGAAGGTTCAAGGGGATGGCTCGCCGTGATGATGCTCACGTTTGGCCCGATCATCACATCGTCCGCGATGTCAAGGCCGCCAAGGTCATAGAACGTGCAGTTCTGATTGACGAAGACATTGCGTCCGACCCGAATTTCGGTCCCGCCGGCAGTATAGAATGGAGGGATCAGCAGGAAGCTCTCGTCGATCTTTTGACCGATGAGTTCGCTGAACAAAGCCCGAATTTCGACTGTATCGTTGAAGGTCAAGCGGTTGAGTGCGGCGGTGATTGCCGTCGCTCGTCTGACGTTGGCCACCATGGCCGCTGATTCGGGCGTCCTGTTGCGAATGGTCTTGGTGCGATCGTCGTTGGCATTCATGACTTTCCTCATGTGACCACGCCGACTTCATCAGCGTACGCGGCGCACGACCTTAGGCGGCACTATGGCCGCCCGCGCCTCACGCCGCCTGCACTGCCGTGAGGAAGTCGCGGACCTTGTCGCGCAGCGCTTCGGCTTGCTTGGCGAGTTCGCCGGCCGCGCCCAGCATTTGCCGCGCGGCTTGGCCGGCGGAATCGACGGTCTGGCTGACGGCGCCGATATTGCCGGCCACCTCGCGCGTTCCGTTCGCCGCCTGATTGACGGAGCGGGCGATCTCCTGGGTCGCCTGGCCCTGATGCTCCACTGCGACCGCGATCGTCTTGGCGATGTCGCTGATCTGGCCGATGGTGCCACCGATCCCCTGGATCGCCGTCACCGTGTCGCCGGTGGCGCGCTGCATGGCACTGATGTGCGCGCTGATCTCGTCGGTCGCCTTGGCGGTCTGGCTGGACAGGCTCTTCACCTCGGCGGCGACCACGGCAAAGCCGCGCCCGGCGTCGCCGGCCCGTGCCGCCTCGATGGTTGCGTTGAGCGCCAGCAGGTTGGTCTGGCTCGCGATCGCATTGATCATGTCGGTCACCGCGCCGATCTTGGCCGCAGCGTCGGACAGGCTGTTCACGAGCTGGTTGGTGCGGGCGGAGGCATCGACCGCCTCGGCGGCGATGGTCGAGGAGGTCGCGACCTGGCGGTTGATCTCGCTCACCGAGCTCGACAGTTCCTCGGTCGCGCCGGCGACGGATTGCACGTTGGAGGAAGCGGAGCTCGAAGCCGCCGCCACGGTCGCAACCCGCTGCGCGGCCTGCTCGGCCGTCGAGGTCAGCGAGGCGGCCGTGGTTTGCACCTCACGCGATGCGGCGGAGATCGCATTGGCAATGGTTCCGACCGTGGTCTCGAGGTCCTTGGCCAGGGCGCCCAAGACGCGCTTCTTCTCCTCGCGTGCTGCGACCAGATCGGAGAGGTCGCGGCGATAGCTCAGGAGCACCGGCTTGCCTTCGATTTCGACGGGGACCAGCGTGATCTGCACCAGCGCGTCCGTGCCATCGGCGCGCTTGGTCGTCCATTCGAAACTGGCGTGACCCTCCCGCTTGGCCTTCGCGTTCATCTCGCCGACCATGTCGGCGGAGCGGCGGCCGTTCGGCTGGATTTCGGGCGCCAGCGCGGCCGGCGAGCGCGACAACAGATCGGCCTTGCTGCGGAAGCCGCCGAAGCGGACAGCTGCCTCGTTGCAGGCGATGATCTTGCCCTCGGACAGCACCAGGATGGTGTCGCGACAGCGCTCGAAGATCGCATCCAGCAACAGGTTGTGCTTCTGCTGCTCTGCAGCTTTGCCCGAAAAGAGCTTCATCGAATCCATCCCCCGCCCGTGACATTGTTGCCCAAGCCGTATCAGGGGAAAATTAACCAAAACCTTATGCGCGGGTTCGTCAGTCCTCGGGTCGCGTTTCCTGCGGATGAGGAGCCGCGAGGATGTGCATGAAGCGACTGACTACGTCCGCGGCGGCCGCGGCCGCTTCACCGGATGCAGGCGCGGGGCGCGCGCCACGCGCGGGCGCAGGCGCGAGGCGGCGGCGCGTTTCGGCTTCACCGCGGTTTGCGGCCGCGCCAGCTCCATCAGCATGCGCAGCGCCTCGACCACCGAGCGGGTGCGCACCGCGCTGCGGCCGATCGCGCCGAAGCGCTGCTCGCGGTTGATGATGCGGCCGTCGCGCGCGGCGCAGGCGAAGTGCACGAGGCCAACCGGCTTGCCCGGGGTGGCGCCGCCGGGGCCGGCGATGCCGGTGATGGCGACCGCGAGATCGACGTCGGCGCGCTCCAGCGCACCGACCGCCATCTGGATTGCGGTCTCCTTGCTGACGGCGCCGAAGGTCTGCAGTGTCGAGGCGTTGACGCCAAGCATCGCCCGCTTGGCCTCGTTCGAATAGGTGACGAAGCCGCGGTCGACGACATCGGAGGAGCCGGGAATCTCGGTCAGCGCCGCGGCGACCAGGCCGCCGGTGCAGGATTCGGCGGTGGCGATGGTCAGCTTGCGCGAGCGGCAGAGATCGAGCAGCGCGCGGGCGAGGGCGCTCGTGGAGACCGTTTGACGTTCGCTAGCCATGTCCCGCGTTTCCCCATGCGAACGTCAGACCGAACTCTCCGCAGGCGTCAACTCGCTCATCACGCTAAGCGCTCCAGGGCAGGCGGATGGTGGCGCTCGCGGTCGCAGCGATGCCTTCCTCGCGGCCGGTGAAGCCGAGCTTCTCGCTGGTGGTGGCCTTCACGGCGATGCGAGAGATGCCGACCCCAGAGATCTCCGCGATTCGCGCCCGCATCTGGTCGCGCAGCGGGCCGATCTTGGGCCGCTCGCAGATCATGGTGACTTCGAGATTGGCGATGCGGCCGCCGCGCGCGGTGACGCGCTCGATGGCATATTTCAGGAACTGGTCGGAGGAGGCGCCCTTCCACTTCATGTCACTGGGGGGGAAGTGCGAGCCGATGTCGCCGTCGGCCAAAGCGCCTAAAATTGCATCAACCAGAGCGTGTAAACCGACGTCGCCGTCCGAATGAGCCAGGAAGCCTTTGCTATGCGGTACGCGCAGGCCGCAGAGCCAGACGTGATCGCCGGGCCCGAACGCATGCACGTCGTAACCGGTGCCAGTCCTGATGTCGCCGAGCGCAGCTGCCAGCCGTGCCTCCTCGCGCACGAAGTCTTCCGGTGTGGTGAGCTTCATATTGGCAACATCGCCCTCGAAGGTGGCTACGGTCAATCCCGCCCATTCGGCAATCGCCGCATCATCTGTGAACTCGGTGAGACCATCGCGCGCGGCGCGGCGATGCGCCTCCAGAATGATATCGAACTTGAACGTCTGCGGCGTCTGCGCGATCCGCAGCTTCGCGCGCTCCGGTGTCGCAGTGATGTTGCCGGTGTCGCCGACCTGCTTGATCGTGTCATTGACCGGGATCACGGGGATCGCAGCGCCGGTCCGGTTGGCCGCGACGATCGCGCGCGAGATCACGGCCGGAGAGACGAACGGACGCGCGGCATCATGAATCAGCACGATTTCGGGCCGGTGCGGCGCCAGCGCTTCGAGGCCGGCGAGCACGGAGGCCTGCCGCGTCGCGCCGCCATTCGCCGGCGCGGCATGGCGCAATCCGCTGACGGCGGCGTTGAACACATCGATGTCGTCCGGATTCACCACCGGCTGGACGATGTCGACCTCGGGGTGCTCGGAAAAGGCCGCGAGCGCGCGATGGATCACGGTGCGGCCGCCGATGCTGCGGTACTGCTTGGGGCCGCCGCTGCCGGCGCGCAGACCGCGCCCGGCCGCGACGAGGATAGCTGCAGTCCGCTGAGAAATGGTCATGGGATCAGGCTACTAACGAAGACAAAGCTTCACGGGGGGAGGTTGAGGCGCGCTTCTTACATCGGCGGAGGCAGATAGGCGAGGGCGATCACGGAGGAGGCGATGCCGGATGCGTCGCCGATGATCTCGCGCCGCATCTGCTCCGCAAAGATGCGAAGGTGCCCCCGCGACGAATCGATGGTTGCCCGAGAGGCCTTGGAGCCATGCAAAAACCCGGGTCACGACCAGTTTACCATGACCGTTCAACAAGCATATTTTGCTGCGCTGCACTTGAAAGATGGGCGGTTTTGGCTAAAGTGTAGGCATAACGCTTGACTGCCCAATCGTTGTGCTCAAGAGTGCAAGGCGGTCGCAATGATGCGTCTGATCAGCTCGTGAGTCGTCCGTGACCGGTCCGGCCAAGATTAGTGCCAAATCTACCACCAAGCCCTTGAGAATAGGCGAAGTTTCGCTCGCCAACCGGGCCGTCCTGGCGCCGATGTCGGGGGTCACCGATGCGCCGTTCCGCCGCTTGGCGGCCGATCTCGGTGCCGGGCTCGTCGTCTCCGAGATGACGGCCAGCGACGATCTCGTGAGGGGGCGGTGGATATCCCGGCTGCGCTGTGAGGCCAGCGGCATTGGGCCGCATGTGGTCCAGCTCGCCGGCTGCGAGGCGCATTGGATGGCGGAAGGCGCGCGCGTCGCAGCCGATGCCGGTGCCGACATCATCGACATCAATATGGGCTGCCCGGCGCGTCACGTCACCGGCGGCCAGTCCGGCTCGGCGCTGATGCGCGACCTCGATCATGCGCTTGGTCTGATCGAGGCGACGATCTCGGCGGTCGAGGTGCCCGTGACCTTGAAGATGCGGCTCGGCTGGGACGAGCGCAGCAGGAATGCGCCGGAACTGGCGCGCCGCGCCGAAGCCGCCGGGGTCAAGCTCATCACCGTGCACGGCCGCACCCGCAGCCAGTTCTATAAGGGCGAAGCGGATTGGACCGCGGTACGCGCGGTGAAAGATGCCGTGACCGTGCCGGTCGTCGTCAACGGCGACATCACCTCGTATGCGGACGCACGCGCGGCGCTCGATGCCTCCGGTGCCGACGCCGTGATGATCGGCCGCGGCGCGCAAGGCGCCCCCTGGCTGCCCGGCCAGATCGGCCGCCGGCTCGACGGCGGCGCGGACGAGGGCGCGCCGGAGCTCGCGCAGCAGCTCGCCTATCTGACGACGCTCTACGACGAGATTTGCCGCCACTATGGCGAGCGGGTCGGCCTTCGCCACGCCCGCAAGCATCTCGGCTGGGGCCTCGATGTCGCCGCCCAGACGGCGCGCGCGCCCCAGGACAAATTGAAGATGTGGCGCCAGCGCATCCTCACATCAGAACAGCCGGCCGATGTGCATCGGCAGCTTCCCGACGCCTTCGATGACTTTGCCTGGAGTGCAGCCGCATGAGCACCGCCGCAGAACAGCGCAAGCAGCCGCCATCCGATGGCGATGCCGTTCTCAACGCCTTGCCCAATCCGGTGCTGGTGGTCGGGCCGGACGGGATGATCGTGGACGCCAACATGGCGGCGGAATCCTTTTTCGATTCCTCCACGCAATTCCTGCAGCGGCAGTCGCTGAAGAAACTGGTGCCGTTCGGCAGTCCGCTGTTGGCGCTGATCGACCAGGTCCGCACCACCAGCGCCCCGGTCAACGAATACAAGGTCGATCTCGGCACGCCGCGCACCGGCGCCGACCGGCTGGTCGATCTTCATGTCGCGCCGCTGCCCGAGCGGGCCGGCCATATCGTGGTGATGCTGCAGGAACGCACCATCGCCGACAAGATGGACCGCCAGCTCACCCATCGCAGCGCCGCGCGCTCGGTGATCGCGCTGGCCGCCATGCTGGCGCATGAAATCAAGAACCCGCTCTCCGGCATCCGCGGCGCCGCGCAGCTTCTCGAACAGCAGGCCTCCTCAGAAGACCGCATGCTGACGCGGCTGATCTGCGACGAGGCCGACCGCATCGTCACCCTGGTCGATCGCATGGAGGTGTTCGGCGACGATCGCCCGGTGGCGCGCGGGCCGGTCAACATCCACTCCGTGCTCGATCATGTGAAGCGGCTGGCGCAATCCGGCTTCGCCCGCAACGTCCGCTTCATCGAGGACTACGACCCTTCGCTGCCGCCGGTGCTCGCCAACCAGGATCAGCTGATCCAGGTGTTCCTGAACCTGGTCAAGAACGCCGCCGAGGCGGTGGTGGATCTCGGCACCGACGCCGAGATCCAGCTCACCACCGCGTTCCGTCCCGGCGTGCGGCTCTCGGTGCCCGGCAAGAAGTCGCGGGTGTCGCTGCCGCTGGAGTTCTGCGTCAAGGACAACGGTCCCGGCGTGCCGGAAGACCTGATGCCCAATTTGTTCGATCCGTTCGTGACCACCAAGCCGACCGGGAGCGGCCTCGGTCTTGCATTGGTCGCGAAAATCATCGGCGACCATGGCGGGATCATCGAGTGCGAGTCGCAGCCGCGCAAGACTACCTTCCGGGTGCTGATGCCGATGTACAGCGCCAACAAACAACCAGACCACAGCCCAGATAGACGACATGGCGATGACGTTGCCGGGACGCCGTTGCATGCCTCACAGGGATCAAGATGAGGACGACCCATGCCTGCAGGTAGCATTCTAGTCGCGGACGACGATACGGCGATCCGCACGGTCCTGAACCAGGCGTTGTCGCGCGCCGGCTACGAGGTCCGGCTCACCGGCAACGCTGCCACCTTGTGGCGCTGGGTCAGCCAGGGCGAGGGCGATCTCGTCATCACCGACGTGGTGATGCCGGACGAGAACGCGTTCGACCTGTTGCCGCGCATCAAGAAGATGCGGCCGAACCTGCCGGTCATCGTGATGAGCGCGCAGAACACCTTCATGACCGCGATCCGGGCGTCGGAGCGGGGGGCTTACGAATATCTGCCGAAGCCGTTCGACCTGAAGGAGCTGATCGCCATCGTTGGCCGCGCGCTGGCCGAGCCGAAGGAGCGGGCGGCGGCGCAGCCGGACGATTCCGAGTTCGAATCGATCCCGCTGGTCGGCCGCTCGCCGGCGATGCAGGAGATCTACCGCGTGTTGGCGCGGCTGATGCAGACCGACCTCACCGTGATGATCTCGGGCGAGTCCGGTACCGGCAAGGAGCTGGTGGCGCGCGCGCTGCACGATTACGGCAAGCGCCGCAATGGCCCGTTCGTCGCCGTCAACATGGCGGCGATCCCGCGCGACCTGATCGAGTCCGAGCTGTTCGGTCATGAGCGCGGCGCCTTCACCGGCGCCAATGCCCGCGCCTCCGGCCGCTTCGAGCAGGCCGAGGGCGGCACGCTGTTCCTCGACGAGATCGGCGACATGCCGATGGAAGCCCAGACGCGGCTTTTGCGCGTGCTGCAGCAGGGTGAATACACCACCGTCGGCGGCCGCACCCCGATCAAGACCGACGTGCGTATCGTCGCCGCCTCCAACAAGGACCTGCGTATCCTGATTCAGCAGGGCCTGTTCCGCGAAGACCTGTTCTTCCGCCTCAACGTGGTGCCGCTTCGGTTGCCGCCCTTGCGCGAACGCATCGAGGACCTGCCGGATCTTGTCCGGCATTTCTTCGCGCTGGCGGAGAAGGACGGGTTGCCGCCGAAGAAGCTCGATGCCGCGGCGCTGGAGCGGCTGAAGCAACACCGCTGGCCCGGCAACGTGCGCGAACTGGAAAACCTCGCCCGGCGTCTGGCCGCCCTCTATCCACAGGACGTGATCACCGCCTCCGTGATCGATGGCGAACTGGCGCCGCCGGCGGTCACGACCGGCGCCAACGCATCGCAATCGATCGACAATCTCGGCGGCGCGGTCGAGGCCTATCTGTCCTCGCACTTCCAGGGCTTCCCGAACGGCGTGCCGCCGCCGGGCCTGTATCACCGTATCCTCAAGGAGATCGAGGTGCCGTTGCTCACTGCGGCGCTGGCGGCCACCCGCGGCAACCAGATTCGGGCGGCGGACCTGCTCGGCCTCAACCGCAATACGCTGCGCAAGAAAATTCGCGACCTCGATATCCAAGTCTACCGCAGCGGGGCCTGACGGCGCATTTCGAACCAGCCGGGCTCGATTACCGCTGGAATTAAACTGGACAAGTCCGCGCCGGCTCCGAGCGCCGCGGATTTGTCGCAATTCGGCAACATTGTGGTAGGAATGCATCAGTCCGAATCGTCGGACTTCCCCGCGTTCAGCCACAACCCTTGCCGGAATGACCAACGCAGAGACCTCGGCCCCCCCGTTCGATTCGTCGCCCCCCGAAGGGCGGCGCTGGACGTGGCGTACCTTATTGGCGCCGGTGGCGGTGGCGCTGGCGCTTGGGTCCGCCTTTTTGACCTTCGTCGTGCTGGTCGGGCTGACCCCGATCGAACCGACCGAGGAGGTCGTCAACACCTTCTACCTGGTCGATGCCGGCACCATCCTGATCCTGGTCGGGATCATCATCCGCGAGGTCTGGCAGATGGTCCAGGCCCGCCGGCGGGGCCGGGCGGCGGCGCGGCTGCACGTGCAGATCGTCAGCCTGTTCTCGATCATCGCGGTGCTGCCGGCGGTGCTGGTGGCGATCGTCGCCAACGTCACCATCGACCGCGGCCTTGACCGGCTGTTTTCAGGGCCCGCGCGGGAGGCGATCCAGAATTCGCTGACGGTGGCGCGCGCCTATACTTACGAGCATGCGCAGCTGATCCGCGGCGACATTCTCGGCATGGCCAACGACATCGCCCATGCGAGGCCGCTGTTCGATCAGGATCGCGCCACCTTCCGCGAGATGCTCACCTCGAGTGCCGTGTCGCGCAATCTGCCGGGCGCGATGCTGATCGACAAGGACCGCAACGTGCTGGAAACGGCGCAGACCGGCGTCCAGTACAGCTTCCAGACCCCGCCGGCCGATTTCCTCAGCAACGTCAACGAGACCGAGCCGCAGATCGCGGTGTTCCCCGAGGCCAATTACGTCGCGGCGGTGATCCGCCTGCGTGCCTTCAACGACACCTTCCTCTATGTCGCACGGCTGCTCGATCCGCGCGTGGTGGCGCAGCTCAAGCAGACCGAGCTGTCGGTTGCCGAATATGCACAGGTCGAGTCCCGCCGCGTCGGCATCCAGGTCGCATTCGCGCTGATGTTCGCGGTGATCGCGCTGACCATCCTGATGGCCGCCGTGCTGCTCGGGCTGAATTTCGCCAACGGGCTGGTATCGCCGATCCGCCAGCTGATGAACGCGGCCAAGACAGTCTCGACCGGCGATCTCAACGTGAAGGTGCCGGTCCACGCGTCAGAGGGCGATCTTGCCCAGCTCGGCGAGACCTTCAACAAGATGACGCAGGAGTTGCGCACCCAGCGTGACGAGCTCGTCAACGCAAGCGAGCTGATCGACAGCCGCCGCCGCTTCATCGAGGCCGTGCTGTCGTCGGCCTCCGCCGGCATCATCGGGGTCGATGCGTCAGGCTCGGTCGGCATTCTCAACCGCTCGGCGGAGAAGCTGATCGGGCATGCCGAATCAGAGACGCTCGACCATCCGCTCTCGGACGTGCTGCCCGAGCTGGACGAGATGATGAAGACCGCGCGCGAAGGCAAGCAAAGGCTGGTGCAGGGCCAGATCACGATCCAGCGCGACGGCAACGAGCGTAATCTCTCGGTGCGGGTCACTGCGGAGCAGACCAACCAGGCGCGCGACAGCTACATCATCACGCTCGACGACATCACCGAATTGGTCTCGGCACAGCGTACGTCGGCCTGGGGCGACGTGGCGCGCCGCATCGCGCACGAGATCAAGAATCCGCTGACGCCGATTCAACTTTCCGCTGAACGGATTCGCCGCAAATTCGGCAAGGTCATCACCGAGGACAAGGCCGTATTTGAGCAATGTACCGAGACGATCGTGCGGCAGGTCGACGATATCAGGCGAATGGTCGACGAGTTCTCACGTTTCGCGCGGATGCCGAAGCCGGTGATGGAAGGCGAGGATGTCGCCGATACCGTGCGTCAGGCCGTGTTCCTGATGAAGGTCGCCCATCCCGAAATCGATATCGAGACGGACATCAAGCAGGATCCCCTGCGCGCGCAGTTCGATCGCCGGCTGATTTCGCAGGCGCTGACCAACATCATCAAGAACGCAACCGAGGCGATCGAGGTGGTGCCGCCGGAGGAGCTCGGCAAGGGCCGCATCGACGTGGTGGCCGCTCGGGAGGGCGAGGACGTCTTGATCGATGTGATCGACAATGGCATCGGCCTGCCCAAGGTGGCGCGGCAGCGGCTCCTTGAGCCCTACGTCACGACGCGTGCCAAGGGCACCGGCCTTGGCCTCGCGATCGTCGGCCGCGTTCTGGAGGACCACGGCGGGCGGCTCGAATTGAAGGACGCGTCCGATTTTCGTCCGGGCCAGCGCGGCGCCTGGATGCGGCTGCGCTTTGCGCTGTCGGGACAGGCGGCCAAGCCGGACGCGAAGGAGCAGGGCGGCCCGGGGGCTGCCGCACCTGCGCAAACAAATGCATCGGCCGGGGAAACCGCAGGGCCGGCAGAGACGACCAATGACGAAGCGAAAATCAAAGCCGCCTCAGGCGGCTGACGAGACAGGCGTGATCCATGGCGAGTGATATTCTGATTGTCGACGATGAGGCCGATATCCGGGAGCTGGTCGCCGGCATCCTGGACGACGAGGGCTTCACGACGCGCACCGCGCGCGACAGCGATTCGGCACTGGCCGAGATCGCGAGCCGCCGCCCGCATCTGGTGTTTCTCGACATTTGGCTGCAGGGCTCCAAGCTCGACGGTTTGCAGTTGCTGGAGCAGATCAAGAAGGATCATCCCGACCTTCCGGTCGTGATGATCTCCGGCCACGGCAACATCGAGACCGCGGTCGCCGCGATCAAGCGTGGCGCCTACGATTTCATCGAGAAGCCGTTCAAATCCGACCGGCTGATCCTGGTGGCGACACGGGCGCTGGAGAATTCGCGTCTGAAGCGCGAAGTCCGCGAACTGAAGCAGCTGGCGCCGACTGCGAGCGTGATGACGGGCCGGTCGCCTGCGATGAATCAGCTGCGCCAGACCATCGAGCGTGCAGCCAAGGCGAACAGCCGAATCCTCATCGTTGGCCCGCCTGGTTCCGGCAAGGAGCTCGCCGCGCGTACTTTGCATGCGGCTTCGCCGCGCGCCGAGGGGCCGTTCATCGTGATCAATGCCGCGGCGATCACACCGGAGCGCATGGAAGAGGAGTTGTTCGGCGTCGAGCTGTCGAATGGCGAACAGCCGCGCAAGACCGGGGCGCTCGAGGAAGCACATGGCGGCACCTTGTTCGTCGACGAGATCGCCGACATGCCGCGCGAGACCCAGAACAAGATTCTGCGGGTGCTGGTCGACCAGACCTTCCAACGCTCGGGCGGCACCACCAAGGTACATGTCGACGTCCGAATCATTTCGTCCACCGCGCGCAATCTCGAAGAGGAGATCGGGGCCGGCCGTTTCCGCGAGGATCTCTACCATCGCCTCTCGGTGGTGCCGATCCGCGTGCCTCCGCTCGCCGAACGGCGCGAGGACATTCCGGAGCTGATCGACTACTTCATGGACCAGATCTCGGCGACGACCGGCCTGCCGAAGCGGCAGATCGGACAGGACGCCATGGCCGTGCTGCAGTCGCATGTCTGGCCGGGCAATGTGCGCCAGCTCCGCAACAACGTCGAACGCGTGATGATTCTCGCCGCCGGTGGGCCTGAGGTGATCATCACCGCCGACATGCTGCCGCCCGATGTCGGCTCGATGGTGCCGGCGATGCCGACCAGCAATAATGGCGAGCACATCATGGGCTTGCCTTTGCGCGAGGCACGCGAGGTATTCGAGCGCGACTATCTGATCGCCCAGATCAGCCGTTTTTCCGGGAATATCTCGCGCACCGCGGAGTTCGTCGGGATGGAACGATCGGCCTTGCATCGCAAGTTGAAGGCGCTGGGGGTCGGGTAGTGGTGCGACGTTCGCTCTACGAGAGCGATTTTGCTCGGGACAAGGGGGCATTTTCCGCAGTTTTACGGGAGAATTGCCAGTGTTTCGGAACTGGTGTGCGCGTAAGCGGCTTGCCTATTGATCGCGGCTGCCTTCTAATCCTACCGCCCATGCTCCGCGAGGGGGATCTCACTGGAGCATAGGCAACCTGAAATGGTCCGACTGGCGTCGGATCGCGGACGGTTCAATAAGAAAAAAGCACAAGACGCGAGATAACAACAATGGCGGCAGACCGCGCTCAAAATCTACAAGACACCTTCCTCAACCACGTTCGCAAGACCAAGACACCACTGACGATCTTTCTGGTGAACGGGGTAAAGTTGCAGGGGATTGTCACTTGGTTCGACAATTTCTGCCTGCTGCTTCGGCGCGATGGGCATTCGCAGCTGGTCTACAAGCATGCGATCTCGACCATCATGCCGGGGGCACCGATCCAGCTGTTCGAAGGCGGCGAGGACTCATCGGCGTGAGAGTGATCTGATTGGAACCTCGTGAGCGCAATGGGGGCGCCGACCGATCGAGGTCGGCAGATGGTCAGGATCCCGAACGGGTTAAACACACCGGGCGGGTGGTCGTCATCGGTCCGTATTTGCGCCCACGCCGCGGCGATGGCGCCGCGCCGCAAGGCTCGTCCCAAGGCTTATCCGATGCACGCGATTTCGAGGCACGGCTCGACGAGGCCAAAGGACTGTCACGCGCCATCGACCTGACGGTGGCGGACGCGGTGATCGCGCCGATCGGCCAGATCAGGCCTGCAACCTATCTCGGCAAGGGCAAGGTCGACGAAATCGGCGCATTGATCGCCGGCCATGGCATCGAACTCGTCGTCATGGACTGCTCGCTCGCGCCGATCCAGCAGCGCAATCTGGAGAAGGCCTGGAATACCAAGGTGCTCGACCGCACCGGGCTCATTCTCGAGATCTTTGGCCGCCGCGCCAAGACCAAGGAAGGCGCGCTGCAGGTCGAGCTTGCGCATCTCAACTATCAGCGCAGCCGCCTGGTTCGCTCCTGGACCCACCTGGAGCGCCAGCGCGGTGGCTTCGGCTTCATGGGCGGTCCCGGCGAGACCCAGATCGAAGCCGACCGCCGGCTCATCGGCGAGCGCATCACCCGGCTCGAGAACGAGTTGAAGAAGGTGCAGGCGACGCGAAGGCTGCATCGTGCCGGACGCCAGCGCGTGCCCTACCGCGTGGTGGCACTGGTCGGTTACACCAATGCCGGCAAATCAACCCTGTTCAACCGGCTCACGCGCGCCGACGTGCAGGCCGCCGACATGCTGTTCGCTACGCTCGATCCGACCCTGCGCGCCATCAGCCTGCCGCATGGCGGCAAGGCCATGCTGTCCGACACCGTCGGCTTCATTTCCAACCTGCCAACCCAACTCGTCGCGGCCTTCCGCGCCACGCTGGAAGAGGTGCTGGAGGCGGACGTGATTCTGCATGTGCGCGACATCTCGCATGAAGACGCAGAGGCGCAGCAGCAGGATGTCGAGATGGTGCTGAGCCAGCTCGGCATCGATCCGCATGCCAGCGACAACCTCATCGAGGTCTGGAACAAGATCGATCGCCTGGACGACGACGCCCGCGAGAACCTCGTCAACACCGCGGCGCGCCGGTCGCCGGAACGGCCGTGCCTTTTGGTCTCGGCGGAAACGGGGGAGGGTGTGGATATCTTGTTGCAGGCGATCGAGGACCGGCTCGCAGCCGCGCGCATCACCCTTGATCTCTCCATCGATGCTGCCGATGGCGCTGGCATCAGCTGGCTGCATCGCAACGCCGAAGTGCTCGACAAGGAGTTGCATGACGGCCGCTACGAGATGACGGTGCGTGTCGATCCCAGCAAGCGCGACATCGTCGTCGATCGCTATCACGCCGTGCCGAGGGTGGCGTGAGGAAGCGTGAGGCCGGTCTGACGGGTCTTGGAGTGCTCCTGCGGTTCCAAGCTTCGTAATCGAGGACTCGCGAGATGATGCGGACCTTCGGAGCTGGGTACTGTTCCAGGTCCGGGTTCAACGTTGGAGTGGCGCGCCAACGCTCCGCGAGCGGTCGGACCCGAGGAGGGCAATGTGGCGGGCCGGCGACAGCGCGTGACAGGAAATGTGCTGTGCGGTCTCTCGGCAAGATCATGCCCCGAAAAAGAACCAAAGTGCGACGAGGACTTCATCCTCCGGTAATTGCGCTTCGGGCAAAGACGGCTCCTTGAGACACATGGACATCGGCGGTGATTTGATGGACGGCTCGCGCGCGGTCAGCGAGAAGGGAACCGCACGGCAGGCCACCGTTAGCCGGTCGTACCGGTGGGGGCCTGCCTGGGGCGTTTTGCTGCTTTCATGTGTGATCGTCAGGCCGGCCGCATCGACAGAAGATGCGGCACGGGTTGAATCGACCGTTGTCGACATCGAGAAGAGCCAGGGAGAGCGGGAGTCTGCACCTGCCGCCGAGGCGCAAGAACCGCGGCCGAAAATCGCTTCGCCCGTGCCCGAAGCGCAGAACCCAACGCCCGGCAACGCTGCGCCGGGAGTCTCCGCGCAGTCGGTGAAGGGAGAAACGGAAGGAGTGGCGCGATCGCCACAGGCGCAGAAATCCGACGGCGAGGCCACGGCTGCGCCGCAACTCGTGCTGCCTGCCGACGTCGCCCAGAAGGTTGGCCATAAGATCTGGCTCAACGAAACCGGCGGCAATCGCAACGCGGTCACGTCGTGGAATGCCAACGAGGACTTCGCCTCGCTGGGTGTCGGTCACTTCATCTGGTTTCCGGCCGGGAATCCGACGGCGTTCGAGGAAAGCTTTCCGGCGCTGCTCGCATTCCTGCGCAAACAGGGGGCCCATCTCCCGCCGTGGCTGGACAAGACACCCATTCCTCACTGTCCCTGGATCAACCGGGCAGAGTTCAAGAGAAACTTCAACTCGCCCGAGATGCAGCAACTGCGACAGTTTCTGCTCGCGACCGTGCCCGGACAAATTCAGTTCCTCGTAGCCAGAGCCCAGGGCGCGATCGACAAGATCCTCGAAAATACGCCTGATGTGGCCGAGCGCGAGCACATCGTCGTGCAGTTCTCGCGCATCGTACAAGCCTCCAAGGACCTCTATCCGTTGATCGACTACATCAACTTCAAGGGAGAGGGCACCAACCCGGCCGAAACGGCCGTCAACCGGCAGACCGGAAATCGGCAGGGATGGGGGCTGAAGCAAGTGCTCCTCAGCATGAACGGCACGTCGAGCGATCGGACCGCCGTGCTCGCAGAGTTTACCGACGCAGCACAGTCTGTCCTGCAGCAAAGGGTTCGTAATCTTCCAACCAACCACATCTGGGAGGCCGGCTGGCTGCGCCGCGTCGAGACCTATCGCCGTCCGATCGCCGATCTGGATGTGAGCCCCATGCGAGGTCGGAAGCGAGTCGTCGCGCGCGAAGATGGTTAGTTGCGCGCGCGATCCGGCAACGTGCGTGTAGCTTGAACGCTAAACAGGCTGCATCACGTCGGGTGACGCCACGCCCTCGACCGGTGCGTAGCTATTTCTCCTGCGCCTTCGCCTCGTTCCACAATTCGTCCATCTCGTCGAGCGAAGCGTCGGCCGGTGCGCGGCCGTTCGCGGCAAGCGCGCCCTCGATATAGGCGAAACGCCGCTCGAACTTGGCGTTGGTCGAGCGCAGCGCCGTTTCAGGATCGACCTTGGCGTGACGGGCGAGGTTGACCAGTGCGAACAACAGGTCGCCGGTCTCTTCGGTCAGCTGCGTCGCGTCGCCGCCATCGAGTGCGGCTTCGATTTCGTCGGCCTCCTCGCGGATCTTTTGCAGCACCGCGCGCGGGTCGTTCCAGTCGAAGCCGACGGTCGATGCCCGACGCTGCAGCTCCATCGCGCGCACGAGCGCCGGCTGTCCGGCCTTCACGCCGGAGAGCAGGCTGGGTGCGGCCGCCTCGGCCGGCCGGCGGGCGGCGCGCTCGGCCTTTTCCTCTGCCTTGATACGGTCCCAAGTGCCCTTGGTCGGCTGCGTGATCTTACCGTCCTTGTCGGGAAACACGTGCGGGTGGCGCCGGATCATCTTGGTGGTGATGGCTTCGACCACGTCCCCGAACGCAAATTCCTGCTGCTCCTCGGCGATGCGGGCGTGATAGACCACCTGCAGCAGGAGGTCGCCGAGCTCCTCCTTGAGATCGTCGAGGTCGCCGCGGATGATCGCATCCGCGACTTCATAGGCCTCCTCGATTGTGTAGGGAGCGATGGTCAAAAATGTCTGCTCCAGGTCCCACGGGCAGCCGGTCACCGGCGTGCGCAGCTGGGCCATGATCTCGATGAGGCGGGAAATGTCGCGGGAGGGTTTCACGGGGGGGTCCTCTAGTTCACCGCAGTTATGCAGCGCGCGAAATGCATTGCCTATTGATCGAGATCATGCGCCTGCGGCTGTTGCTCAGCGAACGGGGTAAGCCTGATACGCAACCGGCTCAACCAGCGGAATGACGGATTGGAGGAAGGCGATTAGCCTTTCCTTCTGCGGAAATGACTTGAACCCGGTGACGCGGTACTCAAGCTCCTTGGCCTTGTAATAGCCGTTCAATAGCTCGATCTCGGGCAGGTATTCCTGGACGAGCGGCGATATGGCGTTGTGTTTTGCCTCGGCCACCTTCTTCGCCGCCTTAGCGATGTCGTGGCCGTACCGCTTCTTTAAACGCTCCAGTTCCTCGCCGCCGGCCAGGAGGAAAGCCTTGAGCACAACCTCCATTGCATGCCCGAGCAGGTAGTAGGTCGGCAGCGTCACCGTCCATTCGCCAGACTTGTGCAAAAGCTCTGCCGCCTTCAGCATCTGCTTCGCGTCAGTGACTAGGCCAATAGCGTGCGTGCGCAGTTGTTCGGGGGCTGTGGCATCCATCAAGCGATCCTCGAAAAACTATATTCATAGTCTCCGGGGCAGCCGGTCACGGGCGTGCGCAGCCGGGCCATGATCTCGATGAGGCGGGAGATGTCGCGGGACGGCGTCATGTGAGGTCCTGGAACCGAGCGGGCTTTTGAGACCTGTATGCCTCAAGAGCGGCGTGCGTCCCAGCGAAAACCCACTCTGCGCCACAGCTTGGTTGGCCCGTAGCGCAGAGAAGTGCTAAGCGGGGCCGATGACAACTCTGGACAAAACCGCACTGGTGCTGTTCTCGGGCGGACAGGATTCCACCACCTGCCTGGCCTGGGCGTTGGACCGTTTTGCGCGGGTGGAAACCATCGGCTTCGCCTACGGCCAGCGCCATGCCATCGAGCTCGACTGCCGGACGCGGCTGGTCGACGGCATCAAGCACCTGCGGCCCGATTGGGCGGACAGGCTCGGCGAGAGCCATACGCTCGAGATCCCCACATTGGCTGCGATCTCGGAGACGGCGCTGACCCGCAATGTCGCGATCGAGATGGGAGCGGATGGCCTGCCCAATACCTTCGTGCCGGGCCGCAACCTCGTGTTCCTGACATTTGCCGCCGCGCTCGCCTATCGGCGCGGCATCGCCGATATCGTCGGCGGCATGTGCGAGACCGACTATTCCGGCTATCCGGACTGCCGGAACGAGACCATCAAGGCGCTGCAGACCGCCCTCAATCTCGGCATGGCCAGGAATTTTGAGCTCCACACACCGTTGATGTGGTTATCGAAGGCCGCGACCTGGCAACTTGCGCATGACCTCGGCGGAGCAGGGCTGGTCGATCTGATCCGCGACCATTCCCACACCTGCTATCTCGGTGAGCGTGGCGCCCGGCACGATTGGGGCTATGGCTGCGGCCAATGCCCGGCTTGCGAGTTGCGCGCCAAGGGGTGGCGCGAATACGCCGCCGGCGTTTAGTTCGTTCCGTTGCAACCAGTCATCGGGTGCTTCCGTCCGACGGCTCGCAAGACCGGGCAGCAGTCTCGGGTCAGGCGGCCGCTTCGTCGCTCTCCTCGGAAACAGTCGGATGGGCCGAAGGCGGCTCCGTTTGGGCGACGGCGCTGGCCGGCGGCTCCGCTGTTGCCTTGGTGAGATCGCGATAGGCGATCTCGCGCAGGTCCTCATCGATACCGGCCTCGTCGACCGGCGCGGAGGGAGCGCGGACAGCGACGATGTCATCGTCGACGAGATCGGCGTCGATATCGAGCGGCAAAATAGGGGACTGCATCGGAGTATCCGTCGCAGCGCTTAGGCCGGCCTCTGCATGCAGAGTCTCTTCGAGCTCGGCGGGTGCTGGTTCGCCGGCCTCGGCATGGGGCGCCGGCATCTCGGGCTCCGCGAAGATCGCCACGGTTTCCAGAGCGGCCGCAGCCTCTGTCATCGCCGGTTCGTGCGACCGGCCCGCGCCCTCGTCATCCTTGCTCCGAACGCCGAGATCGATCGCGATCTCCTCGATCAGCCGGTCGATTGCAAGCAGGGCGCGATATTCCGGAAGGCTGTTCAGATGCTGCTCGTATCGGTTGCGGGCAAATTGCAACGAGTCGATCACTTCGGCGGCGATCGGCGACAGAGAAGCCTCGGCGTTCTGCAGTGCATGGGCCGCCCGTTCGGTCGAGCGGTCGACCTGCAGAAAGGCTTCATATTGCGGAATCAGTTTAAGCTGCTCGTGATAGTCCTGTCGCAGTGCGACCAGCGAATTCACGATGTTTCCGAAGGATTCGACCTCAGACATGTTTGCCCCCTGACTCTCTTCGCTTCGAGATCACGCGCGAGTACGCGACCGGCGCAGGCGGAATGATACGAATCTCGGCACCTATGCGCCACCACCTGACTTGCGAATTTCCCGGCGATGGTTGCGATAGGGTTGCGCCGATCTCGCACGCCGATAGGTGCGCAAACTGACGGCCTCGCACGGCTTCAATCGGAAAAATCCGCGGGTATCAGTTCGATCGGCTTGCCGTGCGGGGTGCGGTCGGCGGCGTGATCCCATGCGTCGCGATAGCGCGTCAGGGTTGTGGCCGATGTGACGCCTTTTTCCGCGACCAGCCGCTCAAGCGTCGCGAGCCAATGCAGGTAGTAGGTCTCGCCGGTGTCGGCGTCGCCGGCCGCTTGTGCGCGCGCGATCTCGTCGGCCAGTGCTGCAGCCCATTCGCCCCATGTGAACAGGCCGCGCGCATGCAGGGAGACCGCGATCGCAAATGCATGGGCTTCCCAGGGGGCGCGGAACACCGGACCCTCATCGTCGCGAGGAATGTCGGGCAGGGCACGCGCGGCCTCCCGCGCGGCGTTGCGCTCCACGCTCATCACGCCGGCTCCAGGTAGGGCTCGAACGCATCCACCGTGACTTCGAGCATCGGATCGGGTGCGTCTGGCCACAGCTCCGCGCCGCTGAAGGAGACGGTGTAGAGCCATTGCGGATCTTCGCCCGCGCCGCTTGTATTGCTGTCGGGAAAGACGTGCACACCTCTCACCGCTTCGATGCGGCCGGCGTGGCCGCGCACGTAGCGCGGCAGACGGGTGTGGGTCGGCGGATGAATGTCCTTGGCGCGCACGCGAGCGCCCACCGCATAGAGTGCCGGTCGTGTGACTTCGCGCTCGCTCGGGCCGCCCCGATGCAGCATTGCGGCGACGCCGTCCGCAGTCAGAATTCTTGCGACGGGCTTGGCCGGATGCAGTGATCGACCGGCGGCGATCTCATCTGCCTCCACGAGATGACGGTCCTGCATGAGGCGTTCGAGACCGGCGAGCCAGATCTCGTAATAGCTCATGCCGAGATAGTCGGCCGCCGGCCGGTTCTCGCGCGCAAAGCGCGACATATCGATGTTCCAGCCACCCGGCATCGCCATTGCCAGGGTCATCGCAAACGCGCGACGCTCCCATTCGGCATGGAACACCGGCTCGTTCGGCTCCGGCCGCACCGGGCCGGACCAGGGCACCCCGCCCATGTCATGCGCGCCATCCATTACGCCACCTCGCCCGGTTGCTTCGGCAGGCCGGTGCCGATCATGCTGTCGCGGGTGACGAGCTCGGCGAGCTTCTCCTCGCTCCAGCCCTCGGTGCCTTCGGGGCGCATCGGCAGCACGAAATAGCGGATCTCGGCGGTCGAATCCCACACGCGGATCTTGGTGGTGGGCGGCAGCTCGAAACCGAAATCCTGCAGGACGCCGCGCGGATCCTTCACCGCCTTGGCCCGATAGGGCGCCGATTTGTACCAGACCGGCGGCAGGCCCAGGACCGGCCAGGGATAGCAGGAGCACAGGGTGCACACGACCATGTTGTGCAGCTCGGGCGTATTCTCGACCGCGACGATATGCTCGCCCTGGCGGCCGGCATAGCCGAGCTCGCCGATCGCAGGCGTCGCATCGGCCAGCAGGCGGGCGCGAAACGCGGGATCGGTCCACGCCCGGGCCACGACGCGGGCGCCGTTGCGCGGGCCGACCTTGGTCTCATAGGTCTCGATCAGCACGTCGAGCGCGGCCGGATCGATATAGCCCTTTTCGGTCAGGATGGATTCGAGCGCACGAACGCGCAGCTCGGTCTCGGTCAGCTCCGAGTGATCATGGTCGTGAGGGTGATCTGTCATGGCGCAACCATAGGCGCAATCGAGCCGGACTGTCGAGACGACGGTGCATGGCCGTAATGACCTCGATATGATGCTATGATTGGCCCGGATTCACGGCGACAGCCGTTCAAAACGCGCTGAAGATGTGGTTCCTACTGCCGTCGGCGCTCATGTACCCGGCGACGACTGAAGCCCTATGTGTTCAAGGACAGCCAATGCCAAACGATGTCTCCCGTCGTGATTTTGCCAAGCTGGCCGGTCTGGCCGCCCTTGGAACGGGAGGCGCGACTGCGACAGCACAGGAGGGGCCCGTGACGAACGAGCCAGCAGCGCCCGGCCGCCATTTCCCGCACGACTTCGTCTGGGGCACCGCGACCTCGTCCTACCAGATCGAGGGGGCAGCCAGGGCCGACGGTCGCGGGCCTTCGATCTGGGATGTCTTCACCCATGCGCCGGGCCATATCGAGGACGGCAGCACCGGTGACGTCGCCTGCGATCACTATCATCGCTACAAGGACGATGTCGGCCTGATCAAGGAACTCGGCTGCAAGGCCTATCGGTTCTCGATCGCCTGGCCGCGGCTGTTTCCGGATGGCGGCAGCACGCCGAACCCGAAAGGGCTCGATTTCTACAACAGGTTGGTGGACGAGTTGCTCGCGAACGGCATCGCGCCCTATGCCACGCTGTATCATTGGGATCTGCCGCAGGCGCTGCAAGAGCGCCTCGGCGGCTGGCGTTCGGCCGAGACCGCGAAGGCTTTCGCCGATTACGCCGGCTACGTCGCCGAGCACTTGAGCGATCGCGTTAAGACCATCTTCACCGTGAACGAATGCGGACGTTTCATCCCGTTCGGTTATGGCCTCGGCATCGACGCGCCCGGGCTGAAACTGCCGCAAGGAGAGGTGAACCAGGCGCGGCACCACGTAGCGCTGGCGCATGGGCTCTCGGTGCAGGCGATCCGGGCCAGGGGCCGCGCGGGTACGCAAGTCGGCATGGCCGAGAACATCACGGCCTGCGTGCCGGCGATCGACACGCCGGAGAACATCCGTGCCGCCGAGATCGCCACGCGCGAATTGAACGCAGGCTTCCTCAACGTGATCCTGGAAGGCCGCTATACCGACGCCTTCCTGGCCTGGGCCGGCAAGGACGCCCCGAAATTCACTGCGGACGAGTTGAAGATCATCTCGG
This sequence comes from Bradyrhizobium sp. SZCCHNR3119, assembly GCF_032487775.1. NCBI lineage: Bacteria > Pseudomonadati > Pseudomonadota > Alphaproteobacteria > Hyphomicrobiales > Nitrobacteraceae > Bradyrhizobium > Bradyrhizobium sp. SZCCHNR3119. The sequence continues at coordinate 450,930 of NZ_JAUEUV010000002.1, read as the reverse complement.
CGTCGGTCGATTTCGTTGGGCTCAACATCTATGCGCCGCAGGCCTATGTGGTCGCGAGCGACAATGCGCCCGGGTTCCAGGCGCTGCCGATGCCGTCCTCGTTCCCGCATATGAGTTCTCCCTGGCTCCTGGTCGGGCCGGAGATCGCCTATTGGGTGCCAAGGTTCGCGGCCAAGATCTGGGATCTGAAGACGATTTACATCACCGAGAATGGCACCTCCTCGGACGACAAGGTGAGCCCGGACGGTAAGATCCACGACCTCGATCGGGTGATGTACCTGCGCAATTACCTAGCCCAACTGCAGCGCGCGACCGCGGAGGGCGTGCCGGTGAAAGGCTATTTCCTGTGGAGCCTGATGGATAATTTCGAATGGGTGTTCGGCTATCGGCAGCGCTTCGGCGTCTATCACGTCGATTTCGACACCCAGGCTCGCACCCCCAAGCTCAGCGCGTCCTTTTATCGCCATGTGATCGCAAAAAATGCGCTGCTGGCGTGACGAGCGCTAACCGAACGTCATAGTTCGCGCAGAAGATGCGATGCTGCCGTTGCCGCATCGAACATTGTATGAAGGCGACGGTCACAACGGGGATCGTGGAGGCGGGCATGGGACGCATCACTTTCATCCTGGCTATGCTGTCCGCACTTTGCCTGCAGCCGGGCAGGGCGTTGGCATGGGGGGCTCAGGGGCACGAAGTGGTCGGGGACATCGCCGCGAAGCTGATCGCCGACAATGCCAATGCGACCAAGCAGGTCCATGACATCCTCAACGACCCGCTGCCGTCCGACGCCGAGATCAAGGCCATGAAAGATCGCCACGTCTGGCGCCAGATCGGGCTGCAACAGGCGGGTCCGTGGGCGGATTGCGTCAAGGCCGTCGCACACCACGATGGCAACCGCTTCAAATACGAGCTCGATCCCAACCATCCCGAATATGAAACGGCGTGCATTCCGTTCAATTCGGCACTCGAACGGGCTCGCATGGAGGACTATGTCAGCCGCAACTGGCACAGCGAAACCTGCTCCTACCAGCCGTCCGGTTTCGAACAAGGCTGCCACAACACCTTCCATTTCGACGACGTTGCGATCCAGCGCGATGCTTTCGACCGCAGCGAGGTCGGCACCAACCCCCACGATCTGGTCGCGGCGGTCAATGCCGCACTCGCCGTGCTGACCGACAAGCCGGCCCCGGCGCCGTTCTCGATCCGCGACAAGAAGGAAGCGTTGCTGCTGCTCACGCATTTCGTCGGCGACCTGCATCAGCCGCTGCATGTCGGCGCGGTCTATCTCGATGCGCAGGGCGTCCTGGTCGACCCTGATGCCGCGCGTCAGGACAATCCTGACAACCAGACCGCCGGCGGCAATCTGATCCAGGACCAGAATGTCAACCTGCACGCCGAATGGGACGACATTCCATTCGACATTGGCCACGCCGCGACGCGCGAACTGCTGGCGGCCGCACGTGCGGTGCCGGCAAGTTCCGGGCCGCTCGAGAATTGGGCGGGGGATTGGGCGACCGACACGCTGCAGGTGGCCAAGACCGCCTTTCAGGGGCTCAGCTTTGCGCAAACCGATCCACCCCCGCATCCGAAATGGGCGGTGATATTTCCGGATCGTCTGACTTACATGCACCTTGCCGACGAGATCAAACGGCAGCAACTGGCGAAGGCGGGTGCCCATCTCGCGCAGATCCTCAACACGATCTGGCCGAAGAACTGATCAGCATGAAATGCGCTTCTCGTGCCGCACGCAGCGCGTGATGCGGCCGGCACACACTGTGCAACTAATTTGAGTTGGCTGCGCTTCTGTGCCGCAGGGTTCACAGACTTGCCTTAAACCCGTGGTGCAGCCTAGTTGGCGTCGGACCACTCGTTCCGGCCATCAACCGAGATCCCCGTCATGCGTATGTATGCTTCTTCGTCAGCCGTCGCCCATCGTGCCGGCGCGTTCTGTTGCGTCCTTTTCGCGATATTCATGAGCGTGCCGGCGCACGCGCAGGCGGCCTCGCCCGAACCGTCGGCGCCGGCCGCCACTGAAAAGTCCGACCAAGCAAAGACGGTCGCGCCAGATGGGAAGCCGGCGGCAGCTGAGCAGAAGCCCGCGGCCGCTGAGTCCGGCCAATCCGGCGCGGAGCCTGAGAAGCCTGCAGCAGCCCAGGAGAAAGCGCAGACCGAACCGCAATCGGCGCCTGCGCAAGGCGACTCCGTAGCCGCGAAGGATCGGCCGTCCGCGGCGGTCGAACCCCCGGCGGCCGGCGCCGAGAAGCCCGCGGTCGCCGACGAGAAGAAAGAGTCGGACAAGCCCGCTCAGGCTGAGGAGAAATCCGCTGTCGTGCCGGAGAAAGCGGTAGCCGCACCGGAGCCCGCCGCAGCACGGAGCGACAAGGTTCCGGCGGTTGAGCCGAAGCCGTCCGAGAAGGCGGCTGCCGTTCCGGAGAAGCCGGCTGACACCAAGACGGCGCCAGCGCCTCAGGACAAGCCGACCGCCGCGGACGAGAAGAAGCCCGCAATCGAGGAGGCCAAACCAGCGGCGGCACAGGACAAGCCGGTTGCAGCGACGCCCGCGCCTGCAGCGCCGAGCCAGGCGAAGTCAGCAACTCCCCCGAAGCCGGCAGCCAAGCCGAAGGTTACGACGCGCGCCTCGGAACACGTCGAACACGATGCGCCAAAGCCGCGCAGACATCATGCACGCGACGAAGACGAGGAGCCCGTCGTCAAGCGCAAGCACCGTGCCCACGTCGCCCACCGCCACGAGGCCGATCTCAGGTGCATGCATTTCCGCACCTATGACGCGGATCGTGGCACGTACCGCGGCTACGACGGACGCATCCATTCCTGCAAATGAGCCCAGGTCGATGTGGATTGCTGGTCGCGCCAGCTCAGCACCGCGAGCCTTGATTGGTTCGGCTCGCGATGTCTGGCAGCCATGACATGCCCCGCCGGCGGACAAACGCGAAGAAAGCTGGACTGGAGCTGACTGGGCCTGGCCTGATCGCCAGTCTCGAAAATCTACCCGGCGCTGAACGCTGAAAGCCGATGCGTTGGCGCCATACTAGATCGCGACCTGCTGGTCCGTGACGGGAGGCTGCACACCGATCACCTCGGACAGCAGGGCTGCGCGGCCCTGCACGAGTTGCGCCGCGAGCGCCGCGCACTGGTTGCGGATGTCAGGGATGGCCATGATCTCCCAGAACGCGGCGCGGGTCAGCGGGCCGATCGCAAACAGCCGTTGCGACAACGTTCCGTCCGCGTGGATGATCGTGCACTCGGCCGTGACGTCGATGCCGATCCGAAGCGGATCGGGTCGCGCCAGCCCCTGATCGAACAGGCTGCGGACGGCAGGATTGATGGTTGCCCGCGGATCGCGGACGATGCCCGTGCAATCGACGATCGCACCGACCTCGATAGTTTCGGCCTCCGGCCGGCCGCGCCGGCGATAACGAACCCGAGCGCCGCTCGTGCCGCCTTCGATGCCGACCAGTTTGGCAGCCGTCACTGTCAGCTGGCCGTCCGCGATCGCCTCGACGATGCGCGCCTCGACCTCCGGCGCCATGCGGTGCCGATGCACGTCCCACCAAGCCCTGGCATGCTCCAGGAAGCTGCGCTTGGCGGAAGCTGGCAGCTCGCGCCACAGCTGGTGGCTGAAAGGTCTGACTGCATCGATCACGCTGCGCCAGTCGCCGCCCGCCGCCACATGGGCCGCGATGCGTTGCCGGAACCAGCGCAGCAAGGTGCTGGCGCCGGCGCCGAAAGGAATATCTTCCTCCCGGATGGACAGCGGCGCCGTGCGCCGATGGCCTCTGGCCATCAGGCCGCGGCGCGACATCGCGATGATGGGCCCGCGATGACCTTCGCGCAGCAAGGTCAGCACGTAGTCAGCCATGGTCAGGCCGGTGCCGAGGATCAGCACGGCCGCGTCCTTGCTGAAGCCGGGAACGGATGGAGAAATCCAGGGATCGGCGTGCCAAGCCGATCGGGCGGTCGCAGCGTCGTGACCTGTTGCGAGCACAGCGACATCGCCGACGAGACGCGAACCATCGGCCAGGCTGACAGTGACGTTGCCCCAGCCCTCGCTCACCGCGATGCATTCGCCACGGACGATCGTGAGACGCTGCTCGCCGTGCTCCGGCGATAGAAACGGATCCACCAGGCTTGCGATGTAATCGCCATAGAGGCGGCGAGGGACGAAGCAGTAGGGATCGGGGCGGAACGGCGCGGCGTTTGGACTCGTCGACAACCAGCGCCAGAAGTGATCGGGATCGTCGGGCAGGGCGCTCATATTGGCCGCGCGGACGTTGAGGAGATGATCGGCATTGCCCGTGTGATAAGCAAGCCCGCGGCCGATCTCACAGCGCTTTTCGATCAGCGTGACGCGGAAATCGGAATGTGGATGCTGCAGCAGCTGATAGGCGAGCAGCACGCCCGAGGCACCGCCGCCGATAATGATTGCGTGTCGTTCCGGGAAGCAGCTCATCCGAGGCGCCTCGTTCTTTGAGAGCGGCAAACGCGTAAGTTTTATTCTAGCACGCAACAACGCGCCCACGTTCGCATGTCGTTCAAAAAGACGAATATTCTCTTCTGCGGCGTCTTGGCGCGCCTGAACGGCCAGGAACAGCTATCTGCTCGCCCGAACTATTTTGTCCGGTCGTTCGGCCAGCGAGCATGACGCATGCGTGCAGACCGGCGAGCCACGGCCTTTATCGCGGAAACAGCGTCTGCGCGGTATTGGCGGTGCGAGGCCGCGGTGGCGGCAGCGCTGCACTTGGCGGACGCAGCGCATCCACCCGCGGCGAGGGTGCGATCGGCTTCGGCGGCTGCACCGCGGATATCCTCGCCATCTGACGCATCAGCTGGTCCTGACCGGCTTGCAACTGCTCCGCGGCTCTGGCCTGATCGCGGACGACCTGCTCCTGCCCCGCCTTGAGCTGCTCGATCCCGACCTGCAGCTCCGAGATGTCGCGCGCCAGCTTCTGGATCAACGGCATCAAGTCCCGATCGATCGAGGCCGTGGTGATATCGCCATGTTCCGCCGGCCCCTGCACGCCCGATGCAAATGAACCATTCTGCGGCGGCGCCGAGCCCAAATCCGTAGGCTGTACGGGAGGGGCAGGTGGGCGCGCGCTCGATGAAGTCAAATCGGAGGTGGAGACGTCGGCATCGTTTGTTGCCGCCGTCTTCAGAAAAGAGGGCATCCAACGCGCCATGACGGTCGTCATCGGATCCGCGTAATACCAAGCCAGCGCCGCAGTGCTCAGGCTGGCCACCATGAGAACGCCGATCGCGCCCCGCAAAGCCCTGCGGTGTAGCGATCGGCGCAAGCGTGTCGGCGGGACGCCTTTGCCGCCAGCCGGTTCGGTCGAACGGGGGGCTCCGGCTTGGGCCGCGATGTCCGCAAGCCGCTGATCGATCCGCGAGAGCACGTCACGCACGACGCGTTTATACACATCCGTGTAGGAATCCTTTTCTGGCGATAGACCGATCCCGCCCGGATCAAGCTCATTCGCGTTCGGCGTCGATTGCACTGGCATTCCTTTCAGTCCACTGCCCCTCCGGGACTCAAGGGCGCACGTCGGTTCCGAATCGTCCGACAAAACGGCGCGGCGCTTTGACCAAAGCAAGACTGTGGAGTGACAAGTACGAGGCGTTTTCGGACAGACTTACCTTCTGCACCGTCCACAAGGCGCGACAGGCACCCACCGAACTGGTCGAGGGCAGGGGGCGTCCTACGCAATCGCCCGCCCCGGAGCATCCGTCGGTTCGCATTTTAGGTTGTCAGGACATCCACACGTCACGGGCTTGTTGCGTCGCAGCGGTACGTAGTGACCGGCTTGGGGGCTCTAAGTTCAGGGACGACACAATGAGAGTTCGCAGGATGCGGGATCGGCCGGTTCATTCGCTTGCAAGTTCGATCCTTTGCCGGACTCGCCGTATTCTTCCGTTCGGCGGGACCGTTCTCGCGGCGGGGCTAGCTCTTCTCCAGACATCGGCGGCCGCGATTGCTGAACCGAACAACGCTCGGACCGCGACGCCGATCGAGCATCTGCTCGTCATCATCGGCGAAAACCAGAGCTTCGATCATGTTTTTGCCACCTATCGTGCACCTTCGGGCGATCATGTGTCGAACCTGCTGTCGAAGGGCATTGTCGATATAGACGGCCGGCCGGGTCACAACTTCGCGGCCGGTGCGCAATCGAGCGCTGTTGAGACGGGCACGTTCCAACTGGCGCCGGGAAGCAAACAAACCTACGCATTGCTGCCACCGCAAACCACGGGCAACTTGCCGCTAGGCGGAAGCGACACGGCGGGGCCGCCCTTTGCGACGGATGCCGGTGCGCTGGCATGGGAGACGATGTTCTATCACCAGTATGCGCCGCTGTTCGACCCGCACGACATGACCATCGGCGCAAATCCGTTTCCCAAATATGTGCCCGATGGGCGTATCGCCAACGTGAATGCCCTGCCGAACGGGCCCTTTCAGGTGACCGGCTTAACGCCCTACGATTTCTACATAGCCGATCCCAACCACGGCTTCTTTCCGGAGTGGCAACAGGCTGATTGCGACATAACCCATGCCACGGCAGAGAACCCGAGCGGCTGTCTCAATGATCTGTTCCCATGGGTTGAAGCGACCCGCAGTGCCAACGGCATTGGTAGCGGCGGCGTCGCGTTGGGCTTCTACAATGTCGCACGCGGTGACGCGCCATATTTTCACGCGCTTGCACGCGAGTATACGATGAGCGACAACTACCATCAGGCCATGCGTGGCCCATCGTCGCCCAACTGGAACTTTTTCGGTACTGCCGACGAAATCTACTTCAGCGATGGTCACGGCAATCCGGCAATTCCGGATGCCAGCCTGATCATGAATCCCAACCCCAAGCCTGGCGCGAACAATACGCCGATCTACGACGCGGGCACCTTCGTCAATTGTTCGGATCTGAATCAGCCCGGTGTGGCGACGATCCGGGCCTACATTGCTTCATTGCCATATCATCCTGATCCACATTGCGCACCGGGGACCTATTATCACGTTGCCAGCAGGCATCCGGGTTACTTTCCGGATGGAACGATCGATACGCTTGCCAACGCTTTGCCGCCCTCGAGCGTGCCCACGATCGGAGAAAAGCTCAGCCAGAAGGGCATTTCCTGGGCGTGGTATGCTGGTGGATATAATCGCTACGTAGCCGATCCCAATCATACGGCTTCTCCCGGCTATTGCGATAATTGCAATCCGTTTCAGTTCTCGACCGCGGTCATGTCGACGGCCGAGAGCCGCACGGCGCATCTGCGCGACGCAGAAGATCTCATCAGGGACATCCGCAGCGGCAAATTGCCGGAAGTCGCCTTCCTACGTTCGGAAGATGCTCCGAGTGGTCACCCGGACAGTTCCAAGCTCTCTTCCTTCGAAAACTACGCAAAGGTCTTTATCGAGGAGATCCAGGCGCAGCCGGAGCTTTGGGCTCACACCGCCATTCTCGTCACGTTCGACGAAGGCGGCGGCTTCTGGGACTCGGGATACGTCCAGCCCGTCGACTTTTTCGGGGATGGCGTCCGCGTCCCGGCGATTATCGTGTCACCTTACTCGCGTGGCGGTCACGTCGGGCACGTCTACTCCGATCATGCCTCCGTCGTGAAATTCATCGAGCGGAATTGGCGCCTCGGCACGCTGTCCTCGCGAAGCCGCGACAATCTTCCAAATCCGATCACCGGCCGTAATCCGTATATTCCCGTCAATGCGCCCGCGATCGGCGACTTGATGGACCTGTTTCGGTTCGGCCACGATGGTGAGGAAGCCCACCACAAGAACCGGCCTGATGGATGGGACCGCGACCGGGATTGACGCCGGTCGAGCCTTGGCGGCTGCTCATCCTATGCGGTGAGCAGTCCCGGCATGGTCGTTCGCGCACCGTCCAGGAAGGTCCGGATCGCGTCGCGCACGATCGCGTCCAGGTCGGATGGGATCGGTGTCTCGTAGATGAATCTGCGAATGGCGATATAGAAGATGCGTCCGTGCAGGCCCCAGAACATTTCGGTCTCGCGCTCGCTGAGATGGCGCTCCGTAATGTTTGGGAGTCCCAGATCGTGACGCAGTTCGATCGCGGCGGGCTCGATGATCTCGCGGCGGACAAGGTCGAGATAACGGCCGGTGATGCCGAACGATTTCATTCCCGAGAAGACGAAGATCCGGACCCAATTGTACTCGAACACGTGGGCGACATAGTCCAGGTAGAAGCGCGTGAGACGCGCCTCCAGCGGCAGCGCGCGATCGCGGATCAGCGGCGCCCAATCGGGCGACCAGCGGCTGAGATAGACCTCCTGGTAGACGCGCTCGATCAGCGCTTCTTTGCTCGGGAAGTGGCGATAGATCGCCGAATGCGTGATGCCCATGCGCTTGGCGAGCTCGCGAGTCTGGCCTTCGAAGCCGCGCTCGGCAAAGAAGCGGATCGCCTCGTGCACGATCAGCCGCTCACGGTCGGGAGCGCGCATGTTGCGGCGCTGCGGCACGGCCTTGGGGCCCGCCTTGGGGGCTGCCTTGGTCGTTCGCCGGACCGGTCGCTTCGCCTTCTTGTGCGCTTTTCTCGCCATTGACGTCGCTGTATCGCAATTCGCGGCGGACTTCATAGCGCAATCCACATTTGTGACCAAATGGTCAATTCTGGTTGACCCAGTCTCGTCGCCGTGCGAGGATTTTGAGACCAGATGGTTACAAATTTGGCAATCCCCGCTGGCGAGCGGAGGGATCGAGGAAACGGCAGTGAAGGCGAGGGCTTTCAGCTATTTTCGTGCTGAGACGATCGAACAAGCGCTGGACGCCCATGCGCGTGCCGGCGACGACGCGCGTTTCATCGCCGGCGGACAAAGCCTCGTGCCCGCGCTGTCGCTGCGGCTGCAGGCTCCGCGGCTTCTCATCGACATCACCCATATTGCCGAACTGCGCGGCGTCGAGCGTCAAGGCGACTTCTTGCGCATCGGCGCGCTCACGCGTCACTGCGAGATGCTGAGCGAGCCTCTGATCGGGCAGTTCGCTCCGCTGCTACGCGCTGCGGCGCCGTTCGTCGCCCATCCGGCGATCCGCAATCGTGGCACGATCGGCGGCAGCGTTGCGCTCGCCGATCCTGCCTCCGAATTTCCCGCGATAACCTTGGCGCTTGCGGCCGAGATCGAGATCGCCGGGCCGGCCGGCCGCCGGCGGGTGAGAGCCGACGATTTCTTCGTCGATCTGTTCGAGACGGCGCTTGGGCCGGGTGAATTGATCACCGCGATCCACGTCCCGGTGTTCAGGAGCAATCAACGGTTCGCCTTCGACGAGCTGGCGCGTCGGCGCGGCGACTATGCGCTGGTCGGGTGCGGTCTGCTCGCGAGTTGCGAAGGCGACCGCATCGACGACATCCGCATCGCCTTCTTCTCGGTCGGCAATGTGCCGACCCGGGCCAAGACAGTGGAAGCCACGCTGGCTGGAGCCACGCTCGATCCGGCGCGCGTCGCCGCGGCGCAGACGGCGCTGGAGGCGGACCTTGCCCCACCTGAAAGCGACGAGGTGCCGCCGGCGATGCGGCTGCATCTCGCCCGCGTGCTGCTTGGGCGCCTGCTCGGCCGTCTCGGGGAGGGGGCATGAGCGTGATCGGCGAAGACGGGTTGTCTGATGAGATCGACGAGACCTTCCGCGTCCGGCTCGTCGTCAACGGCCGCAAGGTGACCTGCGATGTTGCGCCGCGCGAGACCCTGGTCGACTGCCTTCGCAATCAGCTCGAACTGGCGGGAACCCACGCCGGCTGCGAGATGGGGGCCTGCGGCGCTTGTCTCGTGCAACTCGACGGACGCGCGGTGCATTCCTGCCTGATGTTCGCGGTGCAGGCCGCTGGCGCGCGGGTCGATACCATCGAGGGCCTGTCGGAGAGCGGCGCGATCGGCGATCTCCAGGCTGAATTCCATCGCCGCAACGCGCTCCAGTGCGGCTTCTGCACGCCCGGCATGCTGATCAGCGCCCATGAACTGCTGTCGCAGGTGGCGCGGCCGAGCCGCACGGAGATCCGCGATGCGCTCTCGGGCAACTACTGCCGCTGCACCGGCTACGAGGCGATCGTGGACGCCATCGAGGCGGTGGCGACGGCACGCGCCTCCGCGTCCGGAGACGATGGAGGCGCAGCATGAGTGCGCAGCTGACCTCGCTCGATCGCCCCAATTCCTATATCGGCCGCTCGGTGCCGCGTCCCAACGCCAAGCGGCTGCTCGCCGGGCGCGGCCGCTATGTCAGCGACCTCACTCTGCCGCGTATGTTGCATGCCGCTTTCCTGCGCAGCCCGCATGCGCATGCAAAGGTCGTGTCCATCGATACCGAAGCCGCGCGGGCGCGCGAGGGCGTGCATCTCGTCGCGACCGGTGCTGATCTCGCCAAGATCTGCACGCCCTGGACCGGCACCTTGGATCACTTCAAGGGCATGACATCGGCGCCGCAACTGCCGCTGCCGCTGGATCGCGTGGTCTGGGCCGGGCAGGCGGTCGTCGCCGTGGTCGCTGAGAGCCGGGCGATTGCCGAGGATGCGCTCGAGTTGATCGAGGTCGATTACGAGGACCTGCCCGTCGTTGCCGATGTCGACAGCGCGCGCCAGATCGGCTCACCGTTGATCAATCCGGGTAGCGCCGGCAATGCCTGTTTCCGAAGCCAGCTCGATAGCGGCGGCGTCGATGATGCCTTTGCCGCCGCCGCTCATGTGGTGGAGGAGGAGTTCAGCTTCGGCCGCCATACCGCGGTGACGCTCGAGCCGCGCGCCATCGTCGCCGACTACGATCCCGGCGGCGAGATGCTCACGGTGCATCACGGCACCCAGACGCCGTACCAGTTTCAGGACCTCTATTCGCGCCATTATGGCATCCCGGAAGCCCGCGTCCGCGTCATCGCCACCGACATCGGCGGCTCCTTCGGGATGAAGCTGCACGTCTATCACGAGGACATGGCGGTGGTCGGCCTTTCGATCCTGCTGGGACGACCGGTCAAATACGTCGCCGACCGCATCGAGTCCTTCGTCTCGGATATCCATGCCCGCGATCATCGCGTGCGCGCCCGCATGGCGATCGACGCGAAGGGCGGCATCCTGGCAATAGATGTGCAGGACATCACCGCGATCGGGGCCTTCTCGACCTATCCGCGCACCAGCGTGGTCGAGGGAAACCAGGTGATCCGTCTGATCGGGGCGCCATATGGGTTGAAGGCCTATCGCGCCGCGCTGGAGGTGATCTTCCAGAACAAGGTCCAGACCAGCCAATACCGCGCCGTTGGTCACCCCATCGCCTGCGCCGTCACCGAACGGCTGGTCGACATCGCCGCGGCGCGCGTCGGCCTCGATCCCTTCGCCATCCGCGCGCAGAACGTGATCGCTGACGACGCCTATCCGCAGACATCGCCGACCGGCTACAGGTTCGAGGCGCTGTCGCATCAAGCCTGCCTGCGGCGGCTGCATGCGATGATGGACTACGACGCGTTGCGCGCCGAGCAGGCGGCCTTACGGGCACGCGGCGTCTATCGGGGCATCGGCATCGCGACCTTCGTCGAGATCACCAATCCAAGTCCCGCCTTCTATGGCGTCGGCGGCGCGCGCATTTCGTCGCAGGACGGCGCGATCGTCAGCCTGACACCATCGGGCGAGGTCCGCTGCCTGATCTCGGTCACGGAGCAGGGGCAGGGCACCGAGGCGATCATCAGCCAGATCGTGGCCGACCAGCTCGGGATCGCGCAGGAGCACGTCAAGGTCATCACGGGCGATACCGAGGTGACGCCGCATGGTGGCGCCACCTGGGCCTGCCGCGGCGCCGGCATCGGCGGCGAGACCGCGCTCCAGGCGACACGTGTGCTCAAGCGCAACATTCTGGAGATCGCCGCACTCATCCTGCAGGAGCAGCCAGCGGCGCTCGACATTATCGACGGGCAGGTGGTCGATGCCGGATCGCAGCAGCAACGGCTGCCGGTCTCGGAGATTGCCCGCATCGCCTACTTCCGGTCCGACACGCTGCCGCCGGGCACGCAGGCGCAGCTCACGGTCAGTCATCATTTTGCTCCGCAGGGCTATCCGTTCGCCTTCACCAATGGGATCCAGGGCTGCTCGCTGGAAGTCGACATCGAGACCGGCTTCATCAAGCTCCTGAAGCATTTCGTGGTTGAGGATTGCGGCCGCATCATCAACCCGATGCTGGTCGATGAGCAGCTGCGCGGCGGGGTGGTGCAGGGGCTCGGCGCGGCGCTGTTCGAGGAATGCCGCTACAGCGAGACCGGCCAGCTCCAGAACGGCTCGCTTGCCGACTATCTGGTGCCGATGGCCATGGAGATGCCCGATATCGAGATCGCGCATGTGGAGACACCGACGGAGGACACCGTGCTCGGCGCCAAGGGGTGCGGGGAAGCCGGCACCGCGGCGGCGTCAGCCTGCGTGCTCAACGCCGTCAACGATGCGCTCGCGCCGTTCGATGCCTCCGTCAACGCCATTCCGATCACGCCCACACGCGTCCTGAAGGCCCTCAAGCGATTCTAGAAAAAGCGATATCAGGGAGGAAACCATGCAGAAGTCCGGATCGAGATCGACCCGAATGAAGATATCCCGCCGCACCGCGCTGGCCGGGATGTCGGCCGGCCTTGCGACGTTGGCGATGCCGCGGCTCGGCCGTGCCGCCGATGACACCATCCGCATCGGCTTTCCGACCCCGCTGACCGGCCCATTCGCCGCCGAGGCGCGCGACCAGGTGAAATGCGCCGAGCTCGCGGTCAAGCTCGTCAACGACAAAGGCGGCATCGGTGGCCGCAAGGTCGAGCTCCTGGTGCGGGATGACAAGCTCAATGCCGGCGAAGCCGCCACCCGTACGCTCGAGCTGATCGAGAAGGACAAGGTGCATGCCATCGTCGGTGCGCTCTCCAGCGCCGTGCAGCTCGCGGTCAACGAGGTCACCCGTGCCCGCGGCGTGATCTACGTCTCGATCAGCCAGTCCGACACCATCAACGAGGCCAAGGACTTCAGCAAATACACCTTCCACGAAGCGCTCAATCCGCACATGACGACAGCGGCGGTGGCAGGGAAAACCCTGAAGAAGGGCATGAAGGTCGCGCACCTGGTGGCGGATTATGCCTATGGTCACGAGATGCTGCGCGGCTTCAAGCGTGCGCAGGCGGCGATCGGTGCCGACAGCGTCGGCGAAATCCTGCATCCGTTCGGTGCAGCCGACTACTCCACCTTCATGCCGCGCCTGATGTCGATGCGGCCGGATGTGCTCTGCATCAGCAATTTCGGCCGCGATCAGGCCAATGCGATCAAGCAGGCGGTTGATTTCGGCGTCAAGCAGCAGATGAAGATCGTGGTGCCCGTGATCCTGCACAACCAGCGGCTCGCGGTCGGTCCCGATGTCTTTGAAGGCGTGGTCGGCGGCGCCAACTACTATTGGGGCTTGGAGACGCAGAACAGATCGGCAGCGGATTTCAACGCCGCGTTCCGGGCCGCCAATGGCGGGGCGATCCCGACCGACTACGGCGCCTATGGCTACTCCGGAGTGGCCTCGCTGCTGCTCGCCATGCAGGCCGCCGGAGGCACCGACACCGACAAGGTGGTCGATGCCCTGGAGAAGCTGCAATACGATCTCACCAAGGGGCCGCAGCACTACCGCAAATGCGACCACCAGTCGGTGCAGTCGGTCCTGGTGTTGGAGTCCAAGAAGAAGTCCGCCATGGCGAACGACAACGATCTGTTCGCGATCCTCGCAAACGAGGCGGGCGCTGACGACATGCTGCGGAGCTGCAGCGAGCTCGGCCACGCCACCTAAGCCGCGCCGATGGACCTGTCGCTGATCATCATGCAGCTGCTCTCCGGGATCGCGCTTGGCGCGGTCCTGGTGATCACCGCACTTGGGCTAACGATCGTGTTCGGCATGCTCGGCGTGGTCAATTTCGCGCATGGCGCGTTGTTCATGATCGGAGCCTATGCGGGACTGTATATTGCCTCTCTCACCGGAAGTTTCTGGTGGGGGCTGTTGCTTGCTCCGATCCTGATCGGCGCTTTCGGCATGCTGATTGAGTTCGCCCTGATCCGCAGGCTTTACGGCCGCTCGACCGACGATCCGCTGTTGCTGACGTTCGGCCTCAGCTACGTCCTGGTCGAGGGCGTACGGATCGTGTTCGGCAGCGACGGCGTGCCGTTTCCGACCCCGTCGCAGCTTATCGGCGTGGTTGATCTCGGCATCGGCTTCTTCCCGCGCTACCGGCTTTTCGTCATCGTACTGGTCGCCATTGTCTTGCTCGTGCTCTGGCTGCTGTTGGAGAAGACCCGGGTCGGCTTGATCGTGCGCGCGGGCGCGCGCGATCCCACCATCATGCAGGTGCTCGGCGTCGACATTGGCCGGGTGTGGCTGGCGATCTTCGGACTCGGCGTCGCGCTGGCCGCCCTGGGCGGCGTGCTGGCCGGACCGATGCGTAGCGTCAACCCGGAGATGGGGGCCTTGGTGCTCGCGGAGGCGTTCGTGGTTACCGTGATCGGCGGGCTCGGCTCCATCGTCGGGGCGGTCGTCGCGGGCCTCATGGTCGGCATCTCCATCAGCATGGTGGCGCTGTTTGCGCCTGAAATGGCGACCATCGTCATGTTCGCGCTGATGGCCATCGTGCTGTTGATCCGCCCGCAGGGCCTGTTCGGCGTGAAGGGTAGGGCCGCATGACGTTCCGATCCGACGAAGCGATCGCCAAATCCGCGCCGGGCGGACTCGCTTGGCTGCTGGACCAGCGGGTGCTGCTCTCCATCGCGGTCCTTGCGGTGCTGCCATGGCTGCTGCCGTCCAAGGCCCTGGCCGTCAACGTCCTGATCTACGGCGTCGTGGTGATGGGCTACAATCTCCTGTTCGGCTACACCGGCCTGCTGTCGTTCGGCCAGGCCGCCTTTTTCGGTTCGGGCGCTTATCTTACGGGCATCGCGATCGGCCGTTATGGCATGCCGTGGTTTGCCGCCGTCGCGATCGCAGTTGCGCTGAGCACGGCTTTGGCCGCGGCGATCGGCATGGTGTCGACCCGAACCCGCGGCATCTACCTGTCCATGGTGACGCTCGCGCTTGCCCAGCTCGTGTATTACGTGGCGCTGCAGGCCTCCTGGATCACGGGCGGCGAGAACGGGTTGCGCGGCTTCACCGTCGATCACATCAACCTGTTCGGCCTTCAGATCAACTTCCTCGATCCCGTCAACAAATATTACGTTCTGATGGCGTTTGCCGCCGCGGCGATGTGGTTCCAGTCACGGATCCTGAACTCGCCGTTCGGCGCGGTCATCGAGGCGATCCGCGAGAACGAACAGCGGGCGCGGGCCTGCGGCTATAATGTCGAGCGCTGCAAGCTGATCGTGTTCATGCTGTCGGGGGCGATCTCCTCGCTCGGCGGCTGCATGCTGGCGCTGCATCTGTCGATCGTGCCGTTGGACATCCTGCACTACCAGACCTCGGGCATGATCGTGATGATGGTCCTCTTGGGCGGCGCGCGGAGCTTCTTCGGCCCCTTTGTCGGCGCTGCAACCTTCCTGATTTTGGAAGACGTCATGTCGCTGTGGACGTCGCATTGGCAGATCTTCGTCGGCGCGATCTTCGTCCTCTTCGTCCTGTTTCTGCCCAAGGGTATCTGGGGCACTTTGCTCGACACAATCTCGATCGCAAGGACACGCCGATGAGCGGCGAACTGCTTCGCGCGGAGGCGATCGGCAAACGCTTCGGCGGCTTTGTCGCCCTGCAGGATATCAGCGTGTCCTTCGCAGCCGGCCAGCTCACCTCGATCATCGGGCCGAACGGCGCCGGCAAGAGCACGTTCTTCAACATTCTCTCGGGCGCATTATCGCCGTCTTCGGGCAAGCTGCACTTCAAGGGACGCGAGTTGAGCGGGCTGGCGCAGCACCGCTTCGTGCACCAGGGCATCTCGCGGTCCTACCAGATCACGAACATATTCGCCGATCTCTCCGTGCATGAGAACGTGCGCGTGGCGGCCCAGGCGCTCAGCGTCAGCTATGACATCTGGCGCAATCGCACGCGATTGCCGGAGCTGAATACCCGCGCCGATGCCGCCCTCGAGGCGGTCGGCCTGCTCAGCAAGCGCTGGGTGCAGGCGAAATTCCTCTCGCACGGCCAGCAGAGAGCCCTGGAGATCGCGATCGCGCTGGTCTCCGAACCGGAGCTTCTCTTGCTCGACGAGCCGACGGCGGGCATGGGGCCGGAGGAGACCAAGGACATGGTTGCGCTCCTGGAGCGGCTCGCCGAGCGGCGGACCGTGCTTCTGGTCGAACACAAGATGAAGATGGTGCTCGGCCTCAGCAAGCGCGTCGTGGTGCTGCATCATGGCCGGCTGCTTGCGGACGGCACGCCTGACGAGATCAGGAGCAATCCGGAAGTTCGCCGCGTCTACCTTGGACAGAGTGAAGGCTATGGCTGAGACTCCATTGCTTCAGATCGAGGATCTTCACGCCTGGTACGGAGCCAGCCATATCTTGCACGGCATATCCCTGCACGTGAACCAGGGCGAGGTGGTAGCCCTCGTCGGTCGCAACGGCGCGGGCAAGACCACCACGTTGCGGGCGGTGATGGGATTGATTCCGAGGGCGACGGGTCGCGTGCGCTTTGGGGGGAGGGAGCTGCTGCCGCTGCGCGCCCATCAGCGCTTTCATCTCGGGCTTGCCTATGTCCCGGAGGAGCGACGGATCGTCCCTGGCCTCTCGGTGCGTGAGAACCTGCGGCTGGGTCTCGTCGCGGCCGCAGGAGACATCGATGAGCGCCACGCGATCGATACGGTGGCCGAGACGTTTCCGCGCCTGAAGGAGCGCCTCGATCAGGAAGGCGTGACACTGTCCGGCGGCGAGCAGCAGATGCTGGCGATTGCCCGCGCGCTGATCGCAGACCCCAGGATGATTCTGCTCGACGAGCCGTCGGAAGGCATCATGCCCGTGCTGGTCGAAGAAATGGGCGTGCTGCTCCGCCGACTGCGCGACCAGGGCAAGACGCTGCTCCTGGTCGAGCAGAACGTCGAATGGGCGCTACGCCTTGCAGACCGCGCCGTCATCATCGACCAGGGCGAGGTCGTTCACGAGAGCAGCGCTGCAGCATTGCTTGCAGACAAGGACATCCAAGAACGATATTGCGCAGTCTGATCGCGATCCGGCCGGGGCCAGTCATCGAGCTCCTTGTCCGATCCGGCACATAGGCAGCCGAAAGAGCACCGAAGCAGCCGCAATCGCAAATCCCGAAAAGTTGCCGCCGAAGGAGGTGCGGAGGACACGCCAAGCCCGATGTCGTCTCTCGCTGCATCGGAGTCAGCGCGGCGGAAACGGGTAGGCCGTTCAGGCACGTTCTTCCGCTTCCATCGGAGTCGATGCTGGTTCGATCGGAGTCAACTGGCCGCGATGACGCTTCCTTCGGAGTCGCTCTGGCCCCGGCTGCCGCCTGAGAGGAGGGTAGCTTTGGGCCCAGAGCGGTCATTCTGAGAGATGTGCATGTCAGAGAAGGGCCGTCTGCGGACACATGCATCGCAAAAATAGGCGGGCTGAGAGCGTTCTCATAATAGCCAGCGTAACAATACCATCCGAGTGGGCAAACTCTACGGATTAACGGTTAAAGCCCCGGCGTGAAAGCCGGGGCTTTGCCAACACGCTATATGCCGGAGAGATCAGTACCGCGCGACCACTGCCGCCGGATTGAAGAGATAGCTCGCGCGCAGGACGACGGTGCTCATGTTCGTTTTGACGTCCTGCGAATAGAACGTCGGTGCGCCGGGAGCGCCTGCCACGGTCGAGACCGTCGCATTCGAGTGGTTCTTGGTGTCGAAGCTGTAGTAGTCGTACTCCACGCCGAACACCCAATTGCGCATCCACTTGTACTCGACGCCGACGCCTGCGGTCCAACCATTGTGCCAAGCCGAGCTGTCCGAGAAGTGTTGCAACGTCGCCGGTAGCGGGAAGAAGTCCTCGGCATGTGTCTTGATGTGACCGGCCGCATAACCGCCCTTGCCATATAGCAGCCAGTCGTTCGTCGGTGCGAAGCCGGCTCGTCCGACGATGGTGGCATATTGGTCGATCTTCGAATTCAGGCGAGTGTTCTGACCTGCAAACACCGGATCCACAATAATGCCCGTGCTGTTCTTGACGCCGGATCCGGAGTACGTGCCTTCAATGCCGAGCACGAAGCGATCCCATTGCCAATTGTAGCCGGCCTGGATACCGCCGACGACATTGGCATCACCCCACCCGGTCGAGCGAGAAAGCCCCGGAAGCAGGAAGTGATCGCCAGTCACGGGGATGCCGGTGAAGGTCGTATCGGCCCAGCCAGCACCGACGTTGCCGCCGATGTAGAAGCCCTGCCAACCCGGCACCACGGGCGGAGCCACCATCGGCCTCGCCTTGACGGCCATGTCCGCCGCAGACGCGGTTCCGATGATTGTAATCGAGAGAAGCGAAGCGGCGAACGCAAGTCCAATTTGTTTCTTCATGGCCCCCACCCAATGCATCGAAATATTTGATAACAAAAGATTAGCGAGACGACGCGTGCATGGCCACGCGGGAACCCTCGCCCGACGTAGATTCCGGTTGGCTTTTCGCGCCTCAGTTGCATGAACGCCACATAAATAGGCGAGCACTGTTGTCGTATTGTATCCATATGCACTTAGTTGCGCATATTTCAGTTCCAAGGTCGGAACTATGACTCACCCGAAGCTGCCCGACTCATTCACGCAACGAAAAAGCCCCGGGAAAACTCCCCGGGGGCTTTCGTTCATCGATTCGCGGCCGCTGAAGCTCAGTAGCGCGCGATGAGCGGCGCGTCGAACTTGTAGCTCGCGCGCACGACGGCCCACTGAATGTCGCGCGGCTTGGCATCGAAGGTGTAGTTACCCGAGGCGCCGCCGAGCTGATAGGTCTGGCTGCCGAAGGCAGCGTAGTTGTATTCGAGGCCGACGATCCAGTTGCGGGTGATGCCGTATTCCCAGCCGGCGCCGACGCGGCGGAAAAGGGTAGGCCGTTCAGGCACGTTGTTCCGCTTCCATCGGAGTCGATGCTGGTTCGATCGGAGTCGGCTGGCCGCGATGACGCTTCCTTCGGAGTCGCTCTGGCCCGAGCGGCATCCGAGGAGGGCGCTCCAATTGACGTGGAGGAGGCGATCCGGGCTTTCCGGGGACAAAAATGGCGGACTGTGTGCGAGAAATTGAGCGCCGGTTAGGTCGCGACGTTCCGGAAACGTTCGTGGCGGATGTCAGACAAGCAACGGCATTGGCGTTCGATGCCGAACTGAAGCCTGTCGAAGGAATCCATGGAGCCATAGGCGCTGTCGCCGAGAAGCCGGCTTGGATAAAGCTCAAACTTTTCGAGTGAACGCTCAATCATGCGCTTGGCGGCCAAAACTTCTGCCTGCCGGATCGCCGTGGTCGCTTCGACATCGACGATGATCGCATTCTCGACGTCGACCAGATAGTTCGTCGAGTAGGCGGAGAAGGCTTGGCCGCCGTGCGCTCCCGTCGAGCGCGCCGCCGGGTCGGAGGGCGACACAAACTTGGGCGTGACCTCCGTCGAAGCGGAAAGACTCAGGTCGAACGAGAAACGACAGCCCGACGTGAACTGCCGCATATGCGATTCGCATAAGGTATATTATGGAATATATTTATGTATAGGGAGATCAGCATCTTAGGGCAAAAACCTGAGCCCGAAGGTCAGCTGCATCCGCTTCATCGGGGCCGTTTGGAGCGTTTGCTGGCTCGCGGGGCTTCAGGCGCTGACGTGGCGCGCTGGAGAGCCCCGGTTACGCCTGATGTCCTCACCCGCTTGCCGCCGCGTCGTTCGGCTGCAATAAGCGGCGAAGACGAAACCGCTGAGATCGCCGGGATTCGGTCCTCATAGGATTGAGCCGCGTGGCAGTCCAGGGTCTCGCGAAAGAACAAAAACTTTCTCAGGGAGAAACGAAGCATGAGCCTGTCACGACGCGCGCTTCTGAGGGCCTCCGCGGCGTCAGCGGTTCTCGGTGGGTTCGGTGGTGTCAGCGCACCCCATGTGGTGCGCGCGGAGAGCGCCGCCGAGTTCAGCTACAAATACGCCAACAACCTGCCCGACTCGCATCCGATGAACGTCCGGGCCAAGGAGATGGCCGCGGCCATCAAGAGCGAGACCAACGGCAGGTTCGACCTGCAGATCTTCCCAAACAACCAGCTCGGTTCCGACACCGACATGCTGAGCCAGATCCGCTCCGGCGGTGTCGAGTTCTTCACGCTGTCCGGGCTCATCCTGTCGACCTTGGTGCCGGCAGCCTCGATCAATGGCATCGGCTTCGCGTTCCCGGACTACGACACGGTCTGGAAGGCCATGGACGGTGATCTCGGCGCCTATGTTCGCGGCCAGATCAACAAGGCCGGCCTGATGGTCATGGACAAGATCTGGGACAACGGCTTCCGCCAGACCACGTCGTCGACCAAGCCGATCAACGGGCCCGACGATTTCAAGGGCTTCAAGATCCGCGTGCCGGTGTCGCCGCTGTGGACCTCGATGTTCAAGGCGTTCGAGGCGGCGCCCGCCTCGATCAATTTCAGCGAGGTCTATTCGGCGCTACAGACCAAGGTCGTCGAGGGCCAGGAAAATCCGCTGGCGATCATCTCGACCGCCAAGCTCTACGAGGTGCAGAAATACTGCTCGCTGACCAACCATATGTGGGACGGGTTCTGGTTCCTGGCCAACCGCCGCGCCTGGGAAAGCCTGCCTGAGGACGTCCGGACGATCGTCGCCAAGAACATCAACGCTGCCGCGGTGAAGGAGCGCGAGGATACGGCCAAGCTGAATGCGGGGCTGCAGCAGGAGCTCGCATCCAAGGGGCTGATCTTCAATCAGCCGACAGTGGCGCCCTTCCGCGATAAGCTCCGCACCGCCGGCTTCTACGCCGAATGGAAAGGCAAGTATGGCGAGGAGGCCTGGGGCCTGCTCGAAAAGGCCGTCGGCAAGCTGTCGTAGCAGTTTCTCGTAGTTAGCCGCCCTCCTTGTCGCTCAGCCTTTTACCGCTCAGCCTTGGATCGATGCCATGGCGCAAGCCGAGTTCACCGAAATCGTGGTCAGCGAGGTGGTCGTCGAGGCCCCTCGCCGCCGGTCGCTGATCGGTTCGATCGAATTCGCGCTCGGCTTGCTCGTGGAGATCCCGGCGGCGCTCCTGGTCGTCGCCGAGATCGTGATCCTGTTTGCCGGCGTGGTGGCGCGCTACGCGCTGCATCAGCCATTGATCTGGTCGGACGAACTGGCGTCGATCCTGTTCCTGTGGCTCGCCATGCTGGGCGCCGTCGTCGCGTTCCGCCGCGGCGAGCACATGCGCATGACTGCGATGGTCGCGGTGGCCGGACCGCGGCTTTGGGCCTATCTCGACGTGGTGGCGACAGCCGCCGCGCTGGCGTTCCTGGTGCTGGTGGTGCGGCCGGCCTTTGACTACGCCGCGGAGGAAAGCTTCATCACGACGCCGGCGCTGCAGATCGCCAATGTCTGGCGCGCGGCAGCGCTGCCGGTCGGCATCGTCCTGATGACGCTGTTTGCGTTGCTGCGGCTGGTCCGCGCGGCCGATCGCAGGACCGTGCTGGCCGCGGTGGCGTCCGTGGCCGTCATCATCGTGCTGTTCTGGCTGGCGCAGCCCTGGCTGAAGCCGCTCGGCAATCTCAACCTGGTCATCTTCTTCGTCGGCGTGGTCGGCTTCTGCGTATTCGCCGGCGTTCCCATCGCCTTCGCGTTCGGGCTCGCGATCTTCGGCTATCTGGCGCTGACCACGCGCACGCCGTTGGTGGTGCTGGTCGGGCGGATGGACGAGGGCATGAGCCATCTGATCCTGCTCTCGGTGCCGCTGTTCGTGTTCCTCGGCCTATTGATCGAGATGACCGGCATGGCGCGCGCCATGGTCGCGTTCCTGGCGAGTCTGCTGGGCCACGTCCGGGGCGGCCTGCATTACGTGCTGGTCGGCGCGATGTACCTCGTCTCCGGCATTTCCGGCGCGAAGGCCGCCGACATGGCCGCCGTGGCGCCGGTGCTGTTTCCGGAGATGAAGGCGCGTGGCGCCCGTCCCGGCGATCTCGTCGCCCTGCTCGCAGCGACCGGCGCCCAGACCGAAACCATTCCGCCGAGCCTGGTGCTGATCACGATTGGCTCGGTCACCGGTGTCTCGATCGCCGCCCTGTTCACCGGCGGCCTGTTGCCGGGCGTCGTGCTGGCGGTGACGCTGTGCGCGCTGGTTCGCTGGCGCTACCGCCACGAGGACATGAGCGGCGTCCGGCGCGCCGCGGCGTCCGAGATCGGCCGGAGCTTCGTTGTCGCCCTACCCGCGCTGGCCCTGCCCTTCGTCATTCGTTTCGCCGTCGTCGAGGGCATAGCGACCGCCACCGAAGTCTCCACCATCGGCATCGTCTACGGCCTGATCATCGGGCTCCTGATCTACCGCCGGTTCGATTGGCGACGGCTCTTGCCGATGCTGGTCGAGACCGCGGCGCTCTCCGGCGCCATCCTGCTGATCATCGGCACCGCGACCGGCATGGCCTGGGGCCTGACGCAATCCGGCTTTTCGCGCTCGCTTGCAGCCGCGATGACCGGGCTGCCGGGCGGCGCTGCCGCCTTCATCGCGGTCTCGATCCTGGCCTTCACGATCCTCGGCAGCGTGTTGGAGGGCATTCCCGCGATCGTGCTGTTCGGGCCGCTGCTGTTTCCGATCGCGCGTGCCGTCGGCGTGCACGAGGTGCATTATGCCATGATCATCATCCTGGCGATGGGGATCGGCCTGTTCGCACCGCCGTTCGGAGTTGGATATTACGCGGCCTGCGCCATCGGCCGGGTTGACCCTGCGCAAGGCATGCGGCCGATCTGGGGCTATCTGCTGGCGCTCCTGATCGGACTTGCGGTGGTTGCAATTTTTCCCTGGATTTCGATCGGGTTCCTGTAGAATCCTCAAGTGAATGCTGGAGGACGAAGCCATGAGCGCGAACCAATACAATATCGGCTTGGACAAGACCCCGGCCAATTACGTCCCGCTGACCCCGCTGAGCTTCATCGCGCGCAGCGCGGCGGTCTATCCCGATCACATCAGTACCGTCTATGAGGGCCGCAGCTTCACCTGGGCCCAGACCTACGCGCGCTGCCGCCAGTTCGCGTCCTATCTCGCCGGCCGCGGCATCGGCGAGGGCGACACGGTGGCGGCGATGTTGCCGAACATTCCGGCCATGAACGAGCTGCACTTCGCCGTCCCGATGGCCGGTGCCGTGCTGAATACGCTGAACATCCGGCTCGATGCGCCGTCGATCGCGTTCCAGCTCGATCATGGCGGGGCCAAGATCATCCTGGTCGATCCCGAGTTTTCCGGCGTCATCTCCGACGCGCTCAAGCTGATGACCGGCGCGAAACCGTTCGTGATCGACGTCGACGACATCTCGTTCACGGGCGGCAGCCGGATCGGCGAGATCGAATATGAGGCCGCTCTGGCGCTCGGCGATCCCGCCTTCGAGCCGCGACGTCCGAAGGACGAATGGGACGCGATCGCGATGAGCTACACGTCCGGCACGACCGGCAATCCCAAGGGCGTCGTGACTCATCACCGCGGGGCCTATCTCAACGCCGTCAGCAACATCCTCGCCGGCAATCTCGGCCAGCATCCGGTCTATCTCTGGACGCTGCCGATGTTCCACTGCAACGGCTGGTGCTTCCCGTGGACGATGGCGGCGGCGGCCGGCGTCAATGTGTGCCTGCGCAAGGTCGAGCCGAGCAAGATCTTCGAGTTGATCCGCCTGCACGGCGTGACGCATATGTGCGGCGCGCCGATCGTCTACAATGTGCTGATCAACGCTCCCGACGCGCCAAAGGGCAAGCGGGAGAAGCCCGTCATCGGCCTAATTGCCGGCGCCGCGCCACCCGTCGCAGTGCTGGAGGGCGCCGAGGGCATCGGCATCAAGCTGACGCATGTTTATGGGTTGACCGAGGTCTATGGCCCCGCCTCGGTCTGTGCCGAGCAGCCCGGCTGGGACGAGCTTCCGCCGGCGGAGCGCGCGCAAATGAAGCGTCGGCAAGGCGTGCCCTACCCGCTCGAGGAAGCGGTCACCGTGCTCGATCCCCAAACCATGCGCGAGGTGCCGCGCGACGGCGAGACCATCGGCGAGGTCATGTTCCGCGGCAACATCGTGATGAAGGGCTATCTGAAAAACGAGAGGGCGACCAAGGAAGCCTTCGCCGGCGGCTGGTTTCACACCGGCGATCTCGGCGTGCTCGACGAGCACGGCTATGTCATCATCAAGGATCGCTCCAAGGACATCATCATCTCCGGCGGCGAGAACATCTCCTCCGTCGAGGTCGAAGACATCCTCTACAAACATCCGGCCGTGCTGTTCGCCGCAGTGGTCGCCAAGCCCGATCCGAAATGGGGCGAAGTGCCCTGTGCCTTCATCGAGCTGAAGGAGGGCGTGCAGGCGACCGAAGCCGAGATCATCGCCTATTGCCGCACCCACATGTCCGGCTTCAAGACGCCGAAGGTGGTCGTGTTCGGCCCGATCCCGAAGACGTCGACCGGCAAGATCCAGAAATATCTGCTCCGCAACGAGGTGCAGTCGGCGAAGGCAATCTCGGCGTAAGCGAAGTCGACAGGGGACGCTTGGCCAATGGCGGTGCTGCGCGCCTGCGCGCGCAACGATCACCCGCGCGCAACGCGCGGCACGGTGATATCGTCTTCACCGCTGCGATATTCCAGGATGTCTCCCGGCTGGCAGTCGAGGACCTCGCAGATCCGCGCCAGCGTGTCAAAACGCACGCCCTTGACCTTGGCGGATTTCAGCAGCGAGACGTTCTGCTCGGTGATGCCGATGCGCTCGGCGAGTTCCTTGGAACGCATCTTGCGGCGTGCCAGCATGACGTCGAGATTGACGATGATCGGCATGTCCGGGCCTCAAACAATGCTGGCATTCTCGTCGGCGATCCGGGTTGCTTCGGCCATCACCCAGGCCACTGCAAGCAGCACGCCGCCGACGATCAGCGCGATATAGTCGTTGATCGATAGCGCGATGCCGAGCTGGCGACTGCCCGGCGGATTGCTGATGGTGAAGGCGATCAGCAGCGCGGTCGACGATAGCGGGCCGAGCGCCGCCTGCAGTAACACCGCGGCAGCAAAATCGCGCAGGCGCCGCGCAGTCGCTGGCGTGAACACGCTTCCTTGCGCGAAATCCAAAAACAGCGCGCGGACCTGCCACATTCCGTAGAGCATCACGCCGATGGGAACAGCCATCACCGCTGCACCCGCAATGGCGCGCGCGGGCGTGATCTGCAGATTGGCGCCGATGCCGCCGAGACGCGCCAGCAGCAGGCTGCGCGTCAAATCCGGAAGGGCGAAAATCAGAATCGTGCCGGCCGACATCAGCAGGATGCCCAGCCCGGTAATCCGCGCCATGGCACGGGAAAAACGACGCAACCGATGGTTCTGGTCGGCAAGGTCAGTCATGGCGTAGCCCTCTTGACGAAAGAATAAATTATCGTATTTCAATAATTATTCATTGTCAAACGGAAGTGAGCGCATGCCGATCCGAGCCTTGCCCCGCCTTCTCCTGATCTTCGGCCTCGGCTGCAGCGCCACGGGCTGTAGCCATATGCCGGTAACCTCGATGGTGAAGCTCGCCCGGGTCGATTTTCAGACCAGCGATCCGGCGCAGCTGCGCGCGGCGGTCAAGCTGCCGATCTCGCTCCGCCCGCTGCCCGGCGGTGTCGTATTGCGGATTGTGGTCAGGCGCCGCGGCGCTGCCGAGGAGCAGCGCGAGTTCGTGCTGCGCGAACTGGCAGAGCCAGCGGCCCTGGCGCGGGAAGCGGAGGCCGCGACGCGCATCTACGCTTATCGTCTGGATGAGGCCGATGCCGCGAAGCTGCTCGCGTTCCGCGCCGAACTGATGGAACGGAAGAGCGCCGGTGGCGGCGGATCGGTCACGATCTCGATCGCACCGAAAGCCTGCAAGACGTTCGAGCTGCCGGAGGGGCCGATCTATGTGACCACCTATCTGAGGACAGCCGAAACCGTCGAGTATGTCACGCTGGCGCGTGACGTCGATCTGCGCTCATTGGCTTCCGATCATCCGATCGTGGACGTTCCACGCTGCCAAATCTGACACGCTACGCATTCGGCGCCTTCGGCGGATAATACTGCGGCGCCTCGCGACGGTTGTACATCCCGTAGTCCCTGGTGACCTCGACGATGCGGACATACTCCGTCGCTGGATTGGCCAGCAGCCTGGGGCTCAGTGCGAGCCCTGATGCCTCGTCCTCGAGTTCGACGAGGTGCGCGAAGCAGCCCTCGCGGTAGACGCTGGCGAAGCTCCCAACCGGCATATCCGTCGCGATGGGGAGCCGTGCACCGGACGTTTCCGTCACGAGCACATAAGTCGGCGGTCGCCGCTGCGGATCGTTATATGCCGTGCGGCGCTCCGGCTGCCAGACCGGCCGGTCGCGCCGCGCTTCATGGATCACCTGCGCGACACGTATCCGGTAGTCGGAGAAGACTTGGTCACGTCCGAGCGTCTGCACCTCGTGATGATGCCCATGCGCGCGCCAGGCGGTCAGGGCGCCCTCGTCCTGCCAGATCTGATAGGACAAGAGCAGATTGTCGCGCGACAGGCTCTTGAAGCGGTCGAGGAACAGGCAGCCGCCGAGCGCATCGAGCTCCGGCCTCAGCGATGCCGCGAGCTGCAGATATTGCTCGGTGCGGCCCGGCTTGATCTCGACCTCGAAGAACAAGGACATCATGGCAGCATCTCCGTGTTCTCAATGATCGGAGCTAACTCGTAGAGCGTGGGGTAGGCAAAGGCGCGGACGCGCCGTGCCCACCAATGGAGTGCACGATTGGAAACGGTGGGCACGCTTCGCTTTGCCCACCCTACAATCCTAACAACAGTCTAACCCAGCGTCAGCCGCATGCCATCATAGGCGGGGATCACACCGTCAGGCAGGCTTCGCCGCAGCACCTCGTAATCGAGATCGGAATGCATGTTGGTGATGACGGCGCGCTTCGGTTTGAAACGCTCGATCCAGGCCAGCGCATCGTTGACCGAGAAGTGGCTGGGATGCGCAGCATAGCGCAGGCCATCGAGGATCCAGAGATCGAGCTCCTCGAGCGCGCCCCAGCTCGCTTCCGGAATGTCGTTGAGGTCGGGCGTATAAGCGGCATTGCCGATCCGATAGCCGAGCGCCGGGATGTTGCCGTGCTGGACCAGGAAGGCGGATAGCTTGAGCTCGCCGCCCTTGCCTTCCACCGCCTGGGTCTCGCCGGCTTCGATCGCATGCTGGGTCAAGATCGGCGGATAGTCGCTGCCGGCCGGCGAGACGAAGCAGTAGGAGAACCGGTGCATGATATCCTTGGCCGTCGACTGGCTCAGATAGACCGGAATGCGCCGGCGCTGGTGCAGGACGACGGACCGCAGATCATCGATGCCATGGGTCTGGTCGGCATGCTCATGCGTGAGGAACACCGCGTCGATATGATCGACCTCGGCGTCGATCAGTTGCTCGCGCAGGTCCGGCGCGGTGTCGATCACGACACGGGTCGTGCCGTGCGCCGAGGTCCGCTCCGCCATCAGCGAGCAGCGGCGGCGGCGGTTCTTCGGATTTGACGGGTCACAGGCGCCCCATCCCAGCGCCGGGCGCGGCACGCCCGCCGAAGAGCCGCAGCCGAGGATGGTGAGCGTCAGCGTCATCGCGCAGCGTCCGGCCGTGGCACCTTGGAGAACAGCTTGAAGAACGTCTCGGTGGTCTGCCGCGAGATGTCTTCGAACGACACGCCGCGGGTGTCCGCCAGCACCTTGGCGGTCTCGACGACATAAGAGGGCTCGTTGCGCTTGCCGCGGAATTTGCTCGGCGCCAGATATGGCGCATCGGTCTCGACCAGGATGCGGTCGGCCGGCAGTTCGGCGGCGAGCGCGCGCAACGTTTCCGACTTCTTGAAGGTCAGGATGCCCGTGAACGAGATGTGCAGTCCGAGATCGATTGCCTTCATCGCCAGCTCGCGTCCGCCGGTGTAGCAATGCAGCACGGCGCGAAAAGGTCCCTTCGCGATCTCCTCCTCCAAGATGCGCCCGCACTGCTCGTCGGCCTCGCGGGTGTGGATCACGAGCGGCAGGCCCGTGGCGCGGGCCGCAGCGATATGAGCGCGGAAGCCGCGTTCCTGAGCGTCCTTCGAGCCATGCTCATAGAAATTGTCGAGCCCCGCCTCGCCCAACGCCACGACCTTTGGATGTCTGGTGAGGTCGATCAGCTCGTCGGCCGAGATGCCATCCTCCTCGTCGGCGCTATGAGGATGGGTACCGACCGAGCAGTAGACGTTCTCGTAGCGCTCGGCGATGGCGAGCAGGTCCGGGAGGCGCCGCACGCGCGTCGAGATTGTCACCATGCGTCCTACCCCGGCCGCGGCGGCGCGCGCAACGATGCCATCCAGATCCTCGGCGAAATCCGGAAAATCCAGATGGCAATGACTGTCGACCAACATCACGCGGCCGAAGGTTCGATGTAGCGCGGGAACACCGCTTGCGGGGCCGGCAGCTGGGTGCCGGGGGCGATCCGCACCTCGCCGCCGAGGCGGTCGAAGCTTCGCTCGTCATCTGGAATGCCGAGGCTGTCGAGCAGCTTCGCCGAGGCCGCCGGCATCACCGGTTGAGTCAGGATCGCGACCTGCCGGATCACTTCGGCCGTGACATAGAGCACGGTGCGTTGACGCGGCGGATCGGTCTTGGCCAGCGCCCACGGCGCTTCGCCCGCGAAATAGCGGTTGGCTTCGGCCACGACTGACCACACCGCGTTGAGCCATTGGTGGATCTGCTGGGTCGCCATCGCCTTGCGCGCGGCCCCGATCATGGCGTCGGCTTCAGCCAGGATCGCCTTGTCGTTGGCCGAAAACGCGCCGGGCTCCGGCAGCACGCCACCCAATTGCTTGGCGATCATCGACAGCGAGCGCTGCGCGAGGTTGCCGAGGTCATTGGCAAGATCGGCGTTGATGCGCGCCACGATCGCCTCATGATTGTAGTTGCCGTCCTGACCGAACGGGACTTCGCGCAGGAAGAAGTAGCGCAGCTGGTCCACGCCATATTGGTCCGCAAGCGTAAAGGGGTCGACGACATTGCCGATCGACTTCGACATCTTCTCGCCCCTGTTGAACAGGAAGCCATGCGCATAGACGCGCTTGGGCACCGGCACGCCGGCCGACATCAGGAAAGCGGGCCAGTACACCGCGTGGAAGCGGATGATGTCCTTGCCGATGACATGCACATCGGCCGGCCAGTACTTCCAGTTCGGATCGTTCTGGTCGGGGAAGCCGACTCCGGTGATATAGTTGGTCAGCGCATCCACCCAGACATACATCACGTGCTCATCGTCGTGAGGCACCCGCACGCCCCAATCGAAGGTGGTGCGCGAAATCGAAAGGTCTTTCAGACCGCCCCTGACGAAACTCGTGATCTCGTTGCGTCGGGCATCCGGGCCGATGAAATCGGGCTGACTCTCATAGAGCGCGAGCAGCTTGTCCTGATAGGCCGAGAGGCGGAAGAAATAGCTCTTCTCCTCGACCCACTCCACCGGCGTGCCCTGCGGGCCGCGACGGACATTGTCCACGCCGACGACAGTTTCGTCCTCCGCGTAATAGGCCTCGTCGCGCACCGAATACCAGCCCGCATAGGTGTCGGCGTAAATGTCGCCGTTCTGCTGCATCCGATTCCAGATCGACTGCACCGAACGATGATGCGCGGGCTCGGTGGTGCGGATGAAGCGGTCGAACGAGACGTTCAGCCGCTCGTCCATCTCGCGGAAGCGGCCGGCATTGCGGGTGGCAAGCTCGGCCGGCGAAAGCCCCTCGTTCTGCGCGGTCTGGACCATCTTCAGGCCGTGCTCGTCGGTGCCGGTCAGGAAGAACACGTCCTTGCCGTCGAGGCGCGCAAAGCGCGCGATGGCGTCGGTCGCGATCGCCTCATAGGCGTGACCGATATGCGGCTGACCATTGGGATAGGCGATCGCTGTCGTGATGTAGAAGGTGTTTCTCGCGGCATTATCTGCTTGCGCGGGCGCGGCGGCTGGCTGCGGCACCGAGTCTTGAGCAGCCGCAGGCTTGGGCTTGCGCGGCGCCTTGGGCTTGGCGGAGCGCGGTGGCTTCGTGGGCTCGATCGTCGTTCTGAGCTCAGCCGCCGGTAGCGCCGGTTTACCGGCAGTGCGCTTCTTCGAGGCAGGCGCCGGCGCGCCCTTCGTCGCTTTGGCGGCCTTGGGCGCCTTGGCGGATGGTTTGGCAACCTGCTTGACGGTCTTTTTCGCAACCGTCGTTTTTGGAGGCGCCTTCTTTGGAGGCGCCTTCTTCGAGGCCGTCTTGGACGCCTTCTTCACGCCGCGCTTGGCTGCCTTCGGCGTCGAGGTCTTTCTCGAAATCGCCTTGGCCTTTGGGCCCTTCGGCGTGCTGGCCTTGGATTTGCCAGGCTTGGATTTGCCCACCTTGGCTTTGGCGCGCGATTTGGCGGCAGCCTTCTTCGAGCCCTTCTTGACAGTCTTCTTGCTGGCCTTCGCCACGGCAAATTCCTCTTCGACGTCGGACGAATGATCTCGGGATGTGACTCGGCGCGGTTACCGCGTGGCTTCGGCGAGCATCCCGAACACCGAGAAAACCAGCGGTTTTCGCTCCAGATTATAGGATTCGGTGTCGCGCGCGGCGCGGACGATCTTTTCCCATACCTCGGCCAGCCGTGCAAGGCGGGGCAGATTGGCGTTGGGATCGGGGCCGCGCAACCGCTCGGCGACCCAACGCTCGATCGTGTCGATGAAGCTCGCAAGCGCCGCACGGTCATTGGTGCCGAGCGCGTCGCCGAGCGCATGCAGCTCGTTCGGATCGAGCCGCGGCAAGGTCGCAAGCAACGCGGCGGTGCGGGTCTGCAGCTGCATCGCGTCGCCGCCGAGAAGGGTAAGCGCGCGCGAGACGCTTCCCTCGGACGCCTCTGCGGCCTCTCTGAGCGCTGGATCGGCCGGATCGATCCCGGCGGCCGCCGCGGCGGCACGGATCACATCTTCCGTCGCAAGCGGACGCAAGCTCAGCCGGCGGCAGCGCGATTTGATGGTGGCAAGCACCCGCGCCGGGGCGTGGCTGACGAGCAGAAACAGCGAGCGTTGCGGCGGTTCTTCGAGGATCTTCAACAGCGCATTGGCGGCATTGGGGTTGAGCTCGTCGACGGTGTCGACAATGCACACCCGCCAGCCCTCGACCGCCGCGGTCGAGCCGAAGAAGCTGATCGTCTCGCGCGTCTCGTCGACGGTGATGACGGTGCGCATCACGCCCTTCTCGTTGGCCGACCGCTCCAGCGAGAGCAGGCCTCCGTGGGCGCCGGAGGCGATGTGGCGCGCGGTCTGATCGTCGGGATCCACGAACAGCGTGTCGGCCGCGCGCACCAGCGGCGCGCTCGGATCACGATGGGTCAGGACGAAGCGGGCCATCCGATAGGCCAGCGTTGCCTTGCCGATGCCCGGCGCCCCGCCGAGCAGCCAGGCATGGGCCATGCGGCCGCTGCGATAGGTCGACAGCAGCGCGGCTTCCGCCTCGCGATGCCCGAACAGCACGCTGGTTTCCCGCGGATGGCGGATTGCGATCTCGGCTTCAACCTTGCGCGCGCTCATAGCTGTCCCACCGCCGCGGGTGTGAAGAAATGCACACGAACCGTGTCCCAGACAGCATCAGCGACCCGGTCCGGATCGGCCGTGGCGTCGATCAGCACGCACCGTTCGGGATCCTCGGCCGCGATCTTGCGATAGGCCTCGCGCAGGCCGTGGTGGAACTTGATGTCTTCGCTTTCGAACCGGTCGGCAATACCGCTGCCGCGCCGCGCCGCCGCCCGCTGCATGCCGACCTCGACCGGCACATCGAGGATAATGGTCAGGTCCGGCTTCAGATCGCCGATGGTTACGCGCTGCATGGCGTTGAGGACATCGGGCGCAACCTTACCGAGGCTGCCTTGATAGGCGCGGGTCGAATCGAAGAAGCGGTCGCAGAGCACCCAGCGGCCCTGGTCGAGCGCCGGCAGGATGACGTTGCGAACATGATCGTCGCGGGCGGCCGCAAACAGCAGCGTCTCCGCTTCGGCGCCCAGCAGCTTGCCCATCCCCGACAGGACGAGATGCCGCATGATCTCCGCGCCAGTCGACCCGCCGGGTTCGCGGGTGGTGACATGACGCACGCCCGCAGCCTCAAGACGTTTGGCCAACATCTTGATCTGGGTCGATTTTCCGGCTCCCTCGCCGCCCTCGAAGGTGACGAATCTGCCGCGGCCGGGACCGCGTTGCACACCTGCTTCAGCCATTTCTACAGCTTCTCGACGCCAGCGCGGAACAGGCCGATCACCAGCTCGCTGGCGCCGTCGATTGCGCGCCGCATCGTCGATCCCCTGGCGATCGGTTCGGCGGCATAGATCGGGGTCTCCACGGCGATATTGGGGCCGCGCCAGATCCTGACAACCCCGATTCGCTGCCCCTGCTCGATCGGCGCACGCACCGGTCCACTATAGGCGATGCGGGCGATCAGCTTGTCGGTGCCGTTCTTCTGGACCATCACCTTGACCGGCTCGGGGCTGGACAATTTGACGGAACGGCTCTCTCCCCCAAAGACCCTGGCATAGCCGATCGGCTGGTCGGCCGCGAACAAGGTCCGGGTCTCGAAATTGCGAAAGCCCCATTCGAGCATCTTCTTGGCTTCGCTGGCGCGATCCTCGGAATCCTCGAGCCCGTTGACGACGACGATCAGCCGGGTGCCGTTCTGCACCGCGGAGCCGACCATGCCGTAGCCGCCCTCCTTGGTGTAGCCGGTCTTCAGCCCATCCGCGCCTTCCATCGCATTCAGCAGCGGATTGCGGTTCAGCTGGCGGATCTTGTTCCAGGTGAATTCCTTCTCGCCAAAGAGCTTATAGAACTCCGGATAGTCCAGGATGATGTGGCGCGCGAGCATCGCGAGCTCGCGCACGGTCATTTTGTTGCCGGGGTCCGGCAGCCCGTTGGAATTGGCGAACGTGGATTTGGTCAGGCCGAGTTCGCGGGCGCGCTTGGTCATGAAGTCGGCGGCGAAGATCTTTTCGTTGCCGGCCATGCCTTCGGCGAGCGCAATGCAGGCATCGTTGCCGCTCTGGATGATGGCGCCGTGCAGGAGGTCGTCGACCGAGACCTTGCTGTTGATGGCGGCGAACATGGTCGAGGTGCCCGAGGGCGCCCCGCCCTTGCGCCAAGCGTTCTCGCTGATTCGATATTCGTCCGTCAGCTTGACCGTGCCCTCCTGAACCGCGTGGAATGCCACTTCGGCGGTCATCAGCTTCATCATGCTGGAGGGCGCGCGAAGCTCGTCGGCATTCTTCTCGAACAGCACGCTGCCGCTGCTGGCTTCGATCAGGATCGCGGTCGGCGCATCCCCCTCGAAGCCGCCCTCGTCCTTGCGTGCGCCCTGCACGCTCTGGTTGGCGGCGTGGAGCACGCCGCTCCAGGCGATGATCAGAGCAAGCGCGAGAGCGGGCAGCGCGCCCAGGGAGCGCCCGGAGGTCGAGACGGATCGGCGGAACGGTAAGATTTTCAATGCCATCGGCAGGGCCCCGGAGCGAGCGGGTTGTAACAGCTGGCCCGGACGCAAACAACATCGCCCGTCGTCCTCCGCCGCAACGGCAGGTGCTCAGAAATTCCAACAGCAGAACAGGAGCAGTACAAGCGCGAGCAGGATGCTGGAAATAGTTCCATCGCGGCTGAACTTTTTCCCACGATACTGCGACTCACTCTCACTGGGGATATTTCAGGGCCCAGTATTCGCCGCAGCGTTGCCTGAGAACATACTCCTCACGGCAACGCTGTTGCATTTTGAGAATTCAACCTTAAATATACATCACCGGTCGGCACCTCTTGGCCCTGAAAACCTGGTACGCCGACCTCGAAAACCCCGCGTCCAGCCCCGCGGGGTTTTCTTTTGCCGTGCTGCCGCAGTCGGCCGGCATGCCGCGAGCATGGCTCGCGCTCCATCCGCCCTGCCTGAGGCGTGTTCGTCGCGTCAATAGAGGCCGCGGCCGCTGAGGATGTCGCGCGCTTCCTGCGCCCCGTCGTCGGGAGCGTAAGCGGAGGCTGGGCTGGTGCGTGTCGCATAGCCGCCGTCTTGGTCGTAAGCCACCGCCCGCGGATTCTCCAGCGGTCGGCCCCGGGAGCGACTCGATGCAGACAGCTCCGAACTGCCGCCGACCGACGCGGCGTCTGCGGCGGTGTTGCCGAGCGTGTACGGCCGCTCCTCCGGCATCGGGACGTCGCCGCGCAACCCATGTCCCCGGGCCGGCATCTCCGGCACGAACGGCCGCGCCGAAGCCACGCGGACCAGCGACGGTGCCGGAGCCGGCGTGCCGGTGCGCAAGGTCGCCATCAGCTGGAGGTCGTCGGAGCCTTCAAGCGGCGCGCGGCCGACATATTCGACGCGGACCCGCGCAACGCCCCTGCTCTTGAATTCCAGGAGTTCGGCGGCCTTGTTGGAGACGTCGATCAGGCGGTTCTCGTGATAGGGGCCGCGATCGTTGACCCGCACGATCAGCGACTTGCCGTTGGAAAGATTGGTGATGCGGGCATAGCACGGCATCGGCAGCGTCGGATGGGCCGCCGTCAGCGACCCCATGTCGAACACCTCGCCATTGGCGGTGAGTCGGCCATGGAAGTCGTCGCCATACCAGGACGCAAGGCCCTCGGCCCGATAGTTCACATCCTCTTCCGGCACATAAACGCGCCCTGCCACGGTGTAGGGCTTGCCGACGCGGTAGACGCCACCGCCCTTGGGCACGGGCTCGCCGAATGCCACCACGCGCGGGCTCGACGACACGCCGTATTTCGGATCTAGGCGGCTTGCAAACTTGTTGGAGGACGCACAGTTCGCGACCATAAGGCACGCCGCGACCGCAACGGTTGCTCGCACCGCCCTCTCGACCGGATCTGTCCGCCGAAACTCCATCGACCCCAATAACCGTTCGCCGGCTGGCCGCCGATGGCGGCAATGCCGGACTTCTTCCCCGAGTCGCATCCCACTACGACTGAATGCGTAAGGATAACGCAACCTGAACACGGCGGAAATGGGGTGGGCTTAGCATGGTTAACCAGGGCTTACCTTCGGTGCGTTGGCCCGGAAACGGCGCGGCCGCGGCACGGTTTGGCCATGTCCCGTGTTTCCAGTGCTTCCATTATGTCACATCTGTTGCCGTGAATCCTCAGTCGGGGGGCTTCTCAGTTTTCGGGACTGAATCCTTTTGACTGTGCGGGGCCCTGCGTCGTTTGGTTCTCGCGGGGCTCAGAAGGACCTCTTACGATGATCGAAGCAATCACAGCAGTCATGGGTTTGGTCGGCGCCGGCATTTTCCTCGCCCATGCGTTCGAAGGCGTCCGTTCGCGGGCCTGACGTTCCGGCCGGTTCGCCGGCACTCCCGTTCCTCCTTTGGCATGATCTGGAATCACATGCTCGGTTGGAATGACATCCTTGGAATGACTTGAAGCTTCCCTTTTTGCGACGTGGCTTTCCGAAATTTTGATCAGTTCGGGTGAGCATCAAACGCGAGGGGTGATCCATGCGAGATCAAGATATCGTTTCGGGCGGATTTCTCGCCCTGACGGCCGTAAGCTTCGCGATCCTGTGCTCGAGCCTGATCGCGTTTGCATTCGCCTGAGCCGGAGTTCGGTCACCTCGCGAGACCGTGCCCCGGGAATAGGCCGGACCTAAGGCGTGTGACTTCTTCACCAGATCAGTCTGTCATTCGCCGGGGCGAAGCCCGGGACAGCGATAGACAAACGTCCCCTCACCTTCCGTGATTCCGACCAGCCAAGCTCCCCCTTATCTGCAAGCCCGGATGCAGAGCCGTTGGGAATAGCTGATAAGGGCTGCGAAGCATTTGGCTCAATCCTTCTGACTGTACGATCCGAACGCTGCGTCACACGGACGGGCGTACAGTTTTGTCGTCTGATTGTGTTCAATCGACTCCACGGAAACGGATTGAAACGAACGAATCCTCTTTCCAGGCTGTGCACGCTGTGAGGAATTGTAGCCTGGCGTTCGATCGGCACGCATCGGTTCCGCTGCTATTAGCGCGCTGTCGAACGATTTGTTAGCGAACGATTCGAATGGGCCGATGCTGTCTCCTCGTAACAGTTAGTTACACAAGGTCGGCTGCCTTCTCTCAGCAACCTACGCGCGACAAGTTGATCGGCTCATGGGCCTCCATGCTTGGCGCCGGGAGCATCAAGGGGTACGTTGAGGCCCGCTGAGGGGAGCGCCGCTCGTGGGATTGCACAAGTCCTTCCACCTCGTTCTGATCAAACCGTCACATTACGACGATGATGGTTACGTCATCCGATGGTGGCGCGGTGGTCTGCCCTCGAACTCGTTGGCCTGTCTCTATGGTATCGCGCTCGATTGTCGCGAGCGCCGGGTCCTCGGCGCCGATGTCGACATCAGCATCGAGGCCATAGACGAAACGAACCGGCGCATACGGGTCGATGATCTCATCCGCTCGATCACGGCGGCGGATGCCGGCATGGTGATGCTGGTCGGCGTCCAATCCAACCAGTTTCCACGATCGGTGGATCTCGCAAAACTATTCCGCCGCCGCGGTATCGCGGTTGCCGTCGGCGGCTTTCACGTGTCCGGCACGCTTGCAATGTTGCCGGAGCAAGATTCCGGTGTGCAGCAGATGCTGGACCTTGGCGTGTCGGTATTCGCCGGCGAGGCCGAAGGTCGCCTAGACCTCATTTTGAGGGATGCCGCTGCCGGCCGATTGCAGCCCCTGTACAACTTCCTCGACGACTTGCCTGATCTGGAAGATCGACCGCTGCCGATCATCCCCCGCCAGCAGATCGCGCGGGTGATCGGGCACACGACGAGCTTCGACGCGGGACGTGGCTGTCCGTTTCAATGCTCGTTCTGCACCATCATCAATGTGCAGGGCCGCAAGTCGCGACGCCGGAGCGCTGATGACATCGAGGCGTTGATCCGCGCCAACGTCGCGCAGGGCATCTACGCCTTCTTCATCACCGACGATAATTTTGCCCGCAACCGGGATTGGGAGGCCCTGCTCGACCGCATCATCGAACTTCGTGAGAAGGAGCGCTGGGACCTCCGCTTCACGATCCAGGTCGATACGCTTTGCCACAAGCTGCCGCGCTTCATCGAGAAATGCGCGCGCGCCGGCGTCAGGCGTTGTTTCATCGGCCTGGAAAACATCAATCCTGACAGTCTGGCCGGAGCCAAGAAGCGTCAGAACAAGATCACCGATTATCGCGAGATGATGCTGGCCTGGAAGCGGGCCAAGATCATCACAGTCGGCGGCTACATCCTCGGCTTCCCGAACGACACCCCCGCTTCGATCGTCCGCGACGTCAAGATCATCCAGCAGGAGCTGCCGATCGACATGCTCGAGTTCTTCCTGCTTACGCCGCTGCCCGGTTCGGAAGACCACAAGACGCTTCATTCGCAACGCGTCGCGATGGATCCGGATCTCAATAAATACGATCTGGATCACGTCACGGTCGCACACCCCACGATGTCAAAGGCCGAATGGGAACGCGCCTATGAACTGGCCTGGACGACTTATTACAGCTGGGACCACATCGAGACGCTGATGCGACGTGCGGCGGCGACCGGTAACAACATCAGCCGGATCCTGAACTACGCTCTGTATTTCAAAGGCTATCACCCGATCGAGCATGTGCATCCGCTCGAAGGAGGCGTGCTGCGGCTCAAGGGCCGGAATGAGCGCCGTCCCCATCTGGCGGTCGAACCCGTCTGGTCGTTCTATCCGCGCTATGTGGCCGAGACGGCGGTCAAGGCCGTCCGCTGGGCGACGCTCGCGAGCCGGCTTCGCCGGCTGGCGCACAAGGTCAAGACGGACCCTCGCCGGCTCGACTACATGGACCAGGCACTGATGCCGGTGGTCGACGACACCGAGAACCTCGAATTGTTCAAGACCCGATCAAGCCAGGCGTTTCTCGATCAGCGGCGGCACGTCGAGCAAGCGCAGAAGCCGAAAGCGCAAGCGCCGTCGGCTTGACGGCACCTTTGCTCGATCATGCGAACGTCGCGATAAAGCGCAGCGGCAGGGATCAGATTCCCTTAATTCGCACGCGGGGATCGAAGGTGACCCGCATTGTTCATGTCGGACGTACGATCCGCCCCGATCGACGGTCGGCTATTTTCCCAAGGCCGAATTGAGTGTTGCCAGCAGCACGCGTGCAGCAGCGATGTCCTTCAGCTGCAGGTTGGCGGACAGAGCTTCCATCCACTTGGCCTGCTCCTTCATCAGCTTTCGGTACGAAGCAGAGCCCTGCGATGTGGGGGCGAGCAGCTTGGCGCGGGCGTGCCTCGGATTGGGGCTGTATGCTGCGAGCCCGTCCCGCACCATCTCATCGGCCAAACGTTGAACGCCCTGGCGTGTTTGAGAAAGGCGCCGGGCGACATCGGCCACGGTCGCGGGCTCTTGAATGATGACGCCCATGACCTGCCACCGCGCAGCAGTCAGGCCGAAGGGAGCGCTCAGCCGGTTGCCAGCTTCGATCAGGCGGCTGGCAGTTTGCAAGACGTCCCAAACGAGACGGCTCAATTCTTCACTTTGAGGGCTGTGCACGGCGGTCTCCCGAATTGTCGATCGAATATTGACAGCATATTGTCAAATGGTAAATTGACAATATGCTGTCAATCTGAGGATCGTCATGACCCCGTCTGAACTTGTCAAAGGCCTTTATGAGGACTGTCTCAATCCGCGCGTGCTCGACCGACTGCCGGATTATCTGGCGGACGGCTTCGTCGGTTCCAATGGCGAACTGGGACCGCAAGGATTCCGGCAAACCGTCGAACGCATGGTTACGGCCTTTCCCGACCTGCAATTCGAAATCCAGGATTTGTTCGCGGACGGCGACAAGGCTTGCGTTCGCTGGCGCTTCGAGGCGGCGCATCTGGGTCCACTGTCCGGCATCGCCCCGACCGGGAAGACCGCGGTTCAACAAGGGATTGCCATCTACCAAGCATGCGACGGAAAACTCGCGCGAGCGTGGCTGCAGGTCGATCGCCTGGGCGTCCTGCAGCAGATCGGGGCGGTGTAGATTGGAGCGGCTAAGAGCCGTGCGAGATAGCGATGAGAACTACAAGATCGTTGTAACTATCTGATATCGGGCCAGATATCGCATTTCGCACGGGAATCGGCAGTCTTGGGCGGGCGCCATTCCCGTTTGCGCATAGGCTCCGCCATGTTGGCAACACTCCGCCAATTGCTGGAGTCAACCAGTGTGGTCTTAGTTTGAGCTTCAGGCCAAAGGTTGCGCCATCGGGAGAGTGCAGACGTCGCGGCACAAGATCGTCGGTCCGCCGCTTGTTTATGGCACCCGTCAACTGACGAGAACATGCCGCCATGGCCTGAACCGAGGTCGTAGCAACATCCGATCATGCGGCATCAATGGGAGAAAACTCATGAAGACCTATGAAATACGCACCTACACGCTGAAATCCGCCGAGGCTGCTACGGCCTACCGTGAGATCTGGACCAAGCATATCGAGAGCCTGAAAGCGTTCGGAATCGTCACGCATGGCGTGTTTACCGTTGCGAGCGATCCAGCGAAAGTCGTCGCGCTCGTCAACTATCCCGAAGGCGTCGATCCCAAGGTGGCTACGGATCGTTATATGGCCAGTGAAATGTTCAAGGCGGACATGGCGGGTTTCGACTTCGCCTGGTTCTGCTCGGTGGAGGCGACATTGCTCATCCCCGAGACATTCTCTCCTCTCCAGTAACGGGAGACCGAAACGGCCAGCGTAACCGGCGAAACGCGTGACATCTGGAATGGAGGACCGCCCACGGCCGAGAGTTCATCCGCGCCTCGCCGCAAGGAATTCATGTCCTTCCTCCCCTTCCTCACCAAATATGAGGGCGCAAGCAAGATATCCGGCATCTACGGCGGAAAGCCGGTCAAAGGGTTCGGATATGTCGAACTCGTCGGCGCCTGGAAATAGACGTCGGGCTTGGCGGCATCGGGGCGTGGCATCCGTTTTCGCTACCGGACTGGCTGCCGCAACCGGATCCTACCGGGGAATCGCCGGTGACCGCCGCAAGCCGCTCTCGCGCTACGGCGCTATGGACAGCGCGTTTTGCGAGCGGCTTGCTCCGCCTCAGCTACCCCATTCCTGGGGATACGACCGCTCGCCTCCGATGCAGAGTTTCCGCCCGTCGCAAAGGCGGCAAGAAATACGTTGATCGCATCCTCAACCGCAACCTGTCGGGTGTGCTCATGGGGCGCTCCATCGAGCCCCCATAGCTGGCGCTCCACGAGCCCAGCCTCGCACAGTGACTTGAAATACAGCGCTGTCTGCCGAATATCCGCCCGCCTGAGTAAACCCCTTTCCATCAACGATCCGATCGTTTCACAAATGACGACCAGCGTCTTTCGCGGACCGTTGTCGTAAAATATCCGGCTCAACTGGGGTTGCCGTCCGGCCTCACCCATGACAAGGCGGTTCGCTTCGACGACATCTGGCCTGGTCACGAGATCGAGATAGGCCATTCCAAGATGGCGGAGGGCCTCCCTGAGGTTGCCTCCCGCCTTGGCTCCCTCCATCTCTTCGAGCCCACCTTTTCCTGCCTCGTTCACGAAGGCTTCGAACAGCGCTTCCTTGCTTGGAAAGTAGCCATAGAGGGTAGTCTTCGATGCGTCCGCCTCTGCGGCGACGGCTTCCATGGAGACGGACCCAAATCCCCGTTCGACAAATAGCTTTCCGGCGGCTTTGACAAAGCCCAGTCGCCGATCCTCGGTCTTTCTTCGCATTATTGATCGCCTCTTTCGACAGGCCGTGCCGCGCGCTCGTCGGTACGGTCCGCTGAATTTTAATTGAACGGTATCGTACAGGAATATTGACGCCCACGAAAGTTCCGATATAATTGAACGAAATCGTCCAGTTATGGGGACAGGGTCTCGTGATGTCAGCAATGAAGCGGAACTGGCCCACACGGAGCCATTCAGCCCGATCCGCCCCCCCCCCCCCCCCGCTGGTCCGCGCCGCCAACGAGGCTGAGGCCCCGCACATGGCCGGTGGCACCGAGTTCGGCCTCTCCAGCGCGGTCTTCACCGAAGACGCGGCGCGGGACCTTCGTTTCGCGCAGGGCGCCGAGGCGGGGATGACGCACATCGACGACATTTCCCCCAGCGACGATCCGAACACGAAGTTCGGCGGGAAGAAGAACAGCGGTCGCTGCCGCTTCAACAGCGACTGGATCACCCAGGACCTGACGTCCGACGACGGGATCAGCGTGCAGCAGGAACCGCGCGCCTATCCGTTCTGAGCGTCGCTCGTTCGCCATCCATCGCAAATGTCAGGAGCAAAGACCATGAGCATGACCTTCCCCGAAATCCCCGAGTTCACCGGGCTCTACAAGCCGAGCCGCATCGAGGCGCAGATCTTCGATCTGGAGATCGAGGGCGCGGTGTCCCCCGAAATCAATGGCACCTTCTTTCAGGTCTCGCCAGACTCCTACTATCCACCGATGCTCGGTAAGGACATTTTCTTCAACGGCGATGGCCTTGTGTCCGCTTTCAAGTTCGCGAACGGCCACGTCAGCCTGCGCCGGCGCTATATCCATACCGACCGGCTGATGGCGCAATGGCGCGAACGGCGTTCGCTCAACGGCGTCTACCGCAACCTCTATACCAACGATCCGCTTGCCGCCAAGAACAACACGACGGCTAACACCACCGTGTTGTTTCACGGGGGTGTCCTGCTGGCGATGAAAGAAGACGCTCTTCCCTATGCGCTCGATCCCGAGACGCTGGAGACGCTCGGCGTCTGGGACTTCAACGGCCAGATCAAGTCGGCCACCTTCACCGCCCATCCCAAGATTGATCCCGACAACGGCGATCTTCTGTGCTTCGCCTATGAGGCGAAAGGCGACGGCACGCCCGACATCGCCTATTTCGAGATCGACGCCAGTGGCAAGTTGAAGAAGGAAATCTGGTTCAAGGGTCCGTATGCGGCGATGATCCACGACTTCGCCGTTACCGCCCGGCATGTCGTCTTCCCGCTTATCCCGCTGACCGTGGATGTCGAGCGCATGAAGGCGGGCGGGCAGCATTTCCAATGGCAGCCGGATCTGCCGCAGCTTTTCGGCGTCCTACCGCGCGACGGCAGTGCCGAGGATGTGATGTGGTTCCACGGGCCGAAGAATGGCTTCCAGGGGCACACGCTCAATTCCTACGAGGACAACGGCATGTTGCAGGTCGACATGCCGGTGACGACCGGAAACATCTTCTATTTCTTTCCTCAGGCCGATGGCTCAGTTCCGCTCCCGGAGACGCTCAGTTCGCAGCTCATGCGCTGGACGTTCAATCTCAACGGGCCGGGCGACTCCGGTGCGGACGAGCACGCGCTCAAGCCGCTCCCGCTGACCTCCTATCCCTGCGAATTCCCGCGCTGCGATGAGCGCTTCACCGGCAAGTCCTACGAGCATGGCTTCGTGCTCGCCTTCGATCCCACGCTGCCTTTTGACAAAAGCCTAGGCGAGCGTCCGTTCCAGTTCTTCAACCAACTGGCCCATGTCAATGTGAAGACCGGCAAGACCGACGCTTGGTATCCTGGCAATGCGCAGTGCTTCCAGGAGCCGATCTTCGTGCCGCGCGCGGTGGATGCGCCCGAGGGCGACGGCTATGTGATCGCGCTGCTGAACCATCTCAACGGCGCGAACACCGAGCTGTTGGTGCTCGACTCGCTGAAGATGGCGGCGGGCCCGGTCGCGCGTATCAAGATCCCCTTCCGGCTGCGCATGTCGCTGCACGGCAACTGGACGCCCGCTGCGGCGCTGGAGGCCGCAGGCGAGCGCCTCTGAGCGAAAAACCCGGCTCCGGCGCCGCTGTGCCGGAGCCGGGCGCACAACCCCTTCCTTCGCCGCCCACGCATCTTGGGTCGCAGGGCCGGACAGCATGTCGGCCGCTGCGGCAAGACAAGGAGCGAGACAAGGAGACGGGCCTCGATGACAAACAATCCCGCCAAGAAACAGGGCCACGGGATCGCCCGATGACAGTCCATCCATAAGTTTCATCATCGGATGACTCGATCACGCGTATCGTCTGCGGCAATCGGCGATATAAGCGGATGCAATCGCACAATCGGCGGAGCTGGCGGAAGGGGTGGGATTCGAACCCACGGTACCCTTGCGGGTACGCCGGTTTTCAAGACCGGTGCCTTAAACCACTCGGCCACCCTTCCGATGTAGACTTATCAAGCAGTTAGTAGGTGGAAGGTCAAGAACAGTCTGCGAACAAACCGGCTTTTGGGAGCAATCTTGGGGCAACGTTGACCCCGTTGCCTTGGGGGCACGATTTGAGGAGACTTATCCCCAAGGCGTTGAGCGTTTCCGACATCTTCTCGGCCTTTCTTCTTCGTGAGCTGCGCGGTCGGTACGCAACAGGATTGCTGGGTCATCTCCAATTCTCCCCGCGCCCCGGTGAACTGGCCAACCGCGATCAAGCAGAATCGATCGAGCAGACCGTCGCTGAGGCGCGCCAGGCCAAGCGCCGTGGTCCAGGCGTGGCTGCGCGTGGCCAGCGAACGCGCCGTGATCGTGGCGCCGATGTAACAAGCCGCAACACCAACGCCGCGCCGGATTGGTGCATGGGCGGGATCGCACTTGCCGGGCGGTACGACCGGGACCCAGGCGTCCTTGCGCAACAAGGTCGGCAGCTCCAACCTCCAGAAGCCCTGATTACGCTCGCCACGCGGCGCACGAGCACCGGCCGCTCCGGCTATTCGGCAGCGACCTCGAGCGGCCCGCGCCAGATGGCCGACGCGTAGAGTTCAGCGTTGAAATCAGGATCGACGGTGCCGTTGATGCGGACTTCATGCGCCGGCAGGTCGGCCAGGAACAGATCGCGGCTGATCCGGGCCACAACGCCCGGAATGTCGCGCCTGAAGCTCGGGATGTCGCCGACCGGCAAGCCATAACTGACAAAAGCAGCGGGGTTGAACACGTGAATATCCCTCAGGAGCGGCGCTTGCCCCGGCCGCCTCTCCAGATATTCATGGCCGGAGCCGAGGTAGGGATAGGCGCCGAGGCCTTCATCCTGCTCGTCAGCAGGTGGTTTGAACCGGTCGCGCCACAACAGGATCTCGTCAGCAAAGTCAGCCAGTTCGGGCCGGCGCCTGGCATCCACCGTAAAGCCGGTTCCCGCGATGACGAAGTCGAACTTGAATTCTCCGCGTCGCGTCACTCCGATCACTTGTGTTCCCTCGGTCCGAGCCTCGCTCCAGGGCGATGACAGGTGCAGATGGAAATTGCGGTGTTTGACCGCGCGGGCAATCGCGTCCGGCGGTGGCGTCGAGCCGGCGTGCTTGAAGCGGATCGCCTGGTGCCAGCGGATAGCATCCGGCAACGTACCGTAATTGTCGTAGGCACCGGGATAGCCCCTGATGCGGATCACCGGCAAGGAGGCGAGCTCATGTCGGCGCGCGAACAGATGCACCTGCGTC
Organism: Bradyrhizobium sp. SZCCHNR3119; assembly: GCF_032487775.1. Classification (NCBI taxonomy): domain Bacteria; kingdom Pseudomonadati; phylum Pseudomonadota; class Alphaproteobacteria; order Hyphomicrobiales; family Nitrobacteraceae; genus Bradyrhizobium; species Bradyrhizobium sp. SZCCHNR3119. Next base: position 406,431 of record NZ_JAUEUV010000002.1, on the reverse strand, counting down.
GCCCCGCTCTCGAGCGCCGCCGCAGCCGCATCGAATGCTGAAGCCGCGCTTCCGACCACAGCCACGGACTTGCCGCGCAACGCCGTGAAATCGATCGCCTGAGAGGTATGCGCATAGAGCGACGGCGGAAGGCTGCTCTCGATCACTTCGGGGACATGGGGGCCACCCGCTCCAAGAAAGCCGTTGGCCAGGACGACCTTGCGCGTGGTTTCGATCCGCGTCGCGCCGTCACGCTCGATGTGCAGCTTCAGATGGTCATTGACCGGCTCGATGCGCAGCAGCCGAGTGCCGTACTGGACCGGAATGTTCAGTACGGACCGGTACCAATCCAGATACGCAGCCCAGTCGACGCGCGGGATCCGGTCGATTTCCGAATAAGCGGCCTCGCCATGCCGCGCTTCGTACCAGGACTGAAAGCTCAGACCCGGAAGGCCGAGCTCGGGCCCCGGCAGGGCCTTCGGCGTTCGCAGCTTGTGCATCCGCGCAGTCGTGAGCCAGATGCCGCTGGCCGCCGCATCCTGAGCTGCGTCGATAATGGCGACTTTGCCGATGCCGGCGCGGCGCAGCGCGAACGCAAAGGCGCTGCCGGAATGAGCGCCGCCGACCACGACGACGTTGTGGTCGACGCCGTCGCGATCAGGCACCCAGTTCTGCGGATCAGGGCCGATCAGCCGCAGCGTGTCGCGCGCGGCCTGGTCGAGGTCTGGTTTTGGCATGCGTCGTCTCCGAAGGATGATGGAGGTCAGTGGAGATGCGGAAAGCCGTAGCGGTCCGCCAGGTAGTGCAGGATACGTTCGGAACTGTCGATGAAACGCCTGCCGTTGGCGATCTGCGCCTCGTCCGGCACCGGCTTGTTATCGTCGAACACTAGGACCGGAAGTGACTGATGCCCCTCGCCGAGCAGGTCCATGATCGCCAGCCTCGGCTTTTCGAACGGTAGCCGATGGACTTCGATCTGGGTTGCAAGACCCGGAAACGAACCGAGCAGCCCCTCGATCGCATTGCAGTGCGGGCATACGAAGAAGCGGCCCGGCCGCTCCGGATCCCGAAACCCTGGCGCTAGCAGGAATAGCCGATCTCCGCTCATGCTGTACCCTTCCGGGGAAACGATCGAGAGCAACGATCTCGCCATTTATCCTACGAGCGATCGCACCTTGGTCAATGAAACAGAACAAGCTTTGTTTTCGCAGAGATGCAATGATCGGCTGACGAAGCCGATGATCGTGAAACGAACTACGTGTTCGCTCTGAACTACCTGCATTCCCGGTCGGCCCGTGCTTCTCGCCAGACGAAACTCATTCTTTCTTCGAAAGATGCGCAGCATCCGTCCGCGCTGCGGACGATGCGTTCATGCTCGCTTCGTCGACAACAATGCAATTCCATTTCATCGACAGCATCGGGATGAAGCCGGTAGATTTCAATCCTGTACGGCCGCCTCCCATGCCTCTTTCGGCCGCAGCGCTCGGACGGATATCGCGATGTCAGACCCTCTTGCCGTCATCAGCCTCCACCAGGACACGCCGGAGCTCGCCCGCACCTATGAGCAGCTCGGCGTCATCCAGTTCAACCATGGCAAGCTCCTGCTCGAGCCGCTCGCTTTGAAGCCCGGTGAACGCGTACTCGACGTCGGCGCCGGAACGGGCCGGCTTGCGGAATTTGCGGCTCATCTCGTCGGACCCGGCGGTCGCGTCGTCGGCATCGACCCTCTCGAAAGCCGCATCGCCATCGCCCGGCTGCGCCAGTCCAGCAACCTCGCCTTCGATACCGGCCGTGCCGAGGATCTCTCGCGCTTCGGAGAAGGCGAATTCGACGTCATCTATCTCAACAGCGTGCTGCACTGGATCTCCGACAAGCGGATGGTTCTACAGGAAGCCCGTCGGGCACTTCGACCGGGAGGCCGGATCGGGCTCACGATCCAGGATCCGACTGCCCCCCACGAGTCGCGTCTCCTGCTGCGCCGCGCGATTGCCGCAGCCGGACTTGATGAAGGCCGGCTGAGCGCCCATGGCGTCTATGCGGCCACCGACGACGAGCTTCGTTCGTTATTCGAGCAGGCGGGCTTCGTCGGCTACCAGAGCGAGCTGCGTACCCTGGTCGAGACCCACGGCAACGTCGATGAACTGCTCGGCTGGTCCGAGAGCAGCGCATTCGGAAACTTCCTGGACAGCTTCACCTACGCCGAAGGCAGGCGGATTCGCGCCGCATTCGCCGAGCTGGTCGAAGCTCATCGGACACCGGAGGGACTGAGACTTGCGCGTTACCTACGTTATGCCTTTGCACGCAAGCCCGACTAGCGATCTACGGCCGGTGACCTTCGGTCAACCTCTCCTATCCAAGTCCCAAGACATGAGCGCCCCATGAGCCACCACCGCCAGCTGGTCTTGAACCTCTTCATCTATCCGGGCGGCCATCACGAGGCTGCGTGGCGCTATAAGGGCTCGGCGGCAAGCCGGGCGCTCGACATCAGCTACTATCAGCAGCTGGCCCGTACTGCCGAGCACTACAAGTTCGACGCGATCTTCTTTGCTGATGGTCCCGCGCTGGCGGACAATGTCCGTTACGCGCAGCGCTTCCGCTTCGAACCGATCACCTGGCTGTCGGCCATCGCCGCGGCCACCAGCCACATCGGCCTGATCGGGACCGCCTCGACCACCTATCATGAGCCCTACAACCTCGCCCGCCTGTTCGCTTCGCTCGATCATCTGAGCGGCGGTCGCGCCGGCTGGAACATCGTCACGACCAGCGCCCCGCAGGCGGCACAGAACTTCGGCCTGCCCGAACATCCGCCGCACCAGGAGCGCTACGAGCGCGCCAAGGAATTCCTCGACGTCATCACGGCGCTATGGGACAGCTGGGAAGACGACGCCGTCGTCAACGATCCCGCATCCGGCATCTTTGCCGACACCGACAAGGTTCATCCGGTCAACCATGTCGGGAAATACTTCCGCGTGCGCGGGCCGCTCAACGTGCCGCGCTCGCCGCAGGGACGGCCGGTCTATGTGCAGGCGGGCTCCTCTGATGACGGCCGGGCCTTCGCTGCGCGGTTTGCCGAGGCCATCTTTACGGCGCACCAGACGCTTGCCAGCGCGCAGGGGTTCTATGCTGACATCAAGCGCCAGGCGCGTGCGCTCGACCGCAATCCCGACCACGTCAAGATTCTTCCCGGCATCAGCCCGTTCATCGGCTCGACGCAGGCCGAGGCAGACCGTCTGCAGGGCGAGTTCAACAAACTGATCCAACCCGAATATTCGCTGGTCCAGCTGCGCCAGATGCTGGGCCTCGATCTATCCGGTTTCGACCTGGACGGGCCGTTCCCGCGGCATCTGATCGAGACGGACGGAGCGCGTGGCGTCGCCAGCCGCTTCAAGCTCGTGGTCGACATCGTCGACCGGGAAAAGCCGACGATCCGGCAACTGATCCAGCGTCTCGCCGGCGCGCGCGGCCATTGGGTAATCGCAGGCACGCCGGAGAAGATCGCTGACAACATCCAGACCTGGTTCGAGCAGGGCGCGGCCGATGGCTTCAACGTGATGCCACCCTGGCTGCCGGGCGGCTTCGACCTGTTCGCTGAGCACGTCGTGCCGATCCTGCGCAAGCGCGGCCTGTTCCGCGAGGATTACACCGGCAAGACGTTGCGCGAGCATTACGGCCTCGAGCGGCCGGCGAGCGCCTACACTCATCCGGTCCAGGCGATCGCCTGAGACCTGATCTCACGGCGGCGCGGATGCCATGCGAGGCATCGCGCCGCCTTTTGTTTGCCCCAAGCCCCGGACGTCTCATGCCGATAATGACCAGACTACGTTTCCTTTGCCTCTTGGTCGCCTTCACCGTTCAGACATTCGCCGGTCCCGGCGCATTCGCCCAAGGTCCTGAGAAGCAAGCGCCGGAGAAGAAGGATCTCAAGGTCGGCTTCGTCCCCGGTCCCTATATCGACGAATTCAAAGTCGGCGTCGCGCCCGAGCTTCAGAAAAAGGGCTATCAGATCCGCTACGTCGAATTCTCGACCGGGCTTGAAGCCAACAATGCCGTGTTCAAGAGCGAAATCGATGCCAATGTGATGCAGCACACGGTGTTTCTGAACTCCTATAACGAGCGTCAGAACACTGATCTCGTCGGCATCGTGCATGTGCCGACGCCGCCCATGGGCATCTACTCCAAGAAGCACGCGCTCGGCGAGAAGATCGGCGCAGGCGCCAAGGTCGCGGTGCCCAATGATCCCGTCAACCTGCAGCGCGCGCTGTGGATCCTGCGCGACCTCGGCCTGATCGAAATTCGCGACTCCAAGCCGGTCGACGTCACCGAGCTCGACGTGATCAAGAATCCCGGCGGCATCAAGATCGTTCCCCTGGAGGCAGCGCAAGCACCGCGCGCGCTCGACGACGTCGACTTCGCGGCGATCCAGGGCAATTTCGCGATCTTCAGTGGCCTGAAACTGACCAACGCCTTCGCCCTCGAGAAGATGACCATGCCCTATATCAACGTGGTCGCCGTCAAGCGTGGCAATGCCGAGACCGCTTGGGCGAAGGACATCGCGGCGGCGTACAAATCACCGAGCTTCAAGGCCGCGATCCTAGCGGATCGCTTCTATGACGGCTTCACCCTGCCCGACTACATGAAGTGAGCATCAAGGACGAAGGCCCGCGCGACGTCGCGGGCCTTCGCCATAATGTCAGGCGGCCTTGCCGACCGGCTTCGGCGCCTTGATGCGCGTGACGCTACGCCGGCCGTCGATGCCGACCGGAACGCCGCCGTCGATGGTGGCGCGCCGCACGATGCGGTGCTGATCACCATAGTCGTTGACCGCGATATGCTGGGTGGCCCGATTGTCCCAGATCGCCACGTCGCCCGCCTGCCAGCGCCAGCGTACCGTGTTCTCGGGCGCCGTGATGTAGGACTGGAACAGTTCGAGCAGCTTCTGACCGTCGCCCTTACGAAGTCCTACGAACCTCTGAACGAAATTCCCAAGCACGAGCGTTCGTTCGCCGGTCTCCGCATGGACTTGAACGACCGGATGCTCGGTCTCATAGATCGTACCGGTAAACACCTCGTCGAAATGCTTGCGATCTGCCTCCGTTGCCCGCGTGCGAGTCGCGGCATAATCGTAAGCATTGCTATGGACCGCCCAGAGCTCGTCCGCGAGCCGCTGCAACGGCGCCGGCAGGTCCTGATAGGCCGCAGCCGTATTCGACCAGATCGTATCGCCGCCGTACTCTGGAATCACGACGCCACGCAGCACCGCAGCCTTGGGATAGGCATCGACGAAGGTCACATCCGTGTGCCAGGAGTCGGCACGACCGCCGCCACGCGCGGAATCGAGTTCGAGAATGGACGCGGTGCCCTTGATCGAGCCGACCGTCGGATGCGGCACGAGATCGCCGAGTTGCTTGGCAAAACGCTCCTGCTCGGCATCATCGAGATGATCCTGACCGCGGAAAAAGATGACGCGATGCTGCAGCAGCAGATCGTTGATCTCCTTGATGGTTTCATTGGGCAAATCGCCCGATAATCTCACGTTGCGGATCTCCGCGCCGATCCGCGCCGACAGCCTGGACACGTCGGACAACGGAATCGAACGGCCCGAAAGCGGATTTGATATCGAAACTGAGTGGACGGTGGCCATGGCATGCTCCCGATGCGATACGGTTTTGTTTGCACGTCGGCGTCAGCAGATCCTCGTCGCACGAAGTCAGGACCACGCTGACAATGACGTTCGAACCAAAACTATACGCAAAGCCGGCAGAATTGGCTTTCAAACTTGGCGCATCCGGAGGAACGAGCAACTGGCGGATGGCGAGGTTACGAGAACAACGCAAGTTCTGCTGCTACTTCAGCCCGAAGCCGAGCGCACGTAACGCATCCACGAGCTTGTCGCGGCCGTTGAGCGCCTTTGCCGAACCGAGCCGGTTGAGCACCGCTTCACGCCATCCGACCGCGGCAACGCCCTGGGCGGTCTGAAAGCCGCGCAACGTCTCGTCATAGGCCGTTATTCCGTCGACCTCGTCGGACGGGGCATAGCGCTCGCGATGCACGATCACGCTTTGCCGCAGCCGCGGCTTGACGTCCTCGCCCGCCGAAAGATCGGGATAACCGACACACAGGCCGAACACGGAGAGCACGTTCGGCGGCAGGCCAAGCTCTTCGGCGACAGCCTGCGGGCGGTTGCGGATCGCGCCGATATAGACCGACCCAAGCCCGAGCGATTCCAGAGCGACCACAGCATTCTGGGCGGCGAGCGCCGCGTCAATGACGGCAACGAGAAGCGTTTCGAGGAAATGGAGTCCCTCATCGGGCCGCCCTTCCCGCTTCGCCAGACGCTCCGCACGCGACAGATCGGCGAGCCAGACTAGGAACAGCGGCGCCTCGCGGATGTGCTTCTGGTTGCCGGCGAATTCAGACAGACGCTGCTTGCGCGCCTGATCTTCGACCACGACGACACTCCAGGTCTGCAGGTTGGAGGACGACGCGGCCGATTGCGCCGCGGCCACCAGCGTCTCCACCGTCTGCCGCGGCACCGGGTCCGGCCGATAGCTGCGGATCGAACGATGCGCCAGGAGATGCGCCAGGATGTCGTTGGCGCCTGACGCGATCTCGGGAACGTGCGCGCCGTAGCGCTTACGCAGCGCTGCCGTGATGTCGTCCTCCGCGGCAATCGCCGTCGTGTTTTCAATGATCGTCATTGTGCTTCCTCATTCACGCCGTGCGCCATTTCACCAGCCGCCGTTCGAGCAGCGTCGCGCTTCGATCCACCGCGAAGCCGACCAGTCCCACGACGACGATCCCCAACATCACGAGCGCCATCTCGAAGCGCTCGCGGCCCGAGATGATCAGGCCGCCGATCCCGGGCCCCGCCGCCATGAAATACTCGGCGCCGATGGTCGCAAGCCAAGCATAGATCAGGCCGAGATGGAGCCCGGTCAGCACCGAGGGAGTTGCGGCAGGCAGATAGAGCGACCAGGCCAGCTGCAGGCGGCTGAACCTGAAGACATCGCCGACGTCCAGGAGCTTCGTCGAGGTCGACCGCACGCCTTCGACCGTGTTGAGGATGACGGGAATGGCCGCAGCGAGCGCGATGAAGACGATCTTGGCGGCCTCGTCGAAACCGAACCATAGCGAGATGAGCGGAATCCAGGCCAGCAGCGCAATCTGTTTGAGACCGTTGAACCAGGTCGTGAAGATGCGATCGGCGATTCTAGACAGTCCGAGCAGAAGGCCGACGACGATCCCGATGCTGGCACCGAGCGCAAAGCCGAGAAGATCGCGCTTGAGGCTCGTCGCCAGCGCAAAAGGCAGTTCGCCGCTCCTGAATTCCTGCCAGGCGACCCGGCCGACCTTCTCGAGCGGCGGCAGGAACTGCGGATTGACCAAGCCGGAATGACTGCCGGCCTCCCACACAGCCAATAACAGCAGTGGCAGCACGAGACCGCGCCGCAGGGTAACTACAGCAGATCGCGTACTGAGATCGTCAGACGCCATCGGTCCGCCACCGCTGCAGCCGAGCCTCGACGGTCGCCAGCAACTTGTCGCTGGCGAAGCCGATTACGCCGATCGCCGTCATCGCGACCAGCACCGTGTCGAGCCAGAACATCTGCCGACCCCAGACCAAGAGATAACCGAGACCTTCGGATGAAGCGAGGAGCTCGACACTGACCAGCGCGATCCACGCATGGGTGAGACCATAGCGCAGCCCGGTGAAGATCGGCGGCACGGAGCCAGGCAGAACCACGTGGCGCAGCATCTGCAACCGCGTGAAACGGAACGTCTCTCCGACCTCGACCAGCGCGCGTGGTACGTTGGCGATCCCTGCACTGGTGTTCATCGTAACCGGCACGAAGGCGGCCTTGGCAATGACGACGACCTTCAGCGTCTCGCCGATCCCGAGCAGCAGCATCGCGAGCGGAATCCAGGCGAGCGCCGGCACCTGCGCGATCGCGGTGAACAACGGACGCACATGCTCGTCCACCCGCCGCGACAGTCCCATTGCTGCCCCCAGCAAGAGGCCTGCCCCGGCACCGACCGCGAAACCGAACAGCACACGCAGCAGGCTGATGCCGGCATGCTGCGCCAGCTCGCCACTGGCGATCATCTCACCGAAAGTGTGCAGCACGTCGGCCGGACGAGGCAGGATCTGCTCGGCCAGCGAGCCGCGCTCGCTGCCGATGATCCAGACCGGAAGCGCGATCGCGGGCAAGATCAGAACCCAGGCCAACGCTTTCATGCGCCCGGCGCGGGCCGAGACCGCGGCAGCACCGCGCCATTCGCGCAGGCCACTGGCGCCGAACAGGCCACGTTGACGCAGCTCCGTTTCGAGGACGGCGTCGCTCATGCGTCGCTCCCTCCGTCGTGGCCGGCTGCCGGGTCACCGTCATCCTGCTCGAGCGTCCGCAGCACTTCGTCGCGGAGCCGGATCAGCCGATCGTCGCTGCGCTCGCGTGGCCGGTCGGCCACGACATCGAAGCTGCGGGAGATTCGACCGGGCCGGGGCGCCAGCACCACGACGCGGTCGCCGAGAAATACGGCCTCCTCAACATCATGGGTCACCAGGATCATCGTGATCTTCTCTTGCGCCCAAATGCGCTGCAGCTCGTTCTGCAGCCGGGCCCTCGTCAGAGCATCGAGCGCTCCGAAGGGCTCGTCGAGCAGCAGCAGGCGCGGCCGGTTGACGAGCCCGCGCGCGATCGCCGCGCGCTGCGCCATGCCGCCGGACAGCTGATGCGGATAAGCCTCGGCAAAGCCGTCGAGACCGACCAGCGAGATGTGCGCGGCGACCGCCTCGCGCTTCTCGGCTTCGCTGATCGGCGCGTTCTTGAGGCCGAGCGCAATGTTCTGCCGGACCGTTGCCCAGGGAAACAGTCGCGGCTCCTGGAACACGATGCCGCGCTCGAGACTCGGGCCGGTGACGGCTTCGTCATCCTGCACGATGGTCCCGTCGTAGTCGTGGTCGAGCCCCGAAATCAGCCGCAGCAGCGTGGACTTGCCGCAGCCGCTGGGGCCCAGCAAGGCGACGAACTCGCCGGGCGCAACGTCCAGCGAGACGTTATCGAGTGCCGCAATCGGGGCGCCATTGACGGTGAAGGCCTTCGAGACGCTGCGTACTTCCAGCCGGCCGCGCGGCGTCGCCGCGTTCGTGGCCGGCGTCTCGGCGCGACCTGTCCGCTCAACCACGATGCTCATTGGCCGGCCGCCACCGGCTTGCCGTCGGGCCCATATTCCTGCCAATAGCCAACGAGGCCCTGGTCCTTAAGCGCCCTGTCGAGGAAGGAGCGCTCGAACCAGCCATCGATCTCGACATTCCGGCGAAGCAGGCCGAACTCCTTGGCCTGCTTGGCCTGGAAGCGATAGCTCTCGATGATCGAGGCATCGATGAGCGGCGTGTTGCGATATTTCAGCTCCTGGTCCTTGAAATCGAACCGATAGCCGGAGGCTGGAAAGCCGGAGCGTGCGGAGATCTCGAAGAAGGCGTCCCGGTTGGCTTCCTCTGACGACCAGCGCGCGGCACGCACGATGGCGGATACGACCTTCTGGGTGATGTCCGGATGGGCCGCGATGAAGGCCTCCTGCCCGATCAGCGTGGAATGCCGCTCATAGGCCGGGTTGTCGCCCTTGGTCGTATAGATGATCTCGGCGATGTTCTTGTCGACCAGGCTGGCAAGCGGGAAGTTGCCGAAGGCCGCGTCGATATCGCGCGAGGTCAAGGCTGCGTTCGTCGTCGCGGTATCCATGTTGATGACCTGGACGTCCTTCTCCTGCAGGCCGTAGCCCGCAAGCACCTTCACCGCTGCCAGATGATTGTTGGTGCCCCGGAAGATCGACACCTTGCGTCCGCGCAGATCGGCGACCTTGCGGATCGGAGAGCCCGCCGGCACCGCAAGATAGATCGGCGCATGCGCACCGGAGGCGATCAGGACCTTCGTCTTCAGGCCGTTGGCACGGCCGATGATCTCGGGCAGATCGCCCTGCAGGGCGAAATCGAGCTGATTGTTGGCGAAGGCCTCGTTGACCGCCGGCCCTGCTCCCTTGAAGAACGACCATTCGATCTTGACGTCCGGATTGTCCTTGAGTTCCTGCTCGACGTAATGCTCGGAATGCGCGATCGCGGCCGACGAGCCGCCTGAGAATTGGCGGTTGTCGGCGCCGACATTGGCAAAGCCGATGCGCACCGTCAGCGGCTCGGCTGCGGCCTGCACGAGGCCGAGCGTTGCAAAGGCGAGGGCCGCGGCCAGCGTCGTCGAAAATCGTTCTCGCATTGACGTCATCGTTTGTGTCCTCTGCTGTCGGCTATTCCGCAGCCTGTGCCGCCGCAGGATGGGCAGGCGTCTCGATCACCGGCTTGCGCAAGCCTGCCTGCTCCATCAGCGGCAACACGCGCCGACCGAAGAAATCGAGGTCCGGCTTGAAATCGTAGAACGAGAGCTGCAGGCCATCGACGCCGGCCTTCTTGAGCTGGACGAACTGCTCGACGACCTGCTCCGGCGTACCGATCACCTCGATATTGCCGCCGATCGCCCGGCGCTTGGGTGCATCGAGCCCGCTACGGCCGCGCCAGGCATGCGCATCGCTTTCGAGATTATGAAAACTTCCGACGGGATCGGCATGGGCCACGATCGCATCGTGATAGGCCCACGTCTCACGCTCGGTCTCGCGGCAGATCACCATCGGATTGAGCAGGGTCCGCACCTCGCGACCAAGATCACGCGCGGCCTGCTTGACCCTTGCCGTATGCGCGGGCAGCGCCGGGATCGCACTCTCGAAGCTCGAGCCGGCCGGACTGGTGATGAACACGATGTCCGAATAGCGCGCAGCAGAGGCTATGCCTGCATCGGAACCGGTGGCGTTGACCAGGACCGGCCGGCCGAAGCGGGGCTTCGGTGTGACGAAGGCATCGTTGAGCTTCCAGGACGATTGGCCGGCGAACGAATAGTTTTCGGTCTCGCCCCAGAGCCGCTGCAACACCTCGAGAAACTCGGCAGCCAGTTCGTAGCGACGGTCATGCTCGATCCGGCTCCAGCCGAAGGCTTCGTGCTCGGCGGCGCGATGGCCGGTCACAACGTTGATGCCCCAGCGTCCATTGGAAATGTGGTCGAGGGTGGTGCCGTATTTGGCGAGATGCAGCGGATGCCACGGGCCGTAGAGCACGTGGATGGTCGAGATCAGGATGATACGCCGGGTGAGGCTGGTCAGCGCCGCCGTCGTAACGAACGAATCGAGCGCCTCGCCGGTGAACACGCCGCCATAGCCGCCTTTGGGCAGCCATTGCGACAGCGCGAAGACGAGATCGAAGCCAAGTCCCTCGGCTGCAAGGACGAGATCGCGGTTGTAGTCAAAGTGCCAAGACGTGGTCCGCTGCAGCGTCGACGCACTCCAGCCGCCGGCCTGGATCGGCAGGAATAATCCGAGCAGCAGCGGCTGCGTCAGCGCCTGCGACAGCGGGCTCTCCGGCCATTCAGCCGGTCCAGGAAATCCGTCCCAGCCGACCAATGCTCCCGGTCGATGTGTGATGATCGTCATGCTGTCCCCTTGTCTCGTCCATCGGCTGCGCGAGCCGCGGCTTCGCCACCCGCCGAAACACCGTTTCCATCAACCATTGCTTGTTCGGAAGTTGTCCGGCCCATTCCTCCCCAGCCCGAATGCCGGCGATATTGGCCCAGCCGTCCCGAAGCCAACGTCCGACGCGACAGCCCAAGGCGCCGGCCATGCCGCCGCCGACCACGAGCACATCGGCCGTACGCGACAGCAAGTCAGGCGCGGTCGTCACGATGGGTACATCCCGTGCCGCGGCGTTGTCGTTGGCTTGCGGATGTGGCGCCTGCCACCATGCTCAAACTCCCGATATCGCGCGGGTGACGCGCGAACCAGCATGGTCATCCAGCGCACCATCCCTGGCAATTTCAGAGTTGGGCGATTTTCGATCGCTCTGTTCTCGATGCGATCAGGTGGCGAGAAAATTTCAATTGGATGAATGCGCCCCGACCGCTCGATCCACGGCGATAGCAAATTTATCGCCTCGTCCTTCCTGATGACGCGGGCGCGACAACAATTTTTGGTTTCCTTGGCACGCTGCGATCCGCTTCGTATCGGCGGCGACGCTGACAGGCTGTTGCAAGCCGGCGGACCGTGCTGCCTTCTCTGTTCGCCGACGCTCGCGCGCTGTGCCCGATCACCAGGTCGCGATATAGGCGCCCTTGAAGCGTGTCTCTAGAAACGCCTTGACCGGCTCGGACTGGTAGGCCTCGAACAGCCGCTTGACCCAGGGCTTGTCCTTATCCTCCTCGCGCACCGCGAGGATGTTGACCCACGGACCTTCGGCGTTCTCGCGCGCGATCGCATCCTTGGTGGGATTGAGCCCAGCCTGCACTGCGTAGTTATTGTTGATCGAGACCAGATCGACATCGGCGAGCGCCCGCGGCAGCTGGGCCGCGTCAAGCTCCACGAAGCGCAGCTTCTTCGGATTGTCGGTGATGTCGGCGACCGTCGAGGCAACGTTGCTCGGATCCTTGAGCTTGATCAGCCCGTGCAGCGCCAGGATCATCAGCCCGCGCGCACCATTCGACGGATCGTTGGCGATGGCGACGCGCGCGCCCTCGGGCAGCTCGGCCAGGGTCTTGTATTTCTGGGAATAGACGCCTTGCGGCGACGCGATCGTGGTCGCGACCTTGACGATCTTCCATCCCGTTTTCGAGATCTGGTTCTTGAGATATGGCTCGTGCTGAAACGAATTGGCCTCGAGATCCTTCAACGCGAGCGCCTGGTTCGGAATGACATAGTCGGTGAATTCGACGACCTTGATGTCGAGTCCACGCTCGGCGCCGACTTTCTTCACCACGTCGAGAATCTCGGCATGCGGTCCAGCCGTGACGCCGACACGGATGGTTTCGGCCTGCGCCGGCAGGGCTGGCAACGAAGCCAGCAATAAGAAGGTGGCAACGACTACGACGAGGCTACGCATGCAAGTCTCCAACGAAACAATCAGGTTCCGCTGGTCACTAGCCCCGGCTCGGTCAGGTATCAATCGCACCAATGAATAAGGTTATGACGGTCCTGCCGACGCCCGTTCTGGGGATGGGACATCCTTCTAACGGACACCTGGGGAGACTGTTTGTTCTCTCCGCCACGAATGCGCATTTGATGGCACATCGAGTCGTTAACGGCGCTCCATTCCGATTGAAGCCTGGGGACGCGATCCGCGGCCCAAAAGGCAGCATCGCCGCAATCCATATTAGGACGCTTTGTTATCGAACCCAGCCGGAATGAACGCAGGCAGCTTCTCCTCGATGAACTGCTTGACTGCCGGCGACTTGAATACCTCGATGAAGGCCTTCAGCTTCGGATTGTCTTGTCTGTCCGCCCGCGCGGTGAAGCGCAGCACCAGGCCGTCATCGATCGTGCGATCGATGACGAGGGCCGCCTTCGGATCTCCGCCGGCCGGAATCAGATATGTGATGTTGACGAGCGCGAGCGTGACGTCGTCGAGCGAGCGGTAGGTCTGGGCGGGATCCAGCTCGACGATCTTCAGGTTCTTCGGATTTTCGATGATGTCGAACTTCGAAACCGAAAAGCCCTTGCCGGCTGCCAGCTTGATGAGCCCCGCCCGCTCCAGCAGGATCAGGCCGCGCGCGCCGTTGAGGGGCTCATTGGGAATGGAGACGGAGGCGCCGTCCTTCACCTCGTCGAGCGTCTTGATCTTCTTCGAGAACAGCCCGACCGGCGCGATCACGCCGACCTTGTCGACCTGCACCAGGTTGTAGCCCCGTTGCTTGTTCTGCAGCGCCAGATAGGTCGCATGCTGAAACAGGTTGGCGTCAACCTCGCCCGAATTGATCACCTCGTTGATCGCAACCCAGTCAGACAGCTCGACGAGCTTGACGTCGAGCCCGTTGTCCTTGGCGAGCTTGGCGGCAAAGCCGACTACCTGCCCCACCGGGCCCGCACTGGTCGCGATCTTCAGCGGCTCATCGGCCCGGCCGGCTGCCGAAAGACCAAATGCCAGACCAACGGCCAGCGCTACACGCAGCAGTATCTTCGTCACGTTTCAGCCTCGTCATCGGGAATTGCAAACCTCGCAACTCTGCGAATGATGTGCAATTGCCCCGGGCCTGTCGAGCGCTCGCGAAAAAAAGCGACGTGCGTTCTGCCGTGCTACGTGTCGGCAACACCATTTGCGGTGAAGCGGGCTTCAGATGGAAACAACGTGCTCCCGGCGAGCTGCTATCGTCGCTGTCGACGAGCGACATCGCCGACAGACGATCCATAGCACTCACGCATTCCTGAGAGCCGACCGATGGCCAAGCCCCGCGAACTCCGCTTCAACGCCTTCAACATGATGGCCCCGAGCCATAACTGGGCCGGCCTGTGGTCGCATCCGCGCGATCAGTCGATCAACTACAACACGCTCGAATATTGGGTCGACTATGCCAGGATTGCCGAACGCGGCCTGCTCGACGGCATCTTCCTGGCCGATGTCTTCGGCGTCTACGACGTCTACGGCAACAGTCCGGAGACGGCCCTTGCGCAGGCCGTCCAACTGCCCAACGCCGACCCGACATTGCTGGTCTCGGCCATGGCGCTGGTCACGAAACATCTCGGCTTCGGCATCACGTCGAACCTGACGTTCGAACACCCCTTCCAGTTCGCGCGACGCTTCTCGACGCTCGATCACCTGTCAGGCGGCCGGATCGGCTGGAACATGGTCACCGGTTATCTCGACAGCGGCGCCCGTGGGATGGGCCTCGCGAAGGGCCGCGCCCATGACGACCGCTACGACGCCGCGGACGATTTCCTCGCGGCCGTATACAAACTCTGGGAGGGAAGCTGGCAGGACGGCGCCGTCCGCCGCGATCGTGCCGGAGGCATCTTCACGGACCCGGCCAAAGTCCAGCGCGTGCGACATGATGGAGCTTATTTCCAGGTCGACGGCATCCATCTGGCCGAGCCGTCGCCGCAACGCACGCCCCTGCTCTACCAGGCCGGCACATCGAAACGCGGCCGCGCCTTCGCCGCCAAGCATTCGGAAGCCATCTTCCTCAACGGCCAGACTAAATCCGTGCTCGCCGGCGCGGTCCGCGACATCAGGACGGCCGCGAAGGAGTTCGGCCGCGATCCCCACGACATCAGGCTGTTCGCTGGCGCCACCGTCATCGTCGCGCCGACTCGCGCCGAGGCCCACGACCTCCTGGAAGAGTATGCCAGTCACGTTGATCAGGCGGGCCAGCTTGCACTGCTGTCGGGCTGGGCCGGGGTCGATTTCTCGACCTACCGCCCCGACGATCCGATCAGATACGTCCCGAGCAACGCGATCCAGTCGATGGTCGAGAACTTCACCGTCCGCAGCGATAGCCCCGTCCGGATCGGCGATCTCGCCACGCTGAGCTACGCCGGCGCGCGCTCGCCTTTCGTGGTCGGCTCGCCGCAAGAGGTCGCGGATGAACTGATCGCCTGGGCGGAGGCCACCGACGTCGACGGCTTCAACCTGTTCCGCCTGGTGGCGCCGGAATCGCTCACCGCGTTCGTCGATCTCGTCGTGCCCGAATTGCAGTCGCGCGGCGTCTACAAGACCGCGTACGCCGAGGGCACCCTGCGCGAGAAGCTGTTTCCGGGCCGCGGGCCATTGCTTCACACCACCCATCCCGGCGCGGCCTACCGCGATCCTGCGACGTGGGCAGCCGCGGCACGCCCGGATGCGGCGGAGTAGCAGCATATATGATGGTGAGGGACGAACCGTCGGTCGCGTGTTCGGCTCCCGTGGCAGCTTCGCCTCGCTTTCCTGTGGCAGCTTGTCGCCACGGATGCCGAACGGCGGTCCGATCCAGAGCGCGTGTGCCGTATGATCCGCCAGCGGCCGCGCCGTGTTCCGGTGAATGAGAACACTTAGCTTCCCGTGATTGAGCATCAGCCACGGCACCAGCGTCGGAAACACCTCGACCGCAAAGGCGACCTGGTACATCGATTGCTCATGGGGACCTACCAGCGCATCGTGCCAGTGCCCCAACGTCACGACGAAGCGCTCGCCGATCCAATCCCGGAGCTGCTGTGCATTGCCGCGCGTCCCCTCGGAATAGTAGATATGTGCATGGAAGCTGGTGATGGCATCGATCGGTTGCGGCACCGCCGCGATGTCCGGCGCTCCCATGGCGTCCTCCCTTCTTTCTTCGGCAGAGCGGCCCCGGGTTTACCCCTTCGAACAACGCGCTTTGCTCACCGGCTCATCTACCGCAGCACGAGCGGACGCGCCATGCGCCGAGCATGCGGCGGGGGAAGACTACAATGCCCGCCGGACATCGATCCGGCCGGGCGTCTTCACATCCCCGCGTCGATCTCAGTTGAAGAGATCCGGCTCCTGCGCCGTGATCCAGTCCCATAACGGCTGGAAGCTGAAATAGCCGCCCTTGTGGGTTCCGACCTGACTCGCCGTCAGCTTGGCGACCTCATGCGGAATCGGCTTGGTAGGACCGGCGGCCTCGGCCAGCAATTGGGTGCGCGCGGCATTGTCCATCGTGATGTACCACCACGCTGCGGCCTCGATGGTCGGACCGACCGTCAACAGTCCGTGGTTCTGCAGGATCGCAGCCTTCTTGGTGCCGAGCGCTTGCGCGATCTTCTTGCCCTCGTCGGCATCGAGCACCACGCCCGTGAACGGATCGAACAGCGCGTGGTCCTCGTAAAAGGCGCAGGCATCCTGGGTCAAGGGATCGAGCAGCCGGCCGAGCGCGGACCAGGCCTTGCCGTAGGTCGAGTGGGTATGCGCGGCAGCGATCACGTGCGGATGCGCCGCGTGAATCGCGGAATGAATAACAAAGCCAGCCTGGTTGATCGGCTTGTCGCCGACCAGAATGTTGCCGTCGTGATCGACGAGTTGCAGGTCGGAGACCTTGATCTGGCTGAAATGAGCGGAGAGCGGATTGATCCAGAACCGGTCGATGTACTCCGGATCGCGCACGGTGACGTGCCCTGCGAGCCCCTGATCGAAGCCGTAACGGGCGAACAGGCGGAAGGTTGCGGCCAGGCGCTGCTTGCGATGCAGCCGTTCCTCTTCGAATGAAGCCGCGGGCGGACGCTCCACGAGCGAAAACTTCCTCGGCCTTTCGACGATCGTGTTCATTGCCGTTCACCTCCTGCCTCGAGCCCGCGCTCGTCGCGCGATGCGCTCACTGAGACCATGGTAGAACGACTGGCGCGAGACGATCTTTTCAAAGATCGACGCTCTCCGAATCGAACATTCTCTGCGGAGCTGCCGTTAGTACTCCTGTGTGGGTCTGGCTGGCCAGCAGCGAGCCAGGACACGGGCTTCCTCTCTCCGAAGCGGTCCGCTCCGGTCCCTCAAAGTTTCAGCAGGCGTATAGCGTTCGTGGAGAAGACCCGCTCCAACACATCGTCCCGGAAGCCGGCAGCGGCGTAGTCGTCGATCGACTGCCGGATCGGCCGAAACGGATAAGAGGAGCCGAACAGAAATTGATCGGCCAGGAAGCTGTTGGCCGCCTTCACATAGGCCTCCTGTCCCGGCTGAAACAGATACATGTCCGGGATGAGATGGACATTGGCGTGCCGGAAGGCGACGCCAATGATCTCCTGCACTCTCGGCCAGGAGCCGTGATAAACTCCGATCTTGAGGCGCGGAAACGCTGCGGCGACGACGGCCACGCCGGACGGATCGTTGAAACGTGGATCAGGCGTCGTCGGTCCGGTCATCAGGAACAGCGGAATGTCGAGTTCCTGAAGCCGCTCGTAGATCGGCCAGTAGACGCGATCATCGGGGTGGCGAGGCGGCGCGCCGAAGCCCGGCTCGATGTCGATCCCCTTGAATCCAAGCTGGCTGACGGCGCGCTCGATCTCCTCGATCGCGGCCCGTTCGCCCTGAATGACCGGATCGACCGAGCCGATCCCGACCAGCTCCGCATGGCCGGAGACGATCTCGTGGATGCGGTCGTTCGGCAAATGCTGGAACGGCGTATGTCGCCCGACCACCACGGCCCGCGCCAGACCGGCATCATGGATCTCGGCAAGAAAGCCCTTTTGGGTCAGCGAACACGTGAAATGTGCATCATCTCCCCGCGTGCCGACGCGGCGATTGAGCCACCGCGCGGTCTCAAATTCCGGACTGCCAGGCGTAGCACCGAAAAAGTCGTGCAAATAAGCCGGGCGGCAACGCAGATCGATAATGGTCATCTGAATTCCTTAAGGATCGCAGGCCCAGCTAGATGTTGTACTGACGGCCAACCGGCCGGAACCGCCCGGCCGCATGCCGATCGGGCAGGCGGTTCCCCTCGCCGAACAGCTTGTGGCGCAGCGAACCATCCGCGTAGGCGGTCTTGTAGAGACCGCGATCCTGGAGCTCGGGAATGACGATGTCGATGAAGTCCGCATAGGTCTCGGGCACCACGATGCGGCTGAGGTTGAAGCCATCCACCTCGCCCTCCTCGATCCAGGATTGCAGTTCGTCCGCGACGGCAACGGCGTCGCCGGTGATCGTTGCATAGCGGCCGCCCAAAGCGAGTTCGTTCAGGAGATCGCGCTTGGTCAGCTTCCTCTGTGCGGCAATCGCCGTCGCCGATTGGATGGAGTTGCCGGGCGCGTAGGGAATGGGCTCATCGAGCCCGTAGCGTGAGAAATCGATGCCGGTGGACGCCGAGAAATGCGCCAGTCCGGCCTCCGGACTGGCATAGCGCAGGTATTCCGCGCGCTTGTCCTCAGCCTCGGCCTTGGTCCGGCCCGGCACCACCGCAATGCCGACGAAAACCTTGATGTCTTCCGGCCGACGGCCGGCTTGCGTCAGCTCCGCCCGGATGGCGCGCGCGGCGTTGCGCGCAGTCGCCTTGTCGCGGGCGGAGATGAAGACGCATTCGGCGTGTCGGCCGGCAAAAGCGCGCCCTCGCGGCGAGGTGCCGGCCTGGTACAGCACGGGCGTCCGCTGGATAGAGGGCTCGGAGAGGTGATAGCCGTCGACCTGAAAGAATTCGCCATGATGCGAGACGGGCCGGATCTTTGTGGGATCGGTGAAGATTCGAGCCGCGCGGTCGCGACGTACGGCATCGTCGTCCCAGCTTCCTTCCCAGAGCTTGTAGAGCACCTCGAGATATTCGTCGGCATAGTCGTAGCGGCGGTCATGCTCGGGCAGTTGCACGTCGCCCTTGCCGCGATGCGCGCTGTCGAGATAGCCGGTGACGATGTTCCAGCCGATCCGACCTCGCGTCAGGTGGTCAAGTGTCGAGAAGCGCCGTGCGAGCGTATAGGGCGCCTCGTTGTGTACGTTAACGGTGATGCCGAAGCCGAGCTGCTCCGTCGCAGCCGCCATCGCGGAGACGAGCAGAATCGGATCGTTGACCGGGAGCTGCACCGCCTCGCGCGCCGTCACATCGATCCCGCCGCCATAGATGTCATAGACCCCGATGATGTCTGCGATGAAGATCCCGTCGAACAGACCGCGCTCGAGAAGCTTGGCCTGATCGATCCAGTACGCAAGCGTATTGTAGTCAGGCGAGCGGTCGCGCGGATGGGTCCAGAGGCCATGATTGATATGGCCGACGCAGTTCATGTTGAAGGCGTTTAGCAGGATCTGTTTCTTTGCAGCCATCAGAAAGCTCCGGACCGGGGCGGAATCCAGCCGTTAAGATGATAATGACCGATCCTACCGGTATTTCCAGCATACCGGATCGTGCAACGTGGAACGCGCACGTTGCGCCAGCGGCGGCCCGAGTTGCAGCGACGAGCCCTGCCCTATGGCTCGCCTCTGCGCCTCCGCTCAGTGCGTTCGCGCCGCCAAGGCAGACGGAACCAGCACCCTGTGCGTAACGTCTCTCCGACTCAGGAGGCAGGCTTCCGTACAACGGTCGCAACCGCGATCGATTTCGGGATCAGGCCAAGATAGAAGAATGTATCGGCAATTCGCTGTTGCTCGGCGACCACGCTTTCATCCAGCGGCTTGACTCCGTAGCTCTGACGTTTCAGCGCAATCTCGAGGATGGGCGCGGGAATGCCGATGCCTGGGCTGAGTTCGGCCGCGACATCCGTCACCCTGTCCTTCGCCCAGTCATCGAGCTCTGCGATCGAGGCAATCACGGCGTCGATCACCTGCGGATTGCCGTCGGAGAATTTCCTGGTTGCGAGATAGAATTGATGGTTGGGAGCAAGGTTGCTTCCATTGGTCAATGTGCGTGCATTGGTGGCGACTTCCGCGGCGGCCTGGAACGGGTCCCAGATCACCCAGGCATCGACCGAGCCGCGTTCGAACGCCGCCCGCGCATCGGCGGGGGCGAGAAAAACGGTCTCGATGTCGGTATATTTCAGGCCAGCCTTTTCCAGGGCGCGGACGAGCAGGTAGTGCACGTTCGATCCTTTGTTGAGGGCAACCTTCTTGCCCTTCAATTCGGCGACCGTCTTGATCGGAGAGTCCCTGGGCACGAGGATCGCTTCACCTTCCGGTGCCGGCGGCTCGTGCGCCACGTAGACGAAGGGTGCCCCGGGGGCTTGGGCGAAAATCGGCGGCGTCTCGCCGGCGTGACCGAAATCGATCGAGCCGACATTGAGCGCTTCGAGCAGCGGCGGGCCTGATGGAAACTCCTTCCATTCGACGCTGTATCCGAGCGGCTGCAGCTTCTTCTCGAGCCAACCCTTGCCCTTCAGCAGGATCAGGTTGCCATATTTCTGGAAGCCGATCCGGATCACCTTGTCCTGGCCTTCGGCACCAGCCGGCGAGGCGACCAATGCCGCGACGGCCAGGACCGTCGCCAACCTGACCGTCCGACGAAACAGAACGGCGGCGCGACGTCTCATTTCAGTGACCATAGCTACCTCGCAAGAAGTCAGCAAACCGCAGCTCGCGCGGTGTTTCGGGATTGCGATATATCGCGGGCGTGCTGGAATAGGCTTCCAAATATCAGAGCTGCCGCAGAGCATCGTTTCTCCGCGCGGAGATTTAAAAACATGCTCCATTGCCGGTGAGTCACCCGCAGTCACCTGCAATAGACCGCCGGCCGCTAGGATCTCCGCGATCAAGCTCAAAACGCGGGAATCTGCCCCGGCAGCCTGTCTTTGATGAGCTGGCGGATGGTGTCATTCTGAAAGGCGCGGACAAGCTTCGGGACCCAGGGCGCATCCTTGTCGCGTTCGCGAACGGCAATGAAGTTGCTGTAGGGATTGTCGATGGGAGATTCGATCGCGATGGAGTCCTTTCCGGGAATGAGACCGGCCGGCACTGCGTAGTTTGTGTTGACGACGGCCGCGTCGAGATCGCCGAGACTGCGCGGCAGCTGCGCCGCGTCGATTTCCCGGAACTGGAGCTTACGCGGATTGTCGACCACATCGAGTACGGTAGGTAACAGCCCTACCCCATCCTTCACCTTGATGAGTTTCTGTGCTTGGAGCAGCAGCAGCGCGCGGCCGCCGTTCGACGGATCGTTGGGAATGCCAATCGCCGCGCCCTGCCGGAGTTCGTCCACCGACTTCACTTTCTGCGAATAGAGGCCGATCGGCGCGATGATGGTGGTGCCGACCGGCACGATCTTATAGCCGCGGGTCTTGACCTGGTTGTCAAGGAAAGGTCTGTGCTGGAACGCATTGGCATCGAGATCGCCGGAGTCCAGCGCTGCATTCGGCAACAGATAGTCGTTGAAGACGATCACGGAGACGTCGAGGTCGTCCTTGGCGGCAATCTCCTTCACCTTGGTCCAGAGGATTTCGGAATCGCCGCCGGAAATCCCGACCTTGATCTTCTGATCGGCAAGAGCCGGCGCTGCAAACAGCGAGAGTCCGGCAATGATCGACAGCAGGCGGCGTTTCATGAAGTCTGGTCTCCGACGAATCTGACTTGGAGGCAAATAGTGGAGAGGAACGCTCGCCATGACAATGAAACGCCAAACCAAAGATGGTCGCGATCACGGAAGGAATGTCTCCGGCCCGATAGACCGCGCAGCGAGTTTTTCGACTTGCCCTCCCAATGAGTAAGCGGTGTGGCAACACATCATGTGTTAGCCGCTCGCCGACTTGAAGTCGCCGTTTGCTTCCTTATGGGTCTGTCTGGTCGTCGCCGGAACGATCAGGATCAGCCGGCGCGCAACCCAGCGGGATGCCGCACGGCCTGCCGCTGCCGCACGCGCGGAATGATTTCGTCGGCGAAGCGTCTCATCTCGGCATCGAAGGGCTGGAACTGCAGCATGAACAGTTCAATGCCCGTACGGTGGAAGTCGACGATCCGATCGGCCACCTCGTCATAGCTGCCGACCAGCCCGGCCGCAGTCCCGCCGTTGCTGCCCACGCGCGCGCCCTTCTGCATCGTCTGCATCATGACGACCTTGGGATCGGTGTTCTGCTTCTGGATGACCTTCATGGGGGCATCCTTTTCGGCAAGGCGCAGCAGCCGCAGATGCGCATGGTCGGCCTCGGCCGCGGTCGGTCGCGCCACGACGAAGGCCGACAGGCCGAAGCGCAGCGGCGCCGCGCCCGAACGCGGACGCGAGGCGACGTCGTTGATCAGCGCAGCCACATCGGCGATCGGCTGGCCGTTGATGAACCAGACATCGCCGCGATCGGCGACCAGCGCGCGCGCCGGCTCCGACTCGCCGCCGACATAGATGCGCGGCCGCGCACGGTAGAGATCCTTCGGGCGCAGCGCGTAGTCCTGCACATCGAAATATCTGCCCTTATGCGTGAGCCTTTCGCCCTGCAGGAGGCGCGACACCACGGATATCCATTCGCGCCCATATGCGTAGCGTTCGTCATGCTCGGCAAATCCGATCCCGGCCCGCTCGAGCTCCGGCCTGTTCCAGGCATTGACGAGATTGATCGCAAAGCGCCCGCGGCTGATGTTCTCGATGCCGAGCGCCATCTTGGCGAGCACCACAGGATGAAAGAGATAGGGCTTGATGGCCGTGATGATCTCGATCCGGCTGGTCAACGCGGCCAACGCCGCCGCTGCGCTCCAGGCTTCGAGCTGATCCAGATCCTCCTGATGTGGATTGATCGTGTGCTGGGCTATGAGTGTGGAATCAAAACCGAGCGCTTCCGCCGCCAGGACGAGATCGCGATTGCGCTCCCACGACGCGTCGTAGGGCTCCTCCGGATCCTGATGCGCCGCACGAGGACCGTGCACCGACGCCCAGATGCCGAAACGAAGCGGATGTGTCATTTGCTGGCCCCACGATCTGCGCTACTGGCGGTCGACGTCGACGCGGAGCGCGATTTCCTGACGCACGTACTAACAAAATCGGAAAAGAAGTTCTTGCCGCTTTTCGTGCGCGGGGGAAATCGAAAACCTCCAACCGGAACAACAATTGGAAAACGGCTCTATTTCGATTGGCCGTCATTCGTGGGAGATTTCGGCTAGCGCGCCCACGGTGCTTAGGACACTTCCGGTCGCGCGCAACAGATGCGCAGGCGCGCAACTCGGTCGTGATCGGGTTGCAAACGGATGATGACGAAGGCCGGACGACATTGAGCAATCTCGAACAGGCTGCAGGGACGATCGAGCTGTCGCAGGGCGGCCCTGGCAGCCAAGTGGACCAACAAGCACGCCAAACGGAAAGAACCGCTTCGATCAGCACCGCGCCCCTGCAGGCGCTGTCCTGGCTCGCGCCGGTGCTGCTGGTCCTGGTATGGGAAGCGCTCGCGCAAGGCGGCTATCTGTCGCCGCAGGTGTTGCCGGC
Organism: Bradyrhizobium sp. SZCCHNR3119; assembly: GCF_032487775.1. Classification (NCBI taxonomy): domain Bacteria; kingdom Pseudomonadati; phylum Pseudomonadota; class Alphaproteobacteria; order Hyphomicrobiales; family Nitrobacteraceae; genus Bradyrhizobium; species Bradyrhizobium sp. SZCCHNR3119. The sequence continues at coordinate 382,804 of NZ_JAUEUV010000002.1, read as the reverse complement.
CCCCAGCAAGATCCTGCGCACGGCTTTCAAGCTGGCGTCACAGGGCACGCTGGGGGACGACCTCGGCGTCAGCTTGTTGCGGGCGGCAGCCGGCTTTGCTGTCGGCGGGACGATCGGCTTTGCGCTGGGCGTTCTCGTCGGCTTCTCGCGTCTTGCGGAAGCCCTCATCGATCGCAGCATCCAGATGATCCGCGCGATTCCGTTTCTGGCGGTCCTGCCGCTCGTGATCGTATGGCTCGGTGTCGGTGAAGCCGAGAAGGTCTTCCTCGTCGCGCTCGGCGTGACTTTCCCGCTCTATATCAACACGACCCTCGGCATCCGTCAGGTCGACCCGAAGCTGATCGAGCTCGGCCGGGTTCAGGGCTTGTCGACCCTGCAGCTGATCCGCCGCGTCATCCTGCCGGGTGCCCTGCCCTCGATCCTGACCGGCGTCCGCTATGCGCTCGCCACGGCCTGGCTCGCACTCGTCGTCGCCGAAACCATCGGCGCGCAGTCGGGTCTCGGCTTCCTTGCGATGGATGCCCGCGAGTTCCTGCGCACGGACGTGATCGTGCTCACGATCGTCATCTACGCGTTGATCGGCGTTGCCGCAGACCTGATTGCGCGGTGGCTCGAGCGGCGGCTGCTCTCCTGGCATCCGAACTATGGAGCTGCACGATGACCGTCCGGTTCGCGCCGCCTCCGCACGCCGCTCCGGCCGTGGTCGTCCATGGACTGCGGCGCGCCTACGGCGATCGAACCGTGATCGACGGACTCGATCTTCGCATCGAACGCGGCGAGTTCGTGGCTCTGCTCGGCGAGAGCGGCTGCGGCAAGACCACGCTGCTGCGTGCGCTTGCGGGCCTCGACCCGGTCCAGGCCGGCCGCATCGTCGCGCCGCGCCGTCCTGCGGTCGTGTTCCAGGAGCATCGCCTGCTGCCCTGGGACAGTCTCTGGCGCAACGTTGCCCTCGGACTGGACGGTCCGGATGCTCGCCGGCGCGCCGCGGCCGCGCTCGGCGAAGTCGGTCTCGGCGACAGGGTCGATGACTGGCCGCGCAACCTCTCCGGCGGCCAGGCACAGCGGGTCGCGCTGGCCCGCGCGCTGGTGCAAGAGCCTGAGTTGCTGCTGCTCGACGAGCCGTTTGCCGCGCTCGATGCCCTGACCCGCATCCGCATGCATGTGCTGGTGCGCGAGCTCGTCGCCTGGCACCGGCCGGGCGTCTTGCTCGTCACCCACGACGTCGACGAGGCGATCGCGCTGGCCGATCGCATCCTGGTGATGCGCAAAGGTCGAATCGCATCCGAGCACCGCGCCAACGACATCGGCACGGTCGCGCGCGGCGACCTGTTAGCCGAACTCGGTGTGCTCAACGAACACGCTCCCGCTTAAATCCTGGAAGGATCGCCCATGTCGTCGGACGACTTTGAATACCCTTCACGCCGTCAGTTCCTCGGTACCGCTGCGTTCGGCGTCGGGGCGCTCGCCGGCTTCACCTTGACCGATCATGCCTGGTCGGCCGCGGGACGCATCACCGATACCGTACGCCTGACCTGGGGCCTGTCCGGGCTCAACCTGATTGCCAAAGAGCGTGGCGAATTCGAAAAGACGCTGGCGAAGGACGGCATCAAGGTCGAATGGCTGGGACCGTTCCCGAACCACGCGCCGACCTTGCAGGCCGTGACCGGCGGCACCGCCGATTTCTCGTTCGGCGGTTCGACGACGCCGGCGCTGGCGGCAATCATTGCTGGGTCGCCGCTGGTATTCACGCAGTTCGTTGTCTATGAGCCACGCACCACCGCAATTATCGCCCGCGACGATTCCGGCATCAACAAGGTTGAGGACCTCGTCGGCAAGTCGGTGGCGGTCAACCGCTCGGGGCTCGGCGAATTCCTGCTGGTCGCGGCACTGGAGAAGCACAAGGTCGACCGTTCCAAGGTCAAGTTCGTCTACCTCAACCCACCCGATGCCGCGCCCGCGCTCGCTTCGGGCAAGGTCGATGCCTGGTCGATGTGGAGCCCCGGCGTCGATATCGCGCGGCTCGACTACAAGGCGCACGACATCTTCCTGGAAGGTCGCGACCTCGAGTTCCAGATCGACTACACGTCCTACCTGACGACCCGCAAGTTCGCCACCGAGAACCCAGCTCTGGTCCGCGCCGTCAACGATGCCTTCCGCGCCGAGGGCAAATGGATTTCGGAGAATAGCAAGGACGCCGAATACATCGCGCAGAAGGCGGGCAAATACAGCGATGATGTTCGAGACCGGTTCATCGCGATGAACCGCCAGTACCGCTACTTTTCCGCGACCGACAGGCAGTTCATCGCTGACCTGCAGAAAGCAGCCGACTGGCTGGTCGAACGCAAGGTGCTGCCCGAGCCCGTCAAGGTTGCCGACCATCTCGCCCGGATCGACGAAGCGTTGCCGCAGCGCTGACCGGCCGTCCCCCTTTTCTCTCATGATGTGGTGCCTAATGAACAAGCCGCTCCCCACCAACACGCTTACCGCCGGGCCGACCGTTCCGCTCTCGCCGGGCGCCCTTGACGCCCTGCTGGCCGAGATCGCCGAAGGCGAGGCGGAGCGCGAACGCGAGCGCAACCTGCCGCACCGGCAGATCGCCCTGATCAAGCAGGCGCGGCTCGGCGCATTGCGACTGCCGATCGCCGCGGGCGGCGCCGGCAGCTCGATCCGCGATCTTTTCCAGATCGTCATCCGGCTCGCCGAAGCCGATGCCAATGTGGCTCATATCCTGCGCAATCACTTCAGCGTCGTGGAGCGGCTGGTTCGCACGCCTCGCGATGACCAGGCGCGGGACTGGCAACGGGCGATCGCCGGCGGCGCCATCATCGGGCTTGCCACCACCGAACTCGACAGCCCGCAGGTCGGCAACATCACGCCGAACACGACCTTCACGCCCGATGGCGACGACTACCTCCTGAACGGCACCAAATATTACAGCACGGGGACGCTCTATGCAGATCTCGTGCTGGTCCGTGCCGCCGATCCGAGCGGGCGTCCCGGCGCGACCATCATTCCCGTCGATCGCGACGGCATCGAGCTGGTCGACGACTGGGACGGCATGGGTCAGCGCCTGACGGCCACCGGCACCACCTACTTCCGCAATGTCAGGGTGAAACGGCAGGAGATCGTATTCGACGCCCCCGACATCGGCTATGGCGTGCCCTATTCCAACACTTTCGCGCAGCTCTTCCTGACGGCCGCGGTCGCCGGAATCAGCCGGGCCGCCCTTCGCGATGCGATTGCGCTGGTGCGGTCGCGCAAGCGGACCTTCTACTACGCGCCTCACGAGAAGCCCACGGAAGACCCGCTGCTGCAGGAGACGATCGGCAAGATCGCGAGCGCCGCGCACGCCGCGGAAGCGGTCGTCCTCGTTGCTGCCGAGGCACTCGATGCGGCCACTGACGCGTTCGACGCCGGGCGAGCCGATTCGGAAGAGCTGGCGCATCGTGCGGCCCTGCTGTCGGCGCAGGCCAAGATCGTCGCCGACGACGCCGCCATCCGCAACGGCTGCCTCATTTTCGATGTCGGCGGCGCCTCGTCGACCAAGAAAGCGACCAATTTCGATCGGCACTGGCGCAACGCGCGCACGTTGTCGTCGCACAATCCGGTCAGCTACAAGGAACGTGCGATCGGGCAATATCTGATCAACGGTACGCCGCTTCCGGCGAAGGGTTTCTTCTGACCGGACGGCGCCGCGACCAAGGGCACGAGCAGGAAGGCTCGTGCCCGAAAGGAGACGACGGATGGGCAAGCGTGACCTTCATCTTGTCCACGAGAGGATATCCGATCCGCGGCACGTCCACTCGGCGCTCCGCCGCGTTGCCGCCGGCGTCAGCATCGTGACTGCGGGACGCGGAGACGACATCACCGGCGTGACGATCGCCTCGCTGATATCCTTGTCCGTGGATCCGCCTCGGCTCATGATCAACCTCGGCCTGCAGTCATCGGCTTTTCCGCTCATCGCTCAGGACGGCTGGTTCGGCGTCAACATCCTCGGCTCGGATCAGCTCTCTCTGGCGGACCGCTTCGGCACGCCACATCTGTCTCGCCGCCAGAAGTTCGATGGCGTCCGCTGGTCGCGTGGTGCTGCAGGCGTTCCTCTCCTGCAGCATGCCCAGGCGGCAATCGAATGCGAAGTCGACGAGATCATCGAGCGATATGCGCACGCGATCATCGTCGGCCGTCCTGAGAGCGTCGAGCTGGCCCCGCGGCTTTCGGGCCTGCTTTACTGGAATGAGCAGTATGTCGAGGTCGACCGCAATGCCGACCTGGACCTGCTCGCAGAGGTCAGCGTTCCCCTGAATCATGTCCGGTGAGACGAACCGCATGCATGGACCGCGGCGGAGACGACCAAGATGAGGCACGGACATCCCTTCGGCTCCGAGCGCATCGCAACCGGATCCGCCTCGGACAGCAACCCGTAGGCAGGTCCGCTTTAGGGCGATACGCGAATCGTCAACGAGGGCCAGTGCGGGTGGGCCTTCCGGACTGGCCCATCTGCAACCACCTGCGAGGTGACGGAATGGGCCCTGCGCACGAGGCCATACGCCCTGCTCTTTTTTCCGCAGACATCTTGGAAAATGCCTGGAACCGTGGTCTGTGTCCGGCGTCAGCTCACGGAGCTGCGCGTCGCGCGGAATGCGATGTGAGGACAACAAGAGACCGAACGGGCGTCATCCGATGATCGTCAATACTGCCAGACCGATAACGCTTGCACTGCTCGCCGCCGTCGTCCTTGTCGCGTCGGGCTCGCCGGCCGCCCGTGCCGGCTCCGAAGTCTACATCCAGCAGGCCCGTGGCAATGTCGCAGGAACGACGGTAGTGACGAAGCCGCCGCCCGAAGCAGCTGCGCCGGCCAACACTGCGGGGTCCGCGCCGACCGCGCCGGAAACCTGCAATGCACAGAATGCATCGTCGCAGGCCTGCTATACCGCGACCCAGCAGGCGCGGCCATCACGGTAGCATAAGAGCCCAGCCAACAGCGTTCACGCCGTGTTTGAGGGCTCGGACCGCTGAGTGCCCGGGCCGCGCGACATCAGCCGTGCGGTTGCCCGCACGGCCGCCCTCCTCTCCTGCATTCTGTCAGATCAGCTCTTGGGGACGTCGATCTTGATGGCCGCCGCCTCTTGATTCTTCTCCAGCTCGCGCATGAAGGCGTCGCCCGCCGCACGGTCCTTGAACTCCCAGAGATGGTTCTTCACGCCCTCGAAGATCAGGGCATAGACCGCGAGCTGGACGCCCTCACGTACGCCGAGGGTCGCCGGCGAGTTCTTGGTGAAGCCAAGCTCCGCCTGAAGCAATTGATCGATGGCAGCAAACATGTAGGCCGAGCTATGGACCTGGACGGAATAGATCGTCTTTGTGGTCGTGACGCTTGCCAGCACGCGTCCGCTCTGCACGCTCACCGCGCGCAGCGCTACCGTGATGACATCCTGCCGATACTGCGTGTCGGCGCCGATGCCGAGATAATTGGCGCCGATCCCGCCGGTGGTCTCGTTACTGTCATAGCCGATGATGCCGCCTTCGAGCAGGATGCCGGCGAAGCGCAGCGGCGGCAGGCTCGGCGCGCTGTCGCCCTCGGCGGCGGCGCGCGTGGTCTGGATGATCTGCCGTTCCTGCAAGAGCGGCTGCAAATCGTTGCGTTCCACCACGTTGAACCAGGCGCCGCTGCCGGCCTTGGTGAGCACGTCGATCAGCACGGCGCTGGCGCCTTGCGTCAATGCGCGGGAGAATTCCGCGAAATTGTCATTCGGCTTGTTCTGTCCGGTCAGGTCGGGAAAGTTGTAGACGGAGACATCGAGCTTGCGGCGGGGTGGCGGCAGGCGATCGAGCACCACACCGGTCTTGGTCTCCGGCACCAGCTTGGCTGGGCGCGCAAACGGGTCCTTGGCCGATCCGGACATGCATCCGGCCAAGCTGAGAGAAAGCATCGCAATGGCAGCGATGCCTCGAAGCTGTTTGTTCATCATGTCAGATCCGGCGCCGGTTCGGCGATTTCAACGTATCAGGGAACGATGGAGCGTACGGCGCTTGGGGATGTCGTCGTGCCGCTGCCCGTTCCGGAGCCCGACGTGCCGGTGCCCGTACCGTTGCCGCCGATAATGACGGCGCCCGAGCCGAGATTGCTCAAGGCGCTGTTGAGACCCGAAAGATCAGGACCTTGCGAACCGGACTTCACGCCGTGTCCCTGTGCCTGCGCCTGTGAAAGTAGATACGAACCATTGAGCCCGCTGCCCCCGAACGTCGGATTCGTGGGATGATAGACGATCTCGGACGCCGCCGCGGCGGACAAGCCGATGCCGATCGCGGATGCAATCGCAAATACAAACAAACCAAACTTACGCATGATACAGATCTCGATTCGAAGTTATGAGGTCATCGCTTGATCAACAGGCTTCCGTTCGGAAGCTTGGCAATCAGCATGTTGATCGGCGCGGATCCGGGCGGCTGGAGCACCGCGATGTTCAGGCTCTGGGTATTGATGAGGTTCACGTTGGAATAGTCGCGGCCGCCCTGGAGCACGGTAACGTTGTTGTTCGAGCCGCCGATGGTGCCTACATTGGAGTAGTTGTTGCCGCCTGACTGCGCCTGCAGCACGCGATTGTTGTTGCCGATCTGCAATGTTGTGGCGATGTTATTGCCGCGCGCGGATTGCGCCGCCTCCGGCGTCGGCACATAAGCGGGTTGTCGAGGCACGTAGGATGCGGTCGGGATCAGCTGGACAGGCTGTGACGCGGTGGTCGAAACCGTCACTCCTGCCTTGGCGTTCACTTGGGCAATATAGGCGGACTCCGCGTGGGCCGAAGCGCCGATGGTCAAGACCACGCCCATAATGCTGATCGCGATTGCTTGCTTCATGGCGACGTGCACGTCAGCCTCCCCTGGTCGGATTCCAACGTCAGCTCTGCGCGATAGTGATCGGCGGCCGAACGATCCAGGATGATCGTCGTGAGCACTTGCTCTTGTCCGGGCTGCAGCACAAAGCTCCCGCTTTGGGTGTTGCTGGAGCGTCCGGTGCTGCTCTGCTTGTCGATCAGGAAGCGATATTGACCACGGGCGGGACGGACGGATCGGACAGTCGCGTCAATTCTCAGGTAGCCGGACTGTGGGGCCGCCCGTATCGCGCATTCGATCACCGCGGCTGCATTAGGCTGCATCGGCTTGTCACTCACCTCTTACGCACTGGAACTGCCGCATATACGGCAATTTTGGGGGGACCCTATCGGTCGTTCTTTGCTCTTTTTTGACAATTCGTACATTCGCATTCGGCTTGACGGACTGAGGTGAAGCCGTGATCACTCTGCAACATGAGGAGAGCGGATCGTATAGACTTCAGGTTTGTGCTAAGCTGCGTCACCACCTGACTAATGCATCGATTGTTCCTGTCATGCCCACCATCTCGGACCTCGTGGCCAGCGGGGCGATCGTCAAGATCGAGGTTGAGCTCAGCGCGCACGAACAGCAGCTGCGCCTGCTCTACGGCACGCCGTCGTTCGTCGCCTGGCTGGGAGAGATCCTTGCAGGCGCAGTGCCGCCGCGACCGCTCGGCGAGCTATCACCGGCGCAGCAAATCGACGATCTGTTTTATTCGTTCTTGAGTGGCGCGCCGCTCGTCTTTAACAGACAGTTTCGTGCTATCCGCGCAGAGGACAATGCGGTCTGGGAATTGAAGACGGCGGATGTCCGCATCTTCGGCTGGTTCATGGCCAAAGACTGCTTTGTCGCAGTATTCGGAAACTGGGCTGATATCATCAAGGATCATGATCTCTATCGCGGCTACCGGATCGCGATCCGGCGACTGCGCCGTGAACTTGGGATCGATGCGACGCTGTGCGTGAAGGGGGGCGCACCGGATGACGTTCTTTCGATTTGATATCGACGCGCGTTCGCGCAAGGTCAGCCGGCTGCTGGGGCGGGTGCGACGCGAGCTGCTCAAGGCCGTCATGGAAGAACGGCGCGCAGGATTGACGCAGCAGCAGCTTGCACAGCGGCTGAAGACGCGCCGTGCGATCGTCAATCGCAAATTGTCAGGAGAATCGGAGATCACCCTGCGCGAGCTCGCCGATCTCGCCTGGGCGCTCGACCGCGAAATCAGCCTTGAACTGCGCCGGCCGGACCAGATGGCGGGCGACAACATCGCCCCCCGCACGTCGACGGTCGGCTATCGGCCGGCCAGGATCGTCGCACCGAAGCGCTCCGACGATTAGTTGGATGCCGGCACCGGATTTGAAACAGGCGGCGGGAGATGCCCCGCCGCCTGCATGACCTACTTCTGCGAGACCGTCGCGACGTTGTGGATGCCGTATTGGGCCGTGAACGACGTGTTCGACACGTTGGCGCCGGTGGCCTGAACCAGCTGGATCACGTTGCCCTGACCCACCTGCATCGAGACCTGGCTGTTGTTGCCGGCGCTCGCCTGCTGGCCGACGCTCTGCGCCGCGTTGACCACGTTGGAGCCGCCAATCTGCGAGATCAGTGAGTTGTTGCTGCCGAGCGCGAGCGGAACGGCCACCGACTGACTGACGCTGGCGAGGTTCTTCGAGCCATGCTGCAAGGTCAGCGCATTGTTGCTGGCGTTGCCGGTGCCGAAGGTCTGGGTGCTCTGCTCGATGGTCGCAGCGTTCTTGTAGCCGTGCTGGAACAGCGCCTGGGTGTTGGCACCGTTGGCCTGCTCGACCTCGGCGACGTTCTTGACACCGGCTTGACCGATGAACGAGGCGTTCGTGTAGTTCGCGCGCTGTTCCTCCGGCGTGTCGCCGAAGCTGCCTGCGACGCCGCCACCTTGCTTGGTGGAGGCCAGATTCTTGTTGCCGATCTGTACTGTCGCAGCCGTATTCCGTGGCCCTTCAGCGGTGCCGCCGACCGAGGTCTGTTCGGTCGCGACCTCGTTGCGGTTGCCGATCTGGGTCGTCATCGCGGCGTTGCTGTGGCCGGTCTGGAAGTCGCCGTCACGCGTGCTGTCGGCGCTCTTCTGCGACACCGCGGCGAGATTCTTGTTGCCGATCTGCTTGGTCACGGCGCCGTTGGCGCCTCCGACCGGGGTCGCGGACGACGGCGTCACGCTCGAATTGGCCTGGACGACCTGCGACACGTTCAGATTGCCGACTTGCAGCGTCGCCTGGTTGTTCTTGCCGCCGTCCTGCTTGGCGAGCGCGGTGTTCCTGTCGCCATATTGTGCGCTGAACGAGTTGTTCTTGTAGCCGACGTCCTTTGCCTCTGCGTTGGGCGCGCTGTTGGTCTGCAGGGTGGACGCAAAGTTCTCGTTGCCGACCTGGACGTTGCCGGAGTTGTTCCGGCCATGGGCAAGCTTGCCCGTCTGGCGGGTCAGAACGGTGTTGTCCTCGCCGGCCTGAGCCGTGGCCTGATTGTTCCTGCCGCCCTTCTGCTGGATCGTCGCCTGATTGCGGGCGCCGACCTGCTCAATGAAGGATTCGTTGTTGCGGGCGCCGGCAGCATTCGCGGCCGAAACGCTCGCGAGGATGAGTGCCAAGGCAGTCATCGTTCTCATGAAGATAGTCCTTGCGTTGTCCAAAGCGGGGTCGGCGGGGATCGCCGCCCTCGGCGCGCGTTAAAACATTGTTAACCTAACGACCGAATGACAACTCTCCGACTGAGCAGGCCAAATCGCGCTGGGTCCCGCGGCGTGGAACTCCATGCGCATCGACCGCGCAGGCCCGTGCGGCAGCGTCGACCGCAGCGCGTTCTCAGCAGCCCTTTTCAGCTTTATTCAGTGATCTTGCGCTTCGATCCGCAACGATCCGAGTCGCACTTCCTGCTCGGCATCGACGATGGCACGGATCTTCATCAGGCCGCCGGAGCGCAGTTGGAGCGGCGTGAAGATGAGGCTGGTGGCGGCCACGATATAGAGCGGTGCGCTGGTCTCCGGCTTCAGGTTGGTGACCAGCTCGGTCTGCTCGTTGCGCCGCGGGGTCTCGATCGGCTCTTCAGCGAACGGCTGCTCGTCGCCCGGCAGATAGCAGCGTACGACGATCGAGTTGAAGGGCCGCGACGCCGGAGAGAAGATATGGATGTGAACGCATAGTTTGGGCAGCACCAGAGGAAAACGGCCCGAGATGAAGATCACACCGTTGTAGCAGCCAATGAAGCTGAGCTTGCCGCCAGGTTCGTTGCGAATATCGTCGCAGAAGATTGAATACCCGTACCGATCCATGATCGCAGACCGTCGACACGGCCGCTCCTCACCCATACAGCCCGGCTGTCTTCGCGCAGCAGTGTGACGACATGATTACAGGCCTGTTCCTGTCCAGCGATCCGTCGGGTCTTGACCTCACGGTCGTTAGTTATGGGCACCTAACTCTGTCTCGCTTTGTCGAATGCGCTCCAGCCGTATCGCCGGATCTAACTTGCCGAAGGCAGCGCGTTGGGGTCGTGGCAGAAGACCCGGCCGCAGATCGTGTATTAGACGGAGCAATTTCACCCTTCCCTGCGCCTGCATTCCAATTGTGTCGCCTCCCCCGCGGCGGCTGACGAGGAGCTTTTTCGCAGTCGAGGAAAAGCTTTCCTGACTGGTCTTCCTAAACCTCCTCCCCGACCGGCGTTTAGGTTCGCCTGACGCTCATCGGTTTGCGGCAATGGCCAATATGAAGCGCTGCACCCTGACATGCCGGCGTGATGCCGAATATGCACCGGCTCGGTACTGCCCTGGATCACCGTTCGAATGCGCTGGATGGCCTCGGCGTGAGCCTTTCGACGAGGTTGCCGGGCATGATGCGCTGCGTCATGCCGGGGGGATGATGCGCTGCGTCTAGGGCGGACATCGCGGACAACATCATATCTGATCTTGGCGCAACCCGGTCGTGATCGCAGTTCCGGCAACACCTCGACGCGAACGATGCGGTCTCCGGAAACGCTCGTACCCACGAGCTGTAGCCCTCGGGCTGCCTTGACCTTTGCCCGGGGCACTCAGCTCTTTGCCTGTTGGAATCGCGGCCGAAGTCCGAAATGAAACTGGGTCGCATCTGCGGAACTCGACCTTGTGGCCTTCTCGACACAGGAAGGCACAAATCGGGCCAGCCGGCTCATCCGCCAATAGCGCTTCTCGGCGACACACCTGTAAATTGCACCAAATCTTTGCCCGATTTGGCCTCCTCGCCGGTATTCCTGCCTTACGGAACTCGCAGATGGCTCCGCTTCCCAGGATGAACTCCGAGTCAATGAGAAGGTTTGTGGGGCAGAACCTTACTCCGGCTCTCCCGGATGGCGACCGCGCTCCAAATCCTGCCAAATGGTCAGCACTCGGGCCACGCTTACCTCGGGTTCTGACGATACGGCCGGTCCCCAAAAGCGAGTGCGGGTGCGTCCGCTGGAATCATGACGGCGCAACGAGAGCCGCGGGCTTCCCTCTCACCCTGATCATTCTCGCCTCGGCTTTCCTTCTGCCATTTCTGATCGCCGACGAGTCCCGCGCGCAAACGGGGCCATTTGTGTTCGTACCCCAAGATGCCTTTGGCATCAGCTTTACGACGATGTCGACAATCGACACGTCCAACAACAGCGTGCTTACCCCGCTCGTCACCGGCGCTCAACCAACAGCCGCTGTCGTGCGCGGAGACGAATCGATCGTGTACTTGAGCAACAGCAATAGCAGTTTTGCTTCTCCCAACACCATATACGCTGTCGACACTGCAACTAATTCGATCATTGCCACGATTAACCTCGGAGGAGGAGCGAATCCTCTCGGTATTTCAATTAGTCCGGACAACACCCGGCTCTATGTGGCGAACGCGGCCGTCAACGACATTGCTGTCATCGACACAACGACCAACACAGTGGTCGCCACCATTCCGGTAGGTAATCGTCCGACCATGACCGCAGTCAGCCCGGACGGCACGCGCGTCTATGCGACTAATTTGTTCGGTAACACAGTTTCTGTCATCGACGCCGCAACGAACTCGGTGACCGCAACGATTAACGTCGGCGTGAACCCTGCCGGGGTTACATTCAGTCCGGATGGAACGCGCGCGTATGTGGCCAACCAGACCAGCAACACGATTTCAGTCATCGATACAGCCACCAATGCCGTGCTCACGAATATCGGAGTCGCAGCCGGGGCTAGCCCCCGTCAAATCGCAGTCAGTCCCGACGGGACGCGCCTTTATGTCACCAACTTCAATAACGACACCGTTTCCGTTATCAACGCCGCAACGAACACCGTTATCACCAACATCGCCGTAGGGACTGATCCTTTTGGGGTGGTGATCAGTCCGGACGGCTCTCGGGTCTACGTCACCAACCGCAACAGCAACAACGTCTCGGTCATCGACACAGCCTCCAATACGGTCCTGACGACCCTCGCCGTCTCGTCCAGCCCAGGTATTGCGGGTATCTGCTCGAACGGCAACGCATTGCTTGCGGCCGGGCTCACCTTCAAGGCCAATACGTCGGGAGCGCTCGCCTGCACGCTGGCTTCCGGCCCAAGCGGCGCGTCGGGTCCGATCTTTACCGGCGGGACCTTGCAGTTCGCCGCGGCCGGCATCTCGACTTCGTTGCCGATCACGCTGCTGAGTCAGGGCGGTACGTTTGACACCGCCGGCAACAACGCGACCTTGTCCGGCACCATCAGCGGGCCGGGCGGATTTACCAAGATCGGCGCCGGCACGCTGACCTTGTCGGGCGCAGGCACCTATTCCGGGCCCACTTTCGTCAACGCAGGCACACTGCAGGCCGGCATCGTCAACGCGTTTTCACCGAACAGTGCCTACACGATTGCGAGCGGCGCAACTGTCGATCTCGGCAGCTTCAACCAATCGATCGGATCGCTGGCAGGCAGCGGGAGCGTGACGCTCGGCTCTGCGACGCTGACAACCGGGAACAACGGCACCTCGACTGCCTTCAGCGGCGTGATCAGCGGAACGGGCAGGCTTACCAAGATTGGCGCGGGTGCGTTTACGCTGTCGGGCAGCAACACCTATAGCGGCGGCACGGCCGTCAATGCCGGTACGCTGGTGATCGGCAACAACAGCGCGCTGGGGACCGGCTTATTGTCGTTGGCCGCCGGAACGACTTTATCGTTCCTCGACACGGCCAATTTCACCATTGCCAACAATATCCAGATTTCGGGCGATCCCTTCTTCACGCCGCCGGCGGGCACGACGCAAACCATCTCCGGCGTCATCTCCGACGGCACCATTGCCGGAACGCTCGATATGAGCGGCGCCGGCACGCTCGTGCTGACCGGCAACAACACGTATACCGGCGCGACCAACATCAACTCCGGCATCCTTGTCGTCGATGGCTCGATTGCTCCTTCCGCTTCGACCATCAATGGCGGCGGCACGCTCGCGGGCAGCGGCACCGTGGGCAACGTCATGGTGGGCAGCGGCGGCATTTTGGCCCCCGGACCGCTCACCTCACCCGGCAGCATGACGATTGCCGGCAGCCTCGCCTTTCAGGCGGGCGCTTTCTATCTCGTCCAGACCAATTCGACCGCCTCGCTCGCCAACGTCTCCGGGATCGCAACGCTGACCGGAGGCACCGTGTTCGCGTCCGGGCTGTTCACGCAGGACAGATACCATATCCTGCATGCGAACGGCGGCTTGGGTGGCACCACGTTCGCCGGCGCAATAACGAGTAGTCCGACCGTCTCCGCGACCCTGAGCTATACTGGCACCGACGTCTTCCTGGATTTGGTGGCGCAGCTGACCAATCTCAGCAGCACCGTCGGCCTGAGCGTCAATCAGTTCAATGTCGCCAGTGCCATCGACAACTTCTTCAACAGCGGCGGCGTGCTGCCGCCGCGCTTCGCCGGGCTGTTTGCGCTCAATCCCGCTGCCTTGAAGAGCACCCTCACGCAGGTGTCCGGCGAAGCCGCAACCGGCGCGCAGCAAGGGGCATTCCAGCTCGGCGGCCAATTCCTGAACGTGATGCTCGATCCATTCGTGGACGGCCGAGGCGGAACGGCGGGAATGACCGGTCCGGCCTTCGGCTTTGCCCGGGAGCGCGAGGCGCTGCCGGATGATGTTGCGTTCGCCTACGCAAAGGCGATGAAGGCTCCAATGGCCACCAAGGCGCGGCCGCTGCTCCCCGCTACCCAGCCCCTGTGGACCGCATGGGGCACGGCCTATGGCGGCTCCAACAACACGAACGGCGATCCGGTCATCGGCAGCCATGATCTTAGCGCCCGCGTCGCCGGCTTTGCCGGCGGCCTGGACTATCACGTGATGCGCGACACCGTGCTGGGCTTTGCCTTTGCAGGTGGTGCAACAAACTGGTCCCTTGCACAAGGCCTGGGCGGCGGCCGAAGCGATGCCTTCCAGGCCGGCGCCTACGCCGTCACTCGGTCGGGTCCCGCCTATCTTGCAGCCTCGGCCGCCTTCACCAATCACTGGATATCGACGGACCGCTTCGCGGCGTTCGCCGATCACCTTACGGCAAACTTCAACGCCCAGAGCTTTGGCGCGCGCGTCGAGGGTGGCTATCGCTTCGGCCTCGGTGCATTCGGCGTGTCGCCCTATGCCGCCTTGCAGGCCCAGGCCTTCCGAACGCCGACCTACAGCGAGGCCGACCTCAGCCTCGGCGGCTTCGGTCTCTCCTATAATGGGCGCACGGCTACCGATACCCGCAGCGAATTGGGCGCGCGGTTCGATTACATCGCGGCAGTCATGCCGGACGCGGTGATTACGCTGCGCTCGCGTCTGGGGTGGGCGCACGACTGGGTCAGTGATCCCAGCCTGACGGCGCTGTTCCAGTCGCTGCCGGGGGCCAGCTTCGTCGTCAACGGCGCCTCCCCCGCGAAGGATTCCGCGCTCGTCTCGGCTGGCGCCGAGTTTCGTCTCGCCAACGGCATCTCGCTGCTCGCGAAGTTCGATGGCGAGTTCGCCGGCCATGCCCAGACCTACGCCGGAACCGGGACCGTCCGTTACAGCTGGTAGTCGCGCGGAGCGAAGGCGCCGCAGTGGACGGCAGGACGGCGGTATCGAGCGTCAGATCCAGGGCAGACCGCCGGTGTGGGATCGTGTATCAGACGCGCGTCGCACATGGTCCGGCGTATTCTTGATGGTCACCCTGCTCTGCCTGTCTCTGCTCGGGCTTGCCTGCCTGCTTCTCGCCTGGATCGACTTCCGCCAGGGCATCATTCCGGATTGGCTCAACCTTGCGATCGCGGCGCTCGGCGCGATGCACGCCGCGGCTCTCGGCGGCGTGGCCTTCCTGGCTGAAGCCATCGTGGAAGCCGCGATCATCGGCGGCGCGGTCTGGCTGCTGCATCGGCTATATTTCATGCTGCGCGGCCTGCAGGGGCTTGGGCTCGGCGACGTCAAGCTGCTGGCGGCCTCCGCCCTGTGGGTCGGAGCGACCGGGATTCCGATGCAGCTGCTTGTTGCCTCCCTCACGGCCCTGCTCGCAGCGGTCGGCCTGCAGCTTGGCGGACAGGCGATGACGCGGCAAACGGCGCTGCCGTTCGGGCCGTTCCTCGTGCTCGGGCTCTTGATCACCCTGGCACTGCAGCAGACCGGCTGGCTGGACTAGATCGCCCCCATCCAACGGGATGGGCTAGCGCTTCCGGCGTCGCTGGACCGGATCTGCCTCGTCATCGATGAAAGCATTCTCCGCCTGGATTGGTGGTGACACACCCGCCGTCGTGGCCTCAGGTCCCGGCTCTGGAAGGCTGATGATGGCGGTCTGATCGTCACGCTTGAGCGTGACCTCCCGTCCCTGAACCGCCTGCAGACGCCAGCCCTGGAAATCTTCCCCGATGCGCAGCCGCAGGGCCGTCCGCGTGCTCTGATCGATGAAGATGCCGAAGCTCTGGTCGGCGCCGATGATCGTGCCGACCAGCGACAATTGTGGCCGCTCGACCCGCGGCGGCTTCGGCGGCGGAGGCGGCGCGCTGACCATCGCAACGGGCGCGGCAGGGGGCGGCGGCGGCCGGCGCGAGGCGGAAAAGATCGGCCGCTCGCGCGTGTTGGACAAGCTTGCCAGCGGAATGGCCCAAAGCGGATTGGCGCTGACCGCCGGCGCCGCCGCAGCCGGCTTCGGCCGGACGGGTACGGGGGCTGCGCCAGCCGACGCATCCCAGATCGATGGCGTGGCCGGAGCGTCCGCCTGGCGCGGTGGATCGAGCTCCATATCGGAAGCGGCAATCGACAGCGCCGTGCGCGCCGCGAGAAGGCTGAATACGGCCGCGAGCAGCACGACCAGGCCGATCGCTCTTGGCTTGCTCGGCAGCGTCCTTGGGAGCATGGTCCGGTCCGTCATTTCGCGCCTTGCCATTGTCCGGAGACAGTGAGGAGTATCCGCAATTTGCTGTCTCCCGCCTCGGCCACGTTCGTTGGTGCCTGCACCACCAGCTGATCGACAAACAGGAACGGCATGCCCGCTTCGATGTCATAGAGCAGCCGCTGCAGCCCTACCTGGTCGATGTCGCAGCTCGCGATCATCGTGATGAATCCGGTTTTGGATTGCGTTCCCTGCAGGTCGATCTGCGACGACTGCACGTTGCCGCCGAGCTTGGTGATCGCGCCGGTCACGCGCTGCAGTAGCGCGGCGCCGGCGACAGTGACGGTGGCGCCTTCCAGGAACGGCGAGCCGGACGGCGCGGTGCCCTCGGCGCCGGTTCTACGCGCCAATGCGGGTTTGTGACCATCGAGCTGCTCGAGCATCGCAGCCGTCGCAGCAACGTTGGCGCGGCGGCCCAGCACATCGGTCGCGGAGCTCGCGATCACGACCAGGAAGGCCAGCATCACGCCGAGATAGGTGATCGCGGCGGGCACAGGCCGCGCGAGGACTTTGGCCAGGGTTGCGTTCTGGTTCATGAGCCTGACCCGAAATACGGCGTGACGTGCGCCTCGATGTGAAACCGCTCGCCCGGGTCTTCGGGCGCGCGCGTGGTCGGGGCAAAGAACGTGGCACGAGTGAATTGCGGTGACTGTTCCAGCAAGCGGATCAAGGATGGCGCATCCTGGGTCAATCCGACCACCTGCATCTTGTCGCCCTCGATCCGCAGCTCCGTCGTATAGGTGCTGTCGGGCAGCACGCGCGACAGCGCTTCAAGCACCATCACGCTCGAGGCTGTGCTCCGCTTGCGCTGCGCGAGCAACTGCTCCGCGGAGCTTGCGCCCTGACTGAGGCGGAGCGCCGCGCGCCGCTGGGTGAGCTGCTGTTGCAGCTCCTGGAGCTGCGTATCTAATCGCGCGCCGAGATAGGCTGACAACGCAAAGCTTGCGGCGGCCGCCACGCCGCCGCCCAGCAGCAGCCCGCGCAGCAGACTCGGAATGCTCACGGCGAAGCGGCCGGCTTGCACCAGCCTTGCATTGAACAGCCGAATGGTTTCGCCGGCGACCTGGTCCTGCGGAACGGCGACCACTGCCGAGATCGACGCTGCGCCAAGTCCGGTCGCCAGTTCGACCAACGGCTGAATTCTCGCCCGCGCGGTCGCGGCCAGCATCAATACGATACGATCGTTGGGACCTGGCTGCGGCGCCGTCAGGCCATAGACGGCCTCGCCGGCCGTCCAGGGGGTCAGCCGGTCGATCTGGGTCCGAACCATGCCGTCGAGAAACTCGGCCGCCTGTTTGGGGAAGTCGACCTCACGGAACAGGACCTGATCCGGCCGCATCTCGACCTCGACGGTGCTGCTGCGGAACGCCGCGCGCCATTGCGGCGGCAGCGCCGGCTCGGGCCGTCCATGCATCAGGCGGAAGGACACCGGCGCCAGGCCTGCGTCCTGGCCTGCCGAGCCGGATCGCGCCGTGAAGTGGCCGCCATCCTCTTCCCGCAGCACGACCCTGCGCCGCGATGTGAGCCGGCCCATGGCCGCCTGGATCGCCACGGCCACGGCTGCGATCCAGGTTGCAAGCAGCTCCTTCAATTCCACCAGCATCGCACTCACAACTCCATTCCGCCGGCACCACCGATTCCATCGCGCCACGCCAGCACGCGGTACGGATTAGCCGCACTCTTCAAACCGATCACGACTTCGGAAGCGGTCTGCCAACCGTTCCTGAGCCGGAGCCGGACCAGGATGCGATAGGCCTCGCATTTGTCTTGGGTCGCGCTGGCCTTGGCCTCGCCGAGCGCCCGCGCGATGGCTTGGGGATCGTTGTCCAGCCCGTCGCGATCGGCAAGAAACTGCTTCAGGATCAGCGGCGTCATGCCCGGCAAGGCCGCGATCACCTCGGGTCTCGCATTGATCGCGTCAACTCCGGGGGAGCCGCTGAACACGGTCACGAAGGGAAGCGCGCGCGCCACCAGTGCCGGCGGCAGCCCCAGCACGAGGCTGAGCTCGTTGATGTGGGCGAACGGTGCCTGGCGCGGGCCGTAGGAGCGACCGGCGGCACGATAGAGCGCATCTTCACCGCTGGCGGCACTGCCGGGCGCGGCACGCTTCCGCCATCCGGCGATACGGTCGGCATACTCTCTTGCATTTTCGGGGCTGGCGCCGAGCACGCTCATCAGGCCAGCGAGTAATTCTTTCGGCGCGTTGTTGAGGTCGATGCGGGCGGTCTCGGAGGTAAAGGTCACCGACATCTCGGCACCGTTCAACGCGGCATGGAAACTGCCGTGCGCCGGCGGGTTCTCGCCGGACGAAGTCAGCTTATAGGCGGTCAATTCGACGGCGGCAGACACCAGAGCTTCGGTCTGCAGCGCATTGTCGTTGACGGCGATGGCGCGCGCCGAGTTGGCCAGAAAGGCCGAGAAGATCATCGCGAGTGCGGCAAGCGCCGCCAGAATCCACAGCACGGCAACGAGCACGAATCCGCGCTCGGCGCCGCGACGGTCGCAAGCTGCGCTGCAGGTCCGGCGCGCCATCACGAGCCTCCCTGCTTCGCGCCAGCGCCGGCCGGCCTGTTGTCGTCGGTGGCTTTCTTATTGCCATCGGTATCGGTCTTGCCGCCCTCCTCGGACGAACCGCCGGAGGCAGCCGCCTCGACATGAACCGGCGTGACGGTGGAGACCGCAAGAATGCGCTCGCTGCCGGCATCGCGAACCGTCAGCCTGATCGCCGCCGGCAGCCGGTCGCTCTCATGCCAGTTGTCGCGGAAGACCCGATCCACGCCCGCATAGGCGAACGACAAGCGGAACGGCGGCGTCAGCAGCACGACAGGATCGCGGGTGCGGATCGCCTCCGACAGCGAGACGCCCTGCGGGAGCGGCGCAAACGCCGCGCGCGAGCGGACCATCACCAGCCGTCCCTGATCCACTGTTTCTGCGATCCGGACGATGTCGAGGCCCGGGCCTACATTCGGCCCGATGGCCGTGCGCACGAAGGTGACCGACAGCGCCGAGCCGTCGAACAGCGGCTTGCGCAGGTCGCGTCCGGGAGAGACGAATTCCGCTGCGGCAAGATCAGCCGCGATGCGCTGCATGGCAATGCCGATCAGCTCGCTGCGCTGGACGCGGTCGACGCCATGGTTCCAGTTCGGCAGCCATTGCGCGGTGACTTTGGCCAGCGCCGACAACACGAGCCCGATCAGCGCAAGCGCGACCAGCGCCTCGATCAGGCTGAATCCCCGCTCGTCTGCGTGCGCGTCGCGATGCTCAGCTGTCGTCGTCATTGCTTCGGCTTCGGCATCAGACGAACCGTCTCCAGCGTGATCATGCCGCCGGCCGGCCCGCGCACACGCACTTTGACCAGTTCAGGAATCCAGTTCACATCGTCCTTGTCCGAGATCCAGTCGTCGCCGACCGGACCGATGTCGATCTGCCAGCGCGTCTCGTCGTTGCGACCGCTCAGCTGTCCCGGCGCCAGCGCGCTTCGTTGCGGGATCTGCATCGCCAGCACGGTTTGCGCCGACTGAACCAAGGCGACGTGGTTCTCCAACGAGCGAACCCCGCGGGCATTGGTCGACATCACCTGCCCGATCGCAACGATCGACACGGCGACGACCGCAAGTGCGATCAGCACCTCGATGATCGTGAAGCCGGCATCGGGCCGGTCAGTTGGCGAGCGGGACACGGGATGAAACCTCTACCCTGCCGGTCAACCAATTGACGCGGATCTCGTAGGTCGTATCGAGCCGGCTGAGTGCGATCGCCCCGCCGCACGACATGCCGTCGGCGAAGAAACTGATGGTGGCGAATGCCGCGCGATTGCGACAGGTCTGCGGGAGGGTGGCGTCGAAGCGAACGTCGTCGGGAATGCGCAACGCCTCGCGGCTGGCACCGGAGCGGATGGCCCGCGCATGCGGATCGACCAGGGTCGATACGTCGCGCTGGCGCCGGATCGCGGCGCTGCGGTCCATCTTCAGAAGCGTCGCCGCCTCGAGTGCGTAGGCCTGCAGCCTTGCGCGCGATGTCTGACGCGGCACGAAAGGCAACAGCACGGCCGTGACCAGAGCGATGAGCGCGAGCACGCACACCATCTCCAGCAGTGTGAAGCCGTGCTGATCCTTCTTGGTCATCAGTTTCAATTCGTAGCCGAAGCGCTGAGACGATCGAGCGAAATGTCGGCGGCCGCGCCGCTGCCGCCCTCCTGGCCGTCGGAGCCGAGCGATACGATGTCGTAAGCGCCGTGTTCGCCGGGCACACGATAAATGTAAGCATGATTCCAAGGGTCGTTGGGGACGCTGGCGCCCTTCAGATAAGGCCCGTTCCAGGCGCCGCCGCCGGTAGGCCGCACCAGGGCGGCAAGGCCTTCGGCGGAGGACGGATAGCGGCCGGTATCGAGATTGTAGAGGTCCAGCGCGCTGGCGAAGCTCTGCATCTGGATCTTCGCCGCCTTGACCTTGGACTCGCTGAGATAATTGAGCACGCGCGGACCGATCAGGCCCATGATGAGGCCGATGATCGTGATCACGACCAGCATCTCCACCAGCGTGAAGCCGGCTTCCGAGCTCTGCGCGTTGGCGCCGTATCGCCTCGGCGACATGGCAGAATTCTGTTTCGACATTGTCTTCCCCTTCATCCCACGAGTTGGGTAACCGACAAGAGCGCGGTCATGACCGAGACGATCAGCCCGCCCACCACGGTGCTGATCGTGACGATCGCGAGCGGGCCGATGATGCCCACGATCCGATCGAGGCTGCGCTGGAGCTTGGCCTCGTAGAATTCGGCGACGCGTGCGGCGAGCGCGGGCAGCTGGCCGGTTTCCTCGCCGAGCCGCAGCATCCGCACCGCCATCGGCGGCAGGCTGCTGGCGGCCGAAAGCGCATCGGACAGCTTGCCGCCATGTCTCACCCGCTCGGCCGCTGCCGACCAGGTCGCGACGTTGCCGGTCACCGCCATGATGTCGATCAGGATGCGCAGCGTTGCCGTCAGGCTGACGCCGCTCGCGAGCAGCACGCCGAGATTCCGGCAGAACAGGCTGGTCCGGTAGAACTGAAAGATGCCCGCAATGCCCGGAACGCGGGCGGCGGCGCTGATGATGGCCGCGCGGGTGGCAGGCCTGCGCAACAGCCACCAGACGCCGGCAATGACCGCCGCAGCCCCGAGCGAGAGCGCGACGGCGTTGGCGTGCATCGCATCCGACAGGTCGATGAAGAAGCCAAGCGCAGTGTCGGACTTGCCGCCGAAATCTTGCAGCACGGAGGAGAATTGCGGCAGCACGACCAGGATGAAGAACAGCATCACGCAGACGGCTGCGATCAGCACGAAGACGGGATACTGCATGGCATCGGTCAGCTTGCGGCGCGTCTGCTCGGCCCGCGCGCGCTCGGCCCCAAGCGCCTCCAGCACCTGATCGAGCGTGCCGGAGACCTCGCCGACACGAACCAAAGCCACATACATCGCCGGGAACAGCTCCGGATGCGCAGCAACGGCGTCGGCAAGACTTTCGCCGCTCAACAGCGCGACCCGCAGCTTGGCGACCACGGGACGGAGCCGACCGACGTCGGCATCTCCGGCAAGCAGCTCAAGGGCATCGTCGAGCCGCGCACCGGCGCGAAGCAGCAAGGCCAGATCGCGGGTGAACGTCGTGACTTCGGCGGCGCTCGGCCGATTGAACGGACCGAAGCCGACGGAAGACGACGGCTTCTTGTCCTCGATGGTCTCGATCGGCAACAGCCGCAGATATTCGATCCGCGCGGCGACCTCGCGCGCGCTCGGGGCCTGCAGCGTGCCGTGGACGATCTCGCCGTTTTGCGTCAGCGCGCGATAGCGGAAATTGGGCACGGTTCACCTCAGCGCGCTGTCGTGACCCGAAGGATTTCGGCGGGTGAGGTCAATCCGGCGCGGCATTTGGCAAGACCGTCGTCGAGCATCGTCGTCATGCCCGCCCGAATGGCCGCCTGGTCGATCTTATGACCGTCGGTTTTCTCCCCGATCAGGCTGCGCAGCTCGTTGTCGACCTCGAGCACTTCGAACACGCCGAGCCGTCCGCGATAGCCGGAGCCGCTGCAGCGTTCGCATCCCACGGGATGATGGGTGATCTCGCCGGCGCGCAGGCCGAGCGCCGCAAGCCGCGGGTCCTCGGTAAAATCCGCGTCCGTCAACGGCCGCGCCGTCTTGCAGCGCTCGCAGAGCTGCCGCACCAAGCGCTGTGCGATCACCGCACGCAAGGTCGATCGCAACAGATAGGCTTCGATGCCGAGATCGAGCAGGCGCGGCAAGGCCGCCGCCGCGGTTTCCGTGTGCAACGTGGTCAGGACCAAGTGACCGGTCAGCGCGGCGTGCACGGCCACATGGGCTGTCTCGGCGTCGCGCACCTCACCGACCATGATCACATCCGGATCCTGGCGGACGAACGAGCGCAGCGCCGTCGCAAAGGTCAGCCCGATCGCGGGCTTGACCTGGGACTGGTTGACGCCGGGGATCTCATATTCGACCGGATCCTCGATGGTGAGAATCTTACGGGTCGGCTCGTTGAGGATGGAGAGAATCGTGGCGAGGGTCGTGGTCTTGCCGCTGCCGGTCGGTCCGGTGATGACGATCATGCCGTGCGGCAGCTTGAGCAACCGACGCAGCTTGACCTCGTCGGTCGCTGAAAAGCCGAGCTTGTCCATGACCAGCAGCCCACGATCCTTGGGCAGGATGCGGATGACGGCGGATTCGCCGTGTTGCGCCGGCATGATGGCGACGCGGATATCGATGTCGGTGCGGCCGACGCGCAACCGGGCCGCACCGTCCTGCGGCAATCGCCGCTCGGCGATATTGAGGCTGGCGACGATCTTGATGCGCGAGATCACGGCCTGTGGCAGCACGCCGGCCGGCGCCGGCACCGGGCGAAGCAGGCCGTCGATCCGCAGGCGCACGACGAGGCCGCTCTGAAACGGCTCGATATGGATGTCGCTGGCCCGGAGTTCGACGGCTTTCTCCAGGAGATCGTTGACGGCGCGGACCACCGGCGCGCCGCTGGCGAGGTCCCGCAGGCTCTCGATGTCGTCTTCGCGAAGCTGCGGCAGTCCCTCAGCCTCGCCCTGCCCTCCGTCATTGCCGTCCTCGGCAAGCCGCCGGTCCAGCACGATCGACAGGTCCTCGAAGGAGGCAACCTGGAGCGCAAAGTCGCCTCCCAGCACGATCTCGGCGGCACGGCGTGCGGCCTGGTCGGTCGGGTCGGCGACGGCGAGAATCACGCCTCCACCCTCTGCCCGGTATGGAAACAGCAGGGTCTCGCGCAGGAAGCGCTGCGAGAACGGAGCCACCAGCGGCTCGGCGGTCAACAGGTCCTGTAACGCAACACGATCGAGCCCATAAAACCGTGCGGCTTCGTCCGCGAACTCGTTCGCCGACAGGTCCGTCAGCTCCCACAATTTTATCGCCGGACTTCCGCCCCCGCCGGCTTCTTCCGTGGCGGCTGCCGCCTTGAGGTGCCGCATCTGGCGAAGATGCTCGACAAACGGCAATGACTGATGACCGGTCATGCGTCTTTCCAGTCGCACTGCGTGGTGAGCGGATGCGGCGGGGCGTGCCCGTCAGGCCGCGGATCGCCGGAGCCCTGCTTATCGATCTCGAATATGACACCCGTACGAAACGGATCGGCTCCGTCCACCGGGCCGGAATGCCACAGTCACCACTCATTCGCGACAACGGGCCGCGCTCTAATCGTTCTGTCATATTGGCGCGCTAGGCAGGCAACACGCCAGGGAACGCCTCACGCGATCCGTGACGGTGCTTTTCTTTGGAGTTGATCGGCGAAAGTATGGTGCGTGTTGGCTATAAGCGCCGGTCTCAGACGGCTAAAGGCGATTTGCGTCCGAGAGTTGTCGCGATCGCGGCAGCATGGGGCATCCTGACCCTGTTGTCCGCGTGCAATTCTGCAACTGTCGGCACTGTCGCTCCGGGCGATATCGATCCGCTCGACAAGGTGCGATCGCTCGATATCATGCCGCGTCAGGCGGACGGCCCGGGCGGGTCGCAGGCGGCCACCCCGCGCAATAGCCGCGCTGCAGTCTACGAAGGGACCGAGATCAACGACGTTCCCGACGCGCGGCCCCGCCCGGTCGCGAGCGGCGGCGGCTATGATCTGAACTTCGAAAACACGCCGGTCGGCACCGTTGCCAAGGTGGTGCTCGGCGACATCCTGGGCACCGGCTATACGATTGACCCCCGGGTCCAGGGCACGGTCAGCCTGGTCTCGGTCCGGCCCGTGCCGAAATCCGATATCGTCTTCGTGCTGGAGAATGCGCTGCGGCTGAGCGGCGTGGTCCTGATTCACGATGCGACCGGTTATCGATTGACGCCGCTCGGCGACGCCGTTGGCGCCGGCCGGGTCGATGCGGAGGCGGCCAATCCTGAGCCCGGTTACGGCGTCTCGGTGGTGCCCTTACAATATGTGTCGGCGCCGACCATCCTCAAGCTGATGGATTCGTTCGCCACCAAACCCGGGAGCGTACGCGCCGATTCCACCCGCAACCTGCTGCTGATTCAGGGCACCGGCGCCGAGCGGCGCAATGCGGTGGAGACGGTCATGAGCTTTGACGTGGATTGGATGCGCGGCCAGTCGGTCGGGATCTATCCGCTCAGCAACAGCGCACCCGAGCCTCTCATCGCCGAACTCGAGAAGATCATGGACTCCGGAGAATCCGGATTGAGCCAGGGCGTGCTCAAGTTCCAGGCTGTGGCCCGGATGAATGCGATCATGGTGGTCAGCCGCAAGCCGGCGCTGCTGCAGACTGCGGCGACCTGGATCAAGCGCCTCGACCGCGAGGACGCGGCCCGGAACAGCGTCCACGTCTATCAGGTCAAGTACGGCGAGGCGAAGCAGATCGCGCGCGTGCTCAACGACATGTTCATCGGCGGCTCGTCCTCGTCCTCGCTCGACAGCGCCGACAATCAGCTCGCACCAGGATCGGGATCGACGACCTCATCGAGTGTGGCGGACCGGTTGTCGCTGAACTCGAATTCCTCGTCGAACTCGCAGTCGAACGGCTTCGGCTCCCGGCAGTCCGGCACCTCCTCGAGCAGCGGCATGTCCGGTTTCGGCCAGTCGCAGTCGGCCGGCACGACCGGCAAGAGCAGCGGAAGCAGTGGGCCCGACGCGCTCGACAGCAGCCGCAGCGGCTCCGGCGGCAACGGGCAGGCGCTCCTGCAGGGCGTGCGCATCACGCCCGACGTCGTCAACAATACGCTCCTGATCTATGCCGACCAGGCCAACTACAAGATCATCGAGGGGACGCTGCGCCAGGTCGACCAGGCGCCGCTGCAGGTCGCGATCGAAGCGACGATTGCCGAGGTGACGCTGACCAACGAGCTCAGCTATGGTGTCCAGTTCTACATCACCAGCAAATACAGCTCGCTTCTGAACACGCAGTCCACCTCCGCGCCGACATCGACAACGTCGACGGTCAACGGCGTGACGTCCACCGTGACGAACGCGCTGATCAATCGCGCCTTCCCCGGATTCAACTTTTTGATTGGATCGGATTCGAACCCGAAGGCAATTCTCGATGCGCTGCACGCGGTCACCAGCGTGAAGGTGTTGTCGAACCCCTCGCTCGTCGTCATCAACAATCAGGCTGCGACCTTGCAGGTCGGCGACGTGGTCCCGGTCTCGACCGGCAGCGCCACGGTGCTGAGTTCGAGCAACACGGTCGTCAACACCATCGATTATCGCAATACGGGCATCATCCTCCGGGTGTCGCCGCGGATCAACGCCAATGGCAATGTCCGGCTCGAGGTCGAGCAGGAGATCAGCAACGTCTCGCCGCAGACTGCCACGAGCCTGACGCCGACCGTTTCGGAGCGGCGGGTCAAGAGCTCGGTCTCGGTCGTGTCCGGACAGACCGTGCTGCTTGCCGGTCTGATCAGCGAGCAGCAGAATGGCAGCCGCAACGGCATTCCGATTTTGGATGAGATCCCGCATTTCGGCGACGCTTTCGGATATCAGGACAAGAAGGGCACGCGCACCGAGCTGATCATCTTCATCCGGCCGCAGATCATCCGCAACGGAACCGATGCCCACCATGTGGCCGAGGAACTGCGGTCGAAGCTGCGCGGCAGCGTGGGAGCGAGTACCGACGACCTCACCATGCACACGGTTCATTGACATGGCCGACCGGATCAAGCTCCGCTGTTCGCAACTCGTGCTCGGCCTGCTCGTCGCCTGCAGCCTTGGTTCGATCCAGCCGGCGCGCGCAGACGGCGTGGCGCGGGCGACCTCGGCCTACGCTCGCGGCGACTATCTGACGACCGTGCGGATCCTGACCCCGCTCGCGCTGCGCGGCAATGCCAAGGCACAATCCTTTCTCGGCTTCATGTATGAGAACGGCTACGGCGCGCCGCAGGCCTATGTGGCAGCGGTCGACCTCTACATGAAGGCTGCGGTTTGCGGCAATCCCTTCGGCCAAGTCATGCTCGGGCTGATGTACGACAAGGGTCATGGCGTTCCGCAGGATTTCGTGCTGGCCTACAAGTGGCTCAATCTCGGCGCCGCCCGGGCTTCGCGGCGCGACCGCGACTATTACCTGCGCCTGCGCAATGCGGTGGCGTTCAAGATGTCGCCCGCTCAGATCGCCGAGGGCCAGCAGCTTGCCCTGATGTGGGCGCCGGGCCTGCCGTAAGAGGCCGATCCCATTTCCGTGGCGCCAGGCGCCCGCACTCTGTGCGCACGCGGGGCGCCCGGGCCGCGGGTAGAGACCGGTGAACGGCCTATGCCACGCGACTTCAGCTCGCCGTATGGCGCTCATCCGTCCTGCCCGTGGCCTACCCGCCGGCCTAGGTTCTGTACTCATAAAGGGATTCCGTTAGCTGGCGAACAGTGATTCACTCCCGCAGAGATTTGGGGGGTGGGATGGCGCGGTTCGATCTGAGCGACGGAGAATGGGCTTTGATCAAGCCTCTATTGCCGAACAAGTCTCGCGGCGTCGCGCGAGTGGATGACCGGCGGGTCCTTAACGGCATTTTCTATGTGCTTCGAACGGGTTCGCCCTGGCGCGACCTCCCGGAGCGCTACGGTCCTTACACGACGGTCTATAACCGCTTTAATCGCTGGGCCAAGGCAGGCGTTTGGCTGCGGGTTTTCGAGACCCTGGCGGCCCGCTCGCCGCACTCGATGGCGCTGATCGACAGTTCAATCATCCGGGCTCACCAGCACGCTGCCGGGGGTAAAAAGGGGGCGAAGATCACGCCATCGGCCGTTCTCGTGGAGGACTGAGCACCAAGATCAACGCCGTCGTCGATGAGAATGGGTTGCCGGTTCGGTTGATGCTTACCCCCGGTCAGGCTCACGACTTGCGCGCTGCGTCGTTTCTGCTGGAAGGCCTCAAATGCCGCGATGTCGTCGCCGATCGTGGCTATGACGCCGATGCTCTCCTCCACATGATCCGGGCCAGCGGTGCCAAGGCTCATATTCCTTCAACCAGCCAGCGAGTGATCCAACGCTCTGTCAGCCGCCGCATCTATCGCCAGCGCAACCTGGTCGAGCGCTTCTTCTGCAAGCTCAAGCATTTCAGACGTATCGCCACCCGCTTCGACAAGCTCGCATGCAACTTCCTCGCTGCGGTCGCACTCGCCTCAGCGCGCCTCTGGACTAGAGTTTATGAGTCCACGCCCTAGTCCAGGCCGCGCTCGTGGCTGAGGCGAACCATCTCGTCGATGAAGATCTGCTTCTGCTTATCGTCGAGGCTCATATAGAGCGGGTCGGCGGAATCGGCGACGCTGCGCTGGTCTGCGGCGCGATCGACCAGGAACTGCGCCTCATTGCGCATCTGCTCGATGATGTCGTCGGGCGGATCGCGCTTGGCGCGGGCGATGCGCAGGTTCAGGCGGTCGGCTCCATTGTGGCCGAGATAGTGCATCGCGCTCGCGAACGCTCCCCAGTGCTTCTCCTGCTCCGGGGTGAGGCTCAGTTCCTTCTTGATGCGCTCGATATTGGCGTCGCTGTTGGCGACGATCTGCTCGGCGGTGAGCTGCGGTACGCCTTGCTGGGTCAGCATGGCCGGCGCCTTGGCCAACTTGCTGGCCTTGCCCGGCTTTGCCGGTTTCGCCTTCTGCGCTTCGTTGGGGGCCGGCGCAGGCTGGGCATTCTGGTTGTTGGTGCCAGACCGGCTGTTGGTGTCGGTGAGGGTTCCGGTCACGCCGGTAACCACACCGACCACGCCGCCAATCGCGCCGCCCAGCACACCGCCGACCGGACCGGCAGCCTTGTTACCCTCGCGGGCGCCCTGCTCGACTCCCTTGAACAGCCCCTGCGCGTCAACCTGCCGCGGCAGGCTGAGTGTTCCGCTCGTCAGCAGCCCGATCCCTATTGCAATGCACAGCCGCCATCGCTTGCGCATCGTCGGCATAGGGAAAGTCATGGGCGGGTCTCCGTGGCGGGTTAGCTGAGCAAGTCGGCCGACGCCAGATCATTGGATAGGCGATCCCGATTTTCGATTCGAATCTTACCGGTCTCGTAACGCCCAAGTCCATCTCTCGCAACGCGCTGCATTGCCACGCTTCAGAAGAGTAGGACAGGCATCCTGGTAGTTCCGGCCAACCTCGCTCGATCGTCTCTGCAGATGTGCAGCGCGAAAGATGCGTCGCTGCAATGCAGCTTCAGCTACCGTCTCCGACTTTCGGCGCAAGCCATCAGTTCAACATTTGGCCTCACCTCGTTTCTCGACAGCCGCCGGCAATTCTGCTCTGATTGCGATCAGCAAACTCTCGAACAGGCCCATGAGGCCGCAATTCAAAACAACGGGAGTTGCTCAAACAGAATCCGATTGGCCTACCAGGGAGGGAACGCCATGTTACGGAGGAAGCTTACTCGCCGACAATTTGTTGCCGCTACCGCTGCTACCACCACCGCGCTCGTTGCCGCGCCTTACGTCCGCAGTGCCCATGCCGCCGGAAAGGTCTCGATCGGCTTCTGGGACCACTGGGTGCCCGGAGCCAACCAGGCATCGACTGATCTCGTCAAGGAATGGGGCGAGAAGGAGAAGGTCGAAGTCCAGATCGACTACATCACGAGCCAAGGCAACAAGAACCTCGTGACCATCGCCGCCGAGGCGCAGGCCAAGTCCGGCCATGACATCTTCCAAATGCCGACCTGGTGGTGTCACTCCAACTCGGACCTCATGGAGCCGGTCAACGACATCATGGAGCCGATCATCAAGGAGAACGGCGATGTCAACGGCACGGTCAAATATCTCGGCATGCTCGATGGCAAGTGGATGGGCGTGCCGGCCTGTGTCGGCAGCCAGATCAAGGGCCCCTGCTCCCGCATCGATTTGATGAAGAAATATGCCGGGATCGACGTGCAGGAGATGTATCCGGCAGGCTCGCCGCCCAAGGCTGATAACTGGACGCTGGACGCGTTCCTCAAGGCGGCCGAAGCCTGCCACAAGGGCGGTTATCCGTTCGGCATCGGGCTCGGCGAAACGACCGACAGCGTCGATTCAGCCGGCGCATTCTTCCAGGCGTTCGGCGCCGATCTCGTCAATGCCAAAGGTGACATCACGGTCAAGACCGATGCGGTACGGCAGGCGCTCGACTTCTACAAGCGGCTGATCGCGTTCCTGCCGCCGGATGTCGCGGCCTGGGACGACGCCTCCAACAACAAATGGCTGGTCGCCGGCAAGGGCGCGATGATCATGAACCCGCCAAGCGCCTGGGCGGTGGCCAAGCGCGACGCGCCGCAGGTCGCCGAGCAGCTCTGGACCCACGGCTTCCCGATCGGCCCGAAAGGACGCTACGCGCCGTTCCTGCCCTACTTCTGGTCGATCTGGAGCTTCTCCAAGAACAAGGAGGCAGCCAAGAGCCTGCTGGTGCATCTGTCCAAGCCGGCCTCGATCGAGAAGATGGTCAATGCCAGCGGCGGCTACGACCTGCCGGCCTTCGAGAAGCTGACCACGCTGAAGATCTGGGCGGATGCCGAGCCGCCGAAGGGCACGCTCTATCACTATCCGAACCCCTACCATCACCAGACGCTGTCGATCGCGGCATCGCCGGCGCCGCCCAAGATCGCGCAGCAGATCTACTTCCAGGCCACGCAGACCAAGATGTGCCTGCGCTATGCGCAAGGTGAGAAGATGGAGGACACGCTCGCCTGGGCCGAGGGCGAGTGTGAAGGCTTCCTGCGCAGCTAGCCGGACTCCGTTTGCGGAAGGGGCGGCCGCGCCATCAGCCGGCCGCCCCGCCCTCACCTGTTTGCCCCCGATCAGCCGCATCACGTCGCACCAATCGGCGTGGCGGCGAGCAATCCTGCAAGGATGACTGCTTCATGGCCGATGTCGCCTTTCAACAGAACCGGATCGCCCGCTCGTCGCCGGCAAAACGTACGACGCTGCACAAGGCGCTGAAGCGCAAATCCACCGTCGCGTTCCTGATGACGCTGCCGTTGATCGCCCTGATCGCGGTGCTCGTGGTCTATCCCGCGTTCTACTCGCTGCATCTGGCGACCCTGAACAAGGCGATGACGAAGTTCGTCGGCGTCGGCAACTTCACCTTCCTGTTCAAGCGCGACACGTTCTGGATGGTAGTCAAGCAGTCCTGTATCTTCGCGATCACGGCTGTCGTCTTCAAGGCGCTGATCGGATTCATCGTCGCCCATTTCGTGCACTACATCCCGGCCAAGGGCCAGCGCAAATGGCGCGGCATGCTGCTGGTGCCGTGGGTGATCCCGCCCGCCATGAGCACGCTGGCCTGGCTGTGGCTGTTCGACCCCTCCTACAGCGCGTTCAACTACACGCTCTCGTTCTTCGACATCGGCCCGATTCCCTGGCTCGCCGACGCGCTGTGGGCGCGGTTCTCCGTCATCCTCGTCAATGTCTGGTACGGTGCGCCGTTCTTCATGATCATGTACCTGGCGGCGTTGAAGTCGGTCCCGGAGCAGCTATACGAGGCGGCGGCGATCGACGGCTGCAACTGGTGGCAGCGCATCTGGTACGTGACCCTGCCGATGATGCGCAACATCATCGCGATCACGACGCTGTTCTCGCTGATCGTGACCTTTGCCAATTTCGACATCGTCCGGATCCTGACCTCGGGCGGGCCGCTCGACCGCACCCATCTGTTCGCGACCTGGGCCTTCAAGCTCGGCATCGAAAGCGGCGACATTCCGCTCGGTGCCAGCGTGTCGCTGTTCATGTTCCCGATCCTGGCGATCGCCGCGATCTTCATCCTGCGCGATGTCTCCAAACGAGGGAACGAAGCCTGATGAGCACGCTCACCGTCGACAAGGCCGGCCCGAGCCGCACGGTCAGCCGCGGCAGCATCAGCCGCGACCGCGCATGGGCACTGCGCTGGTCCTATTTCTTCCTGATCCTGTTCACGATCGTCTCGCTGACGCCGCCATTCTACATGCTGATCACATCGCTGAAGGGCAGCGCCGAGATCTCGGCGGCGACCAATCCGTGGTGGGTGTTCCATCCCACCTTGTCGAACTATGCCGAACTGCTTGGCTCGAGCCGGTTCCTGCGCTTCTTCCTCAATTCCGCACTGGTCTCCGTCCTGGTGGTGATCATCACGATGCTGATCAGCATCCCGGCGGCGTTCGCGCTGTCGCGCATGAAGTTCTGGGGCTCGGCGACGCTCGCGACCGGCGTGTTTCTCACCTATCTGATCCCGGACTCGCTGCTGTTCCTGCCGCTGTTCAAGATGTTCTCCCATTTCAGCGAGCTGACCGGCATCCCGCTGATCAACCGCTGGTACGTGCTGGTGCTGGTCTATCCGACCCTGACCGTGCCGTTCTGCACCTGGATCATGATCGGCTATTTCGCCTCGATCCCGAAGGAGCTCGACGAGGCCGCGATCATCGACGGCGCCTCCTGGCTGCAGACCTTGACGCGGATCTTCATTCCGGTCGCGCTGCCCGGCCTGATCGCCGCGACCATCTTCGCCTTTACGGTCTCCTGGGCGCAGTTCCTCTATCCCATGGTGTTCACGACCTCGGAGAACCAATTGGTGCTGCCCGTCGGCATCGTCACCACCCTGATCAAGGGCGACGTCTTCAACTGGGGGCAGATCATGACCGGCGCGCTGCTTGGCGCCGCGCCGCCGCTGATCATCTACGCATTCCTGATGGACTACTACATTGCCGGCCTGACCGCCGGCGCGACGAAAGGTTGAGCGCGATGGCGGAAGTCAGCTTGCGGAAGGTGATAAAGCGCTACGACGATGTCGAGGCTGTCCGAGGCATCGATCTCGACATCGCCGACCACGAATTCGTCGTGCTGGTCGGTCCCTCCGGCTGCGGCAAGTCGACCACGTTGCGGATGATCGCCGGTCTTGAGGATATTTCCGACGGCGACATCATGATCGGCGGCGACGTCGTCAACGACGTGCCGCCGAAAGACCGCGACATCGCGATGGTGTTCCAGAACTATGCGCTCTACCCGCACATGACGGTCGCCGAGAACATGTCGTTCGGGCTGCGGCTGAAGCATTATCCCAAGGCCGAGATCAAGAGCCGGGTCACGGAAGCCGCGCGCATGCTCGACATCACCGACCTGATCGATCGCAAGCCGAAGCAGCTCTCCGGCGGCCAGCGCCAGCGGGTGGCGATGGGCCGCGCCATCGTGCGCAATCCGAAAGTGTTCCTGTTCGACGAGCCGCTCTCCAATCTCGATGCCAAGCTGCGGGTGCAGATGCGGATCGAGATCAAGAAGGTTCACCAGAAGGTGCGCACCACCACCGTCTATGTCACCCACGACCAGGTCGAGGCGATGACCTTGGCCGATCGCGTCGTGGTCATGAACAAGGGACGGATCGAGCAGATCGGAACCCCGAACGAGCTCTATCATCACCCCGCCACCCGCTTCGTCGCCGGCTTCATCGGCTCGCCCGCGATGAACTTCCTGCCCTGCCGGCTGGAAGAGGCCAGCGGACGGCTGCACGTGAGGCTGACCGATCGCCTGGCGTTTCCGCTGCCGCCGGCGCGGGCCGCGCGCTATCAGTCCGTGTCGCGGAATGAGCCGCTGCTGCTCGGCATCCGCCCCGAACACATCGCCGAGGCGAGGCCGCATCCCGAGCCCGGCGTGGAGCCGTTCGAAGCCATGCTGGACGTGACCGAGCCGATGGGTATGGAGACGCTGGTCTACTTCACGCTCGATGCCACCCAGGTCTGCGGGCGCGTCAGTCCGAACGCCGCCGCGCGCGATGGTGCCCCGCTCAGAATGGCGATGGACCTCAATAATATGCACCTGCTAAATGAAGCCACAGGCCTCGTCATCTGACGAGGCCGACAAGAACGTGCTTCAAGGGCAGGAAATGACAACGAACACGGCTGCAAGCAACAAGAAGAAAGTCCTCGTCACCGAATCCTTCTCAGCCAAAGGCCGCGCGCTGCTCGCGGCGCGCGACGACGTCGAGATGGTCGAGTTCTCCAACATGATCTCGGCCGCCGACTTCAATGCGCTGTTGCAGACGCATGCGCCGGTGCACGGCGTCGCGCTCGGCGCGACCCGGTTCGGCGAACCCGAACTCGACTCCTCCGGCGGCATCGAAGTCGTGACCCGCATCGGCGTCGGCTACGACGCGGTCGATGTTCCCGCCTTGAGCCGGCGCAGGGTGCCGCTGATGGTGGCGGGCACGGCGAACTCCCCTTCCGTCGCCGAGCAGGCGCTGTTCATGATGCTGACGCTGGCCAAGCGCGCCAACGAGATGCACGCGATGGTCAAGGACGGCACCTGGGCCTCGCGGCTCGGCGTGCTGCCGTTCGATCTCTACGGCAAGACCGTGCTGATCATCGGCTTCGGCCGCATCGGCACCCGCACCGCCAAGCGGTGCCTCGCGATGGAGATGCAGGTGCTGGTCTACGATCCCTATAAGCCTGCCGCGGAGATCACGGCGGCCGGTTGCGAGCCGGTCGCCGATCTCGATGCCGCCCTGCCGCGCGCCGATTTCGTCAGCATCCACTGCCCGAAGACGCCGGAGACCGTCGGCATGTTCAACGCGGCACGCCTGCGGCTGATGAAGCCGACCGCCTATCTGATCAACACCGCGCGCGGCGGCCTGATCGACGAGGCGGCGCTGTACGACGCGCTGGTCACGGAAAAGATCGCGGGCGCCGGCCTCGACGTGTTCGAGCAGGAGCCGCCACCGGTCGGCCATGCGCTGCATAGCCTTCCCAACGTGATCATGGCCCCGCATGTCGCCGGCGTCACCCGCGAGGCGGTGGATCGGATGAGCGAGCAGACCGCCCGCAACATCCTGAGCGTGCTCGACGGCGCGCCGATCGCCGAGAACGTCATCAACAAGGACGTGCTCTGACGATCTTGGCCGCACCGGATTCGGACAAGGAGTCCAAGGATTTGCGGCCATTTCCCAAACTGGGTCGGCAGCTCTGGGCCGGCCCGGCGTGACATCCGGCCCATTCAGCTTCGCCATCCAATCGTCATATTGCGGGAGACCCCGAAAACCGGCTACAACCATCGGCATAGGCAGCCCGCATTTGCGCGCGTCAGTAAGGGGGTGCTGCTGATGAGTGTTGCGACCGATCATGCGCTGGCGACCATCGCGAGCATCCTGCACAGGCCGGAATTGTTGCCGGACGCGGGCAAAGCCGTGTCTCCCGATGTTGTGGAGACGGCCGCCGAACTCGATAGCGACCAGATCGCGGCCGCCGACGGCTACAGCAAGACCGGCCCGGGACCGATGGCCGCCATCCGTTTCAAATGGACCGTACGCCGAGGCGACGATGGCCATTATGTCGACGAGACCGTCGGCGCCGGTTCGGCGACGGTCAGCAATGGCCCGATGAGCGCCGGGGCAGCGATCAAATTCGCCGACGACCGCGCGGCCGAAGCACATGCGCGGTTCGAGGCCCTGAAGAGCGAGATGACCGGCCGGGGCCCGATCGTCCCGTTCCTGCCAACCGGCGTCGGCGAGAAGTAACGCCCTACACCGATCGCGGCGGCCCGAGAAAGTCCGGCTTGGCAAGCGGCACGCCGGCGTGGCGCAGAATGTCGTAGGCCGTCGTCACGTGGAAGAAGAACTGCGGCAGGCTGAAGGTCAGCAGCAGCGATCGCCCCGTGAATGCGCGTGTGGCGCCGCTGCGGAAGGTGAACACGACCTCCCGATCGGCGCTGGCCTGAATTGCCTCCACCGGCAGGCTCTGCACGAAGGCGACGGCGCGGCCGATCCACGCCTTCAATTCCGGGATGTCGGCATCTGTTTCCTCCGTCGCGGGCGCCGCCTGCCCCGCCAGCAATGCGCAGGCGATGATGGCGTGACGGTTGGCCTCGCAGACCTGGCGCGTCAGATTGAACATGTCGGGCGCAAGGCGCATCGCGAGCAGCGCGGCAGCGTCGATGTGCTGCGCATCGGCATAGGCCGCCGCGCGATCGAGCAGGCCGGAGAGATTGGTCAGATACGGGACAAAGACGTCGACCGATGCCTCAACCATCGAGATGCTCACAGAGGTCGCTCTCCCACTCGCCGAAGAACTGCGCCTCGTGTACACAGGGCGCCAATCACGAACAAAGGAAGGTTATAAGGGATGAAAGGTCTGAAGGCTTCAATTTCCGTCTTGGTCGCGGCTGCCGCCTGCCTTCTCAACGTCTCCGCAAGCGCCGAGCCCGCCTCGCGGCTCGACGAGATCATCCAGCGCGGCACGTTGCGGGTCGGCATGACCGGCGATTACAGGCCTTTCACCTATCTCGACAAGACGACAGGCCAGTTCACCGGCTTCGATGTCGACATGGCCGATGCCCTGGGCAAGGCGCTGGGCGTCAAGGTCGAGTTCGTGCCGACGGCGTGGCCGCAGATGATGAAGGATTTCGAGGCCGACAAGTTCGACATCGCCATGGGTGGCGTCTCCATCACGCTCGACCGGCAAAAGAAGGGCTTGTTCTCGACGCCCATCATGCGCGAAGGCAAGACCCCGATCGCGCGCTGCGCTGATACCGGCAAATACCAGACGCTCGCCGATATCGACAAGCCGGGCACCCGCGTGATCGTCAATCCCGGCGGCACCAACGAGCGCTTCGCCCGCGCCAACATCAAGGCGGCCGAGGTCAAGGTCTACAACGACAACGTCACCATCTTCGACGAGATCGCCAAGGGCGATGCGGACCTGATGATCACCGACGCCTCCGAGACCCGCTACCAGCAGAAGCTCCATCCCGGGGTGCTCTGCGCCATGCATCCCGACAAGCCGTTCGACTTCGCCGAGAAAGCCTACTGGCTGCAGCGCGACGTGCCGCTGAAGGACTTCGTCGATCAATGGCTGCACATTTCGATGGAGAATGGCAGCTTCAAGAAGATCTATGCGACCTGGTTCGAATAGGAGCGAAGGTCCGGAAACGCCATCGGTCGTTTTCGGACCTCGTCATCAGCTCCCGCTCGCACCATCAAGGCCATCGCGCTACATCGCGAGCCATGCACGATCTTGCCGCCCTCTACGAAGCCTTTTGCCGCCGTGACCCGGTGATCGACGGCGTCGTCTTCGTCGCCGTCAAGACCACCGGCGTCTACTGCCGGCCCGTCTGTCCGGCGCGGACGCCGCTGGCGCGGAATGTCCGCTTCTACCGAAGCGCCGCGGCCGCCGAACAGGCCGGCTATCGGCCCTGCCTGCGCTGCCGCCCCGAGACCGCACCGTTCTGCCCGGCCTGGAAGGGAACGCAGAGCACAGTGGATCGCGCGCTGACGCTGATCGAAGCCGGCGCGCTCGATCATGACGGCCTCGATGCGCTGGCGGACCAGCTCGGCATCAGCGCCCGCCATCTGACGCGGCTGTTCGCGGCGCATCTCGACGCGTCGCCGACCCAGATTGCGCAGTCGCTCCGCGTCCAACGCGCCAAGCGGTTGCTCGACGGCACGACGCTCCCGCTCGCGCAGATCGCAAGCCGCGCTGGCTTTTCCAGCCCGCGCCGCATGAGCGCGACTTTCGTCAGTCTCTACGGTCGTCCGCCATCGAGACTACGCGCAAGCAGGCGAACGACGCACTAACAGCAAAGGACAGGATATGTCGGGCAAGACCTACGGGACTGTCGAAGACAGCAGGCGAAAAGAGATGAGCGGCCTCCAGTTCGTCCAGGGGCTCGCGGACGGAACGCTGCCGCTCAACACCATCGCACGCACGCTTGGCTACGACGTCGCCGAGGCATCGAAAGGGCGCGTTGTCGTGACCGCCATGCCAACCGATGCTCACCTCAATCCCGCCGGCACTGTCCACGGCGGACTCGCTGCAACGTTGCTGGATAGCTGCATGGGCCTTGCGATCTGGTCGATGCTCGACAAGGGCTTGAGCCAAACGACGCTCGAGTTCAAGATCTCCCTGCTCCGCCCGATCACGCCAGCCACCGGACTGATCCGCGCCGAAGGCGCGGTCCTCAATTGCGGGCGCCGCGTCGGCACCGCCGAGGGCCGGATCATCGATGTCAGCGGCCGCCTGCTCGCACATGGCACGACCACCTGCCTGATCTTCGATGCGTGATGGAGCGTCGTCGCAGGTCCGCTTTTACCCGAAGCAGACATGGCTCGCAGGCAGTGCTAGGGTCAAGTCTGCAGCAATCCAACGGAAGTCCTCATGACAAGAACTCTCACGATCGCAGCCAAGGTCGTCTGGGCGGCCTCGATGATCGTTTTGAGCTTGGCTGTAGGGGCGGCCTACGGATGGCAAAGCCACGGTCCGATTGGCGCTACGGCGCTTGGCTTTGTTGGACTGGTGGTCGGCGTCGTCCTCGCCGCGTCGCCGATGCTCGTTCTTCAACTTCTACAATAGTCAATCGTCTTAGCGGAAATCCTTGATGGCGTGTGCGATGAAATCGTTTATGGCGAGACTGGGCGAGGTCAGCACGCGATGAGCAAATCTGAGGTTTGGACCGAACGTGAACGGGTGCTTTTGATCGCGCTCGTCGCGATGGTCGAACAGTATTTGGACAAGTACGGTGACGAAGTGGACAGCCGCTCTATGTCCGCTGGCGAGCATGCAATAGAAGCGCTCGCGAGTTTTGGTTTGATGGAAAACATCAATACTCGCTTCGGACAATGGACAGAAGCGGGAAACCAGTTTCGCAAGGAGACTAACCCGTTTAGCGGACTCGCGTCGGCCGACAATCTCGGCGGCATCAAATTGGTCGGGCGTCCAAAGACCGAAAGCTGATCCAATCTTCAGATTCTGGCCCATCTCGGACCTTCCGGTCGGCGCCTGGGATGTCCGTTCTTGGGTTCGACCGGAAGTAGGCCGTAGAACGGTCGGGAAGGCCGGTTGTGACCCTGGCTGTGTGAAAAGCCGGTTTCTACAACCAAGACCCACAGCGGACATTCACCCTCCCAGCACGCACAATCTTCGCCGAGTGGTCTTCTTCGTGGCAAACCAGCTCGCTGTTGAGAAAATCTCGCCGCGATTCGAATACGGAATTCTGTTTCGCGGGTGCTTTGCACATATCATCGAGGTGATTGGTAACACTCCGAATGCCTCGGCTACGAATTGTCTTGGAAGATGGCCAGACACGCCGATGGACAGTGAGGCGCGAGAAACGACGGTACACGGAGGTAGGCGAGCAACGGCGAACGACTATCTCACAGTCTCACGCTCTGACTCACGCGACCTGGAACACCTCGTACTCAAGGCCGAAACCCGGTCTGCGGATAGCCTCATCAAAGGCATCCTAAGATACTACACCGCCGAACGGTAGTATGGGTCCCGGAATCAGGCGGACCCAACATAGTCATGGGACGCCTAACCACGTGGGTCATGGCCCGGGGCGCACGCGCCTTCAGAAAAGCCACGACCTCGGGACCTATGTCCTCAACAGACCGGTGCATCTTTCCGGCGTTCGAAAACAGCCCGCCACCTTCGTGATCAAGCCGAAGCGCGCCGACGTCGACGATCTCCCCAGCGCGAACCTGGAATTTGGCATGAGGGCCACCATACCCTTCATTTGTATTGTCGCACTTTATGCTCAGCAAAAGGTACTCGCCTGGAGGAAGTGAGGTAATCCCGCCAAACGCCGCCTTTCCTCCTCCTCCGATCACGCTGGCCCTGATCGTTTTCGTCGGTGCGTCCTTGTCGAGAGTTTGGCCGAGAGTGACTACAGGAAAGGCACAACGCGTGACACCCCCACCGATCTTTGGTGTGCTGAGGATCGCGTCAACGATCACCACACCTCGATGGTCTTGCAGCTCTCGAGCGATGTGTTCGTCGACCGACAAACCATCCTCCGGTCTTAGAACGTCCCCGCGCTGTGCCCGAGCAACAGTCATTGAAGCAACGACCGCGAGCCAGACAGCCAGAAAAATGGTACGCTTCATCGCCATTGTGCCTCCCGTAACCGCTCTCAATCCCGACGGATGTAGCTTATAAAATACAACCTTTGAGCCAAACGACCCGGAAAATCAGCCTGGCGAATGCGCATAAAAACTTCATACCATCTCTGGCTGCATTGGCAATGCCGGTCACCTTCCCTTCGGGGCCGAACCGACGCGGCCCGATGAACTACGTCCGTTCGTGGCCCGATCTAAGACATGGACCGACCGCCTCGTCATGTCCGGAATTCGCCCGAACCGGGCTGGTCAGGCAGGATTGTTGATGTCTGTTGATCTGGGAAGGCCGGAAGTGTCTGCCATACGGTCGAACCGGCGTGATCAGCCCGTTACGGACGTGGGCTACGGGTCAAGGGCGGCTGATGGCCGTAGCCGGTGTACCCCAGCTTCGGAAATACCCCCTCCGTTCCGGGACCGACGTTTCGGGCCACAATCCGAATTCGTGACCAGTAACACGCAATCCTGAAAGCGGATCGTCGGGCTTTCGGCACTAGCCTGCCAGCAGAGACAGCCCGACTCCGATTACAATCAAGATCATCATAACGATTGTCGGCCGCACAGGAGTTGGTGCGCCGGGTCGAAATGTCCGCAACGTGGTTGCGACATACAACATGGGGACGAGCGCGGCAGCCGAGATGGTCAGGATCGCCCACGGTGCCCAGCGCTCGCCCTCGTGAAGCGCAAAACACAGCCACAGCAACGTGACACCAAGGGTAGCGAAGCCGCCCCCAATGATCTTTAGCATACCGAGAATGATTGCCTGAACTCCGGGATCGAGTTCAGCGAAAGGCTTTCCGGCCACGACGGCGTGATACGGCAAATATGCCTCGCGCCGCATATACCTCACGCCGAACAAAATCCCACCGAGCGCAACAACAAGCACCGCCGCCAGCGCAAAATTCAACATTTCGAATGCGAGCCCCCATCTTATTGGGTGATTGTATACCGCCCAACGGTCTGAGCAAGATTTGCGCTGACAAAACCGATGGCGACGCCCTGGCTACGACATCGCGGTTAGCCGAACCGAGACCGGATGAAGGTCCGCAACGGGTCAAGGGCGGCTGTCGCCAGTCGGCTGGTGGTGCGGCCGGTGTACCCCCAGCTTCGGAAATAAACCCCTCCGTTCCGCGACTTACGTTTCGGGCCAGAAGACGACGATCCGCATTCGTAGCTGTATCAGTGATCTCACCAACATTCACTGGTTGGTCTGCACTGAGCCAACTGCTAAAGAAGCTCTCTGCGCCTGTTTGTTGATGGGACGATGGGGATATGGCGAGACAAAAGAAGTTCTTGGTTTACAAGAACGTAACGCTATACCGGGCAAAAAAAGGCAGTAGAGAATACAGTAGCTGGTACGCGCTCATCCCGAACAAACAAGTTGAAGATGGGGATGGCGTTTTCGATATACGTCGACTTCCAAGAGGATATCGAAACGGGCAAGAACTTGAACTCGACCTTTCAGCAGCGAGAGCGCCTGAATCTGCGGGATACATGTATGACGGAGAGGGAGCCAAGCAGTTGATGGAGCTGAACGACGATGTTCACAGGAATGTTCTTCGGCATGCGATTGATGATGGTTACAACTTTGAAGCTGCGGCGCGTGGCAACTACGGTCAATTTTTCCGTAGGCTAAAGCGGTGGCGGCAGCTGAAATCTGGTGCGCGATCTTAAAACTGGAAATGGCTGCTCTGGGTCGATTTGATCGGACTGTCCTGTCATGCCCGCAATTCGCCCTTAACGGGCATTCCCGGACTCTGATGAGAGGTACGTAATTGGCCCAGAGCGAACGTACGTCCAGGTGACCACGACGTCCAATGATGCCCGCGATCGATCGCCGAGAGCTCTCCACGCAGCGATCAGTGCCAATCCACCACCGAGCCAAACGTCCTGCGCCTAAACACGATGTTCGCGAGCATTTTCAAGGCGAAGCACCTTGTCCAGTCCTGTTGCTGAAAATATTCTTGTTTCTGTTTTTCAGAATTCGTGATTGACTGCAGCCATCCCACCTCGGCAAGAGGGGCGTTTCGGCCGATCGTCACGACACGTGAGGTGGGGAAGCGATGGCCGCGTCGCGCCGTGAGACGAACGGCGGATGATGCGGACGGCGAAATCGTGTGGTCCGGGCGCCCCGGTGCTGGCGCTAAGGTCACGGGCTCGATGAGGCCTGCGACTGACGGGGGCAATCAAGCCGGTCCCCGCGGAGATCACGTATAAGGCGTAAGCCCATCGCGCAGGGAATGCCGGATGTTCGGCTGAACCTGTGGTGACTGCCGCCTGCTTTCTTTGTTGCAGGCGGGCCATGGGCGAGGCCAGCGCCCGGCATTCCCTGCGCCCTCTTGATTGCAGAGGGTCACGATGATGCATCACTCGGACGCGAATAGCGCCGCGAGAAGGTGAGGCCATGTGTGGATCGACTCGGTCGACATACTCGGAGTCGTCCCGGCCCCTGAGCCGGGACCCATACTCACAGATCCCAGTTTGAGGTACGTCGGGTCTTGTCAGCAGTCGCAAGAACGGCAAGGCCGGTGGCTATGTGTCCCGGCGTTCGCCGGGACGACAGTGAGGTGCTGCGACGCTTGAGCGTCAATCGCCCGACTGCGTCGCCCGGTCAAGCCGGGCGACGGCGGAGGAACTAATGAGCTCACCCGTTCCGATACGTGTAGCTGTAGCCGTTCAGCGCCGGCGCGCCGCCGAGATGGGCGTAGAGCACCTTGGAGCCTTCGGGGAAGTAGCCTTTCTTGACGAGGTCGATCAGGCCCTGCATCGATTTGCCTTCGTAGACGGGGTCGGTGATCATCGCTTCGGTGCGCGCGGCAAGCCGGATGGCCTCGTTGGTCTCGGCGCTCGGCACGCCATAGGCCGGATAGGCATAGTCCTCGAGGATCACGATCTCGTCGTCGCGCACCTTGCGCCCGAGCTCGACCAGCTCGGCCGTGTTGTCGACGATCTCGCGGACCTGGGCGCGGGTTTGGGCGGGCGTGCCGGAGGCATCGATGCCGATCACGCGATCGGCGCGGCCATCCGCAGCAAAGCCGACGATCATGCCGCCCTGGGTCGAGCCGGTCACCACGCAGACGATGACGTAGTCGAACTTGAAGCCGAGCTCGGCTTCCTGCGCCCTCACCTCCTCGGCGAAGCCGACATAGCCGAGGCCGCCATATTTGTGCACGGACGCGCCGGCCGGAATGCCATAGGGCTTGCCGCCGGCGTCTTTCACCGACTGGATCGCCTCTTCCCAGCTCTTGCGGATGCCGATGTCGAAACCGTCGGGCACGATGCGGCTGTCGGCGCCCATCAGGCGGGTCAAGAGGATGTTGCCGACGCGGTCGTAGACCGCGTCCTCATGCGGCACCCAGCTCTCCTGCACCACCACGCATTTCATGCCGATCTTGGCGGCAGTCGCCGCCACCATGCGGGTGTGGTTCGACTGCACGCCACCGATCGAGACCAACGTGTCGGCGTTCGACTCGATGGCGTCGGGCACGATGTATTCGAGCTTGCGCAGCTTGTTGCCGCCGAACGCGAGCCCCGAATTGCAATCGTCGC
The DNA here is from genome assembly GCF_032487775.1 of Bradyrhizobium sp. SZCCHNR3119. NCBI lineage: Bacteria > Pseudomonadati > Pseudomonadota > Alphaproteobacteria > Hyphomicrobiales > Nitrobacteraceae > Bradyrhizobium > Bradyrhizobium sp. SZCCHNR3119. The sequence goes on along the minus strand of NZ_JAUEUV010000002.1, from coordinate 339,736 downwards.
GCTTGGCGTAGATCTGGACCTTGCCGCCGAGGGCCTCCGTCAGCCGCGGCAAATGCTCGATCGGCGTGGGTCCGAAGGTAAGCGGATATTTCTTGAACTTGTCGAGCCGAAGCACCTGGCATCTCGCTGCTGGAGGGAAATCGGCTGGAAAGATAGTTTCAAAGTGCAGAAAGGTGCTCTCTTTCTTGCTCGCAAAACCTATGCTTTCGTACGGACTTGAGCGTGTATGCGAAATTTAATCCGTCATGGATGACTTAAAATGAAAGAACCTTCCGTTCCAGAATCCCTCGACCGGATCGACCGCAAGATCCTGCATCTGCTGCAGCGGGACGGCCGCATGACCAACGCCGATCTGGCCGAGGCGGTGAATGTCAGTCCGGCGACCTGCCATCGGCGAACGCAGCGGCTGTTCGAAGATGGCTACATCAAGAGCGTGCGCGCCGAGGTGGCGCCGGAGAAGGTCGAGCGCAGCGCGCTGGTGCTGGTCGGTGTCGTGCTCGACCGCTCGACGCCGGAAAGCTTCCGCACCTTCGAGGCCGCGATCAAGAAGCTGAAATTCGTGCTCGACTGCCACCTGGTCGCCGGCGACTTCGACTTCTTCCTGAAGATTCGCGTCCGCGACATCCACGATTTCAACCGGCTGCACGGCGATCAGCTGATCTCGCTGCCCGGCGTGCGCCAGACCCGCACCTTCTTCGTGATGAAGGAGGTGGTGGACAATGCCCCGTTGGACTTCTGATCGAGGCGATGACAATGCGGGGCGCGGTCATCCGCCGCGCCCTCGCGTTTCGATCGATGCGAAAGCCCTAGCCGACGGGCGTCGCATATTCCTCGTCGGTGACGTGCTCCATCCAGGTGACGTGAACGCCATCGAGCGATTCATGCATCGCCACATGCACCATGCCGGTGCCGGGCGCGGCGCCGTGCCAGTGCTTCTCGCCCGGCGGGATCCAGACCACGTCGCCGGCCTTGATCTCGCGGACCGGGCCGCCCTTGGCCTGCACCCGCCCGACGCCCTGAATCACATAGAGCGTCTGGCCGAGCGGATGGGTGTGCCACGCGGTACGTGCACCCGGCTCGAAGGCGACGCGCGCAGAGGCGACGCGCGCCGGTGCCTGCGGCGTGATGATCGGGTCCTGCCAGACCGTACCCGTAAAGCTTTCGGCCGCAGCGCGGCGCGTCGGGCGCGAGCCCGCGAGATAAACGTCCACCATGTTCTGTCTCCTTTGATTCACCTGCAGTCGCGAAGGCCGGCACAGACGGAGCGCCGGCCTTGCGCCGAAAACGAACTACTTCTTCGACGCCGCGTAGCGCGCCTTGGTTTCCGCATTCATCGGATAGAGGCCGGGCAGCACCGCGCCCTTGTTCACCTCGTCGACGATCCAGGCCTCCATGCGCTCCTGCTCCGGCCCCTCGGCAAGCACGTGGTCGAGCATCGCCTGCGGGATCAGCACTGCGCCGTCCTGGTCGGCGACCACGACGTCGTTCGGAAACACAGCGACGCCGCCGCAGCCGATCGGCTCGCCCCAGCCGACGAAGGTGAGGCCCGCCACCGAAGGCGGGGCCGCATAACCATCGCACCACACCGGCAGGCCGGTGCCGAGCACGCCTTCGACGTCGCGCACGACGCCGTCGGTGATCAGCGCGCTGACGCCGCGCTTGGCCATGCGCGCGCACAGGATGTCACCGAAGATGCCGGCGTCCTTGGTGCCCATCGCATCGACGACGGCGATGCAGCCCTCAGGCATCGCTTCGATCGCGGCACGGGTCGAGATCGGCGAGGCCCAGGATTCCGGCGTGGCAAGATCCTCGCGTGCCGGGACGAAACGCAGGGTGAAGGCAGAGCCGACCAGCCGCTTCTGGCCGGGCCGCAGCGGACGCGCGCCGCGCATCCAGACGTTTCGCAATCCCTTCTTGAGCAGGACCGTCGTGATGGTCGCGGTGGTGACGTTGGAAAGGATGGCGATCGCGTCGGGGGTCAGGGACATCTTCGGACTTCGGCTCCAATGGGAGAGATGAAAGGAAGCGCGCATCTTGCGAGGCGCGGCGTCAGCGTCAAGGGCTGCGGCTACGCGTTCAACGGATGGTGTCATGCAGGGAGATTGATAATGCCGATTTATCGCGTGACATCGGATTAATTTATTGAATTGACGGCAGATTTTCTCGCGAGGCCAATTCCGCTCACGCCCAAAAGACGCTACAGCAGATCGATCGAACGTTGATGTTCCAGAGGCCATGGCCGACACGCTTCCACCCCCTCGCCTGCTGCCCAGTGGCGATGCCGCCATCACCGTCGAGTTCAGCCGCACCATCGACGACACGGCCAACCGCAAGGTGCTGGCGCTCGACCGAGCGCTGGCGGCCGCGCCGATTACCGGCATCACGGAGACGGTGCCGACCTATCGCTCGCTGCTGGTGCATTATGATCCCGCCGCTGTCGACTACGACACGCTCGGTGCACAGCTGATGGCCCTCGCGACCGGACCGCTCCCGCTCGACAGCCAGACGCGACGCTGGCGCATTCCGGTCTGCTACGGCGGTGAGAACGGAATCGATCTGGAGGATGTCGCCAAGGCGCTGAAGACCACGCCGGACGACATCGTAGCGCGCCATGCGGCCGGCCGTTACCGTGTCGCGATGATCGGCTTCACCCCGGGCTGGTCTTATCTTTCGGGACTCGACAAGTTCCTGCACATGTCGCGGCGCGAAAGCCCGCGCCTGTTGACGCCCGCAGGCACGATCGCGATCGGCGGCATCCAGACCGGCATCCAGTGCCTCGCGGGTCCCAGCGGCTGGCACCTGCTCGGACGCACGCCGGTCAGGACCTATCAGTTGCATCGCGACCCGACCTTTCTGCTCGAGCCGGGCGACGAGGTGACGTTCTACGCCATCGACACCAAGATGTTCGCCGAGCAGGAGCGCGCCGCCGAGGCCGGCGAAATCATCGCTGAGCGAGTTGCGGCATGAGCACGCTGGTCGTCTCCAGCATCGGTCCGGCCAGTTCGGTCCAGGACGGCGGCCGCTTCGGCGCGCAACGCTATGGCCTCACGCCGTCGGGCGCGATGGACAAGCTGTCGCTGGCCACCGCGAACGCGCTGGTCGGCAACGCACCGCTGGCGGCCGCGATCGAAATCGGCCCGTTCGGCGCGGCCTTTACCGCCAAGGATGGCGCCGTGCGCGTGAGCCTCGCCGGTGCGCCGCGCCCCGCCGACATCGCCAAGCGGCCGGTCGAGATCAACACGTCGATGACGCTGGCCGAGGGCGAGACCTTGACGCTGGGGTTCGCCCGCGGGGCGTCGTTCAGTTATCTCGCGATCGAAGGCGGCATCACCGGCGAGGCTGTGTTCGGCAGTCTTTCGGTTAATGCCCGCGCCGGGCTCGGCAGTCCCTATCCGCGGCCGTTACACACCGGCGATGTCTTGGACGCCAAGACGCCCAACGGCGCCACCGAGCGCCGGATCGAACTGCCCAAGCCTGTTTCCGGTCCGATCCGCGTCGTGCTCGGGCCGCAGGACGATGAGTTCACCGACGAGATGAAGGCGCTGTTCCTCGACAGCGAATGGAGGATTTCGGCCACCAGCGACCGCATGGGCTATCGTCTCGAAGGTCCGGCGATCCGCCACATGCACGGACATAACATCGTGTCCGACGGCACGGTGGATGGCAGCATCCAGGTGACCGGCAGCGGCGCGCCGATCGTCCTGATGTCGGACCGCGGCACCAGCGGCGGCTATCCCAAGATCGCAACCATCATCACCGCCGATTACGGCCGGCTGGCCCAGACGCCGGCAGGCACCGCCTTCCGCTTCCGCGCCGTGACCATGGCCGAGGCGCAGGCGGCGGCGCGGCAATTCAAGGATTTGCTCCGCAGGCTGCCCGATCACGTCAGCGATATCGCGGATACGACACTGAACTGCGATGCACTGTTCACGGCTAATGTCGCAGGACACGCCGTCAGCGCCACCGACGCCGCGACCTGGCTTGCGGTGAAGCCCGACTAGCCCGAACGAGTCCCTGCTTCGAACATTCAACGAGCGGATATTCCCATGACCAGCACCATCGATCTGAACTGCGATCTCGGCGAAAGCTTCGGCCCCTGGGAAATGGGCAATGACGCCGCCATGATCGAGCTTGCGACTTCGGTCAACGTGGCCTGCGGCTTCCATGCCGGCGACGCCGACATCATGCGCAGGACGGTCGAGATGGCGAAGGCCCGCGGCGTCAGCGTCGGCGCGCATCCCGGCTATCGCGATCTGCACGGTTTCGGCCGCCGTCCGGTGCCGGGCCTGAAATCGTCGGAGATCGAGAACCTGGTCGCCTATCAGATCGGCGCGCTGCAGGCGATCGCGACCGCGGCGGGCTACAGGGTTACACATGTCAAGGCGCACGGCGCCCTCTCCAACGTCGCCTGCGAGGACGACATGACCGCGAACGCGATCGCAAGCGCGATCAAGGCGGTCGATCCGAACCTGATCTTCGTCGTGCTTGCGAACTCCAAGCTGGTGCAGGCCGGTGAAAAGGCCAACCTGCCGATGGTGCATGAGGTGTTCGCCGACCGCGCCTATGGCGATGACGGCCTGTTGGTGTCGCGGAGCAAGCCGGGCGCTGTGCTGCACGATGCGAAGGTGATTGCCGATCGCGTGGTACGGATGGTGCAGGACGGGGCCGTGGTTTCCGTCACCGGCAAGGTCATCAAGATGCGCACCGACACCGTCTGCATCCACGGCGACACCGCAGGAGCCGTTGAGATCGCCCGCGAGGTGCGCAAAGCCCTGGACGCTGCCGGGATCAAGGTGGCGCCGTTCAAGACGGCGCGGTGATCAGAACGGATGGACCGAGGTGGTGCCGAAAGCGATCGCCGCGATCAGCGCAAAGGCGCTGAAGAACGCCACGATCGGCCACGCCGCGCCGACCCGGTCGAGCGGGCGGGTTTGCATCTGACGCGAGGGCTCTGACGTCCGCATGGCGGCCTCCTGAGGGTTCCGGCCATGACAAAAGCGCTCTCGCGGCCGGTCGCAAGACAACCGGCGAAATAACGATGATCCCCCTGCCAAAGGTTCCAGGCAGATGAAAAAATTCTCGTCCGGTTCAGCTCTTCAACCGGAAACTCCCTCAGTAGACATCGAGCTGGAACCGGCCCTTCTTCTTGAGCTCCGTGACAAAAGCCACAGCCTCGTCCGTCGACCGCGCGCCGAACTGGGCGACGATATCGACCAGCGCGCGCTCGACATCCTTGGCCATGCGTTTGGCATCGCCGCAAACGTAAAGATGCGCACCCTCGGCGAGCCAGTTCCAGACCTCGCGGCCGACCTCGCGCATCCGGTCCTGCACGTAGAACTTCTTCTCGCCATCGCGCGACCAGGCGAGCGACAGCCGCGTCAGCAGCCCGGATGTCTTCATCGCGTTGAGCTCGTCGGCGTAGAAGAAGTCGCAATCCGAGCGCTGGTGGCCGAAGAATAGCCAGTTCTTCCCCGGCGCGCCGGTCGCCTTGCGGTCGAGCAGGAATGCACGGAACGGCGCAATGCCGGTGCCCGGCCCGATCATGATGATCGGCGTCTTCTGGTCTGCCGGCAAAGCGAAGCCATGGGCCTTCTGCACATAGACCTTCAGCTTGTCGCCGGGGGTAATGCGCTCGGCCAGGAAGGTCGAAGCGAGCCCGAGCCGTTTGCGCTTGCCGACGACGTAGCGGACGCAGTCGACGGTGAGCGACAGTTTTCCGGGTGTTGCATTGTGGGAGGATGAAATCGAATAGAGGCGCGGCTGCAACGGCTCGAGGGCTTCGACGAAGGCTTCAGGGTGCGGCCGCACGCCGGAGAACTTCTGCAGTGCTGCCATGACGTCGAGCGTCGCGGCATCGCCGTCCGGATTCTCGCCTTGCGCCAGACGTCGCGCCTTCTCCCGCGTAGCGCCGCCGGTGATGAAGGAAATCAGCTCGAACAGCGTGTCGGGTGCAGGCGCTAACGAGACGTCTTCGAGCAGGCATTGCCGCAACGTCTTGCCCTTCACCTCGGTGGTGTGGGAGGCGCCGAGCAGCGCGATGATCTGATCGACCAGGCCGAGATCGTTCTTGGCGAAGATACCGAAGGAATCGCCGACGACGTAGTCGAGGCCCGCTTCCGACAGATCGAATTCGATGTGCCACGTTTCCTTTTCCGAACCGGGCTTGTTGAGAAGCCGGCGCGATAGGAACGTCGCCTCGATCGGATTGTCACGCGAACGGCCGGCCTCGCTGACGACAACGGAGACAGCAGCCGGAGTGACTTGCTCTTTCGGCCTAGGACCGGCGGCCGCCTGATCCAGCTCCGCGTGGAGCGTCTTCAACATCCGCGCGGTCTCCTTGCCGCCGGGGACGCAGAGATTAAGACGTGCTTCGCTGCGAGAGGCGATCGCCTCGGAATAGTCGCGGCAATTGTAGCCGCACTGGCCGCAATCCTGCTGCGCCATCGCTGCCATCATCCGCCGGCGGAGGGGGCGACCGTCGGCGAGCTTCATGCGCTCGGCGATCGGCAAGGTCTGATCGTGCCATGGCTCCTCGCCATCATCGGCCTCGCCCGAGGGAGCCAATAAAGCGACGTTCTGTGCCGGTGACAGCGGTACGGAGCCGTCGAGCCCAAGGGCACCGGCGAGAAAGCCGTTCAACCAGGCGCGCTGCGCATCCGAGAACGGCGCGCTAGAGGGGATGATCTCGATCTTGGAGGGAGGGGTGATCTGGTTCATGCGGACACCTCAGCTTCGGCGAGCTTGCGCAGGCTCTCGCCGTCATGCCGGCGGGCAAAGGCAAGAAAGGTTTCGTCGGGAGAGACGCGGTGGGTGATATAGGCCTTCAGCAACTTTTCGACCGTGCGCGGCGCATCATCAGCCTTGATGTCGCGATAGACCTCCTGACCAATCTCGGCCTGTGGCCCGAAGCCTCCTCCGGCAAACAGATGATAGCCCTCCACGGTCTCGTCGCTCTCGCCGAGCGGGACCTTGGCTGCGATCAGGCCGATGTCGCTGATGTAGTGCTGGGCACAGGAGTGATGGCAACCGGTCAGATGGATGTTGAGCGGCGTGTCGATCGCCACCCGGCTCTCGCACCAGTCGCCGATTTCCGCCGCATGGCGCTTAGTGTTGGAGGCGGCGAATTTGCAGCCGGCATTGCCGGTGCAGGCGATCAGGCCGGCGCGGATCTGCGACGCCTTCACGGAGAGCCCGATCTGCTCGATCGCAGCGCTTGCCAGCGCAATGTTCTCGTCGCGCACGCCCGAAATCAACAGGTTTTGCCAGACGGTGAGCCGGAGTTCGCCGTCGCCAAGATCCTGGGCGATCTTGGCGAGCCCACGCATTTGCGCGCAGGTGAGCTTGCCGACCGGCAGGACCACGCCGATCCAGTTCAGCCCTTCCTGCTTCTGCTTGTGCACGCCGATATGGGCCATGCGATCGGCTTCGGGGCGTCGCAGCAGCGCCTCTTCCGGCACGCGCGCGAATTTGCGGCCGAGTTTCTGCTCGACGGCCTCCATGAACTTGTCGACACCCATACCGTCGAGCACATATTTGAGCCGCGCCTTCAGTCGATTGGTGCGATCGCCGGTCTCGATGAAAACACGGACGATGGCATCGGCCACTGCAGTCGTCTCCTCCGGCTTGACGACGATGCCGGTGGACCTGGCGAAATCCTTGTGGCCAGTGATGCCGCCAATGCCGAGCTTGAACCAAATTCCGGCCTCGGCACCGAATCCATCCTCCACTTCGACTGCAGAAAAGGCGATGTCGTTGGTATCTTCGAGCGCCGCGATCTTGCCTGCACCGTCGAACGCGACATTGAACTTGCGCGGCAGGCCGTAGAGCGAGCGATCATTGAGGATGTGATAGTGCCACTCGCGCGCGTAAGGGCGCGTGTCCAGGAGCTCGTGCGGGTCGATGCCGGCCGTCGGCGTGCCGGTCACGTTACGGATGTTGTCGGCCCCTGAGCCCCGTGAGCACAGGCCGAGCTCCTGGATGCCCTCGAGCAACGCCACCGCATGCTTGGGCGGAATCTCGCGCAGCTGCAGATTGGCGCGGGTCGTGATGTGGCTATACGGTCCGCAGAGCTGCTCGGCGAGATCGGCAAGCCCGGACAATTGCCAGTGTTTCATGATCCCGTTCGGGATGCGCAGCCGGCACATGTAGGAATCCTGCGCCGGCGCGACATGGAAAAGTCCGTAGTAGCGCCAGCGGAAATTATCGGCCGCTGACGGCGCGGCGTTGTTGCGTGCCTGCTCCTTGAGCCGCTCATAAGCGTCGAACGGATGCAGCTCGCGCTTGAACCTCTCCTGGTCAGCGAGCTTTCTGCCGGCAGCGATCACCCCGTCCTGCGCCTTGAGATGGATGGCGTCAGGTCCGCTCGGCTCGGCGGACGCGGCACTGCCGCCGAGCGCGCGTCCAGCCTGGCTGACCTTGAGGCCTGCAGCCAGCCCTTCCAGATAGCGCTTCTGTTCGTCGGTGAAGTCGACTGAAAGCGTCTCGATTTTCATGGTCTGCGACGAAGCTCCAGCTGCCACATCAGGTGGCATCAAAGGATTTGGGGAACTGACCCCGCCTCGATCGACTCGACACGGGCCGAGTAGATCCTGGCTTGGTCCGACCAGCTTCGTTGCTGCGGAAATCCAACACGGATTGCTGTCAGCGGCATCTGCGGCGGCTGACTGCAATGCAGCATTCAAATTGCGTGCCAGCGCCAAATGTAAAAAAGGGCGTGATAAATCAATCGCCTGATGGAATCACTTCATGCCGATTGCTACGGTGGGCTCACTGCAATTGGGCAATGAGCCCAAAAATTAGCCTGATACCGGCTAGTGCCTCGTTTCCGTGCGGCCGCTCGCTCAAGCCGTCCAGCGGCCGATCTTGAACGCCTTCAGGTGACCCGGAACATCGTCAGCGGCAAAGGGCGGCCCGGCAAAGGCGCCGATGGGAGCTGCCTCGGCTGCGGCTGGCGCGCCGAGTGCGTGGTCGTAAATGTCGGGCCTGAAGACCGCCATCGCAGTTTTCAACGCATCCGGGCTCAATGGGGTTTGTCCCCACCGCACCATCTGCGCATAGAGCCAAGCGGCCTGCACCGGATCGGGGCGTCCCGCGCCCTCCCGTCCGACCAGGAGATAGCGCGCGTGTTCGCGCAAGACACCATCGGGCGCGATCTTCAATCGCCCATCGAGGGTGCGCTGGACGACGTCTGCGCCGACCCCGATCCTTTCCGGTTGCGACAGGATATGCGCGGCCTCGGCATGATTGTGCTCGATGAAATCCGCCGCACGCGAGCAGGCACGAATGAGAGCGGCGACCGTGTCCGGATTCTTCTCTGCCCAGCTCTGCCTCAGCGCCAACACCTTCTCGACGGCCCGCACCAGGATGTCGGAGACGAAATGCAGGATGTAGCCGATGCCGAGGTCGACCGCGATCGAATTCCAGGGCGCACCGACGCAGAAGCCGTCGACGTGCCCGCTCTTGATGCTGTCGACCATGTAGGGCGGCGGCAGGACAACCAGCCGCACGTCCTCGTCCGGATCGACGCCGCCGGCGGCCATCCAGAAGCGGAGCTGGTAGTTGTGGGTCGAGAACGGGAAGGTCATCCCGAAGGTCAGGGGTTCCGCGCCCTTCTTACGGCGCTTGGCGACGACTCGTGCGAGCGCGAGCGCGGTCGCCATCGGATCGAAGCGATCGCCATCGAGATGAGCCATCAGATCGGCATGCAGCGCCGGTGTGACCGTAATCGCGTTGCCGTTGACCCCGAGATTGAAGGGCGCTGATATCGGAACCTTGACATGGCCGATGCCTAGGCTGGACGCGATCGCAACGGGCGCCAGCAAATGCGCCGCGTCGAACAGGCCGATATTGAGCTTGTCGCGAACGTTCGACCAGGAGACCTCGCGGATCAGGGTGACCTCGAGCCCCTCGGCCGCCGTAAAACCCTTGTCGACGGCCACGATCAGCGCGGCAGCGTCGACCAGGGGAATGAAACCGATCCGAAGGGGCGCGCTCATTTCAGCATCTCCGATGCGGTCAGGATCGACTGGGCGATCTCGCCGATCTTCTTCTTCTCGCGCATCGCGGTGGAGCGCAAAAGGACGTAGGCCTCTTCCTCGGTGAAGCCCTTCATCTTCATCAGGATTCCCTTGGCGCGGTCGATCACCTTGCGGTCTTCGAGGGCGGATTTGGTCCGCTCCAGCTCGTCCTGCAGCTTGGCGAAGGCGTTGAAGCGGGAGATGCAGAGGTCGAGGATCGGCTTGATCCGCTCCTTCTTCAGGCCATCGACGATATAGGCCGACACGCCGGCCTCGACCGAGGCCTGGATCGAGGCCGCATCGCTCTGATCGACGAACATCGCGATCGGCCGCCGCACCGCGCGGCTGACCTGGAACATCTGTTCGAGCACATCGCGGCTGGGATTTTCCAGGTCGATCACGATGACATCCGGATCGAGCGCGTAGATCCGCGCCAGCAACCCCTGCATCTCGCTGATATGGACCACGCCGGTGAAGCCGGCCTCGCGCAGCCCCTCTTCCAGGATCGCGGCGCGGATTGGGCTCTCATCGACAATGACGATTTTAGGCGATTGCTCGGCGGTCATCGCTGGACGGGTCTCCGGGCTGTCATCCATATCATGGTCTGGGGCGGCTTAAAGTCTTGTCTTTATGGGCAATTGGGACTAGCTGACCGATATCAATCAGGCAGTTTCAGGATGCAGCAGGCCGCAGCGCCCAAGATCAGCTTTGTCTCGCTCGGATGCCCCAAGGCTTTGGTGGATTCCGAGCGCATCATCACTCGGCTGCGCGCCGAGGGTTATGAACTCGCCCGCAAGCATGACGGCGCCGATGTCGTCATCGTCAATACCTGCGGATTTCTCGACAGCGCCAAGCAGGAATCGCTGTCGGCCATTGGCGCCGCGATGGCCGAGAACGGCAAGGTGATCGTCACCGGCTGCATGGGCGCGGAGCCCGAGGCCATCGAACAGGCGTATCCGAGCGTGTTGTCGATCACCGGGCCGCAGCAATATGAGAGCGTGCTCGAAGCCGTGCACCGGGCGCTACCGCCGGTGCACAATCCGCACATCGACCTGGTGCCGCCTCAGGGCATCAAGCTGACCCCGCGGCACTACGCCTATTTGAAGATATCGGAAGGCTGCAACAACCGTTGCAGCTTCTGCATCATTCCGAAGCTCCGCGGCGACCTGGTGTCGCGCCCCGCCGCCGACGTGCTGCGTGAAGCCGAGCGACTCGTCGACGCTGGCGTCAGGGAGCTTCTGGTCATCTCCCAGGATACCTCCGCCTACGGGCTCGACCTGAAATATGCCGAGAGCCAGTGGAAGGATCGCGCGGTGCGCGCCAAGTTCATTGATTTGGCCAGGGAGCTTGGCGAACTCGGTGCTTGGGTGCGCCTGCATTACGTCTACCCCTACCCTCACGTCGACGAGGTTATCGGGCTGATGGCCGAAGGAAAGGTGTTACCGTACCTCGACATTCCGTTCCAGCACGCCAGCCCGAACGTCCTGAAGGCGATGCGCCGGCCTGCCGCGCAGGATCAGACGCTGGACCGCATCAAGGCCTGGCGGGAGCAATGTCCGGATCTCACCCTGCGCTCGACCTTCATCGTCGGCTTCCCCGGCGAGACCGATGCCGATTTCAATTATCTGCTCGACTGGTTGGATGAGGCCGAGATCGACCGGCTGGGTTGCTTCAAATACGAGCCGGTGGCGGGCGCCACCTCGAACGCGCTGCCCGGTCAGATCCCAGATGAAATCAAGCAAGAGCGCTGGGACGCGTTGATGGCTCGTCAGCAGAAGATCTCCGCGCGCAAGCTCAAGCGCAAGGTCGGCACGCGGCAGCAGGTCATCATCGACGAGGTCGGCCCGACCGTGGCCAAGGGCCGCTCCAAGGCGGATGCGCCGGAGATCGACGGCGCCGTCTATCTGTCGAGCCGCCGGCCTCTTCGGGTCGGCGAGATCGTTACGGCGAAGATCGAGCGCGCGGACGAATATGACCTGCACGGCACCGTGGCCGGCTTCTGAGGCAATCTGCGTTCGCCTCAGGGCTTCTTGGGCGGGGTGTCCAATCGCACCGTCCAGAGCTTCAACAGCCGGTGCGCTTCCTCTGCAGTGAGCGCGTTGTATTTGGTCCTGAGCTTGTCGAGTTCGTCAGGGTGGGTGGCGCCCGACATGAAGCGACTATCAAGGACCGCGTGAACTGTTTCCCAGCGTAGACCTGCCGCCTTGCATGGGATCAGAATGCCGTCGCTGCGCAGACTTTGCATCAAGGGCCGCACCACCTCGATGCTCGACTTCGACAGTTCGGCGAGGGCAGCGATGGTCTCCTCGTAGCGACGCTGGATGGCAAACTCGTGCAGGGTGCTATCGCTGAGACTGCCTTCCTTCATCAGCCGCGCCGTGGTCAGTTTGGCGCCGACGAAGTCGCGACTGCGCGACATGTCCCTGGCTGTACCAGCCAAGGCAGCGGCGATCGCAGCGCGAATTTCCTCATAAAGATGGGGCGGTGCTGACGACAACAGGCGCGCCCTCACCGCCTCCGTCGCCCCCCGCAAGAGCTTCAGACGCAGGTCCGGCGGCAGATCGGTACGAATGCCGGTGATGACAGCCAAATCCGGGTCTCCGACGGCCTGCCCGATGATGGCCGCGAAACCGGCCGCCGATATTCGCGCGCCCGGATTCTTCATCAGCCGATGGCTGACGCTCGGGTAGCGCCGGGCCAGCAGCGCATCGGACACGACCTCCTGCAGCCACCAGCGGCCCGCAATGGCCAGCAGGTGCTTTTCGCCTTTTGTCTCTGCGAGTTCGGTCAGATCGGAAGCGGTCAGTCGCGGCGATTCGGACAGCACGGGTCCGGCGACGGCGATGTCCTCGCTATGAGCCAGCCGGCGGATGATCGATACCGGAGCCTGGGATACCGGCGCCAACTGCGCGCTCAGTTCAGCGAGAGCGATGCGCGCACTCGCATCGGCCAGCGCCCGCAATTCGATCGTGTTGACGAGCCGCTCGAAGATATCGGCAAACAGCGCGTGTTGCTCGAGATCGAAAGTGCCGGCGGAGGCCGCGAACAGCGAGCCAACCCGTCCGGCCATTGCGCAGCAGCGATCGGCGGAGCCTGCAGCTATCGCCGCCTCCACTTCGTCAGCGATCGTCCGGCTCGCGTCGACATCGCCCATTCCGAGCGCCTGTATCTCCGATGTTCCGGATCAAGGTAGATGTCTTTACCTAAATGTTTCGTAAAATTGCCCTCAACCCGGCCGCGAGCGGCTCGCTTTCCGCCATTGCCGCTGGCGCCAACCGGAACATACCTTGACACCGTCAGCGCTCCGACTGTATGGCTCCGGCATGATCACCATTCGGACCAGCCGCCGCGCCGCCGCTTGCCGTCGTCACCGCCGTGACGACGCCGGGGCGCGCCATGTCCGAGCACGACGCTGATCAGCTAACAGCACATCAGCTTCAGGTTTCGAGAAGGCCGCTCCCACAAAGGAGCGGCCTTCTCGCTTTTCAGCCCCCCCAAATTCTCATCCCAACCCAGGAGTGTCCGCGATGCTGACTGCCCAATCCCCCTACGACGCGCTGATGGAGATCACCGCGCGTCCGAAGATCGTATTCGTCCAGGGCAAAGGCTCGCGTCTTTGGGACGACAGCGGCAAACGCTATCTCGATTTCATCCAGGGCTGGGCCGTCAACGCGTTGGGCCATGCCCCGCCGGCGGTGGCCAAGGCCCTGGCGGACCAGGCGACGCGGCTGATCACGCCGAGCCCTGCCTATTTCAACGACACCAGCCTCAAGCTTGCGAAGGCGCTGGTCGAGCAATCCTGCTTCGACCAGGTGTTCTTCGCCAATTCAGGCGCAGAGGCCAATGAAGGCGCCATCAAGCTGGCGCGTAAATATGGAACGCGCCACAGAAACGGCGCCTATGAGATCATCACCTTTGCCGGCGGCTTCCACGGCCGGACGCTTGCAACCATGTCGGCGTCCGGCAAGAAGGCATTCGAGCCGCTGTTCGAACCCAAGGTGTCTGGTTTTCCAAAGGCTCGCCTGAATGACATTGCATCCGTCGAAGCGCTGATTTCGGACCGGACCATCGCGATCATGCTCGAGCCGATCCAGGGCGAAGCCGGCGTGTGGCCGGCCACCGATCAGTTCCTGCGTGAGCTGCGTGCCTTGACCACGCAGCACGGCTTGCTCCTGATCGTCGACGAGATCCAGACCGGCATGGGACGAACCGGCAAACTGTTCGCCTATGAGCATGCCGAGATCACGCCCGACATCATGACGCTCGGCAAGGGAATCGGCGGCGGCGTGCCGCTGGCCGCCCTGCTCGCGACCGAGCAGACCTCCTGCTTCGAGCATGGCGACCAGGGCGGCACGTTCAACGGCAATCCGTTGATGTGCGCGGCAGGGCTCGCGGTGATGGAAGAGATCGGTAGTCCCGGCTTCATGAAGTCCGCGGCCGAGACCGGCCTGCATCTCGAGGCCGAACTGCAGCGGCTCTCGGCGCGGCATGGGCTCGGCGAGGTGCGTGGCCGCGGTCTTCTGCTGGCGCTTGATCTGAAACTCCCGATAGCGAGCGCCATCGCGAGCCAGGCGTTTGAAGCCGGCCTGCTGCTCAATGCGCCGCAGCCGGACACGCTGCGCTTCATGCCGGCGCTGAACGTCACGCGGGAGGAGATCGCGGAGATGATCGCAACGCTCGACGCGATCCTGACCAAAGCCGGCGCCGCCCGGCTCGTCGCGTAGCCTTCCTCACGTCAAACGCAAGCAGGCTCACGTCGAACGACGCGAGCCTGTGCGGTTTGATTTATGTCAAAGACAGCGGCGGTCGTTCGCGTGGATGGTTTACGCGCCGAACACCTGCGGATGGCTGACCATCGTTATATCAGTTTGACTATAACGATTGCACGGAAAATGTCCAGCCTGCCGAGGAAAGCGGCACTTGCCGGGAGCAAGCGGAAGATCAACGGGCCGACAACGAGGTCGGCCGGAACAGGAGATAAGATGGCAAGAGACAATCTGGCGCGGGTTTCGCCCGTCGGCGAGGCCGTTGCGCCGAACCCGGTGAATGAGGAGGTGCTGATCCACGTCCGCTTCTTCCCCAGCTCTGAAATCAATTCGATCGGTGAGAAGCCTGCTCATTTGACCGCGAATGCGTGGTACGAACTCCTGCTCGAGAAAGCCCGCCCGCATTACCAGACCTTCGCCGGCGGTCGCGGCTTTTTCCGCATTCCCCGTCCCCGCTTCGAGGCGATCCTGAAGGACACCGCCGCCTGATCCGATTGATCTTGCCGAGGCGGTGAGCGTCCCTACCGCCGAAGCTGTCGACCGCGACGTGCCGGGCGCCGCGGTCGACGAGCCAATACGCATCGTCAACCATGCGCCGGAGAGCGCCCGTGAGTGATGCCGCATTTGCCCGGCTGCAGGTCGCCTTCGACTCGATCCTGGCCCCATTGTCCGGCTCAAGCAGCCTCGTCGAGGCGCTGGTCAACCGGGCGTTCGACCTGTTCGAAGCCAATATCGGCACACAGACGGCGCATCTGCCGCCGCTCGCGTGCTGCAAAGGTTGTCCATCCTGCTGCGCACTCCGGGTGACCGCGACAGCGGCAGAAATCTTCCTGATCGCGCGCTATGTCCGCCAGATTGACGACAGCCCGTCGGGTTCGGCCGTCGGTTTGTCGCGTCGGATCACGCACGCCAACCGGGCGACGCAAGGCTTGAGCGAAGCCGAGCGCATGGCGCGGCGCCAGCCCTGTCCGTTCCTCGTCCGCGGCGCCTGCATCGTCCACCCCGTTCGGCCGTTGGCCTGTCGAGGGCACGCCTCGTTCGATCGGCGCGCTTGTGCGCAGGCCATGGCCGGACGGGACGTCGATGTTCCGGTCTCGGCGCCACACCTCGCGCTGCGCGGTCTCATTCAGGATGCGCTCAGGTCCGCGTTGAGCCGCGCTGGGTTGGTCGCGGGCCTCTATGAGCTGAACCACGGGCTGGTCCTCGCGCTCGGCGACAGGACGCGCGAGCGGGACTGGACGCTCGGATTGGACAGCCTTGAACCCGCGGGGATCGCGATGGTGGCGACAGCGTGACTGGCCTCTGCCCGAGTGGCCCAGCAGGCGAACCGCAAGAGCAGACCGTATCCGTCAGGGCTTCAGGATCGAGGCGCCCGTGGTGGCGCGGCTTTCGAGATCGGCATGCGCCTTCGCGGCATCCTTCAGCGCATAGGCGTGATTGATCTGGACATGCAGCTTGCCGCTGATCACCGCCGCGAACAGCGTATCGGCGCCTTCGAGCAGCTCGGCGCGCTTGCCGATATAATCGTTGAGCTTCGGCCGCGTCGCAAACAGCGAGCCGTGGTTGTTGAGCTCGGCGATGGAAAACGGCGGCACCGGGCCTGAGGCATTGCCGAAGCTGACGAACAGTCCGCGTGGCTTCAGGCAGGACAGCGAGCCGGGAAAGGTGTCCTTGCCGACGCCGTCATAGACCACGTCGCAGAGTTCGTTGCGGGTGACCTGTTTGACGCGCGCGACGAAATCCTCCTCGTTGTAGAGGATCACATGGTCGCAGCCATTGGCGAGTGCGAGCTCGGCCTTCGCCCTCGATCCGACCGTGCCGATCACATGTGCGCCGAGCGCTCGCGCCCATTGGCAGGCGAGCAGGCCGATGCCGCCGGCCGCCGCATGGATCAGCACGCGGTGATGCGGTTCAACCTTGAAGGTCTTGTGCAGGAGATACCAGACCGTGAGGCCCTTGAGCATCAGCACCGCGCCCTGCTCGTAGGTGATGTGATCCGGCAGCTTGACGAGGCGCTCCCAGGGAATGTTGCGCTCGGTCGCGTAAGCGCCGAGGTTGTGGTAGTAGGCAACGCGATCGCCGGGATGAAAATGGGTGACGCCCGGTCCGACCGCGGTCACCTCACCGGCGGCCTCGTTGCCGATGACGAAGGGCAGCCCGGGCGCCTTGTAGAGGCCGGTGCGATAATAGACGTCGATGAAGTTGAGGCCGACCGCGTGCTGCCGGATGCGTACTTCGCCGACGGCCGGTGCGTCGATCTCGACGGGCTCGTAGACGAGGGCGTCCGGGCCACCCACCTTGTGTACGCGCACCGCCTTGACCATTGCGTCTGCTCCTCCGGGCATTTGCGGCCGCGTGTTCTGGGGCTGGCCGAACAGATTGTGACAAATATCTGATTCTCTTAGAATATCAGGATCAGCCGATATCCCCGTGCAAAGCCCAAGGACGGGGTCGCGGCTGCCTGCTCGCAAGCCAAGGCGATCACGGCCCCCTTGTCAACCGCGGCTCAGACGTTGCGCTTCCTGCGGTTACGGCCTGCCAGCACGTTGAAGAACTCGACCGCGACGGCAAAGACGATCGCGAAGTAGATATACCCGCGCGGGATGTGGAACTTGAAGCCATCTGCCACCAGGGCGACGCCGATCAGCACCAGGAAGGCGAGCGCCAGCATTTTGGTGGTTGGGTGCGCCGCGACGAAGCGCGCCACCGGTCCCGACGAGAGATACATGATGACCATGGCGATCATGACCGCCGCGATCATGATCTCGAGCTCCTGGGCCATGCCGATCGCGGTGATGATCGAGTCCAGCGAGAAGATGAGATCGATGACGATGATCTGCAGGACGACCAACAGGAATCCCCTGCTGCTGCCGCTCTTCTGCTCGGCCTCATCCTGCGCTTCCACCTCCGCATGGATCTCATGCGTCGCCTTGGCGATCAGGAACAGGCCGCCGCCGATCAGGATCAGGTCGCGCCAAGAGAACTGCTCGGAAAAACCGAGACCGCGCACCGAGAACACCGGCTCGGTCAAGCCGATCAGCCAGACCAGCATGCTGAGCAGCAGGATGCGAAAGATCAGTGCGAGCGCGAGACCGATCTGCCGCGCCAGCCTCGCCTGCGGCCGCGGAATGCGCGCAACGATCACCGACAGGAAGATGACATTGTCGATGCCAAGGACGATTTCGAGCGCGGTGAGCGTGAGCAGCGCGGCCCATGCCTCGGGGCTGGTCAGAAGTTCAATCATGCTTTCAGGGATCTCAGGAGACGGATCGCGGAATCGCTCGCCACGACATAAATGCCAATGACACAAAGGAGCGCTACGACCGGCAGGCCGACATCGAAGTCGCGCGCCAACACATCGATCGCGAGCACTCCCCAGACCACCATCAGCGCCAGCGTCAGCCAGCGCAGCCGAACCACGCGGACAGGGTGGATGACGTGGAACGGCACAAAGGTCAGCACGATGAGTGCCGCCACAGCCAGGCTCGCCAGGGCCGCCGGCGGATGCAGCAGGAAGAGATAGAAGGCTGCGATATTCCAAAGGCCGGGGAAGCCCCGAAAATGGTTGTCGTCGCTCTTCATCCGCCGATCGGCAAAGTAGAGCGCACCGGTAACGGCAACCCCGACCCCGAGCAGCGGCGCGGCGAGCGGCAGCAGCAAACCGCTCGCTGTGATCGCATAGGCCGGCACGAACACATAAGTGACGAAATCGACCACGAGATCGAGCACGTCACCGGACCAGTATGGCTGCACTGTCATGACGTCCAATCGGCGCGCCATCGGACCATCGAGACCGTCGATGACGAGAGCCACACCCAGCCACCAGAACATTGCCGTCCAATGTTCGCGGACGGCCTCGAGCATGGCGAGCAGCGCCACGCCAGCACCGAGCGCGGTGAAGACGTGAACTGAAAATGCCGCCGCCCGGTGCGTCGGCGTTGCCAATGCGTCGCCCTCTGGTTTCAACTGATCCATGACCACGGCAGTGCTAGCAGGAATCGGAACGAATTGCACATCGGCCGCTGCGCCCTATCGCCGCGTATTTACTACATAGACCGTCATGCTTAGGTAGGCTTGAAAAAGTCCGCGAGAAGGTCGATGTTCCCAACATGACTGATACACCCGCCTCTTTCGATGTCGTCGTGGTCGGTGGCGGTCCCGCGGGACTCGCGGCCGCCATCGCACTTGCGCAAAGCGGCGCCGCGACCGCTCTGGTCGCCCGGCGTGCCCCATACGCCGACAACCGCACCACTGCCCTGCTCGGCGGCTCGGTCGACTTTCTCGATGAGCTCGGGGTCTGGCAACTCTGCAAGGACCGGGCTGCGGGATTGAAGGCGATGCGGCTCGTGGATGACACCGGCCGCCTGATCCGCGCTCCCGAAGTCCGCTTCGTCGCGGACGAAATCGGGCTCGACGTCTTCGGCTACAACGTCGCCAACAGCGTGCTCGTCGAGGCGCTCGAGCAGCGCGCCGCGGAGTTGCCCAGCCTGGTCCGGATCGACCAGGAGGCCGAACGCGTGTTCCCGCAAGAGGACGAGGTACAGGTCATAACCCCGTCGGGCCTGGTCATATCCGCCCCGCTCGTCGTCGGTGCCGATGGACGGCACTCGATGTGCCGTGATGCGGCCGGCATCGGTGTGTCCACGCGAGCGCTGAACCAGGCCGCGCTGACTTTCAACATCAGCCACGCGCGGCCGCATCACAACGTGTCCACCGAGTTCCACACGCCTCACGGACCGTGCGTGTTCGTACCGCTTCCCGGTGACCGCTGCAGTGTCGTCTGGGTCGCCGCGCCGAAAGAGGCCGATCGGCTGTTCGCGCTCGACGACGACGCCTTGTCGGCCGCAGCCGAACGGCAGTCGCACGCCATCTTCGGCCGCGTCCAGGTCGAGCCCGGCCGCTATCTCTTCCCGCTCGCGATCGAGCGCCCCCATCATTATGCCCGCAGGCGCATTGCGCTCGTCGGCGAGTCCGCCCATGTGGTGCCGCCGATCGGCGCGCAAGGCCTCAATCTGGGTCTGCGCGATGCGATGGACATTGCGGCCATCGTGAGCAAGGCCAGAGCCGCAGGAGAGGATCCCGGTGCAGCCTCGGTCCTTACGCGCTACGGCGCGGCGCGGCGCGCCGATATCTTGAGCCGCACCTTCGTGATCGATGTCGCCAATCGCTCTCTGCTCAGCGATTTCGTGCCGATGCAGTCGCTGCGCGCGTTCGGCATGCATCTGATCGGCTCGATCGGCCCGCTGCGTCGGCTTGCGATGCGCGAGGGGCTGGCGCCCTCATGGCGGCCGAACGCGATCGGCCCCCATCGTCGCGCGAGTTAGTCTTAGCTGCGCCAGACCGTCTCACGGAAAGACGAGCCGGCCGCTTTGGATCAGCCACATCACGCTGGTCAGCGTGACGACGGACGCGAATGTACCGATCAGCACCGTAACCGAGGCCGGCTCGACCCAGGTCTCATTCTGACGCGCGATCACGAACACATTGAGCGCCGGCGGCAACGAGGCCATCAACACAGCGGTCGCCGCCCAGGGCTGGGCGAACGGACCGAATGCGAGCATCAGGCCGAACGAGAGCAGCGGGTGGATCAGCAGCTTCACCGTGATCACGGCAGGCACCTCCCACGGCACGCGCTTGAAGGACCGGAGCGCCACAGTGACCCCAAGCACGAACAAGGCGCTGGGGGCTGCTGCGTTCTGCAGGAACTGCAAGGTGCGATCGAGCGCAACCGGAGGCTGGAAATGCATCGCGGCGGCGACCGCGCCGGCGCAGGTCGACATGATCAGCGGGTTGAGGAGGATCTGACGCAGCACGACACGCAATGCGTGTAGCAGCGAGGGGTGATCGCGGTCCGTCAGCTCGATCAGCAGCGGCACGATCGAGAACAGGAAGATGCTGTCGCAGCAGAAGATCAGCGCGGTCGGCGCGGCGGCCTGGCTGCCGAGCACTGCGAGGGCCAGGCCCGGTCCCATGTAGCCGATATTGCCATAACCACCGGCAAGCCCCGCCATGGTCGCCTCACGCAACGACAGCCGCCCCGCGACACGCCCGACCACCAGCGCGAACGCGAACGCCAGCATGGTCGACAGCGTGGTGGCGACCAGAAATGGCGGGTTGTTCAATTCCGCGAACGGCGTGCGCGCCATGATCCCGAACAGCAGCGCCGGCAGCGACACGTAGAGGAGGAAGAAATTCATCCAGGCGAGCCCGGCATCGGGCAGCCGTTTCAATTTACCGCAGGCGAAGCCGATGAAGACGACGCCGAAATACGGCAGCGCCAGGTTCAGGATATCGATCATGAAAGCGTCGGGATGAGTATTTGCGCGGCGGGACTCGACTCCCCTTCTTAGATTAAATCGGTCCCGGGGGCACTAGCGTCAGCCGCAATCCTGGTCTATTCGGAAAGGATGATCAAAGCGCGAACTGCCAAGTTCCAGATCGGCCAGATCGTCCGGCACCGGATTTTCTCGTTTCGGGGCGTGATCTTCGACATTGATCCGGAATTCAACAACACCGAGGAGTGGTGGCTGTCGATCCCTGAAGAGGTGCGCCCTCACAAGGATCAGCCGTTTTATCATCTGCTGGCGGAGAACGCGGACTCCGAATATGTCGCCTATGTGTCGGAGCAGAACCTGCTGCCCGACAACTCCGGCGAGCCGATCCGCCATTCCCAGCTTTCGGACCTCTTCATCAAGGACAAGTCAGGCGGCTATCGTCCGCGTAATTCGTCCTTGAACTGAATCGGCCACCCGCGACCTGCGCGGGCCACCAGTCCAAACTAACAAAGAACCCACAAAAAAGGCGCCCTTCCGAGCGCCTTTTTTGCTTCTCCGACAGTCCGACGCCACCACTGCGGTGGCGTGGCAGGTGCGGAACGAACGTCAGGTCCGCTCCGCTTGCCTCATTTCGCGGCTGTGGGCGGTGCGGCTTCAAGCTTCTTGCGAGCTTCCTCAGCGCGCTTCTGCAGCTCTTCCTGCAGCTTCTTCTGGTTCTCTTCGAACTGTTTCGGGTCGGTTGGCGGGCCGTCATAGGCCTTGGCGAAGCTGCTTCCCGTATCCTTCTCCTGCAGCGGCAGCGGCAAGGTCAGCGCAGCGCCGTTGGAGTTGATCGCCTGGACGTACAGATTCTGGCCCTTCTTCATGCTGGCGATGAACTCGGGCGTCGCCTCATAGTCGGACATGCAGCCGTTCTGGAAGCAGATCACGTAGGGGTTCTGCATCGGCGGGTTGTTGTCGACGACGATCCGGGTCCCCGGCTGAAGCTGCATGCCAAGCGGCAGGGTGACGCGCAGGATCTTCTTCGGCTCACCTTCCGGCTCGATGATGACGGCGGCGACCACGGGCTGGCCGGACTCGATACGGCCGTCCTTGCCGATGAAGCAAACCTGCTTGGCGTTCGCGTCCTGCCCCTTGAGACAGAATTTGGTCCAGGGCGCATAGATCAGCTGGATCTGCTGGTCGGGCGTCGGCTGCTGGCCCGGAGCCTGGGCCGGCGCACCAGCAGCGGGTGGCGCGCCAGGCGCCTGCGCAGCCGGTGCTCTAGGCGCGGCCGGGCCCTTCCCCTTCGCGCCAGGGGCCTGGGCTTGCGCGGCAGAGGAAACAGCCAGCGCGGTTGCCGCCAGCAAGGCGACGAGCCGCCCACGCGGCCCAACCGACGAGGCCAAGTCACGGAAATTCATTGCGGAAAACCCTTTCTGAACGGCAGCGCCCGAGACCGCCAAAGACGCCACACCAAGCCGTTTCGCGCGGCTGTCTCCTCAGGAATTGAGGCGGTTAAGTGACAGGCGTTGCTGCTTTGCCCGATCGCCCGCCTTCATAACGTGGCGGGCGGAAAGATCAATGCCGAGGCAGCCTGCGTCGGCGCGATCTACCGGCTCGCGGCCTGTGCTAAAAGACGCTTGTGAGCTGTTCCGAATCAAATGCTTGCGTTCCTATGTTCATGCTCCGGTGCATGCGGCTTGCCGCCGGGGCAGTTTGTGCTGTTATCGCGGTGCTGTTGCAAACGATCTACACTGCACCTGCAGGCGCGACCGAGAGCCATGCCATCGCCATGCACGGCCTGCCGGCGCTGCCCGCCGATTTCACCCATCTGCCCTATGTCGATCCGGCCGCTCCCCAAGGCGGTCGCCTGACCTGGGGCTTGCTCGGAACCTTCGACAGCCTCAATCCCTTCATCGTCAAGGGTATTGCAGTGCAGCAAGTGCGCGGCTACGTGGTCGAGAGTCTGCTCGCCCGCGGCAATGACGAGGCCTTCACGCTCTACGCGCTCCTGGCCAGAAGCGTCGAGACCGATGACGCAAGAACCTACGTCACGTTCCGGCTGGACCCGCATGCCCGATTCTCCGATGGCGAGCCGGTCCGTGCCGAGGACGTTCTGTTCTCCTGGGCGCTGCTCCGCGACCATGGCCGGCCCAATCATCGGCAGTATTACAGCAAGGTCGCCAAGGCCGAGGCACTGGACCCGCTCACGGTCCGGTTCGACTTCGGCGGTGTCGAAGATCGCGAACTGCCGCTGATTCTCGGGCTGATGCCGATCCTGCCGCGGCATGCGACCGACGTGTCGAGATTTGAAGAGACCACGATGACGGCGCCGATCGGCTCCGGTCCTTATCGCGTCACCGCGGTGCGGCCAGGAGCCAGCGTGAGCCTGACCCGAAATCCGGACTATTGGGGCCGCGACCTCCCGATCAACCGTGGATTGTGGAACTTCGATGAGATCCGGTTGGACTTCTATCGCGAGGCAAATGGTTCCTTCGAAGCATTCAAGCGCGGGCTCTACGACTTCCGGGTCGAGGACGAACCTCTGCGCTGGCACGATGGCTACAATTTTCCGGCCGCAAGGACCGGCGAGGTCGTCCGCGATACCGTGACCTCGGGTATGCCGCAGCCCTCGCAGTTTCTCGTCTTCAACACCCGCCGGCCGGTCTTCTCCGACATCCGGGTGCGCCGCGCCCTAACGCTGCTGTTCGATTTCGAATGGATCAACCGCAACTATTTCTTCGGACTGTACAAGCGCAGCGGCGGCTATTTTGCAGGGTCGGAACTGTCGGCCTACGGGCGTCCCGCCGATACGGTCGAACGAGAGCTGCTCAAACCGTTTGCCGGCGAGATCCCACCCGACATCCTCGACGGCAGCTATCGCCTTCCGATCACCGATGGCTCAGGTCGCGACCGCCAGACGTTGCGCACCGCACTGAACCTGCTGTCCGAGGCCGGATATCAGCTCGATGGCGCGGTGTTGCGGCAGCGCGCGAGCCATGCGCCGCTCGCCTTCGAAATCTTGGTGACGACCAGGGATCAGGAGCGCATTGCGCTCGCGTACTCCGATAGCCTCAAGCGCGCCGGGATCGCGGCCGCGGTGCGCGTCGTCGATCCCGTGCAATTCGATCAACGCCGGATCGGCTTCGAATTCGACATGATCCAGAATCGCTGGGACCAGTCGCTGTCGCCGGGCAACGAACAGGCCTTCTACTGGGGGAGCGAGGCTGCGGACCAGCCGGGCAGCCGCAATTACATGGGCGCCAAGGACCCGGCCATCGATGCGATGATCGCCGCGCTGTTGCGCGCTCGCGACAGGTCCGACTTTGTTGCGGCCGTCCGCGCCCTGGACCGCGCGCTGATGGCTGGCTTCTACGCAATTCCAGTGCTTAATGCGGCCGACGAATGGATTGCACGCTGGAATCGGATAGAACGTCCAAAGCGAACAGCTCTGTCGGGATCGCTCCCCGAGAGTTGGTGGCGGCGGCCGGACATGACGCCGAAATGATCGGCTGTGGCAGGACCATTTTCGGAGATCCGGGTTTCCGCCACACCGGGAATGATGGGGCAGCAGGTGAACCAGGTTACGACATCGCCGACGCTTGACGGGTTGTTCCAGCGTATCCTGGCGCGTAAGCCGGATGCGGTCGCATTGATAGATCCGGTCAACAAGCCGCGGGTCACCGGCCAGCCCCAGCGGATACTGACCTATGCCGACGCCGATCGGATCATTGCCGCGCTCGCAGCGCATTTCATCGACGCTGGGCTTCCGACGAATTCGGTGATCGCGGTGCAGCTGCCGAACACCGTGGAATTCATGCTGACCGTGCTCGCCGCGCATCGCGCCGGGCTCGTCGTAGCGGTGTTCCCGCTGCTGTGGCGCCAGGCGGAGCTGGTGGCGGCGTTGAACCGCATCAGTGCTCGCGCAATCGTCACCACCACCAAGGTCGACGGCGTGATCCATGCCGATCTCGCGATGCATGCTGCGGCGGAAGCGTTCTCGATCCGCCACGTCTGCGGGTTCGGCAGCGAGCTGCCGGAGGGCATGTTTTCGCTGGATCAGGCGATTGCAAAGCCGTCGCGCTCGGCGCGAAACGTCCTGCAGGACGGCCGCAAGGCCGCGATCATCTCCTTCGATGTCACCGGCGACGGCTTCCGCGCCGTGCCGCGCAGCCATTTGAGCCTGATCGCGGGGGGACTTGCGGTCTCGCTGGAGAGCGATCTGCCGCAGGGTGCCAACATGATGTCGGCCTTCGTGCCGTCGTCCTTCGCCGGCCTCACCTCCTCGCTCGTCACCTGGCTGCTATCGGGCGGCAGCCTCGCCCTGCATCATCCGTTCGATTCCGATACGCTGGAGCAGCAGATCAACGAGCTCGGCTGCAATGCCCTGATCGCGCCGGCGCAGCTGGCGCTGCGGCTCGATGAGGGCGATCTCGCGGCTCGTCTGCCAAGCTTGCGGCACGTCATCGGCATGTGGCGGGCGCCCGAGCAGGTGGGATCGAGCCCGGCCTGGATTTCGCAGCAGGTCGAGATGACCGACGTGTATTTGTTCGGCGAGGCCGGAATGTTCGCGGTTCGTCGCACGACGCCGGACGGCGCGCCCGGTCCGGTCAAGCCGGGGTTGCAAGGCGTGCCACGCGACCAGCCGGGCTCCTCGATTGCGGGCGAGGTGCTGGTGACGCCAAAGGGCACCCTCGGACTGCGCGGCCCCATGGTCGTCGTTGCAGCCTATGCGCCCCCGGCACCGCCGAGCGACTCTCTGGTCCCGGCGCAACCGCGAGATTACGTCGATACCGAATACGCCGTTCGTCTCGACCGCGTCCGGGACGTGATCTCGATCACCGCGCCGCCGGCCGGCGTAATGGCGGTGGGCGGCTATCGCTTCCTGGCGCAGGACCTGCACGAGTGGTCGCGACGGCTGGGCCAGGGGGCCCTGCTGACCGCCCTGCCCGATCGTCTCAGCGGCCACCGGCTGGCTGGGCGTGCCATGGACAATGCGCGGGCCCGCGAGGCGCTGGCGGAGCTCGGGCTCAACCCCCTCATGGTAGAGGCATTTCGGGACCGGACCAGCACTTCGGCCTGAAGCAGCACACATTGCTAACGGCGCGTTAACGCAGGCAACTTAGGATCACAGGCCCAATCGCCTGCGTTTCTGAGTATCCTTATGTCCCAGCAAGGCCCGCTTCTTCTCGTCTCCAATTCCGCACGGCCTTCGCTGGTGGCCGCCCTCGAGGCAGCCCAGCTATCCCCCTCGGTCCAGACCACCTGGCGCGAGGCGGTGCGCGCTTCGTCCGAGCTGCAACCCGCAGTCGTGCTGGCGGCACTGGACGGTGCACCCGAGGCCGACATCGCGGCCGTGGCGCGACAGTTGGTTGCGCGAAAACCCTACGTTCCGGTGATAGCGCTCGGGCCTCACGGCCAGCTGCCGGATAATGCCGTGCCTTTCCGGACCGAGAACGACACCGACCGTCTCGTGGCCCGCGTGCGAGCCGCGCTCCGCCTTCGCAGCCTGCATGCGACGGTGCTGCGGCGGCTCAGCGAAGCCCGTGCCGAACCCATCTCCCTGCCGGATAGCGATCCGCTCAACGACGCCACCGTGCTGCTGCTCGGCCGCGGCACGTCCTATCCAGAGCTTTCGGTCGCGCTCGGCGAGCGCATGGCGGTGGTCGGCGCGCTCAGTATCGAGGCGGCCGCCAAGCATCTCGCGAGCCGCGAGATCGATGGGGTCGTGCTCGGCGACGGCTTCACGCCGCGCGTCGTCGATGCCTTTCTCACCGTGCTGTCCGAGGACACGCGCTTCCGCAGCCTGGCCGTCGTGGTGACCTGCAGCGTTCCTGCGCCGCCGGTCGCGCTGGCCAATCTCGAGGTCGTCACCGGCGACCCCGCGCACATTGCCGCCAACGCCTTGCCGCTGATCCGTCAGCACGCCCTCGAGGCGCGTTTGAACCGGACGCTCAGGGCAATCGAAGCCGGCGGGATGCTCGATCCGCAGACCGGTCTGTTGACCAAGTCTGCCTTCGCCCGCGACTTCGCGACCGCCGTGAGCCAGGCTTTGAAGCGAGGCAGCGGGCTTGCAGCCGCACGCTTTGCCTTCGACCCGACGCATCCCCGCGCGCAGTTCGACGGCGCCCGGATCATCGGCCGGCTGATGCGGCGGACCGATTTCGGCACCCGCGAGGACAACGGCTCGGTGATCGTGGTGTTCGCCGAGACCGATCTGCGCGCCGCGCACGGGATCGCGCGTCGCCTGACGAGCGTGATGCGCCACACTTCGCACGGCAAACGTGACGCACGCGCTGAGCCATCCATCACCGTCGCCGCGCTGCAGCCGGGCGATACCGCACGCAGCCTGCTCGCGCGGCTGTACGACGAGACACACCGCGCAGCGTCTTGATATAGTCGAAGGCACACTGCCGTCATTGCGAGGAGCGAAGCGACGAAACAATCCAGCATCGCCGTTATGGCGCGAGATACTGGATTGCTTCGTTGCGCCCGCAATGACGGCTGAATCTGGCAGACGGCGCTCCATTCGCAATGCCTTGCTGATATCGGACGCTCGCTGCCGCCGGCTTCATCACGATCTCAACCCAACACCTACATTCCGCGACCGCGCATTCGCCCCACTCGTCTGATTTCGTCGTTTCGGACCTGGGGGCCTCCTGTACAGAGGAGCATTGCACGTGCAGAAACAACAATCTCGCGACGAGACCGACTGGGTGAGCGTGATCGCGATCGTTCTGGTCTTCGCTGTCGCCACCTGTGCGCTGCATTTCGGCTGGTTGCTGAGATAAGCCGTCACCTAGCTTCCACGCACTTCAGAAGCGATCTGATTGCGACGGTGCGTTCTCCGCCAAAAAGGGTCGCCGAAAGCTTCAGTGTATCCGCAACGTCCAATAGCTCAGCAGGAAGCCGACTCGAGCCAATCGGAGCATCGGGAATGGCGACGAGCTCATAACCGCCCGTTTCATTCTTTCCTGTACGATGGACGTCGGTCCAATCGTAGACGAATAGCCCTCTTTCGCACAACGCGATGAAGCTGTCCGGCCGCGGCACCCCGACAAGCTGACGATAGGACGATACGACCGGCAAACGGCACAACTGCTCTTCAAGATTCTCTATCGGGAGAAGCTACACCTCCAATGCGATCGAAGGGGATTGGTCCGGCACCTGCAGTCATGAACGCGCCAGATGTCTCTGGCGATCGGACGCAAGCCACGTACATTCAATCCCAATCGGGTATTGTCTCATATTCATCTGATGCCGAGCCTTTGCAGGACTACGCCGCCTTCTTCTTCTCTGCGAGCTCGGCAAGGTCCTTCAGGATATCCGTGGCCCCCGCGAGCCGCTCTTCCGGCGTCTCCCAATCCTGCAGGAACACCACTTTCATGTCGGGCCGCACCTTGGCAGCCTGGCCATGGCGCTTGATGAAGGCCACCAGCCGCTCGGGGTGGGCAAAGCTGTTGTCGCGGAAGGCAATGACCGCGCCCTTCGGACCGGCATCGACCTTCTCGACATTGGCCCTGCGGCAGTAGTTCTTGATCGCCGCGACCTTGAACAGATAGCGCGTCTCGTCCGGCAGCTTGCCGAAGCGGTCGCGCAGCTCGGCGGCGAAGTTCTCGATCTCCTCGTCGGTCTCCAAATCTGCGAGCCGGCGATACAGCGACAGCCGCACCGAGAGATCTGAGACGTAGTCCTCCGGAATGAGCACGGGCATGCCGATCGTGATCTGCGGCGACCAGCGATCGACGGTGGGCTCGGTAACGCCGGCCTTGAGGTTCTCGATCGCCTCCTCCAGCATCGACTGGTACAGCTCGAAGCCGACTTCCTTGATGTGGCCGGACTGTTCCTCGCCGAGCAGATTGCCGGCGCCGCGAATGTCGAGGTCGTGGGAGGCGAGCTGGAATCCCGCGCCCAGCGTCTCTAGCGACTGCAGCACGGTCAGGCGTTTCTCCGCCTGCGCGCTGATCTTGTGCGTCGACGGCAGCGTGAACAGCGCGTAGGCGCGCAGCTTGGAGCGGCCGACGCGGCCACGTAGCTGATAGAGCTGGGCGAGGCCGAACATGTCGGCGCGGTGCACGATCAGCGTGTTGGCCCTGGGAATGTCGAGGCCGGATTCCACGATCGTGGTCGAGAGCAGGATGTCGAACTTGCCGTCGTAGAAGGCGGAGATGATGTCCTCGATCACGGTCGGCGCCATCTGACCGTGCGCGACTGCGACCTTCATCTCCGGCACGGTCTTGTCGAGGAACTCCTTGACCTCGGCAAGATCGTCGATGCGCGGCACGACGTAGAAGGCCTGGCCGCCGCGATAGCGTTCGCGCAGCAGCGCCTCGCGGATCATCACGGGATCATGCGGCGCGACGAAGGTGCGCACGGCAAGGCGATCGACCGGGGGCGAAGCAATGATCGACAGCTCGCGCACGCCGGTCAGGGCCAGCTGCAGCGTGCGCGGGATCGGTGTAGCCGACAGCGTCAGCACATGCACCTCGGCGCGCAGCTGCTTCAGCCGTTCCTTGTGGCTGACGCCGAAATGCTGCTCCTCGTCGACGATGAGCAGGCCGAGATCGCGGAACTTGATCGATTTGCCGAGCAGCGCGTGAGTGCCGACCACGATGTCGACCGAGCCGTCGGTCAGCCCCTTCTTGACCTGGTTGAGCTCCTTGGTCGAGACGAGGCGCGAGGCCTGCGCGACATTGACCGGAAAGCCGCGGAAGCGCTCGGTGAAGGTCTTGGCATGCTGGCGCGCGAGCAGCGTCGTCGGCACCACGACCGCGACCTGCTTGCCGTCGAGCGCCACCGCGAACGCCGCGCGCAGGGCGACTTCCGTCTTGCCGAAACCGACATCGCCGCAGATCAGCCGGTCCATCGGACGTCCGGCTTCGAGATCGCCGAGCGTCGCCTGGATCGCGGCGAGCTGGTCCTCGGTCTCATCATAGGGGAAGCGCGCACAGAACTCGTCGTAGAGCCCGGCCTGGACCGGCAGCTTCGGCGCCTCGTGCAGCATGCGTTCGGCCGCGATCTTGATCAGCTCGCCCGCCATTTCGCGGATGCGGTTCTTCAGCTTGGCCTTGCGGGTCTGCCAGCCCGAGCCGCCGAGCTTGTCGAGTTCGACATTGGTCTGGTCGGAGCCGTAGCGCGACAACAGCTCGATGTTCTCTACCGGCAGATACAGCTTGGTCTCGCCGGCGTAGCGCAGCTCGAGACAGTCATGCGGCGCGCCGGCGACCTCGAGCGTCTGCAGGCCAACGAAGCGGCCGATGCCGTGATCGACATGGACCACGATGTCGCCGACGCCAAGACTGGTGACCTCCGAGATGAAATTGTCGAGCTTGCGGCTGGCGCGGCGCGGCCGCACCAGGCGGTCGCCGAGGATGTCCTGCTCGGAGATGACGGCGATCTGGTCGGTCTCGAAGCCGGTCTCGAGCCCGAGCACCGCCAGCATGGTCTCGTTGCGCGGGGTGGCCTGCACCATGCGCCAGGTGTTGACGCTGGTGACCAGCGTCAGCTTGTGATCCCGCAGCATGCTGGTCATGCGGTCGCGCGAGCCTTCGCTCCACAGCGCGATCACCACCTTCTTGCGCTGCGCCTGCAGCGCCTGCACATGCGCCACGACGGCTTCGAATACGTTGACCGCGGCATCGTTGCGCTCGGGCGCGAAATTGCGGCCCTGGCGGGCGCCGATGTCGGCCACGCCAGCCGCTTCCGGCACGGCAAACGGCGTCAGCTTGGCGACCGGCGCCGCATCGAGCCGCGCCGTCCATTCGGCTTCGCTCAGATAGAGCCGGTCAGGCGGCAGCGGCTTGTAGATCGCGCCGCCGCCGGGATGCTCCATCGCCTCGCGCCGCGCGTCGTAATAGTCGGCGATCTGCTTGAAGCGCTCGCGCGCGGCATCCTCGCCCTGCGACTCGATGATGACGGGCGTGCCGGCGAGATAATCGAACAGCGTCTCCATGTTGTCGTGGAACAGCGGCAGCCAGTGCTCCATGCCGGGATAGCGGCGGCCTTCGCTGACGGCCTCGTAGAGCGCATCGTCGCGCTCGGGCGCGCCGAACTCGGCGACATAGCCCATGCGGAAGCGGCGGATGGTGTCGGTGACCAGCTGGAATTCGGAGACCGGCACCAGGTCGAGCGAGCGCATGTCCAAGAGCGTGCGCTGGGTCTCCGCATCGAAGGTGCGGATCGACTCCAGCGAGTCGCCGAAGAAGTCGAAGCGCACCGGCTGATCGAGCCCGGCTGGAAACAGATCGAGGATGCCGCCACGCACGGCATATTCGCCGCTCTCGCGCACCGTCGACGACCTATTATAGCCGTTGTGCTCCAACCAGGCGACGACCGAGTCCATCGGCACGACATGGCCTGGCGCCACCGACAGCGCCTGTCCGGCCATGGTCTCGCGCGCCGGCACGCGCTGCACGGCCGCATTCACCGTCGTGAGCACGATCAGCGGCTTGTCGCTGCCGGCCAGCCGCGACAGCCGCGCCAGCGTGGTGACGCGCTGCGCCAGGATGCCGCCATGCGGCGAGACGCGATCGTAAGGCTGGCAGTCCCAGGCCGGGAATTGCATCACGGGCAGATCGGGCGCGAAGAACTCCAACGCACGCGCGAGCTGCTGCATCCGTGCGCCGTCGCGGCAGATCACGGCAAGGCTGACCGCCGGCGGCTTCGGCCGCGCGGCAACGGCACGGGCAAGATCGGCGGCGACCAGACCTTCGGCGCCTTCCGCGACATTGGCGAGCGTCAGCGCGCGTCCAGGCGCCAGCAGCTCGGCAGGCGATTTGACAGGGCTCTTCATCAATCCAAACCCACGGCGCGGAACGCCTTGATGCGCAGAAACAGCGCGCCGGCCGCCTCGGGCGGCAGCGGCCCGTGGCCAGTCACCGCCGCGTAGAAATCCTGATCCGGAATTTCGAGCAGCTGCTCGAGCTCGGCCAATTCGTCATCGGCAAGCGTCGCGATCTCGGCATCGGCGAAACGGCCCAGGATCAGGTCCATTTCCCGCGTGCCACGGTGCCAGCAGCGAAACAGCAGCCGCTTGCGGCGGTCATCAAGCCCCTGGCTCGATCGGGTCGTCCCAGTCATCGCGATATCCTTGCGGTACAACGCCAAAAGCCCGGACGGAGCCGGGCGCGGTTCATATAGCGACCGTCCCCGGTCCTGTCAGCCCTGTCCGACGCAGAACCGACATGTTCGGGCCGTTCGCGGACGAAAAAACAGGTGGACGCCGGCCAAGGAGCGGATATGCCGGCCGAAACGGTCTTAAGTGTCGTCGATGCGCCCTGCTCTGCTCAATCCGCTATTTGCTCCGGTCACGAGCCTCGCCGGCGTCGGTCCGAAACAGGACCAGCTGCTGCGCTACCTGCTCAGCACGACCGACACCCCGCGTCTGGTCGATCTGCTGCTGCATCTGCCCTCGAGCGTGATCGACCGCCGCAACAGGCCCAAGATCCGGGATGCCGAGGTCGGAACGATGGTGACCTTGGAGGTGACGGTGGAGCGGCACCGGCCGTCGCGCAATGCGCGGGCGCCTTACCTGGTCTATGCCAGCGACGACACCGGCGACGTCGTACTGACCTTCTTCCGTGCCAAGGGCGACTACATCGAGAAGCAGCTGCCGATCGGCGCCAAGCGCTACGTCTCGGGCACCATGCAGCGCTACGATGGAATGCCGCAGATCGTCCATCCCGACCGCATCCTCGACGAGGCGGCGTTTGCAAGACTGTCCGGCATCGATCCGGTCTATCCCCTGACCGAGGGCCTCGCGCTGGGCTCCTTG
Organism: Bradyrhizobium sp. SZCCHNR3119; assembly: GCF_032487775.1. Taxonomy (NCBI): domain Bacteria; kingdom Pseudomonadati; phylum Pseudomonadota; class Alphaproteobacteria; order Hyphomicrobiales; family Nitrobacteraceae; genus Bradyrhizobium; species Bradyrhizobium sp. SZCCHNR3119. The sequence goes on along the minus strand of NZ_JAUEUV010000002.1, from coordinate 306,924 downwards.
CGGCGCGCGATCGCGCTGGCGCTCACCAAGCTGCCGAACCTGCCGGAATGGATCAGCCCGGAAGTTTTGAGCCGCTGCGGTTTCCCGCCGCTCAAGGAGGCGCTGACGCGCGTGCACGTTCCGCAGGAACTGACGGACGTGCTGCCGGAAAATCCATACTGGTCGCGGCTGGCCTTCGATGAACTGCTCGCCGGCCAGCTGGCGCTGGCGCTGGTGCGGGCACAATTGCGCCGTCCCGCGGGCAACCGCCACGCCGGCGACGGCCATCTCCGCCGCAGGATCATCGACGCCCTGCCCTATGCGCTGACGAACTCGCAGGCCCAGGCGATGGCCGCGATCTCGGAGGATCTCGGCAAGCCCGTGCGCATGCTGCGGCTGCTGCAGGGCGATGTCGGCTCCGGCAAGACCGTCGTGGCGCTGCTGGCCGCGGCGGCCGTCGCCGAAGCGGGCAAGCAGGCGGCGCTAATGGCGCCGACCGAGATTCTGGCACGTCAACACGCCAAGACCATTGCTCCGCTGGCCGAACGAGCCGGCATGCAGGTAGCGATCCTCACTGGCCGCGAGAAAGGCAAGGAGCGCCGCGATATTCTCGCACGGCTGGAGGCCGGCGAGATCGATCTGCTGGTCGGCACCCATGCGCTGATCCAGGACGATGTCGTCTTCAAGGCCTTGGCGCTCGCGATCGTCGACGAGCAGCACCGCTTCGGCGTGCGCGAGCGGCTGGCGCTGACGTCCAAGGGCGAGGCGGTGGACGTGCTGGTCCTCAGCGCGACCCCGATCCCACGCACCTTGGTGCTGACCTATTTCGGCGACATGGACATCTCCGAACTGCGCGAGAAGCCGGCCGGACGTCAGCCGATCGACACCCGCGCCGTCGCGGACACGCGCCTCGGCGAGGTGATGGATGCGGTCGGCCGCGCCCTCAACGCCGGCAAGCTGGTCTATTGGATCTGCCCGCTGGTCGAGGAATCCGAGGCCGAGGGCACCGATCATCTGACCAATGCGACCGAGCGGTTCGAGAGCCTGCAAAAACGTTTCGGCGATCGCGTCGGTCTCGTCCACGGCCAGATGAAAGGCACCGAGAAAGACCGTGTCATGGGCCAGTTTGCAGCTCATGAAATCCGGCTTCTGGTTGCCACCACCGTGGTCGAGGTCGGCGTCGACGTGCCGGCAGCGACCATCATGGTGATCGAGAATGCCGAGCGCTTCGGGCTCGCGCAGCTGCATCAATTGCGCGGCCGCATCGGCCGCGGCTCGGAAGCCTCGACCTGCATCCTGCTCTATCACGAGCCGCTCGGGCAGATGTCGAAATCGCGGCTCGCCGTGATCCGCGAAACCACCGACGGTTTTCGCATTGCCGAGGAGGATCTGAAGCTGCGCGGCGAAGGTGACGTGCTCGGCATCCGCCAGAGCGGCCTGCCCGGCTATCGCATCGCGCGCCCCGAGGTGCACGCCCAGCTGATCACGCAGGCCCGCGACGAGGCACTGCGCGTGTTGAAGGAGAACCCCAAGCTTGAGGGCCCGCGCGGCGAGGCGCTGCGTTGTCTGCTCTATCTCTACGAACGCGACGAGGCGATTCCATTGCTGACGGCGGGGTAGATCGGCGCGTGCTTCCGTAGGCTGCGCAAAGGCGCGTTGAACGGTGCTTCTGCCTCGCCGGTGTGGGAGGCCCGCCGTGCCCACCCTTCGCCTTCTGCATCGACTAACAACGCTGTCGTCCCGGCCTTGAGCCGGGACCCATAATCCCGGATAGCAGTTTGAGGCAGGCGCGCGTTGACCGGCTCGCCTGCCAGATCCGCCGCGGCGTATGGGTCCCGGTTCGGCGCCGCGACGGCGCTGGCGCGCGTCGCGGCTTGCCCGGGACGACGAGGGGGAGTTCTGGATGGCTTCGCATCCATCGCAATATTGCGTGGAGACAGCTACGCGGACTTCTTCACCTTGCAGCTCTCGGCAAACGCGACCAGCTTGGCACCTTCGGTTCCTGCGCCCTGCGCATCGGCCGCGATGTGCTCGAACAGGCGGGCAAAACCTTCGTAGATCAGAGCCGCCGGATGATCCTCTCCCAGGAAGCCCGCGATCTCGCGCATCTCGGCGACCCAGCGATAGGCTTTCGGAATCATGTCCGGCAGCGCGTTGGCGAGACGGGCTTGCACCGCCGGCGCGCTCAGCGCGAGTTCGTCGCGTAGCGCATCGGCCGCGCCGGCGTCCGTCGCCGCCAGCACCATCGCCGTGCCAACCCCGGTCAGGCCTTTGCTGATGCCGGCATAGGACATCTTGAGCGCCGACGCCGCGCCGACCGGCCCATCAATGATGCGTAGATCGAGCCCGAGATCACGCAGCGCCGCGACGTTCTTGGCGCTGTCGCCGCTGACGTAAAGCGCCGGCCCCTTCGTGCCCGGCTTCGGCGGCAGCCCGATGATGGCGGCATCGACGAAGCGCGCACCAGCGGACAATACGATCGCTTCGATCTTGGCGATCGTCTCGACGTTGACCGCGTTGCAGTCGACGATCACCGGCTTTTTCGCATTCTTCGTGATCAGGGTTGCCAACTGCCCGGCCAGCGTAACCGCCTCGGCCGGCGGCACGATCGACAGGATGATGTCGGCATTGACGATCGCGGCGGCGTCGGCCGCGATCATGCCGGCCTTCGCGGCGCGTGCCGTGGTTGCCGCGCTGCGGCCCTCCAGCGACGTCAAAACCTTCGCGCCATGCTCGGCGAGCCGCGCCGCCACCGCGCTGCCCATGGCGCCGGGCGCAAGAATCGCAATGCTGGGGATCATCGACGGCTCCGGTCGTTGCACATCGCAGAGTACGCGACTCCGCCCAAGCATGAACTGTCGAAACGTCAGAGCCCTCTACCGACAGAGCGGGCTTGCGCTCCTTGGCTGAATGAAGATCAATCCGCCTTCGCAGGCTCCGGCTCGAGCGCATCCGTGCGCGCAGATGAATTGGCGATCCGCGCCATATTGGCCATGTTGCCCAGCGCCGCCGCCTTCTTCTGCGGATCGGAGCCCGGCTGCACCACGCCTGCCGACATGATCAGCGTCGCCGCATCCTCTGCCTTCATGTCGATCTCGACGATCTTGCTCTTCGGCACGTAGAAGAAGAAGCCGGTCGTCGGGTTCGGCGCACAGGGCAGGAACACCGAGATGTGATCCTCCTGCCCGGGCAGGCTGTTCGCGATGTCGGGGCTCGGCGGCTGCGAGATCAGCACGATCGACCACATGCCCGGCGAGGGAAACTCGACCAGCCCAACCCGGCGCAGGCTCGAGCCCTTGCCGGAGAACAAGGTCTCGAACACTTGCTTCAGGCCGCGATAGATGGCGCGCACCGCCGGAATCCGGCCGAGAATGCGTTCGCCGAGATCGACCAGCGTGCGGCCGATCAGGTTCGCGGTGAGGAAGCCGAGCAAGGTCAGGCCAACCACCGCTACGATCAGTCCGGAGCCGGGGATGCCGAACGGCAGATAAGTTTCGGGCCGGTAGGCGGAGGGCACGAACGGCCGCACCAGGCCATCGACCCAGGTGACGAACCACCAGGTGATATAGAGCGTGATGGCCACCGGGCCGGCCACCACGAGGCCGGTCAGGAAATAGTTGCGGAACCGAAACATCAACCCGTGGTGGGTGATTTCGGCAGGCGCATCGGCCGGAGGCTCAGGCTGGGGCGGCAGGTCGTCGCGGGAACTCATGCAGGCTTCCGGGTCGGATCAAATCTCAGCTAAGCCTCTTAGCAGATTTTTGAAGGGGAATGGCCCCCTTTCCGTCCTCGAATCGGCTTCTTTGCCGCTCGCGACCTTCGGACGCAGGCAACGGCCTGTCTTACGGATTCCGCTGATCCCAAGCCGCTTCGATCGGCAAGCAGATCGTGGCTATTCCACGGTCACCGATTTCGCGAGATTTCTGGGCTGGTCGACGTCCGTCCCCATGATCACGGCGGTGTGGTAGGCAAGAAGCTGCACCGGAATCGCGTAGACCATCGGCGTGAAGGTCGAGCCCATATCCGGCAAGATGATCGTCACCAGCGAATCGACCGTCGCTTCGGCCGCCCCCTTCGCGTCCGTCATCAGGATGATGTTGCCGCCCCGGGCGGCGACCTCCTGCATGTTGGACACGGTCTTTTCGAATACGCGATCGTGCGGCGCGATCACCACGACCGGGATGTTCTCGTCGATCAGCGCGATCGGGCCGTGTTTGAGTTCGCCGGCGGCGTAGCCTTCGGCGTGAATGTAGGAGATTTCCTTCAGCTTCAGCGCCCCCTCCAGCGCCAGCGGGTACGATGTGCCGCGGCCGAGATAGAGCACGTCTGTCGATTTTGCGATGTCGCGGGCGAGGCGTTCGATCTGGGGCTCGATCGACAATGCCGCCGTCATCAGCCGCGGAATCTCGACCAGGCTATGGACGAGCTTGGCCTCATCGGTCTCCGACAATTCGCCGCGGGCGCGGCCAGCCGCCACCGCGAGGGTCGCCAGCACCATCAGCTGGCAGGTGAATGCTTTTGTCGAGGCGACGCCGATTTCGGGACCAGCGAGCGTCGGCATCACGATCTCGCTTTCACGCGCGATCGTCGAGGTCGGAACGTTGACCACGGACAGCGTGTGCACGCCCTGTGCCTTGGCGTAGCGGAGCGCGGCCAAGGTGTCGGCGGTCTCGCCGGACTGGGAGATGAAGATCGCGAGGTCGCCCTTGCGCAATGGCGCTTCCCGATAGCGAAACTCGGAGGCGACATCGAGCTCGACCGGCAGTCTCGCGAAGCGTTCGAACCAGTATTTGGCGACATGGCCGGCATAACTCGCCGTGCCGCAGGCGGTGATCGAAATCCGCTGGATGTCCTTGAAGTCGAACGGCAAGGCGGCGGGGAGCGCGATGCGCTCGCTCGCCATGTCGATATAGCGCGCCAAGGTGTGGCCGACGACTTCCGGCTGCTCGTGGATCTCCTTGGCCATGAAGTGGCGGAAGTTCGCCTTGTCGACCAGGGAGGTCGCCGGACCGTGCTTGACGATCTCGCGACTGACGACGGCATTGTTGCGGTCGTAGATCGTCGCACCGTCGTGCGTCAGCACCGCCCAATCGCCGTCTTCCAGATAGCTGATGTTGTCCGTGAACGGACCCAGCGCGATCGCGTCCGAGCCCAGATACATCTCGCCTTTGCCATAGCCGACCGCAAGCGGCGGGCCATTGCGCGCGCCGATCATCAGATCGTCCTGGCCTGCGAAGATAAAGCCAAGCGCGAACGCGCCCTTCAGCTTGCCGAGCGTCTCCTTGACGGCATCGACCGGCGGCACGCCCTGGCCGAGCAGTTCGTCCACGAGATGCAAGACGATTTCGGTGTCGGTCTCGGTTGCGAACACCGTTCCCTTCTTCTGCAGGGCCTCGCGCAGCTCATGGAAATTCTCGATGATGCCGTTATGGACGACGGCGACGCGTTCGGTCGCATGCGGATGCGCGTTGGTCTCGGTCGGCTTGCCATGTGTGGCCCAGCGCGTGTGCCCGATCCCGGTGAAGCCCTTGAGCGGCTCGGCACGAAGCCGCGCTTCCAAATTCTTCAGCTTGCCTTCGGCGCGCCGACGTTCCAGGCGCCCGCCTTCGAGGGTCGCGACGCCAGCCGAGTCGTAGCCCCGGTATTCGAGACGTTTGAGCGAATCGACCAGTTGCTCGGCGACCGGCCCGCGTCCCAAAATGCCGACAATCCCGCACATTCCGCGCCTTCCCCAATCGTCGAAAAGTTACTCAAAAGCCTCGGTTTCTCTTAACGAAATCCGATCACATTCAGGATTCAATAATTATTGCGGATTGCGACAGGGTTAAGTGGAAAGCCTAACCCGCCGAACCGCGCACGAGCCTTAACGCGCCATCAAGGCTTTGGGCAAACAATGCGGGCACGGAGGCTGTCCCATGACCGATCGCAAATGGCCTGACCCCAAAGGCACCAGCCCACTGCATGCACACGACACCGGCAGCCATCTCGCCCATTGGCCACCGCCGAGCATGGGCCGCGAGCTGAAGCCGATGGCCATCAAGCACAAGACCAGCGAGCCAATCAAGCATTCGACGCGGCGTGGGTGGCGCCTGACCCGGGCGATGTTCTCGGAGTTCGAGGACGGCGAGGATTAGACGCGGCCTCCTATTCCTTGGTCTTGGCCTTCTTTGCCTTCAATTTCACCTCGCGATAGCGCGTAGCGCCGCCTTCGCGAATGGTCTGTTGGCTGCGCTCGAGCGCCATCGCGTCGTCGGGAACGTCGCGCGTGATCACCGAGCCTGAGCCGATATAGGCGCCCGCACCGATCTTGATCGGCGCGACCAGCGATGAGTTCGTGCCGATGAAGGCACCCTTGCCGATCATGGTCTTGTGCTTGAGGAAGCCGTCATAGTTGCAGGTGATGGTGCCGGCGCCGATATTCGTATTGGCGCCGACCTCGGCATCGCCGATGTAGGAGAGGTGGTTGACCTTGACACCCTCCTCCAGAACAGCTGCTTTGGTCTCGACGAAATTGCCGATCCGCGCGCCATCGCCGAGCGAGGTGCCCGGCCGCATCCGTGCATACGGCCCGACCGAGGTGTTTCGGCCGATGATAGACTGCACGACATGTGAGAAGGCGTGGATCACGGCACCATCGCCGATCGAGACGCCGGGGCCGATCACAACGAACGGTTCGATCGTCACATCCGTGCCGAACGTCGTATCGGCGGCGAGATACACCGTCTCCGGCGCGATCAAGGTGACGCCGGCATCCATGGCGGCACGGCGGAGTCGGGTCTGCATCACGCTCTCGGCCTCCGCAAGCTGCGCCTTAGTGTTCACGCCGCGCACTTCATCTTCCGAGGTTTCGATCACGACGGCATCGAGTCCCATCTCGCGCGCGATCGCGACCGCGTCGACCAGATAATATTCGCCCTTCTTGTTCGCATTGCCGATCTTGTCCAGGATCTCGAGCGCGCGTGCGCCGTCAAACGCCATCACGCCGGCATTGCACAGGGTGACCTTGCGCTCCTCGTCGCTCGCATCCGCATGCTCGCGGATCGCAACCATGCGATCGCCGTTCAGCAGGAGACGCCCATAACCCGTCGGATCGGCCGCACGAAAGCCAAGCACCGCAAGGGCTGCACCTTGCGCCAGGGGGGCGCGCAGCCGTGCGAAGGTCTCCGCCGAGATCAAAGGCGTGTCGCCGAAGGCGATGAGCAGATCATCGGCGCCCCGCGCTATCGCTTCGCGCGCCGCGAGCACCGCATGCGCGGTGCCGAGCCGCTCGCGTTGAACGAAAATGTCGGCATCTCCGCGCAGTCGCTTGGCCTCTTGCGCGACGGCATCATGCCCAGGACCGATCACCACCGCCAATCGCGCGCCCGCGCCCTTCGGGGCGGCGGCGAGCACATGCGCCAGCAAGGTCTCGCCTGCGATCGGATGCAGCACTTTCGGCAGAGTTGTCCGCATCCGCGTCCCCTCGCCTGCCGCGAGCACAATTGTGAGACTGGATCGAGCGGTCATGAGACACCTTGTTGCGGGACACGGGATTTTGCGCCGTCTTAAAGCGGTTTTCTGTTCGCAGCAAACCGTACCGGCGAAGGCCACCGGTGCTTTTCCTGTTAATGTTCCGGCGTGATTCGGCAGGGCTGCAGGTGAATGGTAAAGGACTCCGACAAAAAGGCCGGTGCTCTCGGGGCTGACAAAACCGGCGGCACACTATCCGGACTGCTTGCCGAGGAGAATGCATTCGATCGCCGCACCTTGTGGCGGATCGGCTGGTGGGCTGCAGCGGCGCTTTGTGCTGTTGTGGTTGCCGTACTTGCCAACCAGGCGGCTCTCGGGTGGCGGCGCGACCGCGTTTCCGCAGCGGATATGGCGCGCCAGACGCAACTCATCCAGTCGCTGGCCCGTGACAGCCAAAGCGAGCAGCGGCAGCTCGCTTCCGCGATCGAAACCCTGAACAACGATCGCGATCGGCTCTATGCGCGAGTCACCGTGCTGGAGCAGAGCCTGGATTCCGTTACCGGCGCGCTCGCCAAGCAGAGTTCCGGCCCGGCGGCGGCTCCGATTCTCGGCAAGACGTCGCAAGCCGTGGTGGCATCTGCCGAGCCACAGCCGGCGGCGAGTCCTCCCCCTGTACAGGCGGCCTTATCGGCGTCGGCTGCCGCGAGCGGTCCGACCGTGGCAAACGTGATCGGCGCGCCGACGGTGGCGCCTGTCGCTTCGGGCGCGCCCGGCGTTTCTGAGCCTCTTCGCGCCGAGGGCGGCAAGCCCGGCGCCGGTTCAGTCCAGGCCGCTCACGCACAGATGCCTGCCGGCTCTTCCCCAGGACCGAACCAAGCTGGTTCAAATGTACCGACGACATCGGCCGCAGCCTCATTGTTCGCGGCCAAGTCGGCGCCTGCCCCGTCCGATTCGGCGGCCGGCAAGCCGGCCGGGCCGGACAAGCTGGCGAATGTCGAGCCGGCCCCTGCAGCCGATGCCGAGAACACCAAGCCGACAGACGCAGCCGACACCAATGCTGGCGCGACCCCCGTGCAGAAGACCGAATTCGCGGTCGATCTCGGCACGGCCAATTCGCTGAACGGCCTGCGTGCGCTGTGGCGCGGTCTCTCCAAGAGCCACAAGGAGCTTGCGGCGCTCCGTCCGATCATCATCGTGAAGGAAGGCAACAGCGGCCTCGGGATGCAGCTCCGGCTCGGCGCCGGGCCGCTCGCCGACGCTGCGGCGGCCGCGAGGATCTGCGCCAATCTTGCAGAAAGCCAGCGGGCTTGTGAAACCACCGTCTATGACGGCCAGCGCCTCGCCATTCGCAGCGATGACGCCAACCAGCCCGATGCCGCCAAGCCGGCCGCCGCGTCGACAGCCACGAAGCCGGTTTACCCGCAGCGGCGTCGCGCAGCCCCGCCGCCGCCACCGCAGCAGCATCACGGTGCAGCACGCGAGGAGCCGCCCCCGCCGGCGCCGCCGCCTCCTGCCGCCGCCCCGCCGCCGGCGGAATCATCGACGCTGTCGTCCTTCTTCCGGCGTTCCTGATCACGATTAGTGCCGGCATTTCAAGGATCTCGGCCGGATTGCGGATGCAGTCCGGCAAGTCCTTTCGGCCCTTGTCCACGCCACCTTTCCGCAGCATAGTCCGCGCATGAAGAAGACCCCGTTCCGCCTCACGCCCTATCAGGTGCAATGGCTCCTGATCGTCGGTTTCGCCACCGTCGGCTACGCGCTCTATCTGCGCTATCTCGCGATCGAGTTCTCCACTGTCGCACTCGCCTGCGACGCAGGCTTGCAGACCACGATCTGCAAGGCGCGGCTGGTGGCGACTGCGCTGTTCAAGAGTTCGGTGTTCGGCGGAACGGCGCTGGTGATCGCGATCCTGCACGTGATGCGGCCGTCGATCGTGCTCCTGACCGGCGGCGTGATCGCGGCCGGCCTCGGAATCGTGCTCTACAATATCGTGCTGTCCGGCCTTGCGATCGGCTTGCTCATTCTGGGCTTTGCGCGGCCCGCGCCCGCCACAGCGTAAAGGCAAGCACGAGGTAGGCCGCACAGGTCCACAGCGCCTGCCAGTTCTCCCGGCCCTCGTTGAACAGGATATAGATCGCGGACGCCGCGAGCAGTCCGGCAAAGGTCGCCTCGGCGATCGGTCGCGGCCCTTGCACGGGGCGATTGCCGAGCAGCAGCGCGAACGGGACCACCGCCATGGTCAGGCTGGCGAACGGAAAGTCGCGGTAGCGCGGGTCGAACACGAAACCGAGCGCGGTTTCTGCCGCGATCAGCACGGTGACGACCAGCATCAGGCCAAGCAGATAGGTCGCCAGCGTATGCTTGCGCCCGTCGGCCGGACCCAGCAAGTCGAGGAAGGTCGGCAGCGGCCGGCCGGCCATGGCGGCATTCGCACCGAACAGCGGCACCAACACCCCGGCCGCCAGCAGCGCGCCCCAGTGCACCCAGCCGCCGACGCCAAGGCTCTCGTAGAACATCTTGTCCGCCGCGATCCCGAACAGGATGCCGGTCGAGGTTGCCGAGACCGCAACGCCCAGCCAGGCCGACCAATGCGGAGCCCAAGGCCTGCCGCGGACGGTGAGCCAGCCAACCAGGAAGACGGCAAAACTCAAGATCATCCCGCCGCCCATCTGCAACTTCCAGAGCGGATAATTGCTGACGGGCTCTCCGGGCGGATATTTCAAGACCCGTTTGGCGGCGTCGAAGAGGCCCCAATAGCCGCCGACCGTGCCCTCGAGCTGGCGTTTCCAGGGCTGGTCATAGGCCTCGATCAGGTTGACCCGGAAATTCTCGCGCTTGGCGAGGTCGAGGATCTCCGAGACGATACGGGCCTGGTTGGCGCGCGACGGCAGCGCACCTTCGCGCATCCGTCCCTCGCTCGGCCAGCCGGTCTCTCCGATCAGGATCTCCTTGTTCGGAAACGCGACCGCGACCTGTCGTCTGATGGCATCGACATGGACTGCCGCGAACTTGGCGCGGACCGGAAAATCCTCCCAGTAAGGCAGGATGTGGACCGTGACGAAATCCACGAGGTCGTACAGTTCGCGGTTGCGCAGCCAATATTCCCAGACATCGGCATAGGTGACGGGAACGGTGACCTGCGCCTTCACGCTGCGGATGATCGCGGCGAGGTCGGCGGTGGTCATTTCCCCCCGCAGCAGGACCTCATTCCCGACCACCACGGCGGTGATGACCTGCGGATAATGCTTCACCAGGCTGACCGCCACCGCGATCTGCTCCTGGTTCTTGAGCTTGTTGCTGCCGAGCCAGATGCCCTGGATGACCTTGATGCCGACCTTGGCTGCAATCGCCGGCACCTGGTCGAGACCGTTCTCGATCGAATAGGTGCGGACGCATTCTGAAATCTTGGCGAGTTGCGTCAGATCCTGCTCGATCTGATCGGCGTCGATATAGGTGGTCGGATCCAGCGGGGTCTGCGCGCCACGGAACGGGGCATAGGACACGCATTGCAGCTTGGCGGCGGGTTCGATCGGGGCGCGCGCGAGCTTGATGGGCGTGGCCAGCCACCACCACATGGCAGCGATTGCACCCAGCGATATGAGCAGAAGCGCCAGCGGTGTGCGAAGAGATTTCAGTTCCATTCTCCAGCCAGGGGACCGGTGCTTACCCGGTTGCTGGCCGTCTGCCAAGACCTGGTGCCAAGACCTGGTGCCAGGACCTAGTGCCCGGACCTAGTGCCCGGACCTGGTGCTGGAGACGCACCTGCGGCGTTCGGTCCCGCCGCCCGGGCCGCGCCTTTACGATGCGGCGAGGATGCGCCGATTAGGTTGTGGCATTGCTGGACAAAATCCGCGATTCCGGTCATTGGCATTCGGCAAGCGGTCGCTTCGCAATGCCATCCTTGAGGAACGATATGCGGCAGTCGGAATCAACCACCCGCCGCATTCGGGACCCATTTGATCGGCATCAACACTGCGGCCGCAGCGGGACGGCATGAAGGCAACTATCGGGGAATTTATGGGTCGACGCGTGCTTCAGTTCAAGGTTTCGATCGTGCGCCATCTCGCCGCCGCCGGGCTCGTCCTGCTGATGGGAAGCCAGGCGAGCATCGCCCAGAGCGGCGGTGACAATCATGGCCAGGATCAAAACAAGCAGCAGGCCGCCAATCCGGCAGACCTCTCGAAGGAGAATCAGCGCAAGGTCGACGAGTTCGCGGAAGCGGCCCAGGCGCTCAACGGCGGCCCCGCCGGCAATCCCGAATGCGTCTGGCTCGGCCGTCGCGTCGTCCAGCTGATGTATAATGACGACCTCGATACCGCATTTCGCCATCTCGACCTGTACGACCGGTTCGGCTGCCCGGGCGGTCACGTCCAGGCCGCGTTCCGCTGCCTGACGCGCTTCATCGCGCAGATCGACCCGAAGGTGCAGAACTCGCTGAGCAACCACGTCCACACCTGCTGGATCAATCCGGACGCGCGACCACAAGTCGCAGCCGCGCCGACCCCGGCTCCGCAGACAACGCCGGCTCCGCAGGCGGTGTCCCCAGGCGCAGGCGCTGCGGCACAGCCGCCGGCGCCGCAGGGGCAACCCTCCCCGCCACCGGCGAAATAGCGGGCTCGGCGGCGTATGCGCCGCGCCCATAGGAGCAAGGGCAATTCGGCGGGTTAGCGTCGCAGTATTGTTCTTGAAATCGCGGGCGTGCTGGTCGAACCTCGCGCCGCGGTTCAGGTCCTGTTCAGCGTTTGAGCGGTAGCGGTCTTGGGGTCATGATGCTCTCGGAACACGTTAGCGCTCACAGAACGTGCCTGAGCCGGAACCGCACGAGTAGGTTTCTGGTGTCCTTTCCCAATCGACGTTCGCTGACGGGTTTGCCAGGCGATCGCACCCGCGGGGTGGGACAGCAGCGGACAGTTTCGCTTCGTCCTGTCACCTGATCCCGGAATGGTTGCTTCATCGATGCGCGCGATCGTCGCCGTCCTGCTGTTCGTCACCGCGGCTCATGCCGCGTTGTGGGGATTGTTGCAGGAAAAGCAGCAGGCCCCCGACTTCACCGGCCTGCTGCAAAGCATGTCATACGATCCGCACGAAGGGACCGGGTCACCCACGATCGACACGGTTGCGCCGCCGGAACGCATTCGGGAGGACATGAAGAAGCTGGCCACAATGACGCGTGCGATCCGGCTTTACACCTCGACCGGCGGCGTTGAAGTGGTGCCGCCGCTCGCGGCTGAGGCTGGGCTGAAGGTCATGCTCGGCGTCTGGATCGACAAGGATGCCGATCGCAACGAGCGGGAGATCCAGTCCGCGATCAATCTCGCCCGCCACAACAGCAATGTGATCGGCATCGTGGTCGGCAACGAGACCATCCTCACGGCGACGCAGAAGGTCGATGAACTGATCGAGAAGATCAAGCGCGTAAAGAAATCGGTTAACGTGCCCGTGACCACCGGCGATGTCTGGAACACATGGCGCGACAATCCCGAACTCGCCTCCAATGTCGATTTTATCGCCGCGCATGTGCTGCCCTATTGGGAGTTCTTCACCGACGATCAGGCCGTCGATCAGGCGGTGGACCGCTATCAGCTCCTGAAAAAGCAGTTCCCCGGCAAGCGCATCATGATCGCCGAGTTCGGCTGGCCAAGCCAGGGCTACAACCGCAGCGGCGACAACCGTGGTCCCGCCGTGCCGGGTCCGTTTCGACAGGCAAAGGTTCTGCGCAACTTCCTGGCCCAGGCCTCGGCCATCGGCATGGAATACAACATCGTCGAGGCGATCGATCAGCCCTGGAAATATTTCGAGGGTGGCGTCGGGCCGTATTGGGGTGTGCTCAACGCGGCGCGCGAGCCGAAATTCTCCTGGACCGGGCCGATCGTGAATCCCGACTATTGGAAGCTCGCAACCATCGCGCTGCTCGTCGGCGTGCTGCTGTCGCTACCGATCCTGCGGATCGTGCGCGCGACAATGCCGCAGGCCTTCGTGCTGGCTGTTGCCGCGCATGCCGTCGGCGCCTGGGTCTCCACGATCTTCGCCTATTGGGCGGTGCATTACTTCGTCTGGGGATCGGCCTTCGCGCTGACCCTCGGCCTCACGTTGCTGGTGCCGTTGATCCTGATCGCCATGGCGCGGATCGAGGAGATCGCGGCGGTTGCCTTCGGCCATCCGCCGCGCCGGTTGCTGACCAAGGACAAGGTCGCCGAGAACACCAAGGCCGCGCCGGAAGGCTATTTTCCGAAGGTCTCGATCCACGTCCCGGCCTATTTCGAGCCGCCGGAGATGCTGAAGCAGACACTCGATGCGCTGGCGCAGCTCGATTATCCGAACTACGAATGCGTGATCATCATCAACAACACGCCTGATCCCGCGTTCTGGCAGCCGATCCAGGATCACTGCCGCATGCTCGGCGAGCGCTTCGTGTTCATCAATGCCGAGAAGGTCAAGGGCTTCAAGGCCGGCGCGCTGCGCATCGCGATGGACCGCACTGCGGCCGATGCGGAGATCATCGGCATCATCGACGCCGACTATGTTGTCGAGAAGAACTGGCTGAAGGACCTGGTGCCGGCATTTGCCGATCCATCGGTCGGTCTGGTGCAGGCACCGCAGGAGCATCGCGACGAAGACCTGTCGCTGATGCACTACATCATGAACGGCGAATATGCCGGCTTCTTCGACATCGGCATGGTCCAGCGCAACGAGGCGAACGCGATCATCGTGCATGGCACGATGTGCCTGATCCGCCGTGCGGCGATGGACATGGCCGGCGGGTGGTCGAGCGACACGATCTGCGAGGACACCGATCTTGGCCTTGCCATCCAGGAGCTCGGCTGGACCACCCATTACACCAGCACCCGCTATGGCAGCGGCGTGCTGCCCGACACCTATGAGGCCTTCAAGAAGCAGCGCCACCGCTGGGCCTATGGCGGCTTCCAGATCGTCAAGAAGCACTGGCGGCGTTTCCTGCCGGGTAAGACCCGGCTCTCCCGCGACCAGAAGCGCGAGTTTCTGCTCGGCTGGCTGAACTGGCTCGGCGCCGAGAGCCTCGGCGTGGTGGTCGCGATCCTCAACCTCATCTGGGTGCCGATCGTCGCATTCGCCGGCATCGCCATTCCCGACAAGATCCTGACCATCCCGATCATCGCCGCCTTCGTGGTCTCGCTCGCCCACTTTCTCATCCTGTACCGGCTGCGGGTCAGGATCGGGCCGTGGCAGATGCTGGGAGCGATGGTGGCAGCGATGAGCGTGCAATGGACGGTCTCCCGCGCGGTGGCGCAGGGCCTCATCACCGAGCACATCGCCTTCGCCCGGACCTCCAAGGGCGGGCTGTCGCGGATGTCGATCGAGTTCCAGGCGTTCTGGGAGGCCGTGATCGGCGCCCTGCTCCTGATCGGCGCCGGCATCCTGATCGGCACCAACACCTACCAGATCACCGAGCTCTACATCTTCGCGGCCGTCCTGATCTTGGAGAGCCTGCCGTTCCTGTCGGCGGTAGCGATCGCGGTCCTGGAGATGTCGCGGCTCAATTCCTTCGAATTCTGGCGCTACAGCGCGGTGCGCACCGCCGAATTGATCGGCCTGCGCCCGGTCTATGTGCCGGAGCTCGCCGCCCTGGTCGCGCAGAAGCCGGCGGGCAAGGTCGCCGAGAAGGTCTAAGCCGTGCCGCCCTGATGCGCTCGGCCGTCCACGGCCGGGGCCGCTCCCCTGAATCGCGCGACGCCGGCCAGACTACCCTGCCCTGGAGGGGAGGGTTCGGCTGCCCTCGCTCGCGATGAGAGCTGGGTGGGGTGAGCTTCGACACGGAGCGCCGAGAATATGGGCCGTTGCCGCGCTCGTTCGCACCCGCGGCTCACAGGGGAGCCCTTCAACTGCCCCTGTGGTTTGCCCGCGAGCCCTATTGACCGAAACCGCCCTGCCCCCTACACAGCGCGTGCGAACGGCCGTGACCGGCTTTGGGCGCGGCTGGTGCCGTTCCCGCAAGGAGCCGCTGAACCGCCGGAGCACCGCCGACGTTGAGATGGCGGACTGCAGACGACCGGGCCCGACGACCTCACCGTCGGTCTAGCCTTGGGAGCGAGCGCGTAGCTCAGCCGGTAGAGCACGTGACTTTTAATCACGGGGTCCTGGGTTCGAGCCCCAGCGCGCTCACCAACCAAAGTCCATAAAACCTCTCACGTCGCTCGGTCGTTAACCCAGGGCGCAAACCGATCGCAGCAAATAGCAGCAGAGGTCCCGCCATCGCGCCTTCGATCGCCGGATCCGCTTCATCGGCCGTTTGACGTGAAGAACCGACCCAACCGATTTACAAACGGAATGGTGCGATTGCCGCCCTTCCGGTAACGCCTCAACATCTTCCGGTCGGCAACGGAGTGGGCCGTCGCGATCTCGAGGGAGACGCGGAACGGCGCGTCGATTGTCTTGCGCAGAATGACATGGATGTTCAGCGCAGGGATGCGATTGTTTCCATTCAAGTGACCGGCTGGCTTCAATAGCGTCTCGCCGTCCAGCGATGGCAGGCCGAGTTCGTCGATCCTGCTTTCGCCCGCGTGCGTTACGATCATCTGCTCGATCGTATAGGCGTTCGCGGCCGCCAATTCCCGGAAGAACAAGGGCGTATAGCAGAAATATCCGTGATCGAGATACCCGCTGGCCGGCAGCTGATGGTAGACGACCCCATCCACCTTCAAGGCATCGTGGATGACTTCAAAGCAGTTCCACTGGTTGAAGATGTGCTCGGTTGTCCCGAAATTGAAAACGACATCGTAGCGTCCGCGAAGCGCGTCCGGCAGCACATCGAAATTCAAATCCAGGATGTGCGTGTTCTTCAGGCCAGGGCACACGTCGATGGACGCATATTCGATATTGGCCAGGTCGGTGATTTCCGACAGCATGGTGGTCCGCTCACCCGGACGCGGCGTCGAGAAATAGACGAGGCGCTCTACGGTTGCCGTGTCCGAGGCTGACACGCCCTGCCGCTCGACGATTTCCCTGATCTGTTCCGGCCGTGCGAAATAGATGGTCTGGGGACCGATATCCAGAATCCTATTCCTAGCCGGCGACAAATATCCCTGTCGCTGCAAGTAGATAGGAGCATCCAAATTCATGCCCATGAGAGCCCACCCGAAACAGATAGAAACAAAATCTCTTAACACCCTCCAGACGCAACTCGCAATCATTGCTTTATGACAGAAATACAATTGTAGGTCGGATTCAAAAACTGGATGTTGGATTCGTTCTTAAATATCTTCTTCGCGGCTGCACGCGCTTTGTGCGCGCCAGATTGTCATTAAGATCGCTTCCTGGGCGACCGAGACGAATGCGACTGTGCGGGAGGGAGAGAGGGATCAAATGACGGACGTTCAGACCTTCGTCGTGGCGCCAGGCACCCCTGAGCTGGCGATCTGCGCGCGATGGCGTGCAAACGCCTTCTCAGTGCTCGAAGCGACCTTCGAGCAGGAGTTGAGGTCGCTGGAGCTGTTTGCTTCGGATCAGAGCCACGGTGTCGCGCTGGGGGCGAAGGCCGATGGTGAGCTGATAGGAACTTGCCTCCTGGTCGAGTCCGAGATCGAGCCGAACCACGATGTCGCGCCATGGCTTGCAGGCCTGTTTGTCGTCCCGGAGCATCGGCGCAAGGGTGCGGGCGCTGTGTTGGTTCGGGCGATCGAGGATCAAGCGCGACAGCGCGGCTTTCCGCGGCTGCATCTCTACACCACGGAGGCAGCCGGATTCTATGCGCGGCTCGGTTGGTCGCTCGCCGATCGCACCAACTGGAAAGGCCGGGACACCGCTTTCATGGTCCGCGATCTCTAACTTCCGCGAGGGACAGTGAACCGTGTCGGGTGACGCAATCGAGATTGTCGGGGACGCGCGAGCGGATGCGGTCCAATGCAGGCAGCCGTTCGGGAATATCGCTTGCCGTTTGAAACGCTTGCGACGGACGTGATCTCGCGGGAGCGCAGCCAAACAGACACCTGCGCTCCGGACCGGTCTCCTACACATATGCATCGAACGATCTCCGGGACGCTCCACCGCTTCGCCCGTAGATCGTGACAGATCATGTCGGATCTCATCGCGAGCCCTTGGATTCGAACCCAGCGTCCTCATTCAACTTAACAATCACTTACGTCCTGAAACGAGATCGTCCCGAAAATACCCTGTCGGCAGCGTGTCTCCAGAGGCGTGTCGCGCGCGATTGCTTGCACAGGGCTGGCAGCGGCGGGGCACGCCATCTGCGTGATCTCGGAGCTTGTCGATGCAATCACAGACCAGGACGAAAAGCCGCACCGTGTTGCTCGTGCTGCTCGTGATGCTGGCCCCGCTCTGCCTCGCCGCGGCGATCGTCTGGTCGCCACGGTGTTCGAGCAGTCCGTCGGCGCAAATCGGGGGCGCGATGTTGGTGGCCGGATGCGAACAGCGGTGAGACGCGAAACTGACGCTGCAGCAGCGGCGAGGCTGGTGCGGCGCTCCCCGCAGTCGGGGTTGCCGCGTGACAGCTCGTTTTATCAGTTGAGGCTGGGCATAGCGGAAGGAAGCACAGCGAGGAGTCGCTGAATGATGCCATCTGCCTCAACTAATGAGTACCGAGCACTGTGCGCGATGCGCCTGTTCGCGCACGCTCGGCCAACTACGCGATCGCCCGCGGTCGCCACCAATCATTGATCAGATCCTCGCGCATGCGAGCATGATCCAGAAGGTCGGGACGATAGTCCCTTGGAAGGGCGGCTTCCAACCGGCTCAGGGAACGTGACGCCTCGATCGCATCGTTCTTGTCGGCAAACCGGCGGGCATCGATCAGCCGGACGTTCGGCATCATGTGCTGAAAACCGAAATTGGCGAGGCCTCCCAGTTGCAGCATTTCGACGAGAGAAAGGTCGAGCCGGATTCGGCCTTCTGCGGGAGCCTTACGTCTAACGCCTGCGGCATGGCCCTTGACCCAGCAGGCGTCTCCCAAGGCCGCCCCCAAAGCCCACAGCCGCGCGTGGATGGTGTCGGGAGGCAGATCCTGCCGTCGCGCGGCATCGTCCAGGACAATCTTCAACGCGACTTCGGCCTTCGCCAGATCGCTGGGGATCGCACCTTGATCGAGCTGCGATGTCATCCCCAATCGAATCTGCTGCGCAGCCTCGCGCATCCCTTGGATGCGTCCCCTCTCGTAATAGGAACGTCCAATCGACCAACTGCACCAGGCCAACATGACAGTCAGCCCGAGCGGCACCCAAAGCAGCCAATCCACGGCCCCACCCCGATCCTGAATATGCCCCCATCGTCAAAAATAGCTCGGGCGCGTTAAGAACCCGTGCAAAGGCTAACCCAAACTTCACCATACCGTTGCGACGTCGGGACGAGTTGGCCCCATCACATGGCGTCAGGAGAACGATTGCAGGGGTGAACGTAATGGCGACGCCAGCAGCTCCGCTGCGCTCTCGTCGATGCGACCGATCGCCGTGCCGGCTCGGCGCTCATGGGGGCAGTGTGGCGAGATCAGACGCGAGACAAGGTCCGGCGCAATCGAGCCGATCTTGCTACCTTGAGGGTGGTTTCGGCAGCCGGTCGGGATCGAATTTGACGGGGGCCCACTCCCGCCGCGGCTCGGGCTCCTCGCCCTGCGATCGCATCAGCGTCGCCTCGAAGGGCATGCCGGGCACTTCGTCCGCCGCGCCGGTGCAGACAGCCAGTGTGTCCTTGCAGTGTCCGGTGAGCCGCAGGGTCAGGTCATCAACACCGAACACGGTTCGATGGCCCGGCGTATGGCGCTTGGTTCGGATGACCGCGGTGAAGCGTTCGCCGTCGGTCTCATAGGATCCGGCATAGGTCAGGATGCTGTCGCGACCCGAGATCCTGCCGGTATCGAGATGCACAGTGCCGGTTCCCTCACCGGCAGGCGTCTTGAACCAAGCGGCATAGTCGCCGTCTTTCAACATTCGCTTCGCTTCCGTGTTCTATCGAACGGGACCTTGCCAGACGCCGATTAATGCGTCCTGAACCAAGATGATGAGCGACACTGCAGCTATCCTCCACATGTTGCATGGCAGGTCTGTCGCCGTCCGCGCGATGTCAGGACACGGGCGGCTTTCGAGCGTTGAACTCGCAGCCCGCTCTGATGCTGCCTTGAGCGCGGGTCGACAACTCCCATTCGCGACGATGTGACGGGTTATGACGTCCCCTTGAGGATTGGAGCACCGCGGCGATGTTCCTACATTGGAGCCGAAGCTATCGTCCGGAGCCGGTTCGATGTATCGGGCATTTGCATTGTTTTTTGCTTTGGGTCCTTTGATCGGCCTGATCGAGCCTGCTGAGGCCGCGCCGGCACATCACGCCCGGGCACGCCATCATACCGTCGCGCGTCCGGTCCCGAGCGGCGCGATTCCAGGCGCGATCCCACCTGGGTGGTACAAGTTTCCCGGCTATCAGCCGATCCCTCCCGAGCAGAACCGAAATCTCGACCCCTCCAATTTCGGCGGCGGTTGATCGCGCGCATCGAGCCCGAGATCGCGATCAGCGCGAAACCAAGGACCAGCAGTTAGTCGCGCAAAATTCTCCTGCGCGGCGCAGCTGCGACATTATCAAGGCATCCAGGATGGTCTTTGCGTCAGGCCAGCAACCCGGAGCCTGCGGCCATCAGCAAGGAAGGCAGAATTTTCGGAGCGATCATCACGCGCCCGAGCCGCAGGAACGATGATCCTTCCTACCAGGAAACCGCTTATCGCGCCCGACGGTCTTGCTACACGACCAAGCGCGACAGACATAGTGAGCCGCTGCGTGCGATTGCCGAAGCAAGATGCTTGTCGACAACGAGCACCGCGAGTGGAACGGATATCACGTCCGCTAAGGCACATCGCCGCGCTTGCGGCTGCCACCGATTGAATGCGGCTTATTCCAGAAGTACTCGCGATTTCCTGTCGCGGCCTCGGCATACTGGTCGATCGCGACAATGATCGCCTGGACGTGGTGGTAGCACCACCCTTCTCGCCCGGCCTGGCGCCGCACCTCGTTGAGGGCTTTCAGAAATGGCGGGGGATTCGTTTCGTCATCGAACCATCGGCCTTGCATGTCGACCTCCGTCTCAGAGGAACGAATTAGAACAAACAAAGAACAATCAATCAAGCACCTGGAGGTAGTTCGACAGCCGTTTGAAACGCGGCGATGATCGGCACGCTGGCGCGTTATGAACGACGACGTGTACATGCGGGTAAGACGGGCGGATCGCATGACCGCCGCTACGTATGTACCTATGGAAGGCGTAGCTGCCGGTCATCTCGGCGGGCACGCCTCAAGCTACGACGCCCGATGGGGCCTGGGGCGCCGCAGGTGGTTTGCCCGACAGGCGCGTTTCGAAATCTTGAGATCGTAACTCCTCCGTCGCGGGCCTCATCGGCGTTGCGCGGGAAAACTTATTTCGACAACCGTATCAACGCGGTCGCGCCAATTGCGTCCTCAGCGTCAAATATTTCTCTTTCGCTTTTTCAGAAATCATGTTTTCATCTGCGCATCCCGCCTCGCGCGAGGGGCGTACGCGTCGTCACGATACGTAGAGGCGGGCTGCGATGGACGGTGTTGCGTCAGGCGCATCTGCGCAAGACGACTGACGCAGCAGCGGACGGCGAAATCGTGTGGTCCTGACACCCCGACGCTGGTGTCCCGCGCAACGCGCCTCGGTGCGTTGTCGCGCATGGTGGCCAGAAAGCCCGGTGCACCAGGGAGATCACGTATAAGCCGTAAAGCCATCGCGCAGGGAATGCCGGATGATCCGGCTGATCCTGTGGTGACTGCCGCCTGCTTTTCTTGTTGCAGGCGGGCCATGGGTGAGGCCTTCACCCGGCATTCCCTGCGCCCTCCGTCTCGGACGGAAGGTTTCATGGATTCACCTCGGACGCCGACGGCGCCGCGAGAGCGGTTTTGTTTGCCTGCAATTGAATGAGACGCCTCGGATGCACGCCTGCCCTGGCCCGCTGAAAGCCACGTCAATATCGCCGGTTGCGATGAGTTGGCACGGATTGATGCAGATCAACGCATCATCCGCCTGCGGCCTATTGGGTCCGATCTGGACCGACCGGGAAGAGACGTGATGACAGCGACCGACGCGACCAGCAATGCCGCAATTCCCGAAGCCACGCCCTATGAACTGATCGGCGGCGAGGCCGTCGTGCGGCGGCTGGCCAATCGTTTTTACGAGATCATGGACAGCAGTCCCGACGCCGGCCGAATCCGCGCCATGCATGGCGAGGACCTCGGCCCGATCAAGCAGATGCTGTTCGAATTCTTGAGCGGCTGGCTCGGCGGTCCCCCGCTCTATTTCGATCGGACCCCGCACCGTTGCATCATGTCGGCGCATCGGCCTTATCCGATCGGTGAGGCCGAGCGCGACGAATGGATGATGTGCATGCGGGCTGCGATGGCTGATTGCGAACTGCCGGCAGAGATGCGCGCGCTGCTCGACCAGGCCTTCCTGCGCATGGCCAACGTGATGCGAAGCCGCTGACCGGCCGACGGTGACGGGCTACTCCACCTTCTGTGCCTCGCGCGCCAAGCGTTCGGCCCTGAGCCGCTCGCGGTTGGCATTAAACGCCCGTTGGGCCTCCTGATGTTCGCGCATGGCCTGCTCGGCATCGGCCCTGCGCGCCGCATCGCGGGCGCGGCGTTCTTCGGGCGTCAGGATCCGTGGCGGACGGATTGGGGTCTTGTCTGACATGAACTCTCAACGCCGGTCGGGCCCAGATGTTCCGGAGCGGAGGCCAATTTGCGCCTCGGATGCTGACAAATCGGGCACCATAGCCGCAAGCGGCACGCGGACACTTGACGGCGGGGGTCACAAGCCTGACAAATTCATGCGCCCAATTGTCACAGCGGAGGTGGCGCGTGAGACATGTCGACGCCGTAGTGATGTTCGTCAGCCTGTGGCTCCTGGCCTCGATGCTCCTCGATGCCCTGACGCCGCCCGAGCTGAACGTCTATATGATCGGCCCGGCCCTGGCGCCGGCCATTTTCGTCACGGCTGTGCTGTACTGGCTGCGGATCCCGGCGCTCGACTTCGCCGTGGTGTTCGCGACCGTCTGGATGGCGTCCGAGATGGTGCTCGAAATGATCACGCCGAAACCGCTCTCGCCGTTCTTCGCCTTGATCGCGGCCGCGCCGCTGCTGGTGGTCGGTTCGGTCTTCAATTTTCAGTGCTGGTATCGCTCCAAACGCCCGACGCGCCCGGTTCTGTCGCCATCGATCTCCGGCCTTTCCTCGCCGGGCCAGGTCTCCAAGCGGGCCCATCAGGTCTGATCCTGCTGCGGCTTGCAAGCCTTCCAATCACCGGCGCTACTAATCTAATTGTCCCGCTTCGGAAACAGACGGTCGCAGATGTAGCGCGAAGTCGGGGTCAGGCGGACGCCACGCGGCTTTTGCCATTCGGCGCGATCGAGCTCCCTGGTATCACCGATCTCGAGCCGGCCCTTGGCATACTTGGCGATGAAGATGGCATCGCTCATCCTCCGCCCGGACCGCTTGTTCTTGGCCGTGACCTCCTTCCAGAGCCTGAGACGGCCAAGCTTGAGCTTGGGCAGCTCCTCCTTGATCTCGCGCTTGAGACAGGCCTTGTCCGTCTCGCGAGGTCGCTTGCGGCCGCCGGGAAACATCCACAGACCGTCGACTCGCCGCCGAACCAGGAGAACCTTGCCGCGTCTGACCGCAACGAGCTTGGATGCCTTCGCCATTTCTACTTCGCACTTCCTCCTGATCAAAAGTGGATAGTAGTCTTCCAGGTTTCAAAGAGTCGCGCGATCCGTAACTGTCCGTATCGGCGGCGTCTCTGTATAGCGAGTATATCGACGCAAGAACATATCGGGAACAATCGGTCGTCGGAGCCGTTCGGGCCCTGATACAATTAGAGAACTATATGGCTGACAATATGAAGAAAGACCCTGACGATTGGGTTTCAGGGCGCGACCCAATGACCGGCGCCCAGGCGCCCTATATGAAAACTCAAAGCGAGCAGGCGCACGCGCCAGACCCGAGTGGGAAGCAACTGACCAAGGCGAAAGCATCGGAGTTGATCGATCGGTTGCGTGAGCAAGCCGGCATCGACAAATGACGCAATGCTCCGCGGTCCAAAATTGACGGTCACCCTGATGCCTGATTTTCGTCCGAGCCCCGCGCTGATCAGGCAGAACGCATGACCGCCAAATGCAATGAGATCCGCCTCTGGCTGATGGAAGTCGATGCTGCTCCGCCAGCACTGCTGGCCCATTGGCGCGCTTGCCTGAACGCGCAGGAGCTGGCGCGCGCCGACCGGTTCTACTTCGACGCCGACCGTGAGATCTACCTCGCCGCGCATTGGCTGCTCCGGCAGGCGCTGAGCCACGCGGCTCCGTTGGCGCCGGAGGCTTGGCAGTTCGCGAGCGAGCAATTTGGCAAGCCGCGCATCGCGCCGGGGCTCGGATATGGGAGCCTCAAGTTCAATCTGTCGCACACCAGGGGATTTGTCGCCTGCGCCGTCGGCTATGACGCCGAGATCGGGGTGGACGTGGAACGGATTGCGCCCAAGCACGCCAGCCTCGACATCGCCGAGCGCTATTTCAGCGCAAGCGAAGTTGCCCTCATGCGGGCTGCTCCCGCCGCGGACCGGGCGATGATCTTCTTCCGTCTCTGGACGTTGAAGGAGGCGCTGATCAAGGCGACCGGCGAGGGTCTGTCGCGCGCACTCGACAGCTTCTCGTTTGCTTTCGCGCCGACCGCGATCACCTTTCAGCCGTCCGATCCAAGCGAGGCGGCCAGATGGATGTTCCTGGAGGATCGGCCGACTCCACATCACGCGCTCGCGTTGGCGATTCGGTCCGGCACAGCCGGCAGGGCCATCCCAGTTTCCCGTGTATCTGTCGAGCCCGGCGAGATGAACGTCCTTGATCGGAGCGCTCGATGAGGGGCGAAAATGTCGCGAATCACCGCTGCGTTGTTTACTCTTGGAACGACCGAGGAGTTCAGCATGGTTGCGGACAGTGACAGCAGGATCGCCTGGCATCGCGCACAGCTCAAGAAGAATCGTGCGGCGTTGAGGCAGATCGAAACCGCACGCTTCACGATCGGTGAGAGCTCGGATGCCAAGGCGCTCGAACGGGCCAAGCGGCAGTTTTCGGACCTTCAAGCCAAAATCCGTGAATCCGAACAGGTGCTCGCCCAGCACGAACGCCAGACCCGACGGCCGCTCGGCACAGATCTGCGCAGCCTGTCGCGCGTGTCCTGGCGCGATTGGACCGGCAACGGGCAACGCTAATCCGCTTCGCTGAGGTGCCGGCGTCGCAGCCGCTCTTCGCTGCGCGCCAACGCGGCGAAATCGAGCTGTCCCTGTTCGAGCGCCCGTCGCGCGCAGCCGAAGATGCGGTAGAATTGCGCGCCGTCATAAGCGACGAGCAAGAGGTCGGCCCCGCCGTTCAGCGCTTCGACCACGGCCTTGCAGACGTCGCCGCCATAGATGGCGCCCATGACGAGATCGTCGGTGATGATGATACCGTTATAGTTCCAGCTCTGCCGGATCAGACCATCGAGCACCGCCTTCGAATGCGACGCCGGCCGCTTCGGGTCGAGGGCCTCGAGCTTGACGTGGCCGACCATCAGCACGGCTTGCGTCTCCTTGAGAACCTCGCGGAACGGGCGCCAATCCGAAGCCGCGAGCTCAGCAACCGGCGTCTGCAGCTGTGCTGCAAAATGGTGTGTATCGGCCGTCACCCGCCCAAGGCCCGGGAAATGCTTCACGGCAGCACCAACCCCGCTGGCCGCAAGCCCGTGGATGTAGCTGGTCGCGATCTCGCTGACGACGGCGGGATCACTGGCGATCGCGCGCTGGCCGATCAGGGTGTTGAAGTCGAAACGAATATGCTGCCGGTCCGGACGAAGATCGAGCACCGGGGCCAGGTTGAGCGTGACGCCGACATCCGCCAGCGCAGCGCCTTGGCGGCGGCCGACCGCCTCGGCCTCACGGCGGCGCCGCTCCGGCGCGAGATCGGCGAGCGAGGACAGCGCGTCCTCGTGCGGCAATGGCGGCGACAGGTGCGCAACGATACCGCCCTCCTGATCAGCAGTCACGATGAGGCGCGGCAAGCCTGCGCCGGCGCGCCTCGCCTGCAGCGCCGCGATCTCGGCCTTCAGTTCGGCAGCCGTCCGCCCGCTTGCGTTGTGACGGGTCACATAGACGCCGCCAATCAGTCCTCGCTCGGCCAGCACCGCGGCTTCCTCCGGCGCGGCATAGCCGACCACGAAATGCGCGCCGAGCAGCCGCGCGACCGCAGCATCACTCGTCAGCACCTCGTATTTGCGCCAGGCAAATGACGTCTGCGCAGCGACGAAGGCTATGAGCGGCATACACCAGAGCAGCAGCAGAATCCGGCTCGCGACCCTGCCCTCGCGCCATGCACCGCACCGGAGCAGCAGAATGGGAACGCCGGCGCTCACAACCAGCAGGACCACTTGGCCCGCGCCACGAAGATGGACCAGATAGGGTTCGTTGCTGTTTGCGGCAATGACGACCAGAAGCAGCGCCAGCGGCCAGAGCGCCACGATGCGGAGACGTTTGATCATCGCGTAAATCGGTTTGTCGTTGGACCTGTTGCTCGCCTAGCAGCGCCTTCGCGCACGCACCAGTCGAGAACGGGTGCCTGCACGAAATCTGCAAAACAATCCTGAATGCCTGCAAAACCCCTCCCCGGTCGCTGCACCATCCCGCGTCAAGGTTCATCTCGCCAGCCGACAGCTGGCCGAACGATGACTCATGCGAGGACCACAGATGACAGGTTTTGCCGCGCCGGCCGTGGAGAATACACCGCAACAGAATTTTGCGCTCAAGTTCGCGATCGCCATTGGCCTCGCCGCACTCGCCGATGCACTGTTCTATGATCAACGGATCGGACTGTCGTTGACCGTCTTTACGATCGCACTGGTCGCGGCCTCGCTCATTACCAACCGGGCCCAGCTCGATCGAAAGCGCGCAGCCGCGGCGAGCATCATCTTCGTTGCGAGCGTGTTGCCCGCCGTCGAGCAGCTGAGCACGCTCTCGCTCCTGTTCCTGTTGCTTGGGACGATCAGCAGTATCGCACTATGGACCAATCCGGCGATCGTCGGATCGAGGGCGCCGCTCACGGCGTTCCGTCAGTTCCTGCTGATTGGCCCGTTCAGACTTGGCCCAGATATCTTGGCGGCCATGCGTGCCCCCGGGTTATCCCGCTCCATTCTCGGATGGTGCGTACCCGTTGCATTCGGGCTGGTGTTTCTGGCTCTCTTCGCAGAGGCCAACCCGTTGATAGAGCAATGGGTGGACATGCTGAGGCCTCACAGAGTGGCTGCGGATTTCGATCAGATCCACGTACTGTTCTGGCTTGCGATGCTGTCGCTGATCTGGCCCTTCATCCATCTCCGATGGCGCCCGAAGGCGGTGCGCCCTACCGGCTTCGCGCCCGCTGCGGCAGCATCACAGGGATCGATCGCGACGGCGCAGGCCGCTCTCCTGGGACCGGGCACCGTGTTGCACTCGCTGCTCCTGTTCAACCTGCTGTTCGCCGTCCAGAGCGCAACTGATCTCGTCTATCTCTGGGGAGGAGTACAACTGCCGGACGGGCTGACCTATGCAAGCTATGCACATCGCGGCGCCTATCCGCTGGTCTTCACGGCTTTGCTCGCCGCATCCTTCGTCGTCCTCGCGATCCGTCCGAACGACACCAAGCCGCAATCGCTCTCGGCGCGCGTCCTGCTCTATCTCTGGGTCAGCCAAAACCTGCTGCTCGTCATATCCTCGATGCTGCGGCTCAAGCTCTATGTCGACAGCTACCTCTTGACCTATTGGCGCATCGCGGCCCTACTCTGGATGGGTCTCGTCGCTCTCGGCCTGATCTTGATCACACTGCGGATCACGATGAATCGCTCTCATCGCTGGCTTCTCCAGATGAACCTGCTGGCCGTGGCCGCGACTCTCTATGTATGCGCGCTGACCAATTTCGATGCCATCATTGCCGGCTACAATGTGACCCACAGCCGGGACGCGGGCGGCAAGGGAGTGATGCTCGATGTATCTTATCTCGCGAGCCTCGGTCCCCAGGCGCTCCCTGCCATCGATCGGGCCATCGCATCCCACCTATCCGAATCCCATCTTTCGGCGTATCGCGACCGGCTGCTGCAGGCACAGGCCAGCGACATGGCATCCTGGCGAACCTGGAGCTTCCGCGGCTGGCGCCTGCAGCATTATCTCAACACTCATCCGGTACCGTCTCCGCCGAGCTGATTTTGTTTGCACGCAGGCTACCATGACCCATCGTATTCTCGTCGTCGACGACGACCCGCATATCCGCGAGGTGATCCGGGTTGCGCTCAGCAAGGCCGGCATGGACGTAACCGAGGCCGCCGACGGCAAGGCGGCCCTCGCCCGCTTCGAGCGCGACCGGCCCGATCTGATCGTACTCGACGTCGGCATGCCCGAGTTCGACGGGCTCGAAGTCTGCCGGCGAATTCGCCGCAACTCAGACCTGCCGATCTTGTTCCTGTCGGCGCGCGACGAGGAGATCGACCGCATCTTAGGACTCGAGATCGGCGGCGACGACTACGTCACCAAGCCATTCAGCCCGCGCGAACTGGTCGCTCGGGTCAATGTGATCTTGCGGCGGGCAACGTCGCGTAGACTTGACCGCGCGGATCCGGTCGAACTGCATCATGGCAGGCTTCGCCTCGACCCAGCGCAGCACGCCGCGCATTTCGGTGAGATGCCACTGCGCCTGACTGCGCTCGAGTTCGGCATTCTGCGGGCGTTCCTGAGCCGTCCAACCGTCGTATTCAGCCGCGAGCAGATCATGGCGACGGCCTATCAGATGAATATTCAGGTCTCCGACCGAACCATCGACAGCCATATCCGCAACATCAGAGCCAAGCTTGCAGCTGCCGAATGCGACGATGTGATCGAGACGGTCCATGGGGTCGGCTTCCGGCTCGGCCGCTGCGGCGGCCCGGCATGATCGCACCCCGCCGCAAGTGGCGGCCCTCGCTGCGCCAGATCGTCTTCGGAGTGCTAGCGCTCGTCGCCACCCTGCCCTTGGTCGGCCTGTTCTTCTTCCGTATCTACGACAACCAGCTGATACGCCAGACCCAGGCCGAGTTAATCGCCCAAAGCCGTGTTCTCGCCGCGCTCTACGCCGAGGAAGTGACTGCGCGGCTCGGCGCCGGAATTCCGCTCGGCGCGGAGATTCCGCCTGACTTGCGTCCCGATCCCCCAGATGCGGTTACGCCGATCCGGCCACTGCTCGATCTGGCCGCCGACGACCTGTTCGTGCGGCGACCGGATGCGCGTCCGGCCGCCCACCCCGCCGATCCCGCCTATGTCGCGATCGGCGCCCGGCTGATGCCGATCCTGCTGGAGACTCAGAAGGTCACGCTGGCCGGCTTCCGCATTCTCGATCCGCATGGGGTGGTGATTGCGGGCCGCGATGAGGTCGGCCAGTCGCTGGCCCATATCGAGGAAGTCGCGACCGCATTGGAGGGGCAATACAAGGCCGCGCTGCGCATTCGCAAGCCCGACAAGGCGCCGCCGCCGATCTATTCGCTGAGCCGCGGCGTCGGCGTCCACGTCTTCTCTGCGATGCCGATCATCGTCGATAACCACGTGGCCGGCGTCATCTACACCTCGCGCACGCCGCGCAACATCTTCGAGCACCTGTATCAGGAGCGCGGCAAGTTCATCGCGGCTGGCTCCGCTGTCGCGCTGACGACATTGTTGATCGGCTTCATCGTGGCGCGCACGATCACCCATCCGATGCATGAGCTGATCGAGCGCGCCGGACGAATCGGTCGCGGCGACCCCGAGGGTTTCCGTCCGCTTGCTCACTACGGCACGCGCGATTTCGCCGAGCTATCGAGGCAGTTCTTCGCGATGGCCGAGCAGCTGGCGCGACGCTCCGATCACATCGCGAGCTTCTCCGCCCACCTGACCCACGAGCTGAAATCACCGCTGACCTCGATAAAAGGAGCCGCCGAATTGCTGCTGGATTCGCTGGGTACCCTTTCCAACCCTCTGACCCGCATCGAGCAGGAGAAATTCCTGGGCAACATTCTCGGCGATGCCGAGCGGCTGGAGGCCATGACCCAGCGCCTGCGTGAGCTCGCTCGCGCCGAAATCACCCCGCAGCACGAGCGTGTGGATCTGGTGTCGGTGATCAGCAAATTGCGCGAGCGCTTCAGTGCGCCGAACATCACGATGCGGGGCTCATTCGAATCCGTGATTGCGATGTCGGCGGAGACTGCTTTGATCGCGCTGTCGCATCTCGCCGACAACGCTTGTCGCCATCAGGCTCGTAACATCTTGCTGGAGGCGCACCGTGACGGGGACATGCTCGTGCTCAACGTCAGCAATGACGGTGAGCCGATCTCGCCGCAGAACCGCGACCGGATTTTCGACGCCTTCTTCACCACGCGCCGCGATAGCGGCGGCACCGGCATGGGTCTCGCGATCGTGCGCGCCATCATGACCAGCCATCGCGGCACGATTGCACTCGAACCGACCGAGCAAGGCGTCGCATTTGTGCTACGCTTTCCGATCGGATGAACTTTCCAGTCCCGCACAATGCGAACGGGATCGAGGATCATTCAGCACCAAGCTGGCCGCGCCTATTGCCCGCCACGTCAGATCAGCCTATCTGACCGTGACAGTCGGAAGCTCGGGAGAGCAACACGTGGCCCTCAAGAACATCATCGGTATAGATCATGCCGTCGTCGCGGTCACAGGACTGGACGCGGCAGCGGAGTGCTGGCGGCGGCTCGGCTTCACGCTCTCTCCGCGCGGCACTCACAGCGCCAAGATGGGCACGGGCAATTACACGATCATGCTCGACCCCGATTATATCGAGTTGCTCGGGGTCTTGACAGAAACCGATCACAACGTGGCGACGCGAAACTTCCTGGCGCGGCGCGGCGAAGGCATCGAGCGGATCGCCTTCACTGCGGTCGATGCGGCTGAGGGAGCCGAGGAGATCAGGGCCCGCGGCTTTGAGCCGATCGGCCCGACCGATTTCGAGCGTCCGGTGCCGATGCCCGACGGCAGCCTCTCGGCCGCGAAATTCCGCGTCTTTCATTGGCCGCTGACGGAAGCGCCCGGCGGCCTGCGCATCTTCGCGTGCCAGCATAAGACCCGCGAGACCGTCTGGATCCCAGAGTTGATGCGGCACGCCAACGCAGCCAGGTGCCTGAAGCAGGTGCTGATCGTAACGCCGGCGCCGGCCCGAGACGCTGCGCATCTGTCACGCCTGATCGACCGCGAAGGACGTGCCGACACCGACGGTGTGGTCACGGTGGCGTCCGGCGGGAGCCGAGCGGACTTTGCTTTTCTGACCAGGGATCAATTGGCGAGCCGCTATCCGGCCGTCTCGCTGGCTGGATTGCCAGAGCATGGCGGTGCTGGCCTGGTGATCGGATCGAGCGATCTGGCCTTGACCGAAGCGGCGCTGGGGTCAAGCGGCGTCCATAGCGGCATAGCCATCTGCGTCCCGCCTGCTGCGGCCAATGGCACGCTGCTCGCATTCGTGGCCGGCTGACGGCGTCAAACCGCCGTCGCCGCCCAATCCTTTGCCTTATTCCGCTGCCTGCAACATCGAGGGGCGGCCGCGCTGGCTGTCCAGCCAACCGGCAAGGCGGCCCATGAGATTGCCTCCTTGCTCGGACGGCTGCGCCGACGAGACGAACGGATCGCAATGGCAGCGCGCGCCCGCAGCGCGGGCGATTTTCGCCACCGCATCGGTCATCGCTGGCGCGCCACAAGTATAGACCACGTCGTTCGGCGTCAGGTCCGGCATGTGCTCGGTCGGCCGGCCGGTGCGCAGTGCCGGCGAGATGTTCTGCGGTTCGGAGACGATCGGGATGATCTTGACGTTGGGGAAGCGCGCGAGCCGGCACAGCGCCTGGTGCATGTAGAAGGATTGCAGGGTGCGCGCCGTCACGATGAACACCATATCGCGCTTCGGATTCTCGGTGATGGCCGCCACCGCAATGGACCACATCGGCGCGAACCCGGTGCCGCTGGCGACCAGCACGATGCGGCCACGATGCTTCGGGCGGAAGAACGCGGTCCCGAGCGGTCCGATCAGCTTGACCCGATGGCCGGGCTGGATGTCACGTCCCAGCGCCGACGAGACCAGACCGTCCTTGAGCTTGCGGATGTGCAGATAAAGCAGGTGATTGTCGGGCGCGCCGGCCATCGGAAAGGTCGGGCTGTAGCAGCGCGCTGGGTAGCCGCGGAACTGCACCTTGACGTACTGCCCGGGGAAATGGCGCAGCGGCTTCGGCAGATCCAGCGTCACACCCATGACGTCAGGCGCGAGCCGGACGAGATCGCCGACTTCGGTCGACATCGTCACGGTGTCCGGCACCGGTTCGGTCACGATCTTGAGGTCTGACACGACACGGGCCTGGCAGGCATGCGCCATGTCGCCTTCGGTGCCCCCGAACAGCTTGCCGTCGACGACGCGTACCTTGCAGGAGCCGCAGATGCCGCTGCGGCAATCATGGGGAAGTTCGACGCCGCTGGAGATCGCGCTGTCAAGCAGGAGATCGCCCACATTGGCGTAGAATGTCTCCTTGTTGAACTGAACCTTGCAAATCTTCCCCATCACTCCACCTCTAGTCGCATTGGCCGGATCTGCCGCGTATGTCGGATCTGGGTGTGATCGAACGCAGCGACTCGCATAAACACGCCGTTCTTGATCGGAACGTCGTACTTGCTGTGTGTGTCCATTTTGCGGGCAATTTCGAGCGTCCAGTGGCCCGATGCCCAACGTGCAGCACAGCGAATGTCCGCCCGGTCCCCGGAAAAGTCGCCATTGATGATGACGCCGGGCACGACGGTGCCGACCGGTATCTGGGCGTCGGCTTCCATCGTATAAGGCACCGATTCGGCCTCCGTCATGAACCATCGCGCCCCATCGCTCTCGCCGATGTTGGGATCGAGATTGATCTCGCCCATGGCGGCCTTCATCGCAGTAACGTCCTTCGGCAGCCGCTTCGGCCTGACACCACGATTGCCGAGCATCTCTGCGTCGCGATCGATGACGAAGTTGTCGGAATAGTTGGCGTTGCCAGGGTCCGCGCCGAAGCCCCCCTTGTAGGGCGCGAGACCCTTGACCTGCTCTGGAGTCGGTTCGGCCGGCGGACCGAAATGATCGTCATCCATCCAACCCGTCGGACCGCCGCTCGTCGCCTTCCACTCCCACGCATCAGCATAGAGGTTCGGCGCGGGCGTATAGTGGATGCCACGTCCGGACAGCGTTGCCGGCTTGTCCGGCATCGGCTGTGAGCTCATGTGGAAGGTGCGGTCAGCCGCAAGCGTGATCGGCAATGTCGTGAACAAGAGCGAGAACTTGTCCTCGTTGTAGTCGTTCTCGTCGCCCTTCTCATAGCCGTTGTGCAGCAGATGCCAACCATCGGCGCGCTTGATCAGCGGCAGCTGCTTCAGCGAACGGGTCGGATCCTCCCAGATCACGAGGAAATAGACCCAGCTGTCGTCATGCGCGGCCTTGATCCAGACCTTGGACTCGCCGGTGCCGTCGAAATTGTCGCCCTGGTTGGTGGTGACCATGTGCGGCTGGATATTGCGCCAGACCCGGTCCGAGGTATCGCCGTCGAGCGTCGGCGCATCCGCGTTCTCGATCCGGTGAACCGTGACCGTATCTTCGGCATAGTAGTCGGCGGCGACCATCGCCCACCCCGCAAAAATCGCGACCGCCGCAGCGACCACGAACGGATTCGCCTGGAAGGTCGGATTGCGCCGCCGTGCATTGCCCTTCGTATTGCCCTTGACGTTGCCCCTGCCGCCACTCGTCGGCGGCGCCGCCGACCGCGGACGCACCGCGCCATTGCGCGCGTCCACGCGGCCGCGAACCAAATCCTCCGAACGACTTGCGGGCATCTGTTCGCGGGCCGATCTCATGGCCGGAGCCGCCGGAGAGGCCTTGATCGGGGCCTCGCTTTCCTCGAGTCGCTCGGATTGCTCGACCAGCATGGTCAGCAACTCAACCGGGTCGAGACGCGGCGGCGGCGGCGGCAGCGCCTGTGGCCGGAATACCCGGTACAACTGTGATGCCCCGCCGATGCCGTAGTGAACGAGGATGTGCAGGAGAATGAACGCAGGCACGACCCAAGTCGCATACCAGTGAATCATCATGGTCACGTATCCCGACTCGATACCGAAGAACAACAAGCCGCCGGTCACGATCAATGCGGCCATGGTGATGAACAGCACCCAATGCAGGAACACGCTGATGGAGCCAAGACGCGCTGGCCTTCGGCCCATCAGGCCCTTGATCCGCATCTTGTCGACGGCCACACGCCGGCCGAGGCCGGATTTGGCGATATAGATCATGTAGGCGATCGCCACGCTCGCCAGCATCACGCCGGCCGGCATGTGCCACGTCCAGGTATGTTGGCGTGGCAAGGCCCAATCCAGATGCTCGGAGATCCAGGCGTGACTTGGCGCTTCTGTGGCCATGCGCAGCCCGGTGGTGAAATCGACCACGGTTGCCCCGACCAGCAGCCAGTGCAGGATGATCGTTCCGTAGTCTGTCTTGCGGACCCTCATGCGCGGCCGTCTCCTCGCGGACCCGCGCACATGCAGATTGCAGAACCGGCCGGGCGTCGAGCGCCATCGCTCCTGCTCCGCAGACGAACGCGACGCGCGTAGCCGCGCTTCGAACATCCGTATGCGTCGAGCTCCGCACCGATCCGGTCGATCATCATATCGTTCAGCAATTCGTCCCCCAGATGCCTGTTCTGGCAAGCGAGCTTTCTACTCTGCCGTCGCGAGGACATCGCCTCGTAACGACCGGACAGCCCCTGAC
Organism: Bradyrhizobium sp. SZCCHNR3119; assembly: GCF_032487775.1. Taxonomy (NCBI): domain Bacteria; kingdom Pseudomonadati; phylum Pseudomonadota; class Alphaproteobacteria; order Hyphomicrobiales; family Nitrobacteraceae; genus Bradyrhizobium; species Bradyrhizobium sp. SZCCHNR3119. The sequence goes on along the minus strand of NZ_JAUEUV010000002.1, from coordinate 272,671 downwards.
GGCGCATTCGTTCACCGTCATGCGTCGGTGTTCGGGTCTATCAACAATGGTGCGAACGGCGTCGCAGTACGGCGTCGCACCGATACGCTTCCCCTTAGCGTATTCCCCGTCTACATCGTTCCGACACGGCACGAGCGAGCCGGTGCCGCGGCGGACGGCGTAGATATAGTTTTGCGAGCGTCTCAGTCGGATTGCACCCCACTCCGCTTCGTCCTCATCGTCATGCTCATGATCTGCTTCTATCCCCGGATACCGAAAACCAAGAAGTGATCGGCGCGTCCATTGCATTTCACGAAGATTTATTTGGCTTCATGGCGTCATTCGGCCCGCACAGCGACCAATGCGTGCAGAAGCAAGGTGATAGACGGACGAAACTATGACGCCGTCGGTTCGGCCGCACGGCGAGCACGGCCGAACTCTCTGTGCGACCTTCGAAATTTGTCGCTGCCAAATTTCTCTCGCATCGTCTGAATTTTTTTTGCACTGCGTTGTTGTCGTCGTCCCGACTACGTTTTTAGGACCGACGCGCATTCGTTTTTCCAACAGAAATCTCCCCTCGTCCCATTGTTGCCGGAAAATCGTCTGCATCGGCTGTCACCAAAGCCTGATCGATCATTATCCCGACGACATGTGGAGAGGGCGCGACCGAATGAGTGTCGCTCAAGACCGTCCGCGAACACGAGCGACGGCAGGCTTAACGGACCTTCTTGCGGCGGGAGATGATCCCGTGACGCGCGGGCTGCGGCAAGCCGCACGGCGGATGGCAGGCATCGGCGTATTCAGCGGCGTCATCAACATCCTGATGCTCTCCGGCTCCGTTTATATGATGCAGGTCTATGACCGCGTCATCCCAAGCAAGAATCTGGCGACGCTGGCCGGCCTGTCGGTCATGATTCTGACCGCTTACGTGATCCAAGGCTATTTCGACGCGCTGCGTGCGCGCATGCTGTGCCGGGTGGCGACAATGTTCGATGCCGGCCTGCAGGATGCGATCCATCATGCGCTCGCAACCCTGCCTTTGCGCGGCACCAAGCCGATGCTGATGCAGCAGCCGCTACGCGATCTCGATCAGTTGCGTGCCTTCATGTCGAGCATGGGACCGACCGCGTTTCTCGACATGCCCTGGATTCCGATCTTCCTGATCGGACTGTTCATGTTTCATCCGCTGATCGGCGTCACGGCCATGATCGGCACCGCGGCCATCATCTCGATGACGGTCGTGACCGAGCGGCTGTCGCGCCGCGCCAGCAAATCGGCGAGCGAGACCAGCGCAGCGCGTCAGGTGCTGGCGGATGCGATGCAGCGCAACGCCGAGGTGATCCGCGCGCTGGGCATGATGCAGCGATTCTCGGCCCGTTGGACCGACGTCAACGAGCGCTACCTGAAAGAGAACATCCGCTCCAGCGACGTATATGCCAATCTCGGCTCCGCCGCGAAGGTGCTCCGCTTCATCCTGCAATCCGGCATGCTCGGCATTGGCGCTGCTCTCGTCGTGTCCGAGCAGGCCTCGGGCGGCGTCATGATGGCCTCCTCGATCCTGATGGGGCGTGCGCTGGCCCCGGTCGAAGTCGCGCTCGGCAGCTGGAAGCAACTGGTCGCCGCGCGCCAGGGCATCCTTCGGCTGCGCGACATCTGCAAGGCGACTGCCAAACCCCCGGCTCCGCCGGTAGCGCTGCCAAGACCCTGCCGCGAGCTCGCAGTGCAGGAACTTGCGGTCACGGCGCCCGGCCAGGACCGACCGATCGTCTCGAACATCTCGTTCTCGATCAAGGCCGGCACCGGACTTGCCCTGCTTGGCGCGAGCGCATCGGGTAAGACCTCGCTGTCGAAAGCGCTGGTCGGAATCTGGCCCGCACAGCACGGCGTGGTGCGCCTCGACGGCGCCGCGCTCGATCAATGGAGCAACGAGGATCTCGGCCGCCACGTGGGCTATCTGCCGCAGGACGTCGCATTGTTCGACGGCACCGTGGCGGACAATATCTGCCGCTTCGACGACGATGCGAGCTCCGATGCGATCCTGCATGCGGCTCAGATCGCCGGCGTACACGAGATCATCCTGCGGCTGCCCGAAGGTTATTCGACCCGAATCGGTCAGGGCGGCATGTCGTTGTCTGCCGGGCAGCGTCAGCGCATCGGGCTTGCCCGAGCGGTGTTCGGCGACCCCTTCCTGATCGTGCTCGACGAGCCGAATGCGAACCTGGACGCCGACGGCGAAAATGCCCTGAGCCGCGCAATTGCGATCATGCGCCAGAAGCAGTCGATCGTCATCGTGATCTCGCACCGGCCGAGCGCGCTCAACGTGCTGAACATGGCGATGGTGCTTTACGAAGGCAAATCCATTGCCTTCGGTCCCTGCCAGGAGATCTTCGCCCGCATCGCCGGAGCTAAGCCCGCTCAAGCTCCGCCGGCGGTCGCGAAGGCGGCTCCCACACCGAACGCAAGAGCCATTCGTCGCGCGGCAACCGCGGAAGGCGCTCCCGCATGAAACATGTCAACGACCTCCGTCCGTACGATGAGAACGACCCCAATTGGCGCGGCATGCCGCAGAGCCGGACGGTCGGTCCCCAGGGCGATGCCCTGATCCTGGAGCTACAGCGCCTGCGAGGCGCATTCGACGACGAAGAGCCGGCCGATCCGCGTGGTCGGCGCGCTCCCCGCGATGACAGCAAAAAAGGTCGAAGACCACCGCCGGCCGGCGGCGGCCGCAAGAAGCCGGCACAGCGCCTCGCAAAGCGAAAGAAGGGCAAGGTGGGGCGGGCCTTCGATATCTCGCTGTCGCTGTTCGGATTGAGCCCGGCCCGTGCCCCGCAGCGTCATCCCGAAGCGATGCGCGAGCAGCGGCCAGCCTGGATGCGGGAGCCCGAAATATCGCCTCCGTCGCGGCCGCGTTCGGTCCTGCGGGATGACGGTTCGCTGCCGATGAATTTGAGGGCAACCGCCCCGACCATCGAGCTTGCACCGGAATCCAGCCGACGTCCGCCTGCAGGCGCGCTGGTGCCGGCCTTAATCGAACCGCAGACGCGGGTCGGCCGGCTGGTCGGGACCGCGAGTCTGGCGCTCACCACAGGCGTCACTTTCATCGCCAGTCAAGGCACTGCGGCCCAGCTCGATGATGGCTCCGACGAATCGCTGATCCCCCGCGTCGGCCATATGTTCGAGAACGAGCTGCGTACCGGACTGAGGGTTCTGCTCGTGGCCGGCGCGCTCGGAGGCGGCTGGCTGACGATGGTGCCGCTCGCCGGCGCCGTCGTTGTGCCCGGCAATCTGGTCGTGCAGTCCGACGTCAAAGCGATCCAGCACCCGACCGGCGGCATCGTTGCGAGCATCAAGGTGGAGAACGGCAAGCATGTCGCAGCCGGCGATCTCCTGGTGCGGCTGGACGCGACGCAGGTGCAGGCCAATCAGCAGGCGATCGCGAAACAATTGAACGAGCAGCGGGCCAAGATCGCCCGCCTCGTCGCCGAACGCGACGGATTGGAGCAGCCGGAATATCCGCCGGAGCTGACCTCTCATACGGATGACGCCAATGTCCGCAGCGTGATCGCCTCCGAGAATGCGCTATTCAAGGCGCGTCTCAGCACGCGGCAAAGTCAAAAGGACCTGCTTCAGGGACGGATTGCTCAGCTCAATCAAGAGATCACCGGCATGGAAGCCCAGTCGGACTCCAAGAGCAAGCAGATCGAGCTGATCAACGGCGAATTGGCCGGGGTGCAGGATCTCTACGACAAGCGGCTGGTGCCGTTGACCAGGCTCACGACGCTGCAGCGCGAGGCAGCACGGATCGACGGCGAACGCGGCCAGCTCACCTCGGCTATCGCCGAGACCCGATCGAAGATCAACGAAGCGGAGCTGCAGATCGTCAAGACTGATCAGGACTTCCGCACCGAAGTGGTGAAGGACCTTGGCGAGACGCAGGCCAAGGAAGGCGAACTGATCGAAAAAAGCGTGGCCGCGCGCGACCAGCTCGATCGAATCGAAATCCGAGCGCCGAACTCGGGCACCGTCCACCAGCTCTCGATCCACACGATCGGCGGCGTGATCAAGGCGGGCGAAACCATCATGGAAGTCGTTCCCGATTCCGATGAGCTCCAGGTCGAAGCCCATGTCCAGCCGAAGGACATCGACCATGTGCACACAGGTCAGGACGCCTTCGTTCGATTTTCGGCGTTCAACCAGCGCACGACGCCCCAGGTCACAGGACAGGTCTCGTTCGTCTCGCCGGACACCACGACGGATCAGCGCAGCAACTCAACCTTCTACACGGTCCGGGTCGTCTTGTCGGAGGACGAGCGGCATCGCCTGGGCAGTGCGCAGTTGATCCCGGGCATGCAGACCGAAGTCTTCCTGCAGACCGGCAAGCGCACGATGCTGAGCTATCTGATGAGGCCCATCATGGAGCAGTGGCGTCGCGCCTTCGTCGAGGAATAGGCGCGCCCGGGCCGTGAGCCTCAGGACGGCATCGAGTTCCGCCCCAGCGCCGTCTGGCGCAACCGACATGCCCTTGCGCCACGCCGGTGCAACGCCGATACATGCTTCGACCACGCACCAAGTCGAAAACCCCGCCGGAAGCCGTCGGCTGCCGCGACCGTCGACGTTACCGACTCAGCTCGGGCCGATGGGTCTGCGCTATGATTTCAACGATGGCTGCCGCGTCATGCTGCCCGAGACCGGCCGGCCCTGGCGCGTTCGCCTGAGTGATCTCGACACCGGCAACCTGCTGTACGAAGTCGAGCTGCGATCGGGCCATGTCAACAGCGCCAAGCGCTACTTCGTCCGTTTCCGGCTCGAGGTCTGGAGCGGCAACGAACCGGTGCTCTGCCACGACTACCATGCAGCTGATCGCGACGTCCTCATCCAGTTTCCGGTCGGCACGATCGGCGACATCATCGGCTGGCTTTCCTATGCGATGAGGTTCAAGGAGCTGCATCGGTGCCGGCTCACCTGCGCCCTTGGCGAACCGCTGATTCCTCTTTTCCGCGGCGCCTATCCTGACGTCCGCTTCGTCTCTCACGTCGACGTCGAGCCAGCGCGCTTCTACGCGACCTACAGCGTCGCGCTGTTCTTCGATGACCATGAGCAGGCGTATCAACCTTCAGACTTTCGCCAGGTCGGACTGCACCGGACCGCCGCCTATATTCTCGGTGTCGATCCCGCCGAGCAGCCGCCGCGCATCGCGCTTGCAGACGCCGGACGGCCGATCGCCGATCCCTATGTCTGCATCGGTGTGCAGGCCACGACGCAATGCAAATATTGGAATAATCCTCACGGCTGGCCCGAGATCGTCGACTACATCAAGGCGCTCGGCTACCGCGTCGTCTGCATCGACCAGAAGCCGAGGCACGGCCGCGGCATGGTATGGACCGAAATTCCCGAGGGCGCCGCGGACGAGACCGGCGACCGGCCGTTGCAGGAGCGCGCGCGCTGGCTCAAGCACGCCGCGGCCTTCGTTGGCCTGTCCAGCGGGCTGTCTTGGCTTGCGTGGGCGGCGGGTACGCCGGTCGTGATGATCAGCGGCTTCACCCATCCGGTCAACGAATTCGCCACGCCCTATCGCGTTATCAACTATCACGCCTGCAACAGCTGCTGGAACGACGTACGCCACCGTTTCGACCATGGCGACTTCCTGTGGTGCCCGCGTCACCGGGATACGCCGCGTCAGTTCGAGTGCACGCGCCTGATCACCGCGGATCAGGTCAAGGCGGCGCTGGCGCGGATTCCGGGCTTCGGTCACGGCACAGCCGGTGCCCTCGCGCCGCCGATCGACGAGGCGTTTACGGTGGCCGCCCTGCCCGCGCCGGCCCCGATCGGAATTCCTCGCGGAGGCATGGCGGTGGGCATCACGCCCCGCGCCGGAGCGCTCCGTGATTTGGCCGCAAGCCATGTCCGTGCCGGTGACCACGCGGCCGGAAAACGCGATCACGCGTCCGCGCTGCGCGACTATCAGGCAGCAGCCGCGATCATGCAGCGCCTCGCCACAGCCGAGCCGGATAACATTCCTCTCCTGCGCGACCAGGCGGTGAGCTGGAATCGAATTGCGGCGGTGCTGACCGCCTTGGGCGATCATGCGGGCGCGGCTGATCAGTACCGGCGCAGCCTCGGTCTGGTCCAGCACCTCATGGCTTCGGCGCCGCACCACCCCGACCTGCAGCGCGATCTGGCCTGGAGCCAGGCGCGATTGGCCGATGTTCTGGTGGCGCACGCCGCGCAAAGCTCGCCGCAACGCGATCCGGCCTGAACATCATTGTGACGTCACGGCGGCCCCTCGGCCACGACGGTCCCAATCTGCCCGAACAACATCATAATTGCGGACCGCTCCCTGCTTGTTTCGGCCCCATTGCGGCAATTAGTTCATCCGCGACAGTTTGACGCGGTATTGCGACAGTCTGACACATGCTGCCGCCTGTCGGTCCAAGAGCGAGACCACTCGAGGAGATGATCAATGGCAAATAATACGTTCAATCCGACCGCGCTGGCGAACGGCACGTCGAACCTGCTGGTGCGCGCAGACGCGCTCAACCAGTCCACCGACCTGGTGCAGGCAGGTGTCGTCTTCAACGATGCTGTCCGCATTTCGCAGGGCCTGTTCAGCCTGGCCGGGAGCGGCAACCAGAATCCGTTCCTCGGCAGCTACACGACCGACATCCACGCGGTGCAGAACGACATCGCTGCGATGCTGGCCAATCCTGGCCAGGTCACGCTCGGCGGCCAGACCTTTACGCTCAACACCACGGACACTGCGGTTCTCACCAATGTCCAGGCCCAGCTGGGCTCGCTGATTACGGCGGCGGCAGGCATCACCAATGCCGCGACCTTGGCGACCGCCGAGCAGACCATCCACGCCGTGCAGAGCCAGATCCTCGGCGAGATCAACAACGACGCGCACCTGTCGGCTGCGCTGAACAAGGTGACGTTCATGGCCACGACCGGGGCCACCGACGTTGCGTTCCAGAACGTTCCCGCAGGCGCCGACGATCCCGCCTCGCTGGCTGCGGCGACGGCGGGCACGAGCCTCAAGGCGGTCGGCGCGGTGTTCAACGCGGCGGAAGCGGCGGCGGCTGGCGGCATCAATGCAGGCAACCTGCAGGAGATCACCAACGATTTCACCGCGGTGTCGCAGGGCCTCACCAACATCCTCAACAACAAGACCATGCTGGCCCAGATCGAAAAAGGCGAGACCGCCAACGCGGCTGCGCTGACCACGATCCATCTCCAGACGGCGCTCGGACAGATCAACCTGCAACTGAACAACTATGACGGCGCTGCCGCCGCCGGCAATCAGACGGCACTTCGCGGCACCGCCGACAACCTGCTCGACATTATCGACATCATTCAGAACGATGCGAATTTGAACACCGCAGCTGGAGGCAATGGAACAGCAGGTCATGCTGGAGGGTTCGCCGAGGATCCGGGCGGACTGACCGGCACCGTGACCAAGTTCCAGGACAACCAGGTGCAGACCAATTTCTGGGCTGCCTTCCTGGCCGAAGCCAACACCATCAACGCGACCTTGCAGAAGATCGCGACCGGCGGCGCGCAGGCCAGCCAGACCCTGGTCACCCAGATCCAGAACTATCAGCACTTCGGCGCCGCCTTCGACGCCGCGCAGGGCGCGGTCTTCCAGGCCCGCTTCGACAATGAGCTGCTCAGCGGCACGCTCGAGGCCGATACGGCGAACGCGTTGAAGGGGCTGCAGGGCATCCTCAACGGCGACACCGGAGCTGCGCTTGCGGCTGACAAGGCGATGGTCGCAGCAGCCGGCCAGGGTTTTGCTGCCGACGCCATGGACGTCTCCGGCAACAACATCGCGGTCGGCGGTGCGACCTATGTCGGCACCGCGACCACAGTCTCGGCGGCAACCTCGGTCCATGGCCTCGCCCACGGCACCATCCCGGTGACCGCGACTCCCAACATCGCCAACGGCACCGGCGGCACGGCGGCAGCCGGTACGACGGCGGCTGGGGCCGGAGGAACGCCTGCCGCAGCAGGTGGTGCGGCAGGCGCCGGTGGAGCGGCCGCTGGCGGCACCACGTCAGCCGGCGGCGGCACGACGGCCGCTGGCGGCGGGACTACGACCTCGACGGGCGGCGGTACGACGGCGGCCAATCATGGGACAGCGGCGAGCCATCACAGCCACCATTCCCACCACAGCCACACGGCGGCCGCTTCAGCGAACACGGCTGCTAGTCATGCCACCAGCGCCGCGCATCACCACGCAATGGTCCATATGTGGGGCTGATCCGCTACTCACCTCCGAGTACGATCAGAGAGCGAGCGGCCAGTGCAGAATGACGTTCTGCACTGGCCTCCTCGAGACCAAGTGAAAAATCGGGGCGACATCTGGGCTGCAACATGCAACGCCCGTCGAATCGACCCAGACTGTGCTTCGGATGACACCTACGAGATCAACGACTTGGCAACAATCCGTCGCTGAACGGCAACAATCGGAAACCGCCCGAACAACAACATAGTTGCGAACTTCGCCACGCTTCTTTTGGCCCCAATAGAGCGAATAATTCGCACCTGGCACGCGGGACACCTAGTCCTGTCGAGCCGGCTGCGGGGCGTTCGTTCTACTCACTTCGGCTGCCTGTCACACGTACCAGGACCAGGCACGAGCCGGCGTGAACTCGGGGAGATTCATAATGGCGAATAATACCTTCAACCCAACCGCGCTGGCGAACGGAACGTCGAATTTGCTGGTACGCGCGTCCGCGCTCAACCTCTCGACCGACCTTGTGCAGGCCGGCGTCGTCTTCAACGACGCGGCCCGCGCCTCATTGGGCTTGTTCACTCAAGCCGGCAGCGGCAACCAAAACCCATTCCTCGGCGTCTACACGACCGACATCCATGCGGTGCAGAACGACATCGCCGCCATGTTGGCCAATCCCGGCCAGATCACGCTCGGCGGCCAGACCTTCGCGCTCAACGCCACCGACACTGCGGTTCTCACCAACGTGCAGGCCCAGTTGGGAACGCTGATCACTGCTGCACAACAGACCACCAATGCGGCGACGGTGGCCGCCGCAAATCAGACGATCCATGCGGTTCAGCAGGAGATCCTGCAGGAAATCAACAACGACGCTCATCTCTCCGGCGCGCTCAACAATGTGCCGTTCCTCGCCAATACCGGCGGCATGGACGTCGCGTTCCAGAATTCGCCTGCGGGGGCCGACGATCCGGCCAGCCTCGCCGCGGCGACAGCCGGCAACAGCCTCAAGGACGTCGGCGTCGTGTTCAACAAGGTGGTCGATCTGGCCTCCGGCGGCATCAATTCCGGCAACCTGCAGGAGATCACGACCGACCTCACCGCGGTGTCGCAGGGCCTCACCACCATCCTCAACAACAAGACCCAACTGGCGCAGATCGAGAAAGGCGAAACCTCGATTGCCGCCGCGCTGACCACGATTCACCTGCAGACGGTGCTGGGCCAGGTCAATCTCGAGCTCAAGAACTACGCTGCCGCGGAGGCGAATGGCAGCCAGGCTGCGCTGCGCGGCACCGCCGACAATCTGCTCGACAGCATCGACATCATCCAGAACGACGCCAACCTGAACACCGCCGCCGGCGGCAATGGTAACGCAGGCCATGCCGGCGGCTTTGCCGAGGATCCGGGCGGACTCACCGGCACCGTCACCAAATTCCAGGACAACCAGGCGCAGACCAATTTCTGGGCCGCCTTCCTGGCCGAGGCCAACACCATCAACGCGACCTTGCAGAAGATCGCGACCGGCGGCGCGCAGGCCAGTCAGACCCTGATCTCACAGATTCAGAACTATCAGCAGTTCGGCGCCAAATTCGACGCAGCACAGGGCGCAGTATTCCAGGGCCGCTTCGACAATGAGCTGCTCAGCGGTACGCTCGAGGCCGATACCGCAGCCGCGGTGAAGGGCCTGCAGGGCATCCTCAATGGCGACACCGGCGCGGCGCTTGCCGCCGACAAGGCGATGCTCGCCGCCGCAGGCCAAGGCTTCGCGGCCGACGCCATGGACGTCTCCGGCAACAACATCGCGATCGGCGGCGCGACCTATGTCGGCTCGGCGACCACGGTCTCGACCGCGACATCGGTGCACGGCCTGGCTCAGGGCACCATCCCCGTCACGGCAAACCCGAACATCGCCAATGGCACCGGCGGCACGGTGACGACGCCTCCGGCCGGCGGCGGTGGAGGCGGCACCCCGACGCCTATCAACTTCAGTCCGACCGCGCTCGCCAATGGCACATCGAACCTGCTGGTGCGCGCATCCGCTCTGCAGCACTCGACCGACTTGGTGCAGGCCGGCGTCGTCTTCAACGACGCGGTCCGTGACTCGCTCGGCCTGTTCAGTCTCGCCGGCAGCGGCAACTCGCCCACTTTCCTCAGCAGCTATCAAGCTGACATCACTGCAGTGCAGACCGACATCGCCGCGATGCTGGCCAATCCCGGCCAGGTCACGCTCGGTGGCAAGACCTTCGCGCTCAACGCCACCGATACCGCCGTCCTCACCAATGTCGAGGCCCAGCTCGGGATCTTGCTCAACGCGGCGGGGCAGATCACCAACGCCACGACCGCGGCCGCGGCCAATCAAACCATTCATGCTGTGCAGCAGGAGATCCTGCAGGAGATCCACAACGACGCGCACCTCACGACCGCGCTCAACAATGTGACGTACTTGGCCAACACCGGCGCGACCGACGTCGCCTTCCAAGCTTCGCCTGCAGGGGCCGACGATCCGGCGAGCCTTGCCGCGGCGACAGCCGGCAACAGCCTCAAGGACGTCGGCGTCGTCTTCAACAAAATCGTCGAACTGGCCTCCGGCGGCATCAATTCCGGCAACCTGCAGGAAATCACGACCGACCTCACCGCGGTGTCGCAGGGCCTCACCACCATCCTCAACAACAAGACCCAACTGGCGCAGATCGAGAAAGGCGAAACCTCGATTGCCGCCGCGCTGACCACGATTCACCTGCAGACGGTGCTGGGCCAGGTCAATCTCGAGCTCAAGAACTACGCTGCCGCGGAGGCGAATGGCAGCCAGGCTGCGCTGCGCGGCACCGCCGACAATCTGCTCGACAGCATCGACATCATCCAGAACGACGCCAACTTGAACATCGCGGCCGGCGGCAATGGTAACGCAGGCCATGCCGGCGGCTTTGCCGAGGATCCGGGCGGGCTCACCGGCACCGTGACCAAATTCCAGGACAACCAGGCGCAGACCAATTTCTGGGCCGCTTTCCTGGCCGAGGCCAATACCATCAACGCGACCTTGCAGAAGATCGCGACCGGCGGCGCGCAGGCCAGCCAGACCTTGATCACACAGATTCAGAACTATCAGCAGTTCGGCGCCAATTTCGACGCGGCACAGGGCGCAGTATTCCAGGGCCGCTTCGACAACGAGCTGCTCAGCGGTACGCTCGAGGCCGATACAGCAGCCTCGGTGAAGGGCTTGCAGGGTATCCTCAATGGCGACACCGGCGCGGCACTCGCGGCCGACAAGGCGATGCTCGCCGCCGCCGGTCAGGGTTTTGCCGCCGACGCCATGGACGTCTCCGGCAACAACATTCCGGTCAATGGCGGGACCTATGTCGGCACGGCGACCACCGTGTCAGCAGCCACCTCGATCCACGGCACGGCCCAGGGCGCCATCCCGGTTACGGCGAACCCGAACATCGCCAATGGCACCGGCGGTACGGCCACGACGCCTCCGGCCGGAGGCGGCACCGGGGCGGGCGGCGGAACACCTGCAGGCGGCGGGACCGGCGCAGGTGGCTCCACTGGAGGCGGAACCACCGGTGGTGGCACGGGCACGGGTGGTTCGACCGGCGGCGGCACAACGGGCGGCAATAACGGTGGCTGCGCCAGCCATTGCGGCGGTCACCATGACCACCACGATCATAGCAGCCACGAGCACCACGAAGTGGCGGCGGCCCAGCAGGCCGACATGTCTCACCATCACGTTATGGCCCACGTGTGGGGCTGACGTCCGGCGATCATTGATCGACACCAGCCGGTGCAGAACGCAAGTTCTGCGCCGGCTTTTTTACATCGCGACCACCTCCCGGCGGTGAACGGTTCTATGGCTCCGCCACAGTGAAGCTCAGCTCAAGCCTCCGTTTCGCTTAATTCTGTGCGGACAACGGCTGCGTCCAACCTCGTGGCAAATCATTCTCATGACCGACCAAGCCGTAGCTTTCCGTCCACGTCTGATTTCGACGTCGCCTACCCATTCCCCCTCCATCAGTCCGGGCACCGAGGAAAGCACCTTGCAGGCGGCGGAGCAGGCATTTCGCCAGCTTCTTGCCGTGCAGCCGCGCCACGTCCGAACACTCTGCAGCCTCGCAATGATCCGCCTTCAGCGCGGCGATACGGACGAGGCTCGCCGGCTGCTGGGCCAGGCCGCCGATCTCGCCGACCAATCCGCCGACGCACATCTGATGGTCGGCAAGGCGTATGCCAATCTCGGCGACGCCGCCAATGCAGCGTCGCACTTCGAACGCGCCATTGCGATCGATGACCGCCATGCCGATGCGCACAATAGCCTTGGACTCTGCTACCAACAGCTCGGACAACTCGAACGCGCGATTTCCTGTCACCAGACCGCAATCGCGCTCAGGCCGAATCTTGCGGCGGGCTTCGCCGGACTTGGAGATGCCTGTCGGCGGCTCGACCGTCATCACGATGCGATTACACACTACCAGCGCGCGCTTTCGATCGACCCTCAGGCGCCGGCCCTGCTGCTCAATCTCGGCGGCTGCTATCACGCGACCGCGCAGCTCGACGCCGCGATCCGCAGTTTTCAACAGGCGCTCGCGCTGAGCCCTCAATCGGCGGACGCTCATTTCAATCTCGGCAATCTCTATCTGGAGACGAACAGCTGGCCCGCCGCCGTCTTCCACTACGAGCGCGCCATTTCCGAACGCCCCATCTTTCCCGAGGCGTACAACAATCTGGCCAACGCGCTGCAGTCGCGCGGGACGCATCGTGAGGCCATTGCACATTATGACGAGGCGATCCGCCAGCAGCCCGGCTATGCCGATGCCTATCGCAATCGCGGTGACGCCATGCGGGCGATGAACCGTTTCGACGATGCCGTGGCCAGCTACCAGGCAGCCCTTGCGCACGCGCCGCGCGATACCAAGACGCTCAATCATCTCGCCAGCGTGTTGATGATCGCCGGCCGGCTGGACGAGGCCGCATCGGCCTATGAGACTGCCCTCAGGATCGCGCCGCAAAATGCCGGCATCCATCTCAACTACGCGGCGATCAAGCGATTTATGGCCGACGACCCGCGTTGGCCCTCTCTACAGGATCTGGCGCGGCGCGAGGAGACGCTGGCTGAGCATGAGCGCATCGTGCTGCACTTCACGCTGGGCCGGGCCTACGCCGATATCAAGGACGCAGAGCGGTCACTCTTTCATTTCCACACGGCCAACCGCCTCGAGCGCCGACGCATCCGCTATGACGAGAACCAAGCCCTTCAGCAGTTGGAGCGCATCCGCAGCGTCTTCAACGGAGACGTCATCGAGGCCCGGTCGGGAACGGGCGAGCCCTCAAATCGGCCAGTCTTCATCATCGGCATGCCGCGCTCAGGCACGAGCCTGATCGAACAGATCCTGGCCAGCCATCCTGCGGCAGAGGGTGCCGGGGAAGTCAATTATTTTGCCGCCAGTACGGAGCTGTTCGCCGATCGCACGCGCGGCGAATATCCGGAAATGCTTGCAAGAATGTCCGATGGCGATCTGCGCGAGCTTGGCAAGGCCTATCTGGCACGTTTCGCCGGTCTGGATGCGGCAGCCGAGCGCATTGTCGACAAGATGCCTTCGAACTTTCTGTTCGCGGGTCTGATCCATCTCGCGCTGCCGGGTGCGAAGATCATTCACGTCAAGCGTAATCCGATCGACACCTGCCTCTCCTGCTATTCGATCCTGTTCGCCGAGCCGCAGCCCTTTGCGTATGACCTCGCTGAACTCGGACGCTATTATCGGGCCTATGATGCGCTCATGGATCATTGGCGCGCGGTGCTGCCGGCCGGCGTCATGCTGGAAGTCACCTACGAAGACGTGGTGCGTGACCTCGAGACCGAGGCACGCCGCATCGTAGCGCATTGCGGCCTTGACTGGGACGCCCGATGTCTTTCGTTCCATCAGACCGAGCGGCCGGTGAACACCGCGAGCCTGGTCCAAGTCCGGCAGCCGCTTTTCACCGGTTCGGTCGGCCGTTGGCGACTCTACGGCGATCGGCTCAAGCCGTTGTTCGACACGCTCGGTCCGAGCATCGCGCCCACCGACACTGCCGCGGTCACGCAAGAAGAGGCCACTCGTCCCGCGCCGAGCAATGTCGTTGCGCCTGTTATCGCCGAGCCCAACCGCGCGCGCCCGATCGATCTCGTCGCCCGGCAGGGTGCGTTGAAGGCGGAGGCCGAACGAGCGTTCACCGTCGCGAAGAAGCTGCAGCAACGCGGCGACCACGAGGATGCCGAGAAACTGTTCGGCTTCATCCTGGCGAGTCAGCCGGATCATTTCGGCGCCCTGGTCGGCCTCGGAACGATCTGCACGCAGGCCAATCGTCTGGACGAGGCCAGGCGTCATTTTCTCCAGGCGGCATCCATCGATGAGCGCTCCGCCGAGGCGCATGGCAGCCTCGGGGCGGTCGAAGCCTCGGCTGGCCGGTTCGAGGCTGCGGTCGGCTACTATCTCAAGGCGCTGGCACTCGCGCCCGATCATCCTGGCATCCTCTACGCCTATGCGATGACGCTGCAGAGCCAGGGCAAGAGCGACGAAGCCATGGCGATGCTGAAGCGGGCGATTGCCCTGAAGCCCCAGCACCTCGACGCGCATTTCGCGCTAGGCAACCTGCACTATGCCGAAGGCAAGGACATCGAGGCGGCGAAATGCTACCTGAAGGTTCTCGACTATAGCCCGCATCACGCCGAGACCCACAACAACATCGCCAATGTCCTGTTGCGGCAAGGTCATCCCGAGCGCGGCATCGAGCATTACAAGAAGGCCATCGCGAGCAGGCCGGAATATGCCGATGCCTATGGCAATCTCGGCAACGCGCTGCTCGAGCTCAACCGCCTCGAGGAGTCGATCGAGCAGAACCTGCTCGCCCTCAAGATCAAACCGGATCGCTTCGGATCCTACAACAATCTCGGCGTGGCCTATCAGGCACTCGGCCGATTCGACGAAGCGACTGCGGCCTTCGAACGCGCGCTTGAACTGTCGCCGGATGAGGCTCCGATCCACCTGAACCTCGCGAACATGGCGAAGTTCAAGCCGGACGACCGCCGCCTGCCCGGCCTGCACCGCCTGCTCGGCCGCGTCGATCTGCTCGACCAGGAAAAGCAGATTGCCGCCCATTTCGCGATGGGCAAGGCACTGGCCGATCTGAAGGACCATGACGCCGCATTCGCCCATCTCCAGAAGGGCAATGCGCTGAAGCGAAAAACCTTCGACTATGATGAAGGCCAGCGGCTGGCGGCGATGGCCAATATCGCCACCAAGTTCACGCCGGAATTCTTCCGGTCGACCGCAGGGCACGGCGACGCCTCCTGGTCGCCGATCTTCATCGTCGGCATGCCGCGCTCCGGCACCACGCTGATGGAACAGGTGCTGGCCAGCCATTCCAAGGTGTTCGGGGCCGGCGAACTCGAGACCTTCAAGGACCTGATCGGCGAATGCGCCAAGCGCCAGCGCGTCCTCCCGGCCTATCCCGAACTCATCACTCTGCTCGCCCCGGAGCAGATGACGGAGCTCGGGCAGCAGTACACCGCGCGGGTACGGGCGCTCGCGCCGGAAGCCGAGCGCATCGTCGACAAGATGCCGCTCAATTTCATGTTCGTCGGCCTGATCCATGCCGCGCTTCCGAACGCCAAGATCATCCATGTCAGGCGCGATCCGCTCGACACCTGCGTCTCCTGCTACTCGCTGCTGTTCACCGGCAGCCAGCCCTTCGCTTACGATCTGACCGAGCTCGGCCGTTACTACCGGGGTTACGAGGCCGTGATGGCGCATTGGCACAAGGTGCTTCCGCCCGGCGTCTTGATGGACGTCCAATATGAGGACCTGGTCGACGATCTCGAGGTCACGTCGCGCGGCGTGCTGACCCATTGCGGCCTGGAATGGGAAGACGCCTGCCGCGATTTCCACAGCACCCAGCGCGCGGTGCGCACCGCGAGCCTGATGCAGGTGCGTGAGCCGCTCTACCGCCGCTCGGTTGGAAGCTGGAAGCGATACGAGAAGTTCCTTGGGCCGCTGCGCGAGGCGCTCGGTCTATAGACCGGGCGGCAGACCGCGCTGAAATAGTAGGATTGGCGAGCGGCAAATAACCGGGCGCGCAGGCCCCAGGGAACAGGTGACAGGGCGGCACCCGGCTATTTGGCCGCGCGGCGGTCGCGGCGATTTGATACTACCCTCAATAATTTAACGAATTGTTCTAAGAAATCAGGAAAGCGACTGGACGATTCGACGCCCAAGCTGCGCATCCCAATTCTCCACGTCTCCGCGATCTGCCGGCCGCCCGCACCTGCTCCGGTGAGCCATTTCCGCTCGCGCCGCCTTCTCGGCCGTTCGATTTGCTTCGGCCTGCAACCGGCAGCGCGGACCTGTGATGAAAAAGCACGAGCTGCTTGACGAGCGGGTCCAGGATTGATTTGACCGAGCGAGCTATCTCGTTGACGGTCGTGGGGCTTTGGATTTGGTACGGGCCTGGATATTGCGCCGGCAGGGCGCGAGGTCCGATCCACTCCTCTAGCCCCGCCGTCATCCGTCCTTGGCCTGCCCCGTCGAAATTCAACCTCGGAAGACAAATCCATCATGCGTATCACCCTCGTCGGCTCCCGCCATTTCGGTGTGGCCACACTGAACATGTTGCGGGACAAGGACGTCGAGATCGCGCGCGTGGTCGTGCATGATGGCGAGGACCGCTTGGCCGCCGCAGCCCGCGCCGCCGGCATCGAAGTCGTCGTCCAGGCCGATCCGCACCTCGTCACTCCGGAAGAAATCGCGCCGGGGACCGAGTTGATCGTCACGGCGCATAGCCATGCCCGCGTCGCGCAAGCGGCCGTGGCCGCTGCCAAGCTCGGCGGCATCGGCTACCATCCCTCGCTCCTCCCCCGTCACCGCGGCAAGGCCGCGGTCGAATGGACGATCAAGGAGGGCGACCCGGTCGCGGGCGGAACGATCTATCACCTCGCCGAGCGCATGGATGCAGGCGCCATTGCCGCCCAGGACTGGTGCTTCGTCAAGAAGGGCGAGACGGCCCGCGAATTGTGGGAGCGCGCGCTTGCCCCGCTCGGATTGAAGCTGCTCGGCCAAGTCATCGATTACGCCAAGGCGCATGGCTCCATCCCCGCCAAGCCGCAGGATGAGCAGTTCGCCACCAAGGCCCCGAGCCTCACGCCGTCTTGAAGGCAGCACGTCGAAGGCGATTGGCGCACGCGCAGTTTGCGCATGCGTCCGCCCGGAATCTGGCTTCCCACGCAAAGCCCAGCGCGGTATTCAAGTAGGGACGCGCCAATTGCGGCCCTGAGCTTGGCTCGGATGCCGCTGGCCCGATAAGACGATTAACCTTTATCATATTGATATTATTCGTGAAATTTTTACCGCCGCACTGCGGCAAACTTTCGTCACAATTTTTCCAAATAAGCTGAAGCCATCACTCACATTTGAGGAACTGATTCATGCGTCTTGATCGCATCGGAATGGCTTTGGTGGCGACCATCTTGGCCGGCAGTGCTGCGGCCCCTGCTTTTGCCCAATCCCCCTATGATGGACAATGGCAGGTTACAATTGTGACCAATAGCGGCAGCTGTGAGCCCTCCGCAAGCTCGACCCTGACCGTCGCTGACGGTAGAATTTCGGCGCCGGGTGCCAACGTCTCTGGTTCGATTGGGCGGGAAGGCCTGGTTAAGGTCTCGATCAACGGGGCATACGCAAATGGTCAGCTCAATGGCAATTCCGGTTCGGGTAAGTGGAATGGCGCTTCAGCGGGCATTCCGTGCAGCGGACGCTGGCAGGCGTCGCGGCTGTAACACGCGTTTTTCGAGTTTGAAGACGGTTCGGCGGCTCATGACAGCCGCCGTCTTTTTTGGTGCGAGCGGTCTCAGCGCTCCCAGTCACGCCGACCCCGGCCCCTTCACTGGAATGGCCGGCAATTGGCATGGCAGCGGCACGGTGGCGCTCGAGGACGGCTCGACGGAGCGGATCCGCTGCCGCGCCAGCTACGCCGTATCTGGTCCGCGTTTGAACTTGTCGCTGACCTGCGCGAGCGACGCCTATAAGTTCAATCTCTCCGCCAACGTCGTGGCACAGGGCTCTGCGATCTCCGGCAGCTGGAGCGAATCGAGCCGCGGCATCAATGGCATGCTCCAGGGCCGTGGCGGCGGCGGCAACTTCCAGCTAGCCGCCAGCGCTGCCGGCTTCAACGCCAATATCACGCTCGCAACGCGCGGCAACCGGCAGTCGGTCTCGATCCGCGCCGACAGCCAGTTCCGCGGCGCCAATATCTCGTTGTCGCGCTGAGCGAGCCTAGCCGCGGAGCGGCGTCCCCGCCTTTGGCGTGGCCAGCTGCGCCGCGGTCTGCTTGATCGTCTTCGCAATCAAGAGCGCCTGCTCCTTGGTCATGGCGAAGTCCTGCACGCCCTTGTGCGTGGTCAGCGACAACACCATTAGATGCGGCTCCTTCTCGGGCCAGCCGGTCGCGAACGCCGTGAGAAAATCGGCGGAGGTGGGACGGTCGGACATGTCGTGATTGTCTCTTCTGGATATTCTTTTGGCCTGCTCGGAGCGCCCGCTTTAGGACGGAACACGTCCGCATTCCATGCTTTTGTTGCGCCGCTGCCAGTTCCATTGCCCGCCTGATTGCGGCACATCTGCCGATTTCGTTTGCAAGCTGTACCTGGGAGGCGATACAGCCCTGCCCTTGTTACAGGCAGTCACCTTCCCTTCCCGCCCATGCACCGACCTGCTTCCAAGATGATGGCCGCCTCATGGATGGCGGGCTGGCTCAGCTTCATGCTGGTGATGGCCGTGGCCGGGCGTGAAGCGCTGCGCGAGCTCAATGTGTTCGAGCTGATGGAGCTGCGCTGCCTGCTCGGCCTTGTGATGCTATCGCCATTGGTCTGGCTGGGCGGCGGTCCCGCCACTTTGCGGACCAAGCGGTTGCCCCAGCACATCGCCCGCAATCTCGTGCATTACGTCGCTCAACTCGGCTGGTTCTTCGCGCTTACCTTGATCCCGATCGGTCAGGTCGTCGCGATCGAGTTCACCATGCCGATCTGGACTGCGTTGCTCGCGGCGAGCTTTCTTGGCGAGCGGCTCACGATCTACAAGCTTTCCGCCATCATGCTCGGCCTGATCGGGGTGCTCGTGATCGTTCGTCCCGATGCGGGTGCCATCAACCCCGGCCAATTGATCGCACTTGGTGCGGCGATGGGGTTCGGCATCTCGATCGTGTTGGTGAAGTCCCTCACCCGCACCGAGCCGACCGTGTCCATCATCTTCTGGATGCTCTCGATCCAGGCCGCGGCGGGCCTGGTGCCGACGCTGGCGCTCTGGACCTCGCCCTCGGCCACGATCTGGGGCTGGATTGTCGTGATCGCGATCTGCGGCACATTCTCGCACCTCTGCATGGCGCGCGCGATGCTCTATGCGGATGCCACCATCGTGGTCCCCATGGACTTCCTGCGCGTACCGCTGACCGCGGCCGCCGGCTGGCTGCTCTATGCCGAACAGCTCGATGCTTTTACCTTGCTGGGGGCGGCGCTGATCCTTGGCGGCAACCTGCTCAACTTGCGGCCGGCACAGCCGGTCGCCGTGCGCGCGCGGAGCTGAGGTCGCGCGAACATCCCTCATTGCGGCTCCCCGCGTGTGATCCGATCACATAGCCGCGTCCCCGGAAACGTGAATTTCCGCGCAACAGCTGCGCAAAAATCAAGTCTCGATCGATTTTTTTGGCATCGGCGACGAGACCTTTTCGCGTCCGCCGCGACTAATGTCGCAGTGATCACTTCGCTTCTCCTGGGGGATGTCCTGATGCGTTGTCTCACCATCGGTCTGTCGCTGCTTTGCATGGCGCTGACGGCGGAAGCTGCCAAAGCGGATCGGCGTGTCGCCTTCGTGGTCGGCAATGGCGCCTACAAGAACGTCGCGCCGCTGCCGAACCCTCCGGTCGATGCGAAGGCCATGGCCGCAACCCTGCGCAATGTCGGTTTCGACGTGGTCGAGGGCTCCAATCTCACCCGCGACAAGATGACCGAAAAGCTGCTCGATTTCGGCCGGAAGGCACAGGGCGCCGATATCGCGGTGTTTTATTATGCCGGGCACGGCATTGCGATCTCCGGCACCAACTACCTGCTGCCGGTCGATGCCGACCTGAAATCCGAGATGGACGTGAAGCTCGGCTCCGCCATCAACATCGACGTGACGCTCGATCAGACGATGGGCGATGCCAAGGTCAAGCTGGTCTTCCTCGACGCCTGCCGCGACAATCCGTTCGCTGCCAAGATCAAGTCGAACTCGCCGACCCGCAGCGTCACGGTCCAGACGGGCCTTGCCGAAATGAAATCGGGTGAAGGCACCTTGATCGCATTCGCCACCGGCCCCGGCCAGACCGCGCTCGACGGCGAGGCCGGCGCCAACAGCCCGTTCACCCGCGCTCTGATCGCCCACATCGCCCAGCCAGGCGTCGAAATCCAGCAGGCGATGACGGAGGTGCGCGCCCAGGTCAACGAGGAGACCAGCAAGGGCCAATTGCCCTGGGGCCATACCAATCTGATCGGCGCGGTTTATCTCAATCCCGCTGCAACGCCGGCAACGAGCGCGGCTGCCATCCCGGGCAATGTTCCGGCCAATGCCGCCTCTTCGGCCAATGCCGAGGCCGAGCTCGAGTTCTGGCGCTCGGTGAAGGACTCCAACAGGCCGGAAGAGCTCAACGCCTACCTCTCGACCTATCCCAACGGCCAGTTCAAGACGCTGGCACTCGCTCGCATCGCCTCGATCGAAAGCGGCGCCGCGAACAATGCCACGCGGAACGTCGCCAAGGGGGGCGATCCCGCTGTGTTCACCGAGGAAGGCAGCCAGGTCAGCGAGGATCAGATCGGTCTCGACAAGAGCAAGCGGCGCGACGTGCAGCGCCGTCTGACCGGCCTTGGCTTCGACACCAAGATGACCGGCATCTTCGATGACGAGACCCGAGGGGTCGTCAAGCGCTGGCAGGCGGCACGCGGTTATCCTTCGACAGGCTATCTGACCAGGCTGCAACACAAGGCGCTGCTCGCCGAGCCGCAGCCCGCCCCGGCAACGGCTTCGATGAGCGACCCCGCAGCCAAGCCTCGCCGTGCCAGGCCCAGCGGCAATGTCGCAGCCGGCAGCGCCCCGCCGCCGAGCGCCGCGCCGGTGTACCGCAACCCGCCGCCGGACAATGCTGGCAACGCCGCCGGTGCGGCCTTCATCGGCGGCATGATGGGCGGCGTCCTCGGCGGCGCACTGCGCAGGTAGTCGCAACTGGTATGCAAGAGCGCGGACCTGCTGAGCGGCTAATCTTTGCCCTTACAGGCCTGCGGCCTTGCGCAGCGCGGCGTTGATGCGGTCCTGCCAGCCGGGGCCTCCGGCCTGGAAATGCTCGAGCACGTCCTGGTCGATCCGCAAGGTCACCTGCTCCTTGACGCCGGGGATCGCCGCCTTTTTCGGCGGTGCCTCGACGGGTTTGGTCGTGACCTTCTTGAACGCGGCCTCGGCTTCCGTGCGGGCGTCGGCGAGCGTGCGTGGACGTCGCGGTTGGTTCGCCATCATTCACATTCCTTCGAAAAGCGCAGTCGACAAATAGCGTTCGGAGAAGGACGGCACGATCGCAAGAATGGTCTTGCCCGCGCTCTCCGGCCGCTTGCCGATCGCAAGCGCCGCGGCGATCGCCGCGCCCGAGGAGATGCCGCCGGGGATGCCTTCGTTGCGGGCCAGTGCGCGAGAGGTCTCGATCGCCGTCGTGCTGTTGATCTTGACGATCTCATCAATCACGGAGCGATCGAGAATGTCCGGGACGAAGCCGGCGCCGATGCCTTGGATCTTATGCGGCGAATGCATCCCGCCTGACAGCACCGGGCTCTCCTCCGGCTCGACGGCCACCACCTTCAACGACGGCTTGCGCGGCTTGAGCACCTGCCCGACGCCGGTGATCGTACCGCCGGTGCCGACGCCCGCGACGAAGACGTCGATATTGCCGCCGGTGTCGTTCCAGATCTCCTCGGCGGTGGTGCGGCGATGAATCTCGGGATTGGCGAGATTCTTGAACTGCTGCGGCATCGCCGAATTCGGAGTGGTTCTCAATAGCTCCTCGGCAGTCGCGATCGCGCCCTTCATTCCCTGTGCGGCGGGCGTCAGTACCAGCTCTGCACCGAGGAAGGCGAGCATCTTGCGACGTTCGATCGACATCGATTCCGGCATCACGAGCTTGAGCCGGTAGCCGCGCGACGCCGCGACGAAAGCCAGCGCGATTCCGGTATTTCCCGAGGTCGGTTCGATCAGCACGGTGTCCTTGTTGATGATGCCCGCCTTCTCCATCGCGATAATCATCGCCGCGCCGATGCGATCCTTCACGCTCGCGGCTGGATTGAAGTATTCCAGCTTGGCAAGGATCGTTGCATTGACGCCGTGCTGCTCCGGCAGCCTTCGCAGCCGCACAATCGGCGTGTTTCCGATCGCGTCGACAATCGATTCGAACACGCGTCCTCGGCCCGGACGCGGCGTGTTTTCGGCAGCAGATGACGCATCCATTGAGACACTCCTTGCGCGCAGGCGCGACAGGTTAAGTTTTCGTAACGCATCATTGGACAGGGTGTTGCACTGCGCAAGCACGTTTCTGCGACATGAGAGCCGCTGCGGCGCACAACTTGTCGCGGCTAAATTACGCAAAAACAACGTATTTGTGTTGCGACAAGGTCAAACATCTGAGTGTATAGTAACCATGATGTCGGGCGCTGACGCGCTGATCGGTCGCAAGAACGCGATCCCACGCTCGACGTCTCCACCTTTGAGAGATCGCAACGCTTGAGATCCCCGCTCTAAGATCGCAACGGAGGTCACCATGTCAGCACTTGCTGAACTCATGTCGACCAGCACGCCGAGGCCAAATCCGCGCGGCAGCGATCTTCCGACATGTCCGGTCTGTGCAGATTCCATGATTGCGGCCGAAGCGTCTGCCTATCTTGCCGATAACGCGATCAGCTATCTCTGGACCTGCGACACCTGCGGTTACGGCTTTGTGACCAAGCACGTCGTCCACAAGCGGTTCGCCTGCGCTGCCCTGTCGTCCTGAGCCGGCTTCCATCAGCTGGGAGTGTCATCGCGCGGCGATATCACCGCGTGACCAGTTTGCGCGCGTCTCAGCATAGAACTGAGCGAAAGTGCCGGCGGCGATCGCACCGCGCATGCCGGCCATCAGTTGCTGATAGTAGGCGATGTTGATCTCCGACAGAAGCATCGCACCGAGCGTCTCGCCCGCCTTGACCAGATGATGCAGATATGCGCGCGAATAGCTGCGCGCCGCCGGCCACGGGCTCTCCTCATCGAGGGGACGCGGGTCGTCGGCGTGGCGCGCATTGCGCAGATTCACCGGCCCGAAACGGGTGAACGCGACGCCGTGCCGTCCGTTGCGGGTCGGCAGCACGCAGTCGAACATGTCGATGCCGCGCTTGACCGACTCCAGCAAGTCATCCGGCGTGCCGACGCCCATCAGATAGCGCGGCCGGTCGGCGGGCAGCACCGGCGCCGTGGCTTCGATCATCGCGAGCATCACCGCCTGCGGCTCACCGACCGCGAGGCCGCCGATCGCATAGCCGTGGAAACCGATATCGACCAGGCCGCGTACGCTCGTCTCCCGCAAGCTTGGGACGTCGCCGCCCTGCACGATACCGAACAGCATGTATCCGGCCGGCGCAGTCTCGAAGGCGCGGCGGCACCGCGCGGCCCAGCGCAGCGACAGCTGCATCGCGCGCTCGATGTCGTCGCGCCCGGCCGGCAGCCGCACGCACTCGTCGAGCTGCATCGCGATGTCGGAGCCGAGCAGGCGCTGCACCTCGATGGCGCGCTCCGGCGACAGCTCGATCTTGGTGCCGTCGATATGGGAGCGAAACGTAACGGCATTTTCCGTCAGCTTGCGGAGCTCGGATAGCGACATCACCTGGAAGCCGCCGGAATCGGTCAGCATCGGCCCGCCCCAGCCGGTGAAACGCTGCAGGCCTCCGAGCGCCGCGATCCGTTCCGCGCCCGGACGCAGCATCAGGTGGTAGGTGTTGCCCAGCACGATGTCGGCGCCCGCGTCGCGGACCTCGCGCCAATGAATCCCCTTCATGGCACCCGCCGTGCCGACCGGCATGAAGGCAGGCGTGCGCACCACCCCATGCGGCGTGGTGAGGCGGCCGGTGCGCGCAGCGCCGTCAGTCGCAAGCAGCTCGAAATGATTGGGAAGGCTGGTGTCTTCTGGGAGGCTCATGACGGGTTTATTGCGTCAGCGCGGAGCCGGTTTCAACCTGGTCGAGCCCAATTCCGGTCACAAAGTCCGTTGACGGCGGTTCCCGCCGCCACTATGGTCCTGCGCCATGTTCACCGCGACCAAACGCACGACGAAAACCACCAAGCCCAGCAGGGCCTCGGGAGGCGTGCGCGCGTAGACGAACCTAACCGCGACATCTTCGAACCGAAGCCCCGCCTGATGAAGGTCCGGGGCTTTTTTATTGCCTAAATTCCAACTGGAGACAGAGACGTGAAGAACGACCCCGTTGTTGCCATTGTCGGCGTGACCGGCGCTGTCGGCGCCGAATTCATCGCCACCATGGACCGCCGCAACTTCCGCGTCGGCAAGCTGAAGGCGCTGGCGAGCGCCCGCTCGGCCGGACAGCCCCTGAATTTTCGCGGCCAGACGGTCACCATCGAGGAGCTCAACGAGCGCTCGTTCGAGGGCGTCGATATCGCGCTATTCTCGGCCGGCGGCGGCATCTCCAGGAAGTTCGCGCCGATCGCGGTGCGCTCAGGCGCCGTGGTCGTCGACAACTCCTCAGCCTTCCGCATGGACCCGAACGTGCCGCTGGTGATCCCGGAGATCAACGCGGGCCGCATTCGGGACCACAAGGGGATCATCGCCAATCCGAATTGCGCCGCCATCACCGCGCTGGTGCCGCTGTGGCCGATCCATCAGAAGAACCGGATCAAGCGCGTCATCATCTCGACCTACCAGGCCGCCAGCGGCGCCGGTGCGGCCGCCATGGACGAGCTCGTGCAGTCGACCCGCGCCAATCTCAACGGGCAGGTCTATGCCCCGAAGGTGATGCCGCATCCCTACGCATTCAACCTGTTCAGCCACAACACGGCGATCGATGCGGAGACCGGCTACAACGACGAAGAGACCAAGGTCATCAACGAGACCCGGAAGATCTTCGAGGATGAGGCCATCGCGATCGGCGTCACCTGCGTGCGCGTGCCGGTGCTGCGCGCCCATTGCGAAGCCATCACCATCGAATGCGAGAAGCCGATCTCGGAAGACGACGTCCGGCGCATTCTTGCCACCGCACCCGGCGTGCGCATCGTCGACGATCGCGCCAAGAACTACTTCCCGATGCCTGTCGACACCTCCGGCCAGGATGACGTGCTGGTCGGCCGGATCAGGAAGGACCTCTCCGATCCGACCGGGCATTCGATCGCGATGTTCGTCTCGGCGGATCAGCTCTTGAAGGGCGCTGCGCTGAACGCGGTGCAGATCGCGGAGCTGCTGCCGGAACGCGTGATGGCGTAACGACACCCGCGCGTCATTGCGAGAAGCCGAAGGCGACGAAGCAATCCAGTTCTTATCCCGCGGCACGACGGGATTGCTTCGCTTCGCTCGCAATGACGAGCCA
This sequence comes from Bradyrhizobium sp. SZCCHNR3119, assembly GCF_032487775.1. Lineage (NCBI taxonomy): Bacteria > Pseudomonadati > Pseudomonadota > Alphaproteobacteria > Hyphomicrobiales > Nitrobacteraceae > Bradyrhizobium > Bradyrhizobium sp. SZCCHNR3119. The sequence continues at coordinate 246,809 of NZ_JAUEUV010000002.1, read as the reverse complement.
GCGTCTGGGGCAATACCTACGGACTCCGCACATCTTCTTCACCGCGGCGGAACAACAGGCACGCATCGCCGTAGGAATAGAAGCGGTAGCCGCTCGCAATCGCATGTGCGTAGGCCGCTTTCATCTCGTCGAGCCCCGAAAAGGCCGAGACCAGCATGAACAGCGTCGAGCGCGGCAGGTGGAAATTGGTGAGCAGGATGTCGACGGCGCGGAAGCGGTAGCCCGGCGTGATGAAGATCGAGGTTTCGCCTTCGAAGGCTGCGATCGTGCCATCGCCTCTGGCCGCGCTTTCCAACAGCCGCAGCGAGGTCGTGCCGACGGCCACGATGCGGCCGCCTTGCGCGCGCGCCTCGTTCAGTGCTGCAGCGGTCGCTTCCGACACGCTGCCCCACTCCGCATGCATTTTATGGCCTTCGGTGTCCTCGACCTTCACGGGCAGGAAGGTGCCGGCCCCGACATGCAGCGTGACCCGCTGCAGCCCGACTCCGCGGGCGCGCAAACGCTCTTCCAGCGCCGGCGTGAAATGCAGGCCAGCTGTCGGCGCAGCGACGGCCCCCTCCTTCGCCGCGAACATGGTCTGATAGTCGTCGGCGTCACGTTCATCGGCGGCGCGCTTGCCGGCGATGTAGGGCGGCAGCGGCGGGCGGCCGAGGTCCGCGATCGCCTGGTCGAGCGTCGGGCCGTGGAAGGAGAACGACAGCGTCACCTCGCCTTCGGCGCCTTTGGCCTCGACGGACGCGTCCAGGTGCCCCAGCAGGCACACCCTGCCCTCATTGCCGAACCGGATCGTATCGCCCGGTGCGAGCTTTTTGGCCGGCCGCACCAGTGCCTGCCAGCGCGAGCCATCGAGCCGCTTGATCAGCGTGGCCTCGATCTTCGGCTCGGTCTCGCGCCCGATCCGGCGGCCTGACAGTTGCGCTGCGATCACCTTCGTGTCGTTGACGACCAGCTGGTCACCGGGCTCGAGCCAGTCCGGCAGATCGCTAATGAGCCGATCGCGCAGCACGCCATCACCCTGCACCACCAGCATGCGCGCAGAGTCCCGCGGGCTCGCCGGCCGCAGGGCGATGTTTTCGGGCGGAAGATGGAAGTCGAACAGTTCGGTGCGCATCGTTGGCTCGGCACCACGCCGACCCTCATCCAGAGGAGCCCGCCGCCGGCGGGCGTCTCGAAGGATGAGGCCGGGATGTCTGGGGCCTCATGGTTCGAGACGCGTGCGGCGCACGCTCCTCACCATGAGGATCGATCCATTACTGCGCGTCTGCGGCCATGTACGCCTTGACGATCTTGTCCGGGTTCTGCACCGGCTCGCCGCGCTTGATCTTGTCGACGTTCTCCATGCCCTCGGTGACCTTGCCCCAGACCGTATACTGCTTGTCCAGGAAGCGGGCGTCGTCGAAGCAGATGAAGAACTGGCTGTCGCCGGAATCGGGGCTGGCCGCGCGGGCCATCGAGGCCGTGCCGCGCACGTGGGGCTCCGCATTGAATTCGGCCTTCAGCTTCTTGCCGGAGCCGCCGGTGCCGGTGCCTTGCGGGCAGCCGGTCTGAGCCATGAAGCCGTCGATGACGCGGTGGAACACGATCCCGTCATAGAAACCTTCCCGCACCAGCTCCTTGATCCGCGCCACGTGGTTGGGTGCCAGATCCGGGCGCATCTCGATGGTCACGGGGCCCTGGGTGGTCTCAAGGATCAAGGTGTTTTCGGTGACAGCCATGCTTGTCTCTCAATGGTTTGAGTTCGACGGGATACGGGAACTCGTTCGAAGGGGGAACTTAAATGCCCGCGGGCGTGCAATCGCACTGGCCCATATCTCGATAAATGGCATTGTCGGTCGGCGTACCAAGAGCCGGGCCGCTTGGCAAAGATTTCGTTAAGCGCGTTGCACCGGTGTGGTCCCGCACCGGCGCAGGCCGGGCTGCGGCACCGCTCAACCCGCGGTGCCGTGCGCCAAGTCCCTCGAAGTCACTTCATGTCGGCAGCGACCTGCACCTTCACCATCTTATCGGGATCGGTGACGCTGCCCGAAGACGAGCCGGACGGCGCCTTCTTCAACTTGTCGACCACGTCCATGCCCTGCACGACCTCGCCGACGACGGTGTATTGGCCATTGAGGAACGACGCATCGCCGAAGCAGATGAAGAACTGCGAATTGGCGGAATCGACGCTGTCGCCGCGCCGGGCCATGCCGACCGTGCCACGCTTGAACGGCACGTTCGAGAATTCCTGCTTCAGGTTCGGGTATTTCGAGCCGCCGGTGCCGTTGAAGTTCTGACCGTCACCGGTCTGCGCCATGAAGCCGTCCATCACGCGATGGAACGGCACGTTGTTGTAGAACCCTTCGCGCGCCAGCGTCTTCAGCCGTTCGGCGTGCTGCGGGGCGAGGTCGGTGCGCAGCTTGATGACGATGCGGCCCTTGGTGGTGTCGATGACGAGCGCGTTCTGCTTGTCGAGCCCTGCGGGCAGCGACTGCGCCAAAGCCGGAACGGCAAAGACGAGGGCGAAGATAACGGCGATAGCTCGGATCATGAAAACTCCGGAGGGTGGAGGACGGAAGTCGGTGATTGCGCGCGACGTGCCGTATCAGCGAAATTTGGCGGCGAGGCTGCTCGCGACGGATGGCGGCACGAAGGACGATACATCGCCGCCCATGGCAGCGATTTGACGAACCAGTGTGGCGGTGATCGGACGGACGGCGACGGAGGCCGGGACGAACACGGTCTGGATTCCCGGCGCCATGACCTGGTTCATGCCTGCGAGTTGCATCTCGTAATCCAGATCGGTGCCGTCGCGCAGGCCGCGGATCATCAGGATCGCTCCGGCTTTTTGCGCCGCCGTCACCGTAAGATTGTCATAGGTTGTGGCATCGAAGCCGCAGGATGCCTGTGCCGCAACGGGGCCGAACGCCTCCCGCACCATGGCAAGCCGCTCCTCGGTGGAGAACAGCGGCTTCTTGCTGGAGTGGACTCCGACCGCGACGACGAGTTGGTCGCAGAGGTGGACGGCCTGCCGGACCACGTCCAGATGGCCGTTGGTGACGGGATCGAAAGATCCGGGATAAAGGGCAATGCGCGGCATAGGCCCCTCCTATACCCGCTGCAAACGACCGGCAAGCCGCCCTTTGTTTCGCCCGCCGCGGCGCCAAGAAACAAATCCTAACGGGATGAAACCATTTTCAGGCTTTTGCGAAGGAGACTAGAAACCCGCGCCTTGTATTCAGCCTCCACAACAAGGGCCAGAACGGCCCTCGACAGGGGATCGTCGTGATCAAAGCGCTTTCTGCCATTGCGGTGGCCGCGTTCGTGGCTGCTGCCCTGACCATTCTGCCCGGTTTCGCCCCGAAGGTCGAAGCCAGCGTGCCGCAGCCGCTCGCCAAAGGCGACCGCCTCGACATCCGCCCGATCGGTCGCGGCTGCTCGGAGCAAGCCTGGCCGAATTTCGAGGCGGCGTGCCTACGCACCGCGGGAACGAAGGCAGTGGTTAACGACGCACGGGTCGTGGCGGTCGACAAGCCGCAGTGAAACACGCTGCAGCGAACATCTGCGAATAGCGAATGGGGAGTAGCGAATAGGCTCGATCCTGCTCGCCCTCCCTGTTCACCATTCGGCTACTCGCTATTCGCCTGATCCCCGTTTCCCTGGTCGCTATGGCCGTTTCCGCCGGCGCCGTTCTCCGACTCCTCGCCGATGTGCTCGACCGAGACCACCTTCTCGTCGTCGGCGGTGTTGAACACGATCACGCCCTGCGTCGAGCGGCCGGCAATCCGGATGTCCTCGACCGGGCAGCGGATCAACTGGCCCTTGTCGGTCACCAGCATGATCTGGTCGGCGTCCTCGACCGGGAACGAGGCAACGAGCTTGCCATTGCGTTCATTGACGGACATCGCGACGATGCCCTTTCCGCCGCGACCGGTGGTGCGGTACTCGAACGACGAGGTCCGCTTGCCATAACCGTTCTCGCTGATTGTCAGCACGAACTGCTCCGCCGCCGACATCTCGACATAGCGCTGCTCGCCGAGTTCGACGGTCGAGCCGGCTGCTGCCTCCTCGGTATCGATCCCCGTCTCCTCTTCGGCCCCGCCGCGGCGCACGGCATTGGCGCGGCGCAGGTAAGCGGCACGCTCCTCGGAGTCGACCTCCATGTGGCGCAGGATGGACAGCGAGATGACCTTGTCGGCCGATGGCAGCGCAATGCCGCGCACGCCCATCGAGGTGCGCCCGGTGAAGACGCGGACGTCATTGACCGGGAAGCGGATGCACTGACCGCCGGCGGCGGTCAGCAGCACGTCGTCGCGCTCGGTACAGATCTGGACATCGACGATCTCTTCGCCCTCGTCGAGTTTCATCGCGATCATGCCGGAACGGCGGACCTCGACGAAATCCGACAGCTTGTTGCGGCGGACATTGCCGCCCGTCGTGGCGAACATCACGTCGAGATTGGCCCAGGAGGATTCGTCCTCCGGCAGCGGCATGATGGTGGTGATGCGTTCGCCCTGCTCCAGCGGCAGGATGTTGATCAGCGCCTTGCCGCGCCCGTTGGGGGCGGCGACCGGCAGCCGCCAGACCTTCTCCTTGTAGACCTGGCCGCGCGAGGAGAAGAACAGGACCGGCGTATGGGTCGAGGCCACGAACAGGCGGCTGACGAAATCCTCCTCGCGGGTCTGCATGCCCGCGCGGCCTTTACCGCCGCGGCGCTGGGCGCGATAGGCCGACAGCGGCACGCGCTTGGCGTAGCCGGCGTGCGATACCGTCACCACCATGTCCTCGCGCTGGATCAGGTCCTCGTCTTCGACCTCACCTTCCTGCTCGATGATGACGGTCCTGCGCGGCGTGCCGAACTCGGTCTTAACGGCCGCGAGTTCGGTCTTGATGATGCCCTGGACACGGGCGCGCGAGCGCAGGATATCGAGATAGTCGTTGATCTCGATCTTCAGCTTGTCGAGTTCGTCCGAAATCTCTTCACGGCCGAGTGCGGTCAGCCGCTGCAGGCGCAGGTCGAGGATCGCCTTGGCCTGCTCCAGCGACAGCCGGATCGTGCCGTCGTCGGCAAGCCGATGGCGCGGATCGTCGATCAAGGTGATGATGGACTCGACGTCGCGCGCCGGCCAGTCGCGCGACATCAGCGCGTCGCGCGCTGTGGCGGGATCGGGCGACGTCCTGATGACCCGGATGACCTCGTCGATATTGGCCACCGCAACCGCAAGACCGACCAAGATATGGGCGCGGTCGCGGGCCTTGCCGAGCAGATATTTGGTCCGCCGCGTCACCACCTGTTCGCGGAAGGCGATGAACAGCGTCAGGAAATCCTTCAGGTTCATCGTCTGCGGTCGGCCGCCATCGAGCGCGAGCATGTTGGCGGCGAAACTCGTCTGCAGCGGCGTGAACTTGTAGAGCTGGTTCAGCACCACGTCGGGTACCGCATCGCGCTTCAACTCGACCACCACGCGGTAGCCCTCGCGATCGGACTCGTCGCGCAGATCGGCGACGCCTTCGATCTTCTTCTCGCGCACCAAATCGGCGATGCGCTCCACCATCGTGGCCTTGTTGATCTGATAGGGGATCTCCGAGATGATGATCGCCTCGCGATCCTTGCGGATCGTGTCGATCGTCACCTTGCCCCGCATCACGATCGAGCCGCGGCCGAGATGGTAAGCGGAGCGGATGCCGGCGCGTCCGAGAATGATGCCGCCGGTCGGGAAATCCGGGCCCGGGATGATGTTGATCAGTTCGTCGATCGTGAGCGCGGGATTGTCGATCAGCGCCACACAGGCGTCGATCACCTCGCCGAGATTGTGCGGCGGGATGTTGGTCGCCATGCCGACCGCGATGCCGCCGGCGCCGTTGACCAGCAGGTTCGGAAACTTGGCCGGAAGGACCGACGGCTCCTTGTCAGAGTTGTCGTAGTTCGGAACGAAGTCGACCGTGTTCTTGTCGATGTCGTCGAGCAGCGGGATCGCCGACTTCGCCAGCCGCGCTTCCGTGTATCGATAGGCTGCCGGCGGATCACCGTCGACCGAGCCGAAATTGCCCTGGCCGTCGATCAGCGGCACGCGCATGGAGAAGTCCTGCGCCATGCGGACCATGGCGTCGTAAATCGACTGGTCGCCATGCGGGTGATATTTACCGATGACGTCGCCGACCACGCGGGCGGACTTCACGTATTTCTTGTCCGGCGTGTGCCCCTGCTCGTACATCGAGTACAGGATGCGGCGGTGCACCGGCTTCAACCCGTCACGCGCGTCAGGCAGCGCACGCGCCACGATCACGCTCATCGCGTAATCGAGGTAGGAGCGTTTCATCTCGTCGAGGATGGAGACGGGGCGAATGTCGGAAGGTCCGCCCGGCTCGCCGGGCTTCTCATCTTCAGTGTCGGACAATTGGGGATCCGGTCAGTTTTGCACGCGGAAATCGATGCGAATCATATAGCGCATCGCAGCCCCGCAAACCACCCCTCCCCGCACGGAAGGGGCGGCTTTTTCTGTTCGTTTTTCCAGTGACTTAAGGCGCTCGTCGGTCGAGGAAAATGTGGCGCCAGACCCGCGTTTCTCAACGCGCCCCGCCGGCGATCAGAACGGAATGTCGTCGTCCATGTCGCTGTTGCGGCCACCGGCCGGAACCGGCCGGCGCGGCGCTGGTGCGGATGACGGCCCACCGATGCCGAAATCGCCGCCTGGCTCGTCGGCAAAGCTGCCGCCGCCACCGCCGCCCCGGCCATCCAGCATCGTCAGCGTCGAGTTGAACCCCTGCAGCACCACCTCGGTGGAGTACTTCTCGACGCCGCTCTGATCGGTCCATTTGCGGGTCTGCAGCGCGCCCTCGATGTAAACCTTCGCGCCCTTCTTCAGATACTGCTCGGCAACTTTGCAAAGCCCCTCGTTGAAGATGACGACGCGGTGCCACTCGGTCTTTTCCTTGCGCTCACCTGTCGCCTTGTCGCGCCATGTCTCCGAGGTCGCGATGCTGAGATTGGCAATCGGCCGCCCGTCCTGGGTGCGCCGAATCTCGGGATCCTTGCCGAGATTGCCCACCAGAATCACTTTATTCACACTTCCCGCCATCACACTCTCCCGCGGCTCGAATTCCTGGACCGGTGCCCACCGGCCGATCGGCATGCGGCGGCTGGGGTCCTTCCTCAGTCGGCGGACCCTATACGCTTGTCGCGCCGGCGACCCGCCTTCTCCTTGATTATCCACATATAGCAAGCCGTCGCGCCACGTTCCAGCTTTGTTCGAATCCTATTCCCACAACCATGCGTAGAGTTCCCGTTTGAGGCGAAATTTGACCAAGTTCCCGCCGGGAACCGGAATGAAGTTCCATGGCATCCCAGATACTTAAGCACTTTCATTAACTTATGACGCCATCAGAACTCCCATTTCGCGACCAGGGTGTGGCTTTTTGGCGACAGCATTTTGAGTTGAATCGCGTATTCTGCACAAGCAATGACAAGCCGCCTCGGCGGTCGGACAGATTTGTTAGTTGGCGCTTTCCGGGGGACCCAAATGAAAGCGCGCAATGCGGGAGAACTTCTGATGAGAAAGATTTTACTTGGTGCCGTGAGTTTGATCGCCCTGGGACTGGTCACGCCTGCAAGTGCCGCCGACCTCGCTGCACGTCCATACACCAAAGCCCCACCTCCGGTTGCGCCGGTGCTTTATGACTGGAGCGGCTTCTACATCGGCATCAACGCCGGCGGCGGTTCGAGCCATAAGTGCTGGGATCTGGTTTCCTCCGCAGGCTTTGGTACGCTGGCGACACCGTTGGACGAGGGTTGCCACGACGCGACCGGTGCGACGGCCGGCGGCCAGATCGGCTATCGCTGGCAGATGGCGAGCTGGGTGTTCGGCGTCGAAGGCCAGGGCAACTGGGCCAACTTCCGTGGCAGCAACGTCAATCTGCTGGGCGGCACCGCGCTTGTTGCCGCAGGCCTCACCGATCAGTCCAAGATCAACGCATTCGGCCTGATCACCGGCCAGGTCGGCTACGCCTGGAACAATGTTCTGGTCTATGGGAAGGGCGGCGTCGCGGTTGTCGGAGACAGGTTCAGGACCTTCAACGTTGTGGGCACCCTCGTCGACTCCGCTGACAACACCCGCTGGGGTGGAACCATCGGCGTCGGCCTTGAATACGGCTTTGCTCCGAATTGGTCGGTGGGCGTCGAATATGACCACCTCTTTCTTGGCCGGCATACCGTCGACTCGGTCACGCCGGCTGGCGCGTTTTCTGCCAGCGATCGCATCAAACAGGATGCCGATATCGGCCTGGTTCGGCTGAACTATCGCTTCGGCGGCCCGATCATTGCCCGCTACTAAACGCGCAAATCCTCTTCTCGGAAAGGCCGGCTTCGCGCCGGCCTTTTTGTTGGTTGCCGGTTTGGTTCGACGCCCCCTTGGCTGGGAACTGCGCGATGCGTGGAATATTGCTGGGGTCGCGTCGCCCCGCCGATGACTGGCGCCATCCAAGATCGGTTGAAGCCTGGACCAAGATGCCGTGGTACGCGAATGGCCCGGCTTTCGCCGCTGATTGGGCGCCATTGTTGCCTTTCGGACACAGCATCATGGGTTGAATCGTCGTATATTCAATCGGAACGCGAGTGCGGCCAACACGAACACCCGCGCTTCCGAGCGCACGTAACGAAGCGCGCAAATTTGAAAGGGTATGCAATGAAAAAGTTTTTGCTTGGTGCTGTTAGCCTGATTGCTCTTGGACTGGTGACGTCGGCCAGCGCCGCCGACCTGGCCGCCCGGCCCTACACCAAGGCGCCACCTATCGCCGCACCGCTTCCGCCCACTTGGGCCGGATTCTACATCGGTGTCCAAGGCGGCGGCGGCTGGGGTCGCAGCAAAGAGACCTTCTTCGGCGCGCCGAACACGGCAATCTTCGTGGGCACCCAGAGCTACAACACGTCCGGCGGCTTCGTCGGTGGCGTAGCCGGTTACAATTGGCAGTTCGGGAACTACCTGATCGGCATCGAGGGCGACTACCACTGGTCCGACATCAGCGGCCGCTCGGGTGTGGTCAATGCAGGTCTCGGCGACACTTACTTCACCAAGCTGCGCAGCTTCGGCGACATCAAGGGCCGCGCTGGCTGGGCGAACGGCCCGTGGCTGCTCTTCATCAGCGGCGGCGCGGCTGTCGGCGACCTCCAGCATCGCTACGACGCAGCCCTCAATGGCGGTGCGGCCAACTCCTTCTCTCAGAACGACTGGCGTTGGGGATGGACCGTCGGCGCCGGTGGCGAATACATGTTCGCCCCGAACTGGTCGGCCAAACTCGAATACAATTTCATCGATTTCGGCAAAAGCACGATCCAGTACTCGCCTGTTCCGACCAATCGTTCCGAGTGGAAGGATACGGTTCACACCGTCAAGGCCGGTATCATCTGGCACTTCAACGGACCGGTCATCGCCAAGTACTGATTGCGTACTGATTGCGCGGCAAATACCAATTCCGGAAGGCCGGCCTCGCGCCGGCCTTTTGTTTGCTACCGGCTTGGCGCGACAGCTGTGGAACTTGGCTAGTCGTTGTGGCATTTCGGTGACGGCCACTGACAGGGAAAACGGCTATAGACCCCAGCGGCGGGGGGTGTTGGTGTGCGTGCGGGCGTCGGACGGGACTTGGGGACTGCGATGTGGGGAATGTTGCTGGGGGCGGCAACGTTGCTGGCGCTGGGGGCGGCGCCGGCGATCGCAGCCGATCTGCCCGCGCGCACCTACACCAAAGCGCCTGCCATGCTCGCCGCCATCTATGATTGGGGCGGGTTCTATGTCGGCCTGAACGCCGGGGGCGGCTCTGCCCACACCTGCTGGACGAACACGGCAACAGGGACCTCAGAGGGCTGTCACAACGCCACTGGTGCTCTCGCCGGTGGCCAGATCGGTTACCGCTGGCAGAACGGCGCCTTCGTCTTCGGCCTCGAAGCGCAGGGCAACTGGGCCGATCTCAAGGGCAGCAATGCCAGCCAGGCCTTGGCAGCGACCACCAATCAGACCAAGATCGACTCCGTCGGCCTGTTCACCGGCCAGGTCGGTTATGCCTGGAACAACGCGCTGTGGTACGTGAAGGGCGGCGCGGCCGTGGTCGGCGACAAATACAACGGTCTGGCGACAGTTGCGGGCACCGTGTTCGATCGCGCCGCCGAGACCCGTTGGGGAGGCACCGTCGGCACCGGCATCGAGGTCGGCTTTGCGCCGAACTGGTCGGTCGCCGCGGAATACGACCACATCTTCATGGGCAACCGCGCGCTCAATTTCTCCGGCGTTCCCGCTGGTGCGGCCTCGCGCGGCGAGACGGTGAGCCAGGACGCGGACCTCGCGACGTTGCGCGTGAACTACCGCTGGGGCGGTCCGGTCGTCGCGAAGCACTGACAAGTAGCTGCCCTGCTCTCAATCGCCAGGATCGGCCGCGATCGAGCTGACGAACAACAAACTTGTTTGCCGTAGTTCGACCCCGGTGCGCCGTAGCGTTTCGCCGGTGCGCGAAACGCTTACCAATCCTTAAGCACGATCAGCAGCTTCCGCTCGATGCAGCACGGCGGTGACAGCTTTGAAAGGCGACTTCGTTAGAATTCTGCTCCAGCCACTTGGGTGGGACCGGACTGTGGGGTCCGGAAGAGGATCAATGGGACTGGAGACGACAATGAAGAAAATGCTGTTTCTGACTGCGAGCTTCGCGGCCGTCGGGATCGCGCCTGCTTTCGCCGCTGACCTGGCTGCGCGCTCTTACACCAAGGCTCCGCCGGCCTACGTGACGCCGCTGCCGACCTGGGCCGGCTTCTATATCGGCGCGAACGGTGGCGCCGATTGGAGCCATAATTGCTGGACGCTGAACAACGTTGCCGGCGTGCCGCTGGCGGTCACACAACCTGAGGGCTGCCACAACGCCACCAGCGGCGTGGTCGGCGGACAGATCGGCTATCGCTGGCAGGCCGCGAGCTGGGTGTTCGGCCTCGAAGCACAGGGCGACTGGACGGACCTGAAGTCCTCCAATGTCAGTACGGCAGCGCTGGCCGCGGGCGTCACCAACCAGACCAAGACCGATGCGATCGGCCTGTTCACCGGTCAGGTCGGCTACGCCTGGGGCAACGTGCTCTGGTACGTGAAGGGCGGCGCTGCCGTCACCCACAACAAGTATCGCGGGCTGGCCACCTTGACCGGTGCGGAGATCGATTCGGCGAGCGAAACACGCTGGGGCGGCACCGTCGGCACCGGCCTTGAGTATGGCTTCGCCCCGAACTGGTCGGTGGCGCTCGAGTACGATCACCTGTTCATGGGCAGCCGCAACGTCAGCTTCCCGGCCACCGCCGTCGCCAATGCCCGCACCGACACGATCAAGCAGGACGTGGACATGGCGACCGTGCGCGTCAACTACCGCTTCGGCGGCCCGGCGCTGACCCGCTACTGATCGATCGCGCAGCAGGTCGAATTCAGAGGCCGGCGTCACGCCGGCCTTTTTCGTCGGCCGGGCGGCGGCCGTTTCGGCCCCCTGCAGAAGATGTGGCTGAGCTGCAAAGCCTTTCCGGTTTTTGCTCCCAATGGCGTGCTTTGGACACGACTGTGGCCCGGAAGTGACGGTTTTTCGAGCAGACCTCGGTTATAGCGGTTCCGTCAATCTGAACGGGTACGTTCCTGTCACACCTATGGCGGGAGCGACGAGGAAGAATGGGACTGAAAATTATGAAGAAAATTCTGCTGACGACTGTGGCCTTTGCCGCGCTGGGAATGGCCCCTGCCGTCGCCGCTGACCTGGCCGCGCGCACCTACACCAAGGCTCCGGTGATGGCGCCGCTGCCGACCTGGGCCGGCTTCTATCTGGGCGGCATGGGCGGCTATGCCTCTGAGAACAGCGGCAGCCCGTCGATCAAGGGCGGCTTCGCTGGCGGTACCTTGGGCTACAACTGGCAGGCTGGCAGCCTGGTTTATGGTCTCGAGACCGACGCGGCTTGGGCTGACATCAACGCATCGGTTAGCGGGCTCGGCCTGACTCTCACCGACAAGATCGACAGCACCGGCACCGTCCGCGGCCGTATCGGCTACGCCTTCAACACCGTGCTGCTGTACGGCACCGGCGGCTACGCCTGGGCGAACAACAAGCTCTCGCTCACCACCCTCGGTGCGACCGCGTCCGAATCCAAGTTCCTGAGCGGCTGGACCGTCGGCGCTGGTGTCGAAGTTCTGTTCGCTCCGAAGTGGTCGGTCAAGGCCGAGTACCTCTACAAGAGCTTCGGCGGCGAGACCTACTTCGGTGTTCCGTCCGGCGACCTCAACCTGCACTCGGTGCAGGTCGGCATCAACTACCACTTCTAAGAATCGCTGGCCTTTACGGGCCACGGTCGAAGCCTCCGCTCCCGCGAGCGGAGGCTTTTTCTTTGCGAGTTCGCCTGTCTGTGCCAGGTGGCTCGATTGGCGCTGCTGCCACGGACTGCCATTCCGCCAGCGCATTGTTGATGATTCGCGGACGGCACTGGAAATCCACCGCCGTTCTTCCTACGTTCCAGGTCTACCTTCTCCTTTGGCGTCCGATGGCCGGTTCCCGGCGGAGCGCGCCTGAACCTGAGGCGTGCGGGTCTGCGCGCCGCAACGATGGCGCCGGAAGCCGCGCCGTGGGACGAATCGCAATGGATGAAGTGCTTAAGGCCAAGCAGCGTCAGCAAGGCAACCCGTCCAGCCTCCGCGCCATCACCATTCGTGGCGCGCGCGAGCACAATCTGAAGAACATCGACGTCGAGATCCCGCGCGACAAGCTGGTCGTGTTCACCGGCCTGTCCGGCTCGGGCAAATCCTCGCTCGCCTTCGACACCATCTATGCCGAGGGCCAGCGCCGTTACGTCGAATCGCTCTCGGCCTATGCGCGCCAGTTCCTGGAGATGATGCAGAAGCCGGACGTCGACCAGATCGACGGCCTGTCGCCGGCGATCTCGATCGAGCAGAAAACGACCTCGAAGAACCCGCGCTCCACCGTCGGCACCGTCACCGAGATCTACGACTACATGCGACTGTTGTGGGCGCGCGTCGGCGTGCCCTACTCGCCCGCCACGGGGCTGCCGATCGAGAGCCAGACCGTGTCGCAGATGGTCGACCGCGTGCTGGCGCTGCCCGAGGGCACCCGGCTCTATCTGCTGGCGCCGGTCGTGCGCGGACGCAAGGGCGAGTACAAGAAGGAGCTCGCCGAATATCTCAAGAAGGGCTTTCAGCGCGTCAAGATCGACGGCGCTTTCCATGAGCTGGCCGAGGCGCCCACGCTCGACAAGAAGTTTCCGCACGACATCGACGTCGTGGTCGACCGCATCGTCGTGCGCTCCGACATCGGCCAGCGGCTCGCCGAGAGCTTCGAGACCGCGCTGAAGCTGGCCGAAGGGCTGGCGGTGATCGAGTTCGCGGATGCCCCCGCCTCGGCGCCGGCCGAGGAGAAGAAGAAGACCGCCAAAATCCACGACAAGAGCGGGCCCGAGCGCATCCTGTTCTCGGAGAAGTTCGCCTGCCCCGTCTCCGGCTTCACGATTCCCGAGATCGAGCCGCGGCTGTTCTCCTTCAACAATCCCTATGGCGCCTGCCCGGAATGCGGCGGCCTCGGCGTCGAGCAGCATGTCGATGCCGATCTCGTCATCCCCGACAAGGATATCACCTTGCGCAAGGGCGCCATCGCGCCCTGGGCCAAGTCGTCGTCGCCCTATTACCTGCAGACGCTGACCGCGCTCGGCAAATTCTACAAGTTCACGCTCGACACCAAGTGGAAGGACCTGCCGAAGAAGGTGCAGAACGCCCTGCTCCACGGCTCCGGCGACGACGAGATCAAGTTCACCTATGAGGACGGCGTCCGCTCCTACGACACCAAGAAGCCGTTCGAGGGCGTCATCACCAATATCGAGCGCCGCTTCCGCGAGACCGAGAGCGAATGGGCGCGCGAAGAGCTCGGCAAATATTTCAACGACGTGCCCTGCGCCGCCTGCAACGGCTACCGGCTCAAGCCCGAGGCGCTGTGCGTCAAGGTTGCCGGCAAGCACATCGGCGAGATCAGCAATCTCAGCGTCAAGGCTGCCGGCGAATGGTTCGCCGACGTTCCGGAGAGCCTGAATGCGCAGCAAAGCGAGATCGCCGCACGCATCCTGAAGGAGATCCGCGAGCGTCTGACCTTCCTGCTCGACGTCGGCCTCAATTATCTGACGCTGTCGCGCTCCTCCGGCACCCTCTCCGGCGGCGAGAGTCAGCGCATCCGCCTGGCCTCGCAGATCGGCTCGGGCCTGACCGGGGTGCTCTACGTGCTCGACGAGCCCTCGATCGGCCTGCACCAGCGCGACAATGCCCGCTTGCTCGATACCTTGAAGCGCCTGCGCGACCTCGGCAACACCGTGATCGTGGTCGAGCATGACGAGGACGCCATTCGCCTTGCCGATTACGTGCTCGACATCGGGCCCGGCGCCGGCATGCATGGCGGCCACATCATCGCCCAGGGCACGCCCGCCGAGATCATGCGCAACCCGAAATCGCTGACCGGCAAATATCTCACCGGCGAGCTCGAGGTCGCGGTGCCGGAGCGGCGCCCGCCGAACCATCGCCGCACCATCAAGGTGGTGAACGCGCGCGGCAATAACCTCAAGAACGTCTCGGCCGAGATTCCGCTCGGGCTGTTCACCTGCATCACCGGCGTCTCCGGCGGCGGCAAGTCGACCCTGCTGATCGACACGCTCTACAAGGCAATCGCCCGCAAGCTCAACGGCGCCAACGAGGCGGCCGCGCCGCACGATCGCATCGAGGGGCTGGAGCATATCGACAAGATCATCGACATCGACCAGTCGCCGATCGGCCGCACCCCGCGCTCGAACCCTGCGACCTATACCGGCGCCTTCACGCCGATCCGCGAATGGTTCGCCGGCCTGCCGGAAGCGAAGGCGCGCGGCTACGAGCCCGGCCGCTTTTCCTTCAACGTCAAGGGCGGCCGCTGCGAGGCCTGCCAGGGCGACGGCGTCATCAAGATCGAGATGCACTTCCTGCCCGACGTCTACGTCACCTGCGACGTCTGCAAGGGCAAGCGCTACAACCGCGAGACGCTCGATGTGCTGTTCAAGGGCAAGTCGATCGCCGATGTGCTCGACATGACGGTCGAGGAAGCCGCCGAGTTCTTCAAGGCGGTGCCCCGCGTGCGCGAGACCTTCAAGACGCTGCACCGCGTCGGGCTCGACTACATCCATGTGGGACAGCAAGCCACCACGCTGTCCGGCGGCGAGGCGCAGC
Source organism: Bradyrhizobium sp. SZCCHNR3119 (assembly GCF_032487775.1). Taxonomy (NCBI): domain Bacteria; kingdom Pseudomonadati; phylum Pseudomonadota; class Alphaproteobacteria; order Hyphomicrobiales; family Nitrobacteraceae; genus Bradyrhizobium; species Bradyrhizobium sp. SZCCHNR3119. The sequence goes on along the minus strand of NZ_JAUEUV010000002.1, from coordinate 231,585 downwards.
GCGTCAAGCTCGCCAAGGAATTGTCGAAGCGCGCGACCGGCCGCACGCTCTACATCCTGGACGAGCCGACCACGGGCCTGCACTTCCACGACGTCAAAAAGCTCTTGGAGGTGCTGCACGAGCTGGTCGCGCAGGGCAACACGGTGGTGGTGATCGAGCACAATCTCGAAGTCATCAAGACGGCGGACTGGGTGATCGATCTCGGCCCCGAAGGCGGCGACGGCGGCGGCGAGATCGTCGCCTGGGGTCCGCCGGAGGACATCGTCAAGGCGCCGCGCAGCCACACCGGGCAGTTCCTGAAGCCGGTGCTGGAAAAGTCATCGAAGCCGAAGAAGCGCAGCGGCAGTGCCAGCGAAGCGGCGGAGTGAGTTAGAAGCCTAAGAGGTCACCGAACAGACCCGCCGCTCGGTCACGAGCGGCGGGTCTTTGTTGAGCTAATCACTCTTGCCGGTGTCACCAAGGCTGGTAGCGATAGACGCCCGTCACCGTGCCGTTGTTGTTGCCCTGTGGGCCGACGTCGCCCTGGGTCGAGCCCGGAGTCGGGTGGTTCGTGCCGTTACCGTAGGTGCCGTAGCCGTTCCAGCCATAGCTCCGGTAATAGGTCGGCCGCGGCGGGACGGCGTCATAGCTGTCAGCCGGGCCGGCGGCATAGCCAGGACCGGGAACCCAGGCCATCGAGTCATAATGGGCATAGCCCTGCGCGAACGCGCCGGCGGTTCCGGCGATCAGGGTTGCGGCCGCCACTGCGGCAAATTGTGTCTTGCGTAGCATGTGAATGCTCCTTTGGCTGTGTGACAGGTCAACCGCTGCACCGCGGGAGCGTTCCGTCTGCCACCGCACAAAAGACGTGAGCGAAGGTGATGGGCCGTGATGATGATCTTACTTTCGCAACATGGGACAGCGATCAGACCCTCATTGCCTGCCGCATGCGAACTGTCGTCCCGGCCTTGAGCCGACTTTCCAGACACAGGGACCTATGATCACCGCCGCCGCTGTGTTGCAGCGACATCTCACGTCCAACGAGAGCTCCGGGATTATGGGTCCCCGCGCACGCGCGCCTTCGCAGCAACAGTGCAGGTGTGGCGGCGACGAAGGCGCGATCGGATCGCTGGGAGCTGACCATTCTTCGGCTTGTCACGCGCGAAAGAGTAACGTAGCTGTCCAACGAGAGTCTCGCCTGCCCTTGATGCCCTATTCCCTCGCCATCTTCGATCTCGACGGCACGCTGGTCGACAGCTTCCCTTGGTTCGCGCGCACCGTGAACCTGGTTGCCGACCGCTATCGTTTCCGCCGCGTGCAAGAAGAGGACGTGGAGACGCTGCGGCACGCCTCGACCCGCGAGATCCTGGACTTCCTCGAGGTGCCGATGTGGAAGCTGCCGCTGATCGCGCGCCACATGCGCAAGCTGAAGACTGCTGCTGCCGCGACCATTCCGTTGTTCGATGGCGTCGACACCATGCTCGGCGCGCTCGTGGCCAACGGTGTCACTCTCGCGCTGGTCTCCTCCGATACGGAAGCCAACGCGCGACAGAAGCTCGGGCCGCTGGCCGCGCTGTTTGCCGATTTCGATTGCTCTGCATCGGTCTTCGGCAAGGCACAGAAATTTCGCCGCGTGCTGAGGCGCGCCCGGCTCGAACCGGCGCAGGCGATTTCGATCGGAGACGAGATCCGCGACATCGAGGCCGCGCGCGCCGCCGGCATTACCTGCGGCGCGGTCACCTGGGGCTATGCGGCGCGACCAGCGCTGATCGCGCACCGGCCTGATGTGGTGTTCGAGCACATGGAGGAGATTGCGGTGGCGGTTGTCGGACTTCAAAGAGCGCCGTGCCCACCATGCTTGCCGTGGCGAAGATAGGCGGCACGCTTCGCTTTGCGCACCCTACGGGACTGTGCCAAGTACGCTTGCGCGGCGCCCTCACCGCCGCAGAAACGCCCCGAACGCGCGCGGGCCGTCACCCACCTTGACCTCGCTCACTACTTTCAGCTCAACGGCATCGATGATGCTGAGCGTGTTGCTTTCCCAGTTCGCAACGATGATGCGCTGGCCGTCACCCGTTGCCGCGATTCCCTCCGGATAGTCGCCGACGGTGATGCGCTTGAGCGGCTTAAGGCTCGCCAGGTCGAACACGCTGACGGTCCCGTCGTACTGGTCGGTGACGAAGGCTTTGCCTTGCGCGAGCGCGACCGCATAGGGCCTTAGCCCGACCTTCACCCGCCCGACCTCGCTGTTATCAGCAAGGTCGATCACCGAGACATCGTTGGAGCCGACATTCGCGGTGTAGGCACGCCGGCCCTCGGCATCGATGGTGACGCCGAACGGCCGTGTGCCGACCTTGATCACAGCCTTGCGCTCGCGCGTCGCGGTGTCGACGACGGAGACGCTGTCATCGTCGCGGTCCGCTGACAGCAGCAGCTTGCCGTCCGGCGTGAGCGCGAGCCCCGAGGGCGAGGCGCCGACTGCGATGCTCGCGACCACGGCTCGGGCTTTGGGATCGACGACACGGATCGCCGCCGCGTACCAGTCCGCGACATAGACCTTGGCACCGTCCGGCGCGACCACAACTCCGAGAGGTCCGCCGCCGACCTCGATCCGCCCCGTCACCTGCCGTGCCGCCGCATCGACGATGCTGACAGCCTTGTCGTCGGGACTGGTCACGTAGGCAAATCGGCCGTCGCGCGCCACCGCGACCCCGGCCGGCTTGCCGCCGATCGGAATCGTGGCCAACGGCCGCAACGTCGCGAGATCGACCACGGTGAGGTCATCGCTGAGCTGATTGGTGACGAACGCTTCCTCCGCCTGCACCGCGCCAGAGAGCACGAGGCAGACCGCGATCAGCAGAGCCCGCACCGGTCAGCTTCCGCTCTCGACCTTCTTCTTCAGTCCGTCGAGGCCATCATGATAGAGGTCGGTGACCGCCTTGATCGCCGCCTCGTCGCTCAGCTCCGGCGGCGGATCGTTGTTGGGATATCCGCGATAGAAGGCACCGGCCCATTCGACCAGGCTGCCCTTGCCGTCGGCGCTCGGCGACACCGTGATGGTGGACGAATAATTGGTCACCGGCAGCACCTTCACATCGACAGCGGTGATCCGGTAGGAATAGCTCATCTTCTCGGCGTCGTATTTGTAGAGTTCCTCCTCGATCGTGGCGCCGGTTTTGAGCGTGAGGCGTCGCGTCGCGCCGATCTCGTTGCCCTTCTCGCCTTCGGTCTTAGCGACGGGGCCAAGCCAGCTCATGTCCTGGAAATTGCCGATCACGGCCCACACTTTGGCCGGCGGGGCGTTGATCTCCACGTGCTCCTGGACCTTGCGCCGGGTGGGGCCGTGCGCCCACGCTGCCGTCAACGCCGTCGTGGCCACCGCAACTGCCGCCAGCACCGCGACGGCCCTGGCCATTGTTACCCTCATATCGCTTCCTCGATCGTTCTTGTTACGCCGCGCCGAGCGCGTCCTGCCATCATCTTACAGGCGATATCGGCGCCGCAACAAAAAAGTCACGGACCGCAATCATCTCGGCACGGCCCGGTGACCGCAGTGCGGTTCAATTCGCGCCGCAGCAGCGCTTGTATTTCTTGCCGGAACCGCAGGGGCATGGCTCATTGCGGCCGATCTTCCGCCCAGGGACGAACGGGGCGGGCTGATCGGCAAGGCTGCGTACCGGTTCGGGCTTGTTCAGGCGATGCCTATATAAGGCCACGATCCATTGCGGGATCAGCCTCGGCGCTTGCCGCGTCAAGCGCGCGACCTCATCCTCCGGCAGCTCATGGCGGTTCTCGCGGGCGATATCGGCCAACATGAACAGGCCCGCCGTGGCTGCGGTTACTTCGCCCCCGACATCGAGAAGCTTCGTCCACGCGCCGCGACGCAGATCCATGGCCGCCGCGAAGCCTTCCATCCACAATTCCCACGACACGTCGCCATTGCGCTCATCGATGGGAAACAGCGGCCGATAACTTTCCGGCTGTCGCGCAAGGGTAAGCGCGACATCGTCGTAATAGTTCGTGACCAGGCCGAGAACCCGATTGGCCTGGTCGATCGTGTCGAATACCGACGTGGGCCCCCGGCCATGCCGAAAGCAACCGCGAACCATTCGCCGATCGGAACCGGCTCGGGACAGACCAGCAAGCCGGCGATGAAACCGTCGAGCTCTTCGAGCACCATCGCCCGATCGTCGAGCGCAAGCAGGATGTGCTCCAACTGGTCGCGGCGGCTCTGATCCAGCATGCTTGCTCGTCCGTTCTTATTCAAATGTACGACTCTTTCCGCGACGGGGTGGTTTGCCCGTCAGGCGCGTGGACGCGCAAATCGCCGCTTCGCGACGTCTTCGATAGCGAAAACGATCTGCGCCGAAAACCTGATTTCGCGAAGTCGTCCAGAGCGATCGCCCTTGTGCGGTCCTGCCGCGAAAATATTTCACTTTCGTTTTTTCAGAATTCATGCATACTCATGTCATCCCGCCTCACATGAGGGACGCTTCGCGATCGTCACGAACGTCGAGTGCGGGCTGCGATGGGGCGCATCGGATTGCAGCGTGACTGATCTCATGCCGACGAACAATCCCGATGCGCACGGTCAAGCCGTGTGGTCCTGGCGTCCCGGTGCTGACGCCCGCGCAACGCGTCAGCGTTGTCGCGACGCGATGATGCTTCGCATCACGCGGAGACGGGGGCAAGAAAGCCGGTCCCCGGGGAGAGCTCGGAGCAGCCGCTCAAACCATCGCGCAGGGAAGGCCGGAGCGATCCGGCTGAGCCTGTGGTTCCTGCCCCGTGCACTTCTTCACGCACGGGGGCCGCGGGTATCAGTCGATGCCCGGCCTTCCCTGCTCCCTCTTCTTTCGAGGGGAGCGAACGCCGATGCAAAACCCGGGCGTGATACGCCGCGGGAAGGACTGGTCGTATGTCTCCGTCATCGCGAGCAGCAAAGCGACGAAGCGATCCAGAGCCGTCGTATGGTCCTCGATTGCTTCGCTCGCAATGACGGCGAACTGAGCAAGCTCCTCTCGACACGGCAATTCCAATGCATGGCGTCGCAACCTCACTCCGCGAACACCGCCTCCACGAAGCCTTGCGGATCGTCGCAGAATTCGCGCATCGCCTTGAAATGATCGGTGTCCTGCACGCGCACCGGCACCAACCCGTATTTGGTCAGGCGCAGCAGTGTGGCGTTGGGATAGGCCATGAGGATCGGCGAATGCGTCGCCATCACCACCTGGCAGTAGCCGGCCTCGTCCATACGCCGCATCAGTTTGAGAAATTCCATCTGCCGGCTCGGCGACAGCGCCGATTCCGGCTCGTCGAAAATGTAGATGCCCTGCCGCTGACAGCGCTCTTCGAAAAAGCGCAGGAATCCTTCGCCGTGGGAGTGCGACAGAAAATCCGGCCCATATCCGACCGCATCCAGATATCTCGCGACGGAGAAGAAGGTCTCGGCGCGAAAGAACCAGCCCTTGGTGATCTTCGGCAGCCAGCTTGCCCGCAACGCCGTCGACAGTTCGCCGCCCATGATCTCAATCGCTTCGGAATGATCGACGGGGCGATAACCCTTGCCGCCGCCGGCCTCGTCATAGCCGGCGAGCGCCGCGATGCCTTCGAGCAGCGTCGATTTGCCGGTGCCGTTCTCGCCGACGATGATCGTGATCGCATGCGAAAAGCGAAGCTCGAAATCGTCCTGCAGGAACGGCAGGCAGAACGGATAGGCGGTGCGATCGGGAATGCGGGACGGATCGAGCCAGAGCCGTTTCAGGTACGGCGCGGGCAGCCTGATCTCACGTTGCTTCCTGGCCATGCCGCAGTCCCCGCAACCTCCGAAAAATGTAAGGCACAATGGCACCTTCAATGGAACAAAACAAGAACTAACGCGGAGGTCCTACTCCAAAACCTGCAGTACCAGTTCCATCGTCATCAGCACTGGATTGTCGCCGCGGAGCAGCCGGCCTTGGGACAACGCACCGGTGTAGTCGACCAGCGCGACCTCGAGGGTGGCCTCTGGTTTTCCGCTCTCGCCGGGGACGATCGCACCGGAGGTTACGGTCAGTTCGGTTGCGAACGCCTCGACCGCGCTGCGGTCGGCAAAGCGCGCGCCGATGGTGGAGCCGACCCCGCCGCAGATGCGAGCGCTGTTGATGTCATGGGCGCGGCAGAACTCTTCCAGGCTGACCGCAAAATCCTGGTTGGGCCGCAGCCGCAGCGCGAACGCGCGGCAGGTCGTCTCGGCATCGCTCGGCGCGACTTGGACCGGCCCGAACAGCTTGAAGTTGGTCTCCGGATCAGCTTCGGCGATGAAGACCGCGCGGTCCAGGCCGAAGGCGTCGACCACGAACGGCTCAGCCACGATCGTCTCCTCAGGGAGGATATGCCCGCCGCCCTTGCGGCCGTCCTCTTCCGTCCACAGCGCATGGCAGTGGAAGAACGGCGCATCGTCACGGATCCCCAGCGTCATCGTCGCCGTCGAGAGCCGTGTGATCCCAGACGGCCGGTACGTCTCGCTGTAAAACGCCGCATGCTCCGGCGTTTGCGAGAGCGCGGGCATCACATAGGCCAACGGACCGAGTGCGCCGCTGGCGATATTGGCGACACCACCCGCAAAGCCGTAGGCGGCAAATCCCTGCCGCACCGCTTCCAGCAGCGACAGACCGGTTGGGACCGTGAAACTGAACGCACGGCCGCGCGCTGCAACCCACTGGATGCGCTCCGCGACCGGCGGCCCGGGTTGACGAACCTGACGCATCGCGCTTCAGCCCTGCCTCGTTGTCAAGTCAAGCAGCCCGCGCGCGACCAATTCGTCCCGTACCAGGCGCTTCGGCACCTTGCCATAGCCGGATTTCGGCAAGGCATCCCAGAAGAAGAACCGTTTCGGCATCTTGTAGCGCGGCAGCTTGGTGGCGAGATAGCCGGCCATGTCGGCTTCGGATGGAGCCGTGATGCCCTCGCGGGCCACGCACACGGCAATACCGACCTCGCCCCAGACCGGATCGGGCACGCCGAGCACGGCGACTTCGCCGATATCCGGATGGGTCAGGATCTTTTCCTCGACCTCGCGCGGATAGATGTTGGAGCCGCCGGAGATGTACATGTCGGAGGCGCGGCCGGTGATGTAGACGAAGCCCTGCGCGTCCATGTGGCCGAGATCGCCGGTTCGGAACCAGCCGTTGCGAAACGCCTTCGCGTTGGCTTCGGGATTGTCGTAGTAGCCCGCGAACACCGCCGGCCCGATCACGCAAATCTCGCCGGTCTCGCCCGGCTTCAGTTCGCGTCCTGCGTCATCCTGGATCGACACCTGCATGCCGGTGCGCTCATAGCCGCAGGTCCCGATCCGCGCCTCGGGCCCATCCTCCTCCTCATGCAGCGGCGCCGGCAGCACGGTGATGTTGCCGGTGACTTCGCCGAGCCCGAAATATTGCACGATGACCTTGCCGAGCTTGCTCAGCGCCCGCTTCTGGTCCTCGCGATACATCGGCGCACCCGCATAGATCACGTGACGCAGCGAGGAATGATCGAACTGATCGACGGCGGGATGCTCGACCATCATCTTCAGGATCGTCGGCACGGTGAAGAGATTGCTGACGCGATGCGTCTCGATCAGCCGGAAGGCCTCCGCGATGTCGAACTTCTCGCTCGGCAGCAGCACCGTCTTGGCGCCGCGCGCGCTCTGCATCAGCTGGTGCACGCCGGCGCCATGCGACAGCGGTGCGACCACGAGCGAGGCATCATCGGCCGTCGTGCCCGGTGTGAGATCGGCGAGATGATTGGTGATCACGAAGGCCATCTGGCCGTGCGTCAGCACCGCGGCTTTCGAGCGGCCCGTGGTCCCCGAGGTGAAGAAGAACCAGCAGGGATCGTCGTGTTCCACCGCGGCATTCTCAATTCTCACCCCCGCATGCGCCTTCATCGCCTCGCCCACCGCGCGCTCGCCGAACGTGCCGGCCTCGCCGACGCGCCAAGTGAAGGCAGGACCGGTCACGGCCGCTGCGTGGCCGGGAAAGTCGCCATGACAAAGGAAGGCTTTCGCACCCGAGGCGCTGGCGAGATAAGCGACCTCATCGGGCATCAGGCGGAAATTGGTCGGCACCCAGACCGCGCCGAGCCGGAACGCCGCGAACATCGAGACGAACATCTCGTCGCAATTCTTCGAATGCACGAGGATGCGGTCACCCTTGACGAGGCCCCGCTGAGCGAGCGCAGCGGCGAGCGCCGAGACCATCTGGTCAATTTCGCGCCAGGTCCACGATCGCTCCCCCCACACGAAGCCGATGCGGTCGCCGAGCCTGCGGCCGTTTTGCGTCACGATGTGCGCGAGATTCATGACCCGGCGCGACATCCGAAGCAGCCCGCCGTTCGGCGCGAATTCCATCGCCGCGCCGCTGCTCATGGACGTTCCGTCGCGACGATGCCGAACAGCTCAGACTTCATGGCATTTCCTCATGGAAGAACGACGCGGCGGCCGCGCCGCTCTTTACCCTCTGTTTATCTCCTTCCTGCAATCGCCTGCAAGCTCAGCAAGACAATGTCACCGATCCGTTCCGCGACATCGAACGGAAAGGCGTGCTGCACGACAAACCACGACGACGAACCTTGGGCGCTGCCTGCAACATCGGGGCACGCGCGGTATTTTGATTAAGGACAGCCATGCTCAACCGCCGTATCGTTCTCGCCGCCACAACTGCGCTCCTCGCCTCGCCTGTGTTGGCGCAGGCGCCCATGGCCAACGATCCCGTCGCGATTCTCACCGCGATCTACACCCGCGCTGCCCGCGGCAAGGGAGATGAGGGCGGCGGCTTCATCATCGATAGCAAAGCAGCGAAAGCGAAATTCCTGTCGAAGGCGCTGATCGCACTCTGGGCCAAGGCCGATGCTCATACGCCGAAGGGCGATGTGGGGCCTGTCGACTTCGATCCCGTCACCAACTCGCAGGATCCGGACGTCGCCTCGTTCAAGGTCACGCAGGAGAAGATGGAGGCCGATAGGGCGACCCTCGCCGTATCGTTCACGGGCCACCGCACCGAGCGCAAGAACCAAGCCGACCAGATCATCCGCTATGACTTCGTGCGCGAGGGGGACAAATGGAAGATCGACGACATCAAAGGCGCGGTCGATGGCCAGCCATGGTCGGTCCGCGCCATGCTCGCGGCTTCGCTGAAGAGCTGACGTTGCAGGCCCAAGCAGCCCGCTTACATAAAGGCATCAGTGATGCGAGAGATGCAAATGCCGGTGCGCGACAACAGAGAACAAAGCCGCTTCGAACTCGAGGTCGAGGGCAAGATCGCGTTCGCCAATTACCGGCTGACGCCGCAGGCCGTCATCATCACCCATACCGAGACGCCGCTCGCGTTGCGCGGACGCGGCATTGCTTCTGACCTGGTCAAGGGCGCACTGGAGCTGATCCGTGCCGAGGGACGGAAGGTGATCGCAGGCTGCAGCTTCGTCGCTGTCTATCTGCGCCGGCATCCCGAATACCGCGATCTCGCGGCCTGAACGGTTCCGTAGACGTACCTCAGGCGCTACAACGAACCCGACGACCGGGAGAGACCCGGATGTTCGCTAATCCAGCCACAACAAAAAGGCCCGCACCGAGGCGGGCCCTTCAGGGTTCCACTCGACGAGCGAGACGAGACCTAGTGCTTGATCTCCGGCGGCAGCTTGCCGCCATTGGCCGCAAGCTTTGCCATCACCTGCTTGTGCAGCCAGACATTCATGCTTGCCGAATCGTTGGTGTCGCCGGTGTAGCCGAGCTCCTTGGCCAGCTCCTTACGGGCGGCGAGGCTCGAATCGATATCGAGGGCCTTCATCAGGTCGACGATCGATGTCCGCCATTCCAGCTTCTCATGCTTGGCAGCGGCAGCCTTGTCGACAATGGCCGCGACATCGACGCTTTGCGGCGCGGCAGCTGGCGCGGAACTTGGCGCAGCGGGCGCGGCCGACGAAGCCGGCGTCGAGCCTGGCGTCGGTGCTGCTCCGCCAGCCGGCGCGGCCTCGGCATGATGGCCGAAAATCGCGCTCATGATTTTTCCAAAGACGCTCATCAATGGCTCCTAATGGATTTCGACTTTGTGTGAAGAACTTGATCGGCTGCCTTTTGTTGCGTGACGACGAAACGGGGCCCACCGCCGCCACGCCGCCGGTAAACGCCTGCAGCGCGGCCAATGTTGAAGCTTACCCAAGGCGGAATGACGGCGAAATGACGCATCGTTGTGTGCAACGCGATATAATCCACCGTCACCGAGCCGTGAGCGCGGAGGATGATGATTTCGAGTATGCTTCTGACTTCAGTTCGCGAGAGGCCATCCGTCGGTTCGTCGCGCCTGGCCAGATCGCGAGCTTTCCGAAACCGGCGTGCCTGCCTCTTCCGGCAACGTGCAAGGCAGGATGAAGGGAGCGAACGACCATGGCGACTTACCACGGCAATGTCGTATCACACGCTCGGCCAGGCGACGCGGTCGCTTCCGAGCTGACCATCCGGACTATCGATCTTTCCAACCTGTGGCGCGCGCTGCGGCTCGGCTGGGACGACTTCAAGGCGATGCCAAGCCACGCGCTGATGCTGTGCGCGATCTATCCTGTGCTTGGCTTGATCCTCGCACGCGCGGCGTTCGGCTATTCGGTGGTTCCGCTGCTGTTTCCGCTCGCCGCGGGCTTCGCCCTGCTCGGCCCGTTCGCCGCGGTCGGACTCTACGAACTGAGCAGCCGACGCGAAAGCGGGATGGTGAGCTCGGCCTGGGATGCCTTCGAGGTGCTGCGCTCACCTTCGTTCGGCGCGATGCTCGGATTGGGCACGCTGCTATTGGCACTGTTCGTCACCTGGGTGGCCATAGCGCAGACGATCTATATTGCCGTGTTCGGCTATGGCGGGGCGACCGGCTTTGGCGATTTCGTCCGCCGCGTCCTCACCACCGAGCAAGGCTGGTGGCTGATCGCGGTCGGCTGCGGCACCGGCTTTCTATTTGCGCTGCTGACGCTCTGCATCACCGTCGTGTCCTTCCCCCTGATGCTGGATCGCCGGGCGGGCGCGCTGGAAGCAATGGTCACCTCGCTCCGGGTCACCGCCAAGAACCCGTTTGCGGTCGCGGCTTGGGGACTCGTCGTGGCCGCACTTCTGGTCATCGGCACGATCCCATTCTTCCTCGGACTTGCGGTGGTGATCCCCCTGCTCGGTCACGCGACCTGGCACCTCTATCGTGAGGTGATCGCGGTCGACCCGAACGCGGAACGACTGGCGCCGCCGTCTCCCCCGCGGCGCAAGCCGGCCGCGGATTTCCCTGCCAACTTGTTCCCATGGCGGTCGGACGATGGCGTCTAGGACACCATGAACCCTGACAAGATCTACGCCGCCGAGGAGGTCGGCGGCGGCCTCGCTTTGCTCAAGACCGCATTCCACGCGCGTCGCTATCGGCGCGTTAAGCAATCCTTATATGATTGCGCCGACAGGTCAGCCTGTCCCATACGGCAACGTGATGGGTGGGCCATGGTCTGGCCGCGGTTACGCCCAACATGGCGACCCGCGTGATACCGGTTGAAATGATTTCATCCCAGGTGCGTTCGATGTCCGCTTTTCGCTTTTTCCCCGCCGTCGCCCTGTGCGCGGCATTCGCGTTCACCCCCTTCGACTCGGCACGCGCAGCGGCGGCCTGTGGCAGTGGCAGCTTCGATGCGTGGCTCGCCGACTTCAAGACGGAGGCTACGGCAAAAGGCATCTCGCAAGCTGCCGTCACCGCAGGCCTGAACGGGGTGACGTTCGATCAAAGCGTGCTGACGCGCGATCATTCGCAGAAGGTGTTCACGCAAAGCTTCGAGGAGTTCTCGGGCCGTATGATCCCGCCGCGGCTGATGCGCGGCTCCAATATGCTGAAGCAATATGGCTCGGTGCTGTCGCGAATCGAGGAGGCCTATGGCGTGCCGGGCGAGGTCCTGGTGGCAATCTGGGGCTTGGAGACCGATTTCGGCGTCAACATCGGCAAGTTCCCGACCATCCGCGCGTTGGCGACCTTGGCTTACGATTGCCGCCGGGCTGACGAGTTCCGCGCCGAGCTGATGGACGCTCTGCGCATCGTGGAGCGCGGCGATCTGTCACCGACTGAGATGCGCGGCGCGTGGGCCGGCGAGATCGGGCAGACCCAGTTCATGCCCTCCTCCTGGCTCAAATTTGCAGTCGATTTCGACGGCAATGGTCGGCGCGACCTCATGCGCAGCGCGCCTGATGTCCTCGCCTCGACAGCGAACTATCTCAAAGGCCATGGCTGGCAGCGCGGCAAGGATTGGGAACCCGGCGGTCCTAATTTCGCGGTTCTGCAGCAGTGGAATAAGAGCGACGTCTATGCCCGCACCATCGCCGCGTTCGCCACTCAACTCTCGCACGCGCCATAGGCGGCTAGGAAATAAGAAAGGCCGATCGCCATGGCGATCGGCCGAATATCTTAAGTGAAACGGCTACGTTTATTTCGCCAAACCGGCCTGCGCGGCCTTCGACAGGTGCACGGCGCAAACTCCCATCTTGCCGTTGAGCAACGCATCCTGCGCCAAAGCGACTTCCTTTTCGGCCGTGTATTTGCTGTCGCCATCGGCCATGGCCTCGATCGCCGTTTCCGTCTTCTCGAGATTTGCGCCGCTGCAACCGCCGCCCACCTTCGCGGCCTGCGCAGGCAGCACTGCGCTCAGCGAAGCGACCAACACGGCTGAGCCCACGAGCTTCATCTTCATGCGATTTCCCCAGTTATTGACCGGCCCCGACGCCATTGCCGGGCCATGCGACATTTTGTCGCATAACGAGTTCCGCCTCCCAATGAATTCGCCGCGAGGAAAATGTGATGCGCGCCGGCCGCAAGGGCGCATGCAGGACCAAGTATTTCGATGACAGGCCTGTAATGAAGCCCGACAACAGTTCAGGCTCCGTGGAGGTCGGCTCAGAAAAATCCGATGACCGAGCCCGCTCGCATCTCGTCCATGGCTCTCGATGCATCAGCGAAGTGAACTATAATTCACTCATACGGGAGAGCCTACGCAAGAAAATGCGATGAGCCCGACCGTCTGCCCCTGGGGTGACCCGGCCGATTCGCTCGATAGACCGTCAACGTGTTGAAGTTACTTTAATTTATGAGATTTCACGATCCCCTAATGGTCCCTTACCAAAGCTATGCATTGATCGTTTAGCTGCAGCGCACCATTTGCGCTTCTGCATCGCAGCAATCCTATCTATATTCATTTCAACGATACGGCTCTGACCAAAAGCTGAATCGTGAATACAAGGAGATTCTCATGTTGCTCTCGCTCATTCGCATGATCCAGGCGTTCCGGGAGTATCAGCGCAACGTTGCCGAACTGTCGCAGCTTAGCGATCGCGAGCTCGCGGACATCGGTCTCGACCGCGCTGACATTCCGCGCGTCGCCGCCGGTCACTACAACGGCTGATAGCCTGTTCCGACGTCTTGACGGACAGCGCCCGCCTTCTGGCGGGCGTTGTCGTTTGGGAGGCCGAGGCCGGAGTTCCGATCGATCCGCGTGATCGACGTCTCATGGCGCATTTCCCTCCAGCAGGAAACGCGCTACCTGTCCGCCCATGACCGCCAAATCACTTCGCGAACCCGTCCACGTCGTCGGCGCAGGCCTCGCCGGCTCTGAAGCTGCTTGGCAACTCGCCGAAGCGGGCGTCAGTGTGATTCTACACGAGATGCGCCCGGATCGGATGACCGAAGCGCACCGAACCGCCTCGCCGGCCGAGCTCGTGTGCTCCAATTCCTTCCGCTCCGATGACGCCGCAAACAACGCCGTCGGCCTCTTGCATGCGGAGATGCGCAAACTCGGTTCCTTGATCATGCGCGCCGCCGATGCCAACCAAGTGCCGGCCGGTGGCGCACTGGCGGTCGACCGGGATGGCTTTTCCGCTGCGGTGACCAAGGCGCTGCAGGAACATCCCCGAATCGAGCTTTGGCGCGGAGAGATCGCCAGCCTGCCACCGGCGGATTGGGACAATGTCATCGTCGCGACCGGCCCCCTCACCTCCGAGCCCCTCGCCGAAGCGATCCGGGCTCTGACCGGTGAGGACGCGCTTGCCTTCTTCGATGCGATCGCGCCGATCGTCCACAAGGAAACGATCGACATGTCGGTGGCCTGGTTTCAGTCGCGCTACGACAAGGTCGGTCCCGGCGGCACAGGCGCGGACTACATCAATTGTCCCCTGACGAAGGAGCAGTACGATTCGTTCGTGGCCGCGCTGCTCGCGGGCGAGAAGACCGATTTCAAGGAATGGGAGACCAAGACTCCCTATTTCGACGGCTGCCTGCCCGTTGAGGTGATGGCGGAGCGCGGCCACGAGACGCTGCGTCACGGCCCGATGAAGCCGGTCGGCTTAACAAATCCGCGCAACCCAACCGTCAAGCCCTATGCGATTGTACAGCTGCGCCAGGATAACAAACTCGGCACGCTCTACAACATGGTCGGCTTCCAGACCAAGCTGAAGTATGGCGCACAACAGCGGGTGTTTCGGACCATCCCAGGCCTTGAGAACGCCGAGTTCGCGCGGCTCGGCGGCCTGCACCGCAACACGTTCTTGAACTCGCCGAAGCTGCTCGACGAGCAGTTGCGCCTTCGCGCACAACCACGGCTGCGCTTTGCCGGTCAAATGACCGGCTGCGAAGGCTATGTCGAATCGGCCAGCGTCGGCTTGATCGCGGGCCTCTATGCCGCGGCCGATGCATGTGGCCAGCAGCTTGCTCCGCCCCCGCCGACCACGGCGCTTGGCGCGCTGCTCGGCCATATCACTGGGGGCCACATCGAGACCGTCGATGCCGGCCCGCGCTCGTTCCAGCCGATGAACATCAACTTTGGGCTATTCCCGCCGCTCGCGAGCGCGCCGACCAAAAAGCCTGACGGCACGCGCCTGCGCGGCAACGAGAAGACGATTGCCAAAAAACAGGCGCTCAGCGCCCGGGCCCTCGCCGATCTCGACCGCTGGATCGCGGACCATCTTCATATCGCAGCCGCTGCGTGAGTTTCCGATGAGTTTGCCGAAGGACGACGCCAGGGTGCTGTCGTCGCGCTGGAGCGATGGCGTTTTGCTCAAGCGCGATGTGTTTTCGACGGTCGAGCGTGGCCGTTTTCGCACGGACGACGGCGAGGTCGACGCCGTACTGCGCCGGCTCGACGAAGTGCCATGGTGGTCGTTCCTGCTGGCGCGGCATCTGTTCGCCAGGGAACGCAAGGCACTGACATTGGCGAAGGACCTCGATGTTGGTCCTGGTCTCTTGTGGGCCGGAAACCGTGCACTGGTGCGAGGTTTCATCGACGGCGTCGCACTGCATCTTGCCAAGCCGCGCGGCAATGTCGCCTATTTCCGCTCGGCCAAGCAGGCGCTGCACCGGCTGCATCGCGCGGGCATCACGCATAACGATCTCGCCAAGGAACAGAACTGGCTGGTGAGCCGCGACGGCCGCTGTTACGTCACCGATTTTCAGCTCGCGGCGTGCTTCTCGACGCGCAGCCGTCTCTTTCGGATCGCCGCCTATGAAGACCTGCGGCACATGCTCAAGCACAAGCGCACCTACGCGCCGGAGGCTTTGACCCCGAAGGAACGCAAGATCCTGGCGCGCAAGTCAGCGTTTGCCCGGATCTGGCTGATGACCGGCAAGAAAGTGTATCGGGGGATTACCCGCGGCATCTTCAACTTCACCGATCGCGAGGGCGGTGGCCGCCGTCTGGTCAATGATGCTCCGGTCTTGATGGAGCTGATCCGCAAGAACTCCGATGTCCGCGACGCCGCGATCGTGGCCTTTGCAGATCGCCGTACAGGGGTCGGCCTTTACGCCTTTGTCGAAGCCGACCGGAGTTCGCTCGAGGCTCAGCTGCAGAGCGAACTTGCGGCCGCGAAGGGACCGAAACCGCCGGAACATATCCAGGTCGTGCAGGCGTTGCCGCGGGACGCGAGCGGCAAGCCGCGCACCGAAATCCTGCAGCTCGTCGCCATGAACCAGCTCGACCTGATCGAGCCGATGATGACAAGCGAGACCGACCGCGCGTTTCTAAAGGACATCCTGGACTCCCGGAAGAACCTGCGCGATCGCTTCAATTTCGAGGCTGACCTTCAGCAGCCATCCCACTGATCGGACGGCTGAGGCTTCACCTGCCGGCCTAATCGCAACGAGGTTGCCGTCGCGCTTCATCGAAGCGAACTCTCTCGGCGACGGATCATAACCGTCGCGGGACAGGAAGGACGTGCAACACCCTGCTTACCGGACGCATCCGATCGGCAAAATCTGCTATGGTGGATCCAAAGCTCTTAACGGAGGATCCGGTCATGGACATCGATACCCCTCGCGCAGATGAATCTGCGTCGCTCACGATCGTTCCGACCGGGCGGGCACTCGGCGCGGAGGTCAGAAATATCGACCTCAAGCGCCTCGACGACCGGACGTTCGCCGCCTTCCTGCACGCTTTCCACGCGCACTCCGTGCTGCTCGTGCGCGGTCAGACCTTATCAGACCAGGATCTGATCGCCTTCAGCCGCCGCTTCGGCGAACTCGACTGGGCACCAGTGCAGGAGAATGGTCGCCGCTTCGTCGAGGGACTGCCGGAAATCTACATCGTCTCCAACGTCAAGCAGAATGGCGAGGCGATCGGCAGCCTGGGCTCGGGCGAGGCGGTCTGGCACACCGATATGTCCTATCTCGACATGCCGCCGATCGCGAGCGCACTCTATGCCCTGGAGATCCCGCCAGTCGGCGGCAACACTTCGTTTTGCAGCATGTATGCGATCTACGACGCCTTGCCGGACGAGTTGAAGCGCCGCATCGCGGACCTGAAGATCAAGCACGACGGCACCTACAACAGCGGCGGCTTCGTACGTCAAGGTGTGACGCCAACGGACGATCCGCGCACCTCGCCCGGCGCGGTTCATCCTCTGGTCTGCATCCATCCCGATACAGGCCGGCGAATGCTCTATCTTGGTCGCCGTCGCAACGCCTACCTGGTTGGTCTGGAGCTTTCGCAGTCCGAGGCACTGCTCGACGAACTCTGGACCTATGCCGCGCGCCCCGATTTTTCCTGGGAGCATGTCTGGCAGGTCGGTGACCTCGTCATCTGGGACAACCGCTGCACCATGCACCGGCGCGATCCGTTCGACGACAATTCCAGGCGGATCATGCATCGGACCCAGATCAAAGGAACGGCACGCCCAGCGTAAGCCGTCTTAACGCAAGGTTGCGTTAATCCGCGTCCAACTTTTGACTCATGTCGCCGAACTGCGCCGACAATTTGCAGATCTCGGCGCAGTCCTCCCGCGAAATGCCGCGCCGCCGAAACAAGCCCGACAAATTACCGTGTTTTGATTTCCCTCACTGAGTAAAACGAGGGAGATCGCGCGTGAATCTCGGACGCAACGTCGCGCAGAAGGTGTCAGGCAGCTTGATCGAGGTCATCCCGACCGCAAGAGCGCTCGGCGCCGAAGTCCGCGACGTCGATCTGCGGTCGTTCGATGATTGGGCCTTTGCCGGCTTCATGCGGGCGCTGCTGAAACATCAGGTACTGCTCGTTCGCGGCCAGACTCTATCCGATCATGAACGCACAGCGCTCAGCCGGCGCTTCGGAAATGCGGCCGTCATCTACACGCCCTTTGGGGCAACCCTCGGCAAAGCTGCCACGTTCTACAGTCTGTATGCCGCCTATGACGCACTTCCGCCTCGGCTCAGAAGCCGGATTGCGCATCTTAAAGCGAGACAACTCCTCACCGCAGACGAGGGTCCCCCGCTCTGGCCGGTCGGGTCCATTCAGTCCGCGACCAGCGGCACCGTGCAACCGTTGGTAAACATCCATCCCGATACCGGGCGGTCCCTGCTCGCGCTCGGCTCGCGACGCCATGCCTATCTGGTTGGCCTGGAGCTTGCCGAATCGGATGCGTTGCTCGACGAGCTCTGGGATTTCGCGGTCCGCCCGGAATTCGCTTGGAGCCATGTCGGTCGGCAAGGCGATCTTCTGGTCTGGGATGCTCGCTGCACGATCCATCGCGCCGATGTCGCGATCCCGCCGCCGCAGCGGCTGCTGCATAGTGCCGAGATCTGGAGCTCGATTGGACCGGCTTGATCCAGCTTCAGCGGCCGCGGAAGAGCCCCGACTTCGAAGCGCGCCATAACGTCCACAAGGCCGACAGGTGCGAGCGTGCTTGGGGGCGGAACGGATCGTTATCTGGACGCGAAGCGCGTGCAAGGTCGCGGCGCAGGAGCGCCAGCGGCAGGAATACTGGACGAGTCTCGCGCGGCGCCTCAGCAAGCAACGCCAGGGCCATGTCCAGATGCTGCCGTGCCTCCGCGAGCAAATCGCCCAGCGCCGCGCGAAGTGCGGGCGTCAGCTGACCCGTGAAGACCTCCTCGAGGTTGCTGCCGTGACGCTGCAGAAGATCGAGGGGAATGAAGAGTTGCCGGTGAGCAGCATCTCGGGGCAATGATGCCAGCAGCTGCAGAATTCCCTGTGCAAGCCCAGCGTGACGCACGAGATGGTCGATCTCGGACGACGGCGGAGCCGTAATCCTTGCCGCCAAGGCGAACAGCGCCGCATGCGTGTCGCTGAGATAGCCGTCGAGCGCCGCCATGGTTGGCATTGGATCGTTGTAGAGATCGAACTGATGCTCGTCGATCAATCGTGTCAGGGGATCGAGCGGCAATGAAAACGCGCGCACCACCGATCGCAGCTCGGCCGCGACCGGATTGCCCTCTACGCCGCCATGCTCCTCGCCTGTGAGGGCGTCGCTCCACCACTGCAGGCGAATTTCGCCAGGCAGAGGCTGGGATACGACATCCCTGATGCGGGAGATCTCGACGTCGAAAGCGTAGAGCGCCAGCAGCGCGCGCCGCAGATCTGGCGCGACGAACAGCGTTGCCGCATAGCGATCAAAGTCATGCTCGCGCACCAGCGCAGCGCAGAACGCCGCGGCACCGTCGCCATCGACCGTTCCACTCATGGAACGGCAATCAGCGCGGCGGCGACCCGTCGCCGCTCACCGATCATGATGTTATAGGTGCGGATCGCAGGACCGGTTTGCATGGGATCGAGCACAACCCGCAGCGCACGCAAAGCCGCGCGCAGGTCATTCGGCGGGATCCAGACCTCGGTTCCGGTGCCGACGATCAACGTGTCGATGGTATTGGCCGCATCGAAAACACGTTTGAGCGAATAGCGATCGATCTGGCCGGGCTGCGTCACGTCCCAGGCCCAGATCGAATCCGGCAGGCACAGCAGCGAGCCGCGATGCGACATGCCGGCAAAGACGAAACCGCCCTTGCCGTAGCCGTCAATCGGCGCCGATCGTGGAAAATGCGGGGTGTCGTTGGGATTGGCCATGCCCGACCTAACTTGCGGCCCTCGGATATGATCCGAGGGATTCCGGATCAGGGCGACTTCTTCTTCGGCGCGGGCTTGTCCTCCTGCGCCTCGGCGCGGACCGAGTGCACGCCAAGATAGATCAGGATGGGCGAGGCGATGAAGATCGAGGTGTAGGTGCCGACCAGCACGACGCCGAACATCATCACCGCGGTGAAGCTGTGGATGGCCTGGCCGCCGAACAGAAGCAGCGCGAGCAGCGCAAGCGTCACGGTGACGTGGGTGATGATCGAGCGCGACAGCGTCGAGTTGATCGATTCGTTGAGCAGCTGCGGCATCGGCATCTTCTTGTAACGGCGCAACATCTCACGGATACGGTCGTAGATCACGACGGTATCGTTGAGCGAGTAGCCGAGGATCGTCAGAAGCGCCGCGATACTGGTGAGGTCGAAATCGACCTGGCTGATCGACATGAAGCCGATCGTCAGCACGATGTCGTGGACGTTGGCGATCATGGCGCCGAGCGCGAATTGCCATTCGAACCGGAACCAGAGGTAGATCAGGATGGAGACGATCGCCAGCATCAGGCCGAGCATGCCGTAGGCCAGGAATTCGCCCGAGACGCGCGGTCCCACCACCTCGACGCGGCGATAATCGACCGCATCGCCCAACGCGGCCTTCACCTTGTTGGCGGCCTCCTGCTGCGCGGTGTCGCCACCGGGCTGCTCGGCGACGCGGATCAGGACCTCTTCAGGACCGCCGAACTGCTGCAGCTGCACCTCGCCGAGGCCAAGCTTGCCGAGCGTCGCACGCATGGTGGCGAGATCGGCAGGTCCCGACTTGGAGCGGACCTCCAGCAAGGTACCGCCCTTGAAGTCGATGCCCAGGTTCAGGCCGTGGGTGAAGAACAGCGTGATCGCCATGATCGACAGCACCGCCGAGATCGGGAAGCTGATCCGCCGGAACTGGGTGAAATCGAAATGCGTGTTGTCGGGCACGATGCGCAGCGACGGCAGCACGCCAAGTGCGCTGACCACCGCCAGCACCACGATCAGGATGCCAAGCCCGAGAAGAATCCAGTGTGTCACGGCAGCTCCTAAATGGGCACGCTTTGCGGCCGCTTCCACCGCACCCACCACGCCACGATCAGGCGGGTCAGGGTAAAGGCGGTGAAGACCGTGGTGATGATGCCGATGCCGAGCGTCACGGCGAAGCCGCGCACCGGCCCGGTGCCGATGTAGAACAGCACGGCGGCGGCGATGAAGGTGGTGATGTTGGAGTCGAGGATGGTCGACAGCGCGCGCTTGAAGCCGGCGTCGATCGCCGAGATGGCGTTGCGGCCGCCGCGCAGCTCCTCGCGGATGCGCTCATAGATGAGCACGTTGGAGTCGACCGCGATGCCGACCGTCAGCACGATGCCGGCGATACCGGGCAAGGTCAACGTGGCGTTCAGGAACGACAGCACGCCGAAGATCATCGCCACGTTCACGGCCACCGCGATGTTGGCGAACAGGCCGAACAACCGGTAGGTCAGCAGCATGAAGACGACGACCAGGATCGAGCCGACATAGGCCGCGAGCTCGCCCTTGGCGATCGAATCCTGACCAAGGCCCGGACCGACCGTGCGTTCCTCGATCACGGTAAGTGGCGCCGGCAGCGCGCCGGCACGCAAGAGGATCGCAAGTTCGTTGGCGGACTGGACGGTGAAATTCCCGGAGATCTGGCCGGAGCCGCCAGTGATCGGCTCGCGGATCACCGGCGCTGAGATCACCTTGTTGTCGAGCACGATCGCAAACGGCTGCCCGACATTTTCAGTGGTCGCTTGCGCGAATTTGCGCGAGCCCGCCGAATTGAAGCGGAAGGTGACGATCGGCTCGCTGGTGCGCTGGTCGAAGCCGGTCTGTGCGTCGCTGAGATCGCCGCCGGAGACGAGCACCTGCTTCTTGATCACATAAGGCTGGTTGGGTGCCGACGCGCTCTGCAGCACCTCGTCATCCGCCGGTACCCTGCCCTGCAGCGCCTGGTCCACCGGGACCGACGTATCGACCATGCGGAATTCCATCTTGGCCGTCTTACCAAGCAGCTCCTTCAGCTGGGTCGGGTCCTGCAGGCCGGGCACCTGGACCAGGATGCGATCGGTGCCCTGCCGTTGAATGACGGGCTCGACGGTGCCCAGCTCATTGACACGCTTCTCGACGATCTGGATTTCCTGGTCGATGGTCTGGCGGATGCGATCGGTGATCGCCGCCTGAGGAATGGTCAGCCGGATCAGTCCACCCCCGGCGTCGGAGACCTCCAGCGAACGCTGACCATTGGAGCCAAGCAAGCCGCCGAGCGGCTGCGACAGCTCGCGCAGCTTGGACAGCGCGGTCGGAACCTCGGTCTCCTTGCTGATCTTGACCTCGACGACATCGCCGCGTGTGGCAAGGCCCGTATAGCCGATCTTGGCATCGCGCAGCGTGCGGCGCGCGTCATCGCGGACGGAGTCGAGCCGCTCCTTTTTGATGTAGTTGGAATCGACCTCGAGCAGCAGGTACGAGCCGCCCTGCAAATCGAGGCCCAGCACAAGGTGCCGCTGCGCCCAGAGCGGCCAGCTCTTGACGGTCGCCTCAGGGAAGAAATTGGGGACGGCGCACAGGCACACCACGAGCGCCGTGAGGATGATGCCCAGCGCCTTCCACCGCGTGAAATAAAGCATTTGCGTGATCCGTCAGATCAGAGCGACCGTTCGGCGCGACACCGACGCGCCACGAATCCGTAAGGACAAATTCAACTCGCCGCCTTCTCGTCCTTCGCGTCGGCCTTCTCCTTGGCCGGCTCGCCCTTGGTGCGGACACCGGTGATCATCTGCCGCATCTGCCGCACGCGGACGCCGTCGGCGATCTCGAACTCGACCTGGTCATCGTCGATGACCTTGGTGACCTTGCCGACCAAGCCGCCCTGGGTGACGATCGTGTCGCCCCGGCGGACGTTCTTGACGAGGTCGGCGTGCTCTTTGACCTTCTTCTGCTGCGGCCGCAGGATCAGGAAGTACATGATCACGAAGATCAGCGCGAAGGGCAGCAGCGACATCAGCATGCTGTTGGTGTCGCCGGCGGCCGCGGCCTGGGCATAGGCAGGAGTGATCAGCATGCGCTTTGGTCCTCGTGAGGTCCGTCTCGTCGGGAGACGGGAATCGCCGGCGAGCCGCCGGGCGGCGGGCCGGACAGGCAGGAAATTCGCGCGGAATATAGCGGCCTTAGTCCCAATTGCAACGTGGACCAGCCTTTCATTTAGGCAAGCTTGCGACCGCCGCCCCGGGTCGATATGGCTGCACGGTCAGGAACTTGCAGCATGTCAAAAAAAGCCGTCAAAGCCCGCTCCCGAAAGCCCGCCAAATCCGCATTGCAAAAGCAACTGAAAGTCGCGGCAAAACGCCTCGGCACGTCGGCGGACGACACACCCCAGCGCATTGCCGTTGCGCTGGAGGCCATTGCGGCGCACCTCGCCGCATCGGCGCCGCCTGCGAACAGGCTCCCCTCGTTCGAGGACGCCGATGCCTTCGTCTGGCATCCGAACGGACGGCTCGGCACGGTGCCGCGGGTCAGCCGCGTCGAGATCGATCTGCTGAAGGGCGTCGACCGGATGCGCGACATCCTGATCGAGAACACCGAGCGCTTCGCCGACGGCCTGCCTGCCAACAATGCGCTGCTCTGGGGCGCGCGAGGCATGGGCAAATCATCGCTGGTGAAGGCCGCGCACGCCACCATCAATCTGGATCGCAAGGGCACCGATCGGCTGAAGCTCATCGAGATTCACCGTGAGGATATCGAGAGCCTGCCCGCCCTGATGGACATCCTCCGCGCGTCCTCGTTCCGCTTCATCGTGTTCTGCGATGACCTCTCCTTCGACGGCAACGATGCCTCCTACAAGTCGTTGAAGGCGGTCCTGGAGGGCGGCATCGAGGGGCGGCCGGAGAACGTGATCCTCTACGCCACCTCCAACCGCCGCCATCTGCTGGCGCGCGAGATGATCGAGAACGAGCGATCCACCGCGATCAATCCGGGCGAGGCCGTCGAGGAGAAGGTCTCGCTGTCCGATCGATTCGGGCTATGGCTCGGGTTCCACCGCTGCAGCCAGGACGAATATCTGGCCATGGTGAACGGCTATTGCAGCCATTTCGGCATCAAGGTCGACGAGCAGGAGCTGGAGCACGAGGCGCTGGAATGGGCCACCACGCGCGGCTCGCGCTCCGGCCGCGTTGCCTGGCAGTTCATCCAGGACCTGGCCGGACGGCGCGGCGTCAGGCTGACAGCGGAGTGAGCTAGCCAAGCCGCAGTCATCTCCCGCGAAGGCGGGGAAGCCGGTATGCGGCGGCGTACCGGATCACGCATGGACCGTCACGGAGCACCGGATCGCCCGCTTTAACCAGCGGCGCCGTGCGTCATGCTCCATTCAGGAATTGCAGCGGGTCAACCGGCGTCGATCCCTTGCGGATCTCGAAATGGAGCTGCGGCGACCCCACTTCGCCCGATTGACCCGACTTGGCAATGACCTGGCCGCGCTTGATCGTATCGCCGCGCTTCACCATCAGCTCACTCGCATGGGCATATGCGGTGACATAGCCGTTGGAATGCCGCACCAGGACCAGATTGCCGTAACCCTTCAGTTCGTTGCCGGCATAAGCGACCACACCGTCTTCGGCGGCCTTCACCGGCGTGCCCTCGGGGACCGCGATGTTGATGCCGTCGTTGGCCTTGCCGTTGGTCTTGGCGCCGTAGCTGGTGATCACCTTGCCGCGGGCGGGCCAACGGAAGGTCGGCAGCGCACTGGTGGTCTCAGCCGGCTTGGCCGGCTCGACTTCCTTCTCCGGGGCTGGATTGGCTTGGGCAAGCCGCGCGGTCTGCACGGGACCCGCCGTGGCGACCCTGGTCGTCGGCGCCGGCGTCGGCACGGTCGCAGCCGCCTGGGGTACGGCTGCGACCGGAGCTGCGGGCGTAGCTACAGCCACCGTCTTTCCGGGGATGGTCAGCTTGGCTCCCAGCTTCAAGGGCGAGGTCGGCGTCAAACCGTTGGCGCGCGCAAGTTCGGCGACGGAGATATGATTGTGATGCGCGATGCTGGCCAGCGTGTCGCCCCGATTGACGAAGTGCACGCTCGGCGCGGCGACTGGAGCCGCCACGGCAACCGACCTGGGTGCAGCGGCGACTGGCGCCGCCATCGTTGCCGGCGCCGCGGCCACGGCGGCAGGATTTGGAATGATGAGCTGCTGCCCCGGCGAGAGCACGCGCGGCCCCTTGTAACCGTTGGCAGCGAGAATCTCTGCCGGCGTCACGTGATAGCGGCGCGCCAGGATCTCGAGCGTATCGCTGGTACCGACAATGATCTTGGTGCCGCCGGCGGGCCGAACCGCTGCGACCGAACGCGGCGGCACCGTGCCGGTCGTTTCAAGATGCGGCTGGCGCGGGGCAGCGTAGGTTTGCGCTGGAGCCGGAGCCGGAGCCGGAGCCGCGGCATAGACGGGCGCCGGCGGCGCATACGACGCCACGCCTCGCCCGCCCGCAGACACCCCGCCCGAGCCTCCGCCCGACGGATAGGTCTGCGGCGCGGCAACGGGCGGCGGCAGCGCCGAGGATGAATAGGCGGCCGGCGCCGGAGGATTGTATTGCGCGGCGGGGCGCCGCTCGACCGGAGCGGGCGCCTGCACCGACCCGGTTGCCTCGGATGCAAACGGATTGGAGAATGAGTTTTGGCTTTGCGATAGCCGTGTCGACATATCGGCGCTGCAGCCGGCAAAGCCGAACGACATGACCGCCAGCGCCGTGACCTGCGGAAGGCGGCGCGAGCGAAGCAACTCGATAATCACAAGCATGGTTACTCACTCGTACGCAACAAACTACGAATTTGAGTAAACACGCCCGCGGTAAATAACCGCTTAAGCTGCCGATAAGGTGTTGTCGCGCCAGCTAATCCGCGTCTTTAGAGTTCACGTGCAATTCCCGGAATTGCCGGCACAAATCGCACGTCGACGAGCTCCTTTCGCGCGAAATTTTCACCCGTGCGGGTGACGCGCACGAGAGTTTGGACGCCGTGATTCGGCCCCACCGGCGCGATCAGGATACCGTCGGGCTCGAGTCGGTCGAGCAGGCTTTGCGGGACATCCTCCATCGCGGCCGTCACGATGATGCGGTCGAACTGCCCGGCGCCGGGCGGGACGGAAAATCCATCCCCCAACATGACCTCGACGTTAAAGCAGGAGAGCTTCTCGAGCCGCTCCCGTGCCGCATCGGCGAGGGTTCGGAAGCGCTCGATGGACAACACCTGCCCCGCCAAGCGCGACAGGATGGCGGCCTGGTATCCCGACCCGGTCCCGATCTCGAGCACGCGGCTTGTTTTCTGCAGCTTCAGCTGCTCGGTCATATAGGCCACGACGAAGGGTTGGCTGATGGTCTGGCCACACGCAATCGCGAGCGCGCTATCGCGATAAGCGTCGGCCCGGTCCGCGGGCCCGACGAACTCGTGCCGTGGCACCTCCTCCATCGCCCGCAGCACGGATTGATCGCTGATCCCCCGCCGACGCATGGTCAGCTGAAACATCATCTTTTCCGGAGGAGCTTTCGGAGCCATCGCGCCATCTCGTTGCATACCGACCTATACAAGCATCATCTTGGCGACGGAGCAGCGGTTTTCCGCATCAGGCTCCCACCTCCGGCCGTCCTGACACAAAAACGTGTTCCGCTGCCGGAACAAGCCGGAGAGTTCGTCGTTGGGAGCGTAGAACCTGCCACGGCCAGAGTGACCAGACCTGGGACGATCCGCCTGGGGACAACGCTGTTGACGTTGCGCCGTTTGCGGTAATTTGCGAACGTCGTTCTCGGTAAAGGCGAGGACTGAAATTCATGACTGCACCGCGGCCACCACGCGGCTCCGTGTTTCTGGTTGAAGATGAAGTCATGATCAGGATGATGGTCGCCGACATGCTCGAAGAGCTCGGCTACACCGTCGTCGCAGAGGCCGGCGAGATCGGCGAGGCCATGCGGCTCGCCGAGAGCACCTATTTCGATGTCGCCATCCTCGACGTCAACGTCAACGGCAAGGTGATTTCCCCCGTTGCCGACGTGATCAAGGCGCGAAATCGCCCGTTCATCTTTGCCACGGGTTATGGCTCGGCTGGGCTTCCGGAGGAATATCGCGACCGCCCCGCCCTGCAGAAGCCGTTCCAGTTGGAAACGCTCAGCAAGGCGATCGACAATGTCCTGCGTGGCGCGACATCGTCATAAGCGCAGGCCCAACTAGCCGAGAATCCCGCTCAGCGCGCCAGAGAAGGCCTCGTCGGTACGGTCGAGCCGCAGCGGCGTGACTGATACGTACCCCGCCGCAAGAGCCTCCAGGTCCGTTCCCTGCTCCGGCGCATCGAGCACGGCCGAGCGCTCAAAGCCGATCCAGAAATACGGATTGCCGCGCCCGTCGCGGCGCTCTTCCACGTTAAGAAATCCGAGATTCCGCTTGCCCTGACGGGTCACGCGGATGCCATGGACTTCTTCCGGCGTCCGGGCAGGAAAATTGACATTGACCACCGTGTTCTTCGGGACGCCCGCTTCGAGCACCTTGCGTATGATCTGAGGTCCGAATTTGCGCGCCGTATCCCAAACCGGCTTGTTCCGGGTCTCAAGCGAGAACTCCTGCGAGAGTGCAAAGGATGGCAGGCCGAGGATGGTGCCTTCGAGGGCACCGGCCACGGTGCCGGAATAGACCACGTCTTCGGCGACGTTCCGCCCCTTGTTGACGCCCGAAAGCACCACATCCGGCAGCTTCGGCCCGAGGATGTGACGAGCGCCCATGATGACGCAATCGGTCGGCGTCCCGCGCACCGCGAAGTGCCGGGGTCCCACCTCGCGCAACCGCAACGGATCGTTCAGCGACAACGAATGAGAGACCCCGGATTGATCCAGTTCGGGCGCCACCACCCAGACATCGTCGGACAGAGCGCGCGCGATCTCCTCGATGACCTTCAGACCGGGGGCATGGATGCCGTCGTCATTGGTGCAAAGAATGCGCATGCTGCCGGCCACCTCTAAGCGAAGTCGAGATCAGGTTACAGGTGTCATATCCCCTGCCGGCACCCGAGGCAAACCCGCTGAGATCCAGAAAAATCCAGCGAATCCGCTCCGCAAATGCGGAGTCGGACGTTGCATCCGGTTAACGCCTGATCCGCCATTGCGGTACGAACTTCGCGAGCTGCCCCTGGGTGCGCAACTGGAGTCGCGCATTTGGCGCGGTCGCCGACATCACAGGCTCGCTTGTGGCCGCCCCTTCGCGCGCTTCCTGCGCCAGCTTGGGAAAACGCGCACGCGCCGAGGCCAACGCCTTTTCGAAGTCGGCCTCGTTGAACCAGGCGAGCCCGCGCAAACCATCCTGCAGATCGTCGCGCCAGATCCGAGAGAGATCGACGTCGAAAGCGCCCTTCAACCGCTGGTCCACGGCCTGGATGCCGTGGCCGGTGACGGCCCATTGCCTCCCAACCCAATAGATATCCCGGTGCAGGGGCATCGATCGCGGCTCTGCAAAGCGGCTGCTTGGTGCAGAGGGAGGATATCGGCGGGCGGCGGCAGCGCAACCGCTCTGGAGCGGAAAGACCGCAATATTCCGCCGGTCTCTATCGCTCGGCCGCAACCACCTTCAGGCCGCCCATATAGGGTTGCAGCACCTCAGGCACGGCGATCGAGCCGTCCTCCTGCTGATAGGTCTCCATGACTGCGATCAGCGCCCGGCCGACAGCCGTCCCTGAGCCGTTGAGCGTATGGACGAAGCGCGGCTTGCCGTCGGCAGCCCGATAACGCGCATCCATGCGGCGGGCCTGGAAGTCGCCGCATACCGAGCAGCTCGAGATCTCCCGGAAAGCGCCGCCATCGCCCTGCCCCGGCATCCAGACTTCGATGTCGTAGGTCTTCTGCGAGGAAAATCCCATGTCGCCGGTGCACAGCGTCATCACCCGGTAATGCAGGTCGAGCTGCCGCAGCACCTCCTCGGCGCAGGCCAGCATGCGCTCATGCTCGTCCTTGCTGGTCTCCGGCGTCGTGATCGAGACCAGCTCGACCTTGCTGAACTGGTGCTGCCGGATCATGCCGCGGGTATCGCGGCCAGCGGCGCCTGCTTCGGCACGGAAGCACGGCGTCAGCGCGGTGAGCCGCATCGGCAGCTCCTTCTCATCCAAGATCGACTCGCGGACCAGATTGGTGAGCGCGACCTCGGCAGTCGGAATCAGACCGAGACGATCGGTCTTGAGCCGTTCATCGGGCGACGCCAGCAGTTCGCCCTTGATCGCCCAGAACTGGTCGTCCTCGAATTTCGGCAATTGCCCCGTCCCGAACATCACCTCGTTACGGACCAGAAGCGGCGGATTGATTTCGGTGTAGCCATGCTCGTTGGTATGCAGGTCGAGCATGAACTGGCCGATCGCGCGCTCGAGCCGCGCCAGCCCCTTCTTCAACACGACAAAGCGCGCGCCCGACAGCTTCGCCGCGGTCTCGAAATCCATATAGCCGAGATCGTCGCCGAGATCGTCATGCGGCTTCGGCGTGAAGGCATAATTGCGCTTGGCACCAAAGACATGGCGCTGCACGTTGGCGTGCTCGTCCTTGCCCTCCGGCACTTCGTCGAGCGGCAGATTGGGAATCGCGGCAAGTTCGCGCGCCAGATCTTCGTCGGCCTGCTTGGCCGCCGCTTCGAGCTCCGGCATGCTGGTCTTGAGCTTGGCGACCTCCTCCATCAGCGCGCTCGCACGCGCCTCGTCCTTGGCCTTCTTCGCCTCGCCGATCTCTTTCGAAGCAGCGTTACGCCGCGCCTGCGCCTGCTCGGATGCCAGGATCGCTGTACGCCTCCGTTCGTCGATCACAAGCAGATGCGCCGACAAAGGCGCCAAGCCACGGCGGCTCAACGCGGCGTCAAAGCCTTGCGGATTGTCACGGATCGATCTGATGTCGTGCATGATCGTTCGGTCCTGGGAACGAAGAATTACGGTCGAGTCGCCCTCGGCCGCGCGGGCGGCTTCAGTACCCCGATTATGGCCTGATGGGAACAGCCAAGGCCGGCAGGCCGCCCAGCGCTACTCGGCCGGATCGGCCGGAGGCGACGCACTGCTGCCGGATCGGCCTGCGGCGGCCTGTTTCTCGACGAAGCGCACGGCAATGATCGCGCCCTCGTAGAGCGCCAGCAGCGGAATCGCGAGCGAGGCCTGGCTCAGCACATCAGGGGGGGTCAGCACGGCTGCAATAATGAAGGCGACCACGATGAAATAGCGGCGCTTCTCGCGCAACATCTGCGAGGTGACGATGCCGACCCGCCCCAACAGGGTGAGGATGACTGGGAGCTGGAAGGCGATGCCAAAGGCGAACACCAACGACATCATCAGGGACAGGTATTCGCCGACCTTCGGCAGCAACGCGATCTGCGCGGTGTCCGGGCCGCCCATCTGCTGCATGCCGAGCGAGAAGCGAACCAGCATCGGCAACACCACGAAATAGACCAGTGCGGCCCCGAGCACGAAAAACACAGGCGTGGCTACGAGGTAAGGCAGGAAGGCGTGGCGCTCGTGCCGGTAGAGGCCGGGAGCGACGAACTTGTAGATCTGCGTTGCAACGATCGGGAACGAGATGAAGCCTGCGCCGAACAGCGCGAGCTTCAGCTGGGTGATGAAATATTCGAGCAGTTGTGTGTAGATGAACTTGCTGTTCTCCGGCCCGGCAACCCAGACGAACGGCAGAACCAGGATGTTGTAGATCTGCTTGGCGAAGAAAAAGCAGAAGATGAAGGCCAACCCAAATCCGAGCAATGCCTTGATCAGCCGCGCGCGCAGCTCGATCAAGTGATCCATCAAAGGAGCCTTGCTGGCTTCGATATCTTCAGCGGTCATGACGCTTTGGCGTCCTTGAACCGATCCGCTTCCTTTGTCCCGATCGTCTCAGGCTGGATCTCCGAGCTCGGCTCGGACTTGATCTCGCGGACGATGGCCAACGGCTCGCTCGACACTGGGTGCGCCTCCGCCTCGACAAACGTTTCGGGGTGCGGCGGCTCCGGTGTGGTCGGCACTGCCGGCGCCTCGGCTGCCGATGCGACGGCCTCGTTCGACGCGGCGGGAGTATCCACCGGCTTGTCGATACCTTCGATATCCAGCGCCTTGTCGACATCGCGCTGAAGCGAGCTGATCACCCCGGTCGGACTGAAGCCGCTCGCGGCCTCGCGAACCTCGTCGAAACTCTTCTTGAGGTCGGCCATTTCGGCCTCGCGCATCGCCTCCTGAAACTGGCCCTGGAATTCGGCTGCCATCCGACGAGCCTTGCCCATCCACTGCCCGACCATGCGCAGGACACCGGGAAGCTCTTTCGGGCCAATCGCGATCAGCGCGACGACCCCGATGACGAGCAGCTCACTCCAGCCGATATCGAACATGAAACAATCCGCCTACGAGACGTCGCCTGCCAATCCCGTGCCGCCGAGCCCCGTATGATCCGGTCCCTGCCCGTCGAATCCGGCGCCGTCTACGTCTGTCACACCGTTGTCAAACAGCCTTGCTGCCGACATCAGTGCGGGTTGCGGTCGGCGTGCTGCCGTGATCGATCGACTTGACCGGCTCGGCCTTCTCCGGTGCCTTGTCGTCGTCCTGCATGCCCTTCTTGAAGGCTTTGATGCCCTGCGCGACATCGCCCATCAGGTCGGAAATCTTGCCGCGCCCGAACAACAGCAGGACGACCGCGATCACCACGATCCAATGCCAAATGCTAAGCGAACCCATCCTGCAACCCTCCAAACATCAGCGCGGAAGACCGGCGATCGCCGCTCGAGCGCGATGCCAAATCCACGCTTGGTCATGGACCTGACCGCGCCGCCTCGCTTCTAGCATCCGGCCGCAAAACAGCAACATAAACACGGAAGACTAGATGAAGACTTGACGCTTCAAGCCCGATCTTGAGCGGAAGGTAGGCGTGACAAGCCCCAAAAACAAGCACTTAAGCTCCGGCAAATGACGGCCAGCACTACGCAATAATGCGAGTGTTAATGGGACCTCGGTCCAGCTAGTCCGAGGTTTCGTCCGGCTCACCACTCTGCGGGTTGCCGGGTTCCGGGGCATCGCTTTCGGAACGCACGTCCGCGGCGTCATCGGCTGCCGCGTCTTGAACGTCCGGTAGCTCGGCTTCGTTGGAAGCTTCTGTATCCTCGTGGATCGCCTCCGGTTCGACCGCAGGCGCCAGCGCCAGATCGAGATCCCCCGGCTCCAACGGCTCCTCGTCCTCGCGCAAGGTCGGGTCGTCCGATGGCGTCGGAACCGTGAAGCCGGTCGGCAGCCGTGAATCCAAGAGCCCCGTACCTTTCAGCTCCTCGAGACCCGGCAGGTCGCCGAGCGCCTCAAGGCTGAACTGCGTAAGGAATGCATCGGTGGTCCCGAAGGTGAGCGGACGGCCCGGAGACTTGCGGCGACCACGCGGCTTGATCCAGCCGGTTTCGAGCAGCACGTCGAGGGTCCCCTTCGAGGTAACGACGCCGCGGATTTCTTCGATCTCGGCGCGCGTGACCGGCTGGTGATAGGCAACGATGGCGAGCACCTCGATCGCCGCCCGCGACAGCTTGCGGGTTTCGGTGCTCTCGCGGGTCATCAGCCAGGCGAGATCGCCTGCAGTCCGGAACGTCCATTTGTTGGCCACGCGCACGAGGTTCACGCCGCGGGTGGCGTATTCCTCCTGGAGCTGCGCCAGCGCCGCCTTCACATCGACGCCTTCCGGCATGCGCTTGGCGAGCGTAGCCTGATCGAGCGGCTCGGCCGATGCAAAAAGCAGGGCTTCGAGAATGCGCAATTCTTCCGGCCGCACCTGCGGCTCGGCGGCGATGTCTTCCGGCTCTTCCATGCGTACTTCCGCCAAGATTGCCATCGCACGGTCTCCTTCTTCGTTACTCAACCGTCAAATCCGGCGCGCTCATGGCACCGGGTGGTTGGGGCGCACGCTTGCGAAAATACAGCGGCGCAAACGCCTGCCTCTGATTCAGTTCGAGCTGCCCTTCCCGCACCAGTTCCAGCGCGGCCGCGAAACTCGAAGCGAAAATGGTGGCGCGTTGTGCGGGCTCGACCACGTAGCTCAAGAGGTAATCGTCCAGGCAGCCCCAGTCTTCCGAGACCTCGGTCATACCGACCAGACGCTCCAGAGAGGCTCGCGCTTCTGCGAGCGACCACACCGTTCGCTTGGCCAGATGCACCGATGTCAACACGCGCTGCTGACGCTGTGTGGCGTAGGCCGACAATAGATCGAACAATGTCGCCGAGTACTTCGGACGACGGACTTCCGCGATCGGCTCAGGATTGCCGCGTGGAAACACGTCGCGCTGGAACTGCGGCCGGTTCATCAGCCGGTTCGCCGCCTCTCGGATCGCCTCCAGCCGGCGCAGCCGGTTCGCGAGCGCAGTCGCCATTTCCTCCGCGCTGGGCCCCTCGGCGGCAGGCGGCTCAGGCAACAATAGCCGCGACTTCAGGAAGGCGAGCCAGGCCGCCATGACGAGATAATCGGCGGCAAGTTCCAGCCGGATCTTCCGCGCAGCCTCGATGAACTGCAGATATTGATCCGCCAGCGCCAGAATAGAGATCTTGGCGAGGTCGACCTTCTGCTGCCGCGCCAGCGCCAGCAAGAGGTCGAGCGGGCCTTCATAGCCCTCGACATCGACCACCAATGCCGGTTCGCTCTCGGACAGCTCGGCAGGCCGGCCGGTTTCGAAAGACAGGATTTCCGCGGTCATGCGTTCGCTGATCCCAGCCGGTTGATCAATGTGTCGAGCTCGGTGCGCGCGGCGATGCGATCGAAGGCACCCGCGGGCTTGCGCGAGGCGAGCGCCCGATCGGCGCGCACCAGGGCCGCTCCCGACAATGCCGGCGTCTCGGCCGCGACCGCCTGCATCTCATCGAGCTTGCCGTTACAATGCAGAACGATGTCGCAGCCGGCCGCGATGATCGCGCGTGTGCGCTCGGCGATCGAGCCCGCCAATGCGTTCATGGACACGTCATCACTCATTAACAAACCCTGGAACCCGATCCGACTGCGAATCACCCGTTCGATGATTGTCGCAGAAGTCGTGGCCGGATGGGCGGGATCGATGGCGCTAAACACAACATGTGCAGTCATGGCCATCGGCAGGTCGGCCAACGGCCGGAACGCGGCGAAATCGGTGGCATCGAGCTCGGATTCGGGGGTGTCCACCGTCGGCAACCGGAAATGGGTGTCGGCCGTGGCGCGGCCATGACCGGGGATGTGCTTGAGCACGGGCAGAATGCCACCCTGCTCCAGTCCCTCGGTGACGGCACGGGCAATGGCCGCGACCTTGTCCGCCGTTTCACCGTAGGCCCGGTCGCCGATCACGGCATCGGCGCCGGAGACGGGAACGTCGGCCAAGGGCAGGCAATCCACGCTGATCCCAAGCCGCCCGAGGTCATCGGCGATGAGGCGGGCGCTGAGCCGGGCAGCCTCAAGGCCAAGCGCCGAATCAATGTCATAGAGCCGACCGAACGCGGCGCCTGCCGGATAGACCGGCCAGTGTGGCGGCCCAAGCCGCTGCACCCGCCCGCCCTCCTGGTCGATCAGCACAGGGGCATTGGCGCGGCCTGCGGCATCCCGGAGTTCATCAACAAGTGCAGTCACTTGAGCCGGCGACTGCACATTGCGCTTGAACAGGATGAAACCCCAGGGCGCAGCGTCGCGGATGAAGGCCCGCTCGGCGGGGCTGAGCTCAGGTCCGGAAACGCCGGTAATGAAGGCCCGTATGGTCATCGGGGCCGATTAGACCTCGCCCCGAGACCGGTCAAGCCAGGGTTAGTGGTTACTAAACGCGAAACACTGTCCGCCGGCAGTTTTCAACGTTCCGCACATCTGGTTGGCTTCCTCGCGCGTCGCAAACGGCCCGACAGCGGCACGGTATCGCACGCTCTTGTCAGGCATATCCACGCGCCTGATGATCGGTGAATAGCTTCCCAGCACCGAGGAATACTTGCTCTGCGTCACCTTGTAGGACGACAGCGCATCCTCTTCGCTGACCTGCGACGAAATCGAGACGAGATAACCGCCGCCGCTCCTGCTCGCAGCCGGCGCCGATTCGGTCGGCGCGACGGCTGCGACGCGGCTCGACGGCGCCGGAGCTGCCGATTGCGGGTTCAGCGAGAGCGGCGCGTTGTTGACGGATGCATTCGCATTGGCGGGCGAATTGCGCGTCGGCTTGGTCGCCGGCTTTGTTGCAGGAGGAGGCGCTGCCGCGACTGCGGCATCCCCGCCGCTGGCATCGGCCGACGTCGTACCGGCCGAATTGCCGCTGATGCGCAGCGTGCTGATCGGCCGCGGGTCGCTGTTCGGCAAGATGCCGTTGTTGCCGCCAGCCGCGGGCGGCATGCCAGCGGTCGAAACGCTCGACGGAGGCGGCGGATTGGCATTCTGATTGAGCTGCGGGAAGACCACCCGAGGGCCGACGGACCTGGAATTCACATCGACCGGGGTTTCCTCGCGCGACACCAGCTTCTCGCCGCCATCTCCGATCAACCGATCGGGAACCTTGGGCGTCGAGTCTGCCGGCGAGGCCATGATCTTGGTCGGGCTGTTGTCCGCCTTGATGATCGGAGCCTCGCCACTCCGGGTGGTCGAGAAGTAGGTCTTATAACCGAACGCGCCACCGGTGCCGAGAACGCCAAGCGCAAGGATCGCAAACACAGTGGTCATCCCACCGCCGCGGCGCTTCGGCTCCTCCTCCTCGTCGGCCTCGTCGTAGCCGTCCTGGTAGGCGTAGTGATCCTCGTGGAATTCCTGCTCGCCGTGAAAATCCTGGGCTTCATGCCCGGCCGGCCCGAACAGCGCGTCGTCGTAGCGAGACGGATCCGGCTCCGGTTCGTCGAACGCCGCCTCATGATGAAGGCCGGGATCGGTGCCAAAGCCGCGATGCGGGTCGGTGGCGCCAAAGTTCAGCTTGGCGAGGTCATCGGCAAAATCATCCCGCGGATAGGATTGGGGAGCCTCCGGCCGCGCCGCACTCTGCCGCGTCGCAAACTCCTGGGCTTCGAAATCCTGTTCGGGAAAATCCCGCGAAAGGGCGTTGGGATCCTGATAGCCCCCCGCCGCAGGATATCCGGCAGCAGGCCGCTGCGGCTCGCGCACGAGTTCCGCGAACGGATCGCGCGCGGTGGCTGGGGCCTCCCGCTGCTGATTTCGCGGGATTTCCTGCCGGTTGGCGCGCTGGATCCAGGATGGCGGCCCAGCTGACGGTGCGGGCTCGGCAACCGGCTCGACCGGCGGCAGCGGCGTTGACGGGCGCGGCGCGGCTGCGCGCGGTGCGCCGGAAGGAACATTGCGCGTGGTCTGAGCAGCGAACGGGTCGTTCTGCCCGATCAGGCGAGCGAGCTCGGCAAGCGGATCACTCTCCGGTTGCGCGGACCCGCCACCCCGACCAAAACCATCAGCGGGAAAGGGTCTATCCTGGTACCGATCAGCCATCGAATAAAGCGTCCCCGCGGGAGAACCGCAAATGCGTACTAAGACGGACCTTGCCGGATCGAGGCCCCCAACACAAACTGCATCCGCCGACCCGGGCTACTTCATGGCCTCGGGAGCATGGACGCCCAATATAGCTAGTCCCGAGCCCAGCACCGAGACAACGCCCTGAACCATGGCTAATCGCGCCTTGGTTATCACTGCATCATCACGGTAACTGAAGCGTAAATAGGGCAAGCTGTTTCCGCGAGTGTACTGCGCATGGAATTCACTTGCAAGTTCATACAGATAGAAAGCGATCCGGTGCGGCTCATGGGCCGCGGCCGCGCCTTCGATCAGGCGAGGAAATAGCGCCAAGCGCTTTAAAATGCCGATCTCGCCGGGGTCCGTGAGCAGTTCGAGCCTCGCTTCCGCCAGGAAAGCAGCGCGCGCCGACGGCTCCTCGGGCAGCTCCGGAATCACCTCCGCCCGGGCATTGCGGAAGATCGAGTGCCCGCGCGCGTGACCATACTGCACATAGAATACCGGATTGTCCTTGGACTGCTCGATCACCTTGGCAAGGTCGAAGTCGAGCACTGCATCGTTCTTCCGGTAGAGCATCATGAAGCGGACCGCGTCGCGGCCGACTTCATCGACGACCTCGCGCAACGTCACGAAATCGCCGGAACGCTTCGACATCTTCACCGGCTCGCCATTGCGCAAGAGCTTGACGAGCTGGACGATCTTGACGTCCAGCGCCGCCTGCCCGGCCGTGACCGCCTTCACCGCGGCCTGCATGCGCTTGATGTAGCCGCCATGATCAGCACCGAATACGTCGATCAGATCGGCAAAGCCGCGCTCGAACTTGTTGCGGTGATTGGCGATGTCGGAAGCGAAGTAAGTGTAGGTGCCATCGGACTTGATCAAGGGACGATCGACGTCATCGCCGTAGGCGGTGGCGCGAAACAGAAGCTGTTCGCGATCTTCCCAATCCTCCACCGGCGCGCCCTTCGGCGGCGGCAATCGCCCTTCGTAGACGTCACCGCGCTGGCGCAGGAAATCGATGGTCTCGGCAACCTTGTTGTTGCCTGAGGCGATCAGCGAGCGTTCGGAAAAGAAGACGTCGTGGCGGATGTTGAGCGCGGCGAGATCTTCCTTGATCGCGTCCATCATCATCGCGATCGACTTGTCGCGCACGATTCCCAGCCACTGCGCCTCCGGCATCGCCTTCAGCTTGTCGCCATATTCCGCGGCCAGCGCCTGGCCCACAGGCTTCAGATAGTCGCCGGGATAGAGTCCTTCCGGAATCGAGCCGATGTCCTCACCCAAGGCCTCGCGATATCTGAGGAAGGTCGAGCGCGCGAGCACGTCGACCTGGGCTCCGGCATCGTTGATGTAGTATTCCCGCGTGACGTCGTGACCGGCGAATTGCAAAAGACTGCAGAGCGCGTCGCCGAACACGGCGCCACGGCAATGACCGACATGCATCGGGCCCGTCGGATTGGCCGAGACGTATTCGACGTTGACCCTCGCTGCGCCCGGGACCGAGGCGACCCGGCCGAAGTCGCCAACCTCGCGCAAGACGGTGCGGAGCTCTTCCGCCCAGACAGTAGGTTGCAAGGTCAGATTGATGAAGCCGGGACCGGCGATCTCGACCTTGGCCACCAACGGATCATCGCGCAGCTTTGCTGCGATCTGCTCGGCCAGATCGCGCGGCTTGGCCTTGGCTTCTTTCGCCAGCACCATCGCCGCGTTGGTCGCCATGTCGCCATGGCTGGCATCGCGCGGCGGCTCGACCACCACGCGCGCAAAATCGATGCCCTCGGGCCAATTGCCGTCCTTGGCGAGCGCGGCGCAGATCGCATGCACGCGCGCCAGCACGTCGGCGAAAAGATGCAGGTTTTGAGCTTTGTCGACCATGGGCGCCGCCTAACGTAAATCCGGGGTCGAGTCAAAAAGCCTGACATGCTCGGTGAGCGCAAAACGGTCGGTCATGCCGGCGATGAAATTGCCGATGCGGCGGGCGCACTCCCCCTCCCCGTCACGGCCATCGCGCCATTCGGGCGGCAAGGCCGCCGGATCCTTGCGGTATCGTTCGAACAGGTCGACCACGATCCGTTCGGCCTCGCGCATCACCCGCATCACCCGCTCGTGCCGGTACATGTGGTGCCACAGGAAGCCCTTGATGCTCTTCTCGGCCGCGGCCGCCTCGGCAGAAAACGCGACCAGGGGCGCGCCGTGCCGGCGGACATCATGGGCCGACATCGGCTTGACGCGGTCGAGCCTTGCCTGGGCTTCCGCCGCCACATCTGCAATCAGGAAGGAGATCAGGTCGCGCACCAGCTCCGCACCGCGCCTGATATCGTCGAGACCCGGATAATGCCGGTCGATCGCGTCGATCATGGCGGCAATCAGCGGAATCTCTTTGAGGTCGTCGACCACGAACAGCCCGGCACGCAAGCCGTCGTCGATGTCATGGGCGTCATAGGCGATATCGTCGGCCAGCGCAGCAACCTGCGCCTCCAGCGAAGCGAAGCTCCACAGCTCCAGATCGAAGCCCGCATTGAACTCGGCGATCCCGATCGGAATGGGCTCCTGGAGCGGACCGTTATGCTTGACGACACCCTCCAACGACTCCCATGTCAGGTTCAGGCCGTCGAACTCGGGATAGCGCTGCTCGAGCGAGGTGATCACGCGCAAAGCCTGCGCATTATGATCGAAGCCGCCATGGGCCTGCAGGCATTGGTTGAGCGCCCGCTCGCCGGCGTGCCCGAACGGCGGATGGCCAAGATCGTGCGCCAACGCCAGCGTCTCGGTCAGGTCCTCGTCGAGCCCGAGCTGGCGGGCGAGCGCCCGGGCGATCTGGGCGACTTCCAAAGAATGGGTCAGTCGCGTGCGATAATGATCGCCCTCGTGGAAAACGAAGACCTGGGTCTTGTGCTTGAGCCGGCGGAAGGCGGACGAATGGATGACCCGGTCGCAATCCCGCCGGAAAGCACTCCGGGTCCGCGACGGCGGCTCTGCGACAAGCCTGCCCCGACTGCGATCGGGATCGCAGGAATAGGGAGCGCGGGGGGCAGCCATTCCGACCGACACGGCTGATTCGACCTCCGAAGGTTTGATTCCAGCGTTCGATGCACTTAACTATGGGGCGTGCCCGATACCAAATGAATTGGGCATGACGAGTGCTCCAGGAGATCCTTTGCCATGACTGCCGCCGTCACCATCAGCGAGCGTGCCGCCCGCCGGATCGGGGAAATCCTCAAGAAGGAGGATAACGGAGCCATGCTACGCATCTCGGTCGAAGGCGGCGGCTGCTCCGGCTTCCAGTACAAGTTCGATATCGACCGCAGCAAGGCCGATGACGACATGGTGATCCAGCGCGACCAAGCGATCGTCCTGGTCGATCCGGCCTCGGTGCCGTTCCTGGCCGGCTCGGAACTCGACTTCGTCGACGACCTGATGGGCGCCTCCTTCCGCCTCAACAATCCCAATGCCACCGCCTCCTGCGGCTGCGGCACCAGCTTCTCCGTGTAATCCCCGCCGATCAGTAGACCTCGGCCTTCCGGCCGGGCCTCGTGGGGCATGTGGCGGCAGCGCAACCGGGATCTGGTGCGTTCAGCAGGCAAGCCGCGGCGTGTCCCGCAGCGCAAGCGCGTCCGGGGTCTGCATCAGACGTGGCCCTCGGTAACGAGAGGGCGCGGGGAAGGCCGGGAGCTCGCCGCCCCCATGGCCCGCCTGCAGAAAAGAAAGCAGGCGGCAGTCACCACAGGTTCGGCCGAGACATCCCGGCCTTCCCCGCGCGACGGTTTTAACGGCTGCTTCGTACTCTCCCAGGTGCGCCGGGCTTTTTGGCCACCATTTGCGCCCAATGCTTGCGCTTCAGGCGTTGCGACAACGCGCGTTTCCGCGCGTTGCGCAGGCATCAGCGTCGGGATGCCAGGACCATACGACTTGACCGTCCGTGCCAGCCTGCGCTCGTCCTGCGCAAGCCTTCACGTCCATCGCAGCCCGCCTCTACGTATCGTGACGACGCGTACGCCCCTTTCGCATGAGGCGGGATGCGCGAGATCATCGTTCTGATTTGCCCGACATGGCAACCGGGTGTGTGTGCGACATGCTGGCACGACGGGCAATATGTGCATGCGCTTCATGCATGAACTGCCCGTCATGCAGCGAGCGTAGCCGGACCCGAGGTGAACGGGTCCGGCAGATCGTCTCACCGTCATTGCGAGCGCAAGCGACCTGTCCGCCGAAGAGCGAAGGCGCCAGCGCTAACGGTTCTCGCCGACTTCGTAGGACGGCCGATCTGCTTCGCGATAGTGGAACAGCGAGACGTGCAGATTGGGGTTGGCGAGATTCTGTCCGGAGCGGTCCGGATCGACGACCATTTCGACATAGATCTCCAGGTCGCCGTCACGCCCTTCCTGCAACGCGATACCCTCGACCTCGCGATCGCCGGCCGGCGTCGGAAGACGAAACAGCTCTTCGACATGGCCGTTGTGCAGATTGGCGCGGTACACCGACTGCGTCGTGTTGTTCGAAGACATATAGAGCCAGTCGCCGTGGACTTTCGCGCCCTGAATGTTTTCCAGAGCCATGTCCATCGTGATGGTGCCGATGAACTTCCAGTCCTGCAGATTGTAGACGTTGATGGTGTTTCCGCTCTGCCACTCCTTGCCATAGCCCCGCTGGTGCTTGGCGTCGACGGCGACCCAGCTCGCGACATCCTTCTTCGGATTGCTCGGCGCGCCCGTCAGCTCATAGACGATCCCGGTGTAGCTCAGATCGCGTGCGTTGAAGAGCGCGACATGGCCGTTGGTATAGCCGCGGGTGGTGTCGAGCGACGCATAGATCACGCCGTCGCTGTAATCGATGTCTCCGATGTGATCCAACCCCTGAGCGAGCAGGTTTGCCGGAATCCCCGGCACGAGGTTGGCAGGCAACTGGAATGACGAGTTGCGTTGAAGCGAGTTGAATTTGCGGTCGGCGATCTCCAGGCCGTATTGCCAGGAGAAGAACCAGCGACGGCCGTCCGTCGCCATGCCTTGCGACCGATACAGGCCGGTGAAGGAGTTCGGCGGATTCTGCAGAAAGAACTGCTTCTCTTCGACAAGCTTCCACTGCTTCGTGGCACCATGATCCTCGTGCTCATGCCCCGGCACGTGCCACTCCAATTGCAGGCGCTCGCTGGCCGCATGAGCCGGCGCGAAATCTGTGGCACCGATCGCCAGTGCCGAAAAGGCCAGCGCGGTTGAGCGCATCAACGTAAGAGAAAACTTCATCGAGAATCCTTCACAATCAAATCGGTCAATCATGCCGCATCGGCATTGGCAGCGCTAACTAGTGGCGGCGTGTGAACCCGTGATGAAGTTCGCGTGAACGGACAGGCCATCGAGCGGGCTTGACCGAGACCGCCTTGGCTTGGTCTAACCACATGGTCCGCCTCATCCCCTTCGGAACTCCGCCATGCGCATCGCCACCTGGAACGTCAATTCGGTCCGGCAACGGATCGAACATCTCATGACCTGGCTGAAGGAGTGCTCGCCCGACATCGTCTGCCTGCAGGAGATCAAATGCACCGACGATGCCTTCCCGCGACTCGAGATCGAGGCGCTGGGCTACAATGTGGTGACGCACGGACAAAAGACCTTCAACGGCGTGGCGCTGCTCTCGAAGCTGCCGTTCGACGAGACCAAGTCGGGGCTTGCCGGGGACGACGAGGACGTGCATGCGCGCTTCATCGAGGGCGTGGTCAGCCTGAAGCAGGGCGTGGTCCGGATCGCCTGCCTCTATCTGCCCAACGGCAATCCGGCCAATACCGAGAAATATCCTTACAAGCTGAAGTGGATGTCGCGCCTGCGCGATTATGCCTGTGAACGGCTGAAGACCGAGGAGCCGCTGGTGCTCGCCGGCGACTTCAACGTGATTCCGCAGGCGGTCGACGTTCACAATCCGGACGCCTGGGTCACCGATGCGCTGTTCCGCCCGGAGACCCGCGAGAGCTTTCAGGCCCTGCTGGGCCTCGGCCTCACCGACGCACTGCGCGCGGTCACCGATGCGCCGGGCCAGTACACCTTCTGGGACTACCAGGCCGGGGCCTGGCAGAAGAATCAGGGCCTGCGAATCGATCACCTGCTGCTGTCGCCGCAGGCCGGTGACCGGCTGGTCGAGGTCGGCATCGACAGCTATGTGCGGGCCTGGGAGAAGCCATCCGATCACGTGCCGATCTGGGCGGATTTCGATCTCGAAGCGGCGTAAGGCTTTCAACCTTCCCCCGAGGATCACTCATCATGATCAGCAGACGCGACCTCCTTCCGCTTGCCCTCTCTCCACTCCTCGCTGTCAGTCTCACGCCGCGCGCGCGGGCGCGCGATCTCGCCGGCGTCGACGCCGCGCTCACCAAGCTCGAAGCCGATAGTGGCGGCCGACTCGGCGTCGCACTGCTGGACACGGCAAGCGGCGAGCTTGCAGGCCATCGCCTCGACGAGCGCTTTCCGATGTGCAGCACCTTCAAGGTGCTGGCCGCCGCAGCGATCCTCGCCAGGGTCGACGCGGGCGCCGAGCAGCTCGCGCGTCGCATCCGCTTCGCCCAGGCCGACATCTTGTCCTACGCCCCGGTCACCAAGACGCATCTCGATTCCGGAATGACGGTCGCCGAGCTGTGCGAGGCCGCCGTCACGCTCAGCGACAACACGGCCGCCAACCTCCTGCTGGCCTCGTTCGGCGGCCCGCCCGCTCTGACGCATCATGCGCAGTCCCTCAGCGACTCGCTCACGCGTCTCGATCGCATCGAGCCCGATCTCAACGAGGCCACGCCCGGCGATGTCAGGGATACGACAACGCCGGCTGCGATGGCGCGAACGCTGGCGAAGCTCACCACGGGCGAAGCGCTCTCGCCCGCCTCGCGCGAGCTGCTGATCGGCTGGATGGTCGGCTGCAAGACCGGCGCGTCCAGGCTGCGCGCAGGGCTCCCGAG
Source organism: Bradyrhizobium sp. SZCCHNR3119 (assembly GCF_032487775.1). Lineage (NCBI taxonomy): Bacteria > Pseudomonadati > Pseudomonadota > Alphaproteobacteria > Hyphomicrobiales > Nitrobacteraceae > Bradyrhizobium > Bradyrhizobium sp. SZCCHNR3119. The sequence goes on along the minus strand of NZ_JAUEUV010000002.1, from coordinate 188,853 downwards.
CAACTGGCGCATCGGCGACAAGACCGGCTCCGGCGGGCATGGCAGCAGCAACGACATCGCGGTGATCTGGCCGCCGGGCCGCGCGCCGCTGATCCTGACCAGCTATTTGACCGAGACCGATAACGCGTCCGACGACAAGCGCAACGCAGTTCATGCCGAAGTCGGACGGATCGTGGCACGGCAGTTCGGCTAGAGCACGGTCCGGAAAACTGGAAACCGGTTTTCCCTCGCGACAAACGCCATAGGCGTTTGCGCGGAGATCATGCTCAATCAGAGAGATGAGATCATGATGCGATTCTTTCCAATCGCATCATGATCTAACGCGGCGCGACAGAAAGCACCTTGAACATCGGATACGACGCCGCCGTGCCGAACTTGCCGACAACGGGTCCGTCGTCGACATAGCCACGCGCGAGATAGAATCGATGCGCGGTCTCGGTGCTGAGCAACGTCACACGCCGGGCGCCGCGCTCGGCCGCACGGGCCTCGAGCGCGGCCAGCAGCGCGGAACTGACGCCGGAGAAGCGCGCCTGCGGAGCGACATAGTTCAGGGGGATCTCGCCGCTATCCCGGACACCGCCCACCGCGACGATGGCTCTGTCTCGGATCGCGACCAGCAGGGAGCGGCCGTCATTGTCGGCCCAGGTGGCGACATTCTCGGAGGTCTTGTTGGCCAGCCAGCGGCTCAGAATATCCGCGTCATTGCGGTGATCGGCGCTGCAGAGCTGCGCGATCGAGGCGCGCAACACGGCGCAGGCCTCATGCCCATCGGCGGGCGTCGCATCTCGGATGATCATCGCGTCCCCTCTTCAGTCGGGGACTCGCTGCATTCCCCGTCAGTCCCGCTTGCCCTGAACCCAGTGCTCGAGCATCTGCAGCGCCATGGCGCGGTCATCATCGGAGGCCTGCGCAAAGGCGCGGTTATAGCTCTCCTTGATCCAAGCCTCGTCGGCGCCTGCCCCTTCCCGCGCCAGGGTCAGGAACATCAGCCCGCGCGCGGGCTGGCGCGGCAGCCGATCGCCGTTGAACAGCATCTGGCCGAGCAGCGCCTGGGCCTGGTGCTGGCCCTTCTGGGCCGCCAGACCGAGCCAGCGCGCGCCGTAGCGGAAGTCGTCCCGCGAAGCGTCCGAGGTCTTCAGATACAGCCGCGCCAGATCATATTGAGCGTCGGCATTGCCGAAATAGGACGCAGCATAGGAGAACATCTCCCGCGCCCGGTCCGTGTCTGGCTTGACCTTCGAGTTCGGGATGCCGCTCAGATAATACCGGCCGAGCGCAACGAAGGCGTTCGCCACGATCTGCGCCTGCGGCGCCGACGGACTATCCTCGGCATGGGCATTGGCGATCCGGCTGAAATAGTCAAATGCACGCAGATCGTCCTGCGCGACGCCGTCGCCGGCAGCGTACATGCGCCCGAGCTTCCACTGCGCAATCGGATGACCCTCGTCCGCCGCATATTGCAGCGCCGTCAGCGAGGTCGGCTGCGGCGCCGCGGTCGCGGCGGTCTGCGGTACCGCCTTCCGCAACGCCGCCGCACCGGCGGCGGACGGAACCGTGGCTACAGGGATGGTCGGCTCCTGATTGACCGGTGCACCGTCGAATGCAAATGACGGCTGCGCCAGCGCCAACGGGGCGACGCCCAACATCAATGCAAAAATGATACGGTCAGATGTCCGCATAGCAATATGTCTCTTGCGCACTACCGGGGTGGGTGACGGCCCCCGCCACTGCTGGCCCAACCTGCTGGGCATATTTCCAAAGCACGCCCGACATATGATTCGTCGCGCGCGGCTGCCATTTGGTTTTGCGTTCCGCAAGCTCGGCGTCGGTCAAATTTACGTTAAGCCGACCGGCGATTGCGTCGATCTCGATGATGTCGCCGTCCTCGATCAGTGCGATCGGGCCGCCGACCGCGGCTTCCGGCCCGATATGCCCGATGCAGAAGCCGCGGGTCGCACCTGAGAACCGGCCGTCGGTGATAAGCGCGATCTTACCGCCCATGCCCTGGCCGGTCAGCGCCGCCGTGGTCTGCAGCATCTCTCGCATGCCCGGGCCACCGCGCGGTCCCTCATAGCGGATGACGATGACTTCGCCTTCCTTGTAGGTGCGCTTCTGAACCGCCTCGAAGGCGTCCTCTTCCCGGTCGAAGCAGCGGGCCGGCCCAGTGAATTTCAAATTCGACATACCCGCGACTTTCACGATCGCGCCCTCCGGCGCGAGATTGCCTTTCAGACCGACGACACCTCCGGTCGCAGTGATCGGCTGATCAGCCGGCCTCACCACATCCTGGTGCGGATTCCATTTCACGCCTTTGAGGTTTTCGGCGATCGTCCGGCCGGTGACTGTGAGGCAGTCGCCATGCAAATAGCCATGATCGAGCAACGTCTTCATCAGAAGCGGAATGCCACCAGCTTCGAACAGGTCTTTGGCGACATAGCGGCCGCCCGGCTTCAAATCCGCGATATATGGTGTCTTTTTGAAGACTTGAGCTACATCAAACAAATCGAATTTGAGGCCGGCTTCATGCGCGATCGCTGGTAGATGCAACGCAGCATTCGTCGAGCCGCCGGACGCCGCGACCACTGCCGCAGCGTTCTCCAGCGACTTGCGGGTGACGATATCGCGCGGCCGGATGTTGGCGGCGATCAGCTCCATCACCTGCTCGCCGGCGGTCATGCAGAAAGCGTCGCGGATCTCATAAGGTGCTGGAGCGCCAGCGGAATATGGCAGCGCAAGGCCGATCGCCTCGGAGACGGTCGCCATCGTGTTGGCCGTGAACTGGGCGCCGCAGGCTCCCGCCGACGGACAGGCGACGCGCTCGAGTTCGTCGAGGTCGGCGTCCGACATCGCCCCCACCGAGTGCTTGCCGACCGCCTCGAACATGTCCTGCACGGTGACCTGCTGGCCGCGGAAATTGCCGGGCAGGATCGAGCCGCCATAGATGAAGATCGAGGGCACATTCAGCCGCACCATCGCCATCATCATGCCGGGCAGCGATTTGTCGCAGCCGGCCAGCCCGACCAGCGCGTCATAGGAATGGCCGCGGATGGTGAGCTCGACCGAATCGGCAATGCACTCACGGGACGGCAGCGAGGAGCGCATGCCATCGTGGCCCATCGCGATGCCGTCGGTCACGGTGATGGTGCAGAACTCGCGCGGCGTGCCGCCGGCATGCGCGACGCCCTTCTTCACCGCCTGTGCCTGCCGCATCAGGGCGATGTTGCAGGGGGCAGCCTCGTTCCAGCAGGAGGCGACGCCGACGAAGGGCTGGTGGATCTGGGCCGTGGTGAGGCCCATCGCATAGAGGTAGGACCGATGGGGCGCGCGTTCAGGACCTTCCGTCACGTGACGGCTGGGCAACCTGCGCTTGATGTCGGTCTTGGCGTCCATCGCGAATCTGGCTTTCGCCGACACCAATGCGAGACAAGAAAACCCGTTTCCCTGAAATGGATTTCCTCTCCCTCACGCGCCGGTCACTCACTGAAAGCAATATTTCACGAAGGGGTGTGGCCAAAAAGCGGCGCAGTCGTGGAGGGCCTGAGATCGCAACATGACGCTCGCAATCTGTTGCGATCTCGCAACGTTCGTGGCCGGCACGCAACCATTTTCGGTTATATAATACCTTGACGGCCAACCACCTCGGCCCGTGTGACGCGCGGATTCAGCCCCTACGGCCAAGCAGGGCCTGAGCGAGGATCCCGGAGACCCAGTCCAGGAACACCCGCAGGCGCAAGGTCAGCTGGCGATTCTGCGGATACAGCGCCGAGAGCGGGGTCGGCGACGGCGGGTAATCGGTCAGGATCTCGACCAGCGCGCCTTCGGCGAGATCGTCCGCAAAGCGGTAGCGCGGCGCCTGGACCAGGCCCAGCCCGAGCTTGGCGAGGTCGGCCGAGGTGTCGGAATTGTTGACCGTGACGCGGCTCGGCAACGTCACCTGCCGGACCGTCCCGCCGGCGCAGAATTCGAGCGGCAGCACCTCTCCGGTCCGCGACGAGATGAAGCCGACCATCTGGTGGCCATCGAGCTCGTCGGGCGTCGCCGGCATGCCGTGCTTGGCGAGATAGGCCGGGCTTGCGACGGTGATCTCCTCGATCATGCCGAGCCGACGGAGAATCATCCCGCTATCCTCCGGCTCGCCGGCGCGGATCACGCAATCGACGCCCTCTCGCAGCAGATCGACCAGGCGATCGCCCTGCCCGATCCGCAGATCGAGGAGCGGATAGCGCGCCAGGAAGTCCGGCAGATGCGGCAGCAGGAAGGTGCGCGTGAGGTGCGGATGCGCATCGATCCGCAACAGCCCGCGGGGCTGAGCTTCGCGCAACGCGACCTCCGCCTCCTCCAATTCGGCCAGGATGGCAACGCAGCGCCGATAATATTCCTCGCCGTCCAGGGTCGGCGTGACATGCCGGGTGCTCCGCTCCAGCAGCCGTGCGCCGAGACGAGCCTCGAGCTGTTGCAGCGTTTCACTCGCCGTCGAGCGGGGCACGCCGAGGTCGGCGGCCGCCGCCGTGAAGCTCCGGCGCTCCACCAGCCGGACGAACAGGCGCATCGCATCGAACCGATCCATGCGCGATTGTTCGCTTGGCCCGACAAGTCATGTCAAGTTGCCTGGGATGATCTGCCCCGACAGCCCAGCTATCGATCTCGCACCGAGACAGGACCGATACGGAGCTGGACATGCCATTTGCGAACATCAAGGTGCCACAGGCCGCGCTTTCCAAGGCGCAGAAGGAGGAGATCGTGCATCGCGTGACCTCCATGTTCGTCGACTATTTCAGCGAGGCGGCGCGGCCTCACGCCATGGTGCTGATCGAGGAGGTGCCCGACGGCGGCTATGGACGCGCCGACGAGGTGTTCGTGATCCCGCAAGCCTACCGCGCAAAGGACTGATGAACGCGCCTACCTACTCCGTAGAGACGCCGGCCGCCTTGATCATCGGCCACCATTTGCCGATCTCGGCGCGCTGCTGCGCACCCAGCGCCTCCGGCGTCAGTTGATCCGGCGGCGTCTTCTGCAGTCCCAAATTCTTGAGCTGCTTCTGCACCTCCGGGTCGTTCAACGCGGCCACGGCGGCGGCATTGAGCTTGGCAATGACGTCGCGGGGCGTCCGCTTCGGCACCCACAGGCCCGACCACAGCGTCATATGAAAGCCCGGCAGCCCCGTTTCGTCGGTGGTCGGAATCTCCGGCGCGCTCTCGACGCGCTTGTCATCGGTCACGGCATAGGCCCGGATCGTGCCGGCGCGCACCTGATTGATCGAGTTCGAGGTCTGGTCGACGATGAGATCGATCTGACCGGCGACGAGATCGTTCAGCGCGGGTCCGGTCCCGCGATAGGGCACGAATTGCAGCTTGATGCCGGTGGCCTGTTCGAAATAGAGCCCGGCGATATGGCTGCCGGAGCCGTTGCCGGCCGTGCCGGCGGTGGCCGGCTCGGGACGCGATTTGAGCCAGGCCAGCAGTTCGGCCAGCGATTTCGCCGGCACCGCGGTCTTGCTGACGATGATCATCGGGTTGCTCGGCAACAGCACCACGGGCTCGAGATCGGCCACGAGGTCATAACCGAGCTTGTAGACCGCGCCGTTGGCGACGTGGGTGCCGAGATGGCCGAAGCTGACCGTGTAGCCGTCCGGCGCCGAGCGTACCGCGCGGCCGACACCGATCGAACCGCCGGCGCCGGTCACGTTCTCGATCAGCACGGCCTGGCCGAGCGTCCGCTTCATGTGCTCACCCAGGATCCGCATCATTGCGTCCGACGGGCCGCCGGCCGCGAACGGCACGATCACGGTGATCGGACGCGAAGGGTAGTCATCGGCGCGAGCGGGCGCGGCCAAGGCCGATAGCGCGAACAGGACAGCACAAAGCAAGCGTCGCATCACGTCCTCCCTCCTGGAGCATGATCTTCGCGGAAAAGCGCTACGCGCTTGTCCGGATCATGCCGAGGCCGCGGTGCTGATAGTTGTTAGAATTGCGTGTAGTCGATCACCTGGTGGCGATCGAGCGTACGTTGTACCGGCGGCAGCGGATATTTAAGGCCTGTGGCGCAATTGAACAGCATCACGCGATCATTTTTTGTGACGCGGCCGTCAGCCAGACTCTGCTTGTAAGCCGCATAGGTCGCCGCCCCTTCAGGGCACAAGAGCAGCCCCTCCTCGCGCGCCACTTCAGTGAGCGCAGACGAAATCTTCTCGTCATCGACCGCGATGGCGAAGCCTTTGCTCTCACGAACGGCGCGGAGGATCAGAAAATCTCCGACCGCCTGCGGCACCCGGATGCCCGACGCGATCGTATGCGCATCTTCCCAGCGCGTCGCATGCTCGACACCTGCTTCAAAGGCACGCACCATCGGCGCGCAGCCCGAGGCCTGCACCGCGACCATGCGCGGGCGCTTGCTGCCGATGAAGCCGATCTTCTCCAGTTCGTCGAACGCCTTCCACATGCCGATCAGGCCGGTGCCGCCGCCGGTCGGATAGAAGATCACATCGGGCACGTCCCAGCCGAGCTGCTCGGCGAGCTCGAGCCCCATCGTCTTCTTGCCCTCGATCCGGTACGGCTCCTTCAAGGTGGAAGTATCGAACCAGCCGACCTTGGCCTTGCCCTCGCCGACGATCTTGCCGCAGTCGTCGATCAGGCCGTTGACGCGGTAGACGGTCGCGCCCTGCAGCTCGATCTCGCTGACATTCACCTCCGGCGTATCCGCCGGGCAGAAGATGGTGGTCTTGATGCCGCAGCGGGTCGCATAAGCCGCGAGCGCCGCACCGGCGTTACCGTTGGTCGGCATCGCCATGTGCTTGATGCCGAGCGCCTTGCCCATCGACACCGCCATGACCAGCCCGCGCGCCTTGAACGAGCCGGTCGGCAACCGCCCCTCGTCCTTCACGATGATCTCGCCGCCGCCGAGCTTGGCCGAGAGCTTCGGCAGGTTGATCAGCGGGGTCATGACCTCGCCGAGGCTGACGATGTCCCGGCATTTGCGCACAGGCAGCAGTTCGCGATAGCGCCACAGGTCCGCGGGACGCTGGCCGAGCGCCTCCTTGCTCAACGACTTTTTGACGCCGGCAAGATCATAGCGCACCAGCAGGGGCTTGCCGGCCTTGGAGAGATTATGGACCTGATCCGCCGGATAGTGGTCGCCTTCCATCGCGCATTCGAGATGGGTGACGAAAGTCGGGCGCTCGATGGTGAGGTTGTCGCTGGATTGCACGGCCTGTTTCTTTCCTGCGTCGATCGCAATTCGTTGCGCGTCATTGCGAGGAGCGCGAGCGACGAAGCGATCCAGACCGATTCTGCAGACGCATGTCTGGATTGCTTCGCTTCGCTCGCAATGACTGTCATTCAGATGTTCAGCACGCGCCCGTAAGCGTCGAGCACGGCTTCCTTCATCATCTCCGACAGGGTCGGATGCGGGAACACCGTGTGCATCAGCTCTTCCTCGGTCGTCTCCAGATTCATCGCGACGACATAACCCTGGATCAGCTCGGTGACCTCGGCGCCGATCATATGCGCGCCGAGCAGCTGGCCGGTCTTCTTGTCGAAGATCACCTTGACCAGGCCCTGGTCTTCTCCGAGTGCAATCGCCTTGCCGTTGCCGACGAACGGGAAGCGGCCGACGCGGATCTCGCGCCCCTGCTCTTTCGCCTTCGCTTCGGTCAGGCCGACGGAAGCGACTTGCGGATTGCAATAGGTACAGCCCGGAATCATGAGCTTGTCCATCGGATGCGGATGCAGGCCCTTGATGGCTTCGACGCAGATCACGCCCTCATGCTCGGCCTTGTGCGCGAGCATCGGGGGACCCGCGACGTCGCCGATGGCGTAGATGCCGGGTACGTTGGTCTTGCCATAGCCATCGATCACGATGCAGCCGCGCTCGGTCTTCACCCCGAGCTTCTCGAGCCCGAGATTCTCGATGTTGCCGACCACGCCGACCGCCGAGATCACGCGCTCGAACTCGACCGTCTGCAGCTTGCCTGGGGCCTCCTCGATGGTCGCCACCACGCTGTCGGCCTTCTTCTCCAGCTTCTTCACGCCGGCGCCGGTGAGGATCTTGATGCCCTGTTTCTCGAAGCGCTTGCGCGCCAGGCCCGCAATCTCCGCATCCTCGACCGGGAGGATCTGCGGCAGCACCTCGACCACGGTGACGTCGGAGCCCATGGTGTGGAAGAAGGATGCGAATTCGATGCCGATCGCGCCGGAGCCGATCACCAGCAGCGACTTCGGCATCTTCTCCGGCACCATCGCCTCGAAATAGGTCCAGATCAGCTTCTTGTCCGGCTCGAGCCCCGGCAGCACGCGCGGCCGCGCGCCGGTCGCGACGATGATGTGCTTGGCCTGATAGGTGCCCTCGCCGAGCGCACCCTTCGGCGCTTCGACGTCCGATTTGGTCACTGTTATCTTGCCGGGCGCGTCGATCGTGGCGCGGCCCCAGATCACCGAGACCTTGTTCTTCTTCATCAGGAAACCGACGCCGTCGTTCAGCCGCTTCGAGACGCCGCGCGAGCGAGCGACCACCGCCTTCGGATCATATTTGATGTTGTCGGCGGACAGCCCGTAATCCTTGGCGTGCTGCATGTAGTGATAGATCTCGGCCGAGCGCAGCAGCGCCTTGGTCGGGATGCAGCCCCAGTTCAGGCAGATACCGCCGAGGTAGGATTTCTCGATGATCGCGGTCTTGAGGCCGAGCTGGGCAGCGCGGATCGCGGCCACATAGCCGCCGGGGCCGGAGCCGATGATGATGACGTCAAAGTTCGTGTCGGCCATAACGGTTCCGATCTCAGCTTGGATTTGTAGGGTGGGCAAAGCGAAGCGTGCCCACCGTCAAACGGCGAGCTTGTTGGATGGTGGGCACGGCGCAAAGCGCCTTTGCCCACCCTACAACGCTGCGCTGCGTTCGCGATGATGGCACGTCACACCATCATCATCACGGGATTCTCGATCAGCTGCTTGAAAGCGCCGATCAGTTCAGCGCCGAGCGCGCCGTCGATGGCGCGGTGATCGCAGGACAGCGTCACGCTCATCATGCTCGCGACCTCGATCTTGCCATCGCGAACGACAGGCCTCTCCTCTGACGTGCCGACCGCGAGGATCGTCGCGTGCGGAGGATTGATGACCGCGGTGAAATGATTGATGCCGTACATGCCGAGGTTCGACACCGCCGTGGTGCCGCCCTGATATTCCTCCGGCTTCAGCTTGCGTGCTCGCGCACGCGCAGCGAAATCCTTCATCTCGCCCGAGATCGCCGACAGCGTCTTGGTCTCGGCCTTGCGGATGATCGGCGTGATCAGGCCGCCGGGCATCGCCACCGCGACGCCGATGTCGGAATGCTTGTGCTTGACCATGCCGCCTTCGGTCCAGCTCACGTTACAGTCCGGAATTTTCTGCAGCGCGACCGCCATCGCCTTGATGACGAAGTCGTTCACCGAGAGCTTGTAGAGCGGCTTCTTCTCCTTGTCCTTTGGCGCAGCCGCATTGATCTCCTCGCGCGCGGCCAGGAGCTTGCCGATGTCGCAATCGATCGTGAGATAGAAGTGCGGAATGGTCTGCACCGCCGCGGTCAGGCGCTGCGCGATGGTCCGGCGCATATTGTCATGCGGCACGATGTCGTATGAACCCGGCTCGAACAGGGCCAGGATCTGCTTGTCCGACATCGACGGGGCGAGCGCGGGACCAGCCGCAGGCGCGGCGGCCGGAGCCTTCAGGCCACGGCCCGCCTTGGCCTCTTCGACGTCGCGCGCGATGACGCGGCCATGCGGACCGGTGCCGGAAATGCGCGACAGATCGATGCCGGCATCCTTGGCGAGGCGACGCGCGAGCGGCGAAGAGAACACGCGCTCGTGGCCGTTCATCTGCGGCGCAGGCGCCACAGCCTGCGGTGCGGGAGCCGCGGCCGGCTTCGCTGCAGCCGCCGGCGCCGCGGCCGGAGCCGGTGCAGCGACCGGCTTCGGCGCTTCAGCTGAAGGTGCCTTCTCGGCCTGCGGCGCTTTGGCAGGTGCCGCGCTGCCGGCGGCCTTCACATCCTCGCCGTCGCCGGCGAGCACCGCGATCACGTCGTTGACGGCGACGTCCTGCGTGCCTTCCGGCACCAGGATCTTGGCCAGCGTGCCTTCATCGACGGCCTCGACCTCCATGGTCGCCTTGTCGGTCTCGATCTCGGCGATGACGTCGCCGCTCTTGACCTTGTCGCCTTCCTTCTTGAGCCATTTGGCGAGATTGCCCTTCTCCATCGTCGGCGACAAAGCGGGCATCAGAATATTGATCGGCATGATCAGTGACCTTGTTTCGACCTTGGGGTGGTGGTGCCCATATCGGTCGGCCGAGCCAGCTCGGCTTCGAACATTTCGACGATGCGCGAGAGCGCTTCGTCTTCGGACATTTCGGTCTCGCGCGCATAGGCGCGCGCAGCATGGCGGGCCACATCGACCAGCAACAGCCCCCAAACGTCCGGCTCCTCGAAGGCGCGCTGGAACGCGATCGAGAGGCCACCGTCGAGCACGAAGGCGCGCAACACTTCGGTGGCGTCCTCGCGGCCGATGACGTCGGGCGGCAGCGGCTGCTCCTTGGGGCCGGCCATGGTGTCTCCTCGGCGCTTAGCGGTAGCAGACGGATTTCGCGGCCTGCACGACCTCAGCGGCCGAGGGCAGTGCCAGCTTCTCCAGGTTGGCCGCATAAGGCATCGGCACGTCCTTGCCGGAGACGCGCATCACTGGCGCATCGAGATAGTCGAAAGCGTGCTCCATGATGCGCGCGGCGATCTCGGCGCCGACGCCGCTCTGCTGCCAGCCCTCTTCCACCGTCACCGCGCGGCCGGTCTTCTTGACCGAGGCGACGATGGTTTCGGTATCCATCGGGCGCAGCGTGCGCAGGTCGATCACCTCGGCCTCGATGCCCTCCTTGGCGAGTTCCTCGGCCGCCTTGAGCGCATAGGTCATGCCGTTCGACCAGGAGATGATGGTGACGTCCTTGCCGGCGCGTGCGATCCGCGCTTTGCCGATCGGGATCACGTAGTCGTCGAGCTTTGGCACCTCGCCGGAGTGGCCGTAGAGCACCTCGTTCTCGAGGAAGATCACCGGGTTGGGATCGCGGATCGCAGCTTTCAAGAGCCCCTTGGCGTCGGCGGCCGAATAGGGAGCGATCACTTTCAGGCCCGGAACGTGCGAGTACCAGGACGAGTAATCCTGGCTGTGCTGGGCGGCGACGCGCGCCGCGGCACCATTGGGTCCACGGAACACGATGGAGCAGCCCATCTGGCCGCCGGACATATAGAGCGTCTTGGCGGCGGAATTGATGATCTGGTCCATCGCCTGCATGGCGAAGTTGAAAGTCATGAACTCGACGATCGGCTTCAGGCCCGCCATCGCGGCGCCGACTCCGGCGCCCGCAAAGCCATGCTCGGTGATCGGCGTATCCATCACGCGCCGGGCGCCGAACTCCTGCAGAAGGCCCTGCGTCACCTTGTAGGCGCCCTGATATTCCGCGACCTCCTCGCCCATGATGAAGACGTCGGCGTCGCGGCGCATTTCCTCGGCCATCGCGTCGCGCAGCGCCTCGCGGATGGTCATGGTCACCATCTCGGTGCCCGCCGGCACTTCGGGGTCGGGCTCGGCGACGCTCTGTGGCGCTGCCACACCGGTCGGCGCCGGCGAGGCCGGCATTGCGCCGGTCGTCTCGGCGGCCGGCGGCGCGGACTGCGCGGCCTTCATCTCGGGTGCCGGCGCTGCCGCCTTGCCGAGATCGGCAACGCTCTCGCCATCAGCGAGGATGGTTGCGATCGGCGTATTCACGGCGACATCAGCGGTGCCCTCGGGGATCAGGATCTTGCCGAGCGTGCCCTCATCGGTCGCCTCGACCTCCATGGTCGCCTTGTCGGTCTCGATCTCGGCGATCACGTCACCCGACTTGATCTGCTCGCCTTCCTTTTTCAGCCATTTGGCGAGGTTGCCCTTCTCCATCGTCGGCGACAGCGCAGGCATCAAAACTTGAATAGGCATATCAGCTCCGGAAAAACAGCGTCTGCGCTTAGCGATAAACGTCGGTGTAGAGCTCGGACGGATCGGGCTCGGGATCGGCTTGCGCGAAATCGGCGGCCTCGTTGACGATCTTGCGCACATCCGCGTCGATCGCCTTCAAATCCTGTTCGCTGACCTTCGCCGCGAGCAGGCGATTGCGCACCTGTTCGATCGGATCGTGGTCGTGGCGCACCTGCTCGACCTCCTCACGGGTGCGGTACTTGGCCGGGTCCGACATCGAGTGGCCGCGATAGCGGTAGGTCTGCATTTCCAGAATGTACGGGCCCTTGCCTTCGCGGCACCAGGCCACCGCCTTTTCGCCGGCGGCCTTGACCGCGCGCACGTCCATGCCGTCGACCTGCTCGCCGGGAATGTTGAAGGAGATGCCGCGCTTGGAGAAGTCGGTCTGCGCAGAGGCGCGGGTCACCGCGGTGCCCATGGCATAGCGGTTGTTCTCGATCACATAGACGACCGGCAGCTTCCAGAGCTCGGCCATGTTGAAGCTCTCATAGACCTGGCCCTGGTTGGCCGCGCCGTCTCCGAAATAGGCGATCGACACCGAGTCGTTGCCCCGGTAGCGATTGGCGAGAGCCAAGCCCGTACCCAGCGAGACCTGCGCGCCGACGATGCCGTGGCCACCGTAGAAATGCTTCTCGATGCTGAACATGTGCATCGAGCCGCCCTTGCCCTTGGAGTAGCCACCGCGGCGGCCGGTCAGCTCGGCCATGACGCCCCTGGCGTCCATGCCGGTCGCCAGCATGTGACCGTGATCGCGGTAGCCGGTAATGACCTGATCGCCCTGCTTGAGCGCCATCTGCATGCCGACGACGACCGCCTCCTGGCCAATATAGAGATGGCAGAAGCCGCCGATCGCACCCATGCCGTAGAGCTGACCTGCCTTCTCCTCGAAGCGGCGGATCAGCAGCATGTCGCGCAGCGCGGTCAGCTCCTGCTCTCTGGTAAATTCCGGCGGCGGCCCGCTTCCCTTTTCCGCGTTTACGTCTTTTGCAGCGCTTTTCTTGGGTGCGGCAGGTGCGGCCATAGCGATTCCGGCTTCAAAGGGGGAAGATTGAACGGCCCTCTCTATCCCAACTCAAACCGGGGTGGAAGGATTGCCGTTGCACGGCAGAAGTTTTGCTATACCGCAGTGCAGCGCAGATGAAAGTTTTGCAAAGACTCACGGCCGCTGGCGATATTGAATTGCTCAAAACCGCGGCAGGCCACCACTCTATAGCTCTGCCGGGTGCGCTCCTCCCGGAAAGGATGTCCGGCGTCGGTCAAAGCCCATTCACCACAAAAATCGGCGGCACCGTGCTCATCGCGCGATACCGCCGGGGTCCAGTCAGGGAGAGAAAGTCGGGTCCTTAGATCATGATGAGATTAGAAAGAATCGCATCAGGATCTCATCTCTTTGATTGAACATGATCTTTTCGGAAAACCGGTTTCCAGCCTTCCGGACCATGCTCTAGAAGAAGCCCAGCTTCTTCGGGCTGTAGCTGACCAGGAGGTTCTTGGTCTGCTGGTAATGGTCGAGCATCATCTTGTGCGTCTCGCGCCCGATGCCGGACTGCTTGTAGCCGCCGAACGCGGCATGCGCCGGATAGGCGTGATAACAGTTGGTCCAGACCCGGCCGGCCTGGATCGCCCGGCCAAACCGGTAGCAGCGATTGGCATCGCGGCTCCAGACTCCGGCGCCCAGGCCATAGAGCGTATCGTTGGCGATCGCCAGCGCCTCGTCATCGGTCTTGAAGGTCGTGACCGACACGACCGGCCCGAAGATCTCTTCCTGGAAGATGCGCATCCTGTTGTTGCCCTGGAACACGGTGGGCTGGACGTAGAAGCCGCCGGCGAGATCGCCGCCGAGCTCTGCGCGCTTGCCGCCGGCGAGCAGCTTTGCCCCCTCCTGCTTGCCGATCTCGATGTAGGAGAGGATCTTTTCGAGCTGTTCGTTCGAGGCCTGCGCTCCGATCATGGTCGCCGGATTGCGCGGATCGTCCTGCCTGATGGCGGCAACGCGCTCAAGCGCGCGCGCCATGAACTTGTCGAAGATGTCTTCATGCACCAGCGCGCGGCTCGGGCAGGTGCAGACCTCGCCCTGGTTGAGCGCGAACATCACGAAACCTTCGATCGCCTTGTCGAAGAAGTCGTCGTCCTCGGCCGCAACGTCCTTGAAGAAGATGTTGGGCGACTTGCCGCCCAGCTCGAGCGTCACCGGAATGAGGTTCTGGCTGGCATATTGCATGATCAGCCGGCCCGTCGTGGTCTCGCCGGTGAAGGCGATCTTGGCGATCCGCGGGCTCGACGCCAACGGCTTGCCGGCTTCCAGGCCGAAGCCGTTGACGATGTTGAGGACGCCAGGCGGCAGCAGATCGGCGATCAGCTCGATCCAGACCATGATCGAAGCCGGCGTCTGCTCGGCCGGCTTCAGCACCACGCAGTTGCCGGCCGCGAGCGCCGGCGCGAGCTTCCAGCACGCCATCAGGAGCGGGAAATTCCAAGGAATGATCTGTCCGACCACGCCCAGCGGTTCGTGGAAGTGATAAGCGACGGTATCGTGATCGATCTCGGCAAGCGTGCCTTCCTGGCCGCGCACGACACCGGCAAAGTAGCGGAAGTGATCGATTGCGAGCGGCAGGTCGGCGGCGCGGGTCTCGCGGATCGGCTTGCCGTTGTCCCAGGTCTCGGCCACCGCGAGGCGTTCGAGATTGGCCTCCATGCGATCGGCGATACGGTTGAGGACGATAGCGCGTTCGACGACGCTGGCCCGTCCCCACGCATCCTTTGCGGCATGGGCGGCATCGAGCGCGGCTTCGATGTCCTGGGCGTCCGAGCGCGCGATCTTGCAGACGACCTGGCCGGTCACCGGCGAGACGTTGTCGAAATATTTGCCCGAATACGGCGCGACCCATTTGCCGCCGATGAAATTGTCATAACGCTCGGCAAAGGGCGACGTGGTTGCGGTCAGGAATTCCGGCTTGTTCATGGCGTGTTACTCCCAATGTTTTGTTGCATCGTTCGTCGCTGCGCTTGGCCCGGCAAAGCGGCTTGAGATCGGCGATTTGCAGGGGCGGTTCGCGTGGCTGCGACGTGGCGAACGATGTCGTGAGAGGGCCGACCTGTCAGCCGGGGCGCCAAGGCTCGCTCCCCGGAACTGTCGCAGATCTGCGACAGTTTGCTCCGCGCACGATGAGCGAAGCGCCGGTTGCACGCGGGCGCAGCCACATCCTGCGTCGCGCGCCCTTGCAGGCCCAAGAACGGTGAGAGGCCGGTCAGTGCCCGTTGAGGCCGAAGCGCTTCAGCTTGCGGTGGAGCGTGGCTCTGCTGACGCCGAGCGCCTTGGCCGCGGCCGAGACGTTGCCTTGCGCCCGCAGCAGCGCGCGTTGCAGCACCCCGCGCTCGACATCGCCGAACTGCTCCAGTGCTGCCCCTGGCCCGCTCAGGAGGTCGGCCGCCGGCATCGGCTGAAAGGTCCGGTCCGGCGCAAGTCCCAGGGACGAGCGGGCGGAGCGCGTGGCGCCAACCACGAGGTCATCGGCATCGACCGCAAGCAGCCCGCCACCATGGCCGTCCGGCGCAGGCACAAGGACCATCCTCGCCTTCGGAAAAGCGGCCCTGAACATCTCGGCTTCAATGCGGCGGGCCGCTTCACCGACGGCCAGCGTGATCAGATCCGCAAAGGCTTCGGTGCGATCGGCGCGGCAGGAAGAGACGTCGAGCACACCGACCAGCTTGGCGTCATGATCGTAGATCGGTGAGGCCGTGCAGCTCAGCAAAGTGTTGCGCGTGAAGAAGTGCTGATCGCGGTCGATCGTCAACGGCCGCTTTTCAACGAGACACGTGCCGATGCCGTTGGTGCCTTCGTGCGCCTCGCTCCAGACCGCACCGGTCCAAAGCCCCCAGGATTCGAAGGTGGCATCGTCGGCCGCGGCACCACGGCGATCGACCGGAACGCCATCCTCGGCGGCCAGCAGGACGGAGCAGCCTGTCGCCCCGACCGCCTGATACAGCCGGTCCATGATCGGCCGGGCAGCCTGCAGCAGCGGCGCGGCCCTCTCACGAATCCGCGCAAGCTCGGCCTCGGTCAGCCGGAGCGGCGGCCGGGTGCCGGCGGGATCGAGCTGATGGAATCGGGACGAGCGGCTCCAGGACGCTACGACGGCAGATTTCGCCGCGTGGCCGGAGGCGATGGCGGCCTCAACCAGCGTTGCATGCTGCACGAGCTCGCGCTTATTCATCGCGTTTGGCGCTCCTCCCAGAACTACGGCTAAGGCAGCCGGCCCGGCTCCGTTTGATCTGCGTCAAACTTGGAAACCGACAGACGGAACGGACCGGAACGTCACGCGCCCGTACCTGAACTCTCCTCGGCTGCGGCGTCGGCCCGGAAGACGAGATTACCGCGGATGATTGATCCTGACCAGATCGTGCGGATTGGCATAATCGAGCTGAAAGCGTGCCCGTTCATCGAGCATGTCGGGATCGATACGGTCGGCGCGCAACAGCGACACCCGCTTCTGGCTGTCGGCGCGCTCCTGCTTCAGCCGCACCAGCTCCGAGGTCAGCGCGATGATCTCCTGGTCGAGTTCCTGGCGGGCGGTCAGGCCGTAGCGCCCGGTATAGGCGTTGATGCCGAAATAGCCGATGATGGCCGCCGCCATCGTGTACAGGGCGAGCCCGGTCAGGAATGATTTAAGACGCGCGCGGGAGACCATGGGCCGCAGGATGCGGCGACTTGGTTAAGGCAGCCTTAAGGCAGGACCATCGCAAGCAGCCGAACCCGACCGGGCCTCATGGTTCGAGACGCGCCGCAAGCGGCGCTCCTCACCATGAGGGTCTGTCATTTGCCGCAAAACAAACCCTCGTCCTGAGGAGCTCGCCGGAGGCGAGCGTCTCGAAGGACGACCGCGAGAGAGATCGTCGGCCGAGTTTTTTCCTATCGATACCCTGCCGCTTGCGGGGCGAGGTTGTCGCGATCACGCCGCGAGCGCTGTGACAATCTGAGCAAGCTGCCGTCTCACCTGTTCTGCTTCTCCACGAACGCGGCAAACGCTTCAAGATATTGCTGCAGCACCACCTTCAGCGAGTCCTTGGTCAACTCGCCCTGGTCATCGAACGCGTCACCGACGCCGTTCAGATAGATTTCCGGCTGCCCCATGATCGGGCCAGAGATGCCGGGCATGATGGTCTGCAAATGCTTGGCTGCCGATACGCCGCCGAGCGGTCCGGGCGAATTCGAGACGATGCCGATCGGCTTGCCCAGGAATGAGCTCTTGCCATAGGGGCGCGAAGCGATGTCGATGGCGTTTTTCAGGACGCCGGGAATGGAGCGGTTGTACTCCGGCGTCAGGATGAGGACGCCATTCGAGTGCTGCAGCTTCTCGCGCAGCCTCAGCCAATCCGCCGGCGGATTGGCCTCGATATCCTGGTTGAAGAAGGACAGATCATGCAGCGTGGTCACGGCGACCGAGAGGCTCGCCGGCGCCAGCTTGGCCATGGCATTGGCGATCTTGAGCGTGAAGCTCTCCTTGCGGAGACTGCCGACGAGCGCAACGATAGAATACGGGCCAGGCATCAGGCGTCCTTTCGAGCCAAAAGAGGTCGGGCGACTTAACTCTCATGAGAAAATCATGCAAGTGCATGAAGCATGAGTTTTTAGAAACTCAGCGTTTCCCGATGGTCGCGACCGACATCATCATGTTCGTGCCACACCGCATGGGGGCAACTGGCGCCGTCGACACGTCATTGCACGTCGAAGTCCGCTCCTGGACATTCCAAGCTTACCATCGTCGCGCTCATTTGTGCGGTCTGCAAGGTTGGAATGGCAACGACCTTCCAATGACCCGGCTTGTTGAGCCAGAACTTCCGCCGTGACGTGGCGATGCGGCGCTCGGAATATCTGGTGCCCTGCCAAATCATCACCGCCTTCGGCTTCGGCGGGGCAACCTCGTGCCACGGTCCGAGATCGCCATGATCCAGGAACAACAGATGCCATTGGATGGTCTGGAACTCGTGATGTGCAACGATCACCTCGACGATCGAAGGCTTGGCGAGCGAAGTCGCGCCGAACTCCGATGGAGACAGCAGCTGGCAACGCGTATGCAGCGGCTCCTGGATGTGGAGCAGGTTGTCTTTCTGCGCAGCGGTCAGCATGGCGGATGTGGCGGGAAGCCCCGCATTGGGATCGTTGGTCGGGAATGAGCAAAGCGGCACGCCGGACGGCCCCTGCCCGGTCCAGGGATTGTTGGTGCAAGTGGCGTTCTGTGACCAGCTTGACCAGCCGTTGGAGACCGTCTCCTCCGCCTTCCCCGTCTCGCGATCCCACACGCCGGTGAGCTTGACTGTTTTGTTCGGCGGACAGGCCATCTCCTTGCCGCCTTTCCACCAATGCGTGGTCTCGAACTCATAGATCGAATAGCGCGGCTGGGGATATTGAACGGCTTTGGCACTCGTCAGCGCGTGGTACTGAACGCAGCCGATGCCTTGGGTATCCAGAAAGCAGACGATCGGGAAATTCTCGCTCGGCCAGCAGCCGGCCCGCGCCGAGGAGGTCGATGCGAACACCGCAATCACAAGCGCAAAGGCGAGGATACAAACGCGCATGGACCACCCCATCCCGTTACTCACAACGTGAGGTGGAATTTGCGCTTGGCTTCGCCAAGAGCCTTGATCAAAATCAACTTCGCCTGCGGTCCGCACAAGTGCTCGCTCGCGCCGCATCATGGGCTGCCGCGAAACGATCGCTACCGGCCCGCATCCTCCCCGATGCAGCGCGTGAATTCAGCGACTGCCTTGTGGGTCAGCCAGATCGCCTGCGGCTCGACCGGTTGCGCCCAGGACGAGACCTTCGCAATGACTATGTTGTTGACGGTATCGACGAACAGGTTCTGGCCGTGGATGCCCATGGCGAACAGCAGCTGCGGCGCGTCGTCGATGACGTACCAGCCGCTGCGGTAATGCATGTTCCTGCTGATCGCCGCGAAGCTGTCGCGCCACTGTCCCTCGCGCCAGGCCTCGGCATCGCCGCCGTGCCTGATGTCCTCGATCCAACGCTCCGGAATGATCTGGTTGGAATCGCGATGGCCATTTGCGAGTACGAGCTGGCCGAGGCGGGCAAAGTCGCGCAGCGTCGCGCAGAAGCCGCCGGTGCAGCGCGGCGCGCCTTTGGCATCCACGGTGATGTAAGTCTCTCCGCTGGCGCCCATCGGCTTCCACAGCAGCGTGCCGACCAGATTGGCAAAGCTGCGCCCCGTAGCGCGTTCGATCACCCAGCCGAGCAGATCGGTATTGGCCGATACATAGCTGAACGGGCCGCCATGCGGTTTCGCCTGCGCCCGCATCGTTGCGTAGAAGCCGTGCAAGTCGGCCGTCGCGCCGGGCGCCACCGGCTCCCAGCCGCTCGCATCGGCATAGGCTTGCAACCCTGCAGCGTCCAGCACGACGCCCGCGCGCATGTCCAGGAGTTCGCGAATGGTCGCACCGCGATAGGCCGTCGCGGCAACTTCGGGGATGTAGGTCGTCACCTCCGCGTTCACGTCGAGTTCGCCGCGCCCCACTAAGATGCCGGCCATCAGGCCCGTGATCGACTTGGTCGCGGACATCAGGATGTGCGGCGTCTCGCGATCCAGGCCGCCATCGTAGAATTCGAAGACGATGCGGCCGTCATGCAGCACGACGAGCCCGTCCGTGGCGGTGGTCTTGAGAAAGCCCGCGAGATCAAGGCGCGATCCATTCGGCAGCTTCAAACTGAAGTCGTCGAACTCTCGCGGGCGCGCCGGCAACGGCCACGCACTGCCCGGGGCACTTTCGATATCGGCGACGGGAAGGATGGCGCGGATGTTGCGGAATGCCTGGCGGCTGTACGGCGCCGTGCGCCAGTTGGATCGGTCGGCGCGCGCGGGCAAAGGATCAATCGACATTCACAGTCCGGGTCAATTTGCGAAGCGAGATAGATAGACTCGCGCTGCCCAGAACAAAAGATGCGACGACGCTGCAAAAGCAGGCAGGCCGCCGTTCCGGCGACCTGCGAGGTTGAAGGGCCGGATGGTCAGATCACCGGATTCCAGGGCGCCGGGATCAGCCGGTATGTGCTGCCGTTCTTCTCGACGTGGCCGACCGACGGAAACTGGAAGTGGAAGCCGATCACCGTTGCCTTCTCCGCTGCGGCCATGTCGTAGAATTTGTGCCGCGTCGCCTGCGCCAGTTCGGCATCGGTGTCATACATCACGTGCCAATCCGGGTTACGCAGGAAGAACTCCGGAATGTTGGTGACGTCGGACTGAATGAGAACCTTGGCGTTGCCCGAGGCGACGGCGAATGACGTATGGCCCGGCGTGTGACCGGGGGTCCCGATCGCGGTGATGCCGGGGGCGACCTCCTTGTCCCAATCATACTTGGTGACCTTGCCCTCGAGCCTCGCGAACACCTTCTTGAAGTTTGCAAAGTTGCCCTTCATCAGGTCCGACTGCGCCTTGGCGGCGTTGTCGTCGCTCGCCCAGAACTCCCATTCCTTGGCGGGCACCTTGAGCTCGGCGTTCGGGAAGGCCAACGCGCCGTCCGCGAGCCTGATGCCGTTGATATGATCGCCATGCATATGGGACAGCACCACGATGTCGATGCTCTTGGGATCGACGCCGGCGGCGGCGAGGTTCTGCAAGGTGCGGCCGACCGCGCCTTTGCTGGCCTCGAGATTGGCGACGCCATTGCCGGTGTCGATCAGCACCAGCTTGGATCCGGTATTGATCAGCTGCGGATTGAACGGCACTGTCACCATGCCCTTCGGCATATAGGCCTCGTCGGCTGCCGCGAGGGCCTCCTCCTTCGGCAGATTGGTGACGAACTTGTCGGGCATCGGGAATGTGCGCGCGCCGTCATTGATCGACGTGCACTCGTAGTCTCCAACCTTGTAGCGATAGAAGCCCGGTGCCTGGGCGCCGGCAGCCGGCACCGCTGCCCGCGCAATTGATAGTCCGAGCGGCGACAACGCGCTTGCGGCTCCCACAGCAGCGGCAGCGGCCAGAACTTGACGGCGGCTCAGATCGGTCATGGCGAATTTCTCCCCTCAGCAGTTTTGCGGCGCACGCCGCATCCATTCGCGAGCGGATTTTCTCCGGCCGCGGCGAGAAGGCAAGGGCGGCAGCGGCCGCCGGGCGCGACCTTACGTCACTTATCTTTGTTCGGGTTGATAAGGAATTTTTCGCCAGTTGCCCGTTTGGCGTAGACCGCGAGGTTGGCGGGATCGAGCGCCTCGGTCAACGAGACCACCTTGGTGTAGTGGCTCGCGAACGTCGTCTTCAATTCGTCGAGGACACGCTGGCGCAGCCGCTGCCCGTCGGCCTGACCGATCTTCATCAGGAACGGGAATAGCAGCCAGCCCCCGACGCTCCAGGCCATGCCGAAGGAGCGCGCGATCTCGGTCGGGCGCGTATCGAGGGCGCCGTAGATATAGACCTGCTTGTGCACGCTCGAACCGTAGCGGCTGTAGGCGCGTTTGCCCGACTTGTTGATCGCGGCCTCCATGCCAGTGAGGATCTGGCCGGCCAGCTTGCCGCCGCCAATGGCATCGAAGGCGATCGTCGCGCCGGTCTCGACCAGCGCGTTGATCAAGGATTCCATAAAATCCGGCGCAGTGGAGTCGACGATATATTTGGCGCCGATCTTCCGCAGGATCTCCGCCTGCCCGGCGCTGCGCACGATATTGACCAGCGGAATGCCGTCCTTGAGGCAGATCCTGTTCAACATCTGCCCGAGGTTGGAGGCAGCCGCGGTGTGGACCAGCGCGGTGTGCCCTTCCCGCTTCATGGTCTCGGTCATGCCGAGCGCGGTGAGCGGATTGACGAAGCAGGAGGCGCCTTCCGCCGCCGTCGTGCCCTCCGGCAGCGCCAAACATTCCGCGACCTTCAAGCAGCGATATTGCCCGTACATCGCGCCGCCGATCATCGCGACCGTCCGGCCCATCAGTGCCTTGGCCGCCTCGGACGAGCCGGTCTTGATGACGACACCGGCGCCCTCATTGCCGACCGGCATCGACTCGCCGACGCGGCCGGACATTGCCCGCATGCCGGCTTCCGGCACCTTCGCCGTGATCACCGGATGCTCCTTGCTGCCGGACGCCTGCATGGTCGACAGATCGGCGGCTCCAACCAAAAGCCCGAGGTCGGACGGATTGATCGGCGCCGCCTCGACCCGCACCACGACCTCGTCGGGCCCGGGTTCGGGAGTCGGCGCGTCGAGCAACGAGATTTCGAGCTCGCCGCTCGCCTTGATCAATGTGCGCAGTTGCAGACCATGCGTCGCATCAGTCATGCCGTCCTCCCTTGCCGCTCGCACCCAGCTATGGAAACGAGCTGGGCCTGCAATCTTTGTCGTTGCCATCCTTCGAGACGGCCGCCTGCGGCGGCCTCCTCAGGATGGGGATTTTGCCCGCCGCGAGATTCTCGCCGCCTATAGTGAGGGCGCGGCAACGCCGCGCGTCTCGAACCATGAGCCCAGCGGGGTGCGGGGTTGATCAGGCCAGCGCCTTCAGCGCCGCCCTGCCCGCATACTTCGCCTGGGAGTCCAGCTCCTCCTCGATGCGCAGGAGCTGGTTGTACTTCGCGGTGCGGTCGGAGCGCGCCAGCGAGCCGGTCTTGATCTGCCCGCAATTGGTGGCGACGGCGAGGTCCGCGATGGTGGAGTCCTCGGTCTCACCGGAGCGGTGCGACATCACGGCGGTGTAGCCGGCCTTGTAGGCCATCTCGACTGCGGCGAGCGTCTCGGTCAGCGTGCCGATCTGGTTGACCTTGATCAGGATCGAGTTGGCGCGGCCCGCCTTGATGCCATCGGACAGACGGTCCACGTTGGTGACGAACAGGTCGTCGCCGACGAGCTGGCACTTGGCGCCGACCAGGTCGGTCAGCTCCTTCCAGCCGTCCATGTCGTCTTCCGACATGCCGTCCTCGATCGAGACGATCGGGTAGCGCGCAACGAGATCAGCCAGATATTTCGCCTGTTCGGAGCGCGAGCGGGTCTTGTTCTCTCCGCCATAGACGTATGTGCCGTCCTTGAAGAACTCGGTCGCGGCGCAGTCGAGCGCCAGCATCACGTCCTCGCCTGCGGTGTAGCCGGCCTTGCCGATCGCGCTCATGACGAAGTCGAGCGCGGCGTCCGCCGACGGAATGTTCGGCGCGAAGCCGCCCTCGTCGCCGACATTGGTGTTGTGGCCCGCCTTCTTCAACTCGCCGCGCAGCGTGTGGAAGATCTCGGAGCCGCAGCGCAGAGCCTCGGCGAACGTTGGCGCGCCGACCGGCATGATCATGAATTCCTGGAAGTCGATCGGATTGTCGGCGTGCACGCCACCATTGAGGATGTTCATCATCGGTACCGGCAGCGTGCGCGCATTGACGCCGCCGACATAGCGATAGAGCGGCATGTCATAGGAGATCGACGCCGCCTTGGCGCAGGCGAGCGAGACGCCCAGAATGGCATTGGCGCCGAGTCGGCTCTTGTTCGGGGTGCCGTCGAGCTCGATCAGGATCTGGTCGATGGAGACCTGGTCCTGCACCGCCATGTCGCTGAGCGCTTCATAGATCTCGCCATTGACGGCCTCGACCGCCTGCTGCACGCCCTTGCCGAGATAGCGGTCCTTGTCGCCATCGCGCAGCTCGACCGCCTCATGGGCGCCCGTGGACGCCCCCGACGGCACCGCGGCCCGGCCCACCGAGCCGTCCTCCAGCACGACGTCGACCTCGACCGTGGGATTGCCGCGGCTGTCGAGAATTTCGCGGCCGATGATGTCGACGATGGCGGTCATGGGTTCCTCATGTGTTTCTTGGGTCAACCGTTCGGCGCCGCTTCTAGCGCAAGGCCGCGGGTGCGAAAAGGCCAAGGAGAATGAAGCAAGCACCCGTGACGGGCTTGCCGCGATTGGCTATGGGAGGGTGGAACGGAGACCCCCATGGCGAAAAAACCCGACAAATCCGAGGCTTCAGCCCCACTTCAGCTGGGACAAGCGGTTGCGTGGCCGGATCGCCCCGAGGCCGCCCGGCTCGACCGGGTGCCCAATCCGCAGAAGGACACCGACTATCTGACCCGCTTCACGGTACCGGAGTTCACTTCGCTCTGCCCGGTCACGGGCCAACCGGATTTCGCGCATCTGGTGATCGACTACGCGCCGGGTCCATGGCTGCTGGAATCGAAATCGCTGAAGCTCTATCTGGCGAGCTTCCGCAACCATGGCGCCTTCCACGAGGACTGCACGGTTGCGATCGGCAAGCGGATCGCGGCCGAGATCAAACCGAAATTCTTGCGCATCGGCGGCTACTGGTATCCGCGCGGCGGCATTCCGATCGACGTGTTCTGGCAGACGGGCAAGCTGCCGAAGGGACTGTGGGTGCCCGACCAGGGCGTGGCGCCCTATCGCGGGCGGGGCTAGGTCACAGCATCCGCCGGCGGCCGCTGCCGGATCAGCGCGGCGCAGGCAAAGCCGAGGGCGATCATGATGCCGGCCGCAGCCATCAGGCTCGGCAGCTTGCCGGCATGGACGACGCCGAAGCCATAGGCGATGGGACCGACGGTCTGGCCCATAAAGAAGGAGAACGAGTGCAGCGACATCGCGGTCGCGCGCGCCTCGATAGACAGTTCGCTGGCGAAAACCTGAAGACAGCCGTGGATCATGTAGAAGCCCCAGCCCATCAGCAGCATGCTGGCAAACTGCACCTTCCAGCCCGGACCAAAGGCGATCGCGATCAGTTGCAGGCCGACGAGAGCGGCCCCCGCGATCATCATGCCCTTGACGCCGAGCCGCGGCAGGAATTGCGACACCGTGAAGGTGTAGAACAGCCCTCCGACGGCAAAGCCCGCGATCACGATGCCGGCGATCGAGAGCGACTTCTCGCCGAGATCGAACAGGAAGGCCGCGATGAATGGAAACAGCCCGAACACGCAGCAGCCTTCGATGAAGACCGCGGAAAAGCAGTAGCGCGTGTTCGGATTGCTGAAGATTGTGCGATAACCCTTCCTGAGCGCTGCGAAGTCGGTCGTCGGCGCATGCGTCAGGCTCGCCCCGCGAAAACCGGCGAAGACCGCGATGGCAGCAACCAGCCCGAGCGCGCCGAGCGTCGCGAGCACGCCGCGCCAGCCGATGAAATCGCCGATAACGCCGGACGCGGTGGCGCCGAGCAGATTGCCGGCCATCGACCCTGCCAACGTCCGGCCAATCGCGACCTGGCGCTTGGCAGGTGCGACCAGATCGCTCGTCAGGCCGAGCGCGACCGGAAACACGCCTCCGGAGGCGATGCCAGCGAGAATGCGGGTTGCGAACAGGGCGCCGAACGAATTCGCGAGCGCGCCGAGGATGCTTGCAACGCCAAGCAGCGCCAGGCAGAGCGTCATCAACCGCGCCTTGCCGAACATATCGGCGGCCGCACCGATCAAGGGTTGGACCAGCGCATAGATCAAGGCATAGCCGGCAGCGAGGCCTGCGGCCGTGGCGATGCTGATGGCGAAATCGTCGGCCACGTGCGGCAGCACCGGATCGAGCGCCCTGGTCGAGAGCGCCGCCGAGAAGCCGGCCAAAGCAATGATGTTGATCGCTGGCGGGAAGCGCTGTTCCGACGGCCGGGCGACGGTCTGATGCATCAACGCCCCTGCCCTTTGGCAAGCGCGTCGAATGCCATCAGGGTGCGCAGCAATCCCTCGAACTCCGAGAGCGGGACCATGTTGGGGCCGTCCGAAGGAGCGTGATCGGGATCGGGATGGGTTTCGATGAACACGCCGGCGACTCCAACCGCGACCGCGGCGCGCGCCAGTACAGGCACGAATTCGCGTTCGCCGCCGGAGGAGGTGCCCTTCCCGCCCGGCTGCTGCACCGAGTGGGTCGCATCGAAGATGACCGGCGCACCGGTGGTACGCGCCATGATCGGCAACGAGCGCATGTCCGAGACCAGCGTATTGTAGCCGAACGACACGCCACGCTCGGTCACCAGTACATTGCGATTGCCCGCGCTCGTGATCTTGGCCACCACATTGGCCATGTCCCAGGGCGCGAGGAACTGGCCCTTCTTGACGTTAACGACCTTGCCGGTCGCGGCCGCCGCAAGCAGCAGGTCGGTCTGCCGGCACAAGAAGGCCGGAATCTGCAGCACGTCGACAGCCTGCGCCACCTCGGCGCATTGCGCCGGCTCATGCACATCGGTGAGCACCGGCAGGCCCAGCGAGGAGCGGATCTCGGCAAAGATCGGCAGCGACTCCGATAACCCCAAGCCGCGTGCGGCCGACGCGCTGGTGCGATTCGCCTTGTCGAACGAGGTCTTATAGACGAGCCCGATCTTGAGCCGCGCCGCGATCTCCTTCAGGGCCGAGGCCACTTCCAGCGCGTGGTTGCGGCTTTCGAGCTGGCACGGCCCCGCGATGACGGCGAGCGGCAACGCATTGCCGAAACTGACGGAGCCGGCAGTGACGACGGCCGCGGCTGGTGTGGTTGAGTTCAAGAGATCATCCTCGTTGCGTCCGACCATGGCGCAATGGCGCGGCCGGGATCAACCGGCAATCGCGACCGAATGGCTGGGTTGCGCAGCTCGGACGCTGCGCCCGCCGCGGCGCTACCGCATCGCCGAAAACGCCGTCGGCGTCAAAAGCTGGCTGGTAATATTGGCGACGATCTGGCCGTCCTCTTCGCTCTTCGCACGCGCCGCGAGCCACTCCGGATCGGTCGCGAACGCCGTCCAACGGGTTTCGCGCTCCGCAAGCGATTCCCAAGCCAGGAAGTAGGTCAGCTCCTGGTTGGATTCGCCGATCAAAGTGGTGAAAAAGCCGACCGGACGGATGCCATGCTTCTCGAACAGCTTGAGCGTGACGGTCTCGAAGCGCTTCAGCAGCGCCGGCAAGCGGCCGGGAATGCAGTGATAGATGCGGCTTTCGTAGATCATCGGTTCCTCCCTAATCGGTCGTTCTTTGATCAGGGAGCCTTGTCGCAACAATCGCGGCCACCGTCAAAGGCAGCATCACACCAGGCGCGACTGCACCATCGCGGCCCGAACGAAGGACGCAAACAGCGGATGCGGCTCGAAGGGCCGCGACTTCAGCTCCGGGTGGAACTGCACGCCGATGAACCAGGGGTGGTCCTCATATTCGACGATCTCCGGCAACACGCCGTCCGGCGAGAGGCCGGAGAATTTCAAGCCATGCTGCTCGAGCCGATCCTTGTAGGCGGTGTTGACTTCGTAACGGTGGCGATGGCGCTCGGAGATCTCCGTGGCGCCGCCATAGACCTCCGAGACCCGACTGCCCCGCTTCAGCACCGCAGGATAAGCGCCGAGCCGCATGGTGCCGCCGAGATCGCCGCTCTTGGAACGCTTCTCGAGCTCGTTGCCGCGCAGCCATTCGGTCATCAGGCCGACCAGCGGCTCCGGCGTCGGGCCGAATTCGGTCGAGTTCGCTTCGGCAATCCCAACCAGATTCCGCGCCGCCTCGATCACCGCCATCTGCATGCCGAAGCAGATGCCGAAATACGGCACGTCGCGCTCCCTGGCGAACTGTGCCGCGCGGATCTTGCCTTCGGCGCCGCGCTGGCCGAATCCGCCGGGCACCAGGATGCCGTTGACGTGCTCCAGGAACGGCGCAGGATCTTCGTTCTCGAACACCTCGCTCTCGATCCAGTCGAGCTTGACGCGGACCTTGTTGGCGATGCCGCCATGCGACAAGGCCTCGATCAGCGATTTATAGGCGTCCTTCATGCCGGTGTATTTGCCGACGATCGCGATCGTCACGTCGCCTTCCGGATTGCGGATGCGCTCGTTGATGGTGTGCCAGCTGGCCAGCGCCGGCGGGATCTTGGGCGCAATGCCGAACGCGGCCAGCACCTCGTCGTCGAGGCCAGCCGCATGATAAGCCTCGGGCACGGCATAGATGTTGTCGACGTCGCGGGCCTCGATCACGGCGCTTTCGCGCACGTTGCAGAACAGTCCGAGCTTGCGCCGCTCCTCCTTCGGAATCTCGCGATCGGTCCGGCACAACAGGATGTCCGGCTGGATGCCGATCGAGCGCAGCTCCTTCACCGAGTGCTGGGTCGGCTTGGTCTTCAATTCGCCTGCGCTCGGGATATAGGGCAGCAGCGTCAGGTGGATGTAGATCGCGTGCTCGCGCGGCAGATCGTTCTTGAGCTGCCGAATCGCCTCGAAGAATGGCAGGCCTTCGATGTCGCCCACCGTGCCGCCGATCTCGACCAGAACGAAATCGAACGGATCATTGTCGGAGACGATGAATTCCTTGATCGCGTTGGTGACGTGCGGGACGACCTGGATCGTTGCACCGAGATAATCGCCGCGCCGTTCCTTGGTCAGGATGTCCTGATAGATGCGGCCCGTGGTGATGTTGTCCTGCTTGGTTGCTGGACGTCCGGTGAAGCGCTCGTAATGGCCGAGATCGAGATCGGTCTCGGCACCGTCATCGGTCACGAACACTTCGCCGTGCTGGTACGGCGACATCGTGCCGGGATCGAGGTTGAGATAGGGGTCGAGCTTGCGAAGGCGGACCTTGTAGCCGCGCGCCTGCAGAAGCGCACCGAGTGCGGCTGACGCCAGACCCTTGCCGAGCGAGGAGACCACGCCGCCGGTGATGAAGATATACCGCGCCATGGGACTTTACCTTTAATGCCGCTGACGCGATTCGCCAAAACGAATCGCACAAAGCCCGCAAGTGGCTCGCGGGCCTGTGGGTTACAGGAAAACTGAAATCTTTTCAGTCGGTTAATTCAGCAATTCACAGACAGAAAGCCAGCCGGCTTCTGCATGGCGGCCCCGCATTATTGCGATTGCGGAGCCTGCGGCGCTGCCGGAGCCTGGTTCTGCTGCTGCTCGTCCGCCTTCTTCAGTTGATCCAACAGCCCGCCACCGGCCGGCGCGACCGGCGTTGCACCGCCTGCCGGCTGCGTCTGGCCCGGGACGTTGTTGAGGATCGAGGCCGGCTTGCGATCAAGGCCCGCCAGCCAGGACAGCAGCAGGCTGGTAAGGAAGAAGCCGGCCGCCAGCACCGCCGTGGTCCGCGTCAGCAGATTCGCGGTGCCCCGGCTCGACATGAATCCGGCGCCACCACCCATGCCCAGGCCACCGCCTTCGGACTTCTGCAGCAGCACCGCGCCAATCAGAACGGAGACGATCATGAGGTGAACGACGATGACGACAGTCTGCATAATGACCTTCAGTCGCAAGCCCCAGGTTGCAACCGGGCCGGAGGCCGGGTCGCAAGGGCTTTGCGGGTTCTTCGGAAATTTGCGCGGTGTTACACGATCGAAACCGGCATTTCTACCCCGCAGATAATCGCGTCCGCGCTCATCGCAAGCGCCGAATGGCTACGGGAGCCACTTGCGAACTACCTTACCGTCGTCTATTAAAATAGACAAATGGATCATATTATAGACGATCTCAGCCGGCGTCTCGCCCGCCGGCTCCAGCTCGAACGTGACACCCGCGGCTGGTCCCTGGCCGAGCTCGCCGAGCGCTCTGGTGTCTCCAAGGCCACCATCAGCAAGATCGAACGCGCCGAGGTCAGCCCCACCGCGACCGTGTTGGTCCGGCTCGCCAGCGCCTTCGACCTGACCTTGGCCGGCCTGATGCTCCGCGCTGAGCAACATGGCGAGCGCGTCTCCAGGGCGAGCGAGCAGCCGGTCTGGCAGGATCCTGAAAGTGGCTACGTCCGCAAGCAGGTCTTCAGCCGCCCTGACCATCCGGTCGAACTGGTGGAGGTCGAGATGCCTGCGGGGCAGAGCGTGACTCTCCCGGCCTCGTCTTATGCCCACATCCGCCAGCTGCTCTGGGTGCAGCGCGGCAACCTCGTGATCACCGAGGGCGGCGAGCGATATGAACTCGGCCCGGGCGACTGTCTCGGCTTCGGCCAGCCCGCCGAGACGGTGTTCGCCAACGAGACCGATGCCCCCTGCGTCTACGTCGTCGCGCTCGCGCGGAGCTGAGCTATGTTGCGGATCAAAATCGAGCCGTTGTCGGATACGCCCGAGATCCGGGCGGCGTTGGGCGAACTCCTGGTCGAAACCGTCGCAAGCGGCGGCTCGGTGAGCTTCCTGCATCCGCTCCCGGTCCAGATCGCGGAGGAATTCTGGCGGAAGTCACTCGCCGCGGCCACTCGCGGCGAACGAATCATCATCGGCGCCTTCGATCGAGAGGACCTGGTTGGCACGGTAACGCTGCAGCTCGACCTGCCTCCGAACCAGCCGCACCGTGCTGAAATCGCCAAGATGATGACGCGGCTCAGCCACCGCAATCGCGGGATCGCAACGGCCCTGCTACGCGCAGCCGAACAATTGGCCTGCGCGTACGGCCGAACCTTGCTGGTGCTCGATACCGCTGTCGATGGCGGCGCTTCGCAGCTTTATGAGGGGCTCGGCTTTCAGCTCAGCGGCGTCATTCCGGATTACGCCTTCAAGCCGCATGGCGGCCTGACCGGCACCAAGATCTACTGGAAAAAGATCGCCACAGCGGTTTAGCAGGCCTTCGCGATTGCCAGGAAGTCGACCGCCTTCAGGCTGGCTCCGCCGATCAGCGCACCGTTGACATTGGCGACCGCGAGCAGCTCGGCGGCATTCGAAGGCTTCACCGACCCGCCATACAGGATTCGCATCCGCGCCCCCTCGGCCTTGAAGCGTTCGGTCAGCAATCGCCGGATAAACCCATGAATCTGTTCGACATCGGCCGCAGTCGGTGTCAGCCCGGTGCCGATCGCCCAGACCGGCTCGTAAGCGACGACCAGATTGTCGGCGCGGGAGCCGTCCGGCAGGGACAGGTTGAGCTGCCCGCGCAGGATATCCAGCGTCTCGCCAGCGTCTCGCTGGTGCAGGGTCTCGCCGATGCAGGCGATAGCGGTCAGACCCGCCCGCCAGACCGCCTCGACTTTCCGGTGGACGACGTCGTCGCTCTCGGCATGATCGGCCCGACGCTCGGAATGGCCGACGATGATGGCCGCGGCCCCCGCATCAGCCAGCATCTCCGCGGAAATGTCGCCGGTGTGGGCGCCGGAGACCGCCGGATGGCAATCCTGCGCGCCGACCGAGAAGGCCTTCGTCCCACGTGCCTTGTCCGCGAAGCCCGCCAAGAGGGTCGCCGGCGGGCAGACCAGGAGATCGGCCTTCGCAGCGACGTCGGGGGCCCCGGCCAGCATGGCATCGAATTCGGCGATCGAGGCCTTCAGGCCGTTCATTTTCCAGTTGCCGGCGATCAGCGGCCGGATGCGGTCGGTCATGGCAAGATTCCAGCGGGCGTTTGTGACTTGGAGCGGTGATCCGGATGCGCTAGCAGAGCGCAACGATCAACGCCAGAGAGGACGCCCTGTCCGCCTGATTCCACCGCGGAGCCGAGGTTGCGACCGGGTGCAGCCCTCTTTATAAGCCTTTTCAATTCGGTGACGGGCTTTTGCGGAAATCTCCTTTAAGAGCCGTCGCTTCCTTCCTGCAGACAGATTGGACCCATGCTTCGAGGATTACGCAAGGCCTCATCAAACTGGCTCGGCAAGACCATCATGGCGGTGGTCATGGGCGTATTGATCGTCAGTTTCGGCATCTGGGGCATCGCCGATATCTTCCGCGGCTTCGGGCAATCGACGGTCGCGACGGTCGGACACACCGAAATCTCCATTAACGAGTTCCGGCAGATCTACACCGACCGCTTGCAGCAGATCGGCCGCCAGTTCGGCCGGCCGCTGACCATGGACCAGGCGCGCGCCTTCGGCCTCGACCGCAGCGTGCTGCAGCAGACCCTCGCTGAAGCTGCCCTGGACGAGGAGGCACGCCGGCTCGGCCTTGGCCAATCCGATGCCGAGACCATGCGGGTGATCTTCGCCGATCCGACCTTCAAGGGCCCCAACGGTGCCTTCGACCCGCAACGCTTCCAGGCCATCATCCGCAATGCCGGCTTCACCGAGCAGCGCTATCTTGCCGACCAGCGCCGGGTATCGCTGCGCCACCAGATCGCGGGCACGATCTCGTCGGGGCTCGAGACCCCGAACACGATGGTCGACGCCCTGAGCCGCTATCAGAACGAGCAGCGCTCGATGGAATACATCAAGCTCGATCAGGCGCAGGCCGGCACCATCGATCCCCCCTCGCCCGAAGCGCTGGCGGCGTATTTCGACGAGCACAAGGCGCAGTTCCGCGCGCCCGAATACCGCAAAATTTCCTTCGTGCTGGACACGCCGGAGGAGATCGGCAAATGGACTGACGTGTCGGACGAGGACGCCCGAAAAGCGTTCGAGCAGCGGCGCAGCCTGCTCGGCACCCCTGAGAAGCGCGAGGTCCAGCAGATGACCTTCCCGACCATGGAGGAGGCGCAGGCCGCGCGCGCCCGCATCGCCTCGGGCGTAGTGACGTTCGACGAACTCGCCAAGGAGCGCAATCTCAACCCGGCGGATCTCGACCTCGGCCTGGTGGCGAAATCGGCCATTCTCGATCCTGCCATTGCCGACGCCGCCTTCTCGCTGCCGACCGGCGAGGTCAGCGAGCCGATCAAGGGCGCATTCAACGTGGCCTTGGTGAAGGTCAGCGCCATCCAGCCCGGCGAGCAGCCGAGCTACGAGAGCCTCGCGAGCGAGATCAAGAAAGAGATCGCGGCCGAACGCGCCCGTTCGCAAGTCGCAACCTTGCGCGACAAGATGGAGGATGAGCGCGGCGGCGGCGCCAGCGTGGCGGAGGCCGCGAAAAAGCTCGGTCTCACGCCTGTGACGATCGACGCGGTTGATCGCTCGGGGCGCCAGCCCAACGGCCAGCCTGCTCCCAACATTCCTCTCGGGCTCGACGTCGTCGCCCAGTCCTTCAACAGCGATGTCGGGATCGACAACGAGCCGATCTCCTTCCGCGGCGGTTATGTCTGGTACGAAGTGCTCGGCATCACCCCACCCCGCGACCGCACGCTCGACGAGGTGAAGGGCCAGGTCGAGGCGCGCTGGCACGATGACGAGGTTGCGGCCAAGCTGCGAACCAAAGCATCCGAGCTGGTCAAGAAGCTCAATGACGGCGGCAAGCTCGCCGACGAGGCGACCGCGCTCGGCGTGAAGGTCGAGACCGCCAGCAATTTCAGGCGCGATGCCACGCTGCCGGGCGTGCCCGCCGGCGCGGTCACTGCAGTTTTCCGGACCGGCAAGGATACCGCCGGACAGACCGACGCCAATGGCGGCAGCCAGTGGATCGTGTTTCGCGTCACCGATGTCACCGTCCCTCCGATCGATCTGGCGTCGAACGACGTCAAGAAGCTGAAGGATACGTTGCAGCGGGCCTTGAACGAGGAGCAGACGACGGCCTACGTCGCAAAGCTCGAGAAGGATATCGGCACCACGATCAACGAGGCCGCCGTTGCACAGGTGGTCGGCGGCAACAACCAATAACCCCGTCTGAAGGCACGCGATGAACGATCTCAAGTCGATCATTGGCAAGGTTGCGACCGGCGCGACCCTGTCCCGCGCGGAGGCGGCCGCCGCCTTCGACAGCATGATGTCCGGCGAAGCCACGCCGTCGCAGATGGGGGCGCTGCTGATGGCGCTGCGGGTCCGCGGCGAGACCGTCGACGAGATCACCGGCGCGGTCAGCGTGATGCGCGCCAAGATGCTTCGCGTCGACGCGCCGTCCAATGCGATCGACATCGTCGGCACCGGCGGTGACGGCTCCGGCTCGGTGAACGTCTCGACCTGCGCCTCCTTCATCGTCGCGGGCGCCGGCTTGCCGGTGGCGAAGCACGGCAACCGCGCGCTCTCCTCTCGTTCGGGCGCCGCCGATGTGTTGGCCTCGCTCGGGGTCAAGATCGATCTGAAGCCCGAGGAGGTCGGCCGCTGCGTGCGCGAGGCCGGCATCGGCTTCATGTTCGCCCCTGCGCATCACCCGGCGATGAAGAACGTCGGCCCCACCCGCGTGGAGCTCGCTACCCGCACCATCTTCAACCTGCTCGGCCCGTTGTCCAATCCGGCTGGCGTCAAGCGGCAGATGGTCGGCGTGTTTTCGCGGCAATGGGTAGAACCGCTGGCGCAGGTCCTGAAAAATCTGGGCTCGGAAGCGGCCTGGGTGGTTCACGGTTCCGATGGCCTGGACGAGATCACCCTCACCGGCCCGACCTTTGTCGCCGCGCTGGAGAATGGCAATATCAGCACCTTCGAAGTCTCGCCCGAAGAGGCCGAGCTCGATCGTTGCGGCAGCGATGGTCTGAAGGGCGGCGACGCGGCTGCCAATGCCGTCGCGTTGCAGAGCGTGCTGGACGGCATGCCGAGCCCCTATCGCGATGTCGCCCTTTTGAATGCCGCAGCGGCGCTGGTCGTCGCCGGCCGTGCTAAGACGCTGAAGGAAGGCGTTGCGATCGGCAAGGAGTCGCTCGACAGCGGCGCAGCAGCGACGCGGCTGAAACAGCTGATCGCCGTGTCCAATAGCTAGATGAGACCAGATCATGATGCGATTAGAAAGAATCCCATCATGATCTCATCTCTTTGATTGAGCGTGATCTTTTTCGGAAGACCGGTTTCCGCTTTTCCGGATCAAGCTCGAAATGTAAGGCGTGGCGCGAGATGTCCGACATCCTGAAAAAGATCGAGGCCTATAAGCGCGAGGAGATTGCGGCGGCGAAGCGTGCGCATCCGCTGTCTGAGCTCGAGTCCCTTGCCCGTGCGGCTACGCCGCCTCGCGGCTTCGTTCAGGCCATCCGCAGGAAGCACACAGCCGGCGATTATGCTCTGATCGCTGAGGTGAAGAAGGCCTCACCGTCGAAGGGGCTGATCCGCGCCGATTTCGATCCGCCAGCGCTCGCCAAGGCCTATGAGGCCGGCGGCGCCGCCTGCCTGTCCGTTCTGACCGATGCGCCATCGTTCCAAGGCCACCTCGATTTCATGGTGGCGGCGCGCGCGGCAACATCGCTGCCCGTCCTGCGCAAGGATTTCATGTTCGAGCCCTATCAGGTGGTCGAAGCCCGCGCTCATGGCGCCGACTGCATCCTGATCATCATGGCTGCGCTCGATGACGAAGCGGCGCGCGAGATCGAGGCAACCGCGCTTGCCTACGGCATGGACGTGCTGCTCGAGATTCACGATCAGGCGGAGCTCGATCGCGCGCTCAAGCTCCGGTCGCCGATGATCGGCATCAACAATCGCAATCTGCGGACCTTCGAAACCAGCCTTGCGACATCCGAAGCGCTCGCGCCGCTGGTGCCGAAGGAGCGCCTGCTGGTCGGCGAGAGCGGGATCTTCACGCCGGCCGATCTGGCTCGCCTCGAACGTGTTGGCATCCGCACCTTCCTCGTGGGCGAAAGTCTGATGCGGCAGGCCGATGTGACGGCAGCCACTCGTGCCCTGCTCGCGCGCGATGACCACGCGGCGAGCGCCGCGGGCTAGGCTCCATGGCAGACGATCCCTCCAAGAGCCCTGCCCTGACCCATATCGACCAGCGCGGCGAAGCGCGCATGGTGGACGTGTCGGAGAAGCCGGCAACCGAGCGAATCGCGGTCGCTGAAGGCCGTGTCGTCATGAGCCATGCGACCTTGGAGTTGATCGTGTCCGGCAACGCCAAGAAGGGCGATGTGCTCGGCACTGCTCGCATTGCAGGCATCATGGCCGCCAAGCGAACTTCGGAGCTGATCCCGCTCTGCCATCCGCTGATGCTGTCGAAGGTCACGGTCGACATCACTCCGGATGCGCAGCTGCCCGGTTGCAAGGTTCAGGCAACCGTCAAGGTTACCGGGCCGACTGGAGTCGAGATGGAAGCGCTGACCGCCGTCTCGGTCGCCTGCCTCACCATTTACGACATGATCAAAGCCGCCGAACGCGGCGTGCGGATCGAGGGCATCCATCTGGTCGAGAAGATCGGCGGCAAGTCCGGCCATTATCGCGCGTAGGATCTAAGAGCATCCAATCAAATTAAGCATCGGTTAACCGAACTTCCTAACCTCACATCCATGGTGAACTGGAACCGTGGTGGGTGAAGGGGGAGCGTCCCGGGACAATCTGTCCAGGCGACGCCGCGCGAGACGTTCAGGACCGATGACGACGAAGATCAGTTCAGCGCTAGGAGCACGGGCTTCCACAGGCCGTAGCGGCCCGATCCTGTGGCTCATTGCGGGTGGGTTGATGCTGATCGTTGCCATCGCGATCGGCACGACCATCATGGCCGACAGCTTCCGCCAACGTGCGTTGAACGGCGCGAGGCGCGAGCTGCAGAACACCGTGCTTCTGCTCGCGCGCCACTTCGACCAGCAGCTCGACGACCTCGTCGCTGTCGAGCGCGACCTCGCCGGCTACGTTCGCGACAATCGGCTGACCACGCGCGCGCTCTTCAACGAGCGGATGGGAAGCGCCGAAGTTCACGCGATGATCGTGGCCAAGGTCAGCGCTTTGTCCTACGTCGGCAGCCTGAACATCTTCGATGCCGAGGGGGAACTGATCAATTCCACCGCGTCCTGGCCCCTCTCGTCCGTGAACGTTGCAGACCGGAGCTACTTCACGCGCTTCCGTACCGATCCGACCTCGCCGCAGATCCTGATCGAGCCTGCCGTCAGCCGCATCACCGGTATCGTTACCACCATCGTCGCGATGAAGGTGACGGGAGCCAAAGGCGAATTTCTCGGCGTCATCGCGCGTGGCCTCGAGCCGATCAATATCGAGCGGTTCTTTGCATCGGTTGCACTAGGCCCTGAAGGGTCGATCTCGATGATGCACCGCGACGGCACGCTGCTCGCACGCTATCCCCGCCACAATGGTGTGATCGGCCAGAACTATCGCGAGACGCCGATCTTCCGCCAGATCCTCGCTGGTGACGGCAATACGACGGCAATTTTTGACAGTCCCGTCGATAGCGTGCACAGGATCGGCGCGGCGCATCGCTTAACGAGCTACCCGTTGATCGTGACGGCCACGACGACCGTGTCTTCGGCGCTCGTCGATTGGCACGAACAAATGCGGTTCCTGATCGCGGTGGGCACGACATCGGTCCTGCTGATCGCGGCCATGCTCTACATCGTGGTGCGAAGGCTCCTTTGCGACCACCAGACCTCGCAGCAGCGATTGACCCTGGAGAAGCTGCGGCTTGACAAGGCCGTCAACAACATGACGCAGGGGCTGCTGATGTTCGATGCCAATGAGCGTCTCGTCATATGCAATCAGCGCTATATCGACATGTACGGCCTCTCCCGTGACATCGTGAAGCCCGGATGCAGCTTTCGCGAGCTGATCGCGCACCGCAAGGCCGCCGGCTCGCTCGCCGGCGATGAAACGGCATACGCGACCGCGGTGCTGCGCGATATCGGACGCAAAAAGATCAAGGTCATCGAAACACCCGACGCACGCTCGATTCAGATCGTCGACGAGCAGCTCGCCGGCGGTGGCTGGCTTTCGACTCATGAGGACATCACCGAGCGGCGCCGCGCCGAGCGGCAGATTACGCATCTCGCCCATTACGACGCATTGACCGACCTGCCGAACCGCGCCCTCTTCCATGAACGTTTGAAGCAGGAGTTGGCTACGCTCGCACCAGGACAACAACTCGCGCTGCACTACATAGACATCGACGAATTCAAGGGCATCAACGACTCGCTTGGCCACCTGATCGGCGACGAACTGCTGAAATCGGTCGCGGCGAGTCTCGAGCGAGCGGTCGGCGAAGCCGGGCTCGTCGCCCGCCTCGGCGGTGACGAGTTTGCGATCGTGCAGACCGCAATCGCTGGGCCGGAGAACGTGGTTCGGCTGGTCGAGACCGTGCTGGAGGCCATCCGGGCGCCGCGCGACTGCCTGGGTCATCAGCTGACGGCCGATGCCTCGATCGGCGTGGCGCTCGTGCCCGAGCACGGTACCGAGCTCGACGAGATCCTGAAGAATGCCGATCTCGCGATGTATGCTGCGAAGGCCGCCGGCCGCCGCACCTATCGCTTCTTCGAGCCCGAGATGGATGCGCAGGTCAAGGCCCGCCACCAGCTTGAGGTGGATCTGCGCCAGGCGATTGCCGACGGCGCGCTGGAGGTCCATTACCAGCCCTGCCTGAGCCTCGCGAACGATCGGATTACCGGCTGCGAAGCCCTGGTGCGGTGGAAACACCCGGATCGGGGGGCGATCTCGCCGGGCGAGTTCATCCCGATCGCCGAGGACACCGGACTGATCAACCAGCTCGGCGAATGGGTGCTCGACGTCGCCTGCACCGAGGCTGCCACCTGGCCCGACGACATCAGGCTCGCCGTCAACGTCTCTCCCGTGCAGTTCAAGAGCGGCACCCTCGCACTGAAGATCGCCAATGCGCTCGCGACTTCCGGGCTGCCGCCGCATCGGCTGGAGATCGAAATCACCGAGGCCGTGCTGATCCGCGACGACGAAGCGGCACTGGCAATTCTGCATCAGCTCCGGGCCGTCGGCGTGCGGATCGCGCTCGACGATTTCGGCACTGGATATTCGTCGTTGAGCTATCTGCAGCGTTTCCCGTTCGACAAGATCAAGATCGATCGCAGCTTCGTCAGCGACGTGAGCGATTCTCACGGATCGGCGTGCATCGTGCAGGCCGTCGTCAACATCGCCGCCGTTCGGGCGATGACGACGACCGCGGAAGGAGTCGAAACCGATGCACAACGGCAGGCGCTGCGTGCACTCGGCTGTTCGGAGATGCAGGGCTATTTGTTCAGTGCGGCCAAGACCGCCGTCGAACTGCGCAAACTGTTTGCCTCCTATCACCCCGCACAGCTGCGGGCCCAACCGCAGACCCAGCGCCGGTTCGCGAGCGCTGAGTGACGCTCCGGGCCTGAGCGGGAACAATCCCTAAATACCGCTACAATTTGAACCGACTGCGCAGCAACAATTCAAACCTTGTCTTTCAAATCTCGGCGCCAGCCGCTTGCGGCGGTGCGAAAGTCAATGGATGATCGAAACAGTCAGACACAAACCTGACTATCAACGCCGTACACGTTGGTTGGAACCGCGACGGGACGGCCCTCCAAGGCCGCCCCGTCGGGGTATGAACGTGAAGCATCCGTTTATTAATTCGGCACCGCGTTCTTGGCATGGACATCGGCATTGACGGTGCCGCCGCGCAGCAGATTGTAGGCTGCGTGCAGCGCCTTGTCGTCCTTCTCGTCCGGCGGCACGTAGGACTGCGACCCGGTCTGCTCATTGCCGTCACCCGACAGGTGACCGCGCATCGAGGCCTCGCCCTTAATGTCGGCCCGATCCTTCAGGTCATCAGGCACGTCCTGTTTCACCTCGACGTCCGGCGCGATGCCCTGCGCCTGGATCGAGCGGCCTGACGGCGTGTAATAACGCGCCGTGGTCAGCGCCAGCGCACCATTGCCGGCACCGAGCGGGATGATGGTCTGCACCGAGCCTTTGCCGAACGACCGCGTCCCGATCAGGGTGGCCCGCTGATGATCGTGCAGCGCGCCCGCCACGATCTCGGAAGCCGACGCCGAGCCGCCATTGATCAACACGACCAGCGGCTTGCCCTTGGCCAGATCGCCACCCCGCGCAGTGAAGCGCTGAGTTTCCTCCGGATTGCGGCCACGAGTCGAAACCACCTCGCCCCGGGGCAGGAAGGTGCTCGACACCGACACGGCCTGGTCCAACAGTCCACCGGGATTGTTGCGGAGATCGACCACATAGCCGGCGAGCTTGTCCTGCGGAATGTCCTTGGAGATGCTGGCGATCGCCTTGCGTAGGCCGTCGGTGGTCTGCTCGTTGAACGAGGTGATGCGGATATAGCCGATGTCGCCGCCGTCGGTGTGATAACGCACCGGACGCACGCGAATGACCTCGCGGGTGATCGCGACGTCGAACGGCGCGTCCTTGCCCTTGCGCAGGATAGTGAGCTTGGTCTTGGTGTCGGCTGCGCCCTTCATCTTCGCGACCGCCTGCTCCAGGGTCAGGCCCTGGACGGCTTCGCCATCGATCTTGGCGATGAGGTCACCC
Source organism: Bradyrhizobium sp. SZCCHNR3119 (assembly GCF_032487775.1). Taxonomy (NCBI): domain Bacteria; kingdom Pseudomonadati; phylum Pseudomonadota; class Alphaproteobacteria; order Hyphomicrobiales; family Nitrobacteraceae; genus Bradyrhizobium; species Bradyrhizobium sp. SZCCHNR3119. The sequence goes on along the minus strand of NZ_JAUEUV010000002.1, from coordinate 148,973 downwards.
GAAAGAATGCCGGCCTTGGCGGCGGGTGTGTCGTCGATCGGCGCGACGACCTTGACCAGGCCGTCCTCCATCGTGACCTCGATGCCGAGCCCTCCGAACTCGCCGGAGGTGGTCTCCTGCATTTCGCGCCAAGCCTTGTCGTTCATGTAGCGCGAATGCGGATCGAGCGAGGTGACCATACCATTGATGGCCCCCTCGATCAGCGCCTCGTCACTGGGCCTCTCGACATAGTCGGCCCGGACGCGCTCGAAGACGGCGCCGAACAGGTTGAGCTGCGAATAGGTGTCGCCAACACCGGCGGCCGCCCTGGCGCGCGCAATCAGATGCTCGCCCTCGGGGCCCGTTACGAGCAAGGTGAGGCAGACGCCAGTCAGCGAACCCGCCAGGAACAACCAATTCTTCCGCATGTGCTTTCTGCTTCCCGAGCTCGTTGGGTGCCCCGATGAATGAGATACGCCCCTCAAGAACCGAGCGCCAGCCTGATCGAAACCGAAAGCTCACAACAGATTTCTGGTTTCTTCAAGGCCCGTGCTGCGCCGTCGAAATCCCCGTGACCCAAAATGCCGGGGGGCGAGATGGCATCGGCCACGGCCGCACCCCGGAGATGGAGATTCGCCGCCTATGTTCAAGGTAGCTTCCATAGTCGACTCCAATTATCAAGAATTCCGCTGCGCGCCGCAATCACATCTGCCTGACCTGTCGGGAATGGGCGGCTGATTCGGCCGTTCCCGGGGCTTTGCGATTGGGGATGGCGCCGGCGGGCGAGACGGGATAGCCGGTGAATAAGAACAACGATCTTCGAGGGAACGCCATGAATGAACAGAGCCCGGTCGGGACCGGATGGAGGAACATCGAGCTCGGCGCCAGCGAGGAGACGTTCCAGAACCTGCACGAGTTCATTCGCAAGGCCAGGGCCCAACTGAACCAGAATGCCTGGGACTATATCGTCGGCGGCGCCGAGACCGAGACCACGTTGCGGCGAAATCGCATGGCCCTCGACGAGATCGCGTTCCGGCCGCGCGTACTGCGTGACGTCTCGCGCGTCGATGCGGCGGCCGAGGTGTTCGGTCGCCGGCTCCGCCTGCCCGTCGTGCTGGCGCCGGTCGGCGCGCTCGAGATATTCGATCCGCAGGGAGCGGCAAGCGTGGCGCGCGGGGCCGGACAGTTCGGCGCAGCCCACATGCTGAGTTCGGTATCCGAACCCGGGCTCGAGAAGGTTGCCGAGGCGGCGCCGGATGCGTTGCGCATCTTCCAGCTCTATGTGCGCGGCGACGACGCTTTCGTCGAGGACTATGTCAGCCGTGCGATCGCAAGCCGCTACACGGCATTCTGCCTGACAGTCGACACCGCCCATTATAGCCGGCGCGAACGCGACATCGCCAAACGCTACGTCCGCGAGAGCCGGCTGCGCGCCACCGGCGGCGAGCATCAGAAGGCGCTCAGCTGGCACACCGTGAAGCTGATCAAGGACAAGTTCCGGATCCCGCTGATCATCAAGGGCATCGCGACCGCCGAGGATGCCGCCATCGCGGTCGACCACGGCGTCGACTGGATCTATGTCTCCAACCATGGCGGCCGGCAGCTCGACCACGGCCGCGGCGCCATGCATGTGCTGCCGGAAGTAGTGCAGGCCGTGAAGGGCCGCGCGAAAATCATCGTCGATGGAGGCTTCTGCCGGGGCAGCGACATCGTCAAGGCGATCGCCTCCGGCGCCGACCTGGTCGGCATCGGGCGCCTGCAATGCTGGGCGCTGGCAGCCGCGGGCGAGGCCGGCATCGAACGGATGCTGGAGCTTCTGGAAGACGAGGTGATCCGCACCCTCGGCCTGCTCGGCGTCACCTCCTTTGCCGAGCTCGACGGCTCCTATCTCCATCCGGCCACCGCCGCCAACCCTCCGAGCGTGTTGAGCGCCTTTCCGCTGGTCGATATCGAGCCGTATCGCTATTAGGGATCGCACAGAGCCGACGGAACGATCGAGAGGTCGATAGCGCCCATCATGCCCCTGCCCCACCTCTCCCCAGACGGCGCCGATGCGCTGCTGTTCGATCTCGGCCGCGTCCTGATCGATATCGATTTCGCCAAGGCGATGGCCTGCTGGGCGGGCCATGCCGGCTGCGCACCGGACCAGATCGTTGCGCGCTTCGTGCATGACGAGACCTATCATCATCACGAGCGCGGGCAGGTCAGCGACGCCGCGTTCTTCGCCAATCTGCGCGACCTGCTCGGCATTTCCATCACCGATGCGCAGTTTCTGGAGGGCTGGAACGCGATCTTCGTCGGCGAGGTACCGGGCATCGCGCCGCTGCTCGTGCGCGCCTCCGCGAAGCTGCCGCTCTATGTGTTCTCCAACACCAACCGGCCGCATGTGGAGCATTTCTCGCCGCGCTATGCCGAGCTGCTGAGCCATTTCCGCGAGATCTTCCTGTCGTCGTCGATCGGCCTGCGCAAGCCCGATCCGGAAGCGTTCGACCACGTGGTGCAGGCGATCGGCGTGCCGGCCAGGCGCATCGTGTTCTTCGACGATCTCGCGGAGAACGTCGAAGGTGCGCGGGCGCGTGGTCTGCAGGCGGTGCAGGTGCGTTCGTCCGACGATGTCGCCGCGGCGCTCGATGCGCTCGGGATTTAGCTTCGGTCCCATTCGCCGGCTCGTTGGTTCCCCGCTCCCACGCGCTCCGCTGTCTTCGCCCGGCTTGACCGGGCGATCCGGTATCCAGAAATGCCCATGTTCAAGCAGAGAAGCCGCGGTGTACTGGATTGCCCGCCTTCGCGGGCCATGACGACCGAGCCATACAAACGAGACGTACAAAATCCTTCTCGCAACGCATTCGCGCCCGAGTCCCGCCTGTTAGTTCGTCCCTCCTGAAACGAAGGGCGCAGGGAATGCCGCATAGGCGTTAAGGTAGCGCGAGCATCGATTGATACTTGCGTTTTCGAGGAGGCTCGCGAAGGTGGCGCCCCAACGCGCGTTTTCTGCGGCGCAAGCAACGGATGGTTGGTTGTGGAATGATTGCTTGCAGCAAGGATGCAACGAGCTGCTGCAGGACCCGCCAAGCGCCAGGCGTCGTTAAGCGGCCTGCGTCCAGTGGGGAGAGTCCTCGAAGTCGCTGGCAAGCGGCTCGAGCAACAGGATGATCAGGAGGTGGGCCAGCAGGTAGGGCTTGGCAGAGCGCGGATCGGTTCCTGGCGGCGTCTTGAGGCCAATCAGACTCTTCAGTCGCTTGAACCCAAGCTCGATCCGCCATCGCAATCGATAGAGCGCAAGCACATCTTTGGTGGAGAACTCGTCCCGCGCGAGCGACGTGATCAGAATGACCCAATCCGCAGCCTCCAAAGTTTCTTTGGAGATGATGCGGTTTTCATCTTTTGCGTCTTGCCGGGCTTTACGCCGAGAAGCAGCAGCCGCACCGGTGGGCTTCTTGATTGCGACCAGACGCATAGCCAGAGGCGCGCCGCCCTTGCGCTTGATCCAAATCTCCCGATCGACCAGTCCGCGCGCCTTCGCGGCACGCAATTGGGCCATCAGATCGAACGGAAGGCCTTTGGCGTCAAGCCAACGTGCGTTCTTCCAGCCCGCTCGGATCAAAACGTCGGCCCCGGCTTCGCGGACGGCCGCAATGCGGTCAGGTTGCAGATAAGCGCGGTCAGCAATGCGGATCTCGTTCTTGACCACTGGTATCCGGTCAAACGTTTCGCCCTCTTGCTGATCTGTCAGCTCGAAGTGACCAAAGCGCTCATAGGGCAGATCAAATGCGCTATGAACGCGCCAAAGCTCACTGTTCTTGCGCGCAGCCGGTCCCGCCTGAGGCACTGTCGTCGCATCGATGATGCGGATCAGGCGGCCTTGGCTCGCCTTCGGAGCTGCCGCAGCGAGCAAGCCCTCCACCAGCACCGCAAACCAATCACCACATTGACGCAGCCGATAGAACAACGCCACGCTGGTGAGGTCGGCAAGGCCAACAGAAGCCGCCCATGCGGCTGTCGATCTCAGCCCTCTTTCACCCAAACAATAGGCCAGCATCAGCCGAAGTAACGTCACCGCATCTGGAATCTGCCGCCGACGCGCGAAGGCCTTCGTCTGGCGCGCAGTTTTCTCGAGCTGCGCAGCCCCGCCCAGCTGCGCAACCACTCTCGTCCAGTCCTCGTTCAGGAGCGATTCGTCTGCCATCCCCTGTTCGAATCACGGCGGATTCCAACACTCAAGCATAAACTTAACGCCTATGGGGAATGCCGGGTGCTGGCCGCAACCCATGGCCCGCCTGCAACAAAGAAAGCAGGCGGCAGTCACCACAGGTACAGCCGGTCACCGGCATTCCCTGCGCGATGGTCTTAACGCTTATACGCGCTCTCCTCGGTGCACCGGGCTTTCTGGCCACCGTGCGCGACAAAGCGCTCGCGCGCTTTGCGCGGGATACCAGCGTCGGGGTATCAGGACCACGCGACTTCACGTCCGAAAAACACCGTTCGTCCGCACTCAGAGAATGCTTCCGATGTTTTGCGGCCACCGCCTCCCCGCCTCGCGTGTCGTGACGATCGCGCGCAACGCCCCTCCGTGGTGAGGCGGGATATCGACAGACAACCATAATTTCCGAAAAAGCGAAACCAAAATCTTTTTCGCAACGGGACTGGACAGGCCGAGTCGCGTTGAATTCGCTGGCGAAATTCGTGTTTCGGCGCAGATCAAGCTCGCAGTTTCAGATGTCCCGCAATTCTTCGGACAACTGCGCTCCTCGTCTCGAGCAGGACGATGCTTCGCATCGCCAGGGGCGCTCATCGGAACCTCGATCTCGATTCCTAAGCCGATCCGACCGACGCAAAGGCTACTCGCAGGGCGCTTCGCCCGTGAAGGATCAGGCCGTTTCAGGGACGGGCTGCGGCGGGCTGGAGCTTGACCGCGGCAGCGCCGGCGCGATCTGGGTATCGCCGTCACAATGCACGGCATAGAGCAGGCCGAGCGGGTTGCCGTGCTGCTTGAGAAACTCCTGCCTGAGCCCGAGGAAGACTTCGCCGAGCGGCTCGCCGTCGAGGAAGCGCTCGAAGAAGCGCTTTGCCCAGGCTGTCGCAAACAGCGCCGGCGTTTTGCACTCGGTACCGATGACGCCGCGTGCCCCCTTCGCCATGAAATAGGGCACGAAGCCATCATAGAACGCCGGCGACAACTCCGCGGATTCACAGGCATTGATGAACACCAGCGGCTTGCCGCGAAGCAGCTTGCTCGTGGGAGCGTCGAGATTCAGATCACCCAACGTGATCCGCTTATCATCGGTGAGCACGAGGCAAGAGCTGTCGGGGCCGCCAGGGTCATTGAGCCCAGTCGACTGGGCGTGACAGTAGAAATAAAGGATCTGGTCGTCCGTGTTCTCGTTCGCGAGCGCGTGGACGAGTTCGGCGCTCGTGGTGCGCGGTGTCACCCGCACGCTGCCGCGCTCTGTTCTTGCGCTGTCCCAGAACCGATGCTGCTGCGCGACGAAATCGGCGTGCATCTGCCTGTCGATATCGTCGTTCATGTTGATGCTGACGCTGAGCTCCGGCTGATCGCTGGGAATCAGGCAATCGAACACGAGCGGCGTGACCTGCATCGGAATCTGCTCGATGACGTGGCGCATGCCGATGAAATTGTCCCAGTCGAGTTGGGCACCGGTGGCGACATCGCCCACATAAAGCAGGCCCCAGGGAATCGAGGTCGCATCGGCCATCACCTGCAGCGTCAACTGCCGTTTTCGATCGCTCACCAGGCTGCGCAGGAAATTGCCGACGGCTTTGGAGTCTTCTCCAGCGCCCGGGCCGTAGAACAGCTTCTGGAACAACGCCGCGCCGGCACGTGCCATGATCTTCAGCGCAGCATCACGATCGCCGTCGCGAATATCGATCCCGGTCTGGAATACCGGAGTTCCAGCGGCGTTGGTGTAGCTCACCACCTTCATCAGCTCTTGCCGCGCCGTCTCGATCGCCTTGGCGAGATAGTCCGCCGAAAGCGGCAGCCGCGCCCGGCCCCCGACCGGTTTCCAGACCAGGCACTCATAGCCACCGACCGTCGGCATGATCGACAGCCCGACGTCGCGCGGCTTCAGCACGTTGGCGGACGCATAGGGCCGGCCGTGGGCGTCCTTGACCTCCGGCGGAGACACGCTCTGGCCGACATTGATGGTCAGGTCGATCTGCTGGACGAAGTTGCCGTCCTTGTGGATCGTCGCTTTCAGCGCCGAGGGGCCGAGATGCCGGGGCGAGATGTCGAAACGTGCCTTGCGGGACTTCCCTCGTCGCGGCAGCGTGAGTCTCTTGCTCTGCTGATCCGCTGGAATTTCAAAGTCCGAGCTATCGAGCTTGACGGTGAGGACCACCTCAGTGGTGCCTTCAGGAAACAGTTGCTGCTCGGCCAACGGCACCGCAGACGCATCGCGCGGTACAATGTCGACGTCGAAGGCGAAGCTGTACCATTGCCCGGGCTGCAGCGGTGCGTCGAGATCTTCGAAACCGGCATTGACCCAGCGCTGCTGGCCCGGAGGAGCGGCCTTGACCTCCTCCGTCGTCGCGGGAGCGCCGACGTCGTTCTCGATGGAGAAGCTGCCGCTTGTGGATTCGAGGATGTCTTGGATGCCCTTGATCTCGGCCGGACTGGCCGTGAAATTCTTGAAGATGCCTCCTCCGCGCGTGAAATGCTCGGGCTCTAGCGGCCTGGGTGCCGCCACCTGCACCTGCTCCGCCGGCCCTGGCCAGAAGCGGCCTTCAGACCCCCCTTCTTGCTGCTGTTGTTGCTGCTGCTGTTGCTGCTGGCCCTGCGCGTGCTCGAGACCGAGCAGCCCTCCTCCGCCCGCATGCGTCTGCGAGGACACCGTCTGTCCAGCGAGCACCGCCGCCCAGAACAGATGCGCGACCTCCAGATGCGCGATATCGCTATGCGCGCCGGAGAGACCGCCACCATTCTTGATGATCCGGCTCGCCTCGATATTGTAGACGCGTCCCCCCTCGAAATTGTAGGCGAAAGCTGGCGATTGGACCGGCCGATCCGTCGTCAGGGCCGCCTTGGTGCCTCTCATCCCGAACGTGCCGAGGCCGCCATAGGCCGGATATTCCATATCCAGCACGAGTTGGTTCCGCGCCCGCGCGCCGAGCGGATAGAAGAATCCGACCGCCCTGTCATGTTCTGAGCGCGTCGTCACGATCGGGCCGCGCACCAGATCGTTCTGCATGATCCGGCGGAAATAACCCGGCGCATTCTGCGCGGCAGGAACGGCGTCGGCGAACGACCAGAGCGACAGCGCGCCCTGCACCAGGAACAGCGAGTCAACCGGACGGGACAGCGCACCCGCACCGGGCGGTCCGGCGACTGCCGCCGAGACCACGATACAGCCGAAACTATGCCCCATCAGGTGGACGCGCGCCGCCGGTGCGGCGAGCTGCAGCTGCTCCAGGAATGCGTGGGCGCCGCCTTCGCCAAACGCGCGTGCGCGGTCCTTCATCTTCCAGAACGACAGCACGCGGAGCGGCGCCAGCAGAGCATCGCGCAAGCTCTCTCCGACGCCGAGCAGGCCCGCGGCCGTTTCGGCGTTGAGCTCCGCAGCCTCGGCGTGCGCCTCGGCGACGATGGCGGCAGGATCGAAGGCCACCTGGTCGGAGCCCGGAGCGGCGCTCGCGTCGCCGGTCACCAGTCCGGACTCCGCGAAAACAGTCGTATAGGCGTCGCCGAGGGCTGGCGGCAGCGTTGTTGCGCCGAGGTCGGCGCGGGAGGCTTGCAGGATCGAGCGGATCGCGTCGCGCGCGGCTGGCGTGTCCGCGATGCGGGTGGCGTAGAACTCGGTCAGCGCCTCGATCGATGCGCCGGGCTCGCCCTCCCCCAGAAGCATGCCTGCGCCGCCCTGGATCGTCTCGTCCCCGAACGGAAGACTCGGCCAGTGCAGGCCGATGATCAGCGGCTGAAAGCCCGGGCGTTGCGCCAAAACGGCGGTGCGATCCGCTTGATGCGCAGCCACCGCGCCAAGCCATTTGTCGTATTGATCGATCGCGGCGGGGACATCGCCCATCCAGCCGTGGCTCATCATGAACACGTCGGTGATCTGAGCGGCCGGGTCCTTGACGCGCTTCAACACCACATCGCTCAGAAGCGTGCCGTCGGGTTCAGGCCGCTCCCGTCCGCTCTCATCGAAGATGATCAGGCAATATTGCAGGTCCGTGCGGGGAATCTGACGGATGGGCATGGCCGGCTCGGAATTTTGGAGTGGAAATTATTCAAAACAAAAGGCTAAAGGAATTGCCCGAGGTAAATAGTTGCCAAGAATTATACATTCGCATTTTGCGTGTGTTGTAGTGCGCCGGTCCAGTGGTGTCAACGCGACGGCAGGCAGGTTGTCAGTGGCCGATCTACAAGGCGCGCTCGGGCGCGCGCCGGTGTTGCATCGGCGGATTCAATCGGTCCTACTGCAGCTCTGGTGCGGACCGGCGGAGGTGGCGTGCCAGACCGAGGTAAGAGGTGCGTGGATCCACACAGGCATCGTGCCTATCAGTCGTGCTCCACGCTGATCTGAGATTCGGCCGCCAAACCGGCCAGCGACTCCGCCACGGAGTGACGGAGCTCTTCGTCGGACGTATCGGCGGCCTTCCAGATCACGATCCGGGGGGCTTCGCTCCGACCGCTCCAGACCAAGCTGTATTTTCGGACGACCCCACCCGTTTTGAGAGAGTCAAGCGCCTCGGTGAGAGCGTCATTGACAGTGTTAGTCATGATCGCCTCCCAACGGTCAAACATCGTCTCACGAATGTCCGCACGCGACCCGCGGCACACAAGGCGGCCGATACCGCCCGGCGCCTGGCCAAACGTTCACGCGCCGGCTGATGAAACGTGACACGGTCAGCGCGCACGCTGCACGCCGGCGACGTACCGTCGCCACCGCAATGTCCGTTGCGCCGACGTTGATCCGGCCATTCGCGGCCGCGCCAACGTCACGATGAGAGCGGTCCTGCGACCGCGTTCAGCGGCTCGTCGTAATCCGCGACGGCGTCTGGGTCATCCAGATTTCCACCGCCGCGAGGATCGCCACCAGCGCACCGATGACCACATGGACCGCCATGGCTGTCCGGTTCCCTTCGAATCCGAGTACCCACGGGGAAACCAGAACCCACAAGCCGACGATGAGGTTGAGCCACTCTTCCCAGACCGCAAAAGCGGCGAGGGCGGCAATCGCCAGGACTGCGATCACGATGCCGGAGATGACTGCATTCTGGGACAGGTGTCCGGCCTCAAAGCCGAAGATCCAGGGTGAGAACAGGAGGATTGCGCCAAGGATCAGGTTGGCGACGTCGCACAGCTTTGCGTTCAATCTATCCATCATTGCCTCCATCAGGGAGCAACCTACGCGTGTTAACTGAGCAACAGTCCTACGGTTCCGCTGCAACTCCCCAATTCCGCCGGGACGGCTCCAATTCCAGTGTCCGGAGGGACGGGACGTCCCTTACGAGGGGCACACAATAGGCCTGCACGATGCCTGCACGCCTGCCACAGTGCCGGTGCGCACCTCCCGGAACAGCGGGCAGCCCAGCGGAGATGCCGGTGGGGAACATGGCCGCGACGGCGGGCGGAATCCTCGTTCCGCGTGCTGCAAGGTCAATCCGCGGCGGCTTCGCCGTCGCGTCCTTCAGCTTGTCCCTTCGGCGTTGCCGCCTCCGGCCACCAGCATGCGTCGCAACCTGTTCAATCGCTGCTGCCCGTCGGCATTCAGCTTGCCGGCCGCAGCGACGCAGGCTTCCAGCACATCGAGACAGGCGCGCCGTCCCGCTGAGCCCACCAGCGGCAACAACCCCGGCAAGGCCTCGATCGCGGCGCGCTCGTCCACGGCCAGGATCGCCCATTGCTCGCGCAAAGCAGCCTTGAACTCCGAAGGCGGCACTTCCGGATGCGCGAGTAGCAATTGGCGCAAAGAAGCGAAGGTCCTCTTGTCGATCCGACGCTGTGCCCGGCCGATATAGACCAGCATGCGGGCGACGGCATCGACCACGCTTCCCTTTGCGATCCTGTCCCGCAAGCGTTGCTTCTCGGCCTCCGCAGCCGCAAGAACGAAAGGCGACAGCCCCGGCCGGGGCCGCGGCGGACCATCGTCCTGAGAAACACCACAGGCAGCCTGGACCAGCGGCGAGCCATAGACGGCATGAAAGCTGCGCTCGACATGTTCATCGCGCAGTGCACGGAAGAGATCGAGCGCGCCCACCATGGCCTTCGAGAATTGCCGCTGCATGGCGAGAAACGGATTGTCGGCGGAGATGGCGGTGCGTTCTGCCCTGGCGGACTCGGCGAGCGGCGCGACGATCCGCATCATCGGATTCTTGTCCGAGAAGGCCAAATAACCAAGTCGCAGCGGATTGAAATCCAAAACCGCGCGGGCGACCTGCGGACCGCTGACCATCCTGATCCAGGGCTGCACAAAGGTCTGATAGAGGGCGTTATTGATCTCCGAGACCCGCGCGGCTGCGGCGAATTCACGCTCGTCCTGCAGCGTGTTGCAACCCAGCGCGCGGATATCATCGAGCCCACGCGTCTCGATCGACAGATCGTAGCCGCCCTCGGCAGCATCGGTGATCACGATCTCGTAGAGACCGGGCGGCATGGTGTCGATCAGCTCCATGTTGTTGATGAACTCGGCATGGTCCTTCGCAGCAACGCTGGTGCCGACGAAAATCGCCAAATGGCCCGCCTTCGCGTCGATCGTGTAGAAAATCCGCTGACCGAATTCCCGGATCTCGTCGACGCTTTGGTAATTGTCGAGAATCCAGTCCAGTGCCTGCTGCGGCGGCGTGATATTGTCCCCGTGCGAACAGAAGCAGACGATCGGGCTCTTCACCTCGCGGATATCGAGGCGGATGCCGTCGCTGGTGACGATCTGACCGGTCGAGAACTTGTTGCCGATGAAGAGATTGTCGACCATCCACTGCATTTCCTCGCCGCGCAGCACGACGAAATCACCCCACCATTTCTCGAACTTCAGATAGCGCTCCGCCTCCTGCTCCGGATCGGCCCAGACCGTGTATTGCTTCGTCCACAGCGTATTCGCCGGGTTGAGATTGTCGAAATTGGCGACCAGCCAGGCCGCATCGAAGATGCCGTTGCCCATGTCGCTGATCATGCGGTCGAGCCAGCTCCCGCCATACCAGCCGCCGAGATAACGCATGGCATTCTCGCCATGGACTCCCGCCCAGAACGACAGCGGCGCGCCCGCAATCACCATCGGCCCGACCACGTCGGGGCGCATGCAGGCCGCCATCATCGCGTGCCAGCCCGCTTGGCAATTGCCGAACACGAACGGCTTGCCGAGTGCATCGGGATGAAGCTCCGCAACCTTCTCGACGAAGGTGACGAACGCACGCGCAACGTCTTCGATCTGCTGCCCCGGCACCGGCTGTGCCGTAAAGCCTACGAAATAGACCGGATGACCGGCCTTGAACGCCTCGCCAATCTCGCTGATCTGCTTGAAGCCGCCGATCCCCGGCCCCTGCCCGGCCCGCGGATCGATCACGATAACCGGGCGCTTGCGGTCATCGCTCTCGACGCCCTCGGGCGGAATCACGCGCACGAGCCCATAATTGACCGGCCTCGGCAACTCATCACCGCGCATCACCAGTTCGCTGTCGTAGATCAGGACCGAACTCACCTCATGCGCCAGCATCTCCTCGTGCTGGTTGCCGCGCTGGCGCAAGATGTCCAAGAACAGGACCGATCGCTCCCAGGCATCACGGATATAGTCGGTGAGATCGTTCGGTGGAACGGACTGCTGCCAGACGCGCTGGTGCTCCTGCAACCGACTCAACGCTGTCGGCGCCGCTTCCCCGATCTGGCTCGATAGTCGTTCGAGCACTCTCGGTGGCCTCAAAAGTCGAAGAGCGCTCGCATCGGCGATGGACTGGGTCACTGCGTTCTCCATTCGAGGCACGCGGCGGGAATCCCCGCAAGGCTCATATCGGCAAGCGCCGGGTCGTGTCGCAGGGCGCCAGACGCCGAACATCCTATTTGCTGGCGCGCCGTCCCCCGTTGACTGAAATCAACAACCGGCTGCGCCCATCTGTCATCGTCCTTGGAGTTCAAAGTGCCGGCGGGCACGTGCTCGCCGCATCCGCGCGGTACGACAAGGATCGATCATGCTTCCACGACGGAATGCTCTTTTATTGTGCAGCCGAGCGATTCCAGTTTGCCTCATGCTGTCAGTTGCAACATCGCTGCTGCAGGGTTGGGACGGAACGGCCCTGATCGCGACAGCTCGCGCCGACGCGTTCTCGCCCAAACCGATCGAAGATGCGCGGAAGGCGGTGGAGACACTGATCAACCGGCTGCATGGCCGCGATATGCCTGACGGCATCGTCAAGACCAATGGCCGCATCGAAGCGACGCAGGTGGACGTGGCCGCGAAATACCCGGGCCGCCTCGCGACGCTGACGGTCGACGAAGGCGATGAGGTCACGGCCGGCCAAGTGGTCGCCACCATCGCATCACCGGAGACCGAGGCTCTGCTCCGTGCTGCCCAGGCGCAGGTGCTCAGGGCCAAGCAGGCACTGGCGGAAGCGATTGCGCTGATCGCGCAGCGCGAGAGCGACCTGTCATTCGCCAGGACCGATTACGACCGCGGCAAGTCCCTGCTGCAAAGCGGCAATATCGCCCAGCAGGTGGTGGATACGCGGCGCAACAGGTTCGAAGCTGCCGAAGCCGCATATCTGGCCGCCAATGCCCAGCGCGATCAGGCGGAGTCATCGATCAAGGCCGCCGAGGCCGACGTCGACCGCTACCAATCGATGCTGGTCGACATGACGCTCGTCTCGCCACGCAGCGGACGCGTGCAATACCGCCTGGCACGCGCCGGCGAGGTGATCGCCTCCGGCCAGCGCGTCCTCACCATTCTCGATCTCAACGACGTCTATATGACGATCTATCTGCCGGCGGCCCAGGCCGGCCGGCTGACCATCGGCGATCAGGCGCGCGTCATCGCCGATCCGATTCCGGAATACGTGATTCCCGCAAGCATCAGCTTCGTCGCGAGCGACGCCCAGTTCACGCCCAAAAGCGTCGAGACGAGCGAGGAACGCGAGAAGCTGATGTTCCGCGTCAAGCTCCAGATCGATCGGAACGTGTTGGACAAGTATCACAAGTCGGTCAAGACCGGCGTGCGCGGGCTCGGCTTCGTGCGTACCGACCCCAAGATCGTCTGGCCGAGCGAGCTCGAGGTCAAGCTGCCGCAATGACCGAGACCATTGTCGCCAAGGTCGCCCACGTCACGCATCGCTACGGCAAGACGTTTGCGCTCGATGAGCTGAGCCTCGACATTCCCGCCCGTTGCATGGCCGGCCTGATCGGGCCCGACGGCGTCGGCAAATCCACCCTGCTCGCCCTCATCGCCGGCGTGCGCAAGATTCAAACCGGCAAGGTCATGGCGCTCGGCGGCGACATGGCCAATGAAGACCACCGCCGCGCGAGTTACGGCCGCATCGCCTATATGCCGCAGGGCCTGGGCCGCAATCTCTATCCGACACTCAGCGTGTTCGACAATATCGACTTCTTCGGCCGCCTGTTCGGCCAAGGCGCCGCCGAGCGCCGCGCGCGCATCGACGAACTGCTGAAAGCGACCGGCCTCGAACCCTTCGCCGACCGGCCATGCGGCAAGCTCTCCGGTGGCATGAAGCAGAAGGCGAGCCTGTGCTGCTCGTTGATGCATGACCCGGACCTGCTGATCCTCGACGAGCCCACCACCGGCGTGGATCCCTTGTCGCGCCGGCGGTTCTGGGAGCTGATCGACTCGATCCGGCTGCGGCGCCCGCAAATGAGCGTGATCGTCGCCACGGCCTACATGGACGAGGCCAGCCGGTTCGATTGGCTCGCCGCGATGGATGAGGGCAAGGTCATCGCGCACGGTACGCCGAAGGAGATCCTCGCCAAGGCCGACAAGACCACGCTCGACGATGCCTTCATTGCCCTGCTGCCGCCGGAAAAGCGCGCGCAGCATCTGGAGGTCATCGTCCGACCGCGCAGCGAAAGCGACGACCTGACCCCAGCCATCGAAGCTATAGATTTGACGCGCCGGTTCGACGATTTCGTCGCGGTCGACCACGTGAACTTTCGCATCGGGCGCGGCGAGATCTTCGGCTTTCTGGGCTCGAATGGCTGCGGCAAGACCACGACGATGAAGATGATGACCGGCCTGCTGCCGGTCACCGAGGGCTCGGCCAAATTGTTCGGCAAGCCGATGGCGGCTGACGACATGGAAGCGCGGCATAATGTCGGTTACATGTCGCAGGCATTCTCGCTCTACAGCGAGCTGACCGTCCGGCAAAACCTCGAGCTCCATGCGCACCTCTACCACCTGCCGTCGAACGAGATCGACGACAGGATCAAGGAGCTGCTGGAGCGCTATGAACTCGCGGATGTGGTGGACGCCAAGCCGGAAAGCCTGCCGCTCGGCGTCAAGCAGCGACTGCAGCTTGCGGTGGCGGTCCTGCATCGTCCGGCGATGCTGATTCTCGATGAGCCGACGTCGGGCGTCGATCCGGTGGCGCGCGACGCGTTCTGGCGCACGCTGATCGACCTCTCCCGCAACGATGGCGTCACCATCTTTCTCTCGACCCACTTCATGAACGAGGCCGAACGCTGCGACCGTATCTCGCTGATGCATCAAGGGCGGGTGCTTGCGGTTGGCGCGCCGAAGGAGCTGACCAAGGCGCGTGGCAAGGACTCGCTGGAAGATGCTTTCATCTCCTACCTCGAGGAAGCCGCCGAAGGCGAGGAGAGCAACATCGCGCCGACGCCGCAAGCACACGCTGATGCAAGTTCGCCTGCCCCCAGGCCAGGGCAACCGGCCAGGGTCAAGCGATTTGACGCGGGACGGATGTGGGCCTATGCGCGGCGCGAAACGATGGAGCTGATCCGAGATCCGATCCGGCTCGCCTTTGCTTTCGTCGGTCCGCTCGTTCTGATGCTCGCCATGGGCTTCGGCATCACCTTCGATGTCGAGAACCTGAAATATGCAGCCTTCGACCAGGACCAGACGCCGGAAAGCCGCCGGCTGCTCGAAAGCTTCTCCGGTTCACATTACTTCTCCGAACAGCCTCCGGTCAGTTCGTCGGCCGAGCTGGACCAGCGCATGCGGAGCGGCGAACTCGCCGTCGTCGTCGAGATCCCATCCGGCTTCGGCCGCGATTTGGCCGCCCTGCGCGCGCCCGAGGCTGCCTTCTGGATCGACGGCGCCATGCCCTTTCGGGGCGAGACCGCGAAGGGCTATGTCAACGGCCTGCTGCTTCGCTACGCGCAGGAACTCGCGACCGAGCGCCTCGGTCCCAACGCCCTCTCCAGCCCGTATCTCGGAAGCGTGCACATCGAAAATCGCTTCCGCTACAATCAGGCGTTCAAAAGCGTCTTCAGCATGGTTCCGAGCGTCGTCGTGATCATGCTGGTCTTGATCCCGGCGGTCATGGCGACCATCGGTGTCGTCCGCGAAAAGGAAACCGGCTCGATCGCCAATTTCCGCTCGACGCCCGTCAGCAAATTCGAATTCCTGATGGGCAAGCAATTTCCCTACGTGATCGTCGGGATGCTGACCTTCGTCCTGTTGGTGCTGATGGCGCGGATCGTGTTCCACGTGCCGGTCAAAGGATCGTTCGGCGCCCTCGCTCTCGGATCCCTGCTTTATGTCTTCGCGACCTGCGGCTTCGGACAATTCATCTCGAGTTTCACCCGGACCCAGGTCGCAGCGGTGTTCGCGACCACGATCCTCGCCATCATCCCGGTCGTGAATTTCTCGGGTCTGCTCGTCCCGGTCTCATCCCTCACCGGCCAGGGGCGCCTGATCGGGCTGATCTTTCCGGCCGCCTGGTTTCAGCCGATCAGTGTCGGCACCTTCACCAAAGGTCTCAGCTATTCCGATCTCGGCTTCAACATGCTGATCCTCGTGATGTTCGCAGTCGGCTTCTTCGGCGCGGCTCACATCCTGCTGCAGAAACAGGAGAACTGAGATGTCGGCAGGCGAAACAGAGGCCTCGCGGCGACCGCCGACACTGGTGCAGCGGGCTCGAACGAGCCGGCTGGCCAGGCTGCGGCTGCACCTGGCCAACATCTACCGATTGACGATCAAGGAGCTTCGCAGCTTTCGCTCCGACCCGGTCATGCTGTTGCTTGTCGCCTACGCCTTCACGATCGCGATCTACGCCGCCGCCACCGGCGCCTCCACGGAAGCGAAAAATCTTTCGGTCGGCATCGTCGACGAAGACCATTCCGATCTGTCGCGCCGGATCGCCGACGGCCTCACCCCACCGACCTTCAAGCCCGCGATCGCGCTCAATGCGAGCGAGATCGATGCAGCGATGAACTCGCAGCGCGTTATTTTCGTGATCGAGATCCCGCCACGATTCCAGGCCGATATCCTCGCCGGTCGGCAGCCCTCGGTCCAGATCGACGTCGATGCCACGGCGGCGGCCCAGGCGTTCAACGGCATGACTTATATCCAGAATGTCATCACCGACTACGTGACGCAGTTCGTCACGGGGCGCGAAGCGAATTTCGGCGCGCTGCTCAAGACGGTGACGGAGGTCAAGTTCAATCCGAACCTGAAATCGAGCTGGTTCACCGCGGTCATGCAGGTCATCAGCAACCTCACCATGATCACGGTCATGCTCAGCGGCGCCGCGCTCATTCGCGAACGCGAGCAAGGCACGGTCGAGCATCTTCTGGTGATGCCGGTGGTTCCATCCGAGATCATGCTCTCCAAGATCCTGGCCAACGGCATCGTCATCGTCGCCTCGGCCGCTCTGTCGCTGGCGATCGTCGTCGAATGGTGGTTGCAGGTGCCGGTCTCTGGATCGCGGCTGCTCTTCCTGGGCGGAGCCTGCTTCTACGTGTTCACCGTTGCGGCGCTCGGGATCGCGCTTGGAACGGTGGCCTCGACCATGGCACAGTTCGGCTTGCTGTCGATCCCGGTCCTGCTGGTGATGGTGCTGCTGTCGGGCAGCACGACCCCGCTCGAAAGCATGCCGGTGTGGCTGCAATATCTGATGAAGTTCATCAGCCCGACACCGCATTTCGTGATCTTCTCGCAGGACGTGCTATACCGCGGCGCGGACGCCTCGATCGTCTGGCCGGAGATTCTGATCACAGCGGTGATCGGCGGCGTCTTCTTCGGACTTGCGCTGTATCGTTTCCGCCGTGTCATTTTCAACGGCTGACTCTGATTCCAGATCTGCAGAGCGCGCCGATCCGCGTCGACCACGACAAGACGAGCGATCGACGCACTCCGCTTCTGCAGACTACCCCCGACGAGGCAGGCTCTAACTGGAAGGCGATCAAGGAACGATCAGACGTTCAGGTTCATCCAGATGGATTTTGGCTCGGTGAAATTCTCCAGCGCCGCTGTCCCATGCTCCCGACCGAGCCCGGAATCGCGATCGCCGCCCCACGGCAGCCGTACGTCGGTGTAGCCATAGGTGTTGATCCACACCGTGCCCGCCCGCACCCGCTTGGCAAACCGTTGCACCCGGCCCATGTCACGGCTCCAGACGCCAGCCGCCAGGCTGTAAGCGGTGCCGTTTGCGATCCTGAGCGCATCCGCCTCGTCCGTGAACTTGATGACGCTGACGACGGGACCGAAGATTTCCTCCTGCGAGATCCGCATCTCATGCGTGACGCCGGCAAACACGGCGGGACTGATGAAATAGCCACGGCCGGCGGCACGCTCGCCACCTGTCACCAGCGAAGCGCCTTCCTTCTGTCCGATGTCGACATAATCGAGGATCGTCTGCATCTGACGTTCGGAGATCACCGGGCCGAGCGAGCTGGCGCGATCGAGCGGATCGCCGATCCGCAAGGCGTTCGCCCGCGCCGCCAGCCGCGCGACCACCTCGTCATAGACGCCTTCCTGCGCGAGCACGCGCGATCCGGCCGAGCAGACCTGCCCGGTGTTGAAGAAAATGCCGCTGGCGGCCGCCTTCGACGCCGCGTCCAGGTCGGCATCGTCGAAGATGACGTTGGCCGATTTCCCGCCGAGCTCAAGCGAGACACGTTTGAAGTTGCCGGCGGCGCCCTTCATGATGCCGCGGCCGACGCCGGGCGATCCGGTGAAAGTCACCTTGTCGACATCGGGATGATTGACCAGGGCTTCGCCCACGGTGCGGCCGGGCCCGGTGACGATGTTGAGCACGCCGGACGGCAGGCCCGCCTCCAGCGCGAGCTCACCAATCCGCAGTGCCGATAGCGACGTCAGCTCCGCCGGCTTCATCACGACGGTGCAGCCGCAGGCCAGCGCCGGCGCGAGCTTCCACATGCCGATCATGAGCGGGAAATTCCACGGCACGATCGCAGCCACCACACCGACGGGTTCGCGCACGGTGTAGGTCAGCGCATCGTCGCGCGTGGAGATGACGTCGCCGCTGATCTTGTCGGCCCAGCCCGCATAATACGTCAGAGTGTCGAGCGCAGCAGGAAGGTCCTGACGCAGGATCGCCGCGATCGGCTTGCCGGCATCGAGGCTCTCCAGCTCGACGATCTCATCGGCATGGTCGCGGAGCAGCTGCGCCCATCTGAGCAGGATGTTGCCGCGCTCGGCAGCCCGCATCGTGCGCCACGGTCCCTCGAAGGCCCGCCGTGCAGCCGCCACGGCGCGATCGACGTCCGCCGCGTTGCCCTCGGCGATCGTCGCAATGACCTCCTCGGTCGCCGGATTGAGCGATTTGAACGTCCGCCCGGACAATGACGGCACCTGGCGCCCATCGATCAACAGCTGAAGCGGCCTTGCAAGATAAGCCGCAGCGCTCGATTCCCGGTCGTAATCATATGCAGTCGACATCATATTCCCTCCGTATCTTGTATGCCAAGGTAGGAAGAAATATGAGATCGTAAATATGATATGTTCTGCCTATGGCGGCCGGAACATATGAACTCGCCTTCATAACAGAGGCTCAGCAATGCTGCGGATTACGATTGAGCCCGTCTGGCGGTTTCACAAGGAGGAGAGTCCGCAGAGCATCGTCGTGATGCTCGGCGTTCTCAGCGAGATCGGGAAGACCGGCAAGATCACCAGCGCCGCCAATGACGCGCATCTCTCCTATCGGCATGTGTGGAATCTGATCGAGCAATGGTCCGATTTCTTTGGCGTGCCGCTGGTCGAGACGCGTCGTGGCAAGGGATCGAGACTGACCGCTTTCGGCGAGAAACTGGTCTGGGCCGGCGAACGGATGCAGGCGAGGCTCGGTCCGCAATTGGAGAACCTCGCGCAGGAGCTGGCGACCGAGATCAAGCCGTTCCTGCAGCAGCGTCCCTCGGTAATCCGCGTGCATGCCAGCCATGGCTTTGCCGTGGCCAAGCTGCGAGAACTGCTCGACCGCGAGCCCGGCATCGGCGTCGACCTGCGCTATGTCAGCAGCCAATATTCCCTGGCCTCGCTGGCCCAGGGGGCCTGCGACCTGTCGGGCCTCCACCTGCCGCGCGGCGAGCTGCGCGCACAAGGGATCCAGGCCTGCCGGGAATGGCTCGATCCGAGGCACGACCGCGTCATCAGCTTCGTGACCCGCGAGATGGGATTGATGGTCAAGCGCGGCAATCCGCTCGACATCCGCGCGCTCCCCGACCTCGCGGATGGCAAGGCCCGCTTCGTCAATCGCGATCACGATTCCGGAACGCGGCTGCTGTTCGACCAGTTGCTGGCATCACATGGACTTGACGAGACCCGCATCAACGGCGCGCAGCAGATCGAGTTTACCCACGCCGCCGTGGCCGCCTATGTCGCAAGCGGCATGGCGGACGCGTGCTTCGGCGTCGAGGCCGCCGCCCGGCAGTTCGGGCTCGATTTCATCCGCGTCCTGACCGAGGATTATTTCTTCGTCTGCCGCCAGTCCTTCCTCGACACCGAGCCGATGCGCCGCGTGATCGAGCTGATGAAAGGCCGCGAATTCCACGAGGCGATCGCCGCACTGCCCGGTTATCAGCCCGCCGAGACCGGGTCGGTCCATACCGTGCGCGAGTTTCTCGACCGCGTCGACACCGGGGCATAGCCCTGCCCCACCGGGAGCGGACTGGACGGAGCGCGCTTCTCCGCGTTATATTCACGTTCATACAACGTAAGCCGTCAAGCAGCGTACAGCAGCGCCGTACCGAGGAGCGAATCTCCTGATGATCCATTCTCGTCGCTCCGCGGTGGCCCTTCGTCATGTTGCATTCGAGGATCTTGGCCTGCTCGCGCCGATCATGGAGCGCAACGGCTGGGATGTCTCCTTCTGTGAGGCCACGGTCGAAGACCTGACACATGCCTCGATCAGGGATGCCGACCTCATGATCGTGCTGGGCGGACCGATCGGGGTCTACGAGACGGAGAGCTATCCGTTCCTGACCGACGAGATCGCGCTCGTGGAACACAGATTGAAGCGGAACCTTCCGACGCTCGGCATTTGCCTCGGCAGCCAGATCATGGCGCGCGCGCTCGGGGCCCGCGTGCACAAGGGCCCGGTCAAGGAGATCGGCTGGGGCAAGGTCGAACTGACCAAGGAAGGCGCATTGTCGTGCCTGAAGGGACTGCAGGACGGCAGCGCCGTCGTTCTACACTGGCACGGCGACACCTTCGAGCTACCGCCAGAGGCCGTACGGCTCGCGTTCAACGAAAATTATGAAAATCAGGCGTTCGCTTACGGCCAACATGCGCTCGCCCTGCAATTCCACCTTGAAGCCGATCCGCGACAACTCGAAGAATGGTACGTCGGCCATGCCGTCGAACTTGCTGCCGCCAATATCGCGGTGACGGATCTGCGCGCGCAAACACAGCGCCACCGTGCCGGCCTTCTCGCGCAAGCCGAACGGGTCTTCGGCCAATGGCTGCATCAGATCGCGCCGATCGAGAGCTTCCGCCTTCCGAGGGTCGAGGCGTGAAGCCATCGCCAAGTCGAAACCGTGGCCTCCAGCCCTGCGGACAACGACACGATGCCTGCTCGATAGGTCGAGGGGCAATAGACCTCCATAACCCGTCAAGATCGGAGCATGGCCGGGAGCGGTTCGTTCTCATGCCCAGGCAAATCGGGAAAGGTCGCCGCTCAAGACAAAGTCGAACGTCTCACGGGCGAACTTGGCTGTGGCAAGCTTAACGTCGCGTGACATGGTGATGTTCTGACAAAGAAATCTGATGTTATTGATCTCTTTGCGCAGCAAATTCAGCTTCATATCGTCTTCACTGAAATTCAGGTCATATTCGTACCGGTACCCCTCTACGAAGCTCGCAAAGATGGCAGCCTCATCTTCATTGCCTTCCGCACGCAGCGCCCAGATGAATGTCGCGATATCGTATGCAAGCGGCCCACGACCTGAAAATTCGAAGTCAAAAAGCACCGCTTTCCCATCACTGTTGATTGCGTTGCCCAGCCAGGCGTCACCGTGGCAGATGCCAAACAATGCGGCGGACTCGTCGGCCAACTGGTCGACCAAATCGGTCAGATCTCGAAACACTACCCGTACGGCCGGGTCAATGTCGTCCCCGCCGTTGACGTTGATGGCCAGTGTGCGCGCCAGCCCCTCGATCGGTGCACGGTGCAGCTGAGCCAGCGATTGCCCGAAAGCGCGAGCGTCTTGCGCAGTCGTCGTGAGCGCACATCCGGGGATCGTTCGGCTCAGCAAGACATTGTACTCGATGCCATTGACCGTTTCGGGGCCAAGAACCGAGACTCCATCAATATCGGCGAGCTCATGGCATGGCACGTCATGCTTGCGCAAACTCGCTATCAAGGCAGCTTCGCTTTCAAGCTCATCGCGACTATGCAAAGTGGCGGGCGAGAATCGAACAAACAAATCATCATGTTCGCTCACAACGCGCAGATTCTTGTTGACCCCGTCCGTGATCATCCGCACGGCTCCCGGCGCAATATCGAACCAGCCGGCAACGAGTGCTTCGAAGTTGGTCACGCTAAAAGTCCAGCTTTATAGTTTTTCGATCGCAGAGAAAGCCGATAGCATCGGCAGCCGCATACTCCTCCGTAGGCAAATTGCGGCTTTCCAGGTCTTCTGCCGAGAAGCCGGCATGTATTGACGGCTGTCAAGGAGGAAATCTCTGCATCGGACGGCACTGATTACCCTGTTACGGCGGTCGAACCGCGCTTGGCTCTCAGGTCCGCAGCCGATCTCCATCCCTCGCCCTCGCAGGCTCGAAACGACACAGAATCACGAAAGATGCGACGCTTTCCAGCTTAACTCCGCCACAAATGCCGGATCCATCGCGACTACGTGCCGCCGATTCAATTCTTTGTTATATTTCAACGCACCCATCGCCGGCCAGCACGAAGCTCCGTCTGTCGCCGCCGCTCATCGCGGTGGCTCGCCTCATCCTATCGTGATATATACATGAATATAACGAGGCCGAGACGGCCCGTTCGACAGGGAGTGCAATGCCTATGACTGACTATAGCCTTTTGATCGACGGACGAATGGTTCCCGGCGATCTGATCATGCCTGTTCTCAACCCGGCAACCGAGGAGGTGCTGGCGCAATGTCCGCGCGCCTCCAAGGAGCAGCTCGACCAAGCAGTCGCAGCCGCCAAGGCCGCCTACCCGGCCTGGGCTGCAACCCCGATCGAGGAGCGACGCCGTCTCATCGGCAAGATGGCCGATATCGTCGAAGCCAACGCGAGCGAGCTTGCTCGCATCCTGACCAGTGAACAGGGCAAGCCGCTGACCGACGCCACCGGCGAAGTCTTCGGCATGGCGGCCTTCTTCCGCTATCTCAGCTCGCTCGATCTGCCGATGCGGGTGATCGAGAATTCCGGCGAACGCCGCGTCGAAGCCTATCGCCGTCCGCTCGGCGTCGTCGGCGCGATCATCCCCTGGAACTACCCGCTTCTGATCCTCAGCTTCAAGCTGCCGTCGGCCCTGCTTGCCGGCAACACGCTGGTGGTGAAGCCGGCCCCCACGACCCCGCTCTCGACGTTGCGTTTTGCCGAGCTTGTCAAAGATGTGCTCCCGCCGGGCGTCCTCAACGTCATCGCCGACGCCAACGACCTTGGCGACCACATGACCAGGCATCCCGATATCCGCAAGATCTCCTTCACCGGCTCGACCGCGACAGGCCAGAAGGTGATGGCGAGCGCATCCCAGACGTTGAAACGGATCACGCTGGAGCTTGGCGGCAACGATGCCGGCATCGTGCTCGACGATGTCGATCCGAAGACGGTCGCGCCAGGCATCTTCGAAGGCGCTTTCCAGAACTCGGGCCAGGTCTGCCTCGCCATCAAGCGACTCTACGTGCATGAGAGCGTCTATGACGACGTCTGCAACGAGCTGGTGACGATCGCCAAGAATACCGTGGTCGATGACGGCGCCAAGCAAGGGACGAAGCTCGGGCCGCTGCAGAACAAGATGCAGTACGAGAAGGTCAAGGCGTTTCTCGAGGATGCGCATAAGAACGGCAAAGTCATCGCCGGCGGCGCGGCCATGGACCGCCCGGGATATTTCATCGAGCCGACCATCGTGCGCGACATCAAGGAAGGCTCGAAGCTTGTCGACGAGGAGCAGTTCGGTCCGGTGCTCCCGGTGATCAAATATTCCGACAACGATGATGTGATCCGTCGCGCCAATGCCACGAGCTACGGCCTGGGCGCTTCGGTCTGGTCGTCCAATCCCGCGCGTGCGCACGACATTGCAGGCCGAATCGAGGCCGGGACGGTCTGGATCAACAAGCACCTCGACATGGCGCCGAACATTCCATTCGGGGGCGCCAAGCAGTCGGGGATCGGCACCGAATTCGCCGAAGAAGGCTTGGCCGAGTTCACGCAGTTGCAGGTCATCAACGGACCGGCGGCGACGGCTTGAGCCAGTCATGGGGGCTGCGGCAAGCCGCAGCCCCTCAAACAACCGTTGCCGCAATCCTCAAGAGGGAGCCGCGCGATGTTCGATGCCCAGTGCGATCTTGCCGCCTTGGTCTTCGATCCCGGCGAAGACCCGGACTCGGTGCTGCGCGAATTTGCCGCAAGCTCGAATGCAAACGGCTTCCGTGCGGTCGGTCTGGTACAGATCGGACGCCATTACGTGAATGTCCCCAACATTTCGGCAATGCTTCTGCACGACGGCTCGGAGCTTGCGCTGTTGCAGGATGTTGGATCTCGTTCTCCCGGTCGCCGGCTGAAAGTGAGCCGTCTGCTGAACGCGGGGGCTCGAGTGGCGCGTGCGCTCGACGACGGCGCCGACATCCTGATCATCAACCGCTTCGGTCGAGAAGAGTGCGAAGGCCGGGGCCTCCGCTACCTCATCGAACGGGCTATTGATGCCGACATCCCCGTGGTGATCGCCGTTCCTCGCCACCGCTTCACGGACTGGATCAAGTTTGCGGAGGGCATGAGCGTCAAGCTTCGCTGCGATCGCGATGCACTCGATGGCTGGTGGCACGGGGTCTCGAGGCGCCATGCGGTCCCAATCCAGCAACGGGCTCCCACCGTTTGCGAAGTCTTCAAATGAGAGCATGGCCGGCAATCTGCGCCGCCAATTCATGATGCTGTCGTAGACGCGTTTTGCCGTTCATCGCAGCCGTTCCGTTCGACCTACTCCGCATCCTGTATAGGATCAGATATAGCTTATTGATTATCAAAGATATTCGGCGATCACCGTTGACGCCGGACTGCTAACGGATCATTTTTCGCCGCCGTTCCGACACGGAGCCGAACAGAGCTCGCAGAAAGCCGTTGGCACCAGGTACCCACCGTACCGTCTTATCTGCTCAACAAACAGGCAGAGCGATCCAGGAAACGCGCAGAGAAGGGTGGTCTTCGGCCCGCTACGGCTCGCCGAAGACCCGCATTCGCGCATTGAAGAATGAAAGGACGTCTTATGGCAACGACGACAGCAGAGCTCGAGGCACTGCTGATGCAGCGCTCGCTCACCGACACGCAGCTTATCGCGGCGACGGAGAAGGCAGCCGATTTCCGAATCCTCCCCGACGCCACCGTGATCAAGATCGGTGGACAGAGCGTGATCGACCGCGGCCGCGCTGCCGTCTACCCGCTCGTCGACGAGATCGTCGCCGCTCGTCACAGCCATAAGCTCTTGATCGGGACCGGCGCCGGCACACGGGCGCGGCACCTCTACTCGATCGCGGCAGGGCTCAATCTGCCGGCGGGCGTGCTGTCGCAGCTCGGCGCCTCCGTTGCCGACCAGAACGCGGTGATGCTCGGGCAGCTCTTGGCCAAGCACGGCATCTCCGCAGTCGATGGCGCCGGGCTTTCGGCGGTGCCGCTCTATCTCGCCGAAGTGAACGCGGTCGTCTTCAGCGGCATGCCGCCTTACGGCCTCTGGATGCGCCCTGCGCCTGAGGGCGTCATCCCGCCCTACCGCACCGATGCCGGCTGCTTCCTGGTCGCCGAGCAGTTCGGCTGCAAGGCCATGATCTACGTGAAGGACGAAAACGGCCTCTACACCGCGAACCCGAAGACCGAGAAGAAGGCCACCTTCATTCCGAAGATCACGGTGGCGGAGATGAAGGCCAAGGGGCTCGCCGATTCCGTGCTCGAATTCCCGATGCTCGACCTGCTCGAGCAGGCCCGCCATGTCCACCAGGTTCAGGTCGTCAACGGCCTCGTCCCCGGCAATCTCACCCGCGCGCTCGCCGGCGAGCACGTCGGCACCATCATTACTGCGAGCTGAAAGGCCGACTGCCATGGACGACACCACCAACACCATCAAGCACGTCGCCTCGCCGCTCGCGCGCCAGACCCTGCTCGACGACAAGCTCACCCGCCCCGTGGCCGGCCGACGCCCGATCCCGCTTCTACCCTGGCTCCAGGTCGTCAAGATCGGCGGACGCTCGATCATGGATCGCGGCGCCGAGGCGATCCTGCCGCTCGTGGATGAGCTCCGAAGGCTGCTGCCCGAGCACAGGATGCTGATCCTGACCGGTGCCGGCATCCGCGCCCGCCATCTCTACGGCGTGGGTCTCGACCTCGGTTTGCCTGTGGGTTCACTGGCCCCGCTCGCGGCCAGCGAGGCTGGCCAGAACGGCCACATCCTGGCGAGCCTGCTGGCTCCGGAGGGCGTCTCCTACATCGAGCATCCTACGATCGCGAACCAGCTCGCCATCCACCTCGCTGCCGCACGTGCCGTCATCGGCAGCGCGTTTCCGCCCTATCATCATCACGAATTCCCGACCTCGCGCATCCCCTCGCACCGCGCCGATACCGGCGCCTTCCTGATCGCGGACGCGCTCGGTGCAGCCGGGCTCACGATCGTGGAGGACGTGGATGGGGTCTACAGCAGCGATCCGAACGGACCCGGCGGCGCGAAGGCGGAGCTGTTGGCCGAGACCAGCGCCGCTGAACTTGCGAAGCTCGAAGGCACCCTGCCCTTCGATCGGACGCTGCTCGAGGTGATGACCTCCGCGCGCCATATCGCACGCGTGCAGATCGTGAACGGGCTGGTGCCGGGCCGACTTAGCGCTGCGCTACGCGGCCAGCACGTCGGCTCGATCATTCACACCGGCGCACGCCCGGCCTGATCGAAGCGACCGACATACAGCGAAGGCCGCTCGCTTCGGCAAGCGGCCTTCATCTTGTTATCCCGTCACCGGAAAGCGTGGCCGCTCTCGTCCTGCCATCAGGGCAGATCGATGCCTCGCGCAGGCGCGGCTTGCAGCAACTCCTCCTTGGCCTGCCGCTGCAAGGTGCGGCCGCGCCAGATCGAGCCCGCGATGAGGACGACGAGCGCTGCCAAGGTCGAGACCACCGTCTCCATCACATCGAGATGGATGCCGAAATGAGTCTTGCCGGCGAATAGCGTCGAAGCAGCTTCGACATTCATGATCACCGTGCCATCCAGCAGGTAGTGCAGAAGCGGCTCGATCGCCGGATCGGTCGCGATCACCTCGCCGGCCACCCAACCGAGCAGCATCGCGCCGAGCCAGACCAGGAGCGGGAAACGGTCGAGCACCAGCATGATCAGCGCAGCACCGGCGATGATCAGCGGAATGCTCATGGCAAGGCCGAGGATCAACAGCGAGGCATCGCCATTGGCGGCGGCCGCGACTGCAATGACATTGTCCAGGCTCATGACGACGTCGGCGAGCGCCACGATCCGGATCGCGTGCCACAGCGTGGTACCCGCAGCGATCTCGTCGTCTTCGTCTTCGGGCACCACGAGCTTGGCCGCGATCACGAGTAGCGCCAGCCCGCCGATCAGCTTCAAATAGGGCAACGCCATCAGCGTCGCCACGATTCCGGTAAAGGCGATGCGCAGCGCGACCGCGATCCCCGAGCCGGCGACCATGCCCCAGAAACGATGGCGGCCATGAAGGCCGCGGCAGGCCAGCGCGATCACCAGCGCATTGTCGCCGGACAGCAGGATATTGATCCAGATGATCTTGCCGAGCGCCAGCCAGAAGCCGGCGGTCTGAACGCTGTTCTGGAATTGCGCCAAGACGTGGCCGAGACCGGCGGGATCAGTGACCTGCGACAGCCAATTCACGGCCTACCCCTTCGCTGCCGCCCATCGGAGCAGGACGGCGATCACGGCGCGGAGGCCATTCGGGCTCCGCGCCCCGCGCTCAACCGACGATTTCGTTGCCGGAGAAGAACTGAGCGATTTCGACCGCGGCGGTTTCCGGTGCATCCGAGCCGTGCACCGAGTTCTCGCCGATCGACTTCGCATGCAGCTTGCGGATCGTGCCGTCCGCAGCCTTGGCGGGATCGGTAGCGCCCATCACGTCGCGGTACTTCTGGATTGCGCCCTCGCCTTCCAGGACCTGAACGACGACCGGACCCGAGATCATGAAGTCGACCAGTTCGCCGAAGAACGGGCGCGCCTTGTGCACGGCATAGAAGGTCTCGGCCTGTTCGCGGCTCATGCGAATGCGCTTCTGCGCAACGATCCGAAGGCCGGCCTTCTCGATCAGCGCGTTGATCGCGCCGGTCAGATTGCGCTCGGTCGCGTCGGGCTTAATGATCGAAAAGGTGCGTTCAATCGCCATGATATCGTCCTCAAGAAGAGCAGGTTTTGTGGGTTGCGGGCTTATATCGGCGTGATCGGGCGACCGCAAGCGAGCAGGACGGATTAGTCCGACACGTCAAAAGTGCGCCGTCAGTCCGGGGCACCCCGTCAGGGCCGCCCCCGGAATCTCGTCATTCCGGGTTCGATGCTGTCGCATCGCCCGGAATGACGCTGGGAGAAGCAGCGTAGCGGTTACAACAATTTCACAATCCTGAACCCAGTCTGAAGGGCGTGTGCCACCAGCATTCACCTTCTCGGACGTAAGATCCTCTTCATCAGGCGGTGGCGAGCTGTCTCGTCAGGAGCGCCATCTCCCAGCCTCACGCGTCGTTCAGTGTGGCGCCATCAGCGCCGTAACCCAGGAGACGATCATGTTGCGCAAACTCTCCCTCATGGCGGTCGCCGCAGTGTCTTTGGGCGCAGCCGCCCTCGCCCCGACGGCGGCCTCGGCTCATTGGCACGGCGGCTGGTATGGCGGATGGCATGGCTATGGCTGGCACCGCCCCTGGTACGGTCCGCGCGTCTTCGCCGGTGGCCCCTATTACAGCTACGGCTATGGTGGGTGCTACGTTCGCCGCCTGGTCCCGACCCCCTGGGGGCCGCGCTGGCGCCTTATCAACCGCTGCTATTAAGCGAGTATCGGCGCAGCTCTCCGGTCCCCCGCAGCGCCGATCTTGAGAAGCCCCGGCGAGCCCCCGCCGGGGCTTTTTTTTCATTCCTTGTTTACTAAAATCCCCTGCAATCTCAGCGGGAGCGGAAACCAATCTCCCCGCCATGACTTGGTACGGCATCATATTGAACACGCTTCTGGAACTCTGCCATGACCGGCTGTACCACCGATTTCAGCGAGGCGATGGATCGCAAGACCAGCCGATCGATCTGCGACGCCGTGGGGGAACGGCTGCAGCGCAGCCTGCCGCCGGATAGCCGCCTGCCCCGCCAGCTCCAGCGCCTGATCGACGAACTGGGAAAGCAGGATCGCGACATGGGACGGGCAGAGTGAGCCCGGTATGGCGCGGAGGTCACAATCGGTCATATCGCAGGCCGTGATCACAAAGCGGTTGCGTTTGGTGCCGGCTGCGGTGACAACGCCCGCATGCTTTCCATCACCGACATCTCGATCCGGCTCGCCGGACGGCTTCTCATCGACAGCAGCTCGGTGCAGATCGTACCCGGCGCCCGCGTCGGCCTCGTCGGCCGCAATGGCACCGGAAAATCGACACTGTTCAGGGCGATCCGCGGCGAACTCGCGCTCGAAAGCGGCGCGATCAGCCTGCCGCCCCGCTGGCGGGTGGGCAGCCTGGCGCAAGAGGCGCCGAACGGCCCCGAAAGCCTGATCGAGGTCGTACTCAAGGCCGATCTGGAACGCGACGCCCTGCTGCGCGAAGCCGAAACCGCGACCGATCCGCACAGGATCGCGGACATCCAGACGCGGCTTACGGATATCGATGCCCATTCGGCCCCGGCGCGCGCCGCCGCAATCCTGAGCGGCCTTGGTTTCTCGACCGAGGACCAAGCCCGCGCCTGCGCCGAATTCTCCGGCGGCTGGCGCATGCGAGTGGCGCTGGCTGCGACCCTGTTCGCCGCACCCGACCTCCTGCTGCTGGACGAGCCGACCAACTATCTCGACCTGGAAGGTACGTTGTGGCTGGAGGATCATCTTGCGCATTATCCGCGCACCGTGATCGTGATCAGCCACGACCGCGACCTTTTGGAAACCTCGGTCGACCAGATCCTGCATCTCGACCGCGGGAAATTGACGCTTTATCGCGGCAGCTACTCCTCGTTCGAGGAGCAACGCGCCACACGCGAGATGCTCGACGCCAAGGCGGTGAAGCGCCAGGAGGCGGAGCGCGCCCGCCTGCAGGCCTTCGTCGACCGCTTCAAGGCCAAGGCCTCGAAGGCGCGCCAGGCGCAATCCCGCGTCAAGATGCTGGAGCGGATGAAGCCGATCGCCGCACTCGTCACCCAGGACGTGCGCGAGATCACCTTCCCCGCACCGGAGAAGTTGCTGTCACCGCCGATCATCGCCGTCGACAATGCCTCAGTGGGCTATGACCCTGCACAGCCCGTGCTCAACCGCGTCACCTTGCGCATCGACAATGACGACCGTGTCGCGCTGCTCGGCGCCAACGGCAACGGCAAGTCCACGCTGGTGAAGCTGCTGGCCGGCCGGCTGGCGCCGTTCTCCGGCAAGGTCACCCGTGCCGACAAGCTCTCCATCGCCTATTTCGCCCAGCATCAGCTCGATGAGCTCGATGAGGCCGGCTCGCCCTACAGTCATGTGCGCAAGCTGATGCCGGACGCGCCGGAATCGAAAATCCGGGCACGTGCAGGCGCGATCGGCTTTTCGGGCAAGGCGGCCGATACCCTGGTGAAGAGCCTGTCGGGTGGCGAGAAGGCGCGGCTGCTCCTGGGCCTCGCGACCTTCTTCGGTCCCAACATGATCATCCTGGACGAACCGACCAACCATCTCGACATCGACAGCCGCGCCGCGCTCGCGGAGGCGATCAATGAATTCCCGGGCGCGGTGATCATGGTCTCGCACGATCGCTATCTGATCGAGGCCTGTGCCGATCGGCTTTGGGTGGTGGCCGATCACACCGTGAAGACCTACGATGGCGATCTCGATGAATACCGGCGCATGGTGCTGTCGACGCGGAGCGGCGCGCCGGCGCGCGGGAACGAACGTGCTCAGACGGCCGAGAAGGCGGAGCGGCCACGCGGCGACAACAGGCGGAGCGCACTGAAGCAGAAGATCTCCGCGGCCGAAGCGGAGATCGCGCGCATTACCGACATCATCGCCAAGATCGACACGGCGCTGGCGATGCCTGATATTTTCAGCCGTGATCCGAAACAGGCGGCACAATTGTCGAAGGCGCGCGCCAACGCGACCGAAGCGCTGCAGCGCGCCGAAGAGCAATGGCTGCTGGCGAGCAGCGCCTATGAGGATGCAGCGGCGGGCTAGCGGAGAGCCGACTGTTTCCGTTCAAAAAATATCCGCTCGAAGCAGCGCGAAAGAGGTCCGTGGCCTGAACCTCTCAAGGCAATATCGGTCCTGCCCGATACAAATATTCGCGGAGGTCGTTCAGGTCGCCGCGTGCTTCTTCTTGCCCTTCGGTTTGACAACCTTCGGCGGCGGACCGGCATCCGGGGCCTTCTCGACCGAGCTCAACCGGCCGCCGGTGAAGGTGTAGATGCCGGCGCGCCCACCATGCAGCCACGTCACCGTCGCAACCCGCGCATCACCCGCGCCGGAGATGTTGACGCTGTCGGGCGCGCCGATGCCGCGCACCACGTCGCATTCGGTGTGACCAAGCGCGACACTGCCGGCGGTCTGCGGCGGACCGCCGGCGGCATCGGTCGATGCATTGGCATCGGCAGGAGCGACCGCAGGGGCCATCCCGGGACAGCCACCTTCCGCGCTGACGAGGTCGTCGGCCGTGACCGGCTTGTCAGGAGTGAGCGGCGGCGAATCGATCGAGATGTTGCGGATGAACAAGCGGCTCGGCCGCGAGAACCACTCGGCGTCCTTTGAAAGCAGATCGGACGCGCCCGAGCAGCCGGACACGACCGGCGCGAGCGCAAGGAACACCAAGATGTGCGTCAGTCTTCGGGTGTGATCTCGCACCATAAACCCCGCCGAATTACCACCGAGTAGCGATTTAACCCGTTGTCCCACCACCACTTTGCGGCACGTTCGTGGCTATACCAACGCCCTGCCGACAAAACGGCAAATTATCATCAACCGCATGGGGTAGCTATTGGCGCCGTTGCCAGCGTCCCCGCTCGTCGGTCTGCCAATAGGTGACTTCGAATCCGCGAGCCTTGCAGTCGGTCCACGCCGCGCGAGCGTTTGCCAGCCCATCCGGATCGTCACCATTGAACACCAGGACCATCCGTTCATAGCTATGCGCATCCGCCGGCAGCGGCGCGTTGTCCACAAGGAAACGCACCGTCGCGCCGTTCGGATTGCCCTCTTCCATCGACAGCACCACCGGTTGCTCGGCCACGTCGGCCACCCGCCAGGTTGCGTGCGGCAGAAACGAATCGTCACGATAGGTCCACAGATGGGCATCGAGCGCATCGGTCCGCTCCGGCGACGTCGCCTGCACCACCACCCGCCAGCCCCGCTCGAGCGATTTCTCAAGCAAGGGCGGCAACACGCTTTCCAAAGACATGTTTTGCAGGTGGTAGAACAGGACTTCGGTCATCGCGCGCCCTATCGTTTGGCCTCGTAGAAATCGGCCACCAGCCGATCCAGCAGACGGACGCCGTAACCGGAGCCCCAGCTCTGGTTGATCTCCGATTTCGGCGCCCCCATCGCGGTCCCCGCGATGTCGAGATGCGCCCAGGGCGTGTCGCCGACGAAGCGCTGCAGAAACTGCGCGGCCGTGATCGAGCCGCCATGGCGCGAGCCGGTGTTCTTCATGTCGGCGAACTGCGAATCGATCAGCTTGTCGTATTCGGGCCCGAGCGGCATCCGCCACACCTTCTCGTCGGTCTCCTGCCCGGCCTTGGTCAAACGTTCCGCGAGTTCGTCATTGTTGGAGAACAGGCCGGCGTGCTCGGTGCCGAGCGCAACCATGATCGCGCCGGTCAAGGTGGCCAGATCGATCATGAATTTCGGCTTGAACTTGGTCGCGACGTACCAGAGCACGTCGGCGAGCACGAGGCGCCCTTCGGCGTCGGTGTTGATGATCTCGATGGTCTGGCCCGACATGGATGTCACGATGTCGCCCGGGCGCTGCGCGTTGCCGTCGGGCATGTTTTCCACAAGGCCGATGGCACCGACGACGTTCACCTTGGCCTTGCGCGCAGCGAGCGCATGCATCAGGCCGACGACACAGGCCGCGCCGCCCATATCGCCCTTCATGTCCTCCATGCTGCCGGAGGGCTTGATCGAGATGCCACCGGTATCGAAGCAGACCCCCTTGCCGACGAAGGCGACCGGTTGATCGCCGCGCTTGCCGCCGTTGTAACGCATCACGACGGTGCGACCCGGCCGGGCCGAGCCCTGGGCGACGCCGAGCAGCGCCCCCATGCCGAGCTTCTTCATCGCAGACACGTCGAGGACATCGACGGTCACGCCGAGTTTACGCAACGCCCCCGCCCGCTTGGCGAATTCTTCGGGATAGAGCACGTTGGGCGGCTCGTTGACGAGGTCGCGGGCGATGATCACGCCATCGGTAATGTGCGACCGTGGAGCGAACGCCTTCTTGGCGGCCGCGGGGTCGGCCACGGCGATCGAAATGCTCGCGGGCAGCCCGCCGTCATCGTCCTTCTTCTTGGTCTTGTACCGGTCGAAACGATAGGCCCGCAGCCGGATCCCGGCTGCGAGCGCGCCGATCTGATCCGGCGTCATGGCCCCCTCGGGGAGCTCGGCAAGCACGGTCACCGGTTCGCTCTTTACATTGAGCTTTCCCGCCAAGGCCCCGCCATACTTCAGGAAATCCTTTTCCTTTGGCTCTTTGTCCTTGGGGCCTTTGTCCTTGCCGTCCTTGGCGCCATCCTTGGCCTTCCCGGTACCGATCACGATCAAGCGCTGAATCTTGATTCCATCGGGTGCGAGCAGGTCGAGGGCAGACCCGTCCTTGCCTTTGAACTGTCCGGCGCTCGCAGCGCGCTTGATCAACTCGGGCGCGGCGCCGAGCGCCTTCGCGGTGGCGGGACCGATTCGCAACGAGTCGTCACAGAACGCCACCACGATACCGCGCAACGCGGTCGACAATGGAACGAAGCCGACCTTGACGGCGTCGGACATCAAGCAATCCTCCAATAATCATGAGCCGCCGGACGCCTTATCCGTCCCCCAATCGAGGGGCAAGGCACGATTGGCGGCGTTTCGGAACGCGACGTCGCAACACTATGGCCCGCCGTTGCCTCCGCTGCCAAGCGCCGCGTGGCCAGCGCGCCACAACAGTTAAATTTTAACCGTATTATAACGGCGCCATGGCACAGCCATTTTGTTGACAGATCAAAGGGATGGTAGTGAGAATCTTGGCCTTCGGGAAAGTGTTCAACCCGTTAGGCTCGGAGCCGCTTTCGGGGTAGTTTGCAGGTGCTCGTCGGGGGGCGGCGAGCGGGTTGTGCGGGTCAGGATGGGGTCGATCGACAGGTATATTTTCCGCACGACCCTGGCGTCGTTTGCGGTGGTCTTGATCAGCCTCACGGGCGTGATCTGGATTACGCAGGCGTTGCGCGGTATCGACCTGATGACGAGCCAGGGCCAGACGATCCTGACCTTCCTGGGCATCACGGGTCTGGTGATCCCGTCCTTGATTGGGGTGATTTCGCCGATCGCGGTGATGATCTCGATCTCGCACACGCTGAACAAGCTCGCGACCGATTCAGAGATCATCGTGATGAACGCGGCCGGCATGTCGCCATTCCGGCTATTCCGCCCATTCGTCTACGCTACCTGTGTCGTGGCGGTGCTGGTGACCTTCATCGCCGCCTATATGGCGCCCGATGGCCTGCGCCGGATCAAGCAATGGGACGCCGAGATCACGGCCGACGTGCTCACCAACATTCTGCAGCCCGGCAGCTTCAAGCAGCTCGATCAGGGGCTGACGATTCGCATCCGCGAACGCAAGCCGGGGGGCGAGCTTGCCGGGATCATGATCGACGACCGGCGCGATCCCAAGGAGCGCAACACGATCATCGCCGACCGCGGCACTGTCGTGAAGAACGGCGACGGCTCGTTCCTGGTGCTCGAGGACGGCAATCTCGAGCGATTCGAGATCGGCAAGCGTGAGCCGGCGCTGGTGGCGTTCGCTCGCTACGCCTTCGACATGTCGAAATTCTCCAGCCAAGGCCACGATGTCGCGCTCGGCATTCGCGAGCGCTATCTGTGGGAATTGTTGGAGCCGGACGAGAACGACCCGATCTACAAGCAGATCCCGGGACAGTTCCGGCAGGAACTGCACGACCGTTTCCTGGCGCCGCTCTATCCCTTCGCCTTCGCCGCCCTGACCTTCGCGTTTCTGGGGGCCCCACGCACCACCCGTCAGAGCCGCAACTTCTCGATGGGCGGCGCAATTCTCACCGTGTTCGGGGTGCGCATGGCCGGCTTCGCCTGCTCGGTGATGACGGTCAAGACCCCGGTTGCCGCACTGGTCCAGTATCTCATGCTGTTCGGCGTCATCGGCCTCTCGGTCTGGATCATCGTTGGCGGCGTGGTGGTCGAGCCGCCGCCGGCCCTGATGGAGGCGATCAACAGGTCCAATGCGCGCATCGCGCGGCTGTTCGGAAGGCCGGCCACCGCATGAGCATGGTCACCAACACGCTTGGGCGCTATTTCGCCGGCCGGTTTCTGGTTTCAGCCATCGGCGTGTTCGCGAGCATTTTCGTGCTGCTCGTGCTGGTCGATTACATCGAGATGGTGCGCAGAACCTCCGGCATTGCCTCGGCCTCGGCGATCATGGTCGCGGAGACGTCGCTGTTTCGCGTGCCGCAGCTGCTCGAGAAGATGATGCCGTTCTGCGTCCTGATCGGCGCCATGACCTGCTATCTGGCGCTGTCGCGGCGGCTCGAACTGGTGGTGGCGCGCGCCGCCGGCGTCTCCGCCTGGCAATTCATCGCCCCGGCCCTGGTCAGCTCGATCCTGCTCGGGATCCTCGCCACCGCCGTCTACAACCCGGTCTCCGCCAACTTGCGGGAGTTGTCCAAGCGGATGGAAGCGGAACTGCTCGGCTCCGCGCCGGCCGGCGGCGTCCAAGATGCCTCCGGCTTCTGGCTCAACCAGATCAACAGTGACGGCCAGGTCATCATCAACGCCGCGCGCAGCGAGCAGCAGGGCGCACGACTGACCGGGCTCACGCTCTTCCGGTTCGATACGGACAACCAGTTCAAAGAACGAATCGAAGCGAGAGAGGCGACGCTCGAGGAAGGCCACTGGCTGTTCCGATCGGTGCGCCGATTCTCGCTCGATGAGCCCCCGGTCGATCAGCCGACCTTCATTTTGCCGACAACTCTGACGCCGGCCCAGGTCCGCGACAGCTTTTCCACCCCCGAAACTGTGTCGTTTTGGCAACTGCCGAGCTACATCCGTTCGTCGGAAAGCTCAGGCTTCGCGACCGCGGGCTATCGGCTGCAGTATCATAAGCTTATCGCGCAGCCATTTTTGCTGGCTGCGATGGTGATGTTGGCTGCGTCCGTGTCACTCAGGTTCTTCCGGATGGGTGGCGTTCAAAAAATGGTTTTGAGTGGCGTGGGCGCCGGCTTTCTGCTCTATGTGCTGTCGAAAGTAACTGAAGATTTGAGCAAGGCTGAGTTGATGCATCCGATCGCTGCGGCGTGGCTGCCCGTGTTCGTCGGCGGCCTCACCGGATTTTTGGCCTTGCTCTACCAGGAGGACGGTTAGTGCCGTTCGTCGCCGTCCGACAATCAGCTCTTGCCGCAGCCCGGCAGCAAGCCGTTGCGCGCTGCGCGTGCGCGCGCGCGTCTGTTGTCGTGTCCATTTTCTCGTCCGTTGTCCTCGGACCTCTGCTCGCCTTTGCGTTGACCCTGGTCGTTGCCGCCGCGCTCGACCTGGTCTCCGCCGCGCCCGCCTCGGCTCAGGGCTTCACCTACAATCCGCGCCCCCCGAAACCGGCTCCGCCGCGGGTGGCGAACGACAACCAGATGCTGGTGCAGGCGACCGAGGTCGACTACGACTACAACAACTCGCGGGTGTCGGCGGTCGGCAACGTGCAGCTGTTCTATAACGGCACATCCGTCGAAGCCGATCGGGTGATCTACGACCAGAAGACCAAGCGCCTGCATGCGGAAGGCAACATCCGCATGACCGACTCCGAGGGCAAGATCACCTACGCCAACAGCCTCGACCTCTCGGATGATTATCGCGACGGCTTCGTCGATTCGCTCCGCGTCGAGACCGAGGATCAGACGCGGATGGCGGCAACGCGGGCCGACCGCTCCAGCGGCAATTACACCGTGTTCCAGAACGGTGTGTACACGGCATGCGCGCCCTGTAAGGACGATCCGAAGAAGCCCCCGCTCTGGCAGGTCAAGGGTGCCCGGATCATCCATGATCAGAACGAGAAGATGCTCTATTTCGAGAACGCCCAGCTCGAATTCTTCGGCGTTCCGATGGCGTATATGCCGTACTTCTCGACCCCGGACCCGACGGTGAAGCGCAAGAGCGGCTTCCTGATGCCGGGCTTTTCCTCGTCGACAGCTTTCGGCTTCGGCGTCGAGATCCCGTATTATTGGGCGATCGCGCCCGACTACGACGCGACCTTCACCCCGCGCATCACCTCCAAGCAGGGCGTTCTGCTGCAGGCTGAGTTCCGCCAGCGGCTGAACAATGGCGCCTACCAGGTCAAGCTGTATGGCATAGACCAGCTCGATCGGAACGCCCTGGCCGGTCAGCCCGGTGACCGCCAGTTCCGCGGCGGCGTGGAGACCCATGGCCAATTCGCGCTGAACGACAAATGGGCGTTCGGCTGGGACGGCGTCGCGCTGTCCGACTATTTCTTCATGTCGGATTACCGGCTGTCGCAGTTCAAGGATCCCTACACCTCGTTCATGAGCCTGCCGACGGAAGCGATCTCGCAGCTCTATCTGACCGGGGTCGGCAACCGCAGCTTCTTCGACGCGCGCACGATGTACTTCCTGAGCTTCTCAGGAAACCAGCAGACCGTGCCGGTCGTCTATCCCGTGATCGACTACCAGAACGTGTTCAACTATCCGATCCTGGGTGGCGAGGTCAGCTACAAGACCAATTTCGTCAACCTGTCGCGGCAGACCGCCGCGTTCGATCCGGTGAACACGACGGCCAGCACCACCGGCCTCTGCGCGGTCGCCTCGGCCGATCCGCTGGCGCGCCTGCCGTCGCAATGTCTGCTGCGCGGCGTTCCCGGCACCTATACCCGCCTCACCGGCGAGGCGCAGTGGCGCCGCTCCTATACCGACTCGATCGGCCAGATCTGGACACCGTTCGCGATCCTGCGTGCGGATGCGATCAATGCGAGCATTTCGAACCAGCCCGGCGTGTCGAACTTCCTGCCGACCGGAGACACCCAGGCGTTGCGGGTGATGCCGACCGTCGGCCTCGAATATCGCTATCCGTTCATCAACGTGCAGCCGTGGGGAACCACCACGATCGAGCCGATCGCGCAGGTCATCGTCCGCCCCAACGAGACCTATGCCGGCAAGCTGCCGAACGAAGACGCCCAGAGCATGGTGTTCGACACTTCGAACCTGTTCGCGGTGGACAAATTCTCCGGTTATGACCGCGTTGAAGGCGGCGGCCGCGCCAATGTCGGCGTCCAGGCCACCACCCAGTTCGACCGCGGCGGAACCGTCAAGGCGGTGTTCGGGCAGTCCTACCAGCTGTTCGGGCTGAACTCCTTCGCGGTGCGGGACGTCACCAACACCGGCGTCGATTCCGGCCTGCAACGCGCGGCCTCGGACTATGTCGCGAGCGTCGATTATTCGCCCAACCGGACCTATACGTTCAGCGTCCGCTCGCGCTTCGACCAGCAGACCGCGACCATTCAGCGCTTCGAGGCCGAAGCCAGGGCCAATTTCGATCGCTGGTCGGTCGGCGTGACCTATGGCGATTATGCCGCCCAGCCCGATATCGGCTATCTGACCCGGCGCGAAGGCATCCTCGGCAGCGGCTCGGTCAAGATCACGTCGAATTGGGTGGCTACTGGCGCCGCCCGATGGGACCTGCAAGCCAACAAGATCAATCAATATGCCGTCGGCGCAGGCTATGTGGACGATTGCTTCACGCTGGCCGCGAGCTATGTAACGTCCTACAATTACACGGCGGGAACCGCAGCCCCGACGCTCAATCACACATACATGCTGACGATCGGCCTGCGGACACTTGCCAATACGTCCGTTGGCTTCTAACAGCGCGGAGCGGTGTTTCGGAGGGGGAGTTCGGTCGCGGATCGAAGATGCGCCGCTTCACGTTTGAATCCGTTGCGAACAGCGAAGCTTGGTCATGACGATTTCTCTCTCTCTCGTTCGGTTTGTTGCGGCGGGCTGCATCGCCGCGGCCTGTCTCACCTGCGGCCCGTTCGAGGCCCGCGCCCAAAGCATCGTCGTCATGGTCAATGGCGACCCGATCACCGATTACGACATCGAGCAGCGCACGAAGCTCAACTTCCTGAGCACGCACAAGCAGCAGAGCCGCCAGGACGTGCTGAACGAGCTGATCGACGAAAGGGTGAAGATCAAGGAAGGCAAGAAGTTCGGCGTCGAACCCTCCTCGTCCGACATCGACCAGTCTTTCGCCAATATGGGCTCGCGGATGCGGCTAACGCCCGATCAGCTGGCGAAGTCGCTGGAGAGCCAGGGGATCCGGCCGGAGACCCTGAAAGCGCGCATCAAGGCCGAAATCGTTTGGACCAGCCTGGTGCGCGGACGCTACAAGGAGCGGCTGCAGGTCGGCGAGAAGGACGTTGCAGCGGCGGTGGCCGCTGCCGGCGGCGACGCCGAGCAGCAGGGACAGGCCTTCGAATACAAGATGCAGCCGGTGGTTTTGATCGTGCCGAAGGGGGCACCGCAGAGTACGTTCGAGGCACGCCAGAAGGATGCGGAAGCCCTGCGCGCCCGCGTGCAGACCTGCCAGGAGGCCAATTCCTATTTCCGCTCCATGCAGAACGCGGCGATCAAGGAAATCGTGGTCAAGACCTCGGCCGACATTCCGCCCAACTTGCGCAAATTGCTCGACGACACGCCGATCGGTCATCTGACCCCGCCGGAAGTGACCAAGCAGGGCGTCGAAATGGTCGCCCTGTGCGCGCGCAACCCGACGACCGTCGACACGCCGAAGCGGCGCGAGATGCGCGAGAAGATGTACACGGAGAAATATGAGGCGACGTCGAAGGCCTATCTGCAGGAAGTCCGCAAAGCGGCCATGATCGAATATCGCTGATGGTCAGGCCGCTCGCGCTGACATTGGGTGAACCCGCCGGCATCGGTCCCGACATCACCCTCAAGGCCTGGATACGCCGCAAGGAGCTTCAGCTTCCGCCCTTCTATGTTCTGGGCGATCCGGATTTTCTGGCGCAGCGTGCCAACCTGCTTGGGCTCGCCGTTCCGATCGCAGCAACGACGCCGGAAGCCGCCGCTGGCGCTTTCGCCGAGGCGCTGCCTGTGGTGCACACCGGGGTGGCCACCACTGCCCTTCCCGGCCGCCCGGACCAGTCCAGCGCCGCATCTGCGATCGCCTCGATCCGCGCCGCCGCCGGCGACGTCACGGCGGGTCGCGCCAGTGCCGTGGTCACGAATCCGATCGCCAAGGCCGTGCTCTACCGCGCCGGTTTCCGCCATCCCGGACATACGGAATTCCTCGCCGAACTCGCCGCCGTGGACGGCAAGGTTCCGCAGCCGGTGATGATGCTGTGGTCGCCCATGCTGGCGGTGGTGCCCGTCACGATCCATGTGGCGCTGCGCGATGCGATCGAGCAGCTCTCGAGCCCTCTGATCACCTCGACGGCGCGTATCGTGGCGGCAAGCCTGCGCCGTTATTTCGGCGTCACGCGGCCGCGCCTTGCGATCTCCGGGCTCAACCCGCATGCCGGGGAGGACGGCACGCTCGGCACCGAGGACGATGAGATCATCGCGCCTGCGATCGCCACGTTGCGCAACGCCGGGCTCGATGTGCAAGGACCACTGCCGGCAGACACGATGTTTCATGAGGCCGCACGCAAGACCTATGACTGTGCGATCTGCATGTATCACGACCAGGCGCTGATCCCGATCAAGACGCTGGCTTTCGACGAGGGCGTCAATGTTACCTTGGGCCTGCCCTTCATCCGCACCTCGCCCGATCACGGCACGGCCTTTGCCATCGCAGGCACCGGCAGCGCGAACCCTGACAGCCTGATCGCAGCGATCAAGCTTGCCGCGCGCATGGCCGCCGCCGTCTCATGAGCGCGATCGATGATCTCCCGCCTTTGCGCGAGGTCATTCGCGAGCTTTCGCTTTCGGCGCGCAAGTCGCTGGGCCAGAACTTCCTGCTCGACCTCAACCTGACCGCGCGGATCGCGCGCGCAGCAGGACCGCTCGACGAGGCCACCGTGGTCGAAATCGGCCCCGGACCGGGCGGCCTGACCCGCGCCCTGCTCGCGCTCGGCGCGCGGCATGTGATCGCCATAGAGCACGACGAGCGCGCGATTCCGGCGCTGGAGATGATCGCCGAGCGCTATCCCGGCCGGCTCGAGATCGTCTGCACCGATGCGCGGACCTTCGATCCGAAGCCCTATCTTGGCACGAGCAAGGCCAAGATCGTGGCCAACCTGCCCTACAACATCGCGACCAATCTCCTCATCGGCTGGCTCTCGGTCGAACCCTGGCCGCCCTGGTACGAGACGATGGTGCTGATGTTTCAGCGCGAGGTTGCCGAACGCATTGTCGCGCGCGAGAACGAGGAAGCCTATGGACGACTCGGCGTGCTCGCGAACTGGCGCTGCGAAACCAAGATCCTGTTCGATATCTCGCCATCGGCCTTCGTGCCGCAACCGAAAGTCACCTCCTCCGTCGTGCGCCTCGTGCCGCGCCCCGTGCCCGAACCGTGCGAGCGCCGCGCGCTCGAGCAGGTCGCGGCGGCCGCGTTCGGCCAGCGTCGCAAGATGCTGCGGCAAAGTTTGAAGTCATTGCCTGCCGATCCGGCGCGGCTTGCTGCCGCAGCCGGTGTCGACCCGACCCGCCGCGCGGAGACCATTCCGGTATCAGGCTTTGTTGCCATGGCGCGCGAATTGACGAATATTCGGGCCGAAAACAGCTGATCAAATCCAATCAATTCAAGGGAGAAAACCGATGGCATTGATGCGCCGGCAGTCGCTGGTCAAGTTTGACGCGCCGCTTTGCGAAACCATCGTCGAAACCCCGAAGCCGCAGGGACGCGAGGTCCTGGTCCGCGTCGAGCGCTGTGGCCTCTGTCATTCCGACCTGCACATCCAGGACGGCTATGCCGATCTCGGCGGCGGCAAGCGGCTGGACACGACGCGTGGCATGACCCTGCCGTTCACGCTTGGGCACGAGATCGCGGGGATCGTCGAGGAAGTGGGTCCCGACGCCCCGCGGGAGCTGCTCGGCGCCAAGCGCGCCGTCTTTCCATGGATCGGCTGCGGCCAATGCCGCGACTGCGCCAATGGCGACGAGAATCTCTGCACCAGGCAGCGGTTTCTCGGTGTTTCGATCGACGGCGGCTTCGCCACCCACGTCTTGGTGCCGGACGCCAAATACCTGCTCGAATACGACCCGCTTCCGGTCAACCAGGCCGCGACCTTGATGTGCTCCGGCGTCACCGCCTACGGCGCGCTGAAGCGGCTGGTCGACCGCCCGCGGCAGCGCAATCTGCTGCTGATCGGCCTCGGCGGCGTCGGCATGATGGGCCTGTCGTTCGCACAGGCTATGTTCAAGCAGCCGATCTCGGTTGCCGATCTCAGCGCGGCCGCGCGCGAAACCGCGCTGCAGAACGGCGCGGCGGTCGCCTATGATCCGGCCGAGCCGGAGGTCGCAAGGCGCATCCTGAAGGAGACCGACGGCGGCTTCGATGAGGTGGTCGATTTCGCCGGCAACGAGAAGTCGATGGCATTCGCAGTCTCCGTCCTGGCGCGGGGCGGCAAGATCGTGGTCTCCGGCCTGATGGGCGGACAATTCACCCTGCCGATGGTGCAATGGGTCTACAAGCGGATGACCATCGAGGGCTTCATGGTCGGCACCCTCGCCGAGAGCCACGAACTGATGGCGCTTGCGCGCGCCGGCAAGATCAAGCCGCCGCCGATGCGGGAAGAGCCGATGAGCGACGTGCAGACATGGATCGACGCGCTGCGCGCCGGCCAAGTGGTGGGACGTGTGCTGCTCAAGAACTGACGACCGCGCATCCACCTCCGCCAAGCGGAGGTTCGGCTCTGCGGCGCAGCAGCATCTCGCAACGTCTGAGCAGCTAGCCAAGGTTGCTGGTAGCTGTGATCAAAACGAGGAGGCGAAGGATGCGGCCTGTGATCTCACAGGTCACAGATCTGCGCTCGAAATGATGCCCAAACCGCACCATTCTCACGTCGCGATGTGGGAAAAATGCCGCATCCACAATTGAAAACACCGAGCCGGAATTAATCCGGATTTGCGGCTCATTGCGACCCAACTTCTCTCCGAGAACGCAGCGTTCGATCGCGTATCCGGAGTGATGAATGGCAAAACGAACTGCACGATTTGCATTCGCCATCATTCCCGCGATCGCTGGTAGCGCCCTTCTGATCTCGCTGGCTTGCGCCACCCTCGCCGTTGCGGCCGACGACTGCCTCCCCGAACCCACCGGCGACAAGCCTGACGGCCAGCACTGGTATTACCGCTTCGACCGCGCCAAGAACCAGCGCTGCTGGTATCTGAAAGAGCGGGCGTCGAACGGGACGCCGGTCGTCAAGCAGGCGCAGCAGCCGTCCGCCTGGGACTTCGCTCAGCCGGCGCCGCCGAAGGCCGGGCCGCGCCGAACGGATACGGCCGCACCGCGCAGCTCTTCCGCGGCATCCACCGACGCGCCGATGCGTCTGCGCAACGATGACGATGCCGGAACGGCGCAGAAGACCGCGATCTCGGCGCCCGCCACGACAACCGAACGAGCGGGCCTCGAAAGCCCGGCCGATGCCATGGCGGCCATGCCATCGCCTGCGGCTCAGTCGCAGCTGCTCGACGCTGCCATGCCCGACCCCG
This sequence comes from Bradyrhizobium sp. SZCCHNR3119, assembly GCF_032487775.1. Classification (NCBI taxonomy): domain Bacteria; kingdom Pseudomonadati; phylum Pseudomonadota; class Alphaproteobacteria; order Hyphomicrobiales; family Nitrobacteraceae; genus Bradyrhizobium; species Bradyrhizobium sp. SZCCHNR3119. The sequence goes on along the minus strand of NZ_JAUEUV010000002.1, from coordinate 105,350 downwards.
GACCGGCAGCGGCCACGCTCACCGGCGACGATGCCGCGCTCGATCCGGACACGAACGCCGGCGCACCGCAGCCGGAGGCGGCTACGATCCCCCCGGCCAAGCCGTCAAAGCCCGTCGCGCCAATTCCCATGCTGCTGCTGGTCGTGGTCGGCGCCCTGTCGATCTCGGGCCTGATGGCGAGCGGCCTTTATCGCTTGGGCAGGATTGGACAACGGCGACGGCGCAATGCGAACTGGCAGATGGCGATCGCCAGGACACGCCGCGCGCGCAGCAAAATGCGTACAAAGGCAAAGCCTGCCCATGTCGCTAGCCGGCCCACAGGCGGCAAGAAGAAACCCGTGAGGGCAGCCGCGCCGCGCGTCGTTGCGCACGCATCGGCGCCCGTCGAGATGGCGCAGGCCTCAACGACCATCGACAACAGAAGCGGACTTGCAGAACTGCTCGAAACCCGCGCGGTCAAATCAGCGACAACGCCGGCCGACTTGCCGGCAACCGCTCGGGCCCATGAGGTGACCGGCTCCGGCCTGGCTCCGGCGAACGCCCCCGATCATGCTGCGGCGATCGAGGACAATCTAGACTCCCGCGGTGGACAGTCCGCCGTCCGAGCCTTCGATCCGATGACGCCCGGCAGTTCTGCAGCTGTCGCGCTCGATCGGCGGGTCATCCATCCTGATACGGTCGAGGAGCTGGAACATCTGCTAGGATCTCGTGCCGTCAAACCGGCCAATCCCGCAGCTTACGAGGCGGATCCGTCCGCAGCGCGCCCGAGCGCAGCGCCGACCATCCTCGATCGCGCCGCTGAAATTGAAAACCTGCTGGAATCCGCCGGCGCATCAGCGGTGCGGCCCGCTGCAGCGACACCTCCCGCAAACCTTCACGTCGCATCTGGCGGCGGCCAGCAAGCGGCGCTGGAAGACACCGACCCAGCCGCCGAACTGATAGATCTCCTCGAATCGCGTTTCGCTCCGCCTGAAGATCGCCCGCCGGCCGCCGAGTTCGCGGCCGCCGCCGCTCAATCGCGCTCCGACGAGTTGCCGCCATGGCAGCGCATTCCGATCACAGCGTCCAATGACGATGACGCAGCGTTGCCTCCGCTCGACTTCATCCCGCGCCCGCAAGCATTGCGTCCCCGCACCCGAGACGTGAAACAGGACCAGTCCCTCGACGGCATCCAGGACATCTTGGCGCGGCTTGCACGCCACGGGTAAACCTGCGCCAGACTCGCGCGTCAGAAATCCAGCTGGCGCTGCAGCTTGCGAACGAATGTGGTGAGTCCGACGCGACGCTCGCGCTTCAACCGTTCGGCTTTGAGGATCGATTGAACCTCTGCAAATGCCTCGTCGATGTCGTGATTGATCACGATGTAATCGTACTCGGCCCAGTGACTCATCTCGTCGCTGGCGCGGCTCATGCGGGCACGGATCACCTCGTGGGAATCCTGGGCGCGGGTGTGCAGGCGCTTTTCAAGATCGGCGGCTGAGGGCGGCAGGATGAAGACGCTGACGACGTCGGCGCGCGCCTTCTCGCGCAGCTGCTGGGTGCCCTGCCAGTCGATGTCGAATAACACATCCTGTCCGACCGACAGCGCCGCCTCGACTGGCGCGCGCGGCGTGCCATAGCAGTTGCCGAACACAGTCGCCCATTCGAGGAGTTCGTCGCGCTTCACCATGTCGTCGAAGCGGGCCAAGTCGACGAACAGATAGTCGCGGCCATCGACCTCACCAGGTCGTTTCGCGCGTGTCGTCGCCGACACCGACATCTGCAGCCCCGGCATGCGCTCGATCAACAGGCGCGACAGCGTGGTTTTGCCGGCGCCGGACGGAGACGACAGCACGAACATCAGCCCGCGCCGCTCCACTCCATCGAAGCTGCCGCCGTGAGCCGTCATCCGTCACTCCAAATTCTGAACCTGCTCGCGGAATTGCTCGACCACCGTCTTCATCTCGAGGCCCGTATTGGTCAGTTCGATATCGTTCGATTTCGAACAGCAGGTGTTGACCTCGCGATGGAATTCCTGGGAGAGGAAATCGAGCCTGCGGCCGACAGCGCCCCCCTTCTTGAGCATCTCGCGCGCCTGCGCGACGTGCGAGGCGATGCGATCGAGTTCCTCGCGCACATCGGCCTTCGCGGCGATCAGCAGGGCTTCCTGGGCAAGGCGGTCGGCATCGAACCGGTCGGAGGTTTCCAGCAGCGCCGCAACCTGTTCGGCGAGCCGAGCCTTCACGGCCTCCGGCTTGCGGCCTGGCGATGCTTCGGCCTTCTGCGCCAGCGCCTCGATCTCGGCGACCCGCTGGTTCAGGATCTGCCCGAGCGTTTCGCCTTCGCGGCGTCGCATCTCGACCAGATTCCTCAGCGCCGCGTCGAACGCGGCAATCGCCGCATCCCGTGCAGCCTTGTCCTCGGCCTCGTCGCTCTCCGGCTCGACCACCTCGATCACACCCTTGATCGCAAGCAGCCCGTCGATACTGGGCGCCACCGCATCCAGCTTGCCGGCAAGCGAGCTTGCGACCTTGACGATGGAGGCGAGCACATCCTCGTTGACCCGCACGGTCGAGCCGGCATCGGCGCGCTTGACGGTCAGATTGGCGTAAATCGTTCCGCGCGACAGCACCTCGGCGACCCGCTTGCGGGCGAAGGCCTCGACGTCGTCCCAGCCCTGCGGCAACCGCAACCGCACATCCAGCCCCTTGGCGTTGACCGACTTCAACTCCCACTCGAACGCGTAAGGTCCGCTCGCCCCGTGACTTCGGGCAAAGCCGGTCATGCTCGACAGCCCCATTTGATCAATTTCTCCGGCAGATCAGGTGGCGGCAGATTCGCCGCATAAAAGTTGCGCGAACCTTAAGGCCTTTTGCCGAAATGTTAAGTCCGGTTCTGCAGCTGCGAATGGTGGGTGCAAGGCTACTGCGGAACCGCAGGCGCCGCCGGTTGAACCGCCCCTTGTCGTGCACCAGCCCCGCCCGTGCGCGACGCCGGCTTCCTGGCAGCCGGCTTTGGAGCGGGGGCGCTCGCGGTCGGCTCCGTCGCAGCCGCATTGGCGTTGGCCGGTGGCGCGTCTTCCGGCTCGACCGTGTCGTTCTGGGTCTGCTTCTCCATCGCCCGCAGCCGGGCGACGTTCTTCTGGTGCAGGTCGTAGGTCTCGGTGAAGGCGTGGCCCCCGCTGCCGTCGGCGACGAAATAAAGGTCGCGCGTGCGCGCAGGATTGGCGGCGGCTTCGAGCGAGGCACGCCCTGGATTGGAGATCGGCCCGGGCGGCAGGCCCTCGATCACATAGGTGTTGTAAGGCGACGGCTGCGTGATCTCGCTGCGCTTGATCGGTCGTCCTAACGTGCCTTTGCCCCCAACAAGACCGTAGATGATGGTCGGATCCGACTGCAGCTTGATCCTCTGCTTCAATCGATTGACGAACACCGCAGCGACACGGCTGCGCTCGTCCGGCTTGCCGGTCTCCTTCTCGACGATCGAGGCCAAGGTGACCAATTGCTCCGGCGTCTTGATCGGAAGGTCGGGGCTGCGGCGCTCCCAGATCTCGGCAAGAACGCGCTTCTGCGCCTGCTGCATGCGCTGGATCACCTGATCGCGGCTGGTGCCGCGCGGAAATTTGTAGGTCTCCGGCAGCAGAGTTCCCTCGCGCGGAATTTCGCGCACGCCGCCGGAAAAGATGTCGCTATCGGACAACCGGGCCACGATCTGCTCCGAGGTCAGCCCCTCGGGAATCGTGACCGAATGCTGCACCACCTTGCCTTCGACGATCACCCCGATCACGTCGCGCAACGATGCGTTCTTCTGGAAGGCGTATTCGCCCGGCTTCAGGTCCGAGCTCGCCTTGAGCGCAAATACGCTGCCGATGAACACCCAGGGATTGACGTCGATGACGCCCTCACGCGTCAGCACGTCGGCGATGTCGCGCTTGCCGGCACGCGCGGGGATGTTGACGATCTTGTCTTCCTGCAGCGGACCGGGCGCTTCGATGATCTGCCGGCCGTAGTAGTAGACGGCGCCGGCTCCGATCATCGTGAACAACAGCAGAGTAATGATGGCGTTGCCGACGACCACAAACGGATTGCGCGCCCGATCCGAACGCCGCGGCGGTGGCGGAACCTGCTCCGGCTCGAGCGCGGCGCGCGGACTGCGGGGCGAGATGGGCGGCCGTTCACTCATCGATGCAACCTTCAGTCCTGTCGCCAAGTGCGGCGAATTTGAAGTTCCGACCGGTTTCTCAGCGCGTTCTTCATCGGAACTTCAAATCCTAAGCCGCACTCGATTCAGGTGGTTCTGCTAGCGCTCTACGGTTCCGATGTCGCAAACGAATCTAACCGCGATAAGATGCGAACCTCGGAATCGAAACACTAGTCGTGGCTTGCGATTCCTCACGCAAGCGACCCGAACTCTACGCCCACCTAACGATTCGTTGTCGAATACGGCGAAACGGTGGTTGCGCCGCGCATCGACCTAGCCGCGCATCGACTTAGTTGACGACCCGTCGCAGGATCAGAGAGGCGTTGGTGCCTCCAAATCCGAACGAGTTCGACAGCACGATGTTGATCTCGCGCTTGCGTGGGGCCTGCGGCACGAGATCGATCGCTGTCTGCACCGACGGGTTCTCGAGATTGATGGTCGGCGGCGCGATATTATCCCGAATCGCCAGAATGCTGAAGATCGCTTCGACGGCCCCGGCCGCACCGAGCAAATGGCCGATCGAGGATTTGGTCGAGGACATCGTAACCTTCGAGGCCGCGTTGCCCAGCAATCGCTCCACCGCACCGAGCTCGATCTCGTCACCAACCTGGGTCGAGGTGCCGTGGGCGTTGATATAGTCGATATCGGCAGCGGTGATGCCGGCCCGTTTCATCGCCGCACTCATGCTGCGGAAGCCGCCGTCACCGTCGGGCGCCGGCGAAGTGATGTGATAGGCATCGCCAGAGAGGCCGTATCCCGTCACCTCTGCGTAGATCCGTGCCCCCCGCGCCTTGGCATGCTCGTATTCCTCGAGCACCACGATGCCGGCCCCCTCGCCCATGACGAAGCCGTCACGATCCTTGTCATAGGGCCGCGACGCTCGCTCTGGAGTATCGTTGAACGCGGTCGACAGTGCGCGCGCAGCGCAGAAGCCCGCGATACCGATCCTGCTGATCGGCGATTCAGTGCCGCCCGCGACCATCACGTCCGCATCGCCGAGTGCGATCAGACGGCTGGCGTCGCCGATCGCGTGCGCACCGGTCGAACATGCCGTGACCACGGCGTGATTCGGCCCCTTCAGGCAGTGCTCGATCGAGACATAGCCGGAGGCAAGATTGATCAGGCGCCCGGGGATGAAGAACGGCGAGACCTTGCGCGGGCCGCGTTCCTTCAAAAGAATTGCCGTTTCGGCGATGCCCGTCAGTCCACCGATGCCGGCGCCAATCATGGTGCCGGTAGCACAGCGGTCCTCTTCGGTCGCCGGATGCCAGTTGGCGTCGTCGAGCGCCTGGCGCGCCGCAGCCATCGCGAAGATGATGAAATCGTCGACCTTGCGCTGGTCCTTGGGCTCCATCCACTGGTCGGGATTGAACGTGCCATCGCTGCCGTCACCCCGCGGCACCACGCAAGCAATCTTGCTGGGCAGATCGGACACGTCGAACGTCTCGATCCTGCGGGCACCGCTCCTGCCTTCGAGGATGCGTTTCCAGGTCGTTTCAACACCGCAGCCGAGTGGCGACACCATGCCGAGGCCCGTAACGACAACCCGCCTCATCTTTGTTTTCTCCAGACCGGGCCTGAGGCGCGACCGCGTCCAATTGATCGAAAGCGCGCGTCAGGCTGTTGTTTGCTGTGCATCACGTAACGGAAATTGCGCCGCTTCCGGATCGCGCAGCCCGCCAATAGCAAGAAACCGGTCGGCCGCATGCAACGGTCCGGCCGGTTTCGCTTGAGATCGCCGAGGCGTCAGCTCTTGGCGTTCTTTTCCAGAAACTTCGTGGCGTCGCCGACGGTCAGGATGGTCTCCGCCGCGTCGTCCGGAATCTCGCAGCCGAATTCTTCTTCGAAAGCCATCACAAGCTCGACCGTATCGAGGCTGTCAGCGCCGAGATCGTCAATGAAGCTCGCGTTGTCGACCACTTTGTCGGGCTCAACACCGAGGTGCTCGACCACGATCTTCTTTACCCGCTCGCCAATCTCACTCATCGTCCAAACCTCGTGCTTGTTCCCTTAAGATCCGACCCCCGGATGATGGCGTCATCCCGGCTGGTAAACTTCCTTCGCGATCGCGCAAAACAGATGTGCCCCGCAGTGAGCCCCTTTCCGAAATCCGCCGACCCCTGCGGACCAAGACTTCGGAAGCGGGACCACCACAAACTCCATAAATCCAGTGCACCTCCGATTGATGGTCCCGCAGAGGGACCTCAGATCGGTCGCACCAGCCGACGGAAGGCCCGGCGAACGACGGCAAGCTTCGCCCCGCCAATATACAGGGTTTGGAAATCCTGCAATGGCGTTCTTTGTCCCTCCGTTGGCGGTTCGGTTATCATACCCACAAAACCTTCATTATCAGGACGGCCTGGGACGTCTTTTCGCCGCATTCGTCCCAGGGACCATCCAGATGCCCGGCGGCTCAGATCATTGCCATTCCGCCATTGACGTGGATGGTCTGCCCCGTCACGTAGCCGCCCTCGTTCGAGGCGAGATAGACCGCAGCTGCAGCAATATCCTCGGGCGTACCGAGACGTGCGGCCGGAACCTTGGTCAGGATGGCTTCCCGCTGCTTCTCGTTGAGCGCGTCCGTCATGGGCGTCTTGATGAAGCCTGGGGCGATGCAGTTGGCGGTCACGCCGCGCTTGGCGTATTCGGCCCCGAGCGTCTTGATCATGCCAATGATTCCCGCCTTGGAGGCGCTGTAGTTGCCCTGCCCGGGATTGCCGGTCACCCCCACGATCGAGGTGATCGCGATAATTCGGCCAAATCGCTTGCGCATCATCAGCTTGGTGGCGGCGCGCGCCAGGCGAAAGGTTGCAGTCAGATTGACCTTGATGACCTCGTCCCAGTCTTCGTCACGGAGTTGGACGAACAGGTTGTCGCGGGTGATGCCGGCATTGGCCACCAGGATATCGAGCTGTCCCATGGCCTGCTCGGCAGCAGGGACCAGTGCCTCGACCTCGGCAGTGTCCGAAAGGTTGCAGGGCAGCACATGAACACGCTCACGGAGCTCGCCAGCCAGCGTTTCCAGCACCTCGCGCCGCGTACCGGAAATCGCAACCGTGGCGCCCTGCGCATGCAGCGCCTTGGCGATCGCGTTTCCGATGCCCCCGGTTGCCCCAGTGACCAGCGCGGTCCTGCCACTCAAATCGAACATCCAACTCTCCTCAACGCCGCGTCAGTTGCGGCCGCACTTACGCCGCCGTCGCGGCGATCAAAGCATCTTTCGCAGTCGCGATGTCGGCAGGTCCCCCAACAGCAATTCCAACCGCCCCATCTGCAATACGCTTGACCAGGCCGCTCAGCACCTTCCCGGCTCCGATCTCGAAGAACCGGGTGACGCCCTGGGCGGACATATAGGCGATCGACTCGCGCCAGCGCACCGTCCCCGTCACTTGCTCGACCAAGCGCCTCCGGATCTCGTCGGGATCGCTGATGGGCGACGCCAGGACGTTGGAAACCAGCGGCGAAACCGGCTTGTGGATCGTCACCTTGGAAAGAGCTTCGGCCATGACCTCGGCGGCCGGCTGCATCAACTTGCAGTGGAACGGCGCGGACACCGGCAGGAGCATTGCGCGTTTGGCCCCCCTGGCGCGGGCAATCTCCACCGCGCGGTCGACGGCGGCCTTATTGCCCGACACCACGACCTGGCCCGCACCGTTATCATTGGCGGCTTGGCAGACCTCGCCTTGCGCCGCCTCCGCGGCCACGGCCACGGCGACTTCATACTCCAACCCCAAAAGCGCGGCCATCGCCCCCACCCCGACGGGTACCGCCTTCTGCATGGCCAACCCACGGGTCCGCAACAGCCGGGCCGTGTCGGCAACCGTCAGGCTGCCCGCCGCAGCCAGCGCCGAATATTCGCCGAGCGAATGCCCAGCAACGAACGCCGCATCCCGGCCAACGGAAAAACCCGCCTCCGTTTCCAAGACGCGCAATGCCGCGAGCGACACGGCCATCAACGCCGGCTGCGCATTCTCCGTCAATTGCAGGGTCTCAGCCGGCCCATCCCAGATGATCGCAGTCAGCTTCTCGCCCAGCGCGGCATCGACTTCGTCGAACAGGGCACGCGCCACCGGGAAATTGTCGGCAAGGGCCTTGCCCATGCCAACCGACTGAGAGCCCTGCCCCGGAAAAGTAAATGCTGCCGTCATCGGCCGCTCCTCGAAACGTTCCGAAATCCCTAGAATCCGCTAAATTTGGAATCCGCTGACTTTGGCCGGAAAGACACCGCCGGAGGCGCGGATGTCAAGCGCATGTCACGTTTCAGCCGCTCTCCCCCCACCGAATCAGGCAGGATTCCCTTGCCATCGGGCCGAAAATGGGTATAAGCGCGCCATCCGTGGGTCCCGAGCCGGGAGCTGAACGGACGGTCTCAGCAAAATCACCTCGATCAGGCGACTTTGATGTGGCAGGGCCAGTCGGCCCGTCGTCCCGTGTTTCCGCCTTCCGAGCTGACGTCTACGAGTCCTTTCCATGAAGGGCTCGAAGGGCTTGACGCCGGGCTCCGCGCCAACTTGGAAAGGACATCCATGCCGCTTTACGAGCATGTCTTTCTCGCGCGTCAGGACGCGAGCACCCAACAGGTGGAAGAACTGACGACCCAAATGACCGGCATCGTCGAGGGACTCGGCGGCAAGGTCACCAAGACCGAGAACTGGGGCGTTCGCTCGCTCACCTACCGCATCAACAAGAACCGCAAGGCTCATTTCGTCCTGCTCAACATCGACGCACCGTCAGCGGCGATCGCCGAGATCGAGCGCCAGGAGCGCATCAGCGAGGACGTCCTCCGCTATCTGAGCGTCCGCGTCGAAGAGCTCGAGGAAGGCCCGTCGGCCATGATGCGCAAGGCTGACCGCGATCGCGAGCGCGATGACCGTGGCGGCGGTTTCCGTGGCGATCGTGACGGCGGAGGCTTCCGCGGCGATCGCGATGGTGGCGGTTTCCGCGGCGATCGCGGCCCGCGCCGGCCCCGTGACGAAGAAACTCCGGACGAGGAGTAAGAACAATGGCTGAAGCTCCTGCACGTCGCCCCTTCTTCCGCCGTCGCAAGACCTGCCCGTTCTCGGGTCCCAACGCGCCGAAGATCGATTACAAGGATTCCAAGCTCCTGATGCGTTATGTGTCCGAGCGCGGCAAGATCGTGCCGAGCCGGATTACCGCGGTATCGGCCAAGAAGCAGCGTGAGCTTGCGCGCGCGATCAAGCGCGCCCGCTTCCTCGGTCTGCTGCCTTACGTCATTCGCTAAGACGTCTGCAGTCGGCGGCCGCGTAGGCTGCCGACTGCATCTCACTTGCTCATAAGGCTTCCGGATCGTCCGGTCGCCGATGGTTGGGGTCAAGCTGACCTCTAACCGCTCGAAAGGAGCGGGACAGCTGATGATTGGACTGTTCGCCATTGCGCTTGCGGCCGGCGCTGCGTCGGCCTTGATGTTCGCCTCGATCATTTCGGGCGCGCTGATCTCGCTCGTGCTCTATTGCCTGGCTCCGCTGCCCCTGATGGTTGCGGCGATCGCCTGGGGCCCGCTTTACGCCGCGATTGGCGGCATTGCGGCCGCGACTTGCCTCGGCGCAGCGGTCAGCTTCTCCTACTGCATTGCTTTTTCCATCGCGGTGGCGTTGCCGGCGTGGTGGCTCGGCCATCTTGCCCTGCTCGGACGTCCGGCCGACAACCATGCCCCTGGGGCGCCACTTCAGCCGGCAGACGCTGCAGCCGCCTTTCAATGGTACCCGATCGAGCGCATCCTGCTTTGGATCGCCGGGGTTGCTTCACTGACGACTTTTGCCGCCCTGCTCACACTCGGCAGCGACGCCGCGACAATCACCGGCACCTTGCACCGGGCGCTCTCGCGCGTCGCAAGCGCGGCGGATTCGCCGATATCGGCAGATGCCGATCAATGGATCGATGCGCTGATCAAGGTCGCGCCGGCCTTTGCCGCTATCTTTGCCACGGCGACTTTGACCGTGAACCTATGGCTGGCCGCCAAGATCGCCGCGACCTCCGGCCTGCTCCGTCGTCCCTGGCCCGACCTCCGCAGCGTCGCCTTGCCGCCGCTGACGGTCGCTGCACTGTTTGCGGCGATCGGCTTCAGTTTTGTCGGAGGTCTGGTCGCGATCATCGCAACGATCGTCACGTCGGTGCTCCTGGCGGCCTATGCGCTGACCGGTCTTGCAGTGCTCCATACGCTGTCGCTCACCTGGAGCGCCCGTCCGCTCTGGCTCGGCCTGATCTACGCGCTCATCTTCACACCGATCTGGCCGATATTGTTTTGCGCATTAGCCGTGCTCGGCCTCGCCGATCTTGCATTTGGGCTACGCCAGCGATTTTGGCAGCGCCGGCCGCCACCTTTGCCAGTCCCCTAACTTCAACCCTCGAACCTGAACAGTACGACAAGGAGAATACCGATGGACGTCATTTTGTTGGAACGCGTCGCCAAGCTCGGCCAGATGGGCGAGATCGTAAAGGTGAAGGACGGCTTTGCCCGCAACTTCCTCTTGAAGCGCAAGAAGGCGCTTCGTGCGACGGCCGAGAACAAAGCCAAGTATGAGGGCATGAAGGCCGAGCTTGAGGCCAACAACATCAAGGCCAAGTCGGAAGCGAGCAAAGTCGCCGAGAAGATTGACGGGCGCGACATCATCATCATCCGCCAGGCCTCCGAAGCCGGCCAGCTGTTCGGCTCGGTCTCCGTGCGCGACATCGTTGTGGCGCTTGACGCGGATGGCATCACCGTCAGCCGCCCGCAGGTCTGGCTCGACGCTCCGATCAAGGCGATCGGTCTGCAGAAGGTGACGATCGCTGTTCACCCGGAAGTCGAGGCATCGATCACCGTGATCGTGGCTCGCAGCGCCGACGAAGCCGAGCGGATCAAGCGCGGTGAAGACATCTCGACGCGCCAGGAGGATCTCGATGCAGCGGCCGAAGCGCTAGAGCATTTTTCGATCAAGCTGGTTCGTATCCTGCAGCTTTGAAGTAGTTGGCGCATTCGGCTGGTTTGAAGCAGTCGAGGCAGCGCCCGATGGCGTCCCATAGGCCATCAACAGTCCGTTCTGCGGCCGCCCTGAGAAGCGCTTTGAGCTTGGAGAAGGCATTTTCGATGGGATTGAAGTCCGGACTGTAGGGCGGAAGATAGAGCAAGTGCGCTCCGGCGGCTTCTATCGCCGCTCGTACGCCCGCGCCTTTGTGGCTGCTGAGATTGTCCATCACGACGATGTCGCCTTGCTGCAATTCGGGAACGAGAACATGATCGACATAGGCTTGGAAAGCCTCGCCGTTGATCGGGCCATCGAGCACCATCGGTGCCGTCATTCCCGATTGACGCAGGCCAGCGACGAAGGTCGTCGTCTTCCAATGACCATGTGGAATTGAAGCCCGCAGGCGCTCGCCGCGAGGGGCGCGACCGCGGGTCCGAGCCATATTGGTCGAGGCCCAGGTCTCGTCGATGAAGACAAGCTTGGTGGCGCTCAATTCGGTCTGCTTGCACGCCCACTCTTCCCGCTTGCTCAGGACATCAGGCCGCTCTTGCTCGGCGGCGTGCGCTGTCTTTTTTTAAACGTGATTTTTCGACGGGCGAAGAAGCGGTGCAGTGCAGAGACGCTGAAGCTGTGCCCTTTGGCCACGAGGGCCATCTTCAATTCCTCCAGCGTCATATCGGACTTGTCAGCAACCAGCGCCAGAATGACATCGGCCTGCGCCTCAATCGCCTTCGAACGCTGATCGCCGCCCAGCTTCTTTGGCGCGACATCGCCAGTTTCCTCTCCCTGCGCGACCCACCGGATCGCACTTGATGCGCTCACCTGGTAATGGGCCGCTGCCTGCCGCCGCGACATGCCGCCCTTGACCGCTGCGACAACCCGCTTCCGAAGATCGACCGAGCAAGAGCCTGCCATCGCTTGCCTGCCTCCTTTGCCTGCAAGCAATTTGAAGCAGACCAGAGCCAATTTGGGAATCCCTCTCGATTCAGCTCGATCGCAAACCGCTCTAGCGGCCGCCGGCGAGTTCTTCGATCCGGAAGCCCAGCAAGAGGATGTTGTCCCGGCTGGCGAGTCCGCGTCATAGTTTTCTCAAAGCGTGTCAAAGCAAGAGCCCGGCCTCGACGGCCGGGCTCTTTTACGTTCTGCGTAATCGCTAATATTTGCCTGACAACGGCCACGCCCTCAATGCGAGGCCGGCGATGACGGGACGGCCGGATCGCTCGCTGCGCTCGATGGCGGCGGTGCAGTCGGGATCGATTGTGTGACCGTCGGCGCAGCGGCCGGCGGCACCGGATCGGCCGGCTGCACGGCTGACTCCCTTGTCTTCGAGCTCTCGGTCGCGGGCGCCTCAACCTTCGGCGTCTCCACACGATCCACTGACCCCGTATTCTCAGTCCGCGACGGCTCCGTCTTCGGAGCTTCCAGCGCAGCGTCGGACGGCTGCCCGGCCGATGCATCGGGCTTTGAAGCGTCGTCGCCGGACGGCTTGCCGTGTTTCCGCTTGGTGACGGACCTGCGGCCCTCGACCGCGGGATGTTCGGCCGCAGGCTGCTGACCGTCGGCATCGGTCCCCGCCTGCGTCGCAGCCCCATGCCGCGACATGCGCTTGCGGTGGCCGCTGCGCGGCGCCGGCTCGTTTTGCGAAGCCGCTCCCTCGGATTCCGGAGCAGCTTCACGCACCTCCGACGCGGCGGCCGGATGGTGTCGGCGCCCGCGCCGCGAAGGTTGCGCTTGTTCGGGGCCGCCCGGTCCCGTCTCCGAACGAGACTCCGGTTTCGGATCCGGCTTTGCTTCCTTGCCGTCCTTGCCTTTGCCCATGTAGCGGGCGTCGGTTGCCCCGTTCGACAGCAGGTAGTTGGCGAGCACGCCGGCCATCTCGGGACTCGTCGTGTAGTGCTGACGAAGGAAGCCCGGCAACGATCCCGGTGCAGTGCTCTTCACGAGGCCCCGCGGACTCTTATGGCAAGCCACGCAAGTTCCGGCGAAGATCTGCGACGGGCTCTTGCCAGCCTCGAGATTTTCCTGCGCCTGTATCGGCCCTGCCATGCAGAGCGTAAGCATCACCGCGCCCAAACCCAGCGCCCGGCCCACCATTCTCGTTCTCCAGCTGCGGTCCCGACCGCGCGCCTCGCGATCGTTCAAGGGAATAGTCGCGCCCGTGCTTTCGCTCACCATCATGGCGAAGATCAAATCCGAAACCGCCTCAAATTCATGTCTTTGCCGGCGATCCCTCATCCCTCACATGCGCGTGCCGTGAGGAGCGATAAGCGCGGAGCGCCGCATCGGCGCTTGCGGCGTCACCTTTTAGCGCAATATCGTGCGAAGGAAAGCGCGCAGATGCGGTACGGGCGAATGTCACTTTTGGAATATCCGCTTTGTCTGCAACGCAGTACCGTCCGAACTGGGAGCTTACTATCATAAAAATCTGTTGAAAGGGAACCAATCGGTTCCCAACGCGTCGAGTGCGACGGCCGGGAAAGTCAGCATCTCACGGGATAGCTCGTTGGGTGGTGTAGATGGACCGTTTGTTGCGTAGCCTCTTGAGGGGCTTCATCCGCCGTGGTTCGGTCGAGTTCACGACCGCGGACGGCGTCAGATTCCGCTGCGGCGATGCCGCAGAAGCCTCCGTGGCTGCGCGGTTTCTGACCCGGCAAGCCCAACGCAGGTTGATCACCAACCCGGAGCTCGCGCTGGGCGAGATATACATGGACGGCAGCTTCGTCATGGAGCGCGGCTCGATTGCCGACCTGCTTGCGATCGTGATGGACCAGCCCGACGTGCTGCCGCGCTGGGCCAAACTGCAGTGGTGCTTGCGCTATCTGACCCGGCACTTCGGGCAGTTCAACTTCCGTGGCCGCTCCCGTACCAATGTCGCGCATCACTACGATCTCGACGGGCGGCTGTACTCGCTGTTTCTCGACGCCGATAAGCAATATTCCTGCGCCTATTTCGAGACGCCGGACACGACGCTCGACGACGCGCAGCTCGCCAAGAAGCGCCATCTCGCCGCGAAGCTCTTGCTCGACAAGAGCGACCGGGTGCTCGACATCGGCTGCGGCTGGGGCGGGCTCGGCCTGTATCTTGCGGAGACTGCCGGCGTCGATGTCACCGGTGTGACGCTGTCGACCGAGCAGGTCCAGGTGGCCAATGCCCGCGCGGCCGAGAAGAGTCTGAGCGACCGGGCCCGCTTCATCCTGCAGGACTATCGCGACGTGCCCGGCCCGTTCGACCGCATCGCTTCGGTCGGCATGTTCGAACATGTCGGGGTCGATTTCTACGAGACCTATTTCCGCCGCTGCGCCGAATTGCTCTCCGACGATGGCGTCATGGTGCTGCATTCGATCGGCCGCTCCGAAGGACCGGATGCCACCAATCCGTGGATCGCGAAATACATCTTCCCCGGCGGCTATATCCCGGCATTGTCGGAAGTGCTGCCGGCGATCGAGCGCGCGGGGCTCCTGGTCTGCGACATCGAAATCCTCCGCCTTCATTACGCCGAAACGCTGAAGGCGTGGCGGGAGCGTTTCATGGCGCGGCGCGAAGAAGCGGTGCAGCTCTATGACGAGCGGTTCGCGCGGATGTGGGAATTTTACCTGGCCGCATCGGAAATGGCCTTCCGCAAGCAGAACATGATGAACTTCCAGATCCAGCTCACGAAGCGACAGGACGTCGTGCCGATAACCCGCGATTACATCCCGCATGAAGAGGCCCGCTTGCGTGCGCGGGAGCGCGGCAGCCGCCCCGTGCTCAAGATGGCCGGCGAATAGTCACACCGTCCTGCCGGAAGTCCCGCGTGCGGCAGTTCGCGGGCTCGTTCGACCCAAAATCCGATGCAGTGAACCGCGGGCGAGCCTGGCTGCCGCCGGCGGGCGCAGCAGTTGCGCCCGCAGCGCCTCCGGCGTCGGGACCGGTTGGGCCGAGGCACGGGACTCCGCGACGTCATCGAAGGTGCGCACCAGCAGGGCCAGCCAGCTCCGGCTCTGCCGCTCCGACCGCCAGTTCCGAAATCGGCGCTTCATCTGCCGCCTCCTGCCCGCGGGAACGCCCTGCTCCCAAAGAAATACCGGTCCGTGTGAACTGGCTCACAGAGAATGCCGGCGCCTTTCCGTAAAGCCTGCGGAATGACGCGGAACACGCACCAGACCATGCTGGACCCCCAGACCGACTTCAGCACCGATTACGCGCTGATCGCAGCTGGCGTGGGCGCTTCCCTCGTCGCGTTGCTCTATCTCCTGCTTGTCTGAGCCGGCCGAACGATCCGCCACGAGGTTAACGAGACCTTTCAAACATTGGTCGGGGCGAAACGTTCCCGGTTCAGATCGGCGGGACCAATTCCCAAACTCGTGACGCCTCCTGCATTGCGCGGAACTTACCTCGGCCTGCTCCGGTCAAGCTTGGCATCCGGCGAAGCCGGATTCATCCACCGCTATTACCCGGCGGTGAATATCGGCGAGCTTTCGCTTTCGCTTCGGTGAGGACGGGCGCTTTATCGCCTCCCCTCGAAAGCTGTTAAACACGCTGTCATGGCCGCCACTGATTCGAACGTTCTCAAACTGTCGCCCGACGCCTCGGCGCCAACCTATCGAAGCGCACCGCACAATATCGAAGCGGAGCAGGGTCTCCTGGGCGCCATCCTGGTCAATAACGACGCGTTCTACCGCGTCTCCGACTTCCTCGAGCCGAAGCATTTCTTCGAGCCGATCCACCAGACCATCTTCGAGACGGCCTCCAGCCTGATCCGGATGGGCAAGATCGCCACGCCCGTGACGCTCAAGACCTTTCTGCCCGCGGATATCGACATCGGCGGCATGACGGTCGGCCAGTATCTGGCACGGCTCGCGGCGGAAGCGACCACCATCATCAACGCCCAGGATTATGGGCGCACCATCTACGACCTGTCGCTGCGCCGCGACCTGATCGGCATCGGCGAGGACATGGTCAACGTCGCCTATGATGCGCCGGTCGATTTTACACCGCGCACCCAGATCGAGGACGCCGAGCGCAGGCTGTACGAGCTGGCGGAATCCGGCCGCTATGATGGCGGCTTCCAGAAATTCTCCCAGGCGCTCACGGTCGCCATCGACATGGCCGCCAAGGCCTTTCAGCGCGACGGCAAGCTGTCCGGCATCTCGACCGGCCTGCGCGATCTCGACGCCAAGATGGGCGGCCTGCAGCACTCCGACCTGATCATCCTGGCCGGCCGTCCCGGCATGGGCAAGACCTCGCTCGCCACCAACATCGCCTACAACGTGGCGCAGGCCTATCGCGGCGAGCTGCAGCCCGACGGTTCCATGAAGGCCGTGAATGGCGGCGTGGTCGGGTTCTTCTCCTGCGAAATGAGCGGCGAGCAGCTCGCCACCCGTATCGTCGCCGAACGCAGCGGCATCCCGTCGAGCCTGATCCGTCGCGGCGGCATCACCGAAGCGGATTTCGAGAAACTGCGGGAATGTTCGATCGAGCTGCAGTCCCTGCCCTTCTATGTCGACGAGACCGGCGGCATCTCCATTTCGCAGGTGATGGCCCGCGCACGGCGGCTGAAGCGGCAGAAGGGGCTCGACCTGCTGGTCATCGACTACATCCAGCTCTTGAGCGGCTCCGGCAAGCGCGGCAACGACAACCGCGTGCAGGAGATCACCGAGATCACCACCAGCCTGAAGGCGCTGGCCAAGGAGCTCAACGTCCCCATCATCGCGCTGTCGCAGCTCTCGCGCCAGGTCGAGAACCGCGACGACAAGCGCCCGCAACTTTCCGACCTGCGTGAATCCGGCTCGATCGAGCAGGACGCCGACGTCGTGCTGTTCGTCTACCGCGGAGAATATTATCTCGCCGCCAAGGAGCCGCGCCCGGGGACCGAGGAACACGCCAAGTGGCAGACCGAAATGGAATTGGCTCTCGGCAAGGCCGAGGTCATCATCGGCAAGCAACGTCACGGCCCCACCGGCACGGTTGAATTGCACTTCGACGCCTCGGTCACGCGGTTCGGTGACCTCGCTCATGATGGCATGGCACCCAGCCACGATTACTAACCTTGCGCGGTTGAACGGGAACGCTGCGGCGCGTAAAAGCCCTACATGACAGTTCCAAGCCCGAAACCGGCCGGCGACGTGGACGCGCCGGCGCTCGAACCGGATCACGTGCCGCCC
Organism: Bradyrhizobium sp. SZCCHNR3119; assembly: GCF_032487775.1. Lineage (NCBI taxonomy): Bacteria > Pseudomonadati > Pseudomonadota > Alphaproteobacteria > Hyphomicrobiales > Nitrobacteraceae > Bradyrhizobium > Bradyrhizobium sp. SZCCHNR3119. The sequence continues at coordinate 88,063 of NZ_JAUEUV010000002.1, read as the reverse complement.
AGCGCCACCGGCGTTTTGACCGTCGATCTCGATGCGCTGGCGGCGAACTGGCGCAAGCTGGAGAAGACCGCGGTGCCGGCGGAATGCGCCGGCCTGATCAAGGCCGATGCCTATGGTTGCGGCACGGCGCCAGTCGCACGCGCGCTTGCCGCCGCCGGCTGCAAGACCTTCTTCGTCGCCACGCTGTCGGAGGCGCGCGCTGCCCGCGCTGCGCTGCCCGACGCGGCCGCGCTCTATGTGCTCAACGGCTTCTTCCAGAACACCGGCGACGAGTACGCAAAATACAATTGCCGGCCGGTGATCGGCGACCTTCATGAACTCGCCGAGTGGGACATGTTCTGCCGCCGCACCGGCTGGAACGGCGGCGCCGCCATCCACATCGACACCGGCATGAACCGGCTTGGTCTCACCATCGGCGAGGCGCAGAGCATCGTGCCGCGGATCCGAGCCGGCGACCACGGCATCACTCTGGTGATGAGCCATCTCGTCTCCGCCGAGCAGCTCCACGCCCCTGTCAACGCACGCCAGCTCGCCGCCTTCCGTGAGATCGCCAGTGAATTCACCGGCGTACCGGCCTCGCTGGCCAATTCGTCGGGCACGTTCCTCGGCGCACAATTCCAGTTCGATCTGGTGCGGCCGGGCGCCGCGCTTTACGGCGTCAACCCGACGCCCGAAGCCGACAACCCGATGCAGCCGATCGCGGACATCAAGGCCCGCATCGTTCAACTCCGCGAACTCGAGCGCGGCGACACCGTCGGCTACGGCGGCACCTGGACCGCGCGCCGTCCGACCAGGATTGCGGTGATCTCGGCGGGTTATGCCGACGGCTATTTCCGCGCCGCCGGCTCCAACGACGGCACCCGCGGCGCCGACGTGATCATCGCCGGCAAGCGCTGCCCGATCGCCGGGCGCATCTCGATGGACCTGATCGCGGCCGACATCACCGATGTGCCGCCGAAAACCATCAAGCGCGGCCATATGGCCACCCTGCTCGGCGAGGGCATCACGGTCGACGAACTCGCGCATCATTTCGGCACCATCGGCTATGAGGTGTTGACCAGCCTCGGCAAGCGCTACACCCGCGTCTACAAGGGTGAGCCGGATGCGGCGCAGGGCGCGTGAGGACATCACGTCCTCCTGCCGATTGAAGCTGCCATTCGTCCTGTCATCATCACCGGGCATAGCTGCGCGATCTCGCGGCGCCTTGCGCCCGAGAGATGCATCCTTCAGGTCCCTCTTCAAATGCGAGGGCGCAGGGAAGGCCGGGCGCTCGCCGCCCCATGGCCCGCCTGCAGCAAAAAAGCAGGCGGCAGTCACCACAGGATCGGCCGAGACATCCCGGCCTTCCCTGCGCGACGGTTTTAACGGCTGTTTCGCGTTCTCCCCGGTGCGCCGGGCTTTCTGGCCACCGTCATCCGCGCGAGGCAGAGCCTCGTCGCGAACTTGATACTAGCGTCGGAGTATCAGGACCGCGCGACTTGACCGTACGCCTCGAAGACCGTTCGTCCGACGGTCCCAAAGCGTCCATCACAGCCCGCCTCTACGTATCGTGACGACGCGTACGCCCCTCTGCATGAGGCGGGTTGCTGGTAGAGAACCACGATTTCTGAAATTACGAAATAGAAATATTTTTCGTCGGAGATCTGGACAGGCCGAGTCACGTTGAAAACGCAGGCGAACTTCGTGTTTTGGCGCGTGCGATTTTGGAGCTCTTTCTGCTTCGCATGATTTCCGGCCGACGAATGTCACACTGCATTCGTTGGCTGACGCGGGAGACCGCCGTGCCATGCGCTGCGGTGATCGCTCTCAGGGAACCGCGATATGTGAACGTACTCGAATAGCCCTGCCCGAACGGCTTCTGCACATGGCAGCATGCTCGCAGTTGGTCTGGTGGGCATCGAGATCGTGAAAACATCAGGCAGAGACCGCCGCATCTCGCTGCGCTCATGCGTGCTACGTCCAGGCTGGCGCCAGAGCCGGAGCGTTATTGCCCGATGCCAAATCCGCCGGGCTCCACATCACCGGGTGCAACGGGCGGTGCGTATGGGCTCGTGTCGACCCGGTCGTCCTCGGGACGATAACGGTAGCGAGGAACGATATTGTAGTCGGGAATCCAATAGGGATCTCGCCTCACCACGGGCACTATGACCAGCCTGTGCTGCCAAACCGGCCTGTGCAGCGCAGGTCGAACCTCAACTCGCGGGCTGGCGGCGGCTGCAGCACTGAGCACCACCACCGTCCCCAGCGCCAACGTGACGGTCGTCATTCTCATGCGGTTGGATCTTTCCTGGCCAGAGAGCCAAGTCAACGAGCCCCGTTCATGATCGTTCCGGAGTACGTCGAGGTTTGATCCAGGACCGGACGACTACTCCTCCAGGTCCTCAAAGCTGCGGACGTCCTCGGCGCGACGTGCAAGCTCATCGAACCGCATTGCGGCCTTCAACAGCGCGTCCCTGGTTTCGCCGTGACTTGAGGGTTTCGCCGTGACTTGAGCTTTCCGCCTTGGCCCGGAACTGTTCGGCTCGTTTGCGAAAATGTTCGGGTGAATAGCTGCACTCAATTCCCATGACGCTCCCTCAAAGGCCCATTCGTTCTGGGCCTTGGCTGCGCCGGATTCACCATCGCATCTCTCGGTCCAATCTTGCGGAACGTGCGCGCCGGGAGAGTCAAAAAACAAAACATAGCTATCTCAACAGCTTAATGGCAACCTCGTCACATTCGGCAGATTGTGACCCAACCTGGGTTAATGTATCTAATGAGCTTAGTTAGCTAATGAGCTTAGTTAGTACGGCCTCGACGAACGCTATTATCTTCGGCGTGGATCGTCCGACGAGGTCCGCTTCAGAATGATCGTCGGCTTTCCGCGCTGGCCGGATGATTCTCCAGCCAGCCATGACTTGCAAAAGCGGGTCCGCGTCGGGAATTAGGAACTTCGTAGCGCCCGCCTCTGTTGCCGGACATGTCAGCCGTGGCAAACCTGCTCATGCGAAGGCAGAAGCTGCTCGAGCAGCTTGAGAGTGCCACAGCACAGCCCGACCGCGAGGAAATCGAACGTCAACTCGAGCAGATCGAGACGGCGCTGGAATTGCTCGAGTGGTTACCGTCGAGCAAGGATCCGGGCAAACCGTGATGTCGATCCCCCAAATCTCGCTGCAACAAGTCCTTCTGCAACGCGATCCAACGGGCTTGAAGCGCTCGATGATAACTATATTTGCGGTCCCTGCTTGCAATGCGGTTATGCGTCTATATATTAGATTTATTCGATCAGCCGCTGTGCCTTGTTGAATGCGCCCGCGGGCTCCTTTCCCAAAGACATCGTCGAAATTGAATTTGTTCGCGCGATAACCGCACGACGAACGCGCGTGTGCGCTTTGGAGAAAAGAATGACAACGGGTACTGTGAAGTGGTTCAACGGCCAAAAGGGCTTCGGGTTTATCCAGCCGAACGACGGCGGCAATGATGTGTTCGTGCACATCAGCGCGGTCGAACGCGCCGGGCTTTCCGGGCTGGCCGAGGGCCAGAAGCTGACCTTCGAGATCAAGTCCGATCGGATGCGCGGTAAGGTCAGCGCGGACAATCTTTCGCTGGCATAAAAAAGCAGCGCCTTTCCACGGATGTACTGGAAGGCGTTACGCCCGCTCAACCCCTGGGGTTGAGCGGGTTTCTGGTTTTGGACGGTTTGGGGTTTGAACGGCGGGCGGCCGCCTCCTAGAAGCTGATAAAGGATATAGCCGCCAACCGCGCTCCTGATCCGATTTTAGAACTTGAGGCTGTCACTCGGCACAGCTTACTCGGTGTAAGTCCGCCAACGCTCCGCCCTTCGGTAGATGCTCCCCGCCAGACATCGGCGCGCGCGATCGATCTGGGCCTCGGTTGCACCGTGACTACGCGCGTACATTTCGGCGACTGCCGCCGTATATTTCTCGACGTAGTATCGCACCTCCGAACAGGATATCCGTTGTACGAGCCCCGGCTCGCTGGCCGCCTGCACCTGCGAACTCATCGCCAAAATCAGCGCCCCCGCGCCGATCGCACGCCGTAACATCGTCGTCCTCCCACCCACAGAACCGGCTGCCAGGACGCCTGAATCGTGCGGCTCGCGCAAATTAACAATGGTGGGAGCGCGCAAAGTTTGTGGACATTGTTGCTGAGAAGCGTCATCCGCAGAGCTCTCGGCTTTCAATGCTATCGGCTCGTTCCTTGCGTGGAACCGCTCGTGCCGCATCAGTCGGCCCGCCAGAGTCCCCGCCTCCAATCCGATGCGATCGCTCTGCTGCGCTCTCGCTGCCTCACCACGGCATAGCGGATCAGGCATCGCCGACGCGCCGCGCTATTTCTTGTTGGCGTCGAGCACCTTCTTGCAGCTGTCAGCGAGCTGGGCGTACTGCTTGTTCAAGCAGGCGATGATGCGGCCGCCGCCGGGGGTGACGGTCGCGCAGTATTTCTCGTAGTCTGCCTTGCACGCCGTCCTTTGCTCTTCGGTCAGAGCCTGGGCGACAGCGGCCTGCGACAGGCCGACCAGGGCAGTGACCAAAACGGCGTATCCGAGCTTTGACATGAAAATCCCTCTGGTGCCCGTTGCGTTGCTCCCGTCATCATGAAGATCGCCACATTCAACATCAACAACATCGGGCGACGGCTCCCCAACCTGTTGAGCTGGCTCCGCACCGCCAAGCCCGATGTGGTCTGCCTGCAAGAGCTCAAATGCACCCAGGAGGCGTTTCCGATCGAGGCGATCGAGCAAGCCGGCTACCGAGCGGTGTGGCGCGGGCAGAAGACCTGGAACGGCGTTGCCATCCTTGCGCGCAAGACCGAGCCGGTGCTGACCCGCACCGCCCTGCCCGGCACCCCCAAGGACACCGATGCGCGCTATATCGAAGCCGCGGTGCGCGGCATCGTCATCGGCTGTCTCTACCTGCCGAACGGCAATCCGCAGCCCGGTCCGAAATTCGACTATAAGCTCGCCTGGTTCAAGCGTCTGCACAGGCACGCGGCCAAGCTCATCAAGAGCGAGCTGCCGGTGGTGCTGGCCGGCGACTACAATGTCGCGCCGACGCCGCTCGATATCTATCCGACCAAATCCTGGGACAAGGATGCGCTGATCCAGCCCAAGAGCCGCGCTGCGTTCAAGGCGCTGGTGGATCAGGGCTGGTGCGATGCGATCCGCGAGCTCTATCCGGACAAGCCGATGTTCACGTTCTGGGACTACAAGCGCAACCGCTGGCCGCGCGATGCCGGCCTGCGTCTCGATCATCTGCTCTTGAGCCCGCAGCTTGTGCCACGCCTGCTCAAGGCCGGCGTGGACCGCGCGGTGCGTGGCGAAGACGGCGCCAGCGATCACGCGCCGGCATGGGTCGTGCTGAAGTAGCGCTGATATCATGATGCGATTAGGAAGAATCGCATCATGATCTCATCTGTTTGATTGCGCATGATCGCCGCACAAACGCCTATGGCGTTTGTCGCGAGGGAAAACCGGTTTCCACTTTTCCGGATCGTGCTCTAGTCCCGTCCGGCGTCCATGATCGCCTGCGCGAGCCGCGCCGGATCGGAGAAGCAAAGCTCGTGACTGCCGGGGACTTGCACCAGTCGGAATAGCCCAAGCTTGCTCGATAGCCGCGGATGCCATGGCAGGCTGTGTGGCAGCGCGGTATCCTCGGTGCAGTTGATGTAGGACTTGGCGATGCTCATCTCTGCCGGGTTGGTGCGCAGTCCGATCTTGTCCGTGAAGGTCTTGTTCGGATGCGGATTGAGCACCTCATAGGCGCGGGTGGCAGTCGCGAGATCGGCGTCGTTGATGAAGGCCTCGCGCCAGACCGGAAACGGCAGAACCACAGAGCCGTCGCCGCGCTCGGCGCTGATCGCGTCGAACAGCGCAACATAATGCGGCGGCACCATGTCGTTGAGTGACTCGCCGTCATTGGGAACGAAAGCGTTCCAGTAGACCAGCCTGCGGATTCGCGCCGGCACGCGATCGGCGACCCCGGTGATGATCATACCGCCATAGGAATGGCCCATCAGAATGATCTCGTTGAGGTCCTTCTCGGCGAGGTCATCGACGATGGATTGGATCGCCTCGTCGAGGCCGATCGTCTTCGGGTCGCCGGGCCGATTACCCCTGATGGTTGGCAGATGCACGGTGTGGCCCGCAGCACGAATATGCGCCGCAACCGGCTCAAACTCTGCACCCGTGTGCCAGGCGCCGTGGACCAGGACGTAGATTGACATGGTCGGTTTCCTTTGCAGGATATTTGACAGCTGAGCAGCCAGTGTGGCGCAGCGGCGGATGCCGCGCTTGGCTGGAACTGAACCCAATTGGCTTGGGAGCGAACTGGTGCCGGATGTGCAGGCGCTACAGCGGAGCTGGAATACCGAGGCGGTCAGGCCGGCCGAGCAGTTCTCATTCTACCGCGAGGCGATCTGCCAAGCTTTCATGAATCTCACGCCGGAGTGGCCGAAGGGAGCCGCCTTCCCGGCGCGTGTCGAGAATGTTCAGTTCGGCGACGGTGCCGTAAACCGGGTCACCTTTCCCGAGCATACCGTGCGGCGGCTGCCATCCGACATCGCCGCGTCCAGCCGGCGCTGCTTCTACCTGAATCTCAAGCTCGCGGGCCGCTGCCGCATCCTGCAGGACAGTCACGAGCTCAGCCTCTCCTCCGGGCAGGTCGGCATCTTCGACAGCGACCGGCCGTTCACGCTGATACATGATCGCGGACCGGTCCTCGGCGTCGCCTCGTTCAAGGTCCCCGCCGAGGCCATAAACGATCGGTTGGGGCCGTCGGAATCCGTCCCGCCGACGCATGTGTCCGACGATCCTGCGCTCGGGACACTGATCGTGGAGAGCGCGCGATCCTTGAACGCCAATGCCCTGCGCATGCCGCCGGCGGATGCGGCGGCGTTGTTCGGCGTGCTGCTCGATCTTGTCGCATTGGCTCTGGCGCGCCGCAGCCGTGGCAACGTACGCGAAGCAAGCTCCTTCGCGGACGCGACCACGCTGGCGTTACGCCGCGCCATCCATGAGCGGCTGCGCGAGCCGCGCCTGACGGTCACCAGCATTGCCACTTCGGTCGGGATCAGCGAGCGCTATGTGCACAAGCTGCTCGCGCGGGCCGGCACAAGCTTCTCCGAATTCGTGATGGAGCGACGTCTCGACGGCGTCGCGGCGGAGCTGCGCGACCCCGCTCACACCCGTCGCGACATCGGCAGCATCGCTTTCGACTGGGGCTTTGCCGACCTCTCCCATTTTACGCGCCGGTTCAAGCATCGCTTCGGCGTGCGGCCGCGCGACTAGCGGGAGGGGAAGTAGTTCAACTGATCGGCCACGGCGGCATCCGAGGAGGCGCGCAGGGCACAGATCACGCAGTCAGCCGCTTGGCGTTGGCGGCGACATGCTCGCGGTAGCGGTCGACGACCACAGCGGGGCTCGCGCCGGCCATCAGCTCTGCGGTGGCTTCCAGCGCAGCGACGATCTTCTCGGTCACCATCAGTTCGGCCTCGTCGCCGGCATCGGCGTCGCAGCGCGCGAATTTCTCGAGCCGCAGTCGGATCACCTCAGCCGCCTCCATCGCGAGCAGCGCCCCCGCAAACCAGGGAAAGCTGTCCGTTAGCGGCGCGCTGCTGTCCGGCGCGCCAGAAGGATTATCGTCCATCGTGTGCGGCTCCAAAGTCCGAGGAACTGACGTGACAGCATGGGCCTGAAACTCTAACAGCCGGCACGTTCAGAGGCAGGCTTTTTCGCAACCCTTGGCACTTGCCATTAACCATGCCGATCGCACCGGTCTGAAGCCCACGCGACACCGCCGCGCCCGGTGCCCGGTCCGGTATCCGGTGCCAGCATCACGCACTTCGGCTGTCGGGCCAGACCTGCTCCAGATTGGTCGACCGCTCGGGCAATCCCTCGGTCAGGACCGCGGTGCCGCCACACACCGGCAGATGGACGACGAGGCTTGCCGCATCCGGAACGTCGGGCCGCGGCGTCGCGTTCAACAGCAGGATCTCATCGCGCGTGCGCCTGATCTCCTTGAACTCGTAGCTGAACGCCGCCGAGTTGCGCGGGTATTCGCGCCAGATCTGCCCTTGTTTCCTGAAACTGCTTTGGGTGCCGGCATAGACATCAGCGTAAGACAGGCAGGCCGGAATGTTCAGCGTCTTGAGCACGGCCTCGCCGACATTCGAGACCGCGGGAAGCGCGCTGTTCACCGCTCCGATGGCGGCCAACACGGTCGTGGCCGCGGCGGCAAGGATCGCCAGCAATCCCCGCGTCGTCATGCGCGACTGCGCCTTGGGGGAAGAAAGCTTGGGGGAAGAAAGATGTGCATGGGCCATGACTGCGCTCTCCGCGTCTTGGCAAGCAGCGCGCAACAGGTGGCCGCCGATTGCCGCCAACCGAGGTCCGTTCACGGAAACCTAATCTGGCGCAAATCCGGCTTGGCGAGTGTGACGCAGCTCACAACCTTCGATTTCTCGATGGGCGTGGCGCTACGGGAAGACGAGCCGCGCCGCACATCGCCGATGCGCGCCGCAGAAGCTGCTGGAATAGCCCGGCCGCGGCCCCCAATTGTGCTAAGACGTGGTCCCGATCTTCCCGCTAACGATTCCCTTCCCTTCATGGCCAAGAACGCACTGTCCTTTGTCTGCCAGAACTGCGGCGCGGCCTATTCGCGCTGGCAAGGCAAATGCGAGGCCTGCGGCGAGTGGAACACGCTGGCCGAAGAGGACACCACGGGCGCGACCTCGGCGCCGGTCTCGCTGCGCTCCAAGCGCAAGGGCCGGCACTTCCAGCTCGAAAGCCTGTCCGGCAAGAGCCTGGACGCTCCCCGCCTCTCCTCCGGCATGACCGAGCTCGATCGCGTCACCGGCGGCGGGTTCGTGCGCGGCTCGGTGCTGCTGGTCGGCGGCGATCCCGGTATCGGCAAATCGACGCTTCTGACGCAGGCGACCTCCATGCTGGCCCGCGCCGGCCACCGTGCCGTCTATATCTCCGGCGAAGAAGCGGTGGCGCAGGTGCGGCTGCGCGCGGAGCGCTTGGGGCTGGCGGACGCGCCGGTGCAGCTCGCCTCCGAGACCTCGGTCGAGGATATCATCTCCACGCTGTCCGAAGGCACGGTGCCGCGGCTGATCGTGATCGACTCGATCCAGACCATGTGGACGGACACGGTGGAGTCCGCGCCCGGCACCGTGACCCAGGTCCGCGCCTCCGCACAGGCCCTGATCCGCTTCGCCAAGAAGTCGGGCGCGGCGATCATCCTGGTCGGCCACGTCACCAAGGACGGCCAGATCGCCGGCCCCCGGGTGGTCGAGCACATGGTTGACGCAGTGCTGTCGTTCGAAGGTGAAGGCTCGCAGCAGTTCCGGATCCTGCGCGCGGTGAAGAACCGCTTCGGCCCGACCGACGAGATCGGCGTGTTCGAGATGACCGGTCTAGGCTTGCGCGAGGTTACCAACCCCTCGGAGCTGTTTCTGTCCGAGCGCGATCTCGGCAGCCCCGGCACCGCCGTGTTTGCCGGCATCGAAGGCACCCGTCCGGTGCTGGTCGAGATGCAGGCGCTGGTGGCGCCGACCTCGCTCGGCACGCCGCGCCGGGCCGTGGTCGGCTGGGACCCGAGCCGGCTGTCGATGGTGTTGGCGGTGCTGGAGGCCCATTGCGGGGTCAAGCTGTCCGGCCATGACGTCTATCTCAATGTCGCCGGCGGCTTGCGCATCCATGAGCCCGCCGCGGATCTCGCCGCGGCCGCCGCGCTGGTCTCTTCGCTGGTCAATGCGCCCTTGCCGCCGGACGCGGTCTATTTCGGTGAGATCTCGCTGTCCGGCGCGGTGCGACCGGTGGCACAGACCTCGGCGCGTCTGAAGGAAGCTGCCAAGCTCGGCTTCGGCCGGGTGGTGCTGCCCGAACAGACGCGCGGCGAGATCGGCGGCGATGCCGGCCTTAGTCTCAACACCGTTGGCGGGTTGACGTCCCTGGTCGCCGAAATCGCCGCGCGCGGCGTTCCACGGGGCCGACCGGACGGCGCGAGGCAGGAGAATGGCCGTAAGCTTGCGGAAAAAAATGCCACACCAGCGAGATTCCGCCGCCAGGACGGCTAGCCGCATCGTGACGTTCCCGTGACTCGCCGCTATACAACCCCGCAACCGGGGCTACCCACAGGATCGTGCCACCTTGCGGCCTTGTCGGGGAACCGCCCGCTCTCCCAAGAGAGCATGGCCGTGCCGCCGATTCGGAAGACGACCTTTGACCAGTGAAGCGGACCTGACCAGCCGATGCCGATAACGATCCTCGATCTCATCCTGCTCGGCGTCATGCTGATTTCGGGACTGCTCGCGATGGTCCGCGGCTTCATGCGCGAGGTACTGTCGATCGCGGCCTGGGGCGCCGCCGCGTTGGTAACGCTTTATTCATTCTCGAAGCTGCTGCCGACCGCGAAGACCTATTTCAACAACGACACGGTCGCGAGCGTGGTCGTGGTCGCCGGTACCTTCATCGGTACCCTGATCGTGGTGTCGATCATCACGGTCCGCATCTCCGACATGATCCTGGATTCGCGAATCGGCGCGCTCGACCGCACGCTCGGATTCCTGTTCGGACTGGGCCGCGGCCTTCTGATCGTGGTGGTCGCATTCCTGTTCTTCAGCTGGCTGGTGCCGGAAAAGCAGCGGCCCGATTGGGTCACCGGTGCAAAATCCCGCGTCGTCCTGCAGGGAACCGGGGATTGGCTGATGTCGCTCTTGCCTGACGACCCCGAGAACACCATTTTAAAGAAATTCAAGAAGAACAAGCCGGACGACGACCAGACTGACACCGAGCCGCCAGCAGCAGGCGGTGATGGGTACTCAAAGCCTGCCCGCGACAGCTTGAAAAAGCTGATCGAGAAGCCCGCGGCCAAGTGAGGCCGAGGCCTCGCCTAGCAAGGCGGCATGTGAACGAGACCCAGAAGAGAGGCGCGATGGACCAGAACCACGATTCTTCCGGCGAAGCCCAACAAGCGGATCTGGACTTTGGACCTCCCCCCTACCTACGAGACCCCGACCTAGATGGAGACACGCTGCGCGAGGAGTGCGGCGTGTTCGGCATTTATGGGCACGACGACTCCGCCGCGATCACCGCGCTCGGCCTGCACGCGCTTCAGCATCGCGGCCAGGAGGCCGCCGGCATCGTCTCCTATGACGGCTCCCGCTTCCACAGCGAACGACGGCTCGGCTTGGTCGGCGATACCTTCTCCCGCCGCGAGGTGATCGAGCGCCTGCCCGGCAATGTCGCGATCGGCCATGTGCGCTATGCCACGACCGGCGCCACCATCCTGCGCAACGTGCAGCCGCTGTTCGCCGAGCTCAACGCCGGCGGCTTTGCGGTCGGCCACAACGGCAACCTCACCAACGGCCTGACCTTACGCCGCGAGCTGGTGCGCGCCGGCGCCATCATGCAGTCGACCACGGACACCGAGGTGATCCTGCATCTGGTCGCGCATTCCCGCCGCACCAATTTCATCGACCGCTTCATCGAGGCGCTGCGCGCCATCGAGGGCGCCTATTCGCTGGTCTGCATGACCAACAAGAAGCTGATCGGCGCGCGCGATCCGCTCGGCATCCGCCCGCTGGTCTATGGCGAGCTCGAGGGCTGCCCGATCCTGGCCTCCGAGACTTGCGCGCTCGACATGATCGGCGCGCGCTACATCCGCGACGTCGAGCCCGGCGAAGTCGTGATCTTCGACGAGCAAGGTATGCACAGCCACAAGCCGTTCCCGCCGAAACCGGCGCGGCCCTGCGTGTTCGAATACATCTATTTCGCCCGCCCCGATTCCATCGTCGGCGGCCGCTCCGTCTACGAGGTGCGCAAGGCGTTCGGCGCCCAGCTTGCCCGCGAAAGCCATGTCGATGTCGACGTCGTGGTGCCGGTTCCGGATTCCGGCGTGCCGGCCGCGCTCGGCTACAGCCAGCATTCCGGCGTGCCGTTCGAGCTCGGCATCATCCGCAACCATTATGTCGGCCGCACCTTCATCCAGCCGACCCAGAGCATCCGCGAATCCGGCGTGCGCATGAAGCACTCGGCCAACAAGGCCGCGATCGCGGGCAAGCGCATCATCCTGATCGACGACTCGCTGGTGCGCGGCACCACCTCGAAGAAGATCGTGCGCATGATGCGCGACGCAGGCGCGACGGAAGTGCATTTCCGCCTGGCCTCGCCGCCGATCCTCTATCCCGACTATTACGGCATCGACCTGCCGGACCGCGGTGGCCTGCTCGCTGCGACCCATTCGCTGGAGGAGATGCGCGAGCTGATCGGCGCCGACTCGCTCGCCTTCCTGTCGATCGACGGCATGTACCGCGCCATGGGCGAGCCCGCGCGCGACCCGGCCAGCCCGAAATTTTCCGACCACTGCTTCACCGGCAGCTACCCGACCCACCTCACCGACCAGGCGCTGGTCGAGCCGCAGCCGCGGCAATTGTCGCTGCTGGCCGAGGCGAGCTGACGCGCAGCGTCATCCCGGGGCAAGGCGCAGGCCTTGAACCCGGGATCTCGAGCTTATTTATCCGTGCCCATTCCGATCGAGATTCCGGGTTCGATGCTTCGTATCGCCCCGGAATGACGGCCGTTATGGCTATGGGCTTGTCCTAGCCGGTCACGTCTGTAAAAACCGCGCCAACCAAGACGCGGAAACAGCCATGTCCCTCCCCCTCGCCTCCCGTATCGCCCTCGTCACCGGCGCCTCGCGCGGCATCGGCTATGCCACCGCGCACGCGCTGGCCCGCGCCGGCGCGCATATCGTCGCCGTCGCCCGCACCCAAGGCGGGCTCGAGGAGCTCGACGACGAGATCCGGAAGGAGACCGGCAACGGCGCCACGCTGGTGCCGATGAGCATGACCGACACCGACGGCATCGCGCGGCTCGGCGCGGCGCTGCACGAGCGGCACGGCAAGCTCGATATTCTCGTCGGCAATGCCGGCGTGCCCGGCCCCTCCTCGCCGCTCGGCCATATCGACCTGAAGGCCTGGAACGATGCGGTCGCGGTCAATGCGACCGCCAATTTCCAGCTGATCCGCTGCATGGAGCCGCTTCTGAAGGTCTCCGACGCCGGCCGCGCCCTCTTCGTGACCTCCGGTGCCGCGCACAAGGCATCGGCCTATCTCGGCCCTTACGCCGCCAGCAAGGCCGCGCTGGAGACTTTGGCGCGGGTGTGGGCCCACGAGACCGAGCGCACGCCGCTGCGCGTCAATCTGTTCAGCCCGGGACCGATCCGCACCCGCATGCGCGCCACGGTGTTTCCCGGCGAAGATCCTGACACGCTCGACACGCCCGAGCAGGTCGCCAAATTCATCGTGCCGATGTGCCTGCCAAGCTGGACCGAGACCGGCAAGCTCTACGACTACAAGAGCCGCACGCTGAAGAACTTCCAGCCGCCGACCTGAGCGGTTGCAGGGCGGCAACTTCGACGGCTACTTGGCGTCCTCGTCCTCGCCGGCCGCGACCTTGACGAGGCTGATCGCGCGCTCCGGGCAGGCAACGACGCACAGGCCGCAGGCCAGGCAGCGGTCGCTGCGCGGCGTATAGGCCGTCTTCATGCCGTGAACCCGAACGCGCAGGCGGCCGACGAAGGACAGCGCGCGGAAGTCGGCCGGCTCGATCGCCGTAACGTCGAATACGTCGTAGGGACAGACCTCGACACAATCGCCTTTAGCCTCGCATCGATTGCGATCGACAACGGGGACGTAGGCGCCGGGCATGGCCTGGCATTCGGTCCCCGGACGGTCGGGATGCCGCGCGGCCTTGCGCACCTTGGCCGGATTGGCTCGCTTGGAGCGACGCGGCTTGGCGACGGAGTCCGGCACACCGCCGGCTGCTGGGATCAGCTCGGAGTCACGCATCGGCGGTCAACACCATGATGTTGCCGCCGGGATCACACAGCCGATGCTGATCGCCGTCGCCCATGACGTCGATCCGTCCACGCCACCGATGGCTGTAAACGCCACCGCCTCTCATCAGGCTGCGACAGAGTCAGAGCAGTCACCATGGTCTCCATTCGGCGAGGCCGTTGAAGCTTGCCTTCCCAGGAGTGCACATGATCCGAACGCGCAGGGGCATCAGCGGGAGGCCGCGCATGGCTACTTCCTGTCCTGCTTGGCGTTGGCCGGCGTCTGATGATCGCGCGCCGCCACCAGCTCCTTGCGCAGTTTCTCCTGCTCCTCCCACGTCAACACCGGACGCTGTTCGTCACGGGGCACGTCGTTCACGGGAAGATAGTTGTAAGTATTGCCGAACCGCTCGGCCTCCGACGGCATCACGCCCGAGGACGCGCAGCCGGCAAGCGACAGTGCGGCGATCAGCCAGGCCGCCGCTGCACGCGCGCGGCGTCCGACCGCCGCCGCTTCAATCCGCGACATCTCGATGCGGACGATCATCGCACCGCTGCTCCCACATCGGCCGGATGAAGCTCCGCGATACCGAGCGTGCGCCCCGCCCCTGGCAGCCCGGGCGGGCTCTTCGTCCAGGGATAGCCGCGTCTGCCCATCTGGTAACCGCGATCGAACAGCGCGCCCATATAGGCCCGGTCGAACGGTCCATCTGCCTGCACCGTAAAATCGTCCGGGATGCTGGCGAGATTGAAATCAACGCCGTTGAATTTGGTGATGGAGTAGATGCGGTAAAGATCTCCGATGCCCTGGTTCTTGATCAGGGTGGACAGCGAGCGCTGCGTGACCGAGAGCATGTCGGCACCGACGTTCTCCCATTGCGGGTCGATGCGAGCGTTGCGAATGACGAACAGCCGCGCGCCGCGCGATGCGCGCCCGGCCCGCTGGCTCGCAATCAGGCGCTGGATCGACGGGCCGATGAAGACCTGCCGGGTGACGCCGCCATCGACATGAAGCTCGTCATAATCCTTGTCGCCGATGCGAACCTTGATGCGCACCGGTGCGAACGCACCGGGCACGGTAGCCGAGGCCAGCAGCACCTGGCGAAACAGCGCGATCGCCTCGGGCGTATCGACCGCAGCGATTCGGCCCATATCCCACAGCACCGGCCGCTGGGCATCGAGGTCGGTCGTCCCGATCAGCAGGACACGCCCCTTGCTACTCTCGCGGGCGACATCGCGCAGGAAGTCGCGATCGACATATTTCTCGATCAGGTTCGAGAGCGGCGCATTGTCGGCCAGTGCCGCTCCCTGCAGCAGTCCGGAGACGTTGACCGTGAAGATGTCCTTCCGGCCATAGGTGGTGAAGATCTCGCGCAGCTTGTCGTCGCGCTCGCGGCCGAGAAACACGAACGGCGCGATCAGCGCGCCCGAGCTCACCCCGGTCACCATGTCGAACGACGGCCTCTTACCGGACTCGCTCCAGCCGACCAGAAGGCCCGCGCCGAACGCGCCATTCTCCGCGCCGCCGGAGATCGCGAGGAAGTTGAGCTGCCGCGACGCCAGGGCATTCGCGGAAACGCGTTGCACGAGCGTGTCGGCAAATGCCGGCGTCGCCTCATCGCCCCAATACCGGACGTCTCGGAAGCCGACCGGATCGAGGTGGCCGGAAGCCATCTCCGGCGGCGCAGTGCGGGGCATGAGCGCGGCACAGGCCGCGAGCTGGGCGGACGCCAAGATCGCCCCGGCGATCCGAAACAGTTGCGCCGCGCGGCTGCGGAACGATACCTCTCGCCCGGGCGCGGTCGCGCCTATCGCCCCCCTGGGCGTGGCCAACGCAGGAAAGCCCCGCGACATCAGGTCGAGACGCATCATACCCCTGGATACCTTGGCCGCTCATTCCTAGATAAACTACTCTAATAATGTTCCACAACTTCCCGCCCACGTCCACTAAAGTTAGATCAAATTCTCTAGATTAGAGGACACGGAAGTGTTTCTTTATGTTTCCAGGGCTGAGCAGCGGACGGCGCCATGAGGAAGGTCGACCCGGTCAAACACGAACAGCGGCGCCAGGAGATCATCCAGGCGGCGCTGCGCTGCTTCGTCAGGAACGGATTCCATGGTGCAAGCACGACCGACATCTGCGCCGAAGCCAAGATGAGCCCGGGGCACCTCTACCATTACTTCCCCAGCAAGGAGGCCATCGTCGAGGCTCTGGTGCAGAGTGACCTCGCCCATGCGGCCTCGCGCGTCGAATTGATCCTGGCATCTCCCGACATCGTCGAGGCGTTGCTGAGAGAGATCGAGGACACCAGCATCCATCGGCCTGAAGCCCAGGTCCTGAGTGCCGAGGCGCTGGCGGAAGCCTGCCGGAATCCGTCGTTCGCACGCATCGTCCAAGAACATGCGCGCGCGATACGCGCCCTGCTTGTCGATTTCCTCATCAAGGCGCAGCGCCGCGGTGAGGTCGATCCTGCGCTCGATCCCGAAGCCGCCGCCAACATTCTCTCTGCCGTGGTCGACGGCGCCCGCGCGCTGCCGATCCGCAATCCCACCGTCGACATCAAGAAAAGCACGGAGCATTTGCGGATCATGCTCAACCGCTTCCTGAGGCCGCCGGCGACGCCGATGCGACCTCCCGCGGGAAGCAGCAAGCGCCGGGCCTGTGGCCCCCTGGGTCTGCTGAAGAAGAAATGACCGGCCTCGCGGACCGTCCCGCGGTGCGCGCCAACTCGACAGATCCCGGCCTGCGCAAGGCCCGCCCTGGACGGGCGCCGCGATTGACTCCGCTCACCGCCCGCGATTGACTGCAATCAACAAGCAGCTGACCACAGCTCACAGGGAGGATGCCATGACGCGCGCCTTGCGCGAACTCGCGAGCATTGTCGCCCGGTTCGTTCCGCTGGTGGTTGCAGCCTTCCTCATCCTGCTTCCGCGTTTTGCCGGGGCCGGCGAGATTCCGACCTTCGCCGTCGACCCGTCCTGGCCCAAGCAGCTCCCCAACAACTGGATCATCGGCCAGGTCGGCGGCATCACCGTCGACTGGCAGGGCCATATCTGGATGATCCATCGGCCGCGCTCGCTGACAGACGACGAGAAAGGCGCGACGCTGACGCCGCCCCGCTCCAGATGCTGCATCCCGGCGCCGGCCGTGCTCGAATTCGATGTCGACGGCAATCTGCTCCGCGCCTGGGGCGGTCCGGGCGACGGCTACGAATGGGTCGGGCGCGAGCACGGCATCGAGGTCGACGAGCGCGGCTTCGTCTGGATCGGCGGCAATGCAGACAACGACAACGCGATCCTGAAATTCACCCTCGACGGGAAATATGTCGGGCAGATTGGCAGCATCGCGCCGAGCAAGGGCTCCAATGACACGACGCAACTCGGCAAGCCGGCTGAGACCGCGATCGACAAGGATGCCAACGAAATCTACATCGCCGACGGCTACGGCAATCGCCGGGTGATCGTGTTCGACGCGACGACACTGACCTACAAGCGGCACTGGGGCGCCTATGGCCACGTGCCTGACGACGCCAAGCAGCCGCCCTACGATCCGAAAGCGCCGGTCGCGCAGCAGTTCGGCAACCCCGTCCATTGCGTGAAGATCGCGGGTGACGGGCTGGTCTATGTCTGCGACCGCATCAATGACCGTATCCAGGTGTTCAAGAAGGACGGCACCTTCGTCAAGGAATGGTTCTTCGAGAAGAACACGCTCGGCAACGGCGCGGTGTGGGACCTCGCGATCTGGCCCGATCCGAAGCAGAGCTACTTGCTCTCGGCCGATGGCGAGAACAACGAGATCCGCATCATCGATCGCAATAACGGCAACGTGGTCGGCAGCTTCGGTCATAACGGCCGCAGCGCAGGCCAGTTTCACTGGGTGCACGCGATGGCCGTGGACAAGCTCGGCAACGTTTATACCGCCGAGGTGGACACCGGAAAACGCATCCAGAAATTCAGATTGACCTCGGACGCGCTCCGATAAACCTAAAAATGCAGGAGCCGGATCGTGGACGCGGCCCCGCGCCTTTTTGCGCATTGCTGCCGCACGCAAGAGGAGCTATCGAACGAAGATCAGCAAAAGCCCCGCTCAAGAGGGCCGCGCTGGACACAACACCAGGGAGGATACAATGACGACGACCTATGCGCGGCGGCTCGCGATGCTGCTCGCCGCCACCACGCTCGGCTTTGCTGGTCACGCTTCCGCCGACGACAAGACCGTCAAGATCGGCGTGCTCAACGACATGTCGAGCCTCTACGCCGATATCGGCGGTCCCAATTCGGTGGCCGCAGTCAACATGGCAGTGGAGGATTCCGGCCTCAAGTCCAAGGGCTGGACCATCGAGGTCATAAGCGGCGACCACCAGAACAAGCCTGATGTCGGCGTCAACATCGCAAGGCAGTGGATCGACAGCCAGAAGGTCGACGCCATCGCCGATACGCCGAACTCCGGCGTCGCGCTCGCCGTCTCCAATCTGGTCAAGGAGAAGAACGCGATCCTGCTCAATTCGGGCGCCGCGACCGCAGACCTCACCGGCAAGGCCTGCAACGCCAACACCGTCTCCTTCACCTACGACACCTACATGCTCGCCAACGGCACCGGCAAGGCGCTGACCAAAGCCGGTGGCGATACCTGGTTCTTCCTCACTGCGGATTACGCCTTCGGTGCGGCACTGGAGCGCGACACCACCGCAGTCGTCACGGCGAACGGCGGCAAGGTGCTCGGCAGCGTCAAGCATCCGATCAACTCGTCCGACTTCTCCTCCTTCCTGCTGCAGGCGCAGTCGTCGAAGGCCAAGGTCGTCGGGCTCGCCAATGCCGGCGGCGACACCACCAATGCGATCAAGCAGGCTGCCGAATTCGGCATCGTCCAGGGCGGCCAGAGGCTCGCGGCGCTGCTGCTGTTCGTCACCGACGTGCATGCACTCGGCCTCAAAGTCGCGCAGGGCCTCACCTTTACCGAGTCCTTCTATTGGGACCTGAACGACAAGACCCGCGCCTGGTCGAAGCGCTTCATGGAGGCGTCGCCCAAGCATACGATGCCCTCGATGACGGTCGCCGGCAATTACGCCGCCGTGCTGCATTACCTGAAGGCGTTGGAGGCGCTTGGCGGCAATCCGCATGACGGCGCCAAGGTGGTCGCCAAGATGAAGGAGATCCCGACCGACGATCCGCTGTTCGGCAAGGGCCCGCTGCGCGCCGATGGCCGCCGCCTGATCCCGGCCTATCTGTTCGAGGTCAAGAAGCCCGAGGAATCGAAGTACCCTTGGGACTACTACAAGCTGATCGCAACGATTGCGCCGGAAGATGCCGCCAAGCCGCTGGAAGCGAGTGACTGTCCGCTGGTGAAGAAATGACGGCGCATAATTTCTGTATGTTTCGCCTGTGTCGGACCGGAAACTTTTGAGCCATCGGCGAGGTTCGCGTGTTGCGAACCTCGCCGCTGTTTCTCCTCGCGCATCACGCATCCGCAGCGCGATCGCTGAGAGTCATGCGAAGGAGAAGCGCCTGTGATCAAGAGATAGTTACTGACCGGTGCCGTGGAGGCGCGCGCGCTCACGAGAACGACACATCGCTGTCACCTACCGCGACTAAATGCCGCAGCGCGACAGCACACGTTCTTTTAAGGCCAGCCGAATGAAAATCAGACTTCTTTCCACGGTCGCAGTTTCTGCGCTCGCCATCACGATTGCATGCACCGCTCCTGTCTCCGCGGACCAGGACGAACGGGGCCATCAGCATGCACATGACGGAGACACCGCGACACCGATCAAGCATCTCGTGATCATCTTCAACGAGAACCGTTCCTTCGACCATTATTTCGCGACCTATCCGAACGCCGGCAATCCGGTCGGAGAAATTCCCATCAAGGCCAAGCCGCATACGCCGAAGGTGAACAACCTCGCCAACGCCAATCTCCTGGTCAACAACCCGAACTCGACCAACACGGCCAACGGCACCGGCGCGACAGACCCGTTCCGCCTCGACCGCACCCAGGCCAACACCCGTTCCCAGAACCACGCCTACACGCCCGAGCAGCAGGCCTACGACAACGGCAAGGCTGACCTGTTCCCGAAATTCACGGGCCGCGGCACCGCCGGCGGTGCCGGTGCCTTCGGCACCAACGGCCAGGTGATGGGCTATTTCGACGGCAACACCGTCACGGCATTCTGGAATTACGCTCAGAACTTCGCGATGAACGACGCCGCCTATACTGACACCTACGGCCCGTCGACGCCCGGCGCGATCAACGTGATCTCCGGTCAGACCAACGGTGCGCAGAACATCGTCGGCTCGTCATCATCGATCGCAGACGGCCAGGGCGGCCTGACGCTGATCGGCGACACCGATCCCGCCTATGATTCCTGCTCGAGCACGACGAGCACGGTCTTGATGTCGGGACAGAACATCGGCGACCTGCTCAACGATGCGAAGATCAGCTGGGGCAGCTTCATGGGCGGCTTCAACCTCTCTCTGACCAACACCAACGGCACGACCGGCTGCGCGCGCAGCACCTATTCGAGCAACGTGGCCAGCACCATCACCGACTATATCCCCCACCACGCCTGGTTCCAGTATTACAAGTCGACGGCTAACCCGACCCATGCGCGGCCGAGCTCGCTTAGCGCAATT
The DNA here is from genome assembly GCF_032487775.1 of Bradyrhizobium sp. SZCCHNR3119. Lineage (NCBI taxonomy): Bacteria > Pseudomonadati > Pseudomonadota > Alphaproteobacteria > Hyphomicrobiales > Nitrobacteraceae > Bradyrhizobium > Bradyrhizobium sp. SZCCHNR3119. The sequence continues at coordinate 67,592 of NZ_JAUEUV010000002.1, read as the reverse complement.
GGACACACGTACAAGGCCGACGGCAAAACCGTCGATCCGGCCAATCACGCCTATGACCTCGAGGACTTCTACGCCGCGGTCTCGGCCGGCAATTTCCCCGCCGTTTCCTACATCAAGATGCCGGCCTATCAGGACGGTCATCCCGGCAATTCCGACCCGCTCGACGAGCAGGCCGGCAACGTCGAGCTGATCAACTTCCTGCAGCAGCGTCCGGACTGGAAGGAGACCGCGGTCATCGTGACCTATGACGACTCCGACGGCTGGTACGACCACGCCTATGCGACGCCGACCAGCGCCTCCTACGACTCCAGCGCCGATCAGGTCAACGGCGCCGGCCTGTGCGGCACCGGTGCTGCCACCCAGCCTCAGCCCAAGGGCCTCAACGGCACGCCCGTCAACGGCCGCTGCGGTCCGGGCACGCGGGTTCCGTTCATCGTGATCTCGCCCTACGCCAAGCAGAACTACGTCAGCCACACGCGCATCTCGCAGGCTTCCGTGGTGCGCTTCATCGAGGACAACTGGTTGCACGGCCAGCGCCTGGGCCGCGGCTCGTTCGACGCCAGCGCCGGATCGATCATGGACCTGTTCGACTTCGAACATGATCACGACGATGAGGCGAACAAACTGTTTCTCGATCCGACTGCGGGCACCGTCATCGTGAGCGTGCCCGAAGGCCATCACCACTAGATCATGATGCGATTAGAACGAACCGCATCATGATCTCATCTCTTTGATTGAGCATGATCTCCGCGCAAACGCCTATGGCGTTTGTCGCGAGGGAAAACCGGTTTCCACTTCTCCGGATCATGCTCTAAGCGATCAGAACAGACATATGAACGTTCACATGTCGTGGCTCCTCGGCGCCGGCCTGCTCTGCATGGCCGGCGCTGTCTCCGCGCTCGAGGCGCAGGGAGTTCCTGGAGCCAATCCGAACCCGATCCACCTCGTCCGTCCGCACACTGCCCCGCTCTCCGCGATGGCGCAGCTCGGCCGGCAGATCTTCAACGACGCCTCGTTGTCGTCGTCGGGGGCGCTGTCATGCGCGTCCTGTCACAGTGCGGATCACGCTTATGGCCCACCTACTGACGAGCCGGTCATGCTCGGCGGCTCGACCCTGTCGCAACAAGGCGCGCGCGCGGTCCCATCGCTGACCTATCTCGAGCGTCAGCCGAATTTCAGCATCGGCCCCGATAAGGGCGACGACGAGAACCTCGTCGACCTGGCGCAGATGGCTGCGATCGCACAACAAGCCCCGCGCGCGAAGAAGATCGCGACGCAGAGTGCAGCTTCGGCGGCGAACATCGTGCCGCAAGGCGGCCTGTTCTGGGACGGACGCGCTGACACGCTGCAGGATCAGGCGCTGTTTCCCCTGCTCGACCGGCGCGAGATGGACGGTGGCAGCATCGAAACCGTCGCCGGCAAGCTGCGCCACGCGCCCTATGTGGAGAGCTTCATCGGCCTGTTCGGCGCCAACATCTTCAACAATCCCCGACTGCTGGTCTCGGAGGCGATGTTCGCTGTCGCCCGCTATCAGCTCGAAGAGCCGAGCTTTCATCCCTACAGCAGCAAGTTCGACTACTGGCTGGAGGGCAAGGCGCAGCTGAGCGCGAGCGAACTGCGCGGCCTGCAATTGTTCAACGATCCCGACAAGGCCAATTGCGCCGGCTGCCATCCTTCCAGCCCTACCCGCGACGGGCTGCCTCCTCTCTTCACCGACCATCAGTACGAGGCACTCGGCGCGCCGCGCAATGCAGCGCTGGCCGACAACCATGATCCAAGCCATTTTGATTTGGGCGCCTGCGGTCCGCAGCGCACCGACATCGCCGACCAGACGCAATATTGCGGCATGTTCCAGACCCCGACCTTGCGCAACGCGGCGACCCGCCGCGCATTCTTCCACAACGGCGTCTTCCGTACTCTGCAGCAGGTGCTCGATTTCTATAATTTCCGCGACACCAATCCTGAGAAGGTCTATCCGCGCGCGGCCGATGGCACCGTGCAGAAATACGACGACCTACCCGCGAAGTACCGAGCCAATGTCGACGTGACCGATCCGCCGTTCGACCGCAAAGCGGGGGAGAGTCCAGCGATAACCGCGCAGGACGAAGCCGACATCATCGCCTTCCTGAACACGTTGACCGACGGCTATCAGCCGAAGCCTTGAGCGGCCCGCCTGATCATCCCCTGATTGCTGGTGTCGCCTCTCGCCATCAGCGCAGCAGGGCCGCGAGCCGGCCGATGCCCTCCGCGATCGTCGGTTCCTGCGGCAGCGAATAGGACAGCCGGATCGTGTTCGCTCCGCTGCCGTCGTGAAAGAAAGCCGCACCCGGGACGAACGCCACCTTGGCCTCCTCGACGGCCCGCTCCAATAACGCCGCACCGGACATGGATTCCGGCAAGGTCGCCCACACGAACAGGCCGCCCTCCGGCCTGGTCCAGCTCACGCCCGACGGCATCTCGGCCTCGAGTGATCCCAGCATGGCGTCGCGCTTGCGCCGGTAATGCGCGCGCGCCGTCGCGATCAACTCGGCGTGCCGGCCGCCTTCGACCAGCCTGTGCATCACCATCTGATTGATGGCCGATACGTTCAGGTCGCTCGCCTGCTTGATGAGCACGAGACGGCCGATGATAGCGCGCGATGCGCAAACCCAACCGACGCGGAGGCCGGGCGCGACGGTCTTCGAGAACGTCCCGAGATAGATCACCCGCGAGCGGTCCAGCGAGCCGCTGCGGCCGGCATCGATGGCCTGCAGCGCCGGGAGCTCGTCCCCTTCGAGCCGCAGCGCCGAATAGGCGCTGTCTTCGAGCACCGGCACGTCGAGCTCGGCGGCCAGGTCCAGGATGTCGCCGCGCGCGGCCAGCGAGAGCGTATCTCCGGTGGGGTTGGCGAAGTCGGGCACGACATAGGCAAACTTGACGCGCGCGCCCGACGTCGCTTTCGCGGCCTCGTCGGCATAGGACGCCGGCGTCCGGTTGGAGGCGTGCGGGCGGATCACGTCGTAGCGCGGCTCGTAGGCCGAGAAAGCCTGTAGCGCGCCGAGATAGGTCGGAGCGGTGACCAGCGCCGTATCGCCGGGGGTGAGCAGCAGCTTGCCGAGGAAGTCCAGCGCCTGTTGCGAACCCGACGTGATGAGGATGTTGTCGGCCGACGCTGGGACGCCGCGCCCAGCCATGTGACCGGCAATCCATTCGCGAAGCGGAGCGTAGCCCTCGCTGACCGAATATTGCAGCGCCGCCGATGCGCCGGCCTGGTCGGCGAGAACCTCGCCATAGGCTTGCGTCGCCGCTGCTGCAGGAAACAGTGCGGGATCGGGAATCCCGCCGGCGAAGGAAATCACCCCAGGTCGTTCGAGCAGCTTGAGCAGCTCACGAATTTCCGATGCCTTCATGCGCTCGGCGCGGCGCGCGTAGATCGGTTGCCAGCTGGACATGATTCCACCCCGAGGAGCTTTGAGAGTTTATGTCAGTATAATTGACCTATTTTCGGCGAGACGCAAGACTCAAAATTCAATCAAAAGTTGAATTGTTATGCCGCAGATCCTCGGACGACAGCGAGGGGGCGGCGTCAGATCACGGGCCAGGGTCTTACGGCTGTGTGCGCTCGAGCTGCTCGTGCTTAAAGAGCCGAGCGCGCTTTACGAGGGTCGCTTGCGCTTGTGCGCAAACGGATTGGCCTTCTCGCGCAAGGTGATGCGAACCGGGGTGCCAGGCAGATCGAACGTGTCGCGCAGCGAATTGGTGAGGTAGCGCAGATAGGATTGCGGGATCGCGTCCGCCCGCGAGCAGAACAGCACGAAGCTCGGCGGCCGCGCCTTGGTCTGCGTGATGTAGTTGAGCTTCAGCCGCCGGCCCGAGACCGCCGGCGGTGGACTGGCCGCGATCGCCTGCTCGAACCAGCGATTGAGCGCCGAGGTCGGCACGCGCTTGTTCCAGACCGCATAGGCGCGGACGATCGCCTCCATCAGCCGGTCGATGCCCTCACCCATCAGGCCGGAGACTGCAACGATCGGAGCGCCTGCGACCTGCGGCAGCCAATGATCGGCATCGGCGCGCAGCGCCGAGATCTGGCCGGGCTTGCCGTCCATCAGGTCCCATTTGTTGACCGCAATCACCAGCGCGCGGCCCTCGCGCTCGATCAGATCGGCGATGCGCAAATCCTGCTCCTCGAAGCGGTTCTGCGCGTCCATCATCAGGACCACCACCTCGGCAAAGCGCACCGCGCGCAGCGCGTCCGCTACCGACAGCTTCTCCAGCTTTTCCTCGATCCGCGCACGGCGCCTCAGTCCGGCCGTGTCGTAGATGCGGAAGCCGCGGCCCTTCCAGTCGATCTCGACGGCGATGGAATCGCGCGTGGTGCCGGCCTCGGGACTGGTGAGCAGCCGCTCCTCGCCGAGCAGATGATTGATCAGGGTGGACTTGCCGGCGTTGGGACGGCCGACGATGGCGACCCGGATCGGCCGCTGCGCGCGCTCCTCGTCGGTCTCCTCGTGCTCGTCCTCATCAGACGCAGGAGGCACGAGCTGGCTCACGGCGTCATAGAGCTCGCCCATACCTTCGCCATGCTCCGCCGAGATCTGGATGGGATCGCCGAGGCCGAGCGCATAGGACTCCATCGCGCCGGCTTCGCCGTGCTTGCCCTCGCTCTTGTTGGCGAGCAGCAGCACCGGCTTGTTGGCGCGGCGGGCGAAATCGGCGAAGGCGCGGTCGGTCGGGGTCAGGCCGACGCGGGCGTCGATCACGAAGAACAGAGCGTCGGCAAGCTCGATCGCGGTCTCCGTCTGCTCCTGCATCCGCGCGGTCAGCGAGCCCTTGGCACCCTCGTCCAGTCCCGCGGTGTCGATCACCGTGAAGGCGAGGTCGCCGAGACGGGCCTCACCTTCGCGGCGGTCGCGGGTCACCCCCGGCAGGTCGTCGACCAGCGCCAGCTTCTGTCCGACCAGGCGGTTGAACAGAGTGGATTTGCCGACATTGGGCCGGCCGATGATGGCAATCGTGAACATGATGATCCAATGCGCCCCTGGTGCGCTTTACGCCGAAAGCTCTAGCTCAATCGGCCAGCGACTGGAATGACGCGCCGGAACAGTCGGTCAAAGGATTAACGGCTGAAGGAGCCGCTCGGCATCGGCGCCGGGAATGAACCGGACGTGCCTGATTGCTGCTGCGGCTGGGCGGCCGTTGTATCGTCCTGGGGCGGTGCCGTGGTGCGGCGGCGGGCGATCTTCTTGGGCTTCGGCGCGGGCGGCACGCCTGCGGCGCCCTCCTCGACCGCAGCGGCCTCGCCATCCTGCGGCGGCTGGTCGGCCGGCGCGGCAGCGGTGTGCCTGGCTTTCTTGCCCTTCTTCGCCTTCGGCTCCTCGGCCGGCGGGGGCTGCACAGGCTGAGCCGCCTGCTGCTGCTCCTCGGTCTGCTGCTTTTCGACCTCGCCCTTGTAGAGCTCCTTCGGCACGCCCTGCTCGAGCCCGGGTACGCCCTCCGGAAACACCGGCTTGCGGTCGCCGGGCAGCTTCTTCTTGGTGTCGAGAAAATCGAGCAGATCGCTCGGGTCGAAACTGCCGCCGCTCGCACAGCCGCCCAGCACGCTGGAGAACGCGAACAGGATGGTGGCGGCAATCAAGCGTTGGTGGCGGCGCATGGTCGGTCCCCCGTTCAAACGTAAAGTCCTGCCGTCGGGCGTCGTCAGCTCTTGGCCACGGGCGGCAACAAGGCCTGCAGCGCCTCCGCGCGCGAGCGCAGCGCCGGCGGCGTCTCGCCATCGAGCGCGATCATGTCCAGCCATTGCCGGGCCGCAGCCGCATCATTGCCGCGCCATGCGGAGAGGGCCAACAGCTCCCGCGCGGCGTGCCGGAACGGTGCGCCAGCCCCGGTGTCGCCTTCCAGGCGCAGCTTCATGTCCTGATAGCTTGCCGTATCGACGAGCAGGCCGGCGGCGCGAAGCCGCGCCAGCGCCTGCTGCTCGCCGCCGATGCTGCGGTCGGCCGCCAATTCGTCGTAGAGCTTGGCCGCCGCCTGCTTGTCACGTGTCGCGGCCTCGGCAGCCTCGCGGAAACGGGCCAGCATGCGATAGCCGGACGGCGCCCTGCCGGCCAGATCGGCGAACGCCTTTTCCGCCTCGGCGTGCTTGTTCTGGTCAGAAAGTTCCACGGCCTTGTTGAAGGCGGCGCCCGCATCGGCGGCCTTCTGCCCCTCGAGATATTGGTAAGCGCGCCAGCCGCCGACGCCGGCGACGACCAGGAGCGCCACCGCAATGATGAAAATCGAATACCGGTCCCACAGCTGCTTGAGCTGCTCGCGGCGGACCTCTTCGCTTACTTCATCAAAAAATTCAGACACTTAGCGATGTCCCATGATAACCGCTGTGAGGTGTTTCGCGTGCGGTATTAACGTGCCGGCGAGCACCCAGCCCCCGATATGTGGCGCCGATACCGCGCCGATATGGCGGAGGCAAGGCCGGCCTTGCGGAATCAAGAGCTTAATACCGGTTTTGCGTCGCTCCCGCCGGAACGCGGCTATCATGCCCTCACCGCTTCGCGCAACTGCCTTCTGATCCCCTCGCGTGGAACGGGCTCGGTTCTCAGGTCTTGGTCTTCATGTCGTAGACATGTTCGGCGGCCGGAAAGGCGCGCGAGCGGACATCCGCCGCATAGGCCGCCACGGCCTCCTCGATGGCGGGTCCGAGATTACCGTAGCGGCGAACGAATTTCGGCACTTTCGGCGACAATCCGAGCATGTCCTCCAGCACCAGCACCTGACCGTCGCAAGCTGCGCTGGCGCCGATACCGATGGTTGGAATAGCGACGTCTTGCGTGATCTTGCGCGCCAGCGGCTCGGCGACCGCCTCGATCACCATCGAGAAGGCGCCGGCCTCGGCGATTGCGCGCGCATCGTTCTCGATCGGGGCCCAGCTGTCCGCCTCGCGCCCCTGGGCCTTAAAACTTCCGAGGGTGTTGATCGATTGCGGTGTCAGACCGATATGCCCCATCACCGGAATCCCGCGCTCGGTGAGAAACCGCACCGTCTCGGCCATCCGCACGCCGCCTTCGAGCTTGACCGCGCCGCACTGCGTCTCCTTCATGATCCGCGCCGCCGAATGGAACGCCTGCTCTTTACCGGCCTCATACGAGCCGAACGGCATGTCCACCACGACCAGCGCCTGGCGTGAACCGCGCATGACGGCGCTCCCCTGCAGGATCATCATGTCGAGCGTGACCGGCACGGTGGTCTCGAAGCCATGCATGACGTTGCCGAGCGAATCCCCCACCAGGATCACATCACAATGCCGATCGACCACCGCCGCAGTGTGGGCGTGGTAGGAGGTCAGCATCACGATCGGCTCGCCGCCCTTGCGGGCCCGGATGTCGGGAGCCGTCTTGCGCCGGGTCGTGGATTGGACCGACATCGTCAGCTCCCCATCACGGGAATGCCGAGCACGACCGGGTGGAAGGCGAAGGCTAGCGCCAGATAGGCGACGATCCCGACCACTACCGCGATCAGATCGTTGCCGATGCCGCCGACAGGAATCGGCGGGGCGCCCGGATCGGCACGGCGCTTCAGCGAGATGCGATCGTACACCGCCCAGGCCAGGATCGAACCGAACAGAACGATGCCGCCGAGATCGCCATTGGCGAGCAGATGGCCGAATGCCCATAGCTTCACGCCTGCCAGCATCGGATGCTTGACGGCACTATAGATGCGGCCGCGGACATAGGCTGCGACGACCAGGATCACCGCCGGCAGCATCAAGGCGATGTTGAGATGCTTCAGAAATTTCGGAGGATTCCATACGGCCTGGAACTCGTCGGCGCGATAATGCGCAAAGCCCCAGACGATCAAGGCGAGGCCGGCCAGCGCCACCAGCGAATAGACGATCTTGTAGGTCCCTTCGCCCATGGACGCGATCAACCGCGCCCGCGCCCCGCGCTGCGCCGTGAACACATGGGCGCCAAGAAATAGCACCAGCCCCACCACCATCACCAGAAGTCCCACGATCGATCCCCCTCTTGCGTGCTGGCGTCAGTCAGACCCCCGTATCATTTTTGGTGGTCGCATCGCAATGTGTCGGCAGCAGTCCGCACTTCAAGTCACTGTTTCTCCGACGACGTCTTCCCGAGGTCGCGATTATCGACGTAGCGGATCGCGATGGGACGCCCGGCGAGCGCGCCGCCCAGATTGGATGAGAACTTGAGCGGCAGGCACGACTGGAGCGAACTGTTGATCGCCTTCAGATAGGTGTCGCGCGTATCGGCCGAGACACCTGACGTCGCGTAGGTCAGCCGCGGTGAGCCGATCATCTCGCCGTCGCGCTTGAAGCTGAAGCGCACCGTCATCTGCATGCCCTCGCGCGCGGCATCCGCCGCCGGCGGCGTCCAGCAGGACCTGAGCGCTGCGAACAGATCGCCGATATTGTCGAGATCGTGGTCGGGCTTCTGATACTTTGCCGCCTGATCCTTTGCAGGCACGCTCTGCACCGTGAGCTGCAGATTCTCCCCGTACGGATAGTCCATTTCCGGTATGCACGGCCACGGCCCATAGACGCCGCAATAGGACGGCGTGCACGGCCCTTCGTCGAGCACGCTGCAGGGCGTGTGGGCAAACGGCACCGGATTGATCTGGCGAGCGCGCCGCTGTGCGGAAGCCATCGCGGGGACCAGCAGCAGCAGGATCAGGCAAAGACGCAGCATGGATGACACCAGGGATCGCTCACGAGAAGGTGGTCGCGGCGCCCGCCGACACAAGGCCAATCCCGTTCACGTCTGCGCGTTCCGTCTCCTCGCGCGGCCGACTCGACCCTGGCGCCGGAACTTGGTTAGATCACGGCAACAGCGACCTCACGAAAGACGAAATATGAGCCCGTCCACACGCCAGACCACGATCAACGTCATCAATCCCAACATGACGGAATCGATGACCGCGCTGATCGCGAAGGCTGCGCAGGCGAGCGCGAGCCCGACGACGCGCGTCGTCGGCCGGACTGCGCGTTTCGGCGCCGCTTCGATCGAGGGACATTACGACGAGGCCCTGGCGACCATCGGCATGTTGAAGGAAGTGGCCGAGGGCGATGCGGCCGGCTGCGACGCCCATGTCATCGCCTGCTTCGGCGATCCTGGCCTGCTCGCCGCGCGCGAGCTCTCCGCCGCACCCGTGCTCGGCATTGCGGAGGCGGCCATGCACGCCGCGAGCTTCGTCGCCACCCGCTTCAGCATCGTCACCACGCTGTCGCGCACCAAGATCATCGCCGAACATCTGGTGCGCAACTACGGCATGGAGCATAGTTGCCGCAAGGTTCGCGCCGTCGATGTGGCGGTGCTCGATCTCGACAAGCCGGAGGCCAATGTCCGCGGCATTCTGCTCGACGAATGCCGCGATGCGCTTGATAACGACGGCATCGGCGCGATCGTGTTGGGCTGCGCCGGGATGGCGGATCTTGCGCAGGAGCTGTCCGGCGAGCTCGGTATTCCCGTGATCGACGGCGTCGCCGCGGCAGTGCGCTTTGCCGAAGCGCTGGTGGGACTGGGGCTGAAGACCTCCAAGCACGGAGATCTCGCCTTCCCCCTGGCCAAGGCCCGCACAGCGATTTGAGGTCCTGCCCACCCGGGCAGTTACGAAACCGCGGATGACGCTCCACATTTGGGATCACCCCTGTTTGGAGCCGCCCATGTCCAATCTGCCCGTGTCCGATCTGTCCGCCCTCACCTCGCTGTCGTCAGCCCTCAACGCCATCGTCGTACAAGCCGCTGGCGCGGTCGTGTCCGTCCACTCCCACCGCTCCCGTGCGACCGGCTTCGTCTGGAAGCCCGGCCTTGTGGTCACCGCCGAGGAGGCACTGGCCGACGAGGGCGAGATTACGCTGGTGTTTGCCGACGGCAGCACGCGACCGGCGACTATCGCGGGCCGCGATCACACCACCGACGTCGCCCTGCTCCGCTTCGAGGCTGCGGGCCTTCCCGGCACGCTCACGCCCGCAGGACTCAAGAACGCGGTGCCGCCGCTTGCCTCGCTTGCGGTGGTCGTCGCAACTGATGATGGTGCGCCAACCGCGGCGCTCGCGATGGTCTCGAAATCGGCCGGCGCCTGGCGCAGCCTGCGCGGCGGCGAGATCAGCGCGCGTATCGAGCTCGGCACCCGCCTGCGCCGCAGTCAGGAGGGCGGCTTGGTCCTCAGCGCCGATGGCAGGGCCATCGGCATGGCGGTGCTGGGTCCGCGCCGGACGCTGGTGATCCCTGCGGCCACGATCGAACACGTTGCCGGCAGGCTCGAAACCCACGGCCGGATCGCGCGCGGCTATCTCGGCGTCGGCCTGCAGCCGGTGAAGCTCGATGACGGCATCGGCGCGATGGTGATGAGCATCGACAAGAACGGCCCGGCGGCGGCCGCCGGCCTGCGCCAGGGCGATGTGCTCACCGCGCTCAACAATCAGTCCTTCAGCAGCATGCGGGCCTTGATGCGCGAACTTGGCCCCGACAGTGTCGGTGCCGTGGTCGACGTGGCGGGCCTGCGCGGCGGCGAGCCGGTCCGCTTTGCGCTCACCATCGGCGAGAGGCCGGCCGCGTGACGGAGGAGACGAGGCCGCCGATCGTCATCGCGATCAATCTCGACGATCCCGATCTTGCGGACCGGCTTGCGGCGCTGCTCGGAAAAGTCGGCGGCCTGCGCCTGGCGGCGCCGGGCGAGCCTGCCGATGTCGTCGTGGTCGCGCCGCAGCCTGCCGAGGACGGTACCGCCGACAGTTTTCAGCTCACCGCGCGCGAACGCGACGTGCTGGCCCTGCTCGCCGAAGGAGCTTCGAACAAGGAGATCGCCCGCGCGCTCGGCATCTCCGTGCACACGGCCAAATTCCACGTCGGCTCGTTGTTGGACAAGCTCGACGCCACCGGCCGCACCGATGCGGTCGCCCACGCCGCGCGGCACGGGATCATCAATTTGTAGAGCTACGGCTTGTCATTCCGTAGAGCGCAGGTCCATCCACTGGTCATTCCGGGGCGCGCGGAACGCGCTCGTTCCGCGCAACATGACGCGAAATGGATTCCGGGCTCATCGCTTCGCGATGCCCCGGAATGACGAGGTGGACAGCCTTTGTCCTCGCGAGGACGACCGACCTTAGATGATCAAATCACGCCCGCTTCTTCACGTCCTTGACGTTGGAGAAGGTGATGCCCTCGGCGCGCTCCTTGGTGTAGCCGAGATAGAACTCGTTCTTGGCCAGGAACACCGGATCGCCATCGACGTCGTCGGCGACGCCGGAATTGTTGGCAGCGATGAACGCCTCCAGCTTCTTCTTGTCGTCACACGAGATCCAGCGCGCCAGCGAGAATTCCGAGACTTCGAATTCGACCGGGAGTGAATATTCGGCATCGAGCCGCGCCTTCAAGACGTCGAGCTGCAGCGGGCCGACGACGCCGACCAGCGCCGGTGCACCATCGCGCGGCCGGAACACCTGCACGACGCCCTCCTCCGACATCTGCTGCAGCGCTTCCTTCAGTTTCTTCGCTTTCATCGCGTCCGTCAGTCGCACGCGGCGGACGATTTCCGGCGCAAAGCTCGGCACGCCGACGAAGGTCAGGTCCTCGCCCTCGGTCAGGGTGTCGCCGATGCGAAGCGAGCCGTGATTGGGAATGCCGACGACATCGCCGGCAAAGGCCTCATCCGCCACCGAACGGTCCTGCGCGAAGAAGAATTGCGGGCTCGACAGCGGCATGGTCTTGCCGGTGCGCACCAGCTTCGCCTTCATGCCGCGGCTGAGCTTGCCCGAGCACAGCCGCGCGAAGGCGATGCGGTCTCGATGGTTGGGATCCATGTTCGCCTGGATCTTGAACACGAAGGCGCTCATGCGCGGCTCGGCCGCGTCGACCTTGCGCAGGTCGGAATCCTGGGCGCGCGGCGACGGCGCATAGCGCCCGAGGCCTTCGAGCAGATCGCCGACGCCGAAATTGCGCAGCGCGCTGCCGAAATAGACCGGGGTTAGATGGCCCTCTCGGAACGCCTCCAGCTCGAACGGCTTGCAGGCTTCCCTGACCAGTTCGAGCTCGTCCTTGATCTGGCCGATATCGAGATTGGCATTGATCTTGGAAAGTTCGCCGATCTCGATCTGCTGCGCAGCACCGGTCTTGGCGCCGCCGCCTTCGAGCAGGCGCACGCCGCCGTCACGGATGTCGTAGGTGCCGATGAAGTCGCGGCCGCGGCCCACGGGCCACGTCATCGGGGTGGTGTCGAGCGCCAGCGTCTTCTCGATCTCGTCCATCAGCTCGAAAGTATCGCGGCTCTCGCGATCCATCTTGTTGATGAAGGTGATGATCGGGATGTCGCGCAGGCGGCAAACCTCGAACAGTTTTCGCGTGCGCGCCTCGATGCCCTTGGCGGCGTCGATCACCATGACCGCGGAATCGACCGCGGTCAGCGTGCGGTAAGTATCCTCGCTGAAGTCCTCGTGGCCCGGCGTGTCCAGCAGGTTGAACACGAGCCCCTCGAACTCGAAAGTCATGACCGAGGTGACGACCGAGATGCCGCGCTCGCGCTCGATCTTCATCCAGTCCGAGCGGGTGTTGCGGCGCTCGCCCTTGGCTTTGACCTGTCCGGCCAGATTGATGGCACCGCCGAACAGCAGCAGCTTTTCCGTCAGCGTGGTCTTGCCGGCGTCCGGATGCGAGATGATGGCAAAGGTGCGCCGTCGTGCCACCTCGTCGGAGAGCGGCGAGCGGATTGGCGTTTCGGTCATAAGCGCGGAATCGGACATGAGGCGGCGAGCGTCTTGAGGGCGTCGGACGTGATGTGTGACGGGAAGCGCGCGGGATCACGGCCGCTGCGCGCCCCTCATATAGGGGTTTTGCAGCGCAACTCCAACCGGCGAAATACTGCCGGAACGGTCCCTTCGGGTCAGTGCCGCAGCACCGAGACCAGCCAATAGGCCAGCGCGGCGACCAGGGCCGAGGCCGGAATCGTGAAGATCCAGGCATAGACGATCGATCCGGCCACGTTCCAGCGGACCGCCGAGGCCCGGCGGGCCGCTCCGACACCGACGATGGCGCCCGTGATCGTGTGGGTGGTCGAGACCGGCACGCCCAGCGCAGTCGCCATGAACAGCGTGATCGCGCCCCCAGTCTCGGCGCAGAAACCCTGCATCGGGGTCAGCTTGGTGATGCGCAGGCCCATGGTGCGCACGATCCGCCATCCGCCCATCAGGGTGCCCAGCGCCATCGCCGCCTGGCACGACAGCACGACCCAGAATGGAATGCCGAAGTCGCCCCCGAGATACCCCTGCGAATAGAGCAGCACCGCGATGATGCCCATCGTCTTCTGGGCGTCGTTGCCGCCATGGCCGAGCGAATAGAGCGAGGCCGAGGCGAACTGCAGGATGCGAAAGGCCCGGTCCACCGCAAAGGGCGTGGAGCGCACCGAGGCCCAGGAGACGATCGCGACCAGGATCATGGCCAGGACCAGCCCGAGCAGCGGCGACAGCACGATCGCAAGCACCGTCTTCGACAGCCCGCTCCACACGGTCGCCGACAGACCCGCCTTGGCCACCCCTGCCCCGACCAGGCCCCCGATCAAGGCGTGGGAGCTGGACGATGGAATGCCGGCCGCCCAGGTGATCAGGTTCCAGGCGATGGCGCCGAGCAGCGCGGCGAAGATCACCTGCGCGTCGACGACCGAAGGTTCGATGATGCCGGTGCCGATGGTCTGGGCGACATGCAGACCGAACACCCCGAAGGCAATGAAGTTGAAAAAGGCCGCCCAGAACACCGCATATTGCGGCCGCAGCACCCGCGTCGACACGATCGTCGCGATGGAGTTGGCGGCGTCATGCAGCCCGTTCAGGAAATCGAAGGCGAGCGCGACCGCGATCAACCCGACCAGGAGCGGAAGACCGAGAGGAGCATCCACGACGGCGCCCTACACCTGTTCGATCATGATCGAATTGATCTCATTGGCGACGTCGTCGAAACGGTCGGCGACCTTCTCCAGGTGGTCGTAGATCTCGGCGCCGATGATGAAGTCCATGGTGTTGGCGTGGCGGTGCTTGAGGAACAGCTCCTTCAGCCCGATGTCGTGGAGATCGTCGACGCGGCCCTCGAGCTTGGTCATCTCTTCGGTGATGGCGGTGATCATCGGCACATTCTGGCCGATCGCCCGCAGCAGCGGCAAAGCCCGGCCGGTCAGATTGGCGCATTCGACCAGGAGCCCGCCCATCTCGCGCATGGTCGGCTCGAACTCCTTGACCTCGAACATCATGACCGCCTTGGCGGTCTGCTGCATCTGATCGATCGCGTCGTCCATCGAGGTGATCAGACTCTTGATATCTCCGCGATCGAACGGCGTGATGAAGGTCCGGCGAACAGCCGTCAGCACCTCGCGGGTGACGTTGTCGGCCTCGTTCTCGAACTGGTTGACCCGTTGGCAGTGCATAAGGATGTCATCGCCACCCTTCAGCATGTCCTGCAGCGCCAGTGCCCCCTCGATCACCACCTTGTTGTGGCGAGCGAACAGGTCGAAAAAGCGCTCCTCCTTGGGGAGGACGGCGCGAAACAAGTGCAGCATGAGACGAGATCCATCGATCGGAAACGGGCCGAGGGCGGCCCGTCACAAATCTGTCATAACGCGGATCGCGTTCCGATAGAAGCGGAAGCCTCGTCGTCCACCGCTTTCTTGGGCAAAAAATTGCTGCAATATCAACGGCTAGAGCGAGCGCCGAAACAAATGGGCGATCTCGCCGACCACGCCGCGGCGGAAGGTCAGCACACAGGCGACGAAGATCACGCCCTGGATCACTGTCACCCACTGGCCGAACCCGGCCAGATATTGCTGCATGGCGATGATCACGAAGGCGCCGACGACCGGTCCGAACACCGTCCCCAGACCACCGACCAGGGTCATCAGCACGATCTCGCCCGACATCGACCAGTGCACGTCGGTCAGCGAGGCGTTCTGCGCCACGAACACTTTCAGCGCGCCGGCAAAGCCTGCGATCGTCCCCGACAGGATGAAGGCCAGCAGCTTGTACTGGTCGGTCTTGTAACCGAGGGAGATGGCCCGCTGCTCGTTTTCCCGGATCGACTTCAGCACCTCGCCGAAGGGCGAGTTGATGGTCCGGAAGATCAGCAGAAAGCCGGCGAGAAAGCCCACCAGCACGACATAGTACAGGACCGTCGACTTCGACAGATCGAAGATGCCGAACAGGTGCCCCTGCGGGATGCCCTGGATGCCGTCTTCGCCATGGGTGAACGGCGTCTGCAGATAGATGAAATAGAGCAACTGCGACAGCGCCAGCGTGATCATCGAGAAATAGATGCCCTGGCGCCGGATCGAGATATAGCCGGTGACGACCGAAAGCGCGAAGGCTCCCGCGACGCCGACCAGGATGCCGAGCTCCGGCGGCAAGCCCCACAGTTTCAAGGCGTGCGCGCTGCAATAGCCGGCCGTGCCCAGGAACATCGCGTGGCCAAATGACAGCAGGCCGCCATAGCCGATCAAGAGGTTGAAGGCGCAGGCGAGCAGCGCAAAGCACAGCGCCTGCATCACGAAGAAGGGATAGATCCCGGTCCACGGCACCAGCGCAAGCAGCGCTGCCATGATGACGAAGGCGATCATTTCGTCGCGCATCGCGCGCGGGGTGATCGGCAATGTAGCGTCGGTGATCGAAGTCATGTCAGGCGGCCCGTCCGGTCAGACCCGTCGGCTTCACCAGCAACACCAGGACCATGAGTACGAAGACCACGGTGTTGGAAGCCTCGGGATAGAAATACTTGGTCAATCCCTCGATCACGCCGAGCGCAAAGCCGGTGATGATCGAGCCCATGATCGAGCCCATGCCGCCGATCACGACGACCGCGAAGACGACGATGATGAGGTCGGCCCCCATCAGCGGGCGGACCTGGTTGATCGGCGCCGACAATACGCCGGCGAGCGCGGCAAGACCGACACCAAGCCCGTAGGTCAGCGTGATCATGCGTGGCACGTTGATGCCAAAGGCACGCACCAAGGTGGGATTTTCGGTCGCGGCGCGCAGGTAAGCACCGAGCCGGGTGCGCTCGATCAGGAACCAGGTGGCGACGCAGACGACGAGCGAAAACACCACGACCCAGCCGCGATAGACGGGCAAGAACATGAAGCCGAGATTCATGCCGCCGCGGAGCTGCTCTGGGATCGAATAGGGCAGACCAGAGGAGCCGAAATAGTTCTGGAAGACGCCCTGCACGATCAGCGCGATGCCGAAGGTGAGTAACAGGCCGTAGAGATGGTCGAGGCCGGCCAGCCACTGCAGGAGCGTGCGCTCCAGGATCATACCGAAGATCCCGACCGCGATCGGCGCCAGGATCAGCGCCCACCAATAGCCGAGTCCAGTGACGTTCAGGAGAAAATAGGCGCAGAACGCGCCCATCATGTAGAGCGCGCCATGGGCGAAGTTGATGATGTTGAGCATGCCGAAGATGACGGCAAGCCCGAGACTGAGCAGCGCGTAGAACGAGCCGTTGATCAGTCCGACCAGAAGCTGTGCGTAGAGGGCTTGCATCCTTGGTGTCTCTTCGTCGTTTCGCTCGTCGTCGATTGCGTTGGCGTCGTTTGGCGACGCCTATCCTGATGCTTTCCGTCCCGGCATCCGTCGGCGCAAGGCCTCGGCGGCCGTCAGACGCCGAGATAGCTGTGCAGCTTGTCCATATTGGCCGGCAGTTCGGCATTGGAAAAGCCGTCGATCACCTTGCCGTGTTCGACGACGAAATAGCGGTCGGCCACGGTGGAGGCGAAACGGAAGTTCTGTTCGACCAGGAGGATCGTAAAGCCCTCCTTCTTCAGCCGCGCGATGGTGTGGCCGATCTGCTGAATGATCACCGGAGCGAGGCCCTCGGTCGGCTCGTCCAGCATCAACAGGCTCGCACCGGTGCGCAGGATGCGCGCGATCGCCAGCATCTGCTGCTCGCCGCCGGAGAGCTTGGTCCCCTGGCTCTTCAAGCGCTCCTTCAGGTTCGGAAACAGCTCGAAGATCTGCTCGAGCGAAAGTCCGCCGGCGCGGACTACCGGCGGCAGCAGCAGGTTCTCACGCACGTCCAGGCTCGCGAAGATGCCGCGCTCCTCCGGACACAGCGCGATGCCGAGCCGCGCGATCTTGTCGGAGGTCATGCGGATCAATTCGCGCTCGTTGAAGCGCACCGAGCCTGTGCGCTTGCCGATGATCCCCATGATCGACTTCAACGTCGTGGTCTTGCCGGCGCCGTTGCGGCCGAGCAGCGTAACCACCTCGCCGGCATTCACGTTGAAGTTCATGCCGTGCAGAATGTGGGATTCGCCGTACCAGGCCTCGAGATTTTTGACCTCGAGAATGGTGTCGGTCGCAGCGGTCTCTGCGCCTCGGGTCGCGACCATCACCTCAGGCATGACCGGCTCCCAGATAGGCTTCCTTGACCCGTTCGTCCTTGGAGAGTTCGGAATAAGGACCTTCGGTCAGCACCTGGCCGCGCGTGAGCACGGTGATGATGTCGGAGAGATTGGCGACGACGCTCAGATTATGTTCGACCATCAGGATGGTGTACTTGGCGGAGATCCGCTTGATGAGCGCCGCGATCTTGTCGATGTCCTCGTGCCCCATGCCGGCCATCGGCTCGTCGAGCAGCATCATTTCCGGATCGAGCGCCAGCGTCGTCGCGATCTCAAGTGCACGCTTGCGTCCATACGGCATCTCGACCGCCGGCGTGTTGGCGAATTCGCTCAGGCCCACGTCGTTCAGAAGCTCGTGCGCCCGGCCATTGAAACGGTTCAGCACCGACTTGGAACGCCAGAAATCGAACGAGCTGCCGTGCTGGCGCTGCAATGCGACGCGGACGTTCTCCAACGCCGTCAGATGCGGAAATACCGCCGAGATCTGAAACGAGCGGACCAGCCCGAGGCGCGCGACATCGGCCGGCGCCATCGCGGTAATGTCCTGCCCGTTATAGACGATCTTGCCGGCCGAAGGCCGCAGGAACTTGGTCAGCAGGTTGAAACAGGTGGTCTTGCCGGCCCCGTTCGGGCCGATCAGCGCATGGATGCTCCCGCGGCGAACCTTGAGCGAGACATCGCGTACGGCGAAGAACCCCGCGAACTCCTTGGTCAATCCGTGGGTTTCGAGAATGAACTCATCAGCCAAACAAATTTCCCCCTGCCCGGCGCCATCAAAGCGGACGCCCGGATCATTATTCGTTCTCGGCTGACCCTTTGGAAGCCTGGACATTTCCTTTGACTATCCTAGGCCGGCCGCCTCCTGGCGCGGAATATGCCGTCAAACGAGGCAGTTAGGCAAGGCGGAAAGCTGTGCATTCACATCCCCGCGGCGGACATTGACCTGTCGTTGAATAAGCCAGCCAATTCGCGCTCTCAGAGAATCTCTTGCGCTCGTCTGCCGCCTGATCCGATGCGATTCACAGCCGGAGCGCAGCTTAGACATTTCGAATGCATCATGGCTTCGCGTCGTCCGACAAATTGAGCAGTGCGATCTCAAGTTGCTTGCTCAGGCTGTCTACGCATGTCCGCTGCATGTGCGCGCGACTACATGAGGCTCCGCGCCCGCGATCGATCGTGAACCCGTGCACCGCACGCGTGGCAACACCAGGACGGATGATCAGCTCGATTGAAATCCCCGCGACCATGTGGGAGCCGATCCAACCAATCATTTTACCGAGCCGACATTGCGAATCCGGTATTGAAGGCTGTATGTGCTCCTGCAATTGCGAACTCGGACCCGCATTGAAGCGGCCGGGCAAAGGCCATTTGATTCGGGCTGCGAGCTATGGAATTTGAGAGTGCCGGCCCTTCGGTTGTCAAATCCATCAGGCAGCGCGTTTTGCTGAACGCTTGGTTGCGCGCGAGGCAGAACGAACGGCCCTTGCCCGGGCTCGCCGGCTTTCACCCCGAGGACATCGCCGACGAGTTGCCCGACATGATGCACTTCGCTGTCGAAACCGAGGGGGCAAGCGTTCGCTTTTTCATCACCCAGGAAGGCGCACGCCTGACCACGACCTACGGCGGCGACCACCTTCGGCCAGAGGAGCGGATCAATCGCTATCTGGACGATGCAATCGGACCGGAACGTTACGCCCGGGTCGCGCCGTACTATCTCGCCTGCGTCCGCCACAGACGGCCGACCTATTCGATCGCGACGGTTTGCGATGCCGATGGCAAGGAGGTCAGCTTCGAACGGCTGCTGCTTCCATTTGGCAACGACGACGGAGTCGAACAGATCGTCGGCTCCTACAAGTCCATCAGCATCGAAGGCGCGTTCCGGCTGGCTAATCTGATGGGACCCGACGCGCGCTGCGCACCCGTGCGGGCGGTCAACACCGTGATCAACGTCGAAACCGTCATGCAGTCCGCGCTCGGTGCCGACGATGACGTCGACATCGTCGAGGCCAGCTGATCTGAACTTCAGATACGCCGGCCCCTACTTCGCAGCCTTTACCTCTTTGGCATAGATGTCCGGCTTGAATCCGACCAGGAGCTTGCCGCCGAGATCGAGCACCGGACGCTTGATCATCGAGGGCTGCGCCAGCATCAGCGCGATTGCCTTGCTTTCGGTGAGATCTTCCTTGTCGGCGTCGGGCAACTTCTTGAAGGTCGTGCCGGCACGATTGAGCAGCGTCTCCCAACCGAGTTCGTCGCTCCATTGCTTGAGCCTGCTCTTCTCGATTCCTGCCGTCTTGTAGTCGTGAAAGTCATACGCGACGCTGTGGTCGTCGAGCCAGGCACGCGCCTTCTTCATGGTGTCGCAGTTCTTGATTCCGTAAATCGTGATGCTCATGCAAGGCGTCCTCAAAAGCCTGTGTACAGCCGCAGCTCTCGCACCGTTCGCGACATTTTGCCATCGTGCCAGGGCTTGAACTGACCGGCTTTTGACAGCTGCAACAGCAAGAGTTCCATGGGTAACTTGTCGTCGTGCTTTGCCACGAAACTGTCCGCAGAGCATTACAATTTCTTCGCATCGCCCGCGTATCAGGCCCGCAGCAGGAGGCCGCGATGGGCAAGATCATGGTACGTTGTCCGCAGACCGGGCAGACCATCGAGACGGGAATGGAGATGGATGCCGCGCGCTTTCAGCGTATGCCGGTGTTCTTCTCGCGTTCATATTGCCCGCACTGCCGCATCCACCATGAATGGTTTGCCGCCCATGCCTGGGTCGAGGATAGCCGTCACGGCAAATCGGTCGAGGTGGCCTGACCACCAGCCGCGGCTCGTCCTGCAACGCCAATCCGTGCTTAGAAGATCGAGTTTCAGATTATCACGAACGCATTCACTCGCCGGGATCACTGCTCAGCGGGGAGTTCGAATCCCCGGGCATCAGGCAAGGAAACAGCTCCTTGAACTTGAACTCGGTCTCGCCCGGTTCGCGGTCGAAGCGCAAAACGACGTCGAAGCGCTTGCTCGACCAGTGCGCCGGAAGGTCCTGCTTATTGCTGACCGGCAGCCGCGGAAGAATATCGGAAACGATGGCCTTGTGCTCCCAGGACACCAGCACGACGCCGGAGAGGTTGAGCAGCGCCGCTACGAGCGCAGCCTCGTGGCCCTTGCCAAACGTGATGTCCGGCTTCGATAGCCCGACCCGCGCAGCGAGCGACTGCACCGTTTCATACGGCCGGCGGCTCGGCTCGGAGTCTCTGGTGCCGCTGTCGGGATCGGCGGCATAGATCGCGTGTGGCGTGGGATAATCGGTTCCACCGAGCCCGCTGCCGAACAGCGCGGTCCATGCCCCCGCCCGCTCCCAGCCGCTGATCACCAGCGCTTTCGGATCTTCCTGACCCTTGTGGGTGAGGCCGGGGCCGGTGATGTCACCATCAGGTTTTTCGGCATGGCGGATGATCAGGATGGTCAGCGCGTTCATGTTGTCCTCCCTGTTGCGTGCGTGACGCACGGATCCAGTGGGTGGGCGTCGCACGAAGTTTAACAACTTCCGCGGGAACGCATACCGTCTTCAAGGCCGCGCTTCGCCCAGCGATGGCGATCGAATGTCAGGCTCTGGTGCGTCGCTCGCCGCCGCCCATGCTGGGCTGTCCGATCCAGGCGCGGTTCAGAAACCGCACGGTGAGTGGCGGCTCAGCCCGGCCGGCGATCCGCACCTGCGCCTCCTGATAGGGGCCGACGGTCCGGAGCGCATCCGGCAGCATGGGATAGATGCGCCGCAGCCAGCGCACTGCCCGTTGGGCGCTGCGCTGCTCCGCCGTGCCAAACGGCAGGTCGAACGCAAGACGCAGCCGCTCCGGCAGCATCTGCGCTGTCAACGCACGATACCAGAATGGTGGAGCCAGCCGCGTGGCCGCGCCGGAAAAGATGCGATGGGCGATGTCGCGCGCGGCCGCGCTGACGGTGAGAACGTCGGACTCCAGCATCTCAGTCGCGTAGGCCTGAAACCCGCCCCAAGTCGGTGCGAGCGCCTCCTGTGGAATGCCGAACAGAGTCGCAAACAGCTTCGCCTCGGTCCAATAACGCTCCCGCTCCACGGGGCCGAGCGGAGCCAGCATCAGATCATGCGCCAGCAGCGCCGTTTCCACCAAAGTGGCATGAACCCAGCGCAATGCATTGACCTCGTTGGCACAATAGCGCGAGCCGGCAGCGAACGGCCCGACGGTCTCGGGCATCTCACCCACCACCGCCGCGTGCCGCCGGTACAGCCGCTGGGCCACCGCAATCGCCTGATCGCGGGTGCCGAACACCATGGTGAAGACGATGTTGAAGGTGCGGTGGAAACGCCCAAGCGGATCGGCAAATACGTGCGACTGATCGGCGATGCCGGCCGCGACCCAGGGATGCGCCAGTTGCAGCAGCAACGCCCGACCCGCTCCCAAGAAGATCGCGGCCTCGCGATTGACCTGCCACGTCACGCTCTCAGGTCCGAAGATTCCGCCGCCGCGCGCTTCGGGCGCGGCGCGCACCATCTCGAGGCAATGATCGAAATCTGCTGCCGAGACCGTCACAGCCGTTTCGGGATCTCCAGCCCACGCTGGACCGCCGGTCGCGCCAGCCCGCGCTCCAGCCAGGCCGGCACACGTGTCAGGTCATCGAAAGCAACGAGTTCGCGCGCGCCATAGAAGCCGATGAGGTTGCGGACCCAGCCGAGCGAGGCGATATCGGCGATCGTATACTCGTCGTCCATGATCCACTGCCGGCCGGCGAGCCGCCCCTCGAGCACGCCGAGCAGGCGCTTGCTCTCAGCGACGTAACGCTCCAGCGGCCGCTTGTCGGCGATCTCCTTACCGGCGAATTTGTGGAAGAAGCCGACCTGGCCGAACATCGGCCCGATGCCGCCCATCTGAAAATGCACCCATTGCAGCGTGTGCCAGCGTTTCGCCGGATCTGACGGGAGGAGCTTGCCGCTCTTCTCGGCGAGATAGTGCAGGATCGCCCCGGACTCGAACAGACCAAGCGGCTTGCCGCCCGGTCCGTCGGGATCGATGATCGCCGGAATCTTGCCGTTCGGATTGAGCGAGAGGAATTCAGGTGACTTCTGCTCGTCCTTGCCGAAATCGACCGTATGAGCCTCGTATGGCAGACCGATCTCCTCGAGCATGATCGAAACCTTGACCCCGTTCGGGGTCGGCAGTGAATAGAGTTGCAGTCGATCCGGATGCTGCGCCGGCCAGCGCCTGGTGATCGAAAAGCTGGAGAGATCGGTCATCTTGTGGCTCGCGCGAAATGGCTCGACGTCAATCTATGACGCAGGAGCCAAGGGGCAAGGCCCCCCTCTTGGGAACGGCACAGCTGCAAAGCGAGTTACAGCAATAGCACAGGAGGAGGACATCATGCCCAGTCCGACCTATGAGCTGATCGCGCAGGCCATGACGGAGCGCAAACAGGTGCTCTGCGTGTACGAGGGCTTTGCCCGCGAGGTGTGTCCAATCATCCTGGGCCACAAGAACGGACGGGAGAAGACGCTGGCTTTTCAGTTCGCAGGCGCCTCCAGCAAGAACTTGCCGCCGGGAGGCGATTGGAAGTGTCTGGAGCTTGCAAAGATGAGCGATGTCACACTGCGTGCCGGCCCCTGGTATTCAGGCAGCAGCCACACCGAGGCGCAACACTGCGTCGATGACGTCGATATCGATGTGAACCCGGAGAGCCCTTACGACCCGAAGCGGCGACTCGTAACCAACGTCGGTTCATCTCGGTCCCGCAAAAGACCCCGGCGTTGATGCCGCTTATTGCGGCTCGCGCGTCCGCGTCCGCAGCAGCGCCGGCAGTTTCGCCGTCGCATCGTGCTGCTCGAGCTTCACGACGGCCCACCGCAGCAGCGCGCTGGCGCCCTGCTTCACCAGCACCTTCATGCCGCGAAAGCTGAAGTCGATCACCACCTCATGATAGCGCATGCCCTTGCCGCCCTTGACCAGGCCAAGGTCGCGCACCAGGCAATAATGCCCATCGCTCATCCGCGCCAATCGGGTGTTCTCGAACATGGCTTTACCATGCACCGCTTTGCCAATCCGTCAATCTTGACAGGAACGACTCATGAACTGAGCACTTGGGAGGCCGGACGGCGCGGTGCATAAGGCAGCGTCGGCCCGTAGCCGAAGCGCAGGACGAGGTCCGGGCGCTTGGCCGTCCCGATCAGCCGTGCGAGCTCCGGCCGCAAGCTCGCCACCTCAATGGGCTGGTTGATGAAGGCAAGCTTCAATCCGAGCCGCGTCGCCTCAAGCGCGAAGCGCTGGCACGCCTGTCCCACTTTGATCCAATGCGCCGATGTGGCTTCGTCGCCGATGAAGATCGCCAGACCGGCCGAGGATGCGATCTGGCGCGCATATCTATCGTTCTCCGAAGCAGCACTGATCACATGGTCGAAGGCGATGCGGCCCAATGCGGTCGGCAAAGATGGATTTCCGCTCGCAGCCGAGAACAGTCCGTCCCCCATCTCCATGGCGCTGCGAGGATTGAAGCGTACCCACTGCTCAAGCTCGCGCATGAAGGCGGGATTGGCCATCTGCGCGGAATTACCGGCAATCACGAGGTCTCCGATCTTCGCCATCTCCGCGCGCGCAGTGACGACGACAAGATTGACGCCTGGTTCGGCACCGGCGGCTTGCAGCTTAGCGAGATCGGCGGCAGGGACCGTGCGGCCATCATAATCCGCGCGCGTCGACTGCCGTTTCGCGATGGCTGCAAGCAACGGCTCCGGCCGGGGCTGTCCGCTTGCGAAGGCGTAGCGCACCCCAGACGCGTCCGGCAGCACGGCGATCTCACCGGGACGACCGCTCGCAGATGCTGCAGTCGCAAGGTTGGTCGCAGCGCAGCCGAGGCTGACAAAAAGATGATGATCGTCCGGATCGACGACCGGCGTGCGCCTTGCAAAATCCGGCAGGATGTCGATCGCCTCGCCGGTCACACGAAAGCGCCAGGGCTGGGTATTGTGGCTATTCGCCGCGAGGACAGCGTAACGGATCACATCGGCGATGTCGGACGTCATCGCTGCGCGGAGCTGCGCAGAATAGGCCTCGTAGTCCGCCATCGATCCGGCCGCCCTGCGCCATGCCGAGAGGCCCGTGCCGGCGGCAAGCAGAGTGCCGGCGCCAATGAGCAAAGTTCGTCTGTTCATGCGGTGTCGTGCCGAAGCTAAAAGCGCCGACACGAATTCTGCATCGGCTCTCCGGCCGATGCGTTGCCGCAGATCAAGCTGCTCCGCAGCGCTCCGAAAACAGGACCCGTTTAGCCGCCCTTCTCGTCATCCAGGCTGACGAGCACCGCGGCATTGGCAATGATGATCGCATCGACGCCCTGCTCGGCTGGAATTTCCAGCCCGCCTTTCACGGCGGTGACTTTGACCGTGCCATAGGGCAGCTCCTTGGCGACCGCGTCGGTGTCGACAGTCTCAGGATTGGGGACCGCAACCGTGACGTCAACGAACATGTCGTGCGGCGTCTTGCCGAGCAGGCGGAAAAAGCCCACGCTCGAATGGCGGATCGCGTCCGAGACCGCGCGCTTCGCAGCCTTCGTGGCATCGCGCCCGTGCACGTCGACACCCATGCCCATTTCGGTGATACAGCGCACGCGTGCCATGAAAACATCCTCTCAAAATCGGCTCATTGGTTCAGAGCTACGGCGGCTTTGGCGGCGCGTCGCGAGCGATACTCCAGCGCCTTCACCGCCAGCGCCACGACGACGAGCGCGCCGCCGAGACAGCTGACGCCGATCCAATGATGCGTGGTCCAGGCGAACGTTGCAACGGCAGAACCGAAAGCTCCGCCAAGAAACATGCCGGTCATGAAGATCGTGTTGACCCGGCTGCGCGCCTCCGGATCGAGCGCAAAGATGATGTGCTGGTTGGAAATCAGCGCGCTCTGAATGCCGAAATCGAGCAGGACGACGCCCAGCGCCAAGGCTGCAAGCGTAGCCCACAGGCCGAAAATAACCCACGCCAACAACACCAACGTGGCGCCGAGCCAGATCATGACGTGCGGGCCGCGGCGATCCGCGGCTTTGCCGGTGAACGGCGCAGCGAGAACGCCGACCGCGCCGACAACTCCGAACAATCCGGCGACATCAGCACCAAGATGGAATTGGGGACCTTGCAGATAGAGCGCCAGAATGGTCCAGAAAGCGCTGAAGGAGCCGAACAGCGCCGCTTGCACCAGGGTCGACGTGCGCAGTGCGGGCTGCCGCATCCACAGCGTGGCGAGCGAACGCAGCGCGGTGTGATAGCCCATTCGCGAGGCCGCCGCATGATCCGGCAAGGCGACCGCCATCAATAGCGCGGCCACCAGTGCGAGCGGGACGCCGAGCCAGAACATGTCGCGCCATCCGGCATGCTCGCCGACGAAGCCCGACAGGGTACGGCTGAACAGGATGCCCAGCAGAAGTCCGGACATCACCGTGCCGATGGTCGCGCCGCGCCGTTTGGCAGAGGCCAGCGATGCCGCGAACGGCACGATCTGCTGCGCGACGGTGGCGCCGGCGCCCGTCAAAAGCGAGGTGATCGCAAGCCAGATCGCCGAGGGCGCAAGCGCCGTTGCAGCGAGCGCCGCGGCAAGCAGGACGAACTGAGCGATGATCAGCGTGCGGCGCCGGTGGATATCGCCGAGCGGCACCAGGAAGAACAGCCCCAGGGCATAACCGAGCTGGGTGGCGGTCGGAACGTAGCCGGCCGCCGCCTGGCCATGGAATTCGCGCTCGATCAGCCCCAGCATCGGCTGGTTGTAATAGATATTGGCGACGGCAATGCCGGTCGCCGCCGCCATGGCGAGCAGCGTCCCGCGCCCAATCTCGCCTGCCCTGGCGACGGGCTGCTTCGTCTCGACCGCTTTCATCCTGGAAATCCCTTTTCCTGCTGCAACGCAATAGCAGGAAAGGTCGCGGCAAATCGACTGTCGGTCGGGATAGCAGCCCTGTGCTGCCTGTATGACCGAAGCCCTTGCGGCGAGCGCAGAAGCTGTTCGCGATGGAGGATTTGGGGCCATGATAACCGCAAAGCGCTCTCGCAGGTATTGCCTCTCGCCGATACCCAGCGCTACGGGCTGGTCGGCTCCCGTGCGAGGACATCGCCGTGGAATGCCGCCTCCGCCTCCTGCCGCAGGCGCTCCGGCTCCTCAAGATAGCGCGGCGAATAATGGAAGGTCGTGAGCCGCCTCGCGCCCGCCTTGCGCGCGAGCTCGCCGGCTTGCGTTGCGGTCAGGTGCCGGCGCTGACGGGCGATGTCCTCGTCAGCTCCCGCGAACGCGCTCTCGATGAAGAGGTGATCGGCCTCCTTCGCGAGCATAAGGACGCTCTCGACATTCGCCGGCGTGAAGGCAGCATCGGTGACATAGGCGATGCGCTGTCCCGGCCCGCTCTTGAGCACATGCCGACGTAATCGGCCGAGCAGTTCGACGCGACCATTGCCGACATCGATCGGCGTCTCATCGCCCTCACCTCGCCGCGCAGCACTCTTGGCGCGATTGAGCCAGGGCCCAACCTGCAGCCCCAGTGCATTCACCCCCTCAGTCCAGACGTTGACACGCAGGGCTTCCTGCAACGCGAATCCCAGGCAAGGAAGGCTGTGCTCCAGCATCCGCGACTCAATCCGCACCTCGCCATCGTCGAACACGACGCCCTCGGGCAATGGGGTGAGACCCAGCGGCCGAGCTTCGAATGCGTCACGCGCCCTGAACGTGACCGATCGCGTCAGACGGTCTTCGACGAACTCAGCCGCGACGATCGAGAAATCGGGCGAATTCTCCCCGAGCAGATTCCATTCATAAGCGGCGAGCTTGGCGGCGATGCCATCGATCAGGCCTGCCGGCCCGACGATACGAAGAACTCCTTCATGGTTGAGACGCACTCGCAGCAACCGGTCGAAGCCGCAGAAATGGTCCAGGTGACGGTGGCTGACGAAGACGTCGCTCACCCGCAACAACTCCCGCGCCGACAACGGACCGAGGTCGCCGAGATCGAACAGCATCGCGCGACGGCCAAAGCGAAAATCGACGTAGAGGCCGGGATCGCCGAATACATCATTGATCAGACGCGACTGGACCAACCAGCTCATGGTGACCTGCTCATAGTGACCTGCTCATGGGAGCTGCCCGATGGTTGAGCCCGCCGTCAAATCTATGGCACGGTGACGATACGGGCGTTCAACTCTCTGAACGATCTGTATACCACTCTCCTTCAACAGCCGTCGCCAGCCAATGCGAGCCCTGGCGGAGCGTGCCGATGCACAGCATCACGTGTGCGGATGCAGATGGCCGCGTCGGCTATTCGGGCTGCTCAGAGCGACCATGTTGAATCAGCCCGATGGAAGTGATCGAACGGAACGATGAGGCGCTGAGCGCCTCAAAACCTTGCTGCTTTTCGAGTCTGCAAAATGTAAAGCGATCCCGCGCGGCGATTCCATAATCGGGCCGCGCGGCTGGCCATCGAAGGCAGACCTGATCCGACCAGCCGTCCGACCTCGGCCGCCCGGTCCAAGCCACGGCCCACTTCGCAATTCCGCCCTTCAGCATCAGATGTCGCCTGCTGCCGTGACGAGCCCGCGGCGCGACGCAATGATCGCACGGTCGATCCGCGCCACCTCGGCAGCGGGGATGACATACTCGTCGCGATCGCGCCAGGCGAAGACGACGAAGGTCGCAAACGCACCGACGGCGCCCAGCGCAACCATCCACCAGATGTGCCAGATCAGCGCAAACCCCATTACGGTCGCGAAGAAGGCACAGACGAATCCGGTCGGTGAATTGCGGGGCATCTCGATGTCCTCGTATTCCCGCGACTCCTTCTCGCGAAGCTGCTCGGCCGTGGCCTTTTCCTTGATCGTCCAATAGGCGTCGAGCCCGGTCACATTGGGCAGGACGGCGAAATTGAACGCGGGCGGCGGCGAGGACGTCGCCCATTCCAACGAACGTCCGTCCCAGGGATCGCCAGTCCGATCGCGTAGCAGTTCGCGATCACGGATGCTGAAGACAAGCTGCAGGATCTGCAGGACGACTCCGATGACGAGGAGCACCATTCCAGCACCGGCAGCCAGCATCCATGGCCGCCATTCGGCGACATCGTAGTGCTGCATGCGACGCGTCATCCCGAGAAGCCCGACCGCATAGAGCGGCACGAAGGTCGCATAGAACCCGGCAAGGGTGAACCAGAACGCCGCTTTGCCCCATCCCTCATGGAGGCGGAAACCGAAGGCCTTCGGAAACCAGTAGGTCATGCCGGCAAACGCCCCGAACAGGACGCCACCGATGATGACATTGTGGAAATGCGCCACCAGGAACAGGCTGTTGTGCAGCAGGAAATCCGCCGGCGGCATCGCCAAGAGCACGCCCGTGAGCCCGCCGAACAGGAACGTCACCATGAAGCCGACCGACCACAGCATCGGTGTCGAATAGCGGACACGACCGCCATACATCGTGAACAGCCAATTATAGATCTTCACGCCGGTCGGGATCGCAATCACCATGCTGGCAATGCCGAAGATGGCGTTCACCTCCGGCCCCGCCCCCATCGTGAAGAAGTGATGCAGCCAGACCATGAACGAGACGATGCAGATCGCCATGGTGGCCAACACCATCGAACGATAGCCGAATAACGACTTGCCGGAAAAGGTCGGCACGATTTCCGAATAGATGCCGAACGCCGGCAGCACCAGGATATAGACCTCGGGATGGCCCCAGGCCCAGATCAGGTTCATGAACATCATGACGTTGCCGCCGGCTTCATTGGTGAAAAAATGGAAGCCGAAATAGCGGTCCAGGATCAGCATGGTCAGCGTCGCTGTCAGGATCGGAAACGCCGCCACGATCAGGAGATTCGACGCGAGCGTGGTCCAGCAGAACATCGGCATCCGCAGGTAGCTCATGCCTCTGGTGCGGAGCTTGAGAATGGTGGTCACGAGATTGATGCCGGCCACCAACGTCCCGACGCCCGAAATCTCCAGCGCCCACAGGTAATAATCGACGCCCACGCCGGGCGAATAGGTCAGCTCCAACAAGGGCGGGAACGGCAGCCACCCGGTGCGTGCGAATTCGCCGACGACGAGTGAGAGATTGACCAGGAGCGCACCGGTCGCGGTCAACCAGAAGCCTACCGAGTTCAAGGTGGGGAATGCAACGTCACGGACCCCGAGCTGCAGCGGGACGACGAGGTTCATGAGCCCGATCACGAACGGCATCGCCACGAAGAAGATCATGATCGTGCCGTGGGCGGAAAAGATCTGGTCGTAATGTTCCGGCGGCAGATAGCCGTTGGAGTGAAACGCGATCGCCTGCTGCAAGCGCATCATGATGGCGTCGGTTCCGCCCCGCAGCAGCATCACGAAGGCGAGCAGCACATACATGATGCCGATCCGCTTGTGATCGACGCTGGTGATCCACTCCCGCCAGAGATAGGGAATGTAGCCCTTGATCAGCACCCACAGCAGAACGCCGAGAATCACGGCAAGCACCACGCCGGCGGCGACCAGGGGAATCGGTTGATCGAATGGAATTGCCGACCAGGTGAGCTTGCCAAGCATCGGTCGCTCCGACGTGTGCGGCTGCCGATCCGGAATCGCTCGGCAGCCGGCCGGTTCCATTGGCGCGTGCCCGGATAAAGGGCCACGCGTCTACATTGCCCGTTGAATACGGAAAAGAACCGATTCGGTTCCAGAGAGTTTCGCGAGACGCGTCACCCGGATGAGGCGACCTTATGGCGGCTGCGCGCCGGTCAACTTCCGCTTTATCGACTTTATCGACCGGGGCCGAGCGCGCTCGCTGCTTGGCACTGCCCGCCGCGGCCACCATCCGCATCACCGCGTCTGGGCCGGCAAGGCCGCAAACGAATCGGATGAAGGCTGCTGCGAGCGAATGTTCGGAATCCGAAGCACCGATTACTCATCCGAGTCCATTTGACAAATTGCCAAAACGAAACCGCCGCGGAGGGGTTTCCTTCGCGGCGGTTTTGATGTGGGGTTTGTGAAGAGGTGTTGGATTGTCCTTTGCAGGCCTGGCGGCGACCTACTCTCCCAAGGCTTGAGCCTTAGTACCATTGGCGCTGAGGAGTTTAACGGCCGAGTTCGGGATGGGATCGGGTTCAGGCTCCTCGCTAAGACCACCAGGCCGGCGAAGGACAACGGGTAAGAAGCAAGCTGTTCGATCGCGATGCGATCGAGGTCCAAATGGACACTGACAATGAGAGCAATCAAGCCGATCGAACGATTAGTACCGGTAAGCTGCATGCATTACTGCACTTCCACATCCGGCCTATCAACGTGGTCGTCTTCCACGGTTCTCAAGGGAATGCTCGTTTTGAGGTGGGTTTCCCGCTTAGATGCCTTCAGCGGTTATCCCGTCCGTACATAGCTATGCTGCACTGCCGCTGGCGCGACAACAGCTCCACCAGAGGTACGTTCACCCCGGTCCTCTCGTACTAGGGGCAAATCCTCTCAACATTCCAACACCCACGGCAGATAGGGACCGAACTGTCTCACGACGTTCTGAACCCAGCTCACGTACCACTTTAATCGGCGAACAGCCGAACCCTTGGGACCTTCTCCAGCCCCAGGATGTGATGAGCCGACATCGAGGTGCCAAACGACGCCGTCGATATGGACTCTTGGGCGTCATCAGCCTGTTATCCCCGGCGTACCTTTTATCCGTTGAGCGATGGCCCATCCACGCGGGACCACCGGATCACTATGACCGACTTTCGTCTCTGCTCGATTCGTAGATCTCGCAGTCAGGCAGGCTTTTGCCATTATACTCGACGAACGATTTCCGACCGTTCTGAGCCTACCTTCGCACGCCTCCGTTACTCTTTGGGAGGCGACCGCCCCAGTCAAACTGCCCACCATGCGCTGTCCCGATCCCGGATGACGGGATGCGGTTAGATATCCATAACCATTAGGGTGGTATTTCACATTGCGGCTCCACCCGAGCTGGCGCCCGAGCTTCAAAGCCTACCACCTATTCTACACAAACAGTCACGAATACCAGCGCAAAGCTACAGTAAAGGTGCACGGGGTCTTTCCGTCTGACCGCAGGAACCCCGCATCTTCACGGGGAATTCAATTTCACTGAGTCTATGTTGGAGACAGCGGGGAAGTCATTACGCCATTCGTGCAGGTCGGAACTTACCCGACAAGGAATTTCGCTACCTTAGGACCGTTATAGTTACGGCCGCCGTTTACCGGGGCTTCGATTCAAGGCTTGCACCTCTCCTCTTAACCTTCCGGCACCGGGCAGGCGTCAGACCCTATACGTCATCTTACGATTTCGCAGAGCCCTGTGTTTTTGTTAAACAGTTGCCACCCCCTGGTCTGTGCCCCCACTGCATGCTTGCGCATGCAATGGGCCTCCTTATCCCGAAGTTACGGAGGTAAATTGCCGAGTTCCTTCAACATAGTTCTCTCAAGCGCCTTGGTATACTCTACCAGTCCACCTGTGTCGGTTTCGGGTACGGTCTGATGTGGAGGCTATTTCCTGGAACCCCTTCGAGGCCCGACCAATCCGTTAAGGTCGGACAACACACGGGATTCGTCACCATCCACTGGCTGCAGAATATTCACTGCATTCCCATCGACTACGCCTTTCGGCCTCGCCTTAGGGACCGGCTAACCCTGCGAAGATTAACTTTACGCAGGAACCCTTGGACTTTCGGCGACACTGTCTTTCACAGTGTTTGTCGTTACTCATGCCAGCATTCGCACTTCTGATACCTCCAGGCGCTCTCACGAGTCGCCCTTCGCAGGCTTACAGAACGCTCCGCTACCGCGCATCTTGCGATGCACCCTAAGCTTCGGCTCGTGGCTTGAGCCCCGTTACATCTTCGGCGCAGAAACCCTTATTTAGACCAGTGAGCTGTTACGCTTTCTTTAAAGGATGGCTGCTTCTAAGCCAACCTCCTGGTTGTTTTGGGATTTCCACATCCTTTCCCACTTAGCCACGAATTGGGGGCCTTAGCTGTAGGTCAGGGTTGTTTCCCTCTCCACGACGGACGTTAGCACCCGCCGTGTGACTCCCGGATAGTACTCTCAGGTATTCGGAGTTTGGTTGGGTTTGGTAAGACGGTAAGTCCCCCTAGCCCATCCAGTGCTCTACCCCCTGAGGTATTCGTCCGAGGCGATACCTAAATATCTTTCGCGGAGAACCAGCTATTTCCCAGTTTGATTGGCCTTTCACCCCTAACCACAAGTCATCGGAGCCTTTTTCAACAGGCACCCGTTCGGTCCTCCAGTGAGTGTTACCTCACCTTCAACCTGCTCATGGCTAGATCACTAGGTTTCGGGTCTAATACAACGAACTTGGCGCCCTATTCAGACTCGCTTTCGCTGCGCCTACGCCTATCGGCTTAAGCTTGCTCGTTAAATTAAGTCGCTGGCCCATAATACAAAAGGTACGACGTCACCCAGAACGCATCTTGGGCTCCGTCTGTTTGTAGGTGTCCGGTTTCAGGTCTATTTCACTCCCCTCGTCGGGGTGCTTTTCACCTTTCCCTCACGGTACTGGTTCACTATCGGTCGCTGAGGAGTACTTAGGCTTGGAGGGTGGTCCCCCCATGTTCAGACAGGATTGCACGTGTCCCGCCTTACTCGAGCATGAATGATTGAATTACCCATACGGGGCTATCACCCTCTGAGGCCCTGCTTTCCTGACAGGTTCTGGTTGTCGTTCATTCATGACTGGCCTGGTCCGCGTTCGCTCGCCACTACTAGCGGAGTCTCGGTTGATGTCCTTTCCTCCAGGTACTTAGATGTTTCAGTTCCCTGGGTTCGCTTGAAACCTCCTATGTATTCAGAAGTCTCATACCTTCTCTTGATAACCGGAAATCCAAGACCTCACGGCCTCGAATTCTCTCAGTATCTGATCAAACTCCAAAACCAAGGTCTTGGAGTTCCGGCTATCGAAGGTGGGTTTCCCCATTCGGAAATCCGCGGATCAAAGCTTCTTCGCAGCTCCCCACGGCTTATCGCAGCGTAGCACGTCCTTCATCGCCTCTCAGCGCCAAGGCATCCACCGAACACCCTTAAGGCACTTGATTGCTCTCATCATCAATGTCCACACACTCGGCAGAATGTTCACCGCCCTCACCTCTCCCGAAGGACAGGCGTCAAGGCGGCGCGGACACTGATTTAGAAAGACCAGCTTGCTTCTTAAGATCGAACCGATAGCGAGGCGGTCAAGCTTCGCTAACAGAGCCGTTTACAACAACACGAAAGCTTCACAGCTTCCGTCTTGCGCCGAAACGGCCCGGAGATAGTGAAGGTCACGCACAGTTTAATGCCGAAAGCTCCCGCTCGATTGCTCGAGTGAATGCCCTCAGCCTGCACGATCCCAACTCGGATCGATCTCCTCTTCACGATGTCAGATAACACGCAGCCTCAAGTCCTGGTGAGGACAATGAGATGCGAATTGGTGTCTCGCGGACGATGTCGAACCTGCGCTCTCTCAAGCTGCCGACCGGCAATCAAACCATCTGGTGGAGCCAGACGGGATCGAACCGACGACCTCATGCTTGCAAAGCACGCGCTCTCCCAGCTGAGCTATGGCCCCGTAACCAGAAGACGAATGCCATGCTGCGCCAGAAAAGTGGTGGGCCTGGGAAGACTTGAACTTCCGACCTCACGCTTATCAAGCGCGCGCTCTAACCAACTGAGCTACAAGCCCTTAACGCTTAACGAGGCTTGCGGTGCCGCGATCCACGACGCTGTCGCGCCCGATCGTTGCGCTCAGCCCCTGGCGCGTGTTCGTCCGCGAAGAAAGAGAAACGAAGACGGCGAAATCCCGCCAATGGAGCTCATCAGGATCTGGCGATCGTGATGGCCCCTGAATGTTTCTAAAACGATCCGATAGTGAACGTGATGTTCACTGAAGGATCATCCTTAGAAAGGAGGTGATCCAGCCGCAGGTTCCCCTACGGCTACCTTGTTACGACTTCACCCCAGTCGCTGACCCTACCGTGGTCGGCTGCCTCCATTGCTGGTTAGCGCACCGCCTTCAGGTAAAGCCAACTCCCATGGTGTGACGGGCGGTGTGTACAAGGCCCGGGAACGTATTCACCGTGGCGTGCTGATCCACGATTACTAGCGATTCCAACTTCATGGGCTCGAGTTGCAGAGCCCAATCCGAACTGAGACGGCTTTTTGAGATTTGCGAAGGGTTGCCCCTTAGCTTCCCACTGTCACCGCCATTGTAGCACGTGTGTAGCCCAGCCCGTAAGGGCCATGAGGACTTGACGTCATCCCCACCTTCCTCGCGGCTTATCACCGGCAGTCTCCTTAGAGTGCTCAACTAAATGGTAGCAACTAAGGACGGGGGTTGCGCTCGTTGCGGGACTTAACCCAACATCTCACGACACGAGCTGACGACAGCCATGCAGCACCTGTGTTCCGGGCTCCGAAGAGAAGGTCACATCTCTGCGACCGGTCCCAGACATGTCAAGGGCTGGTAAGGTTCTGCGCGTTGCGTCGAATTAAACCACATGCTCCACCGCTTGTGCGGGCCCCCGTCAATTCCTTTGAGTTTTAATCTTGCGACCGTACTCCCCAGGCGGAATGCTTAAAGCGTTAGCTGCGCCACTGGTGAGTAAACCCACCAACGGCTGGCATTCATCGTTTACGGCGTGGACTACCAGGGTATCTAATCCTGTTTGCTCCCCACGCTTTCGTGCCTCAGCGTCAGTATCGGGCCAGTGAGCCGCCTTCGCCACTGGTGTTCTTGCGAATATCTACGAATTTCACCTCTACACTCGCAGTTCCACTCACCTCTCCCGAACTCAAGATCTTCAGTATCAAAGGCAGTTCTGGAGTTGAGCTCCAGGATTTCACCCCTGACTTAAAGACCCGCCTACGCACCCTTTACGCCCAGTGATTCCGAGCAACGCTAGCCCCCTTCGTATTACCGCGGCTGCTGGCACGAAGTTAGCCGGGGCTTATTCTTGCGGTACCGTCATTATCTTCCCGCACAAAAGAGCTTTACAACCCTAGGGCCTTCATCACTCACGCGGCATGGCTGGATCAGGCTTGCGCCCATTGTCCAATATTCCCCACTGCTGCCTCCCGTAGGAGTTTGGGCCGTGTCTCAGTCCCAATGTGGCTGATCATCCTCTCAGACCAGCTACTGATCGTCGCCTTGGTGGGCCTTTACCCCACCAACTAGCTAATCAGACGCGGGCCGATCTTTCGGCGATAAATCTTTCCCCGTAAGGGCTTATCCGGTATTAGCACAAGTTTCCCTGTGTTGTTCCGAACCAAAAGGTACGTTCCCACGCGTTACTCACCCGTCTGCCGCTGACGTATTGCTACGCCCGCTCGACTTGCATGTGTTAAGCCTGCCGCCAGCGTTCGCTCTGAGCCAGGATCAAACTCTCAAGTTGAACTTGAAGCTTTGAACCGGCTGATCACAACGTTTGACGAGGTCCCACCTATCAATCACCCACGCTTCACAGCGCAAATGATCATGGTGTTACCTTTGAAACATTGTCCGCCGAAGTCTTCTCGTCCGATCTCAGAACCAAAAGCCGAAGCTCTCAACCCCAAGACCCGCAAGGACTCCGCCGTCCACGTTTCTCTTTCTTCATCTTCACTTGTCAAACAGCCTGCGCTTCGAAGCCATAAAGGCTGCGAAGAGCTTCAACCTCGATTATTTCGGTAGCGAGGAAGTCCCGAAAGCCGGGGCGCTTCACATAGCTTATTTTCCGAGATCGTCAAGGGCCAACCAGAAAATAACTTCGTCCCGAAAGTTCAGGCCTCAGTCATCAGTGATGTCCGGCTGGCGTGGCGGGGTGATAGTGCGATGCCGCATTCGACACAAGAACTTTTTGCGACGCCTGTGAATATTTCTGGATAACCCCGCATCGCGCAGCGCGCGCAATGCACAAGGCGGCTCAATCTCGCAAACGCGTCCTGGTCATCGCCGCATGTTCCGACTGAGAAAACTGCTGAAGCGAAGGCATGCGCCCCGCCCTTACCCGCGACTTCGTCCCCGCCAGATCAATCCGTAGTACGCCAGTTGCACGACGAGCGCCGCAGTGAAGCCCGCCGGATACCCCATCCAGACGCCCTCCAGCCCAACCCAACGCGACAGCAGATCGGCAGCCGGCAATTGCACCAGCCAGATCCCGGCCAATGCAATCACTGTTGGCCAGACGACCGTTCCGGTCGAGCGCATGACGCCGGCAAGAACCTCGCTGACACCCGCGAGCACATAGCTCCACAGCGAGATCAGCAGCGCGCGCTCGGCAATCGCCAATGTTGCGGGATCGACCACGAACCACGATAGAACCGCCCGCGAAAACACGCCGAGCGCGATCACCGTCGAAATTCCTACGGCCAGGTCGAGCGTGATTGCGATCCGCGTGACCTTTCCCAGGCGGTCGGGCTTGCCTGCACCGATCGCCTGTGCAGCAAAAACTGTCGCGGCGAGCCCGAACGCCTGCATGGGCACGAGCAGATATCCGACCACCTGATTGACGGCGCCATAAGCCGCAGTCGCGCTCGATCCGAACGGGTTGATCAGTGCGACCATCGCCACTTCCGACAGCGAGGTCACCGCGGTCTGGATCCCGCCGGGCACGCCGATTCCGAAAAACGGCGCAGCGATCTTGGAATCGATACGAAGCCGACGCAGGAACTCCCGGTCGACAGCCATAGGATGCCGCCGCACGCGCAGATAGACGATGAGGCACGGCAGCGATATGGCGCAGGCGATGAAGCTCGCCCATGGAGCACTCGTCACGCCAAGCTGCGGCAGTCCGCACCACCCCTGGATCATGGCCGGCGTCAGCACCAGCGTGATACCGATGTAGATGACCATAACCAGAAGCGGTGTTTGCACGTCACTCGTGCCGCGCAAAAGAAACATATACGCAAAGACCAACGTCACCGCAGGCAACGAGATGAAGGTCACGCGCGCATAGTCGATGGCGGAGGTCATGATGTCTTGCGGCGTGGCCATGATCTCGAGCAACTCCGGAGAGATGCGATAGCCAACGATCGCGACGGCAACGCTGAGCAAGGCGCAGACAGAAAGCGTCGTTCCAGCGGCGCTTTTGACTTGAAGAATGTCCCCTGCCCCATGGGCCCGCGCGACCAGCACGACGCCACCGGAAATCAGCCCGATCAGAAAGGAGACGAGGAGAAAGAAGATCGGAAAGAATGCGGACGCAACGGCCAGCGCCGATGACCCAAGGAGTTGGCCGAAATAGATGGCCGTGATCGTGCCGGACAGCAATTGCAGCGCCGCACTTGCAGTCTGCGGGATCGCAAACCGCACCATCTCCCGCCATAGCGGCGCCTCGCCGGTCGAGTTGGACCGCTCGGCTGCCGTCAGTCGCACTGCTGCCGACCGATCTTCAACCGACGCTGCTTCCGTCCGGGTGGCCGCAGCGTTCGGCAAGGCGGTGCTCGGCGCGCCGCGCGTGCTGCTCGGCGTCATAGCTGTGTAACCGGATCGACCCGCGCGGTTCGTTGGCTTTGCCTTGCGCCGAGCGCTGGAACGTCTCGCCGAAACATCGCAAGAGGCAACTTGGGATCGGCGGCGATCGCCATCAGCAGTTCAACCACATCGTCCAACAAACATTTCATCGCCGTCGCATCAAAGCGATGCGGGCTGAAGACCAGCCGGAAGCCCAGCCGCGCGGCCGGTGCAATCACGAGGCATAATGGAAAATCAATGCCCGCTTCGAAGCTGCCGGTCGCGGTGACCCTGACTTCAGCCGGCGGCACAGCTGTGCTGCTCGCAAGCGAACTCCCGGTCGGATAGTTCTCAAAGACAACGACCGATTCGAACAGAGCCTGGTCCGACGGCACACCGACCCAATGTTGAATGTCGCTCAACAGACTTCGGTCGTACACCTGTTCCTCGGCCTGCCGAACCTGCAAATCCGTCAGCCAATCCGTCACGAGCATTCCCGGATCTATATGAATACGCCGCGGCAGGATGTTGGTGCACAATCCCAGGATCTGCTCGACGCCGGGCAATTCGCCGGGGCGGACAGCGGTCGTCATGCCGAACACGATCTCGTTCTTGTTTGCTTGACGCACGAGAGCCAAAATCCACGCGCCCTGAACAAGGGTATTCATTGTCAGGTGCTGAGTTTGGGCTGTGGCCTGGAGCCGTGCGGTCAACCGCTCCAAGAGTATCGCGCGATGCTCCGCGCATGCATCGGCCGGAGCTGTTGGATCACCTGGCGGCAAATTCAACCGATAGGGCAAGGCTGCACCTTCCAGGCGGTCGAGCCAGAACGCACGGCTAGCGATTTGATCGGCGGAGACGAGCCAGGCGAGATAGTCGCGAAACGATCTGGGTACAGGCATGGCCGAGCGAACTCCGCGCGCGGCGAGATAGAGGTCCATGAACTCCCGCAACAGAGGCGCAATCGACCAACCATCGAGGAGCAGATGGTGAAAGCTCAGAACCAGGGTGTGCTGTGTGGACGCGTGGCGCAGAAGGCTCGCACGCAGCACGTCTCCCGCAGCAAGATCGAGCCCCTGCTTTCGATCCTCGGAGAGAAACTCCTGCAGATGCTGCTCGGCAATGTCAGCCGCGGCCACCGAATTGTCAGTGGCGGACCAGCGCGGCTTTGCGTTCCGCCGCACGACCTGCAATGGCTCCCCCTCGTCGTCCGGAAAGGCGACGCGCAACGCAGGATGCCGAGCCGCCAATTCGTACCATGCTGCCTCTAACGCAGCACAATCGAGCTCGCCTTCCAGATGCAGCCAGATCTGCTCGTGATAAGCTACGCTATCCGGTGACCGCCGGGCGTGCGCCAGCATGATCCGCTGCATCGGCCCGAGCGGCCAGATGTCTTCGATATCGGGATAGTGCTGCTGCAGGGCAGCAAGCCGCGCCTCGTCGAGGCGAACCAACGAGAAATCGGACGGTGTAAATTGCCCTAACGGGCGTGCAGCGCAGTGGCGGATCACCCCGCGCAAGGCTGCCGTGAAGCGCTCGGCCAGATCGTCGATCGAGGCCCGATCATGCGCCGCCGGCCACCAGCGCCACTCGAGCTTCAGCCTGGCGCCACTGATGAGCGCCACCACCTCGAGCAGATGGTCCCTGCCCCGCTCCGGTGCGATCTGAACGCCCGAACTCTCGCCCGCGAGACGCCAGCCTTGCTCCGTGGTTTCATCGAAGCGTCCGAGATAGTTGAAGCTGATCGCGGCTCGTGGCAGCGATCGCAAGACGTCCACGGTCTCGTCGTTGAGATAGCGCAACAATCCCCAGCCGATGCCACCTTGGGGTACCCGGCGAAGATGCTCCTTGATGCGCCTGAGCGCGATGCCTGCCGCCAAGCCGCCATCCCTGAAATCGGCAACGTCCAGTTGTCCCGCATCGAGCCGAACCGGAAACATGGTGGTGAACCAACCGACGGTCCGCGACAGATCTACGGCCGCAACCATGTCTTCACGACCGTGGCCCTCAAGATCGACAAGCGTCGCGGTCTCGGTCTCGCCTCGGGCCGCACGCCAATCGGTCAGTGCGACGGCGAGCGCTGCGAGCAGAGCGTCGTTGATACGAGTATGATAGGCCTTCGGCACGATCGTGAGCAGCGCTTCAGTGTCTTCAGCAGACAATCCTGTCGTCAGACCTTCGGTTTCACCATAGGTTGCAAAGCTGAAATCAACGGCGTGGTCGGTCGGAAATTCCGGCGCATCCCGACAGGTGGCGGTCCAAAAATCGAGTTCGTCCAATACTTCCGCCGAGTGCGCATGGCTTGAAATTCGTGTGGCCCATGTCCCGAACGAAGTGGTTTTGTTGGCAAGAGTGATCGTCTCGCGGCGTTCGAGCTGATCGTAGCCGGCCATGAAATCCTCGATCAGGATGCGCCAGGACACGCCGTCGACGACGAGATGGTGGATGATGAACAGAAGCCTGCCGGGGGCCTCGGCACCGAAATCGAACCAGGCGGCAACAACCAGCCGGCCGGCGCTGGGGTCGAGACCTTGCTGAAGCGCGGTCGCTGCAATTTCCAGCTGAGATATTCGCGCGGCGGGGGCGAGCTCCGCCAAATCGAAATGTGAGAGCGTGACGGAGACCTCATCAACCGGCAAAAGCTGCTGCCGCCAGCCGGCCTCCTCTCGGACAAATCGGCTGCGCAGCGCATCGTGATGGATCAGGAGCGATGCGAGCGCGCGCTCGAGGTGAGCCTGTTTGATATCAGCCGGCACTTCAAGCAGGACAGACTGGTTGAAGTGGTTGATCGGTCCCGGCTGTTCGAAGAACCAGCGCTGAATCGGAGTCAAAGGTGCACGGTCCGGCGCGCTATCGACATCGACGACAATTTGCGATCGATCCGCGACCTGGGCCAGTGTCGCGACGGTCTGGTATTGAAAGATCTGCCGCGGCGTGATCGTCACACCGCTGGCGCGCGCACGCGAGACGAGTTGCATGGATTGGATCGAGTCGCCTCCGAGCTCGAAGAAGTTGTCATTGATGCCGACGCGGTCGAGGCCGAGGACCTCGGCGAACAGGCCGGCCAGCACGGTCTCGACCGGATTGCGCGGCGGCTGCTCGCCGGCCCCGCGATTGCGGTCGGGCGCCGGCAACGCGTTGCGGTCGAACTTGCCGTTCGGGGTCAACGGCAGCCGGTCCAGCCGCACGATCGCCGACGGCACCATGTAGTCCGGCAGCCCCTGTTGCAGCTGGCGGCGCAGCTCGCTGATGTCGGCCGAGGCTTCCGGATCCGCCACCACATAGGCCACCAGCCGCTTGCCGGCGCCATCCTCGCGTATGACAGCTGCAGCCTGCGTCACGCCGGGCTGCGCCAACAGCGCCGCCTCGATCTCGCCGAGCTCGATGCGGAAGCCACGCAGCTTCACCTGAGTATCCAGCCGCCCCAAGAACTCCAGTTCGCCATCGGCGCGCCAGCGCACCAGGTCTCCGGTGCGGTACAGCCGCTCGCCGGGCGTGAACGGGTTCGGCAGGAAGCGCTCCGCCGTCAGCCCCGGCCGCCGCAGATAGCCGCGCGCGACACCGATGCCGCCGATATGGAGCTCGCCGGCCACCCCGACCGGCACCGGCTGCAGTCGCCGGTCCAGCACATAGCTCCTGGTGTTCGGCAACGGACGGCCGATCGGCGGCCGGCCAGCGCCGTCGCAGCGGAACATGGTGGTGCACACGCTGGCTTCGGTCGGACCATAGGCGTTGAATACCTGCCGCCCCGCCAGCCATGGCCGCAACAGCTCCGCCGAGCAGGCCTCGCCGCCGACGAGCAGCGTCTTCAGATCCTTGAACTCGGCGACAGGCAAGGCGGCCAGCGCCGCCGGCGGCAGCAGCACCGTGCTGATGCGCTGCCGCAGCAGCAGCTCGCGCAACGGCTCGCCCGGCATCAGCTCGTGCTGGGCCGCCAGCACCAGCGCCGCCCCGACCCGCCAGCTCATCACCAGGTCCCACACCGCCGCATCGAAGCTGATCGAGGCGAACTGCAGGATGCGGTCGCTCTCCTCCAGCGGCAGCCGTGCCAGCTGCGCGTCGGCAAGGTTCATGATGCCGCGATGGCTGATCATCACCCCCTTCGGCTTGCCGGTCGAGCCCGAGGTGTAGATCACATAGGCCAGATGATCGGCATCGACACCGCTCATCGGCGCCGTCTCGGGATGCGCGGCAATCGCCTGTCCATCGACATCGAGCCGCACCACGATCGCATCGCTCGCCGGCAGGCGCTGCAGCAGCGCCTCCTGCGTCAGCAGCACCTCAACCTTGGCATCATCCAGCATGTAGGCCAGCCGCTCGGCCGGATAGCGCGGGTCGAGCGGCAGATAGGCCCCGCCCGCCTTGAGGATGCCGAGCACCCCCACCACCATGTCCAGCGAGCGCTCCACACACAGCCCGACGATCACGTCGGGGCCGACGCCCAGCCCGCGCAGATGATGCGCCAGCTGGTTGGCGCAGCGATCGAGCTCGCCATAGCAAAGCTCGTCATCTTCCCAGATCGCCGCAACCGCATCCGGCCGGCGTTCCGCATGCGCGGCGAACAGCTCGTGCAGGCAGACATCCTGCGGGTAGCTCGCCGCGGTGTCGTTCCAGTCCACGATCAGCCGCCGCCGCTCGGCCTCGCTCAGCAGATCGAGCGCAGACAATGGTCGGTCGGGCTCCGCCACGATCCCGTCCAGCACCCGCATGAAGTGCTCCACCAGCCGTGCGATCGTGCTGTCCTCGAACAAATCGGCGGCATAGACCAGCGAGCCCTGTAGCGCGCCATCGGCTTCCGCCAGCGACAGCTCCAGATCGAACTTGGCCGCCACCGTTCCGGTCGCGAACGGTTCGATGGAAAGGCCCGCCATCCGCCCTGCCCGCTGCGGCATGTTCTGCAGCGCGAACACCACCTGGAAGATCGGCTCCCGGCTCAGGTCGCGAACCGGATGCAGCGCCTCCACCAGCTTCTCGAACGGCAGGTCCTGATGCGCATAGGCATCGAGCGCGGTCGCCTTCACCCGCCGCAGCAGTTGGCGGAACGACGGCGCACCCGCAAGATCGGTGCGCAGCGCCAGCATGTTGACGAAGAAGCCGATCAGGTTCTCCGTCTCGGCCCGTGTCCGTCCTGCGATCGGCGTCCCCACCACCACATCGTCCTGGCCGCTCCAGCGCGCCAGCACGACGTCGAACGCCGCCAGCAGCACCATGAACAGGGTCGCGCCCTCCGCACGCGCCAGCTGCGACAGCGCCACGGTGCGCCTCTCGTCGATCGTGAAGCGATGCAAAGCGCCGCGGAAGCTCGGCACCGCCGGCCGCGGCCGGTCGGTTGCAAGCTCCAGCCCGGCCGGTGCGCCGGACAGCTGCTGCGTCCAATAGCCAAGCTGCCGCTGCAGCGTCTCTTCCGCCAACCAGCGCCGCTGCCACACTGCATAGTCGGCATATTGGATCGGCAGGGCTGGCAATGGCGAGGAACGTCCCGCCGCAAAGGCCGCATATAGCTGCTCCACCTCCCCGACCAGCACCCCCATCGACCAGCCGTCCGACACCACGTGATGCATCGACAGCACCAGCACGTGGTCCTCGGGCGCC
Source organism: Bradyrhizobium sp. SZCCHNR3119 (assembly GCF_032487775.1). Classification (NCBI taxonomy): domain Bacteria; kingdom Pseudomonadati; phylum Pseudomonadota; class Alphaproteobacteria; order Hyphomicrobiales; family Nitrobacteraceae; genus Bradyrhizobium; species Bradyrhizobium sp. SZCCHNR3119. The sequence goes on along the minus strand of NZ_JAUEUV010000002.1, from coordinate 24,210 downwards.
AGCTGCAGCAGCGCCGCCCGCAACAGCCGGTCACGGGCCAGGTCGAACGGCTGCTGCATGATGCGCTCCGCCCGCTGCCGCGCCTCCTCCGCGGAGACCACAACCGGCTCCAGCTCGACCTGCCAGGGCGGATCGATCCGCTGCACCGCGCTCTCACCCTGCGGCTCGAACCGCGTCCGCAACACCTCGTGCCGTCGAACCACCTCGCTCAAAGCCGCCGACAGTGCCGCGCCATCAAGCCGGCCCACCAGCCGCACCGCCGCCGAGATGTTGTAGGTCCCGCCCGCAAGCCCAAGCTGCTCCACAAACCAAAGCCGCTCCTGACCATGCGACAACAGCAACGGCGCATCGCGCGGAGCGCACGGGATATCCCGAACGACACGCCGTCCTTCGGCAGCGGCGGCCATTCGCCGCTGCAGCAGTTCACGCCGCAACGATGCAATGTTGGTCATCCCATGCTCCCGATCACGGCCTCGGATTGGTCGCGCTTGGCGCTGACATCGTCCAGATCCTGCAAGGCGATCTTGAGCTCTTCGGCTGTCATCGACTCGATATCGCCGGCGAGCGCCTCTTCAACATGCAGCGCAATGTCAGCCACCGTGGGTCCCGTGAAGATCACACGGACAGGCAGCTCAATTCCAAGCGTGGCCCGCACCTGGCCGATGAGCTGCATCGCCAGCAGCGAATGGCCTCCGAGCTCGAAGAAGTTGTCATTGATGCCGACGCGGTCGAGGCCGAGGACCTCGGCGAACAGGCCGGCCAGCACGGTCTCGACCGGATTGCGCGGCGGCTGCTCGCCGGCCCCGCGATTGCGGTCGGGCGCCGGCAACGCGTTGCGGTCGAACTTGCCGTTCGGGGTCAACGGCAGCCGGTCCAGCCGCACGATCGCCGACGGCACCATGTAGTCCGGCAGCCCCTGTTGCAGCTGGCGGCGCAGCTCGCTGATGTCGGCCGAGGCTTCCGGATCCGCCACCACATAGGCCACCAGCCGCTTGCCGGCGCCATCCTCGCGTATGACAGCTGCAGCCTGCGTCACGCCGGGCTGCGCCAACAGCGCCGCCTCGATCTCGCCGAGCTCGATGCGGAAGCCACGCAGCTTCACCTGAGTATCCAGCCGCCCCAAGAACTCCAGTTCGCCATCGGCGCGCCAGCGCACCAGGTCTCCGGTGCGGTACAGCCGCTCGCCGGGCGTGAACGGGTTCGGCAGGAAGCGCTCCGCCGTCAGCCCCGGCCGCCGCAGATAGCCGCGCGCGACACCGATGCCGCCGATATGGAGCTCGCCGGCCACCCCGACCGGCACCGGCTGCAGTCGCCGGTCCAGCACATAGCTCCTGGTGTTCGGCAACGGACGGCCGATCGGCGGCCGGCCAGCGCCGTCGCAGCGGAACATGGTGGTGCACACGCTGGCTTCGGTCGGACCATAGGCGTTGAATACCTGCCGCCCCGCCAGCCATGGCCGCAACAGCTCCGCCGAGCAGGCCTCGCCGCCGACGAGCAGCGTCTTCAGATCCTTGAACTCGGCGACAGGCAAGGCGGCCAGCGCCGCCGGCGGCAGCAGCACCGTGCTGATGCGCTGCCGCAGCAGCAGCTCGCGCAACGGCTCGCCCGGCATCAGCTCGTGCTGGGCCGCCAGCACCAGCGCCGCCCCGACCCGCCAGCTCATCACCAGGTCCCACACCGCCGCATCGAAGCTGATCGAGGCGAACTGCAGGATGCGGTCGCTCTCCTCCAGCGGCAGCCGTGCCAGCTGCGCGTCGGCAAGGTTCATGATGCCGCGATGGCTGATCATCACCCCCTTCGGCTTGCCGGTCGAGCCCGAGGTGTAGATCACATAGGCCAGATGATCGGCATCGACACCGCTCATCGGCGCCGTCTCGGGATGCGCGGCAATCGCCTGTCCATCGACATCGAGCCGCACCACGATCGCATCGCTCGCCGGCAGGCGCTGCAGCAGCGCCTCCTGCGTCAGCAGCACCTCAACCTTGGCATCATCCAGCATGTAGGCCAGCCGCTCGGCCGGATAGCGCGGGTCGAGCGGCAGATAGGCCCCGCCCGCCTTGAGGATGCCGAGCACCCCCACCACCATGTCCAGCGAGCGCTCCACACACAGCCCGACGATCACGTCGGGGCCGACGCCCAGCCCGCGCAGATGATGCGCCAGCTGGTTGGCGCAGCGATCGAGCTCGCCATAGCAAAGCTCGTCATCTTCCCAGATCGCCGCAACCGCATCCGGCCGGCGTTCCGCATGCGCGGCGAACAGCTCGTGCAGGCAGACATCCTGCGGGTAGCTCGCCGCGGTGTCGTTCCAGTCCACGATCAGCCGCCGCCGCTCGGCCTCGCTCAGCAGATCGAGCGCAGACAATGGTCGGTCGGGCTCCGCCACGATCCCGTCCAGCACCCGCATGAAGTGCTCCACCAGCCGTGCGATCGTGCTGTCCTCGAACAAATCGGCGGCATAGACCAGCGAGCCCTGTAGCGCGCCATCGGCTTCCGCCAGCGACAGCTCCAGATCGAACTTGGCCGCCACCGTTCCGGTCGCGAACGGTTCGATGGAAAGGCCCGCCATCCGCCCTGCCCGCTGCGGCATGTTCTGCAGCGCGAACACCACCTGGAAGATCGGCTCCCGGCTCAGGTCGCGAACCGGATGCAGCGCCTCCACCAGCTTCTCGAACGGCAGGTCCTGATGCGCATAGGCATCGAGCGCGGTCGCCTTCACCCGCCGCAGCAGTTGGCGGAACGACGGCGCACCCGCAAGATCGGTGCGCAGCGCCAGCATGTTGACGAAGAAGCCGATCAGGTTCTCCGTCTCGGCCCGTGTCCGTCCTGCGATCGGCGTCCCCACCACCACATCGTCCTGGCCGCTCCAGCGCGCCAGCACGACGTCGAACGCCGCCAGCAGCACCATGAACAGGGTCGCGCCCTCCGCACGCGCCAGCTGCGACAGCGCCACGGTGCGCCTCTCGTCGATCGTGAAGCGATGCAAAGCGCCGCGGAAGCTCGGCACCGCCGGCCGCGGCCGGTCGGTTGCAAGCTCCAGCCCGGCCGGTGCGCCGGACAGCTGCTGCGTCCAATAGCCAAGCTGCCGCTGCAGCGTCTCTTCCGCCAACCAGCGCCGCTGCCACACTGCATAGTCGGCATATTGGATCGGCAGGGCTGGCAATGGCGAGGAACGTCCCGCCGCAAAGGCCGCATATAGCTGCTCCACCTCCCCGACCAGCACCCCCATCGACCAGCCGTCCGACACCACGTGATGCATCGACAGCACCAGCACGTGGTCCTCGGGCGCCAGCTGCAGCAGCGCCGCCCGCAACAGCCGGTCACGGGCCAGGTCGAACGGCTGCTGCATGATGCGCTCCGCCCGCTGCCGCGCCTCCTCCGCGGAGACCACAACCGGCTCCAGCTCGACCTGCCAGGGCGGATCGATCCGCTGCACCGCGCTCTCACCCTGCGGCTCGAACCGCGTCCGCAACACCTCGTGCCGTCGAACCACCTCGCTCAAAGCCGCCGACAGTGCCGCGCCATCAAGCCGGCCCACCAGCCGCACCGCCGCCGAGATGTTGTAGGTCCCGCCCGCAAGCCCAAGCTGCTCCACAAACCAAAGCCGCTCCTGACCATGCGACAACAGCAACGGCGCATCGCGCGGTACCGGCAACAACAGTGGCGCTGATGGCGCTGGCGCGAGCTGCAGCCGCTCGGCCAAGCCTGCGACCGTGGGCGACTCGAACAACGTGCGCAAAGGGACTTGGACTGCGAGTTCCTGCTGTGCACGGGCCACCACTTGGGTCGCAAGCAGTGAATGTCCCCCGAGCGCGAAGAAATCGTCATTGACGCCAACGCGATCAACACCGAGAACATCGGCGAAGATAGCCGCCAATGTCAGTTCAGCCGCGTTGCGGGGCGCAATGTAGTCATCCTCTCCGTGCCGATCCGGCGCCGGCAGCGCATTGTAATCGAGCTTGCCGTTCGAGGTCAGCGGCAAACGATCGAGCCGCATCACAGTCGAAGGCACCATGTAGTCCGGAAGGGATTGCTGCAGTCGAGCGCGCACCTCACTCACATCGAGGGCGACATCCCGAGACGGCACCACATAGGCGACAAGTTGCTTGCCGGCAGTGCCGTCGCGTACCACCACGGCTGCTCGCTCGACCCCGGGCTGCGCCAGCATCGCTGCCTCGATCTCGCCGAGCTCGATACGGAAACCGCGGATCTTCACCTGATGGTCAATGCGGCCGAGATAATCGAGCTGACCGTTCGCCCTCCAACGCACCAGGTCGCCGGTACGGTAGAGCCGCTCACCCGATGCAAACGGGCTTGGCACGAAGCGCTCGGCCGTCAGGCCGGGCCGGCCGAGGTAGCCGCGGGCAAGGCCTGCGCCGCCAACATAAAGCTCGCCCGCAACCCCGATCGGCGCAGGTTCGAGCCCCCGGTCGAGAACGTAGGTCTGCAGATCGGGAATCGGGCAGCCAATCGCGCTCGCGGCGGCCTCGACATCCGCCCGCCTGACGGGCCGCCAGGTCACATGGACCGTGGTCTCGGTGATGCCGTACATATTGATGAGTTGTGGCTGCGTGTCGCCATGCCGCTCGAACCAAGGCGCAAGCTCGGCAAAATTCAGCGCCTCGCCACCGAAGATCACAAAGCGGAGCGCCAGCTCCCGGGCCGCATCGCGATCGGCCCGGATCAGCCCGGCGAAGGCCGACGGCGTCTGATTGAGGACCGTGACGCCTTCGCGCGCCAAAAGCTCATGAAACAGATCGGGCGACCGGCTGATCCAGTAGGGCACCACCACCAGCCTGCCGCCCTTGAGCAGCGCACCCCACACCTCCCAGACAGAAAAATCGAAGGCGAGCGAATGAAACAAGGTCCAGACGTCCTCTGGGCCGAAGCTGAACCAGGCATCCGTGGCAGCCAACAACCTGGTGACACGATCATGGGGAATGAGCGTGCCCTTGGGCTTGCCGGTAGAACCTGACGTGTAGATGACATAAGCGAGGTTGTCGGACGCGCAGTTGCTTGCCGGCGCCGTCTCAGGATGGCGCGCGATATCTGGCCAGTCGCGGTCGAGTTGCACCACGATGGCGTCATTCGCAGGCAGGCGATCGCCGCGGCCTTGCTGGGTGAGCAGGATCCGCGCCCTGGCATCATCAAGCATGTAGGCGAGCCGCTCGGCCGGGTAGCTCGGGTCGAGCGGTAGATAGGCGCCGCCCGCCTTGAGGATGCCGAGCAGGCCGACCACAGCGTCGATCGAGCGCTCGAGATAAAGGCCGACGACGACCTCGGGACCGACGCCGAGTTCCTGCAGGTGATGCCCTAGCTGATTGGCGCGACGATCGAGTTCACCGTAAGTCAGCGTCTCGCTTTCGAAGCTGAGCGCAACCGCGTCCGGCGTCCGCGCAGCCTGCGCAGCAAACAGCTCGTGCAGCACAGCTGTCGAATAGCTCGCCGGCGCTGGGTTGAACTCCGTCACGACCTGGCGCTGCTCGTCCTCGCTCAGTAATGACATCGCCGACAGCGGCCGCGCCGGATCGACGATGATCTGATCCAAAATCTGCTCAAAATGACCGATCAGCCGTTCGATCGCCGACGCCTCGAACCGCTCGGCATCATAGATCAGCTTGACCAGCAGCGACTGTTCGCCGATGACCTGCAGGGTCAGCGGATAGTTGGTCCGCTCGGACGTGGTGACACTCCTGATCCGCAAGGTCCGCGTGAGAGCGGTCACCGCGGATAGTTGCGTCGGATAGTTCTCGAATGCGACAATGCTCTCGAACAGCGGTGTGCCATCCGACACCTCGCTCCAGCGCTGGACCAGGGACAGCGGGCTATATTGATGTTCCAGCAACTCCGTCTGGCGCGCCTGGACCTCGCGCAGCCAATCCAGCACATGGTGATGACGCGGCAGTGCGATACGCAGCGGCAGCGTGTTGACGAACAGGCCGACTGTGCGCTCGACGTCCGGTATATCAGCTGGGCGTCCTGATACCGTGACGCCGAATACCACGTCATCCCTGTCGCAGTAGCGGCCAAGCAGCAGAGCCCAGGCTCCCTGCACCAGCGTGTTGATGGTCAATTTGTGATGGCGTGCGAAGCTCTCGAGCGTGGTCAACTCCGTCCCGATCACGTGGCTATGCTCGGCATAACGCTCGCTTCGCGTGGCGTCAGGCTGGGGTCGCGCCAGGAGCAAGGAGGTCGGCGTGTCGAAGCCTGCGAGACGCTGCCGCCAATAGGCTTCCGCCGCCGGCATGTCCTGGCGCTGCAGCCAGGCGATGTAGTCACGGAACGGACGCACCGGAATCAGCTGCGGCGCCTCACGCCGGCTCAGAGCGACGTAGGCAGCAAAGACGTCATCGAGCAGCAGCGGCATCGACCAGCCATCGAACAGGATGTGATGGCTGTTCCAGAGCAGGCCGTAAGCGCGCTCACCGGTTCGGATCAAGCAGAGCCGCATCAGCGGCGGGCGGTCGAAATCGAAGTTGCGGGTCCTCTCGGCCTGCTGCAGCTCCGTGAACCGAGTCTCCTGCTCGGCAGCAGGCAAGCCTCGCCAATCCTCGCGCGCGAAAGGCAGCACAGCCCTGCGCAAGACGACCTGTAGCTGTATTGCCAGATCCTGGCCGACAAAGGCGCTCCGCAGCACGGCATGACGCGCCACCGCCAGTTGCCAGGCCTGCTCGAAGGCATCGACATCGAGCGCTCCCTCCAGCCGACAGGCCAGCGAGATCACGTAGAGCGCGGAGTCGGGCTCGTAGAGGCTATGGAACAGCATGCCCTGCTGCATCGGCGACAACGGATAGATGTCCTCGACCTGCCGTGGGCCGCCGACTGAGGCGATGAGGCGATCGAGGTGCTGCTGACCGATCCTGGGCTGTCCCTTGGTCTTGCTCGTATGCATGTTCATCGATCGGCTCCGATCTCAGAGAGTGAGGTGGCCCTGGAGGAGTGGGAAATCAGACAGCGTGAAGCCGCCATCGCTGATTTCGCAGTGCTCGATCAGAGCCTGCAGGTATGCGACAAGACCCGCTGCAAGAGCCTCGATGGTCGATGCGTCGTGAGATGCCGGACTGTAGACCCACTGCAGCTGCAGGCGACCGTCGCGGACGTAGGCGGAGACGTCGATCAGATGCGCCCGCCTGTTGCGCCCGTCCTGTTGGGCGCCGACGTCTTCCGGCGCAAAGCGCAAGGCCCCTGCTCCGCCGCTGCCGTCGAGCTGGCCGAGATAGTTGAAGCTGATCTCGGGGCTGACCTCCGGCACGGCTGCGCCAGCGAGATAGCGCAGCAGGCCATAGCCGATGCCGCGGTGGGGCACGGCCCGCAATTGCTCCTTCACCACCTTCAGCGCCGCGCCGGCATCGGATGTACCTTCGACCTCGAGCAGCACCGGGAACAGGCTGGTGAACCAGCCCACCGTCCGCGAGACGTCCAGCTCGGCAAACAGCTCCTCGCGGCCATGGCCTTCGAGCGCAACCAACAGCCGTCGTTGTCCGGTCCACTCGGCACAGGCCTCGACCAGCGCCGTCAGCAACACGTCGTTGATCTGGGTGTGATAGACTCCGGGCACGTCCTGCAGCAGCGCCCGCGTCTGCGCCGCATCCAGCGTCACGCTCACCATGCGCACCGTGTCGGCACGGTTGGTCCCGCCCTCATGGTCGCGCGGCAGACGAGACGCCTCCGCCCAGGGCTGGCCCTGCCAATAGGCCAGCTCGCGCTGTAAGCTCTCCGAGCCGGCATGCACCACCAGCCGTTCGGCCCAGGCCCGGAACGAGGTGGTCTTTGCCGCCAGCCTGACCGGCTCACCTTGCTGCAAGGCCGAGAGAACAGTGGCGAGGTCCTCCAGCAGGATCCGCCACGACACCCCATCCACCACCAGATGATGGACGATCAGCAGCAGCCGCCGGCCCTGGGAGCCGAGATCGAACAGCCCGGCGCAAAGCAAGGGGCCATCGGCCAGATCGAGGCTCGCCTGCAGCCGGTCGGCATGCTTCTTCAGCGCCGCGGGCTGCACCGCCGCGCCAAGCTCGGTGAGATCGATCGGCTCGCAGGCGAGCTGAACGGCAGCCTCGTCCTGCCCATGCAGCTGCCGCCAGCTCTCTCCCTGCCGATGGAAGCGCAGCCGCAGCGCATCGTGATGGCGCAGCAGATGGCTCATTGCCTCGCTCACCAGTCCAGGCGTCAGCGCCGCAGCCGCATCCAGCAGCACCGTCTGGTTGAAGTGATGCGGCGCTGCGAGCTCCTGCTCGAAGAACCAGTGCTGGATCGGGCTCAGCGGCACCTCGCCGGTCACCAGCCCCTGCTCGGCCGTGACCGCCGTCGCATGACCGGCGACCGCCGCAAGCGCTGCGATCGTCTGCTGCTCGAACACCTGCCGCGCCGTCAGGCTCAGCCCGGCCCGCTTGGCCCGCGCCACCACCTGGATCGACTGGATCGAGTCGCCGCCGAGTTCAAAGAAGTTGTCGGTGACGGAGACGCGTTCCAGCTTGAGCACCTCGCGCCAGATCGCAGCGAGCGCGGCTTCGGTGGCGTTGCGCGGGGCGATGATCTCGCCCCGGCCCTGCCACTCCGGCGCCGGCAGCGCGTTGCGGTCGAGCTTGCCGTTCGGCGACAATGGCAGCCGGTCCAGCCGGACGATCGCCGACGGCACCATGTGGTCCGGCAGCGTGGCCTGCAGTTGCCGGCGCAACGCGTCGGCCTCGCAGCGCGCATCGTCGCGTGTCGTGACGTAGCCGACCAGCCGCCGCTCGCCGCTGTCCTCGCGCACCACCACCGCGGCCTGCTCCACCTCGGCATGGGCCGAGAGCGCCGCCTCGATCTCGCCGAGCTCGATCCGGAAGCCGCGGATCTTGACCTGGTGATCGATGCGGCCGAGGTAATCCAGCGCGCCGTCACTGCGCCAGCGCGCGAGATCCCCGGTGCGGTACAGCCGCTCGCCGGGCGTGAACGGATTCGGCACGAACCGCTCCGCAGTCAGCCCAGGCCGCCGCAGATAGCCGCGGGCAACACCGATGCCGCCGATATGGAGCTCGCCGGCCACCCCGATCGGAACCGGGTTGAGGCGATGATCCAGCACGTAGAGCTGGATGTTGCTGATCGGACGGCCGATCGGCACCTGCGTGGCGGCAGGCTCCAGCCGGCACGCCCACGCGCTGACGTCGACCGCAGCTTCGGTCGGGCCGTAGAGGTTATGCAGCCGGCACGACGGCAGCAGGTCGAGGAAGCGGTTCTGCGTCTCCACCGCCAGCGCCTCGCCGCTGCAGATGGTCGCGCGCAAGGAGCCGCATCGCTTCAGATCCGCAGCCTCCAGGAAGGCCTGCAGCATCGAGGGCACGAAGTGGACGATGCTTACCCTGGCCTGCTCGATCAGCTCGGCCAGATAGGCCGGATCCTGATGGCCGCCGGGCCGGGCGATCACCAGCTCGGCGCCGTGGGCCAAGGGCCAGAAGAACTCCCACACCGAGACGTCGAAGCCGAACGGGGTCTTCTGCAGCACCCGGTCGTCGGGCGTGAGTTGATAGGCCGCCTGCATCCAGGCCAGGCGGTTGACGATGCCGCGATGGGCGTTCATCACCCCCTTCGGCCTGCCGGTCGAGCCCGAGGTGTAGATCACGTAAGCGAGGTTGGCCGGCGTGCAGCTGGTGCTTGGCGCGGTGTCGGGATGGCGCGCGATCTCGGGCCAGTCGGCATCGAGCCGCACCACGCTCGCCGCGCCCGCAGCCAGGCGCTCGACCAGGTTCGCCTGGGTCAGCAGCACCGGCGCCATGGCGTCATCCATCATGTAGGCCAGCCGCTCGGCCGGATAGCTCGGATCGAGCGGCAGATAGGCTCCGCCGGCCTTGAGAATACCAAGCAGCGCGACCACCATCTCCAACGATCGCTCGGCCAGCACGCCGACCACGACGTCGGGGCCGACACCCAGCCCTTGCAGATGATGCGCCAGCTGGTTAGCACGGCGGTCGAGCTCGCCGTAGCTCAAGGTGGCGTCCGCAAAGCGCAGCGCGATTCTGTCAGGCGTGCGCGCCGCCTGGATCGCGAACGGCTCATGCAATAGCCCTTGCGGAGTACCCGCCGCCGTGGCGTTGAATGCGCTCACCACCTGCTGCTGCTCGGCATCGCTCAATAGCGACAGCGCCGAGAGTGGCCGGTCCGCATCGGCCACGATCTCCCCCAGCAGCCGCGCCAGGTGCTGGAGCAAGCGCTCGACCGCGGTTGTCTCGAACCGTTCGCGCTCCGCGATCAGGCGGAACGAGAGCTGCTCGCCGACCGTCACCTGCAGGGTCAGCGGATAATTGGTGCGCTCCAGCGGACGGACCTCGCTGATCCGGATCGTCTCGGCGAGCCCGCCCAGCGCCGACATCTCCGCCGGATAGTTCTCGAACGCCACGATGCTCTCGAACAGCGGCGTCGCAGCCGGCAGCTCGCTCCAGCGCTGCACCTCGGCAAGCGGAGAGTATTGGTAGTCGGTCAGCTCGCTCTGCCGCGCCTGCACCTCACCCAGAAACTCCAGCACGTTTGCCTGCTCCGGCAGCACCACGCGCAGCGGCAGCGTGTTGATGAACAGCCCGACCGTGCGCTCCACCTCAGGCAACTCGGCCGGACGGCCCGACACCGTAACGCCGAACACGACGTCATTGCTGTCGCCGTAGCGGCCGAGCAGCAGCGCCCAGGCCCCCTGCACCAGCGTGTTGACGGTCAGCCGGTGCCGACGCGCGAAGCTCTCGATCTCGCCAAGCGCGATCTCGCAGGTCTGCTCGGCATAGCGGTCTTGGCTTTGCTCCGTCAGCACCGAGGCCGCAGGACGGCCGAGCCCGAGCGAACTCGGCGTGCCGAAGCCGGCCAGACGCTGCCGCCAATAGGCTTCCGCCGCAGCCATGTCCTGGCGTTGCAGCCAGGCGATGTAGTCGCGGAACGGACGCAGCGGGATCAGCTGCGGCGCCTCGCGCCGGCTCAGGGCCACATAGGCTGCGAACACCTCATCGAGCAGCAGCGGGATCGACCAGCCGTCGAACAGGATGTGATGGCTGTTCCAGAGCAGGCGGTAGTCATTATCCCCGGTCCGGATCAGGCAAAGCCGCAGCAGCGGCGGAGATGCGAAGTCGAAGCCGCGGCTGCGCTCGGCCTGCTGCAAGGCCTCGAACCGCACCTCCTGCTCGGCGGCAGGCAAGCCTCGCCAATCCTCGCGCACGAACGGAAGCTTCGCTGCGCGCAACACCACCTGCAGCGGCACCGCCAGATCCTGGCCGACAAAGGCCGAGCGCAGTACCGCGTGACGGGCCACCACTGTCTGCCAAGCCTGCTCGAACGCATCGCCATCCAGCGCACCTTCCAGCCGGCAGGCCAGCGAGATCACATAGACCGCGCTCTCGGGCGCATAGAGGCTGTGGAACAGCATGCCCTGCTGGGTCGGCGACAACGGATAGATGTCTTCGACCTGCTGTGGCCCGCCGACTGAGGCGACGACGCGGTCAAGCTCGTCCTGGCGCAGTCCGGCCAGCGGGATGTCCGACGGCGTCAGGCCGCCGTCACTCGCCGCGCAGTGCGCGATCAGCGCACGCAAGGCTGCGACATGATCCTCGGCGAGCGCCGTGATCGTGGCGGCCTCATGCAGCTCGGAGCTGTAGAACCACTGCAGCTGCAGGCAGCCGTCGCGGACATGGGCGGAGACGTCGATCAGATGCGCCCGCCGGTTGCGCCCGTCCTGCTGGGCACCGACGTCTTCCGGCGCAAAGCGCAAGGCCCCTGCTCCGCCGCTGCCGTCGAGCTGGCCGAGATAGTTGAAGCTGATCTCGGGGCTGACCTCCGGCACGGCTGCGCCAGCGAGATAGCGCAGCAGGCCATAGCCGATGCCGCGGTGGGGCACGGCCCGCAATTGCTCCTTCACCACCTTCAGCGCCGCGCCGGCATCGGATGTACCTTCGACCTCGAGCAGCACCGGGAACAGGCTGGTGAACCAGCCCACCGTCCGCGAGACGTCCAGCTCGGCAAACAGCTCCTCGCGGCCATGGCCTTCGAGCGCAACCAACAGCCGTCGTTGTCCGGTCCACTCGGCACAGGCCTCGACCAGCGCCGTCAGCAACACGTCGTTGATCTGGGTGTGATAGACTCCGGGCACGTCCTGCAGCAGCGCCCGCGTCTGCGCCGCATCCAGCGTCACGCTCACCATGCGCACCGTGTCGGCACGGTTGGTCCCGCCGTCATGGTCGCGCGGCAGACGGGACGCCTCCGCCCAGGGCTGGCCCTGCCAATAGGCCAGCTCGCGCTGCAAGCTCTCCGAGCCGGCATGCGCCGCCAGCCGTTCGGCCCAGACCCGGAACGAGGTGGTCTTCGCCGCCAGCCTGACCGGCTCGCCCCGCTGCAGCGTCGAGAGAACAGTGGCGAGGTCCTCCAGCAGGATCCGCCACGACACCCCGTCCACCACCAGATGATGCACGATCAGCAGCAGCCGCATGCCCTGCTCCCCAAGATCGAACAGCGCCGCGCGCAGCAAGGGGCCGTCGGCCAGATCGAGGCTCGCCTGCAGCCGGTCGGCATGCTTCTTCAGCGCCGCGGGCTGCACCGCCGCGCCAAGCTCGGTGAGATCGATCGGCTCGCAGGCGAGCTGAACGGCAGCCTCGTCCTGCCCATGCAGCTGCCGCCAGCTCTCTCCCTGCCGATGGAAGCGCAGCCGCAGCGCATCGTGATGGCGCAGCAGATGGCTCATTGCCTCGCTCACCAGTCCAGGCGTCAGCGCCGCAGCCGCATCCAGCAGCACCGTCTGGTTGAAGTGATGCGGCGCTGCGAGCTCCTGCTCGAAGAACCAGTGCTGGATCGGGCTCAGCGGCACCTCGCCGGTCACCAGCCCCTGCTCGGCCGTGACCGCCGTCGCATGACCGGCGACCGCCGCAAGCGCTGCGATCGTCTGCTGCTCGAACACCTGCCGCGCCGTCAGGCTCAGCCCGGCCCGCTTGGCCCGCGCCACCACCTGGATCGACTGGATCGAGTCGCCGCCGAGTTCAAAGAAGTTGTCGGTGACGGAGACGCGTTCCAGCTTGAGCACCTCGCGCCAGATCGCGACGAGCGCTTCTTCCGTGGCGTTGCGCGGCGCGATGATCTCGCCCCGGCCCTGCCACTCCGGCGCCGGCAGCGCGTTGCGGTCGAGCTTGCCGTTCGGCGACAATGGCAGCCGGTCCAGCCGCACGATCGCCGACGGCACCATGTAGTCCGGCAGCATCTGTTGCAATTGGCGGCGCAGCTCGCTGATGTCGGTCGAGGCTTCCGGATCCGCCACCACATAGGCGGCAAGCCGCTTGCCGGCGCCATCCTCGCGTATGACGGCTGCAGCCTGCGCAACGCCGTCCTGCGCCGATAGCGCCGCCTCGATCTCGCCGAGCTCGATGCGGAAGCCACGCAGCTTCACCTGGCTATCCAGCCGCCCCAAGAACTCCAGCTCGCCATCGGCGCGCCAGCGCACCAGGTCTCCGGTGCGGTACAGCCGCTCGCCGGGCGTGAACGGGTTCGGCAGGAAGCGCTCCGCCGTCAGCCCCGGCCGCCGCAGATAGCCGCGCGCGACACCGATGCCGCCGATATGGAGCTCGCCGGCCACCCCGACCGGCACCGGCTGCAGTCGCCGGTCCAGCACATAGCTCCTGGTGTTCGGCAACGGACGGCCGATCGGCGGCCGGCCAGCGCCGTCGCAGCGGAACATGGTGGTGCACACGCTGGCTTCGGTCGGACCATAGGCGTTGAATACCTGCCGCCCCGCCAGCCATGGCCGCAACAGCTCCGCCGAGCAGGCCTCGCCGCCGACGAGCAGCGTCTTCAGATCCTTGAACTCGGCGACAGGCAAGGCGGCCAGCGCCGCCGGCGGCAGCAGCACCGTGCTGATGCGCTGCCGCAGCAGCAGCTCGCGCAACGGCTCGCCCGGCATCAGCTCGTGCTGGGCCGCCAGCACCAGCGCCGCCCCGACCCGCCAGCTCATCACCAGGTCCCACACCGCCGCATCGAAGCTGATCGAGGCGAACTGCAGGATGCGGTCGCTCTCCTCCAGCGGCAGCCGTGCCAGCTGCGCGTCGGCAAGGTTCATGATGCCGCGATGGCTGATCATCACCCCCTTCGGCTTGCCGGTCGAGCCCGAGGTGTAGATCACATAGGCCAGATGATCGGCATCGACACCGCTCATCGGCGCCGTCTCGGGATGCGCGGCAATCGCCTGTCCATCGACATCGAGCCGCACCACGATCGCATCGCTCGCCGGCAGGCGCTGCAGCAGCGCCTCCTGCGTCAGCAGCACCTCAACCTTGGCATCATCCAGCATGTAGGCCAGCCGCTCGGCCGGATAGCGCGGGTCGAGCGGCAGATAGGCCCCGCCCGCCTTGAGGATGCCGAGCACCCCCACCACCATGTCCAGCGAGCGCTCCACACACAGCCCGACGATCACGTCGGGGCCGACGCCCAGCCCGCGCAGATGATGCGCCAGCTGGTTGGCGCAGCGATCGAGCTCGCCATAGCAAAGCTCGTCATCTTCCCAGATCGCCGCAACCGCATCCGGCCGGCGTTCCGCATGCGCGGCGAACAGCTCGTGCAGGCAGACATCCTGCGGGTAGCTCGCCGCGGTGTCGTTCCAGTCCACGATCAGCCGCCGCCGCTCCGCCTCGCTCAGCAGATCGATTTCGGACAATGCTCGGTCCGGCTTGCAGGCAATCTGATCAAGAAGTTGCAAAAAATGACCGATCACACGGTCGATGGTCGCGCGATCGAACAGATCGGTCGCATACTCGAGGGAGCATTCGATGCCGGACGGCACCTCCTGCACATACAGCGTGAGATCGAATTTTGCCGTCTGATGTTCGGCATCGGCTTCAATCCGGCTGACGGCGACACCCGGCAATTCCAGGGAGTCGAACGGCGTGTTCTCGAATGACAGACAGGCCTGGAATAGCGGATGTCGCGACAGGACGCGTTCCGGCTGCAATGCATCGACCAGCTTCCCAAACGGAATGTCCTGGTGTGAATAAGCCCCGAGCGCGGTCTCCTTGATCCGACCGAGAAAATCCCTGAACGTAGGATCTCCGGAGAGTTCGCAGCGCATGACCAGCATGTTGACGAACATTCCGGTCAGGCCTTCCAGCTCCAGCCGAGAACGACCTGCAACCGGAGACCCGACGAGAATATCCTGCTGGCCGCTGTAGCGAGAGAGCAAAAGCGAGAACGCAGCGAGGAACACCATATACAAGGTTGCGTCTTCGCGGCGTGCCAAGGCCATGAGCTGCGCACGCAGCTCACCTGATACGACGAACGGCACTGTCGCGCCCGCAAAGGACTGCACCGGCGGCCGCGGCCGGTCGGTCGGCAACTCCAGCGTCGTCGGAGCACCAGCCAGCTGGCCGCGCCAGTGGTCGACGTAGCGACTGAGAACGTCGCCATCGAGCCAGTTGCGCTGCCACAGCGCATAATCGGCGTATTGAACGGCAAGGTTCGGCAGCGACGCAGTGCGCCCCTCCACTTCGGCGCGATAGAGCAGCCCAAGTTCCCGCAACAATACCCGGAGCGACCACCCATCCGAGATGATGTGGTGCATGTTGACCAGCAGAAGATGCTCGCGTTCGCCGAGCTTGACGAGCATGGCACGGAGCAGCGGCCCTGTGCGAAGATCGAAAGGTTGCCTGGCATGATCGTTGATCAGCCGGCGTGCCTCGATCTGCCGTTCTTCGCGCTCAAGCGCCCCAAGATCGGTGAACCCGATCCGAAACGCCTGCGTCTCGTCGATCACCTGGACGCCGCGGCCATCCACGAGCTCGAAGCGGGTACGCAGGTTCGCATGGCGACGCACGATCTCTGAGAACGCACACTGCAGCGCGGGCCCATCTAACAGACCGTCGAGGCGAAGCGCACCAGCCATATTATAGGCCGCCCCTACATCTTCGACCTGGTCGAGAAACCAGAGCTGCTCCTGGGCATACGACAGCGGAAGAGTCCGGACGCGTGGCCCTGGGACGAGTGCTGGCGCAACCAATCCGGTCTGCTGGCGCTGCGCTTCATCGATCTTCGTCGCCAGCATCCTGATCGTCGGCGCCTCGAACACTGCCCGCAGAGGTATCGCCACCTGGAATACGGCATTCACCCGTCCGATCAGTTGCGCCGCGATCAAGGAGTGGCCGCCGGACGCAAAGAAGTTATCGTCGACACCCAGCTCCGAGAGCTGCAGTACGTCGCACCAGATTGCGGATACGACCTCCTGAACGCCCCCCGTCGGCATCGTGCGCTGATCATTCGACTGAGGCGTCGGCTCCGGCAAGGCGGCACGGTCGACTTTCCCATTCGCTGTCAGCGGCAAGGAGTCCAGCACCACGATGTGCACGGGCACCATGTAGTCCGGAAGCGACCTTTGCAGGTGCTGTCGCAGCGCATCTGTCGAGAGCGTCCGGTCCGGCTTTGCCGCGACGTAGCCGACGAGCTGCTTGCCGGTCGCGGTGTCGCGCGCCAAGACCGCCGCTTGCGCGACGCCGACATGATGCCGTAACGCGGCTTCGATCTCGCTCAGTTCGATGCGGAAGCCACGGATTTTTACCTGGCCGTCACGCCGCATCAGATACTCGATAGCGCCATCGGCAAGGCGGCGCACGATGTCGCCTGTCGCATAGAGCCGGCCACCGGCCCGACCAAACGGATCAGGGATGAAGTTTTCGGCGCTCAGAGCCGGCCGGCCCCAATAGCCGTGGGCGAGGCCGGCGCCACCGACATAGAGTTCACCCGCGACCCCAATCGGGACGGGCTGGAGCGCGGCATCGAGCACGTAGCAGGTGCTGTTGGCGATCGGACGGCCGATCGGAATCGCTCGCGCATCAGCTGGGACGGCCTTGACCTCCATCCACGTGCTGAAGGTTGTGCCCTCAGTAGGTCCATACAAATTCAGCAGTCGCCGCGGCGCGCCGTGCTCGAGCACGGTGCGTACGGCCTGCGGGTCCGCCGCTTCACCGCCGAACAACACATCCCTGACGGACGCGAAGATGTCAGGAGCCTCCTGCGCCAGCCGATTGAACAGCGCCGTGGTCACGAACACACTATCGAGACGTCGCTCCCGCACGGTGGCGGCGAACCGGCTCGGCGAAAGTGCAGTGTCCCGATCAATGATGACGATGCAGCATCCGTTGAGCAGCGCCGCCCACAATTCAAACGTGGCCGCATCAAAGGACGGGCTCGAAAGATGGCTCACCCGATCGCCTGGCGAGAGCGCGATGTAGTCGGCTCCAATGGCCAGACGCGCGATCGCCCGATGCGGCACCGCAATGCCCTTGGGAAGCCCAGTCGAGCCCGATGTATACATTACGTAGGCGACCGCTTCGCCGCCCAGCTCAGCCGACGGCTGCGCATCCGTATAAGGCGCATCGGCCACGCGGAGCGAGGGCAGTTCAGCCGGAGCGCATCCGCCTGGAGCAACGACGACCGCAGCCAAGCCGGCGTCTCTTACCATGAAGGTCAGGCGCTCCTCCGGGTAGCTCGGATCGAGCGGCACGTAGCAGCCACCGGCCTTTAGGATTCCGAGCATGCCCGCGATCAGGCCGGCCGAGCGCTCGCCGGAGAGGCCAACGGCTGCGCCAGGAACGATGCCAAGTCCGCGTAGGCCGGCGGCGATCCCGTTGCTCCAGGCATCGAGCTCGCGATAGCTGATGCGGCGCCCTCCATCATCCACCGCGATTGCATTCGGATAGCGCACGGCTTGGTCGGCAAATATCTCGTGCAGGCTGCGTTCGGCTGGATAGCGCCGTGCAGTGTTGTTCAATTCAACCAAGAGCTCGCGTCGTTCCAATTCGCTCAGCAGCGGGAGATCGCGAATCCGCCAATCCGGATTGGCAGCAATGGCGTCCAGCAGTTGTGCGAAGTGGCACGCCAGGCGCTCGATCGTTGTTTGATCGAACAGCTCGGTCGCATATTCGATCGATACGTCCAGACCTCGCTTCGCGTCGTAAACATGAACAGTCAGATCGAACTTGGCCTGCTTATTCTCGGCAGGGATCGGCGTCAGTTGCAAACCAGGAATGACAAGCCCCTCGAACGGCGCCTGCTGAAGCGCGAACATCACCTGGACCAACGGATGCCGAGCCATGTCGCGGTCCGGCTGAAGCGCTTCGACGAGCCGCTCGAATGGCAGATCCTGATGCGCATAGGCATCGAGCACTGTCGTCTTGACCTGTTGCAGCAGCTCCCTGAAGCTCTGCTGGCCGGAGCAGTTCGCGCGCAGCACCAAGATATTGGCGAAGAAGCCGATCAATCCCTCGAGCTCATGCCGGCGCCGGCCGGCGACCGGCGACCCGACGAGAATGTCGGTCTGACCGCAATAGCGCGACAACAGCAGCTGAAATGCGGATAGCAGCACCATGAACAGAGTGGCATTCTCCTGTCGGGCCAGGCGCTGAACCGCTGTGACAGTCGCCTCCGCGATGGAGATCCGATGATGAGCGCCGGCGAACGTTGGGTCCGGTCGTCGCGAGCGATCGGTCGGAAGATCGAGTTGGGGAGACGAACCTGCCAGGCGCTCGGTCCAATAGGTGAGCTGGCGCTCGAGCGCGTTGCCTCGGAGCCACTGCCGCTGCCAGAGCGCATAATCAGCATATTGCACCGGTAATGGCTCGAGCGGAGAAGGCTTCCCTGCGCGGAAGGCCTGGTACAGCGCGGTGACCTCTCCGATCAGAACCTCCGACGACCACGCATCCGAGATGATGTGATGCATGGCGAGTAGCAGGAGGTGCTGCTCGGACCCAAGCCGGATCAGCCGGGTGCGGAAGGGTGGCGCCGCGCTGAGATCGAATGGTTCAGCAGCGTGCTCTCGGCTTTGCCGATCCAGCTCAGCGTTCTGCTCCTGCCTGGAAAGATGTGAGAGGTCCAAGACATCGAGCCGATACGACGCCGCAGGATCGACGATCTGAACGGCGCGCCCGCTCACCGTCTCGAACCGGGTCCGCAGCATTTCATGCCGCCAAACGATCTCGCTCAAAGCTTGCTCAAGAGCATTCGCGTCGAGTTCGCCCTCGAGCCGAAGTGCGACGGCGACATGGTAGGAGGAGCCCGCACTGCCGAGTTGCTCAAGAAACCACAGTCGTTCCTGTGCAAAGGACAAGGGCAGCTCGCTCGTACAGCGAGGCACGACCGGCGGCAGCTCGCTGTTCTGCGAGCGGATATCTTCAAGAAACGCGGTGATTTCCTGCTGACGCGCGCGGACCTCATCAATCCGTTCGCGCGTCATCACGCCGCGAGGAGCACGGTAACGTACCTGACCATTTTCAGACCAGATCTGGACGCCGTCGCGCCGCAGCAGGGAGAGCAGGTTTTCAATCATCAGATGATCCCTTCCTCCAGTTCGGCTTCCGCTTCGACGGCAAGCGGTCCGGCATTCGCCCAGCCAAGAACCTCGATCCGGTCGGCAAGCTGGCCAAGCGTCGTCGTCTCGAACATCGCCTTGAGCGGCAGGGCCACCTGCAATTCCCTTTGCACGCGGGCGATGGCGCGCGTCGCCGACAGCGAGTCGCCGCCGAGCTCGAAGAAGTTGTCGGTGACGGAGACGCGTTCGCGCTTGAGCACCTCGCGCCAGATCGCAGCGAGCGCGGCTTCGGTGGCGTTGCGCGGGGCGATGATCTCGCCCCGGCCCTGCCACTCCGGCGCCGGCAGCGCGTTGCGGTCGAGCTTGCCGTTCGGCGACAATGGCAGCCGGTCCAGCCGGACGATCGCCGACGGCACCATGTGGTCCGGCAGCGTGGCCTGCAGTTGCCGGCGCAACGCGTCGGCCTCGCAGCGCGCATCGTCGCGTGTCGTGACGTAGCCGACCAGCCGCCGCTCGCCGCTGTCCTCGCGCACCACCACCGCGGCCTGCTCCACCTCGGCATGGGCCGAGAGCGCCGCCTCGATCTCGCCGAGCTCGATCCGGAAGCCGCGGATCTTGACCTGGTGATCGATGCGGCCGAGGTAATCCAGCGCGCCGTCACTGCGCCAGCGCGCGAGATCCCCGGTGCGGTACAGCCGCTCGCCGGGCGTGAACGGATTCGGCACGAACCGCTCCGCAGTCAGCCCAGGCCGCCGCAGATAGCCGCGGGCAACACCGATGCCGCCGATATGGAGCTCGCCGGCCACCCCGATCGGAACCGGGTTGAGGCGATGATCCAGCACGTAGAGCTGGATGTTGCTGATCGGACGGCCGATCGGCACCTGCGTGGCGGCAGGCTCCAGCCGGCACGCCCACGCGCTGACGTCGACCGCAGCTTCGGTCGGGCCGTAGAGGTTATGCAGCCGGCACGACGGCAGCAGGTCGAGGAAGCGGTTCTGCGTCTCCACCGCCAGCGCCTCGCCGCTGCAGATGGTCGCGCGCAAGGAGCCGCATCGCTTCAGATCCGCAGCCTCCAGGAAGGCCTGCAGCATCGAGGGCACGAAGTGGACGATGCTTACCCTGGCCTGCTCGATCAGCTCGGCCAGATAGGCCGGATCCTGATGGCCGCCGGGCCGGGCGATCACCAGCTCGGCGCCGTGGGCCAAGGGCCAGAAGAACTCCCACACCGAGACGTCGAAGCCGAACGGGGTCTTCTGCAGCACCCGGTCGTCGGGCGTGAGTTGATAGGCCGCCTGCATCCAGGCCAGGCGGTTGACGATGCCGCGATGGGCGTTCATCACCCCCTTCGGCCTGCCGGTCGAGCCCGAGGTGTAGATCACGTAAGCGAGGTTGGCCGGCGTGCAGCTGGTGCTTGGCGCGGTGTCGGGATGGCGCGCGATCTCGGGCCAGTCGGCATCGAGCCGCACCACGCTCGCCGCGCCCGCAGCCAGGCGCTCGACCAGGTTCGCCTGGGTCAGCAGCACCGGCGCCATGGCGTCATCCATCATGTAGGCCAGCCGCTCGGCCGGATAGCTCGGATCGAGCGGCAGATAGGCTCCGCCGGCCTTGAGAATACCAAGCAGCGCGACCACCATCTCCAACGATCGCTCGGCCAGCACGCCGACCACGACGTCGGGGCCGACACCCAGCCCTTGCAGATGATGCGCCAGCTGGTTAGCACGGCGGTCGAGCTCGCCGTAGCTCAAGGTGGCGTCCGCAAAGCGCAGCGCGATTCTGTCAGGCGTGCGCGCCGCCTGGATCGCGAACGGCTCATGCAATAGCCCTTGCGGAGTACCCGCCGCCGTGGCGTTGAATGCGCTCACCACCTGCTGCTGCTCGGCATCGCTCAATAGCGACAGCGCCGAGAGTGGCCGGTCCGCATCGGCCACGATCTCCCCCAGCAGCCGCGCCAGGTGCTGGAGCAAGCGCTCGACCGCGGTTGTCTCGAACCGTTCGCGCTCCGCGATCAGGCGGAACGAGAGCTGCTCGCCGACCGTCACCTGCAGGGTCAGCGGATAATTGGTGCGCTCCAGCGGACGGACCTCGCTGATCCGGATCGTCTCGGCGAGCCCGCCCAGCGCCGACATCTCCGCCGGATAGTTCTCGAACGCCACGATGCTCTCGAACAGCGGCGTCGCAGCCGGCAGCTCGCTCCAGCGCTGCACCTCGGCAAGCGGAGAGTATTGGTAGTCGGTCAGCTCGCTCTGCCGCGCCTGCACCTCACCCAGAAACTCCAGCACGTTTGCCTGCTCCGGCAGCACCACGCGCAGCGGCAGCGTGTTGATGAACAGCCCGACCGTGCGCTCCACCTCAGGCAACTCGGCCGGACGGCCCGACACCGTAACGCCGAACACGACGTCATTGCTGTCGCCGTAGCGGCCGAGCAGCAGCGCCCAGGCCCCCTGCACCAGCGTGTTGACGGTCAGCCGGTGCCGACGCGCGAAGCTCTCGATCTCGCCAAGCGCGATCTCGCAGGTCTGCTCGGCATAGCGGTCTTGGCTTTGCTCCGTCAGCACCGAGGCCGCAGGACGGCCGAGCCCGAGCGAACTCGGCGTGCCGAAGCCGGCCAGACGCTGCCGCCAATAGGCTTCCGCCGCAGCCATGTCCTGGCGTTGCAGCCAGGCGATGTAGTCGCGGAACGGACGCAGCGGGATCAGCTGCGGCGCCTCGCGCCGGCTCAGGGCCACATAGGCTGCGAACACCTCATCGAGCAGCAGCGGGATCGACCAGCCGTCGAACAGGATGTGATGGCTGTTCCAGAGCAGGCGGTAGTCATTATCCCCGGTCCGGATCAGGCAAAGCCGCAGCAGCGGCGGAGATGCGAAGTCGAAGCCGCGGCTGCGCTCGGCCTGCTGCAAGGCCTCGAACCGCACCTCCTGCTCGGCGGCAGGCAAGCCTCGCCAATCCTCGCGCACGAACGGAAGCTTCGCTGCGCGCAACACCACCTGCAGCGGCACCGCCAGATCCTGGCCGACAAAGGCCGAGCGCAGTACCGCGTGACGGGCCACCACTGTCTGCCAAGCCTGCTCGAACGCATCGCCATCCAGCGCACCTTCCAGCCGGCAGGCCAGCGAGATCACATAGACCGCGCTCTCGGGCGCATAGAGGCTGTGGAACAGCATGCCCTGCTGGGTCGGCGACAACGGATAGATGTCTTCGACCTGCTGTGGCCCGCCGACTGAGGCGACGACGCGGTCAAGCTCGTCCTGGCGCAGTCCGGCCAGCGGGATGTCCGACGGCGTCAGGCCGCCGTCACTCGCCGCGCAGTGCGCGATCAGCGCACGCAAGGCTGCGACATGATCCTCGGCGAGCGCCGTGATCGTGGCGGCCTCATGCAGCTCGGAGCTGTAGAACCACTGCAGCTGCAGGCAGCCGTCGCGGACATGGGCGGAGACGTCGATCAGATGCGCCCGCCGGTTGCGCCCGTCCTGCTGGGCACCGACGTCTTCCGGCGCAAAGCGCAAGGCCCCTGCTCCGCCGCTGCCGTCGAGCTGGCCGAGATAGTTGAAGCTGATCTCGGGGCTGACCTCCGGCACGGCTGCGCCAGCGAGATAGCGCAGCAGGCCATAGCCGATGCCGCGGTGGGGCACGGCCCGCAATTGCTCCTTCACCACCTTCAGCGCCGCGCCGGCATCGGATGTACCTTCGACCTCGAGCAGCACCGGGAACAGGCTGGTGAACCAGCCCACCGTCCGCGAGACGTCCAGCTCGGCAAACAGCTCCTCGCGGCCATGGCCTTCGAGCGCAACCAACAGCCGTCGTTGTCCGGTCCACTCGGCACAGGCCTCGACCAGCGCCGTCAGCAACACGTCGTTGATCTGGGTGTGATAGACTCCGGGCACGTCCTGCAGCAGCGCCCGCGTCTGCGCCGCATCCAGCGTCACGCTCACCATGCGCACCGTGTCGGCACGGTTGGTCCCGCCGTCATGGTCGCGCGGCAGACGGGACGCCTCCGCCCAGGGCTGCCCCTGCCAATAGGCCAGCTCGCGCTGCAAGCTCTCCGAGCCGGCATGCGCCGCCAGCCGTTCGGCCCAGGCCCGGAACGAGGTGGTCTTTGCCGCCAGCCTGACCGGCTCACCCCGCTGCAAGGCCGAGAGAACAGTGGCGAGGTCCTCCAGCAGGATCCGCCACGACACCCCATCCACCACCAGGTGATGCACGATCAGCAGCAGCCGCCGGCCCTGGGAGCCGAGATCGAACAGCCCGGCGCAAAGCAAGGGGCCATCGGCCAGATCGAGGCTCGCCTGCAGCCGGTCGGCATGCTTCTTCAGCGCCGCGGGCTGCACCGCCGCGCCAAGCTCGGTGAGATCGATCGGCTCGCAGGCGAGCTGAACGGCAGCCTCGTCCTGCCCATGCAGCTGCCGCCAGCTCTCTCCCTGCCGATGGAAGCGCAGCCGCAGCGCATCGTGATGGCGCAGCAGATGGCTCATTGCCTCGCTCACCAGTCCAGGCGTCAGCGCCGCAGCCGCATCCAGCAGCACCGTCTGGTTGAAGTGATGCGGCGCTGCGAGCTCCTGCTCGAAGAACCAGTGCTGGATCGGGCTCAGCGGCACCTCGCCGGTCACCAGCCCCTGCTCGGCCGTGACCGCCGTCGCATGACCGGCGACCGCCGCAAGCGCTGCGATCGTCTGCTGCTCGAACACCTGCCGCGCCGTCAGGCTCAGCCCGGCCCGCTTGGCCCGCGCCACCACCTGGATCGACTGGATCGAGTCGCCGCCGAGTTCAAAGAAGTTGTCGGTGACGGAGACGCGTTCCAGCTTGAGCACCTCGCGCCAGATCGCGACGAGCGCTTCTTCCGTGGCGTTGCGCGGCGCGATGATCTCGCCCCGGCCCTGCCACTCCGGCGCCGGCAGCGCGTTGCGGTCGAGCTTGCCGTTCGGCGACAATGG